>CAWGTF010000001.1:0-44057 GCA_963825425.1 uncultured Actinomycetes bacterium
CCGTCGACAACGCGACGCCGGTCTCCTGCGGATAGAAGTGCTCGTCGAAATAGTCGAGCAGCCGCTGGCCGTTCGCCTTGTCGTAAGCGGCGAACTGCTGCAGGTACCAGGCCGCGAGAGGCAGGTTTCCGTGCGCGGTCTTGTCGGGACCAGGCCCGCATCCGCCTGGGTCGTCGGCTGCATAGAAGTACGCGCACCAGCCCCAGTCGCCCGGCCCATCGACAGTCGCAGTCGGGTCTGCGGCCTTAATGCCCTGCGCCGCGGCTAGCGACTTGGTCCACAACTCGTTGTAGCTCAGCGGCGCAGGATGCACATCGACGTGCGTGCTGCTCCACAGCGTCGGCTCGTTGTCGATCTCGTAGCTCTTCACACCGCCAGTCGCCGCGGTGCCGAACTTCGACACCAGGTGCGCCACCATCGCCTGATCGAAGGCGCCGCCTTCAGACACCGACGTGTCGGACGGCGAGTTGCCGGTGATCGCAGTGCCGTTGGTGTGCTTGCCGTTCCCGCAGTTCGCGTCAAACGGATCGGTCGACTGCTGCGCTCCGTAGACCGAAACCTTGAAGCCGCAGTCGAACGGGTGCGACGAAGGAGAGTTCTTCGATACCCATCCGATCGCCGGAACGGTGACCAGCGGGTTGTCGCCGTGCGCGAGATCAGTCGCCACGAACGAGTCGAGTGAGGTCGAGTCGACGATGTTCTCGAAGTAGTAGTCACTGCCGGTGTTGTGGGTGTTGTTCGTGTAGTTGTAGCGGCTCGTGCTGTTGCCGCCCCACCTATCAGCGGTGAGACCGAGCTCGGTCGCGAGGGACGCGTCGCTGAAGTTCATGCCGTAGATGTCGTTGCTAATCGCGTGCCGGCCCGCAGCCGCGTCAACGGACAGCGCAGGACCAGCGCTCGCCGCGGCCGCAGATGTCACCACACCCGCGGCGCGGGCACGCCGCCCACCGCAGCAACAACGGCAACCACCACCGCGGCCCGAGCCACCCGTCGTCCTCTTCGCACGCGCACGAGCCGAAGCCCCCGACGTCCTGGATTGGGTGACTTCCGCCCGATTTCCCCCCATCGGCCCAACGTCCGGGTCCTATTGGGGAGAATGTGCGCATGAGCCCGCGCATAGTGAAGGTCGCGATGCTGGCGCCGATCGCCTGGCGGACGCCGCCTTTGCACTACGGCCCATGGGAACTCGTGACGAGTCTGCTCACCGAGGGCCTGGTGGCCCGAGGCGTCGACGTGACGCTGTTCGCGACGCTCGATTCGCAGACCAGCGCGCAGCTGCAGGGCATCAGCCCGCACGGATACGCCGAGGACCCGTCGATGGACGGCCGGATCTGGGAGGCGATGCATGTCGCCAACGCCCTGACCGAATCAAAGAACTTCGACCTCGTGCACAACCAACTCGACTGGCTGCCGCTCGCGTTCGCGGCCCACTGCGCCGCCCCGATGGTCACCACGATCCACGGGTTCTCGGGCGCCGGCATCCTGCCCGCTTACCAGCGGGCCCGCTCGCACTACGTCGCGATTTCGGACGCCGACCGCTCCCCCGATCTCGACTACCTCGCGACGATCTACCACGGCGTCGACCTCACGCAGTTGCCGCTGAACACCACGCCAGGCGACGAGCTCGTGGTCTTCGGCCGGATCCATCCCGACAAGGGCACTGCCGACGCGATCACGATCGCGAAGCGGGCCGGCCGCCGTCTGGTGATCTGCGGCATTGTGCAAGACGAGCGGTATTTCGCCGAGCAAGTGCAGCCACACGTGGACGGCGACCAGATCCGTTATCTCGGATCGATCGGTCCGCAGCAGCGCGCCGACGTGCTCGGATCGGCCGCAGCACTGCTTCATCCGATCTTCTTCGACGAGCCGTTCGGGCTCTCGGTCGTCGAAGCGATGGCGTGCGGCACTCCAGTCGTCGCGTTCCGGCGGGGGTCGATGCCCGAGGTCGTCGATGAGGGCGTGACCGGCTTCCTGGTGCATGACGTCGACGGGGCAGTCGCAGCGGTTTCTAAGGCTGTGGGTCTCGATCGCAGCACGGTCAGCGCACGTGCCGCAGCACGATTCGGTGCCGATCGAATGGTCGACGAATATCTGCGCGTGTATGAGGCAATCCTCGGCGACAGCAGAGTGCAGGCACCAAGACGAGGTGGTGGGTAAACGAGACGCCGCGTTCACGTGAACGCGAACCGGTCGGAATGTGTCGGTGGGCGTGGGTAGCGTGCGGGCATGGAACACGTTGCTTCTTCTGCTTCTGCTTCTTCGGTGAACGGTTCGCCCGGTGAGTTGTCGGTCGATGAGCTTGGTAAGCGCATCGTCGGCATGTCGGGTCGGATCGCGGCGGCGACGTGCAGGTGGTCGCTGCTGGTGGCGGACTTCGATGCACGCGAGGGCTATCTGTCGTTCGGGTTGGCGTCGTCCGCGCAGTGGTTGACGCACTCGTGCGGGATTGCGCACCGCACCACGGTCGAACAGGTGCGGGTCGCCAGGTCGCTGCGGCAGCATCCGCGGCTGGTCGATGATCTGATCGAGGTCGCGCAGCACGGCACCGTAGCGCAGCTGGAGCTGATGGTGCGAGGGCTGCGCACCGTTGATCATATCGACAACGCCACCGACCCCGGCGAGTACCTCAAACAGTCCTGGACGGCCGACAGCCGCTGGCAGTTAACAGCGCGGCTCGATCTGAGCGCGGTGCAGTAGTCGCAGCGGTGATCGACGCCATCATGCAACGCGACGGCTGCAGCGCGGCCGATGCGCTCTCGTGCCTGGCGGAGATCGGCCTAGCCGACCTGGCCGACGCCAACAACCCGCCGCGCGAGTTACGCGGCCACGAACGCGCAGCGGTCGTCATCCACATGGACGCCGCGCGGGTGCGGCCGCGTTCAGCTGAACGCGACCCGGACCAAGTGGCTCCCGATGGCACGGTCAACGACTCGACCGACCGGATGCGATCAGCGTCCTGGCTCAACGCCGACAAGTCGCCAGCTGACCTCGCAGCCGCCAGTGCTTCGTGATCGCTGACGTTAGAGAGTCATGCCGCCAACGCGTCTGGCACCGCCATCGGAAATCGCGCACTATTGCTTGCCGCGAAGGTCCCGTGGCTTGCGAGCTGGCCGAGGTCGCATCGCGTAAGGGCTCAGGGACTCCGGAATCGGGTCGTCGATGATCGCGTGCCCGACCGCCTCGCGCCACAGCGCGTCCGTGCGGCAGCGCTGCGCGATTTCTTCCACCAGTTGCGGAGGGTTCGACAAGAGATCCTCGATTGGTCCGGCACCGACGAGCACTGGATCAGCGTCCGGATGATGGAGGATCGCATCGATCATTTCGAGTGACTGCTCAGGCGACTCCCAGGTGGCAGTCGACACGGCGTCCCACGCCCAGAAGAACTCGTCCGAAGCTAAACGCTGCTGGCGGTCACCTCGCCCCAGCTCGAAATAGCGCCAATAGGCGGCCGACAACGCGGTCAAGTCCGTGCCCACCAAGACATCATCGCGCTCAGCGACGAACGGGCGCCATCTCATCCAGCAGTTCGTCGACCGACGCCCAGACGACGCCGATCCGCGCGTCACCGATCCCGTAGGGCAGCCATAGCAGCCCGTCGTGAATCACGCCACCGCAGGAGTAGACAACGTTCGGCACGTACCCGTTGCGCTCTTCGGCTGTTGGCTGGAGGAACGGTCGATCAAGACGAGCGATCACCTGCGTGGGATCGTCGAGGTCGAGCAGGATCGCGCCGATCGAGTAGATCCGCATCGGCCCGACCCCGTGGGTCAGTACCAACCACCCTCGATCGGTCTCGATCGGTGGTCCACAGTTGCCGACCTGCAGAACCTCCCACGCGGCCTCAGGCGCCTGAATGACTTCGGGTGTACCCCAGACAAATCCATCGACTGACGTGGCAAGACTGGTGGTCTCGCCGTCGGATCGGCACAGCGATCGATAACGGCCATGCACCGTGCGCGGGAACAGTGCCATGCCCTTGTTTCGCGCGGCCGGCCCGGCAAGACGGTGGGCCTGGAATGTGCGCAGGTCCGGGCTGATGAGCAACCGTGGCGAGATCTTGCGACCATCGAACGCGGTGTACGTGGCGCGAAACTCGACCGTCCCGTCATCCCACGTGAATCGCACGAAGCGCGCATCTTCCATGCCGTTGCTCTCGTCGGGTGCCGACGGGAGCAACACCTGCTGGCTCAGTGCGAGATCGGCCGGAAAACCGACCGCGTAGGCCGACGCTACGAGCCGACGGAGCAGCTCGACGGTCGCCTGCCCACCTGGGGTCGCCAACAGATCCTGCCGCTCCTCAGCCAGAGCGTGCTCGAGATCGATGCCGGTAAAGATTGCAGGCAAGTGAGCGAGCACGCTGCGGGCGAGTCCATCGGTGCGACCCTCGTCGGTCAAGACCGCGCGCAGGTGTGTCTTCTGCCAATAGGCCGCGGCGCTGCTCCCCGCAACGATCGGCAGCGACCGCGGCTCGAACGTCCATGTAGGCCCTGGGCCGACAACCGCACTGGTGAACCCGACCGACGAGATATGACCTTCACCGATGCCGCGCAGGCTGATCGCGATCCGCGCCTGCCCCTCGACGAGACCCGACTGGTCGGGGTGTAACACCGCGCTCGGATTGCACAGCGCTGCGCCTTCAACGGCGTACTCGGCGGTGAAGCTTGCACCAAGAACCAGCGAGCGAGCCTCCGACATCGCCGGCGTCGACTGCACCTGCAAGCGCATCATCGACGCGTGGTCGGCCAGCATCTCGGCGTACTCGCGATGCCGGTGCGGAGAAGTCGACAAGCAATGCAGCTGCGACCCGCTCGACTTCGTCTTCGGGCAACGCCAGAACCCGCGCAATGACGGCTCCGGCCCGCGAACGCCCCAGCGGCAGTTCCTCACCGGGTAGGAACAGCTTCGCGACAACGCGAGCCGGGTCAGGCCAAAGCTGCGCTTCGACCCGACGAGCAAGGGATTCGGTGACCGTCACCGCAGCAGCGCGAGCCGTTGAGCATGTTGCGCAGTGGAGAGCAGCGCGAGCGTCGACTCGGCGCCCTGGTTGAGATTGCGGCCATCGTGCAGCAACCCGTCAAAACCCGCACCGGTGTCAGGATCGAACATCGGCGTCGCGCTGTCGTTGTCACCCGTGAACCACGACCACGCCATATGGACGCCGCGCAGCCAGCGTCGATCTGCGGTGAGCTCGTACGCGCGGGCGCAGGCATCGGCGATTGCGGCGACCTCGATCGGCTGCTGGTCAAAGCCTGGGTGAGGGTCAAGAGGCCCACGCCCACCGACCGGTGTGACCGACAAGTGGCCGTCATGCGTCTCGATCTCGAGCAGGAACTCGAGCAACTGCAAGCCGCGCTCCTGCGTTGCCGCATCGGGCAACGCCGCCCCTGCAAGCAGCAACGCCTCGACGATCGACCCATTTCCATAAGTCAATCGCGGCTGCGGCCATGGCCACGCAGGGTCGACACCGGACGGACCGATCGCCTGCACTGCATCCCGCAGCAAGAGTTCTGCGGAGACTTCCCCGTCACGGTTGGTCAGCAGTTCACCCGCACCGAGTGCCGCGAACGCCATCGCCCGCGGATGAGGTGACCGAGCGCTCGCCGCCATCCGGAACCCGAGCAGCGCACGCGCGCGCATCGCTTGCGTCGGCGCGTGAGCGGCGGCGACACCGAGCCCCCACAAGGCGCGCCCCCACCAATCCTCGACCGCGGGATCGTCGCTCCAGGAACCATCGATGCTCATGCGGTTGTGGCACGACCCGTCGGCTTCGATCGCCGACAACGTGAAATCCAGATAGTGCCGACCAAGTGCCTGCAGCGCAGGGGGCGGGCTCGGCTCGCGACAGATCACGACGAGCGCGCGCGCCACATCGTCGAGGCAGTAGCCATGCTCGGGCCGCGGGTCGCCGTACTGCGCGTGCTCGAAGAGCCCCTGGCCGTCGGTCAGCCGGTGCAAGTGATCGAACACCGGCCTCGCAAGCGCCGGGGCGGTGTTCACGCGGCCACGCGCGCGCTGATCAGGTCGCCCGCCAGCTCGAGATAGCGCTGCGCAACGTGCGCCCACACCAGTTCGGAACCGGCAGCGCCAGCCGCTTTCGTCATGCCGGCGGCGAGTTCGCGATCGGTGAGCAGGGTACGCAGCGCCGAGGCGATCGCTGCCGAGTTCTTCTGCGGCACCAGCAGTCCCGCGCCGTCACCGAGCAACTCGATGGCGTGTGGGAAGCGGGTCGCGATGACTGGCTTTAGTGCGCCCACTGCCTCGATCAGTACACCCGAGGTCACCTGATCGGTCGAGTCATACGGCAACAACACGACGTCCGCTGAATCGACTAACTCACCCAACGACACGTTGTCGCGGTAGTGGCTGTCGAAGCTGACACTGTCGCCGAGTTGGAGCGCGGCTACCTGCGCCTTGAGTCGCTCGCGATAGGCCTCGCCGTCGCGCAACAACACCTTGGGGTGCGTCTGACCAGCGACGATGTAGTGCGGCATCGGGTACAGGTCGGCGAGAGCGGCCATCGCCTCGATTCCCCACTCGATGCCCTTGCCTGGGCCGATCAGGCCCCACGTCAACACGGTGGGCCGATCGGTGCGGACGGACAACGCGTGAGTGCGGACAGCCGGTGCACCGTGCGGGATGACATTGACCTTCCGCATGTCGACGGCGTACCCGGTCGCGAGTCGATTGTGTGCGGTCACTGTCATCGTCACGACCGCGTCAGCGGACGCCACGACGGCCTCAAGGACCGACTTCTGATGGGCTGTCGGCGCACTCAAAACGGTATGCAGGACGACGACAGAAGGCACCGTGAGTGCCCGCAGAAGAAGCAAGATTTCGTCGCCGTCAGGTCCCCCGTACACGCCGTACTCATGTTGCACGATGGCGACGTCGCCGCCGTTCAGCAACTCGGCTGCGCTACAGGCACTTCGCGCGTCGCCGGCCACCAGCTGGCCGACGATCTCCGGGCCGGCCTGGGGCTGCGGGGCCTCGACGAGGCGGATGACGCGACCCTCGTTGCCTGCTGACGTCACCAACTCGGTAAAGAGGGACGACGTGAAAGTAGCGAGCCCACAGATGGTCGGTGGGTAGGTACTGACGAAACCAAAGCGTGTTGTCATGATCGCAGCCTTCCGGTTGCCGGCGTCGCGCGCGTGCCTGTGTGAGATGAGCAGGTGGCACCCGAGCGAACTACAAATTGCCGCAGCAGATGTCGTGACCAGGAAGCCCCCACCCGAGTCGGGCGAACAGGGCGATCATGTGCTCCGCGGGCGGAGCGATAGCCCGCAGTCTACCGTGCCCAGAGCGCTACTGCCCTAATCATGAACGGCGAGCAAGAACCGCTGGCAACGCACCCATCTCGGCGCGCTCGGCCGGAAGCTGCACCTCAGGTCGACCGAACCGCGGTGGCTGACCGGTCGCCTCGAGCACCGACATCCACAAATCGCCGTCCGGATCGACTTGATTGCGGCTCGCGGTGGCCAGCGCGATCGGCAGGTGCACGAACCTGCCGTGCCAGCGGCCGACCACCATTGCGGTGCGACCCGCCATCGCCGCGTGCACGGCGGCCTGCGCAAGCCGGATGCAGAACACCGCGTCGTATGCATTCGCCGGCACGCTGCGAATCGCGTAACCGGGGTCGACGTAACGCAGGCTGAGTTCAGAATGTGCGTCAGCGAAACACCCGACAATGCGGTCGCGCATCAACTGGCCGATGTCGGCGAGCCGAGCGTTGCCGGAAGGGTCGCGCGAACCGTCCGGTGGCAGCAGGTGCTGACCAGCACCCTCCGCAACCACGACCACCGACGTGTCCCTGGGTCTCGACACGTCGCCGCAGATGGTGCAGGAACCCATCACGACCGTCGAGCTCGAACGGCACCTCAGGCACGAGCACGAAATCGACGTCGTGGTTGGCTAGCGCGGCGTAGCACGCGATAAAGCCCGAATGCCGGCCCATCAGCTTCACCAGGCCGACACCGTGGGTCGTGGAGCTCGCCTCGATGTGGGCAGCGCGAATCGACTCGGCGGCCCTCGCGAAGGCGGTCTGGAACCCGAAACTGTGATCGAGATACGGGATGTCGTTGTCGATGGTCTTCGGTACTCCGATCACCGACAGTTCGTAGCCACGCGCGGCGGCTGCTTCGACGATCTTCTGCGCGCCGCGCAACGTGCCGTCGCCGCCGACCACGAAGAGCACCGAGATGTCGAGCCGCATTAAGCGTGGCGACCATCGCGTGGGCGTCCTGGTCACCGCGTGAGGTGCCCAGGATCGTGCCACCGCGGTTGTGAATGTCGTGAACGACGGCGGGCGTCAACATCATTGGCGGGTCGGCACTGACGAGCCCGCGGTAGCCGTTGCGAAAGCCGACGACGTCGATAACCCCGTAGTTCTGTGAGAGCTCGAGCACGAGTCCGCGAATGACGTTGTTGAGGCCAGGGCAGAGGCCACCGCACGTCACGATGGCGGCGCGCGTCGTCCCGGGATCGAAGTACAGCCGTTCGCGCGGGCCACCAGGCTCGAATGCTGGCAACTGCGCGGCAGGCAAACCGCGGGCGACTGCCATCTGGACGGTGTCGTCGAGGAGCACCAGATCAGACTCATGTACGTAGTGCACAGAACTCGCCCTGTCGCGGAGCAACCGCGTCATGGGTGACGCCACCGTCGTCTCGCCCAGCCGCGTGACCATCAGATCAGCGGCGGCGATCGCCAGCTGATCGGCGGTGCTCACCATTGCCCGAGTCTGCCCCGCGAACGTTTCCGGCGTGTGACGCGATGCGGCCGGTGGCTCGACGTATCCGTCGTGATCAGTCGCGCTGGTCGAGAGCGCTGATCTCCTTGCTCGTTTGGCGAACCCGACCGGCCAAACTCGCAGCGATCGCTCGGTAGAGCTCGGCGCCGGCCGTCGGATCGCCTTCGACCAGTTTCGCAAACGCATCGACCGTGAGCACAAAGCACAGCGTCGCGTCGTCGGCGACGACAGCCGCAGAACGCGAGCCGCCTTCGACGAGCGCGAGCTCGCCAAACGACGACCCCGGCCCCATCGTGCTGAAGCGGCGCCAGGACCCGCCGCGGCTCAGTCCAGCACTGACCTGCCCGGCCGCCACGAAGTAGAGCCCGTCCGCAGCTGCTCCCTCGGCGAACACGGGCGATCCGGCGGCGAAGACGCGGGTCTCCACGGCCGCCTCGATCGCCGCCACCGTGGGCGCGCTCAGCCCTGCGAGCAAATCCTGCTCGCCAATCGGAACGAGCGCGTCGGGTGGCCCCTCCGACACGCCGAAGTGACGGAGCAAGGCGTCCTCACACCACCGCAACGCATCATCTGGATCGACCACGGCGGCACTGGCCGCTGCGGCCAGTGCCGCAACACTGCGCCGCGCAGTCACCGATCGGGGTGGCACCACGACGACCTCGGTACCAGCCGACCGCAACTGCTCGGTCAGCCGAACGAGGAGGTCGACAGCCGCGGCGTCCGCGCGTTTTACCCGACGCAGATCGAACACCCGCCAGCCGCCAGAGTGTGCATCCTCGACGACAGCGCGTGCCACTCGCTCGATGCTCGCAGCATCCTGGGCTCCGGTAAGAACATGCACGGCGATGCGGCCTCCCTCGGCGTCGAGAATGGCCTGCTCACGGATGAGCCGGACCCGCTTCGAACGAACGACATCCGCCCGCACGAAGCGATGGTTTCCACCCAGATCCACCCCACTGACGGCGAAGAGGTGAAGACCAAGTCGATGCGACAGCAACTCGCAAGCAGCGATACCACGGACGCTGTTCCCGCGTGCATCGAGGAGCGGGCTGTGCGCTCCGAAGCCGAGTCGCCCGGGTTGCGCCGCGGCGATGCCGCCGCTGACACCACTCTTGGCGGGGAGCCCGACGCGGTAGAGCCACTCCCCGGCGAAGTCGTACATTCCGCAGGTTGACATCACCGTCAATACGCGGCTGACCACCGATGCCGGGACGACGGCCACGCCGGTCAGCGGATTAACTCCACCGTTCGCGAGGGTGGCGGCCATCACCGCGAGGTCACGAGCATCGACGAGGACCGAGCACTGGCGGAAGTACACATCCAACGCGGCGTCGACGTCTTGCTGCAAGGCACCCACCGAGCGCAACAGGAAGCCAATGGCGCGGTTCCGATCGCCAGTGCCACGTTCGGACTCGAACACGCGCTCGTCGACCGCCAACTGCCGACCTGCGAAGGCGGACAAGCCTTCGTGGACGCGCTGAAACTGCTCCGCCGGACTGTCGCCCGCGACGAGGGACGTCGTCACGATGGCACCCGCGTTCACCATCGGGTTGAACGGCCGGCCCTGTCCATCGACGCTAATCGTGTTGAAGGCGTTGCCGGTCGGCTCGACACCGACCCGCGCCAACACGGCATCGATGCCGTGGTCGGCCAGCGCAAGCGCATAGACGAACGGCTTCGAGACCGACTGGATGGTGAACTCGTCGATGCGGCCCGCCGCATACACGCACCCGTCAAGCGATGCGAGCGCCAACCCGAACGTCGACCGATCCGCGCGCGCGAGTTCGGGAATATACGTCGCGAGTTCCCCCTCGTCGCGCTCTCCAGCTTCGTGCCACACCTCGTCAAGAACACCCTGGATCGGCCCGCTTGCGACCTCGCGTTGCGGGTGCGCGGACGCGTCAAGGCCCGCCGCATCGGTGATCATGTTGCGACATGATGCTGGTGTCGTGTTTCTACGACATTTCGCGTCTGGACGGACCTTGCGGGGTTAGTGCGCCACGCCCTCAGAGACCGCCCATGCGGCGATTTGGGTGCGCGAAGTCATCGACAGCTTGGCCAGGATGTTCGAGACGTGGACCGATGCCGTCTTTGTCGAAATGAACAGCTTGCGGCCGATCTCTGAATTACTGAGACCCTCGGCAACGAGAGCCGCGACCTCGAGCTCGCGCGCGGTCAACTGACCAGACACCACCCGAGCTCCCCCGGAAGCGAACCGGTGCTGCAACGCCACCAGCTCGTCACGACGCCAGCCAGTCCACCGCGCCAGAAACACTTCGGCATCCGCTGCGGCGGCCTGCGCCTCGTCAATCTTGCCCAGCGCCAGCAGGCTGCGGGCCAGCCCGATCCGGACGTCGGCATCGACCATCGCCCCCGGACGCCGACGCGGCTCGGCAAGTGCCGCCCTGTACAGGTCGACCGCACGGTGGTGATCGCCGGCTGCCGCCGCTGTCGCAGCCTGGACATGAAGCCGCCATCCGACATCGACATCGCGAACCGATCGGTTCGGGCTCACGAAGAGGAGGTCGAGCACGCGCGAGACCTCTGCCGGAGGAATCCCGGCCCGAACGGCGGCCAGCAGCCCACAACCCCAACTCCATGACGACAAGTCGCAAACACCTGTGGGCGCCGCAACCGCGCGGCGGTCGAGGTCGGCAAGTCGGCTTGCGACAGTCGCCAGGTCGCCGGACCGAGCAGCCGACTGCATGCTCAGAACCTCGAGCCAATGATCGTGCGACTGACCCGTACCGCCGGCGACGACTGAGCCGAGCGCGTACATCGCGCTCGATGATGCCAAGGTCTCGTCCTCGCCGAGCTCGCCGGCGAGCCACGCGCGTTCGGCCAACAGCCAACCGCGCTTGCCGCCCACGTCGGCCGTCGACTCGAGTAGCGCTTCGTCGAGCACGGCACGTGCAGCGATTGGATCACCGAGCGCGTTCGAGTAATACGCCGACATGATGCCGGCCAGGCTGGACACCCAGTCGTGCCGCCCGAAACTGGACACCAAGTCGGTCATCCGCGCGATATATGACTGCACCTGGTCCACCGGCCACCGCACGAGCACGCCTTGCAACAGGTTGTTCAAGCCCCGCAATGCGCTGAAGACATCACCCGCCGCCACTGCAGCATCGATGGCGGTAACAAGCAGTGCCGCACCTTCGTCGAATCGGCCGGGGATGTCGAACACTGCCGATCCCTTGTTCACCATCGCGGCAGCGCGCGTCTCGTCGTCGTCCGCCATGAGGGCAAGAGCCCGGTCGGCCCACTCGACGGCTTCCGCGGACTGGCTCGCCAGCATCCGCACCTCGGCAACGTAGCTGTACACCGCCGCGAGGTCAGGGCCATCGGCCAACCGATCGGCGACAATCAGCAGCCGGGTAACGAGGGCAGCGTGGCCCTCGGTGTCGCCGACTTCCCACTTCAGCCGCGCGAGTGCACGCAAGGCGCGGCTGAGTTCACCATCGTGGTCACCAGCCTCGGCCAGTGCGGCCCATTGCGTCGCGTAGCTCGCGGCATTGACGAGCAGGCCGCAGGCCCAGGCGGCGCGCATCGCGAGCTCCAGCAACGCGGCGTCTGCGTCGACCTCTTGCAGTCCGAGCTCCGCGAGGCGCAACGCTTCGTAGGTCGAGCCGGTGCGCAAATGCACAGCAGCACCGCGGCGGGCGGCGTCGACAACGTCGTCCCATAGATGCGCACCCGCGGCGTGATAGGCGAGAGCTCCCCAATCGTCGCTGCCCATTTCCAGCAACGCGGCGTGCGCCTTCTCGTGCAGCCTCCGGCGTTGCCGCCCGAGCAGGCGACTCGCGACCGCCTCGCGGGTCAGCGCGTGCCGGAAACTGAAGATGTCCGGCTCGACCTCGGTGACGACGCCGCGTTCGACCAGTTCCCGCATGGTCGCGATCAAGTCGTCTTCGCCCGCTCCGGACACGATCGCGAGCAGATCAAACGGGATCCGACGGCCCAGTACGGCGGCCGAGTCGACGATCCGCCGCTGCGTGTCGGGGAGTCCGTCGAGGTGACGTAACACAGCCTCGCTGACGCTGATCGGTAGCGGCAGCGCGCACAACGCCTCCAGTTCGACGCCAGGCGCCGAGCTGACCAGTTCCTCGAGGAAGAAGGGATTTCCGGAGGTGCGCCGCGCGAGATCTGTGGCAACGCGCCACGGAACCCGGCTCTGGTAAATAGCCGCGAGCCACTCCGCCACCTGTGTCTCGGTGAGAGGCGCGACTTCGATGTGTTCGACCAGTCGTTGACGCGCGACTCGATCGATCATGTCGGCAAGCAGCCGGCCCTCGGCCACGCCTGGCCGGAAGGTACCGACGATCAGCAAGGGCAGATCGGCGGTGGTCGCCAGCCGTCCGATAAGCCGCAGACTTTCGGCGTCCGCCCAGTGAAGGTCCTCAGCGACGAGCACGCCAGGGCGACCGTCGAGCAGGTAGCGCACGAGGTCGACAGCGGCACGCAGGGTCTGCTCGCTTCCGACTGTGACGTCCGTGCTGGGGTCACTGCACAGGATCGGGACGACCGGCCCGAGTAACACCTGCAAGGCTTCCCGCGAGTTGGCGAGCTCCGCCGGAATCGAGGTCCACGACCCGACCCGCCGTTCGATCGCCTCGTGCAGGAGGTGGAAAGGTCGGCCGAGCGGCCCAGGCTCGGCATGGGCCGCGAGTACTTGGTGATCGGGCAGGGTGGCGACGAACTCGCGCACCAGCCGGCTCTTTCCAACGCCGGCTTCGCCATTGAGTAGGACGACGCGTGGTTCGGTCAATCCCTGCGCCATGGTCTGCAGGCGGCGTAGCTCGCCAGCCCGGCCGACCATGACCAGGCTGAGGCCGCTGCGTACGACCGTCACGTGCTCCAAGGTATCGCTCAGCTACCGCAGATCACCGTGGCATTGAGCGCGGGCGCCGAGTGCCGAGCGTCCGCGTGGGCCTGGCTGTGGCCGTTTGCAGCCTTCGCCGACCGGCGTCCGGCCCGTAGTGCTTGCCGAGCTAGTCGCGAGGCTCGGGCTTCGCGCTGCAAAGCGGCTCGGCGTGCGTTCACCGACGCCGCGAAGAAATCCTGGTTCGACATGGTGCTGCTCCTCCGAAGATGCCTTTTCCGGCACATTCAGAGTCGCTGCCTGAGGTGGGAGCCGTGCATTGGGCAAATGCCTAGTCCTGCGGCCCGGCCGGGCTAAGCGCCGCCTAAGGTAGCTGTCATGGCAGTGACTCTGCAGCCGATGCCGTCGCACGACATCGGACCGTGGCTCGAACAGAGCAAGGCCGACCACGTCGCCGACCGCGTGGACACCGGCGAGGACCGAGACACCGCCCTACGCGTCGCAGGCGAGATAAGCGAACGCCTTTTCCCTGGTGGCCTGCCGGCGCAGGGTCAGTTCGTGTTCGTCGTCACCCAGGATGGATTGCCGGTCGGCAGCGTGTGGATCGGCGCGGGGTACGACACCCCCGCCAACATTTGGTGGCTGTGGTCGATCGAGATTGACGTAGCGGCCCGCGGTCATGGGCTCGGCCGACAGGCGGTCAGACTGGCCGAGGATTTCGCGCGCAAAGGCGGTGCCGCCAGACTCGACCTCAACGTGTTCGGCAACAACACCGTGGCGCGCGGCCTCTACGAGTCGCTCGGTTACCGGATCTCGACGATCCGCATGTCGAAAGTGCTGTAGCTAGGGGTTGGCGTATCCGATCGAGATTCCGCCATCGCCCGTTGTCGCAGTGATCGAGGCAGCCGCTGTTGAGTCAATCAGCGAAGTGACGTGGACGCTCCCATTGCCCGTATGGGTCGACGTTCGATACGGCCCGCTGCCTTGTCGGGAGGACGAGGCGGGTGCCGCCGTCACCCGAGCTCGCGACGACTGTCGTCGGAGCCACCGACCACTCGATGTTGATTCCGCCGTCGCCACTCGAGGCGTGGACGTTCTTCGAGCGCACCGCTGTGCCGCTGATGGCACCGTCACCTGACTGCGCGACCACGTCGCCGGTCACGTTGTCGAACGCGATATGGCCATCGCCGCTGTTCAACGAGGCCGCCCCGGTGGTTCCGCTCAGGTGAATGAAGCCATCCCCGGAGTGCAGATTCAGCGTCGCCGCAGCAGGCACAGTCACCACGTAGTTGATCTGGCAGTTGTTCCCGAAGAGTCCGCCTGGGCAGCTGGCCGTCAGCTGCACACCGCCGTTCGATGTCGAAGCACGCACCGTCGGTTTCTTCAACTCGTAGTGCTCGGTGTACGTGACCCCGACGCTGTGCACTGTCGCCAACCTGCACCGTGATGTCTCCGCTCGTGCGCAACGTGATCGCACCACCGCTCCACTGATAGCTGGCAACGTGGCGTTCGCTGGCGCGCGCGAACGTGCCGACCATGGTGAACGCGCCAAGAACAGCCGCCGCAACGACGAACGGCAGGCCCACCGCGAGCGCCGCGATTCGACCACCGGTTGGATTCATGACAGCGCCTCAGCTCTCGAGATAACGCAGGACGGCGAGCACTCGGCGATGGTCGGTGTCGGCGGGCAGTAGATCGAGCTTGGTGAAGATGCTGCTGACGTGCTTCTCGACCGCGCCTTCACCCACGACGAGGGCCGCCGCGATCGCACCGTTCGAGCGGCCCTCAGCCATCAACACCGAGCACCTCTCGCTCACGCGCAGTCAGCTTGTCGAGCGGATGCGACCGCCGGCTCCGAGCCAGCAGCTGCGCGACGACCTCAGGGTCGAGAACGGTCCCGCCGCCAGCTACCCGCCGCAGCGCGTCGACGAACTCGACGACGTCGGCGACCCGGTCCTTCAGCAGGTAGCCGACACCGCGGGTCTCCCCCGCGAGCAGTTCGGTCGCGTAGCGCTCCTCGACGTATTGCGAGAACACCAGCACCGCGACGTCCGGCCATTGACGACGGATCACCAGTGCCGCCCGCAGCCCCTCGTCGGTGTGCGTCGGCGGCATCCGAACGTCGAGCACCGCGACATCGGGACGAGTGGTCCTCGACCGCGCGCAGCGCCGACTCGCCGTCGCCGACAGCGGCGACGACGTCCATGCCCGACTCGGTGAGCAGCCGCGAGAGTCCTTCGCGCAGCAGAACCGAGTCCTCGGCAATCACGACTCGCATGGCAACTCCACGGTGAGGACGGTCGGACCGCCGACCGGACTGTCGATGTGCAGCGAGCCGTCAACGCCACCGACACGATCGGTCAAACCGGCGAGCCCGCTTCCCGGGTGCGCGATCGCACCACCGACGCCGTCGTCGCGGATCGTCAAGTGCAACCGATCGCCGACGCGCCGAGCCACGATGTCGGCTCGGCTCGCGCCCGAATGCTTCGCGATGTTGGCCAACGCTTCGCTGACGACGAAGTAGGCGATCGCCTCGATCGTCGGGTTGCAGCGAGGTTCGACCTCGACGTCGAGAGTGACCGGCACTGGCGAGCGGCCGGCGAGCCCGGACAGAGCCGCGTCGAGTCCTCGATCGGTGAGCACTGCGGGATGCAGACCACGCGCCAGATCGCGCAGTTCGACGAGTGCGTGCTTGGCGTCGGCGTGCGCCTCGTCGAGCAGCACCCGCGCCGCTTCGGGATCGTCGTCGTAGCGGGCGCGGGCTCGGCCCAGATTCATCGCGAGCGACACGAGCCGCTGTTGCGCGCCATCGTGCAGATCGCGTTCGATCCGGCGACGTTCGGCCTCGGCGGCGTCGACGACGCGAGCCCGGCTGCCCTCGAGAACGTCGACCCGCCGCGCGAGTTGGGCCGCGCTGACGCCGAGCAGCGCCTTGGCCAGCGCTCCCTCCGCGGTGGTGAGCGCGTATGTGAGGCCGGCACCGAACAGACCGATCGACAATGCCGAGCGCCGGTAGCCGACCAGGCCGTGCGTCATTCCCGACGGAGAGCAGCCAGAGGTCGGCGTGGTGCGACGGAACATGGTTGATCCAGGCCGGCATCGAAATCAGCGCAAGTGAGGTGCCGAGCGCGGCCACGCTAGAGGCAAACGTCGCGATCGCCAGCGGGAACTGCACGAACGGATACAGGATCGCGCGCCACGTTGGGCCATCGGTAAGCGCGGCCTTGAATCCCTTTGGCCGTGCCAGGAAGCCGCGGTATCTCGATGTCCAGGAACAGCCGCATCCGAGCCCGCTCGAAGTTCGCCAGCGCGCGGGCGATCATGCCGGTGCCGATCAGCAACGGGATGCCGACGAGGAAGGCTGCGATCAGGCCGACCGAGGTGCTCACGAGCGTGACCATCAGCACGAAGGTGAAGGTCGCGACCGGCAGGTCTGTGAGAGCCATGACCATCCGCAACGCTAGCTGCAGCACGCCCTGACGGACGAAGCGGCGACGACCCGCAGGAGACGGTTGCACGGCGGCTGAGTGGCTCACGTCGTCCAAAGTAGCGGCGCTGGCCGCCACTGACCCATCCCGTCACCTCCCGGTTTCCATCGGGGGTTATCCCACCCCACTACACCGGGTGTCCCCACCCCAAAGACGGTCGCCAGCCCAACCGACAGCACGCGCCCGCCTCCGGCACTGTCGATGCTCGACAGCTACGAGAGGGGAACACCGTGAACGTCGCGGCACGCATGGGCACCTGGAGCGCCGGCCACCGCAAGACCGCCATCATCGGGTGGCTGATCTTCGTCCTTGCGGCGCTGGTCATCGGCTCGTCAGGGACGAAGCAGATCACCAATGCCGAAGGGTCAAACGGGCAGACCGCGAAGGCCGAGCGGGTTCTCACGTCGTCGGGCTTCCCGAACGCCGCCTCGGAGAACGTGCTCGTGCAGACCAAGAACGGCCAGCCGGACGACGCGGCGTTGCGGTCTGCCGTCACGCAGGTAGTCGCCGCCGTCAGCTCGACGAAGCTCATCGAGCAACCTGCACTCACCGCTGGACGCCGACGGGCAGTCCTTCGTGTCACCCGACGGGCACTCGATGCTCGTGACGTTCGACCTGACCGGGGACGCCAACACCGCGGCGTCGCGAGTGCAACCGGTGCTTGACGCGGTTGCCGCCGTGCAGAAGACGAACCCGTCACTTCGCGTCGAAGAAGTCGGCGACGCGAGTGGGGAGCAGGCGCTCAACAAGACCCTCGGCAAGGACTTCAAGCGCGCCGAGATGCTGTCGATCCCGTTGACGCTCGGGATTCTGCTCGCGGTCTTCGGTTCGCTGGTCGCCGCTGTGGTACCGGTCGGCCTTGCGCTGACCGCGTTCATGGCGGCCGGTGGGCTGCTCGCTCTGACGAGCCGCGCGGTGCACATCGACGGCACGGCGACGTCGGTCATGCTCCTGGTCGGTCTCGCCGTGGGCGTCGACTACACGCTGTTCTACCTCAAGCGCGAGCGTGAGGAGCGAGCGCGTGGCAACAGCCCAGGGCAGGCCTTGCGCATCGCCGCCGCGACGTCGGGCCGATCGATCCTCGTGTCGGGACTCACGGTGGTCGCCGCCGTCGGTGGGCTCTTCCTCACCGGCAACGCCACCTTCAAGGGTGTCGCCGAGGCAACGGTACTCGTCGTCGCGATCGCGGTGCTCGGCTCGGTCACCGTGCTGCCGGCACTGATGTCGTGGCTCGGCGACCGCATCGAAAAGGGTCGGTTGCCGTTGGTGCACAAGCTGCGCCGAGCGGACGGCGAGAGCCGGGCGTGGCGGGGTGTGCTTCGGGTCGTGCTGCGTCGGCCGGCGCGGTCCGCGATCATCGCGGGTGGCACGTTGGTCCTGCTCGCACTCCCGCTCGTCGGCATGAAGACCGCGCTGCCCGGCAACTCCGACTTACCCAAGAGCCTGCCCGTCGTGCAGACGCTCGATCGGTTGTCGACAGCCTTCCCCGGGGGACCGCAACCGGCGTTCGTCGTTGTCGCGGCGCCGGACGTCAACACGCCAGCGGTACAGGCGGGCCTGCGGGCGATGTCTGCTCAGGCAGCAGCAACCGGTCAGATGTCGGCCGCGCTCACGACCCGCGTCAACCCTGCTGGAACGGTTGCCGAGGTCTCGATTCCGCTGAACGGCAACGGCAGCGACTCGACGTCCGTTCATGCGTTGAAAGCACTACGTAGCACCGTGATCCCCGAGACGATCGGGAAGGTGCCGGGCGTGCACGTGTATGTCACGGGCGAGACCGCAGGCTCGGTCGACTTCGGACAGCAGCTGACCACGCACGCGCCCTTCGTGTTCGCTTTCGTGCTCGGCCTCGCGTTTCTCCTTCTCCTGAGCGCTTTCCGGTCATTGACAGTCGCGCTCACTGCCATCGTGCTGAACCTGCTGTCGATCGGGGCGTCGTACGGCGTCATGGTGCTCGTGTTCCAGCACCACTGGTTCGACTCGGTGCTCGGCTACACCTCGACGGGCACGATCGCGACCTGGATACCGCTGTTCATGTTTGCGATCTTGTTCGGCCTCTCGATGGACTACCACGTGTTCATCCTGAGTCGGGTCGTCGAGAATCGCCGCTTGGGCATGAGTACGCGGGACGCCGTCGAGCGCGGCATTGCTTCGACCGCAGGCGTTATCACCAGTGCTGCGGTCATCATGGTCGCCGTGTTCTCGGTGTTCGGCACGCTGTCGCAGGTCTCGATGAAGCAGATCGGGGTCGGACTTGCGGTGGCCGTACTACTCGACGCGACGATCGTGCGCGCCGTGCTGCTGCCATCGGTCATGGCGATGCTCGGTGAGCGCAACTGGTACCTGCCGCGCTGGCTTGAGCGGCTGCCTCTCGGGCAGTCGGTCGAAGCGCAATCTGTTGGGCAGGTTGAGTTGCTGCAGAGAGTTTGAGTTCAGTGCTCGGAGGCGATTCGCAGGCCGAACCCGATCAGCACAAGGCCGGTCGCCCGATCCAGTCTGCGGCGCACTCGCGGCTCGCTCATCCACTTGGTGACGCGGGCCGCGAGTGCGAGCAGCAACGCGAAGTACACCGCAGTCTCGACAACGAAGATGGCGCCGAACATCAACGAGGTCGGGCCAACGGCGTGCCCCGCCGGCACGAAGCCGGGCAGGAAGCTCACGAAGAAGACACCGACCTTGGGATTGAGCAAGTCGGTAGCCAGCCCGGCGCGATAGCCGGTACCGACGATCCGCCGGGGCGGATCGGGGATCTGCACCTGATTACCGCGGCCTGGCCCGATATTGCTTGGCCGGTAGCGAATGCGTAGCGAATTCACGCCGAGCCAAATGAGGTAGACCGCGCCGACGAGGCGCAGCGCCGTGTAGCCATCGTGGCTGGCGCGCAGCACGGCGGCCAACCCGAGAGCTGCTGCGACGACCCAGACGGCGAGGCCGGACAGCACCCCAATGACGGTGAGTGCCGCTGACCGTCGTCCACCACGGATCAGGTTGCGCACGACGACGAGCGTGTCGGGGCCAGGAAGCAGCACGATGAGTGCGGCCGCGCACGCGAAGGTCACCAACGCCGTCACCATGGTCGCATCATGGCATGGTCGCAGCCCGAGGTCGCGTCCAATAGGCAGTGCGGGCCGGCTCTTGTGAGCCGGCCCGCACTCCTGATCAGGCGGTCGCGAGAGTGCGCTCTCGCGGATCGATGGCGCCCAGGCTCTCGACGGTCTTGAACCGGCCGTTCTCGGCCTGGCCGATGTACATGTTCATCCGGACGTGGTGCTGTCCTGGCACCATCTCCGCTGGCCCGCCGGGGCCGTCGGTGATGCGCGCGTGGTCGAGCGCCGCGATGACGTCGTCCTGCTTGAGAGAGCCCGCCTCGTTGACCGCTGCCTGCCAAAGCCGAAGCCCGCGGTAGAGGCCAGTGCAAGCGCTGCCGGCGGCGAACTTGGGGCCACCCGGGAATCGGCGGTTGTAGCCGGCGAGTAACTCCCGGCTGAACGGGTCGCTGACGTCCTGGTAGTAGTCGAGGCAGCTATAAAGGCCCTCGACCCACTCGGCGGGCACCATGTCCAGCACGTTCTCGTCGACATACGTGCAGACCAACTTCCCGCCGCCCTTGACGAAACCGGACTCATGCAGGCCTTGCAGGAACGGACCGACTCCGGGCGGAACAATGGTGTTGAACACGACCTCTGCGCCGGTGGAGATGATGGCGTCAATAGTCGCGGCGTAATCCATGTGGTCGAGCGGGTAGTACTCCTCGCCCACGATCTCGCCACCGTGCGCAGTGACGGCCTCGCGGACCTTGGCGTTCAGCACGTGCGGCCAGATGTAGTCGGCCGACGGCAGGTAGAACTTTCGCACGCCGGTCTCTCGCATGAGCCAAGGAATGAGTGGATCGATCTGCTGAGCCGGCACCGGGCCGGTGCAGAAGATCAGCGGGTCGCATTCCTGGCCCTCGTATTGCTCCGGATAGACGTAGAGCGTCTTCCCCTCCACCACCGCCGGGCCTTTGATGGCTTGTCGCATGGAGCTGTAGATACCGCCGAAGACGACATCGACCTGATCTTGCTGGATGAGCTTGCGGGCCTTTGCTTCCCCGACGCTGTCGGTCGTTTCGCTGTCTTCGAGGTGCAACTCGAGGCGGCGCCCCAGGAGACCACCCTCCGCGTTGATGTCGTCGATCACCATCGTGGCGACGTTGGCGTTGGCGATGCCCATGACGGAAAGCGGGCCGGTCTGGTCTGTGATGACACCGACCTTGATAGGGCCGGTGGATGCTGATCCGTTCATTTGTCCACTCCTACGGTGGTTGCAGGGATCATCGGGTAGGTGGCGGGCCGTTAGGCGCCGTAGCGACCGCCGAGTTCCGCGGCCTGCGGCTTTCCGATGTGACCGGCTTCGGCCAGGATCGCGGGGACCTCGGGGTCGGAGACGAAGCTCTTCCAGCCGGCCGCATCCCAGTCGAACAGGACCCAAACCCGGTCGTCCTCGACGGGGTCGCGGAACACGGTCGAGCCCTTGGACCCGTGCACCTTGCGCTTGTCGGCACCCTTCGTCGAGAAGATCTCGAGGAAACGCTCGTAGTTCTCGACCTTTGTCGTTGCCAGGATCATTGCCGTACTCCTTCGTGTTCGGGGTGTGTACGGTGATCCTGCGCGGCTCTGGCTCCGCCCGGCATCGGGAGGTTTCCCCATTTCTGGTCAACCGCTTCGGCTTGGCGAGTTCATCGCGACATTCGCGCTTGCGCAGGACAACGCCTTTGGTCAACCACTTGAGTCGCAGCTGCGTTCATGCCTGCTGGCGTCAGCGATATGTGACGAAGCCGGCTTCGATGCCCAACTGTCCGAAACGGTTTACTGGGTCGCGCTGCTGCGCTACATAGGATGCACCGGGCACGCACACGAGGTGGCCACCCTGTTCGGTGACGAGATCGCGATTCGCGCGCAAACGCTCGTGCACGACGCGGCGAACCCGGCAGAGGTCATGCGCGATGTATTCGCCTACGCAACGGCCGGCCATCCGCCGGCGGAACGCGAGCAGATCGTGGCGGCGATCCAAGCCGGGGCGCACGACTGGGCCGTTCACAACTTCGCGTCGGGATGCGAAGTCGGCGACATGCTAGCCCGGCGACTCGACATGACCGACGACGTCCGCGACGCATTGCGCTTCACGTTCGAGCGATGGAACGGCAACGGCTTTCCGACCGGTGCCAAAGGTGACGAGATTCCGCTCGCGATGCGCGTCGTGCACCTCAGCCACGACATGGAGGCCATCGCCCGCCTCTTCTCACCAGAGCGTGCTCTCGACGCCGCGCGGGAACGCCGCGACCGCACCTACGACCCCGAATTGGCCGACCTATTCGCGACGCACGGGGCCGGTTGGCTGGAGCGTCTGGGAAAGAGCGATCCGTGGGACGAGGTGCTCAGTCTCGAGCCGAGGCCACGCCGGATTCTCGAGGGAGCCGACCTCGACGCCGCCCTCGAAGTTGCGGCCGACTTCATCGACCTGAAGTCCCCCTACATGGCGGGCCATAGCCGTCGGTGCGCGCAGCTGAGTGCAGCTGCAGCGGCCCAACTCGGTTGCTCCGAGGACGAGATTACGACGTTGCGCCGAGCGGCGCTGGTCCACGAGTTCGGCACGACCGCCGTATCTAACTCGATCTTGGACAAGTCCAGCTCACTCACGCGCGCCGAGTTCGATCGGGTCGAAGTCCACCCCATGCTCACCGAGCAGATGCTGCGCCGAACGCCGGCGCTCGCCGCTCTGAGTCCGATCGCCGCAGCGCACCATGAGAAGTCGGACGGGTCCGGGTACCACAAGCGGATCAAGTCCGAGTCGGTCAGCACCTGCGGGCACCTTCTTGCGAGCACCGACATGTACGTCGGGCTGACCACCGACCGTGCAGATCGGCCGGCATTCTCAACGGACTCAGCCGCTGCCGAACTTCGCCGGCTCGTCGTGCTGGGCGTGCTTGATCAGCGGGCGACGAACGCCGTGCTCGAAGCGGCCGGCCACGGCGGCCTGGCCTCTTCCACACCCAAGCATGTCCATGGGCTGACACCTCGAGAAGTCGAGGTGCTGCGCTTGGCGGCTCGTGGACTGACGACCAGCGAGATCGCCCTTCAGCTCTTCATCTCGCCCAAGACCGCCGATCATCACATCCAACATGTGTACAGCAAGATCGGGGTTTCCAGCCGGGCGGCAGCGATGCTCTGGGCGATCCAGAACTCCGTCGTCTAGCTCCGGTTGATGACGGCGCTGGTGGCCTTCGTGGCCAATCAAGTCACCTTCTGTGGAGTCAACGGCGGCGCACAGCGCAGGGTTCGCGGCGAGGATCAGGTTCGACTCATCCAGCAATAGCATCAGCGCGCCGGACAGTGCCCACAATCCCGCGCCGACACCCTTCCCGCTGGCACTCTCCTGCAGCGCAGTCTCGTCGAGCACCGCGGCGACGACCTCGTCATCTTGCGATATGACAGCTTTGAAGTACTCGGTCAGCTGATGAATGGACCAGTGATACGCCACGGGCTGCTCCTCATGCGAAGGCCACCAGCACCAACGTCAGGTGATGCATGCCCCGCGCACCGCGCGTGCGAGCGATTTCGCCCATCGTGTAGAAGCCGGCGAACGGCACGCCTGGAGCCCGTTCGGCAAACCTCGAGACCTCCTCGCGGATGCCGTCGGCCTCCAGGATGAGGTAGCGCACGCCGCAGTCGAACGCCAAGAAGCCCAGCGGCGCGGCGCCGTCAAGCCCGTTGACTGCCTCCGTGTACGCGTCGTCGACGCTGGAAACCAAGCCCGGCCGATCGGTCTCCATGATCCAGAGCAGCGCGCCCTGCGGTACGTCAGCGAGACAGGTGATCGAGCCATCCTCGACATCGCCGCCGTGAATAACGCGAATGTCTTCACCGCTGCGGCGCGACATCCCGAGCGGGTGTTTGAGTGCGAAAAGTTGGAATGCCTTCGCGTCGGCTGCCATCGCCCTGGTCGAGCCCATCCGCTCCGCGAACACGTCAAGCGCAGGCTCGCCGTCGAGCGTGTAGACGCTCCCTCCGGCGCTGCGGGTCGCCACCATGGGCTCACCGACCTTGCGCCAACCATGGGCGACACCGACACCGATCGGTGCATCGGAGCCGATCGCTGCAGCGACCACCGCGTCGCTGAGCACGCGGATCCCGTTGGCATCACCGATGAACTGGTACGTCTTCTCGTACACAAAGTAATCGGCGGCACAACCGCCCGCCAATCCAACTGTCGCGCCAATGACGCTGTACGCGCCACGCACGAGTTCGTGCTGCTCACCGGCGAGTCCGTCGGCAAGCAACAGGAGGAGTTTGTGCTCGCCGGTGAGTTGCTCGACGATTTCAGCGACATGTTCGCCCGCAACGCGCTGGCCAGCCGACACGTTCGGCGCCTCGATGACGCGGATCTCGAAGCCGTCACCTCCGAGCACGCTCACGACCACTGCGGGCTCCGCAGGCCCGTCCGCCGCGAGCTCGGCCAAACCGCTGCAGCCGATCAACGGGACGTCTCCCGCCTCGGACCTGACGCCGTCGAGCATGGCCTGAAGATCGATGTCGGCCGGGCAAAAGACGACCACCAACGCTGCAGTCCGCCCGGCCAATGCGGTGCGAGCTGCTTGGACACCGGCCGTTCGGGCGTCGATGTCGGTGCTGCGGCCCACGCCGAACCAACGCCCGGGGGCGTTTCCCGCGCCTTGAGTCGCCTTTGTCTCATCTGCCGTAACCGTCATCTGCTGCCTCCAAGGCACCGCGAGCGGACTCTCAGTCACCAAGTCGACGGAATGACGCCAGATGTGAGGCATTCTGGCCGGACCGCTCTGCGCAACGAGTGAGTAGCTAGGTAGCGGCCGGTTGCTGGCTCCAGTACACGCCGTCCGGGTAGCGGTAGGTCTTGACTGAGCCGGCGTCCATGCGGGAGCTGTAGCCGGGGGCGGTGGGCAACACGTACGCCGCATTCTTCACGACGCACGGGTCCGTGAAGTGTTCGTGGAGGTGGTCGACGTACTCCGTGACGCGCCCGTCCAGGCTGCCCGGAAACTGCGATGTAGTCGAAGATCGACAGGTGCTGAACAAGCTCGCAAAGCCCCACACCGCCCGCGTGCGGGCAGACCGGGACGCCGAACTTGGCGGCCATCAAGAGCACCGTGATGATCTCGTTGACACTGGCCAGCCTGCAGGAGTCGATCTGTGCGTAGTCGATCGCCCCGGCTTGCAGGAACTGTTTGAACATCACCCTGTTGTGAGCGTGTTCGCCGGTAGCGACCCCGATCGGCGCGTACGGCGGCGCGGATCGCCGCATGGCCCAAGATGTCGTCAGGGCTGGTCGGCTCCTCGACCCACAGTGGCTTGAAGTCGGCCAGCGCGTTGACCCACTCGATGGCCTCAGCGACGTCCCACATCTGGTTCGCATCGATCATGAGATGTCGATCCGGGCCGAGAATGTCGCGCGCGATTGCACACCGACGTCGATCGTCTGCGAGATTCGCTCCGACCTTCAGCTTGATGTAGGAGAAGCCCGCGGCGACCGCCTCCTTGCACAGCCGTTCCAACTTCTCATCGGTGTAGCCGAGCCAGCCGGGAGAGGTCGTGTAGCAGGGATAGCCTTCGCGGTCCAGCAGCGCGATTCGCTCCGCCCGCGTCGGCTCCAAAGCCGCCAACATCGACTCGGCCTCCGCTCGAGTCAGCACGTCAGAGACGTACCGGAGATCAGCCACCGCAGCCAACTGTTGCGCCGACATGCCCGCCAACAGCCGCCAAAGCGGCACCCCGGCTCGCCGGGCCACCAGATCCCAGGCCGCATTCAGAACGGCCGCCAAGGACAGATGCACGACTCCCTTTTCGGGACCCAACCAACGCAGCTGCGAGTCGTCCGTCAGGGCCCGATACACGGCGCCCATGTCGGCCGCCATCACGTCGACGTCCATCCCCACCAGCAACGCCGCCTGCCGCCGCGCCGCCGCCACGCACAACTCATTGCCCCGGCCAATCGTGAAGGTCAGCCCGAACCCGCCCAGCTCCGAGTCGTCGGTCGAGAGCAGCACATACGCCGCGGAGTAGTCCCCGTCCTTGTTCATGGCATCCGAACCGTCACGGTCGAGCGACGTCGGAAATCGCACGTCAACCACGTCGACGGACTGGACAGTTGGCACGAGAAGCCCCAGAAGTGATCGGATGTATCGCCCAAACGGTAGGCGGTAGCGGCTGCAAAGGTCAAATGATTCGACGAATTATACCCGGACTACTTCGGGCCTATGACGCGGGGACGGCGGCAAATCGGACGCCGACACGGTGATTCCTCGCCACCATTGGTTGGATGACTTTCGGGGTAGGGTTTGCCCCGGCGTAGTCAAGGAGGATCGCGATGACCCGCCCCCGCCGCATGGTCGATGCCCACATCCATCTATGGGACCCGGCCGAACTTGGGTATCCCTGGCTCGAAGCTGATCCCCTGTTGCGCCGTCCGTTCCTTCCGGTTGATCTGCGGCTCGATCTGCAGCAGGGCGGCGGCACTCAGGATTGGGTGATGGTGCAGGCGGAGGCTCACCCTGAGCAGAGCCTCGGCGAAGTTGAGTGGATCTCCGACCTCGCCGTCTCGGAACCAGCGCTGCGCGGAATGGTGGTTCGCGCGCCCGTCGAGATCGGGCGCGCGGTTGGCGATCACCTCGAAAAGGTTGCGGCGTATCCGATCGCCGTCGGCGTCCGGCGCCTCATCCAGCATGAGCCGAGCGGCTTCGCCCGGACGGCCAGCTTCATCGACGGTGTCCGCGCAGTTGGCGACTTCGGCTGGCCGTTCGACATCTGCGTGCGAGCCTTGGAAAGGCAAGACGTGGCGGCACTGGTCGACGCGTGTCCCGACATGAGTTTCGTGCTTGATCACATGGGCAAGCCCGATATCGCGAGCGGTGAGTGGGAGCCGTGGCGCGACCAGCTGGCCGACCTGGCACGGCGTCCGAACGTGGTGTGCAAGTTGTCGGGTTTGACGAGCGAAGCCGGCCCCGGCTGGCACGAGGACATTGTGCGCCCTTATCTCGAGCATGCCCTTGCAACGTTTGGGCCCATGCGCTGCATGTTCGGTAGCGATTGGCCAGTCGCTACTCTGACGACCTCCTACCCGCGGTGGCTCGACCTCGTCACTGACGTCGTCGCGGGTTGCTCCGACTCTGAGATCGAGGCCGTATTCGCAGGTACCGCCGAGTGGATCTACAAATTGTCCCCGCACTCATGATCCCGGAGAGCCCTGCCGGCCGGCGTCTGGCATCGTTAGCGACGCTGCCGCGGCGCACGCGAAGACGCGAGGACGCACCCGAAGATAACGAAGTTGCCCTGCTCCCAATCAGCAGGCTCCCAACTCAGCAGAGAGAGGAACCATGCGCGCGCTGACGTATGTAGAGGCGGGCAAGGTCGAGGTGTCCGAGATCGACGCGCTACCACCTGGGGAAGGGCAGGTGCAGATCGAGGTCGCCTACACGGGCATTTGCGGCACCGATCTGCACATCTTCCATGGCTCGATGGATGCAAGAGTCAGCCGACCCGCGGTGATCGGGCACGAGATGTCAGGCCGGATCGCGGCCATCGGAGGAAACGTCGATGGCTGGTCAGTCGGCGATGCCGTCACTGTGCTGCCGCTCGACTGGGACGGGACGTGTCCTGCATGCGTGGCCGGTAACACCCACCTGTGTCACAACTTGAAGTTCATCGGCATCGATGCGGCAGGCTCTCTGCAGCGGCTGTGGACCGTACCAGCCCGCACGCTTGTGCGGCTTCCTGACTCGATCTCGCTCGAGCATGCCGCGCTCGTCGAGCCAACCGCGGTTGCGGTCCACGACGTCCGTCGCGCAAGCCTCGTCGCTGGCGAGAAAGTACTGGTCGTGGGCGGCGGACCGGTGGGATTCCTGATCGCGATCGTGGCGCGGCAGACAGGTGCCGAGGTGCTGGTGATCGAACCAAACGCCTATCGGCGCGATCTCGCTGAATCGCTGGGGCTCCGGACGCTCGATCCGATGGCGGTCGATGTCACCGCGGCTGTCACTGAATGGACGGCGGGTGCGGGCGCGGCGGTCGCGTTTGAAGTGTCCGGCGCGGCCGCAGGCGTGACCACCGCCGTCGATGCGCTTGCGGTGCGTGGCCGTCTGGTGCTCGTCGCCATTCACGGCACGCCGCGCGAGGTCAACCTGCACCGGTTCTTCTGGCGCGAGCTCACCCTGGTGGGGGCACGGCTCTACCATCGCGCCGATTTCGAAACGGCCGTCGAATTGGTCGCGGCCGGAGTGATCCCCGCAGCGCAACTCATTTCCGCCGTGGTGCCACTGAGCGCAGGCAGCACAGCGTTCGAGTTGCTCGAAGGCGGCGCAGTCATGAAGGTTCTAATCGACGGCCAAGCGTAGTGATGGGGATTCCAATGACATCTGCTGTTCCCGCCATGTTCGACCTCACGGGCAAGCTTGCAGTGGTCACCGGCGCGAGCCGAGGGCTTGGATTTGCGATGGCATCGGCACTGGCTTCAGCAGGTGCCGACATCGTTGGGGTTAGCGCGACGCTGCCCCAGTCAGGCAGCGAAATCCAGCAGACGGTAGAAGCGGCGGGCAGGAGTTTCGAGGGTCACGCCGTTGACTTGGCCAGCGCCGACGCGGTGCGAGCCTTCGCCGACGACCTCGCGAACCGTAGCCGCCCCGTCGACATCCTGGTGAACAACGCCGGCACGATTCGTCGCGCGCCGGCAGTTGACTATTCGGACGCCGATTTCGATCACGTGATCGCGGTCAACCTGCGATCGCAGTTCGTCCTCGCGCGGGAGTTCGGTCGGTCGATGGTCGCTCGCGGCAGCGGAAAGATCATCTTCACCGCGTCGATGCTTAGCTTTCAGGGCGGCATCAACATCGTCGCGTACACAGCAGCTAAGTCAGGCGTTGCCGGCCTGACCCGCGCGCTCGCCAACGAATGGGCAGGCGCAGGAGTCAATGTCAACGCCATTGCGCCCGGCTACTTCGCCACCGACAACACACAGGCACTTCGCGACGACCCGGCCCGGTCGGCTGCCATTTTGAGCCGCATCCCTGCAGGGCGCTGGGGAGATGCCGCGGAACTTGCTGGTGCGGTTGTGTTTCTCGCTTCGTCGGCGTCCGACTACGTCCACGGGACGATCCTTCCCGTCGATGGCGGATGGCTGGGCCGATGACACAGCAGCCGATGACACAGCAGCCGATCACACAGCAGCCGGTTACCCAGCAGCTGATGACCCAGTCGCCGGTACACGCGCTCCTCAGCACGGAACGCTTGCTGCCAGTCGTCGTCCTCGATGATGTGGCGGCTGCGCTGCCGCTCGGCGCCGCGATCCGTGCGGGTGGCTTGTCCACCATCGAGATCACCCTCCGGACGCCGCAGGCACTTGCCGCGATTCGCGCCTTGGCCAGTGAAGGCGACTTGGTCGTGGGCGCAGGTACGGTGCTGACGGCAGCGCAGGCGCAGGAGGCGGTCGGCGCCGGTGCGTCGTTCGTCGTCTCACCGGGAGTCAGCGCGAAGGTCGTCACGTGGTGCCGCGACGCGGGGATACCGGTGTTTCCGGGAGTCGCGACGCCGACCGACATCCAGGCCGCACTGGAGCTGGGCATCGACGTCGTGAAGTTCTTTCCCGCTGACGTCAACGGCGGCGTGCCGGCCATCAAGGCGCTCGCGGCGCCTTTCACCGGGGTGAAGTTCGTGCCGACCGGTGGGGTAACCGCCGCGAACCTCCCGGCGTATCTGGGGCATCCCGCGGTGCTCGCGGTGGGCGGGAGTTGGATGGTCGCGCGCGACGCGGTCGCATCGCAGGATTGGGATGGCATCGCTGGGTTGGTCGCGGCGGCCGTCGCCATCGCAGCAGACGCAATCGCTGGCCGGACGGCGAAGGGTGCCGACCATGGTTGACCTCGTGTTTCGTCGCGCCCAGGACTGCCGCTACGACGCCATCTCCCTCGGCGAGGTCATGCTGCGTTTCGACCCAGGCGAGGGGCGGATCCGAACGGCCCGGTCATTTCGGGTCTGGGAGGGTGGCGGCGAATACAACGTCGCGCGCGGGTTGCGCCGGTGCTTCGGCCAGCGCACAGCCATTGTCACTGCGTTGGCAGACAACGACGTCGGGCGACTAGTCGAAGACTTCATCTTGCAGGGCGGGCGTCGACACGTCGTTCATTCGATGGGTGCCTTACGACGGCACCGGTCGCGAGACGCGCAATGGCCTGAACTTCACCGAACGCGGCTTTGGTGTCCGGGGCGCGGTCGGCGTCTCCGACCGCGGGCATACCGCCGTAAGTCAGCTGGTGGCGGGTGAGATCGACTGGGACAACATCTTCGGCACGCTCGGCGTCCGCTGGTTTCACACCGGCGGCATCTTCGCGGCACTGTCGGACACGACCCCGGCGGTCGTCGAAGAGGCGGTTGTTGCGGCCAAGCGTCACGGCACGATCGTGTCGTACGACCTCAACTACCGGCCCAGCCTGTGGCGAGCCATCGGTGGCAAGGAGCGCGCGCAGGAGGTCAACCGAGCACTTGCCCGCCACGTCGACGTCATGATCGGGAACGAGGAGGACTTCACCGCATGCCTCGGCTATGAGGTCGCCGGCGCAAACGAGACACTAACCGGCCTCGACGTGGGCGGCTTCAAGGCGATGATCTCCGAGGTAGTGCGCGACTATCCGAATATCGCGGTCGCGGCGACGACGGTTCGCGAAGTGCACAGCGCAACCGTCAACGATTGGGGTGCCGTCGCGTGGTCGGCAGAGACCGGATTCGTCGAGTCGAGGTTCCGTTCGGGCCTTGAGATCCTCGATCGGGTGGGCGGCGGTGACTCGTTCGCGTCGGGCCTAGCGTTCGGCCTCCTGGAGACCGGATCCCTTCAGACAGCTGTCGAGTACGGCGCCGCGCATGGTGCGTTGGCGATGACCACGCCCGGTGACACCTCCACCGCGACTCGCGCCGAAGTCGAGGCTCTGATGAGAGGAGCCGGGGCGCGCGTGCAACGTTAAGACCGTCGCCTCGACGACGCCTGGTGCTTCGCAGACGCGTGGCTCTTCGACGCGGGCTCGATCGACTCGGCCAGGATCCGCCGCAGGAAGGCCTCCGTGGTGCAGACGTGCGTCAGGGCGGTGGCTTGAGCGAGGTCTGCGTCGCCCGAACGCAGCGCCTCGAGGATCCGCGCGTGCTCAGAGATCGTCCGAGTGGTCGCTCCTTCCTCGATGATGCCGCGCCATACCCGAGCACGCAGCGTGCGGCTCGAGATGCCGTTCAGCATCGACGCGAGCGTGTCATTGCCGGAGGCCGCGGCGACCTGCGCGTGGAAGTCCGCGTCGTGATGAACGAGCTCGGCGTGGTTCGAGGCGCTTTCTTCCATCAGAAGCAGTGTCTTTTCCAGATCCCTCAGCGCGTTTTCGTCGATGTTGGCCGCGGCCAGCGCCGTTGCCGCAGGCTCCAGGATCCGGCGAACCTGAAGTAACTCAAGCGACAACTCCGCCTGCATCAAGTCGACCGCGAACGCGATGCCTTCGAGCAAGAGTTCGGGGCGCAGGCTCGTGACGTAGGTTCCGTCACCGCGCCGAACGTCGAGCACTCGGGCGGTTGACAGCGCCCGAACGGCCTCTCGAACGGTGTTGCGCGAAAGGCTCAACTCGACGGCCAGCTGCGGCTCGGGCGGCAGCTTGGCGCCCGACGGGTACTTGCCGGAGATGATCATCTCGCGGAGCTTGCGGATCGCAGCTTCCGTCAGCGGTGCACCCACGATGCCTCACCTTGTCTTGGCTGGCACGCAGTCTAGCCAACTCGGTCGCCGCCCGGCTCAGCGGCGCGACTTGGTTCCACGGTGGTCGGGTGGCCGGCGTCGCTGCCACGCGTCGATGATGTGGGCGTCCATTACCTGCTCGGCGAGATCGCCGTCGCCAGCCTCAATCGCGGCAAAGATGGCTTCGTGTTCACGCATCGTTTCGCGCTGTTGCTTGGCCGAAGGGGGCCAGCCGTTATACCGCGCGCTGCCGCGCGCTCTTTCGAACAAGACTCGAGCGATGCTTTCAGCGAGACGATTCCCCGAGATCGACATGACCGTCTCGTGAAACATCACGTCGGCCGCGCTGAAGACCGCGGGCACGTCGAGCGACGATTGCATCGTCTTGATGAAGCCGCGAAGAGCCTCCAACTCGACGGCTTCGCGCACCCTGGCGGTTTCGCCGGCCATCGCCGCCTCGAGACGCGCGCGGACGATACTGAGCTCGTCAAGCACACCCAAAGTCGTGTCGTGAGCGATCAGCGAGGTAAGGACGACCCGATCCATCATGTTCCATGAGCTCGTTGGCGCGACGACTGTCCCTTTGCCCTGAACGACGCTGACGAGGCCCTTCTCCTCCAGTCGCTTGATCGACTCGCGCAGCACCGTTCGGCTGACGCCGAACTGCTGGCTCAGGGGCAACTCGGGAGGGCAGCGAGTCACCAGGGGCCATCTCGCCGGACACAATCGCGCTTACGAGACCCGCGACTACGGCGACTCCCAGCTTTGCCGGCGTCCGCGCCTCGAGTGACACGATGTGACTCCATGACTTGCGCACGCTCGCCTGCTCGGTCATGGGCTCGCCTGCTCGGTCATGGGAGGGAGTGTACGCACCTCCCGCACGGACCCATTCCCCAGGATAGGTGTGATGTATGCTGTCTGGGCGCCGCCGCGGCAATTCTCCTGCGCCCATGGGTAATTTCGGCTGTTCAGTGAGGATGTAGGCAACGTCATGAAGATTACGGGGTTCCGTACCCTGTGCACTGCCCAGCACTGGGGTCGACCGATCGGTGACGTCAACGGCTTCATTGGCGACGGCATCACCGAGGTTCCGATCGTCATCGTCGAGACCGACGGCGGCCTCGAAGGAATTGGCCTTGGTTCGCATGCAGACATCGACAGAGTCTTCCCGACGCTTGAGGGGCAGGACCCTCGCGCAACCTTTGCGCTCTACGACCGCATGCTCGCGCACGTGTTCAAATCCGGCCACAGTGGAGCAACCTTCGGCGGCATCGGCGCCCTTGACATGGCGCTATGGGACCTCAAGGCCAAGATGGCAGGCGAGCCGTTGTGGCGAACCCTCGGGGCCCGTGACCGTTACGTCTCCGGCTACGCGTCTGCGCTGGAGATTGCGGTCGACGACGACGCGCTACCAGCGATGTACGCCGGTTGGGTCGACCGAGGCTTCACGAGCGTCAAGGTTAAGGGCGGCCTCGACTTTGATCGTGACGTCGCTCGGCTGACGATCATTCGCGAAATCTTTCGGGCGAACAGCGCGCGACCCGCGATCATGTTCGACGCCAATGAGTCGTGGAGCCGCAAGCAAGCAATCCGCTACATCTCGCGGCCTCGAGGAGCGGTTCGATCTCACGTGGGTCGAGGAACCCCTAAGGAGATGGGACGCCGAGGGCTTGGCCATCGTCGGCCGGGGCGTCCGAGCCGCCATCGCCACCGGAGAGAACCTCACCGGCCTCGAGCAGTTCAAGCCGTTGCTTGACGCCAGTGCCGTCGACGTCGTTCAGCCCGGCAGTATGTGGGGCACTACGCACTTTCTCCGAGTGGCGACCGTGGCGCACAGCCGCGACCTGCCGGTCAGTCCGGTCGGGTACAACACCAATCCAATAGCCCATGCCGCTGCGTCAGTCCCGAACCACCTGTCGATCGAGATTCAGTCCCTCGTAAGCCCGGTCGGGCTTACGGTCGACCAGACCATTGCCGACGGCGGGCTGATCCTTGGCGACCAACCGGGCAACGGCTTGTCGGTAGATGAGGACGCGGTCGCCGGTGAGGCAGCCCGCCTAGCGTGGTCCGATCCGGCCGGCCCGCACATACGCCCGCGTCGCGCCGGGCTTCGGCTGGTGCCAGAGAGGCCAGTAGTCAGCCCAGTCCGACTGCCGCGGGATCGATCAGCTGCGACTCGACAAGGTCCGCCCACAGTTCGCCAGGGACGCCACGCTCGTATCGGGCCACGTTGCTGTCCACCTGCTCGGCGGTACGCATGCCGATAGCAACGCTCGCGACAGCGGGGTGCAGCAGCGGAAAGGCGATGGCTGCGTCGGGAAGTGTTGTCCCGTGCCGCTCGCAGACGACCGCCAGTTGACGGGCGCGATCGATCAGTTCGGGAGGAGCCTGGCCGTAGTCATACCGCGCATCTGATGCGGGTGACGCAACACTGAGCAGGCCGGTGTTGAACACACCGACGGCAACGATGCTCGCCCCCGCCGCCAGGGCTGGTTCCAGTGCTGACCGGAGTCCACCCTGCTCAAGCAGTGTGTATCTGCCAGCCAGCATCACGACGTCGACCAAACCGTCGCGAAAGAGTTCCGGCAACTCGTCGACGGCATTCGTACCGACTCCGATCGCACGGATCATTCCCTGCGACCGAAGCTGCGCGAGCGCTTCGAGCGCTTCTCGCGCCGCGCCTTCGCGGAACTGATCAGGATCGTGGGCGTAGACGATCTCTACATGGTCGGTTCCTAAGCGCTGCAGCGACTCGTCGAGAGAGCGACGCACGCCATCACGCGAGAAGTCCCACACTCGTCGGAGGTCACCCGGTACCGCGAAGCCATCGGTGTCGAGTGGCGTCGGGTGCGGATTGGGCTCCAGCAGCCGGCCCACCTTGGTGGAGATGACGTACTCATCTCGCGGATATCCGGCCAGCGCGTGCCCAAGCCGTTGTTCAGACAGCCCCAGCCCGTAGTGGGGCGCCGTGTCGAAGTAGCGCATGCCACATTCCCACGCGCGCGCCACCGCGCCCGCCGCCTCGTCGTCCGTCGTGACGCGAAAGAGGTTGCCGAGGCTTGCCGCGCCAAACCCGAGTTCGGTCAGGCGAAGGCTGGTCGAACCGAGGGGACGTGTCGCAAGCCCGGTCATTGCAGGCCGTACGCGCGGCGCGCGCTGTCGGCGTCCATCGCTGCTTTCTCGACCGACGTGAGACCGTCCGTGAGCTCCAGGTACGCGTTCTTCCACGGCCCGTACCCACCTGCGAGCTCGGCTAGTGGCCAGTCGGAACCGAACATCAGCCGACTCGGCCCAAACGTGTCGAGGGCATGATCGACGACGGGTCGCAGTCGGTCCACCGTCCATTGATCCCAGTCGTCCTTCGTCACCAAGCCGGACACCTTGGCGCGCACGTTCTGGCACGTCGCAAGCGCGGCGAAGTCAGCCGACCACCCCGCCAAGTTCGAACTGGCTATCGGCGGATTCCCCAAGTGGTCGAGGACGAAGGTCGCAGACTCCATCGATTGCGCCAACGTCGTGACCAAGGGCAGCTGCCATGGCTCGACGACGACGTCGAAGGGCAGTCCCGCGCTGGCCAGGGCCGTGAGTCCTCGCACGACGTCGGGGCGGCTCAGCCAGCTTTCGGCTGCCTCCGTGAACGTCACGTGCCGGAGGCCGACGAGGTGCTGACCGCCAGGCGCTGCGCGCAGCGTGTCGAGTTGAGCCGGCACGTCTGCCTGCAAATCGACCCAGCCAACGACACCGAGAATTGCACCGACCGAATCAGCTGCCGCGAGCAAGTCGAGTGTCTCGCTGAACACGTTGACGCACTGGATGACAACGCATCCGTTGACCCCTGCGGCGTTCAGTTCAGCTGTGGCTGCGTCGGGCGGAAAGTCGCGGTCGATTGCCGACATCGTCGCCGGGTCAATCCAGTTCTGCGGGTTCCGCGCGCGCTCCCAGATGTGCAGGTGCGAATCGATCAGGTGCCTCGTCACGACAGGTGCCACACCTCACGCAGCGCCCTCCAACGCTCGCCCTCCTGAGCATCGCGGCCGAAAGCTGTCTGACACGGATCCGTGTGTGTCCACCATTCCCGAGTGACCGGATCGTGCCCGACGAGCTCGAGGTCACGCTCGTGATCGGTTCCGACGTATTCGTAGTACGCGAACAACGTGTCTTCCAGGATGAAGATCGTGTAGTTCGTGATGTTGCAGGCGCGCAGCGTGTCCTCGACTTGGGGCCAAACGGCGGCGTGGAGCTTCAAGTACTCGTCGCGTAGCTCTGGTACGACATTGACGACGAATGCGTATCGCTGCATTGTCACGCCCTCGTTCGCATCTATCTCGGCGCTCCATGAGTAAGCCGTCGTCCCGCGTGTTCCGGTCGGATTTGGGTGCCCGATGCGCGCCCGTTAGTCGCAGGTCGTTTGAGCGCTGCAATCGCGGACTCATCGACGGTGATCCCGAGGCCGGGACTGTCCCCGAGGACGAAACAGCCGTCCTGAACGACGAGATCGAGCGTCACACCCGCCGGTGGGGTTAGGTCTTGCAGTTCGCTGGCGATGTGGTTCGGCACCGACGTTGCCGCGTGCAGGAGAGAGATCGGCGTCGTGCCGACGGGACTCACGGGCAAGTCGTGAGCGTGCGCCAAAGCGGCAACTCGCAGGAAGTGCGTGATTCCCCAGACGGACGCCGTTTGCACGATGTCGAGGGCACCCGCCGCGAGCAACGGGCGGAATTGCTCAAGGCCGCTGAGGTTCTCGCCGCTCGCAACGGAGGCACGCACGCCCCGCCCGACGGCGACCATCCCCTCGGCGTCCCAGCGGCGGACCGGCTCCTCGACCCAGATCAGGTCGAGGGTCCGTTCGAGTTCGGCGACGTGCCGGACGGCTTGCTTTCGGGTCCAGCACTCGTTGGCATCCAGCATCAGGCCTGGGCGCGCACCGGGCAAAGCCTCCGCGATGACGTCACGAACCAGGGCCAGCCTCGTGCGGTCGCGCTCGACGTCGAGCCCGCCCTTGAGTTTCGCCGCGCGCACGCCCCGCTCGGCATACGCGCGGTAGACGGAGACGAGTTCGTCGTCAGACAAAGCGATGTCGAGTGCCGACGCGTAAGCGGTCAGCGTTCGGTCGCGCCCGCCGAGCATGCGCCACAGCGGCTCTCCGGCAGCCTTGGCTTTGATGTCCCACAACGCCGTATCGAAGGCACCGATCGTGCCGAAGATCGCGCCGGCGTGGCCAGCTTTGAAGGTGTGTCGGAGCATGCGGTCGTACAGTGCGGCCGTCGAGCGCGGATCTTCGCCCTCGATCGCGGTAAAGATCTTCTCCAGCTCGACGTGTGACCCCATCCCGACACCCGTGATGCCCTCGTCGGTGTCGACCAGAACCAGCGGCACGTCCAGCACGCCGCCAGGGAACACCCCGTTGGCGTCTCCAACGGGGCGGCCCCAGTCTTGGCGGGTGGTGAGGGCCCGGTACCCAGTGATCTTCACTGCTTCACCCCGCCGCCGAGAAGTCCGCGCACCAGCGCCCGCTGCGACACCATGAACACGATGAGGATCGGGACGACCGCGAGCAGGGTGGCGAGGGCAAGCTCCGGCCGGAAGATGTTCACCGACTGGCCGCCGCCACCGGCCGCCGGGTTGAACGACGGTGTCGATGACAGCAAGTCAGACAGACCGACCTGGATCGGGTACTGCGTCGACTTTGCCAGCACCGCGAACGGCAGGAAGAAGTTGTTCCAGTCGGCAACGAAGCTGAAGAAGAGGACCAACGCGATCACCGGCTTGGCCAGCGGTAGGGCGACGTGCCGGAAGGTCACCCACTCACTGCACCCGTCGATGCGCGCCGCATCGAGCACATCGCGCGGCATCGTGGTCGAGTAGTAGATGTACGCGATGTAGACGCCGAACGGGTAGAACGCGAAGGGCAAAATCACCGAGAGCACGTTGCCGATGAGCTTCAGTGAGTTGAGCTCAAGGAAGATCGGCAGCACCAGCGCGGAGGCGGGCATGATCATCACGATCAGCGTCAGCGTCAGCACCAACTTGCGGCCCCTGAACGTGCCGAAAGCGAGGCCGTAGCCAGCAGGGATCGCCGTCGCGAGCACGATCGCGGTGGCGCTGCCCGCATAAAGCAACGAGTTGCCGATCCACTTGCGGTAGAGGTGGTCACTGTAGGCGTCAATGTGATCCCACGCCTGCGCGAGGTGGTGGAAGCTTCCGAACGCGAACGGACCGCTCGTGACAAGCTGCCCGTCGGACTTGGTCGGTGCGAGGAACAGCCACAGCATCGGCACCACGAAGAACAGGGCGAAGAGACCGAGGATCACATACCGAACGGTGCGACCCGTCAGCTGCATTAGTCTTCCCTCCTGAACAGGCCGGTGCGGGTGACGATGAGCACGGCGGCGATCAGCCCGATGACCAGCAGGTCAACTGATACCGCGGCCGCTTCGTTGAATTTCCCGTACCGGAAGGCGAGCTGGTAGGCCAGCTGGTTCGCTGACCAGGTGTCAGGGACCGCTCCGAGGCTCGCCTCGTTCACCAACTGCGGTTCGACGAAGAGTTGCGTTCCGGTCGCGAACGACAGGATGGCCATGTAGGCGATCCATTTGCGGATCATCGGGAGCTTCAGTCGCAGCGCGATCGTCCAGGCCCCCGCTCCGTCGATACGGGCTGCCTCCTCAAGTTCGTTCGGGATGTTGTTGAGCGCGCCGTACAGAACGACGATCCAGCCGCCGGCGCCGGTCCAGAATGCGATCATCGCGAAGATGAAGGGCAGGTGCCCCGGCGCGATCGCCTGGACGAATAGCGTCGACCCGAACAGGTGCTCCAGGAAGAATTTTCCGGGGCTGACGGCCGGGTCGAGCATGAACAGCCACACCAACACCGAGGCCGCGCCCGCCAGCGCGCCCGGGATGTAGTAGAGAAAGCGAAACGTCGCGGTGGCCTTGCTGGCCCGGCTGTGCAGCATGAGCGCCAACCCGACCACGAACACGATCAGGGCGGCGAGCCACACGCTGGTGTACAGAAAGACGTGTTCGAACGCTGGCCCGAAGCGGTAGTCGTTGCCGGCCGTCGTGAAGTTCTTGAAGGCGATGAACTTGCCCTTGCTCGTCGTGAAAGCAAGGCTGAACGCGTAGATCATCGGCAAGATGCCGAACAGGATGAGGAACGGCAAATAGGGCAGGATGAAAGGCAATCCCCGCCAGTTACCCTGATCGCGCTTGCGCTGAGCCCCGCCGGCGCGCAGGCCACGCTTTCGCGTGGCCTGCGCAATCACCGGGGTTGGGGCTAGCGGATCGCTCGCCCCACTCAGCTTGTTGACACCGTGTAGCCAGCAGCCTTCGCTGCCTGCGCCAAGCCCTTACCGAACGCTGGCAGGAGCGAACTCAGCGACTTCCCGGCAACGAGCCCGGTCACCACCGTGTTGGACCAAACCGGCTGGTCTGGGTATGTGACCAGCTGCCAGCCCTGCCAAATCTGGCTAGCCGCGGCCTTAAGTGCGGGGGTCGGGTCTGCTGCGAAGTACGGGTTCTTGGCTAGCCCTGCCAGCCAAGAGGTTTGCAGCGGGCCGTATCCCGGAAGACCAGGCCGAGCGTCCTTGCTCGTCGGGTCGGGGTTGAAGACCGTCGTTGACCAGAGGACAAAGTCCGCGGCGGCCGACGGGTTACTGGAGTGCTTGGAGATGATCCATGGACCTCCGCCGATCTGACCAGTGGTGATCGGGTCGGAGTTCCACTGCAGCGGCGTCGTGGCCGTGATTTCGCCGGCCGGGACGTGCAGCGTGCCGCCGAAGACGTCCTGCGCGTACCAGGCCGGTCCGGGCATCAGGAGCACCTTGTCGGTCGCCCCGCCGTACTTCTTGGCGAAGTCAGGCGAGAAGATCGTCAGCGGTGGCACTGTGCCGTTCTTGATCAGCGGGTCGAGCAGGCTGGCCATCTCGGTGCAGTGAACGTCGGCCGCATTGATGGTGACCTTGTTGCCGCTCACGTTTGACTCGAGTGGGCACGAGTTGCCCCAGAGGTAGGTCCAGGCGCCGTACGAGTCGCCACTGTTGCCGATGATGTAACCGGGGTGCTCCTTGGCGACCTTCACGCCGAGGGCCTGCCAGTCCTGCCACGTCTTCGGAACGGTGTAACCGAACTGCGTCATCAGCTTCTGGTTCACCCACAGCACGACAGGAGCGAGGTTGTCCTGGATGCAGACGAGCACGCCGCCCACCGTGCACTGAGCCAGCGACGTCGCCGGCCATTGGCTGGTGACGTCCTTACCGAGGGCCGCGCCCATGTCGGCAGCGAAGTTAAACGGGTCCTGTGCCATCCACACCGGGTCGTTGACCTGCTCGCTGAAGATCACGTCCGGCCAGCCGCTGCCGGCCTTGTTCCAGAGCTGGATCTTCGTCTGCAAGCTCGTCGCGCCGTTGCCGTCGCCATCGAACGTGACGATGGTCATCTTCACGTTCGGGTGTGCAGCCTGGTATGCCTTGGCATCAGGCAGTCGCACCGCGTCGACCCAGACGGTCAGGTTGCCTGACGCCGTGCTGGTCGGGGCGGCAGGGCTGCTCACCGGAGCTGCTGGAGCACTGCTGGTCGGGGCGGGCGCGGAGCTGCTGCTCGCCGCAGTCGACGCGGGCGCGGGCGCCGAGCTCGACGATGACGCACCAGCGGGGGCACTTGAGGCGGGTGCCGCCTTGTGCTTAGAACTCGAACAACCCGCCAATACCAGCGCTGCCACGACAACCGGCAGCCAAACTTGTCGCTGAATCTTCACTGCTCACTCCCTCTCAGGGTCGATCGAGAACTTTGGCGAAAAGTGAATTCGGAAGAAAGGTAGGTCGTATGATGTAACATGTCAACGCTCCCAGCGCCTCTATCACCGCTTCGCAGGTGGGACCGAGAACTTGGGGAAAAGGAGTGCGTAGGAAAGGTAAGTCGTATGATGTGACATGTCAACGCTGACATCGCCTCTACCTTCGGCTTACCTGCGCGCTCGGATCACCCTGACGGAGGCCCAGGTGACCGCCATCGAACGGAGCAGCGGCGCTCCAGTCGCTGCGTGGACGCGACGCCCCAAGAACCTCGCGGGTGCAGTCGCCGCCGAGTTGGTCGTACGAATCGTTACCGGAACGTATCCGCCCGGCGGGGCAATACCTCCTGAGTCGGCGCTGTGCACAAACTTCTCAGTGAGTCGCACCGTCGTCCGTGAGGCCGTGAAGATGCTCCAGGAGAAGGGCCTCGTCCAGGTCCGGCAGGGCTCCGGAACCGCGGTCAGTCCGCCGACGATGTGGAACATGCTGGACAAGGCCGTCCTCGGCGCGTTCATCGCCGAAGCAGATGGTCTCGACGTCCTCGATGATCTCGTAGTGACCCGTCGGCTACTCGAGTCGGACATGGCCCAAGTCGCCGCCCGGCACCCCGACGTCGACGTGGTCGAGCGGCTGGGCGTACTGGTCGACTGCATGCACGAGTTGCGGTCCGATCCGGTCGCTTACGCGGTCAAGGACCGGGCGTTTCACGATCTGATCATGCAAACGTCCGGCAACCGGATCGCACGGGGCGTGGTTCGCGCATTGGAGAGCCAGGTGCTCAGCGCTGTGCGCTACATCGGGCAGCCCAGCAAAGAGTTGTGCACCGCCTCCAACCTGGGGCATCGGCGAATCTACGAATGCATCGCGGCCGGTGATCCGCAGGGAGCCGCCGATGCCACATTCACTCACATCACCGAATCGTGGACTCTGCGCCGCGGCGGTGCCGACGGTGCCGCTCGGCTGCGGCGCTGAAACTGGCGGCGGAACTAATCTGCGACAGCGTCATACGACGGTGTCTGCGATCCGGAACTCGTTGCGGCGTAGAACACCGCCATCGCCAGATAAAGCAGCAGCGCCAGCACGGGCACCAACCACGCGATCGCCGTCGCGACGGCGTACGTGGTGACGCCGACCGCCGTTCTGCGGCGTTCCAGGAGCGCGTACCGGCCGTCGAACGGCGCGCGCAGCAATTGCGGATTCCGCGATAGGTGGTGCCACGCCGCCATCCAGCACCCACCGTTGACCACCGAAACCAGCCCGTACGCAGACACCGCGACCTTGGCGTTGATCCCGCCGGCTTGCACGTAGTCGGCAACGACCGCGGTGGGAAACGGCAGCACCGAAACGGTCAGCAGCAGCGCCAGATTCGTCCACGCCAACGGCTTGTCGATACGGGCGACCTTGTCGAAGAGCGCGTGGTGGTTGAGCCACATGATGGCGATCGTGATGAACGCGGTGAGGTACGCCAAATATGCGGGCCACTCATGACCCAGTGCGCGTAGCAACCCGTGTGCGGTGACGTAGCTGGAATCGATGCGAACGTTCAGAATCAGCAGCGTGATCGCGATTGCCATCACGCCGTCGCTGAACGCCTCAGTGCGACCGGTTGACCGGAGCTGGGTCGTACTCACAGCAGAGAGCCAACGGACCTGTACGGCGGATAACTCATGACCGCAGACCGCGGAAAACGTCATCCTCGGGCAGTTGCGCGCCAGTGCGGTCACGTACGCGTAGGAATGCCTCGACGCCCATCAACTCGTCGAACTTCGTCTCCCCCATCTGCAGGAAAAGGATGTTCTCACTTTGGCTCGCGTGCGCGGCAAGCGCGGCGAACTTCTGGTGGCTGTAGGCGTGCACGTCCACCAACGTGGTCACCTCGTCGTCCGGCACGCCGATGGCGGGCTCGCCCGGATCCTCCTCCCAGTCCGCACCAAGATCGCGCATCGTGCGAACCAGCTGGTCGAACATTGAGCGCGATGCGGTCGTCCAGTACACCTTGCTCGGTATGTCTGTCGACGCGAGGGCCGCCATCGTGACGCGATGAGCCTGGATGTGGTCGGGGTGGCCGTAGAAACCGTTCTCGTCGTAAGTGACGACGACATCAGGGCGGTAGTGCTCGATGAGGGAGCGCACGGCGGCGGCGGCTTCGTCAATCGGCGTTGTCCAAAACGCACCGGGCTCGTCGTTGCTGGGCCATCCCATCATTCCGGAATCGTTGTATCCGAGGAGCTCGAGATGGTCGACCCCCAGGATCTCGCAGCTGGCCGCGAGTTCTCGCTGCCTTGTGGCGATGACCTCGGCGTGATCGTGTCCGTCGTCCCCAGGTTTGACACCACCTGGGGCGTCGCCATAGCGCCCGTCCGTGCACACGACCAGCACGGTGCGGATTCCCTCAGCGGCGCATTTGGCGAGCAGCCCGCCGGTGCCACTGGCCTCGTCGTCGGGATGTGCGTGGACGGCCATCAGGGTAAGTGCGCGGTCGTTCATGGTGTCAGTCTATGAAGGCGACCGACATTGATCCTCGGCTACGGCGCAAGCTCCCAGTGCCGCGGGCGACTGAGCTTGACTGGGAGTCGCGTGTGGAGGTCGCCCTTCGCGGCCTCGAGTTGGGTCTGGGTGAGGAACAGACCGTCGGCAAGGTTGGCGCCACTGAAGTCCGTGTCCCTGACGTCAGCGCCTGTCACGTCGGCCAGCGTCAGGTCGGCCGCGGTGAGGTCGGCGCCGATCAGCAACGCACCGCGCAGGTTGGCTCCTGTGAGGTCGGCGGCTCGCAGATTTACCCCGATGAGGTCAGCCCCGCGCCGATCCAGCGCCGCTGGCCGCACGCCAGCGCGCATATGTTCGCTGATCGCGACCAGAACTGCATTGGCCTCGTTGCGGTGCGCATCGACGTCGAGTACTAGGAGCGAGTCCGCGTCGCGCTGAGTCAGCTCTTCGATCGTGTCGCGTGCCAAACGTGCCTCATAGCGCAGCGCGGACGACGTCGGCATCGCCAGTGCTGCAGTGAGGTACCAGAGCAGCTCATGAAGTTGTCGCATCACCGCGAACGCCTCGAACATTTGGCCTGCAAGATGCGGCGTGGTCCGCCAATCGGCGCCGGCAAAGGTCACCTGCGAAACCCGTTGGCCCGCACCGAAGCAGTCGTAGACCGCGCAGCCGCGCATCCCATCAGACCGCAAGCGCGCATGGATATCGCAATGGAAAGCCGGCAGCAGATGGCGACACGGCCGACCCGCAGGTTTGTCAAACCCGAAGTCGGCCGACACCGAGAAGGCAGGCGCGACGCAACACAGTCCGGTGCAACGTTCACAATCGGCAACGAGATTCGTGGACCAGCCGTCGGCAGATGGCACGTCACTCCCGGCCGCCACGCGCTGTCGCCTCCACGCCACCTGCGCTTAGGTCAGCGCGCCCGCGGCAATGCTAGGGCCTGCGCCCCTCAC
>CAWGTF010000002.1:0-30921 GCA_963825425.1 uncultured Actinomycetes bacterium
CATCGTCGCGACGTCGGCCACGTTGTCGGGTGTCAAAGCGAAGCTCGACTTGACTCGTCGCGCCTGTTGGATGAAGAGCTGGACAGCGCCGGATCTTTGCGCGGCGGCAAGGTCCGCATGTTCGAGCGGGAGTCTAGCGGCGGGACGGCGAGTTCGTGCTCAGCGGCAAGATGCAAGGGGCGCCGCGACGTGGCGATCGACGACCGCGTGTGGTGCCTCGCGCAAGAGATCGGCCACGACGGTGTCGGCGCCGGGGAGTTGTTCGAGATTGTCCAGCACGAACAGCGCACGGCAGTGCTCGACGTGAGCGAAGAACGGGACTGGATCTCGACCGTCAGAAGGTAGCTCCAGTACCTCCGCGATCGTCGTCCACATCACATCGGGGGCGGTAACCGCGGCGAGTGGTACGAAAAACACCCCGTCCGGAAAGCTATCCGCCAGTTGCTGCGCCACCGCGATCGCGAGTCGGGTTTTCCCCGAGCCGACCTGGTCCCGTCAACGTCACCAGCCGCACGCCAGCGAAACCGAGCAGGTCTGTCAGTTCGGCTAGCTCGCCGTCGCGCCCTACGAGTTTCGTCGCCTGGGTGGGCAGCCTCCATGCCGATCCCAGGGTTCTCGAGCGGCAGCACCGGACGAACCGGTGCCGGCGACCTGAGAAAACATCCGGGATCGGACTTCTTGCGGGTAGCCGGGAAGTCGTTGCGTAACACGGCGTCATGCGCAGCGCGCAACCCGGTCCTGGGTCGACACCGAACTCTTCCACCAGCACCGAGCGCGCATGCTCATATGCCGCAAGCGCCTCGACCTGGCGCCCCGACGCTCCGAGCGCCAACACGAACTCGGCACGTAGACGCTCATGGTAGGGATGCGAGGCCACCAGAGGTCCCAAATCCGTAACCACCGCGGCGCTTTGCCCCTGTCGAATCCGCACAGCGGCAAAAGCAGCCGTTCCGGCCAGATACAAGTCAGTCAAGCCGACCCGTTCAGCTTCGAACAGGAGACCCTCGAAATCCTCAAGCGGCACACCTCGCCAGCGTGCCAAGCCACGTCCGAACCACGCCGAGGCTGCGACGTCATCACCGCCGTGAACAGCGGCCAACCCGGAACGGATCTCCGCACCGAACAGCACAGCGTCAACGACCGCGCCTTCACCTAACCCGTACGCTCGGCCGACGGTCCGGAATCGATGTCGGCCCCAGCAGCTTGCGAAGCGACGAGATCGTCACCTGCAAGGTGTTCAGAACCGAGTCCGACGCCTCGCCCCACACGTCCTCGACGAGCCGCTCAACACCCACGGGCTGGCCTCCGGCCAACGCCATCCGCGCGAGCAGCGCCCGTTGCCGCGCCGACGACACCGTGATCTTCACGCCGTCGATGGCGACCAGCAACTGAGCCGAGCAGCCCAACCTCAAGCAATCGACACCCTGCCTCCGAAACGCAAAGACGCGGGAGCGAGGGCCAACCCCGCAGAACGGTCGAGGTCATCGTAGGAGACGAGCGGGTCCCGCACACGGCCCTAGCAGACGCGCTCCCTCGCTTCACTCCAGCCTCGGCGCCCATTTGCAGGCCAATCCGGGCGCGTGCCGCATGGCTTTGGCGGCGCTTCAGTAGCCCTTCAGCGCACGGGCCGACTATTTCCTCGTAAGCCCAAATCAGTCAGGAGGTGAACATCATGCGCAGTCTCATCAACCGAGCGGCCACGGCAGTAGTCGTGCTGGTCCCCGTCATCTACCTCATCGCGGAAACCGCTGGAAAGGGCTACCCGTAAGCCCACCGGCCCCACGCTCTGTAACCGCCCGAATGGAGGTGAACATCATGCGCACTCTCATCAACCCGAATAGCGACGGGAGCAGTCGTGCTGGTCCCCGTCATCTACCTCATCGCCGAAACCGCCGGAAAGTACAACGGCTGAACTGCGGAATGCACCTACTGGAAGGAGGCAAGCCATGGCCATGTTCGCCGCGACTCCTCAGAATGCGAGCGAAGACGACACCTCGCACCGCGTTCGGGCCTGCAGCGCAGTCGCGGCGACGGCCATGGCGATCGACCTCGTCACCAAAGCCGCAGTTACAAACCTGCCCGGCGCTAGAACCCTGCCGTTCGTAGTGCTCCTCCGCAACCCCAGCTTCACACTCGGCGCAGGCGGCGACCATAAGCTCCTCCTGCCGATCACTTCCGCCGCCATGATCTTCATGGCGGCGTGGTGGCTCGCACCGGCGATCCGCACAGGACTCATCGGAGCGACACCAGCCGGCCTGATCATCGGTAGCGCGATGTCCAATCTCACCGACCGTCTCGTACACGGCCAGGTCACCGATTTCCTCAGCACCGGATGGCTGGTCATCAACCTCGCCGATCTCGGCGTTCTCGCAGGGCTGCTGATGCTGCTCGGACACAACCAGTGGCGCCACCTGACGCCCGCCGCACGCCGCCAACTCGCGAACGCGCCGCGCGCTAGCGGTTGTAGCGTCCGCCCTACACCCGTCGAATCGACTGTGCCGCGATTTCGAGCAGATCAAAGGCCTGACCACCGAGATCGGCGATCAGGCCTCTGACCTGTTGTTATGTGGTAGCGGGGGCAGGATTTGAACCTGCGACCTCTGGGTTATGAGCCCAGCGAGCTACCGAGCTGCTCCACCCCGCGTCGGTCCCGTCACTTTACGGCAGCGCGGCAGGCGCCACAAATCGCAAGCAAGCGCACCTACGGCGAGGCGCTAGGCGCGGTGACGGCCGCAGAAGGCGACGCCGCCGCCGACGGACTCGGCGAAAGCGCCGTCGCCGCCTTCGCCAACGCAGCCGCGAGGCGCTGCTGAGCCGCTCCATAGGCAGCGAAGTCGCCCGCCTTCAAGGCAGCCTGACCATCGACATAGGCCTGCTGCGCCGCAGCGATGTCCTGCGACAGATCGGTCGGAACTGCGGACGAGCTTGTAGCGGGTGAAGGACTTAGCGAGCCGGACGGCGATGAGCCGGCAGATACCGGCGGCGAGCTACCACCGGAAGTGCCTGTACCACCGGAACTCGACGCCGAACCTGCAGGCGCCCCGACCAGGCTGGCGATCGCCGCCGAATACGTGCTCTGGAAGCCGATGTTGTTACCGAAGGAGACGAGGACCTTCTGCAACAACGGGTAGCTGCCTTGGCCACCGGCGGCCTTCACGTAGACGGGCTCGACGTACAACAGACCACCTGCCACCGGCAGCGTGAGCAGGTTGCCGTAGGTCACGCCCGCCGCGCCGCCCTGCACGCGCAAGATGTTCAGCGTCGTCTGCACGCTCGGGTCTGACTCGAATTGGTTCTGCACCTGACCCGGCCCGCTGATGAGCAGACTTCGGGGCAATTGCAGCACGCGGATCGTGCCGTAGTCGGGGCCTGGGTCACTGTCGACGGCCATGAACGCGGACAGATTTGTCCTGCCGCGCGGGACAAATGTCGTCGTCAACGAGAACGTCGGCTTCGGTTGGTCGGGCATCTTCAGCGTCAGGTAGTACGGCGGCTGGGCCGGCTGCGGCGTTGGCTGCGTGGGGTCGGCCGGCACTGACCAGAAGTCTTGCTGGCCGTAGAACGCGTGCGGATCGGTCACGTGGTAACTCGCGAGAAGGTTGCGTTGCACCTTGAACATGTCTTCGGGGTACCGCACGTGTGCAAGCAACTGGGTGCTCATCGCCGAGACCGGCTGCACCGTACCTGGAAAGATCTTCATCCAGGTCTTCAGCACGGGGTCAGTCGCATCCCACGCATAGAGCGTGACCACACCGGTGTAGGCATCGACGGTCGCCTTCACCGAGTTGCGCATGTAGTTGATGGTTTCGCGCGACTGCTGCGCTGTCGTTGCAGTCGCTGTGTTGGTGTCTTGAGTGATGGTGTTCAGGTTTTCCCTTTGGGAATAGGGGAAACCGTCGCTCGTCGTGTACCCATCGACGATCCACACCAGGTGCCCGTTGACGATCGCGGAGTAGGGGTCGCCGTCGAGCGTGAGGTACGGCGCCACCTTCGCTACCCGCTTCCGCGGATCCCTGTCATACAGGATCCGGGATTGTGAGTTGATGCCATCGGAAAGAATGAGGTTCTTGTCGCCGAACCGCAACGCGTATTCGAGTTGCCGAAACGTCGAGCCGATAGACACGCCGCCGTTGCCGGTGTACGTGGTGTACTGCTGTCCGCTTCCACCGTTGGTCGGATAGTCGTACTCGCGCGGCGATGCGCCCTTCGGCTGACCGACGATCGAAAACGACGTCTCACCCTCGCCGAAGTAGACCCGCGGCTCGAAGGTTCCGAGACTTCCCCGTCACCGGGATGTTGTCTTCGATGAAGGATGGCCGGCCGTCGTTGTCGACACCGTCGCCTGGCGCGGCCACGAAGCCGTAGCCGTGCGTATAGACCAGATGTTCGTTGATCCAGGTCTTCTGCGTTGCCGGAACTCCACCGAGGTCGAGCTCGCGAGTAGCGACGACGGCGTCCTGCTCCTGGCCGTTGATGATGTAGCGGTCGACGTCGAGTTTGTCGATGTTGTAGAAGTTTCTGAACTGCTGAAGCTGGTTGTACGTCGGCGGCAGCACGGCGTTGTCGAGCAACCGAACACCTGCGCCGATCGCGGTGCTGTTCGTCAGAGCACTCGCGCTCACAGTTGTCGTGGCGGCGTACGGGGTGACTTTGACGTTGGTGTCGGTGAGGTTGTACGCGTAGCGCGTCTCGTTGATGTTGCGCTGAATGTAAGGCGCTTCCTTGTCTGCCTCACTCGGCTTGACCTGGAAGTTCTGCACGATCAGCGGGTACACGCCGCCGATGATCACGGCAGAAAACACGAGCAACCCGAACGAGACAGCTGGCAGCAACCAGCCGGTGCGGAAGATGGTGGCAACGAACAATGCCGCGCACAGAAGCGCAATGACAAGCAGGATCTCTTTGGCCGGCAGCACGGCATGCACGTCGGTATACGACGGACCTTGCACGACGCCGCGGCTGGAGAATGCGAGCCCAAACCTGTCGAGGTAGTACGCGATCGCCTTGCAAAGAACGAAAACGGTCAGAAGCAAAGCGAGGTGCGTTCGTGCCGCCCTCGTGACCCGCTCGCCCGGCGTTCGGAAGGCGACGCCGCCGAACAGGTAGTGGGCAGCCACCGTAAGCAGCGTGCAGACGACCACGAGCGCCATCACGTACCCGAGCAGGAACCGCTGGAACGGCAGGATGAACGCGAAGTAGGAGACGTCTCGATGGAACTGTGGGTCCTTGTGGCCAAACGACGTCGCGTGACTCCACAGCAGCCAGGTCTGCCACCGGCCCGACGCGGCGGTTCCGAAGATCAGGCCGAAGAAGGCCGCGATGACACCAAACAGGAGGCGCCGGCGCTTCTCGATCACGGTCCGGTAGCGGTCGAGCACGATTTGCTCGACCGACGACGCCCGAAATGCTGGACGGAGTCGGTAGGCAAGGTAAATGTTGCCGAAAGTCGCAGCCGCCATGAACAGGCCAAACCCGACGAACAGCAGCAGTCGCGTGACGAGCCGGGTCGTGAAGACCCCACCGAAGCCCACCGAGTCGAACCACAGATGCTCGGTATCGATCGAGACGAACAGTGCGATCACGATGATGAGGACGACGAGTGCCCCAAGCGCAATAAGGACCGGCTTTCCCCACTTCGGAAACTCCGGTCGAGGCAGCGGGGGGCGGGACCGGCCGTCACCCGAGCCGTACGGTCGACGCTCGGGGCGGGGAAAGGTCACGGCCTCAACCTACCGAACCGCTCCCGGAGTCGCGGGGACCTACGGTCGGGCAAGATGGCGGCATGGAGACGCCGCCAACCCGGCACGCCTTGCTCGCAGCGATCGCGGAAGTCGACCGGCATCTTGCCGAGGGAGGTTGGGACCAGCCGACCCGGCTGTACGCGCTGGTGCGAACTGCCGATCTGCTGGCCTCCGAACCGAATCTGTCCGACACGCTCGGGCTTGCGACGACCCCCGACGCCGATTCGCTCACGCCGGTCGAACAGGAATCGCCGCCGGCGGGCACGCCGCTCGATGAATGGCTCGGCGAGATCGGCTGGCCGTCGGAGGTGACCGGGTGTGCGCTCTCGCAGGAAGTTCTGACGCTGCCACCTTCAGTCGAAGCTGACCTTCCGGCTGATGCCGATGCCGTCGCGTGGGCTGCTAGCCACCCGTTGCGCCGCGAGGTGCGGATGCTCGTGGGCGTCTTGCGCGACGGTTCACGTACCTCAACGCTGCGAGTGCGTGGCGCGGCCGACAACCCTGACGACGTTGTCAGTGGCGACGATCTGGTGCCTCGGCTTGCTGACGCGCTTGCGGCAACGTTGCTCGACTGACCGCGGTCGGGCCGGGACCAGCCTGATCAGCTCGGACAGCTCGGCAGGTTGGTGTCGCCGGCTCGAATCTCTTTCAGGACGTCGACAGCACCGGCGAGGGTGGTGATCGGCACGACGCGCAATCCATGCGGAACCGCCGTCAACGCCTCGGCGCAGTTGTCTTTGGGGAGCAGGAACGCCGTGGCCCCTGCGTGCCGGGCGCCTGCCATCTTCTGAATCGGTCCGCCGATCGCACCGACATTGCCATCAGCATCGATGGTACCGGTGACCGCAACGGTGTGACCGCCGGTCAGGTTGCCATCGGTGAGCTTGTCGATGATGCCGAGTGCAAATGCGGTACCTGCACTCGGCCCGCCAACGTCAGCGAGGTTGATGTCGATCGTGAACGGCTTGGTGAAACTGTCGACCACACTGATGCCGATCGTCGGACCAGTTCCCCCGGCAGCCTTCGGCTGAAGCGTGACAGGAACGTCGATCGCCGCCGTCCCTCGTACGACGTTCAACGTGATGACGTCGCCTGCCTTGTGCGCCTGAGTGATTTTCAGTAGCGCATCGCGGTTCGGGACTGCGGTGCCATCGACGCCCACGATGATGTCGTCGGGCATCAGCTTGCCCTTCAACGCGGGCAACACCACCTCGGCGATATCGACACCAGGCTTCAACGGATAGCCCAGGTAGCGCAGCGCGGCGACCTTCGCTTCCTCCTGCGACTCGATCATGTCGTTGTTGTCCTGCGTGGCGACCTGTTGCGGTGTCTGGGTGTCTGAGTACAGCAACCGCCGCGGAATGACCGCGTCGCTGCGGTTCCACCATCCGAGCAAGACATCGAAGCCGGAGATGTTCTTGCGGGGTCCGCCGTACTCGCTCACGGTGACCAGGAAGATATGGCCCTGCGGGGTCGCGGTCGGGTGCCCGATCGTAATGAGCGCCTTGCCGTGTGCTGAGCCCAGCGTGTCGGTCACGGGTCCCGGTACGTCGCGAACGTACGGGACCGGCAGCCGAGCCGCCACGACTGCGAGCCCAAGCGCCAGCAGGCCACACACGAGCAGGGTCATTGCCTGACGTCGCATGCCGCCAGCGTAGTTGGCGCACAAACACGCGAGCCGTGACCCTGAAGGGTCACGGCTCGTATGCAGCTCGGGGGGGTGAGCTTTGGGGGGTCGAGGGAGCGGGCGGTGAGGCCCGCTCGGTTGTTAGCGAACGAAGTACCCGGTGCCGCGCTCGCGGCGAGTGCCGAACGCTGGCTCTAGTACTTGAGCCTCGGCCCGCTCTGGCTCAGGGGTGGGCTGGGAGAACAGGGAGGGGTCGGCGGCTTGGCTCAAAGCGATCGGGGCTGGGGATGAACCTTCGCGCTCGGGGACCATGATGCCGGTGACTGAACCCATTCCCTCGGGAAGCTCGACGGGCCCGTTGCTCGGCAGCACGTCGGTTGCCGCGTAGCTCTGGAGAGCCTCCGCGATAGTCGTGGGTGCACCGGACTCCTCCGACGATGCTTCGGCGGCCGGGGCCTCCGAGACGGCGTCAGGAAGTTCAACGCGGTACCACGCCTTGAAGGCCAGCGGTACTTCGGTCAAAGCGTGTACGGAGGCGCCACTGACGTTCTCGACGTTGCGCAGGTGCTCGACGAATCGAGCCGCATCGTCGAGGGTGCCGAAGCGACGGAAGGCCGGGGTGCCGTCCGGCGCGGGGAAGAAGACGACGTGTTCCACGATGCCTCACTCAGACGGCTGGCCCGGATCGCTTTTGGCGACAGGGCTCCTAGGGACGTTGACATTGCGTAGATCGGCATGTGCACTACGTCACCTTGAGCCGTCTAGCGCACGTGTCTGTCGGCAAACGGGTTACATCAAGCTATTCGGAGGGCTACTCCGAGGGGTCGTCTGCGCCCGTCGAGCCTTGGGCGCCGCGCGCCACTGCTGAGCTCACCTGTTCGGGTCGCCGCCTGCTCGAACTCGCTGGGTTGCTCGCCAGCGCGTGACGGAAGCGTGAGAACGACGCCATCGAATCCTGCATAGCCGCCGGCCTGGGGGGCCGGCTCCGAAGAGAGGCCCAGATAATCCCCACTATCAGCGCCGCGACCGGAATCATCAACCACAGCAAGACCTTCATCGGTAGCTCGCGACAATCCTTTCCGTTACTCCCCGCCGTCCAGAGTAGTCTCGATCCCCACCCAGGCGGCTGCACCGTCGGCGAAGCTTTGGCGTTTCCATATCGGCACTCGCGCCTTCACCTCGTCGATCAGTTCGCGTGCCGCAACGAATGCCTCGTTGCGGTGGCCAGCGGCCGCAGCGATCACGACTGCCAGATCGCCGACGACGAGCAATCCGACGCGGTGAACTGCCGCTACCGCGATCGGTGAGTACTTTGCCGCGATCTCGTCGGCGACCTCGCGTAGCGCATTCAATGCGTCGGGGTGCGCCTCATAGTGCAGCGATTCAACGGATCGATCTTCGTCAACCGACCGTACGGTGCCGATGAAGAACGCCGTACCCCCTGCTGAGGGGTCAGCAACGGCTGCGAGAACCTCGTCTACTGAGAGCGGTTCGGTGCGAATAGCCACGAGACGGACGACGTCAGCCATGTCGGCGACGCCTTGCCCGGCGGACCAGCGCCGCGGTGCCGACGAGGGCGACGGTCGCGCCCACAGCTGCGCCGGCGGCAGCGTCGCGGCGTCCGAGTCGATGGCCACCGATCGCGAGCCGACCGGAGGATTCCGCGACCGCGACGCCGAGCGCCGCCTCGTTGTCATAGGCGGGGCTCCAACCGGCCGCGGGGAGGCGGGTCGCCTGTACGACCCACGGATGCACGAGGAACTGAAGATCGTTCGAGCCAGCGGGGGTGACCCCGAGGCGGTGCAGCCGCTCGGCCGTGCCGAACGCAACCGACGGCGGCAACTCGATGTGGCGCTTACCTGTCAGTCGCTCGACATCGCCTTGCTCAAGCCAACCGTCACTGGCGACGGCGGCCACAACATGCCCAAGCCTGCCGGTCTCATCAGGGGCGACCGCGCCCAATCCACCGGTCACCACTAGCTCGATCGCAGAGAGCAGATCGTCGACGTGACAGAACTGCCAGCGGGTGCGCGATCCCTTGACTGCGAGCAACCGGGGAGCCTCGAAATGTCGCGTGAAGATCGTGTCGACACCCCCGCCAACGAGCGCGGCGGGGCGCAAGACGGTCACCAGCAGGCCGGGGTGGCTGCGCGGCGCCTGAGCCGCCAGCCGCTCGATCTCTAGGAGGTCGCCAAGCCAGCCGCCGTCGGCGGTTGCGCGCAACTCCGCGTCCTCTGACAGTGGCACGGCATTGTCCGCGTGCGCGCCGTAGACCATCGCGCTCGTCACGAGCACGACGTGTTTGACTCCAGCGGCCGGCGCTGCCGTCAGCACCGTCGCGGTCCCGGTGGCACCCTCGTCGTGATGTGTCGCGTCGTCGTGGTCGACGCTGCTGTCGACTGCGAGGTGGACGATCACGTCGACACCCGCGAGTCGCTCGACAAGCACAGGGTCGCGGACGTCGACGAGACGCCACGTCGCTTCTGCAACGTCGCCCCTGATCGTGTCGATCGCGATGACCTTCTTCACCGCGGTGGACGCCGCAAGCCGGCGAACCAGCAACTCACCGATGCCGTGCGCAGCTCCGGTGACAGCGACGACTGGACCCGTGCGTCGGCTTCGGCCGCGGCTGGGCTCGGCGGCTACCGCGGACTCAGCCTTACTGACCCGACTGGCCCGACTCGCGCTGGTCGCGGGACTCGCGGGACTCGCGGGTGTCGTCTTGCTGCGCCGTGCGCGAACCGGCTGATCATCGGTACTCATCTGCTCCCCCGCACGACTACCTTGGATCGCATGGATACAGCGGCGGGTGCCTGCGACCACACCGGGTTCGTCCATGTCATGGTGCCCATCTTGCCCGAGGAGCAGCGGTGAGCGAGATCCCCTTTGGGTTCGGCAAGCCCGGCGATCCCGATGACTCGGGCCTGGGTGGCTCGGGTGGCTCGGGCGCGCGCGGTTCTGGCGGCGCGGGCGGTATCGGATTCGGACCGTTGGGGGATCTCGGCGGCACCGACATCAGCAATGCGCTGCACCGGTTCGCCGACATGTTGTCGTGGCAGGGCGGACCCGTGAATTGGGACCTGGCGAAGGACGTCGCCCGGCAAGCCGCGGCCGGCGACGACCCGATCGGTTGGACCTGGCGAGCGGGCGGCGGTCACCGACGCGATCCGGCTCGCTGAGTTGTGGCTCGACCCGACCACCTCGTTCCCGGCCGCGACCACGTCCGCGAGTGCGTGGAGCCGCGCCGAATGGATCGAGGCCACGCTGCCCACGTGGACGACTCTGGTCGAGCCTGTTGCGACCAAAGTTGTCGAGGCGTTCGGTGGTGAGTTGACCGGTGGATTGACTGCCGGACTCGGCGGCGCGGCGGGCCTCGCCGGACTGGGTCTGCCCGGCATTGACCTCGACAGCGACGCCGACAGCGACGCACCTGGGCAGTTGCCCGACATGGCCGGTCCCCTGATGTCGATGATGCGCCAGATGGGTGGCGTCATGTTCGGCGGGCAGGTTGGCCAAGCTCTGGGCACCCTCTCGCGCGAAGTCGTCTCGTCGACCGATGTCGGTCTGCCCTTGGCCGGGGTTGGCCATGCCGCCTTGATCCCGGCCGGCATCGCGGCGTTCGGTGAGGGCCTCGGCATCGCACCCGGTGAGGTGCGGCTGTTCCTGGCATTGCGCGAAGCCGCGTGTCACCGCCTGTTCGCCGGCGTGCCGTGGTTGCGCGGTCGGCTTCTCGCTGCGATCGACGACTATGCCCGAGGGATCACGGTCGACACCTCGCGGATGCAGGAGGCGCTCGGCTCGATTGATCCGTCGAATCCCGAGGCCCTGCAGGACGCGCTGACCGGTGGCTTGTTCGAGCCGGAGAACACCCCAGCACAACAAGCCGCCCTGGCTCGGCTCGAGACCCTGCTCGCACTTATCGAAGGCTGGATCGACGACGTCGTCGCGCAGGCTGCCAATGGTCGCCTCGCGAGCGCGGCCGCTTTGGGCGAGACGGTACGCCGCAGGCGCGCCGGCGGGGGTCCTGCCGAGCAGACGTTCGGCACCTTGGTGGGCCTCCAGCTGCGACCGCGACGGATGCGCGAGGCCTCGCAGCTGTGGCAGCTGCTGCGCGACAGCCGCGGGTCAGATGGTCGTGACGCCCTCTGGGAGCACCCGGATCTGCTGCCGACCGTGGACGATCTCGATGACCCTGCCGGGTTCGCCGACCGTCGTGACAGCGATCTTGACCTCACGTCGTTAGACGACATACCGCCCGAGGATCCGACCCGCGACGATTCGCCGAAGTAGGCGCTCCAACTCTCACCACAACGCACCTGGTGCCGTCACGACGTCTGCGTCGGCCACCGTGTCGTCTTCGCCCGCGGCGGGTGGGCTCAAGCCCGCACCGTCAACGATGCCGAGCAGGTAACCGCGCGCCCGCTCGGCTTTCGGATAAGCATCGACGAGTTCGTAAAAGCGCGGGCTGTGACCGAACTCGATCAGGTGGGCGAGCTCGTGCACAAGGACGTAGTCGATGACCCAGCTCGGCATCGTGACCATGCGGTCGGACAGCCGGATCGTGCCGTCAACCGGAGTGCACGACCCCCATCGCGAACCCTGATTAGAGACCCAGCGGACACTTGCCGGTTGCGGTATCCCACCGAGGAACTGGCGCGAAAGCTCTGCTGCGCGCTGGCCGAGGTCGGTGTCGCCTCGGGCCGCGCGACCGGAGCTGCGCCGCTCTTGCTTTTCCAAGCGCTCGAGCATCACATCGACCCACCGCGACTCTTCTGCCCGCGACATCCGTGCGGGAAGAAGCACGATCGTGCGGTCACCCTCGCGATATGCCGAGATGGTTCGACGCCGTCGGGCGCTTCGTCTCACCTCGATGTTGTGGGCGGCTCGCCGATCAGCTGCCTCGCTCGCGGGCAAGGTCTCGGTGGGAGCGCGCAGCGCTGCAGCGACGGCTGTCGCGGGGAATAGGGGGATCTCGGAATCGGCCACGCGGGCACCGTACCGCCGGTGCCCGACGGTCACGATGCTTCGTCCACAGCCGGCATGTCACGGGAGCGATCTGGGCGCCGCGGCGCGAGGTGTCGGCAGAATCGACCTGCGGTTACTAGCAATTTTCTTCCCGTCCACAGCCTGGTTGCTTGTACGAGCAGGTCACGCCGGGGTCTTTGGGCTGCTTCGACCTCTCGTCCACAGACTGTCCCGCCGTGTCCACAGCAACACTCCCGTCGATCCCCACCCGGCCCACAACCTTTTCCACAGGGTGTGGTGACACGACGTTGACGCGCATCCGACGGACTCCTAACGTCGGCTCGTCGAAGCCCCTGGTCGGGTGTCGTTCGCAAGGGGAAGGCGGACGGCAACGCGACCAGGGGCTTCACATTGCTCACGATGTCCCGACGAATCGTTCCGGACGAGGCCCTGCTACGTCTGTGGATAAAGCTGGGGACAAGTCTGTGGACAACTTGATCGTGGGCGCGTCGGGCGCGCGTGCCGCACGCGTAAGCGTGTCTGACGTACGCTGGTGATCAGTTTCGTTCACCCGCAAGGGGGGACGACGCGATCGAGGCAGTCCGAGATTCGCGTAGGCGATGAACCCACGGAACCAACTGTTCGGCGTCCGACCAGTCTGAGCAGTTTGGGACTGACCTGTTCCAATGACCCCGTTCGACCCCCGACCGTGACCAAGGAGGACCGCGTGGCCGAGAAGTACAGTGGCGAGGCCTACTGCGTGAAATGTAAGGCGAAGCGCGAGTTCGAGGGCGAGGTAGTCGTCAACGACAAGGGCACCAAGATGGCCAAGGGCAAGTGCCACGTCTGCGGCACGACGCTCAACCGGATCCTCGGCAAGGCCTAGCTCGCCGACACGAACCACAGCTGACACGAACCACAGCTGACACGACGAACCAAACGGGCGGAGGTCGCGGGAAACCGCGACCTCCGCCCTTTTGCGCTCTAGTCAGACGTGTTCAAGGCAGCTTCAAGGCACGTCGGTGTACTAGCTACGCCCGGCCTGGGGCGTGGCGTACATCAACGAACCAGGGGTCGTAAGCAACTGACCTGTCTCCAGCCACGTCTTCAGCCCCGACAAGATCATCGGCCAGCCGCCATAGAGCTGCTCGTTTGCGCCCTCACGTAGCTGATCGTGCGTGACGGTCAGCCGGCACGAGTCGCCGACGGGCTCGATCTCCCACGTCACCCTTGACGTACCCTCACTTTTCACGTCGTCGCCCCACAGGGCGACCATGCTCTGGACGAGTCGGCGCGGCGGGTCGATCTCGAGATTGACCCCTTCACCGATCAGGGCGCCCGCGGTCGTGCTCATCTCGTAGCGCGACCCCGGTGCCCAATCGGACGTCGCTCGCATCCCGAACTGGTACTTGCTCCGGATCTCGGTGTCGGTGATGGCCTCCCAGAGGCGCTCGGGCGTCGTCCGGATGTAGATCTCGAAGACTTTCTCCATGGAACTCTCCAGTCCTTTCTTGAGGTCGCTGAGTGCGGCGGTCCACTCCTGCGCGTACTTGCTCACCCAGCGGTCGTGGACGAGCCGGATCGGGACTGGGTTCAAGAAGTGGAGCTTCTCCCGGCCACGCCGTCGCGTGACGACAAGCCCCGCATCTTCGAGCTGCTTCAGATGCTTCATGACGCCGAACCTCGTCATCGAGAAGCGCGCCTCTAGAGCGCCAAGCGTCTGGCCGTCTTCGCGAAACAACTCGTCGAGCAAGCTCCGGCGCGTGGGATCCGCGAGCGCCCTGAACACCTCGTCCATGCCGTGAGATTAGGTGACTGATTGGTCACATGTCAAGCCTCATCGCGCTCCCTCATCGCCATCGGTTTCCCACAGGCCCGGCAACAGTCGGCACAGTTCTGTGGACGGCGGAATCGACCGTCCCCTCGCCGATGGCACCCTGCGGAGGCCACCGCTCGATCACTGGTGCGGTATCGGATGTGGCGACGAGGCAGGAGGGGGTGGGCGATGCGTCCCGTTGTGAAGCCCGCACTACGACGCCTGTGGCGCGACTCCATGACGCTGCAAATCGGCGTCCACCCTGCAAGCGCAGTCGTCGTCGGCGGAATCAGCGAGCAGACGGCGCGACTGGTGGCTGCGTTCGACGGCGCTCACGATGCACCCGCGCTGCGTCTCCGGGCTCGCGCACTAGGCCTCGATGAGTCAGTCGTCGACCGCCTCGTGTCGATGCTGAGCGACGCGTCGGTACTCGACGATGCCGCGATCGACGCCGCGCCCCTCGCCGCGCTGTCGCGGATCGAACGCGATCGACTGGCGCCCGACCTCGCCTCGATGTCCTTACTGTCAGGTCGCCTCGACGGCGGGATGTCGACGGTGTCCAGACGACAGCGTTCCTCTATAGGGATCATCGGTGGTGGTCGCGTCGGGGGCGCCATCGCGACCTTGCTCGCCGCGTCTGGGATCGGGCACGTCGTGGTCGACGACCCGTCGACGTGTCGGCCGGCCGACTGCGGTCCTGCTGGTACGGCAATGTCCGACACCGGCTCAACGCGAGCCCAAGCGGCCCATGCCGCCGTGCATCGCGCCAGTCACAGCACCCGCACAACTGCGCTAAAGCCGCCGCGAGCTCACGACCTCGTGGTGCTGGCGTCCGCAGGATCCCTCGACCCCGCCGTCACCGACGACCTGGTGCGATCCGGCGTCCCTCATGTCAACGTCGTCGTGCGCGAAACGACCGGCATTGTCGGCCCGTTCGTGCTTCCCGGGACGACGGCGTGCCTGCGCTGTCTCGACCTTCACCGGTGCGACCGCGACGCTGCATGGCCGCTGATTGCCGCGCAGTTGGCAGTCGAGGGTCCGCGCAGCGGTGCCGAAGCGTGCGATGTCACGCTCGCAACCCTTGTGGCGAGCGTGTGCGCTCTTCAGGTCCTCGAGTTCATCGACGGCGGCAAACCTGCGACTCAAGACGCGACATTGGAAATCGCACTACCCGACTGGCGGATTAGGCGGCGTACGTGGTGCCCACACCCTGCATGTGGGTGCTGCTGGCCCGGCGACGCTCATGCCGCGCTGGGCGATAGCGGACAATGGTCGGGTGAGTGACATTCCGCGTCGTACGGTCAGCCGAACTGCGCGACTCGCGGGGCTCCCTATCGGTGCCGCTGGCCGGGCGACAGTCGGCCTCGGCAAGCGCCTGAGCGGCCAGCCCGCCGACGAGGTCATGATCGCATTCCAACAGCGCACGGCCGAGCAACTGTTCAAAGTCCTTGGCGAACTCAAGGGCGGCGCAATGAAGGTCGGCCAGGCATTGTCCGTTTTCGAAGCGGCGATGCCGGAAGAGTTGGCGGCGCCGTACCGCGAAGCTCTCACGAGATTGCAGGAGGACGCGCCCCCACTGCCGGCAGCAACGGTCCACAAGGTGCTGGCAAGCCAACTCGGGCCCGACTGGCGCGACCTCTTCCGATCGTTCACCGATAAGCCGACAGCGGCTGCGTCGATCGGTCAGGTACACAAGGCGGTCTGGGTCGACGGCCGCCCGGTTGCGGTGAAGATCCAATACCCGGGAGCGGGCAAAGCGCTGCTGTCCGACCTGAACCAACTCGCGCGCATGGGCCGACTTTTCGGTGTCATCTCCCCTGGCCTCGACATCAAGCCGTTGCTACGCGAACTGCGCGAGCGCGTCGCGGAAGAACTCGACTACCGGCTTGAGGCGCAGTCGCAACACGCCTTCGCCCAGGCCTACGCCGACGATCCCGACATCTTCGTTCCCGACGTCCTCGCGGGCGCCGACCGCGTACTCGTGACCGAATGGGTCGACGGCACGCCGCTCGCAGCCATCTTGCGAAGTGGCAGCCGCGAAGAACGCGACCGCGTCGGATTGCTCTACGTACGCTTCCTCTTCTCGGGGCCCGCACGCGTCGGCCTGCTGCACGCAGATCCACATCCCGGCAACTATCGAGTTCTTCCCGACGGGCGCTTCGGTGTGCTCGACTTCGGTGCAGTCAACAGGCTGCCCGAGGGCTTCCCGCCCGCGATAGGCCGGCTGCTTGCGCTCGCGCTCGGTGGCGATCACACGGCAGTGCTCGACGGCCTTCGTGCCGAGGGCTTCGTGAATCCCGGTCACAACGTCAACCCCGACGAGTTGATCAGCTACCTCAACCCGTTCCTCGACCCGGCGCGCAAGGCGACCTTTCACTTCTCGCGCGCGTGGCTGCGTGAGCAAGCGGCCCGCGTTGGCGATCCGCGGACTCAAGCGGCCGCACTTGGCCGACAACTGAACCTGCCGCCGTCGTACTTGCTGATTCACCGAGTGTGGCTGGGCGGAGTCGGGGTGCTGTGCCAACTCGACGCGCGCGGGCCGTTCCAGGCCGAGATGCGTCGGTGGGTGCCTGGCCTCGCGCCGACTGCTTGACCGGCAGCAACGCCGGAGCCGGAAAAACCGCGGAAACCACCGGAACCGCGGGGAGTCGCCCGCAGAAAAGGGGCCACTCGCGAGGTGCGGAGTGGCCCCTTCTGTGCCTGGTCAGCGCAGCGGCGGGATGAGCGGCCGAAGCGCCCGTGAGGTGTACTGAGCGTGGCGCCTGGAACGCCGCATCGCGACGAATCGCGACGGACGGTAGGTGCCTCGGTCCTCAAGGCGTTCTCCGCGCTCACGCCGGAGCGCTCTGAGGCGGTCGTGCGCGTCGTGGACGAACATGGGAAAACTCCTGTTTCGTGATCGGCGCTCGTCGGCCCTGATGGCTGACGAATCGGGTTGCGGTGGTGCTTGCACCCGAGCGCCGATCTACGACGCTCAGGCAGCGACTTCTTTGTCTTCCTTGCGTGGCCGGCCACGCGGACGCTTCCGCGGCACAACCGAGCCCTGCACGAACAGCTCGGCGCCCCAGACACCCCACGGCTCTTGACGCTCGAGTGCCGCAGTGAGGCATGCGATGCGGACTGGGCAGTCGGCACACATGGCCTTGGCGGTCTCGACGTCATCGGGGGACTCGGCGAAGAAAAGCTCCGGGTCAACCGTGAGGCACGGGACTTCTAGCGACCGGCGCAGAGCGTGTGCGAGCACGCGGTCGAATCGGTCGGTCAGCATCTGCGTCACCCCCTTACGAGGTTGTAGGTCCAATCGCAGCTAGGTCGTCTGCGATGCGGGCGACCTGCCGTGGGGTCGATCCTCGGGGTGAGGTCTGACATTCCGGCGGGTCCTTCAGTTGTGGCGATGCGAGTGCGGGCGGAGCGGTGCGGATCTGTGCAGTGCGGCGGTGCGGCGGTGCGATGGCGACTCTCGCGCAACAAAAAAGCCGCGGATCCCGGTGAGGGTTCCGCGGCCTGGAGAGCCGGTCTGATTGGTGTCTCAGACCGGGATCCTCCGAGACGAGGGTCCCTCTTTGGTGCGGTTGTCGCGACCGGCGTTGGTCTTGACCAGGTGCTGCTTGATCGTGGCCGTAACGGTGGTCTTGACGGTCGGAAGAGCTGCGGTTGCTGCGGCATACGGGTGCTGAACTGCTGCTTGTGCGAGCGTGACCTCGAGCGTGGAGCTAGGGGTGGAGTTCGGCGTGAAGCTAGGCGTGGAGTTGGGCATGAACATGGCGAGAGCCGGACGCCATGTGGCGCCCGTGCTGCCGAGTTCGGACATGACGAGCCCGCGCGCGAACGTCACATCGATCGTCGACTTGGATACGTTCTTCATCAGCGGCTCACCACCTTCCCGGACTCGGGTCATGCCCTTTCGGGCCGACCAACTCGAACAGTTACCAGAGGCAGGCTAAGGCCAACGCCGCGAGGCAGGCAACGTATTTATTGACGAGATTTGTGGTCGCGCTCAATCTGTCGGAATCTGTCCGAGCATCACGTTCGCTCACACAGCTTGAGCACTTGCTCGGCGTAAGCGGTGAGCTTGGCGGGGCCGACGCCCCCGATGCCGGCAAGCTCTTGCGTGGTCTGCGGGCGGACCTCAGCGATTCGCGTGAGCGTAGCGTCGGTGAACACGCAGAACGCGGGCTGCTTGAGTTCTCTCGACCGCTCGAGGCGCCAGCTTCGCAACCGCTCGAACAGTTCCTCGTCTACGCTGCCCGGGCAGTCGACGCAGCGGCCGAGCTTGCGTGCCGCACCGCTCGTGAGCAGCTTCTGGCAGACGCGGCATCGCTCGACGCCGGCTCGCCGTTTGCCAGCAGCGGCAGAGGTGGCTGAAGGCGAGCGGAGCGTGCCGCCCGGCGCCACGGTGCCGCGGGAGTCAAGGCTGTCGACGGCAGTGTCGCGCATCTCGTCGAAAAAGCGGCTGGGACGTCGAGTGGCTCGCCCGCCCGGAGACCGCGCCGCCGCCCACGACAGGGCAAGCTGCCTGCGGGCTCTGGTAATTCCGACGTACAGCAGTCGGCGCTCTTCGTCGATCTGGGCCGGCGTCTCGGCATACACGATCGGCAGCGTGCCGTCGACAAGGCCGACCAAGAAGACGGCGTCCCACTCAAGGCCCTTGGCTGCATGTAGCGACGCCAACGTGACGCCGTCGACGACCGGCGCATGCTGCAACGAGGCACGTTCTTCAAGGTCGGCGACAAAATCGGCAAGGCCGGCCGCGGCCGGGCCGGCAGACGCTTGACCGGCTGCCGCGGCAACCGCGCCGCGCTCTTCGGCGAGCCGGACCAAGGCCGCGAGCGACTCCCAGCGGTCGCGAGCGGCGCCGGAACCTGCAGGCGGCGTCGGGCTGAACCCCATGGCGCCGAGCACGGCGCGAACGGCATCGACCAGCGAGCCGTCGCCCGATTGGTCGCCACGCGCCGCGCCCCGGAGCAAGAACACTGCCTCGCGCACCTCGGGACGCTCGAAGAACCGCTCACCGCCGCGCAGGACGTAAGGGACGCCAACCTCGGCAAGCGCCTGCTCGTACGTCTCAGACTGGGCATTGATGCGGAACAACACGGCAATCTCACGTGCCGATGTGCCGTTGGCGATGAGGCTGGCCGCCTGCTTCGCGACCGCCGCCGCTTCGGCCACCTCGTCGTCGTAGCCGGTGATCGTCGGTGCGGGTCCGGGTGGCAGTTGCGCCACGAGCGCGCCACCAGACAGACGGTTCGCGAGCGCGACGACCTGCGGCGTCGAGCGGTAGTCACGCACAAGCCGTACGACGGTTGCCTTCGGGTAGCGCGTGGCGAAGCTCGTGAGGTAGACGGGTGAGGCGCCCGCGAACGAATAGATGGTCTGTTCGGGATCACCCACGACGCAGATGTCGTCGCGCGTGCCGAGCCACGCATCGAGCAGTCGCTGCTGGGCAGGGTTGACGTCCTGATACTCGTCGACGACAAAGTACCGATATTGCTCGCGAACTTGGGCCGCGACGTCGGGCTCGGTCTCGAATAGTGCCGTCGCGTGCAGCAGTAGGTCTTCAAAGTCGAACAAATTCTTGCGGACCTTCAGATCTTCGTATCCCGCATACATCGCGGTGACATCGGCGGCGGGCCGCGGCGCAATGCGGTGCGCGAGCAGAACCGACGAGGCGTAGTCGTCGGGCGGGCGCTGCAACGCTTTCATCCATTCGATCTCGCTCGCTACATCACGAAGGTCGGACGACGAAAGCCCCAGCCGCAGCCGCCCGGCGACTTCGGCAAGCAAAGGCACCTTCGACTTCAAAACGGCCGGCAACTCACCTCCGACCGTGCGCGGCCAGAAATACTGCAGTTGACGCAGCGCCGCCGAATGGAATGTGCGCGCCTGCACCGTGCCGACGCCGAGAACCCGAAGCCGGCCCCGCAGCTCACCGGCGGCGCGAGCGGTGAAGGTCAAGGCCAGCACGTGGGCAGGCGCGACGGTGCCAGTGTTGACCGCGAACGCAATGCGATGGGAAATCGCCCGGGTCTTGCCGGTGCCCGCTCCGGCCAGAATGCACACCGGCCCGCGCACAGCCTCGGCGGCCTCACGCTGCTCGGCATCAAGGTCGCCTAGCAAGTCCGGGAGATCCGGGAGGTCGCGGCGACCGGGGACATCGGGCACGTCACGTTGCACCAGGACACTCACAGACTCACTCACGCGGCCATCTTGGCAGGCCGGACGGACAAGACATGAACGAAGGAACCCGGAAGAAGCAGAGCCTGCCGACGGTTGTCGGTACAGACGCGCCCTTCTGAGGAGACATCAACACCGTGAGCCCCGTGAGCCCCTCGACGTCCGCCGACACAACAGCCGAGGTCACCGCACCCACCGCCGGTGCCGCCGACGCGCTGGTGATCTACAGCACGTCCTGGTGCGGGCCGTGCCGGACGCTGAAAAGACTGCTGACCGAGCAAGAGATCGCGTTCACGGAGATCAATATCGAGGAGACTCCCGGCGCGGCTGAGTTCGTCATGAGCGTCAACCGCGGAAATCAGACCGTGCCGACGGTGCTCTTCCCCGACGGCAGCACGCTGACCAACCCTAGGCTTTCGGAGGTCACGACCAAGCTAGGTCGCTGACAACCAGCCGTCGATCAAGTAGTACGCGACTGACGCGCGCATCGGCAGCTTGACGGTGCCGCTGGCAATCGCGGCCCTCAATTGGTCGCGGGTGAACCAGTTCGCTTCGGCAATCTCGAGCCCGTCGACGTCCAATTGCGTCGTTGTTGCATGGGCTGTAAACGCGAGCATCAGACTCGACGGAAACGGCCAGGGTTGGCTGGTGACATAGCGGACGTCGTCGACACTGACCCCGACTTCTTCGAACACTTCGCGGGCGACAGCATGCTCGAGGGTTTCGCCGGCCTCGACGAATCCAGCCAACGTCGACATGCGCCCGGCCGGCCACGTCGGCTGGCGCCCGAGCAGACAGCGCTGATCAGGACCGTCGGCGTCGACCACCAGCATGATGACCGCGGGATCGGTGCGCGGATGGTGCTCACTGCCGTCATCGACACATGTGCGCAGATGTCCCGCGAGTGCGACGACGGTCGCGGCGCCGCACAGCGGGCAGCGCGGGTGCCGCGCGTGCCATTGTTCGAGTGCGGCAGCGTGGGTCAGCAAGCCTGCGTCGGCACCAGACAGGTTGGCACCGATATCGCGCACGGTCATGGCCCGCATGCCAGCAGGCAACGGATCTGGAAGCGGTGCGGCGACCGCGAACATCCCTACTGCGGCAGCGACGTCCGACGGGGTTGCGACGCCGAGGAAATATTGCTCGCCGTCCGGCGCATCAACCGCGCTCGTCATCACCAAAGCATCGCTGTCGTCGACCAGCACCCGACCTGCGTCGACGACGAGCACTCGCGACGAGGGGTTAGCCCACGCGCGCGCCAACCACTCGACGTCCGCCCGCAGATGAGCTGCACGGTCAACACCGGTTCGAGCCAGCGGCGGTAGCGGTCGTGTCATTTGTGGTGCGACGCAGCGAGCTCGTCCCACAGGTAGGCGACGGATTCTGCGCCCTTAAGCAGCAGCGGAATCACCGCGTGTTCGTCGGGCGCGTGGATGCGATCGGTCGGAAGTCCAACACCGAGAAACACCAGCGGTGCCTGGAGAATTTCGCTGATCGCCGCCTCGGGACCCGACCCGCCCTCGCGCGTATAGAGCACCTCGTCGTCGAAAGCCCGCGCGAGCGAACGAGCGACCGCTTGCAACGCGGGATCGTCGAGCGGCACCAGGTAGGGCCGCACGCCGTCACCGAAGAAATGCACGTTCGCCGTGATGCCGTCGGGCACGTTGCGCGCGACGTATTCAGTGAGAGTGGCTTGGACGGCGAGTGGTTGCTGATCGGCGACGAGCCGAAATGACACCTTCGCGTGGGCGTCGGTCGGGACGATGGTCTTGTGGCCGGGCCCGGTGTAGCCGCCCCATACGCCATGGATCTCACACGTCGGCCGGGCCCAGACGCGCTCGAGCGTGCTGTATCCGGCCTCGCCAAAGGGCGCGCGGCTCTCGGCGGCTTCGAGCCAGTTCGATTCGTCGAACGGCAGCTTCGCGATCAGTTCCCGTTCTCTGTCGGTGAGTGGTCGGATCGCGTCGTAGAACCCCGGCAACGTGATGCGGCCGTTGTCGTCGTGCAGGCCGGCAAGGAGGCGCGCCATCACCGTGAGCGGATTGGGCACCGCACCGCCGAACGAACCTGAATGCAGGTCGACGTCGGGGCCGTGCAGGTCGATCTGGCAATCGGTGAGGCCGCGCATGCCGACGCACACGGTCGTAGCACCCTCGCCGTACATGCCGGTGTCGCTCACGACCACGACGTCGCAGCTCAGCCTGTCGAGGTGCTCCCGCAGCAAGTCTTCGAATGCCGGTGAACCCGACTCTTCCTCGCCCTCGATCAGCAACTTGAGGTTGACCGGCGGGGCGGTGCGGTTGGACGTCGCCAGGTTCGCTCGAAGCCCGAGCAGGTGATACAGCACTTGGCCTTTGTCGTCGGACGCACCGCGGCCGAGTAACCGGTCACCGTCGGGGCCTTCAACCACAGCGGGAACGAATGGCGCGAAGCTCCACAGTTCGACTGGGTCGACAGGCTGCACGTCGTGATGGCCGTAGACGACAACCGTCGGCGCGCCTGGGTCGAGGCTGCGCCATTCGGCGAAGACCGCCGGTGCACCGTCGGCGGCGAACCAGACCTCGACGGTCGGGAAGCCGGCCGCGCGCGCCGCGTCGGCGAACCATTCGGCCGAGCGCAGGACGTCGGCTGCACGCTCGGGATCGGTCCAGACCGAGGGGATGCGCAACCAGTCGGACAGTTGCGCCACGTACTCGTCGGCGTGCGCTTCGATGTAAGCGCGGACGGCGTCGCGCCGCTCATCGTCGATAGGGGACGCCGAGTGGTTGGCCATGTCGTGAACTCTAAGCGGGCGGCTCTAGTCGGCGGGGACCGACCGCAGTAGGGCGACCAGACCGTCGCGATCGAGGAGGTCGGCCGGCGCCACGTTCTCACCCTCGCGCAGGTAGTAGAACACCGCGCGGACGTCTTGCACGTCGGTACCGGTGAGGTCAGCCCACGCCAGCCGATACGCGGCAAGCTGTACCGCGGCCGCGCGCGCATCGGCGCCGGCCGGGCGGCGTCCGGTCTTCCAGTCGACGACGGTGAACCCGCCGCTGGGGTCGCGGAACACGGCGTCCATGCGCCCTCGCACGACGAAGTCGTCGATGACGAGCTCGAACGGCACCTCGACCTCGACGGGATCGCGATCGGCCCACTCACTACCTAGGAAGGCCCGTTGCAAGGCGGCGAGATCGGCATCGGGAGCAGCGTCAGCATCGGCCGAACCTGGCACCTCGTCGAGGTCGAGCAGTCGCGGTGAGGAGAACCGCTGTTCGAGCCAGAGATGGAACGCGGTGCCGCGGCGCGCCAGCGGCGCAGGGGCGGCGGGGAGCGGGCGCCGGAGTTGCCGCGCGAGCTCGGCAGGGTCGCGGCGCAACGTGACGAGTTGACTCACCGATAGCTGCGGCGGCAACTCGACATCGAGCCGAGACTGCTGTGTTCGCGCCGCACGTTCGGACAGCAGTACCTCGACGTCGCGACTCCACTCCCCCATCGCGATTGCCATGGCCTCGGAGTCCTCCAGGTCGCCATCGCCCGCCATCGCATCGACAAGCTCGGCGGCAGCGACCAACTCGGGTCGGCGGCGCCCCAGCGGATCGATCGGCCACTGCGCAGTCGTCGGGCCTAGTGCGAACAGCGGGTTGGGCTCGCCATCGGCCGGCTTGTCGATCCAACACCCGACCTGACCGCCAGTGTCAGCGCAGACGGCGTGTACTTCATCGAGGAAGACGCTCGCGTCGCGTGGGGTCTTCGTTGTGTCCCAGCGGTATCCCGTACACAGCAGCAGGTTGCGGGCGCGCGTAACCGCGACGTAGGCGAGTCGACGCTCTTCACGATGCAGGTGCGCTGTTGCCGCCTGCTGGAAGTTCTCGATCGCGGTCACTGCCTCAAGCTGGTCGAGATGACCGACGAGTTTTGCTGTCGGCAACCCATCGCGATCACCGCGCAGTGGCCAGGGCAACGCGCCGCGCTGCGTGAGCCAGCCCTTGACGTCGGCCGGCCGCACGCCTGGAAAGCGTTTGTCAACGAGACCCGGCACGCAGACGACGTCCCATTCGAGGCCCTTCGATGCGTGCACGGTCAGCAACTGCACGCGATCACGGCGGACGTCGACTGCCTGGTGGATTTCCGGGGCCGTCGGGTCGGGCGGCTCGTCGGGGCGATCGAGGCCGCGTTCTTCGACGGCTGCGGCGTCCAGGTAGTCGAGGAACGCCGCGACACTGACGTCGTCGCCGCCGGCCGCAAATTCTGCGGCGACGTCGATCAAGCGGTCGAGATTCGCGCGCGTCGGCGCGAGATCGCCGCCGCGGGCGAGCACCTCGACGTCGATGCCGGTCGTACGGATGACGTCAGCGACCAAGTCGGGCAATGGCTGGTCGAGTCGCGATCGCAACGACCGGAGTTCACCCGACAGCCGCGCCAGCCGCTGATGCCCGAGGGTCGAGAGCCAGCCGCGCGGCGGCATGTCGTCGAGGGCGTCGATGATGCTGCGTTCGTCGACCTCGTCGGGGTCGGGCTCGGTGACCACCGACGGTGGAGATGCCAGAGCTGCCAGGTCGCTCACTGCTTCGGCGCGTGGCCGGATCAACTCACGGGCCCAGCGGCCGAGGATGGCGAGGTCTCGCACCCCGATGCGCCAGCGCGCGCCGGTAAGCAACCGCATCAACGCATCGCCGCGCGTGGGGTCGACCATCACCCGCAGGGTCGCCACGACGTCGACGACGTCAGGTTCTAGGAGCAGACCGCCGACTCCGACGATTTCGAGCGGGATGCCGCGAGTGCGCAGCGCCAATTCGATGCGCGGCAACTGCGCCCACGCGCGCACGAGCACGGCCACACTGCGGCTCGGCTCGCCGGCGGCACGCAGCGGTGCGTCGGAGTGCCAGATCGCTGCCACCTGATCGCCGATCGCCTCGGCTTCGTCGTCGACGGTCAGATACATCGCGCACCGAACCTCGCCGTCGGGTGCTTCGACGCGGGCGCGCAACTCCGGCGTCGCCACCACGCCGTCACGCAACGGCTCGGCAATCGCATTCGCCACCCCAAGAACGTGAGCGGCGTTGCGGAAACTCGTACTGAGCGTCAACACCGATGCCGGCCGATTGGCGTTAGGGAAGTGATGGGGGAAGCTCGCGAGTGTGCCCTGACTCGCGCCGCGCCACCCGTAGATCGCTTGCGACGGATCGCCGACCGCCGTCAACAGCGGCGGCGCCCCAATCGCTAAGTGAACGCCGCCGAACAAGGCCCGCAAGAACACGACCTGCGCATGGCTGGTGTCTTGGTATTCGTCGAGCAAGACGGTGCGATACGTCGATCGCTCGGCGGCACCGACCTCAGGGAACGCCTCGGCGAGGTCAGCGGCCAACGCCATCTGGTCGGCGAAGTCGAGACATTCGCGCCGCCGTTTCGCGTCGTTGTACGCGGCAACGATCGGCAGCAGCTGGCAGCGCGCGGCCAAGGCGCCTACAACCCCGGCGAGCGCAATGTGCAACGGCTTACCGCCGCCCTGCGTCGACGCCTTCGGCAATGCGGTCAGAATCGCGTGTAGCTGCTCGCAATAGGCACCAACCTCCTCGCGAGTCACCCGATGTTGGGCGAGCCCCTCGGCAAGCGCCCGAACGTCGTTCGTCACCGTGCCTGGGGTTACCGATACGGCGTCCATCGGACCGTCGTAGGAGTCGACGACTCGACGGGCGTACTGCCACGCGACCGTCTGCGGGATCAGCCGCTGCCCGGGTTCGAGACCAAGACGCAGCGCGTTCTCGGCGACGATGCGGCCGGCATAGGCGTCGTATGTCGAGATCGTCGGATCGGCCGCGCTCACAACCTCGGCCTCGACGAGCCCACGCGCGCCGAGCTGGCCGAGGCGTCGCCGCACCCGAGCCGCGAGCTCTGCAGCGGCCTTGCGAGTGAAGGTGAGCCCCAGCACCTGGTCGGGGCGCACATGCCCATTCGCCACCAGCCATACGACCCGGCCAGCCATGGTCTCGGTCTTGCCGGAGCCGGCGCCAGCGACCACCAGGCAGGACGTCGAGGTCGACTCGATCACAGCGGCCTGCTCGTCGGTCGGCGGTGGCTGCCCGAGCGCGCGGGCGATCTCGGCAGCGCTGTAGCCGGTCACGACGTCACCTGCCGGCCCTCGTCTTGAACCGGGCACGATGTGCGCACCGGACACGAGCGGCACATGTCGTTGACGATGGCGTCGAAAATGTGCGCCGCCATGCCTGCGGCTGAGCGTTCGACCATGTCGAGTGCCCAACCCGGCTCGTCGCTGTCGGCTAGTGCATCTTGGCGTTGCGTCGTGGCGCCTTGCGTGTCGGTGCCCAGTTGCACGAGCTCGGCACCGCCCGTCGTCTGCCCACCATCTGGCACGTCGGCGAACGCGCCGTGTTCGACCGCGAGTTGATAGGCGCCGAGCTGCGCGTTCGACGGCAGCTCGTCCTTCTTGGGCTGGCTCTTTCCGGTCTTCAGATCGACGACCACGAGTCGGTCTTTGTCGTCGCGCTCGAGCCGGTCGACCTGGCCCTTCATGACGGCGCGGCCAATCGTGACTTCGAAGGCCAGCTCCGCTGCGACCAGCGCGCGCGGGTTCGTCTGCATCCAGACCGCGAGCTTGCGGACCATCTCTGCTGCCCGGGCGCGCTGTCGGATCGCGACCCACCCCGAGCCGAGATCTACCCGCTGGATCGCGGTGGCGAGCAGTGCCTGCAGCTGCGCGGCGTCGAGATTCTCCTGCGCGGCCTGCTGCGCCAGCGCATGCACCAGCGTGCCGAGCCCTTGCGACGCCGAACTGCCTGTGGTGCCGCCGGACGATTCGAGCATCCACCGCAACGGGCAACGCCGAAATCCTTCAAGACGGGACGGCGAGACCCGCACCGGCACGCCGGCATCGACCAGCGGCTGTTCGTCTGAGAGCTCTCCAAGGCCGTACCAATCCGCCGGATCGGCACCGCGCACCCCCGCCGCCGCCAACCGGGCCAGCTGGGTGGCCGCCGCCGCTTTGCGGATCGGCGCCCACGCGTCGGCGTCGGGCCCGATGCCTGGAGTCGTGACGACGGCGCGCAACTGTGCCACCACCGAAGGCAGATCGAGCCCGCGCGGGACTCTGGTCAGCGGCCGCTCGTCGCTTTGCTCGCTCTGTCTTGGCACCAGTTCGTCGAGGAAGCGAGACGGCTGGTGGTCGTCACTGCGAACCGCTGTGGCGATGAGGTGCAGTCGAGCCCGCGTGACTGCGACATAGAACAGTCGGCGTTCTTCCGCTAGCCGGGCCGCGACCGCCTGCAACGGGCTCGCAGCACCAGAGTCGTCAGCGGCGGCGAGGACGTCGACGAGTTGCTGTGATCCCAACAGCGACCCACGCCCACGCAGGTCGGGCCAGACGCCTTCCTGCACGCCCGCGACCGCGACGACATCCCACTCGAGGCCCTTCGCCGCATGTGCAGTCATCAGTCGGACGCCGTCAGCCGTCGGTGCCTGTGGCGCCAGCGTGTCGCCTGGAATCTGCTGACCGAGCAAGTGATCGAGGAACACCGAAGGCCCGGCCTTGGGGAGCCGGTCGGCGAAACGCGCAGCAGCGTCGAACAGCGCGACCGCTGCGTCGAGATCGCGGTCGGCGGCAGCGGACCCTGGCCCTCCCGAGAGTGCGAGGGAACTCAGGCGAGGTGCGCGGCCCGCCGCTTGCCAGATCGCCCACAACACGGCTTCGGCAGTGACACTCGGCTCCGCGACCGCAACGCGACCAGCCTGCAGAACCGCCGCAATGCGCAGCGCAGGAATGGCGATGCGTCGCTCGATCGGGACCAGATCGGCCGGCGTCGTTAGCGCCGTTGCTAGCAACACACCTGACGCGCGACCACCCCCCGCCGCCAACTCGAGCGACCGCAACTCCTGCCGGAGCCGGCGCAATGCCAACGGGTCGGCACGACCGAGCGGGCCGGTGACGAGTTCTTGGGCGAGCTCGACGCCTTGCGGGCCTTCGAAGTCGAGACGACCCGTCACAACTTCGAGCACCCGTAGCAAAGCCCGCACAATGGGGACGTCGACCAGTGGCTGCTCCTCCGCATACGCGGAGACCGGGACGCCAGCCGACTGAAGCGCCCGGCGCAGCGCAGGCAGTGGCACGCCGCTCCGCACGAGCACGGCCATGCGAGCCCACGGCACGCCGCTCAGCAGGTGCAGCTCGCGAAGCCGATGCGCGAGGTAGGCAGCTTCGGCATTCGCTGTCGCGAACACATGGACCTCAGCGCTGCCAGGCTCGATGCCGGGCGCGGGTTGCAACGCACGATGTGCAGGCAGGCCAGACAATCGCTGCGCGACACGGCGCGAGGCGGCCAGGAGGTTCGCACCCGACCGCCTGCTCACGTCGAGCGCGACGACCGTCGGCGGCGACCCGTCAGGTGCTTTGAAACGATCGGGAAAGCGCCGCACGCCTTCGAGGTCGGCGCCACGGAAGCCATAGATCGACTGGTCGGGGTCGCCGACTGCCAGTAGGTCGCGGCTTCCGACCAGCAGCGCGAGTAGCTCCTCTTGCGCCGGGTCGGTGTCTTGATATTCGTCGACCACGACGAACTCGTGAGCTGCCCGAATCTCTTGCAGCACAAGGGGTTCTGACCTCAACAACCCCGCGGCGGCGCGAATCAGCTCGGCCGGGTCGTACGACGCGGCCTCTCGCAGCGCCGATACCTGCGCGTATTGCTCCGCAAACTTCGCGGCGGCGACCCAATCGTCGCGCTTGTAGCGGCGGCCGATCTGCACGAGCTCTCTCGGGCTGATGCCACGTTCGACCGCGCGCTGCACGAAGTCGCGCAGCTCCTGCGCAAACCCGCGCGTCAGCAGCGCCGGATGTAACCGCAGCGGCCAGATCTGCGCGCCCGCCTCGACGTCACCCCGAAGCAGTTCGCGGACGACGAGGTCTTGCTCAGCTCCTGACAGCAGTCGCGGCGCGGCCTCACCGCGACGAGCCGCATCGGCGCGCAGCAGCCCGAACGCGTAGGAGTGAAACGTCCGCGCGATGGGATCGCGGATCGTGCGGCCAAGGCGGGCCGCGATGCGCTCGCGAAGTTCGGCAGCGGCCCGGCGGCTGAACGTCAGCACCAACGCTTGGTCGGGCGTGATCTCACCCGACTCGACGCGCTGCACCACGGCCTCGACGATCGTGGTCGTCTTGCCCGTGCCGGGGCCGGCCAGCACGAGCACCGGGCCGCCGCGGTGTTCGACCGCGCGGCGCTGCGCCTCGTCGAGCACAGGAGGCAGGACCACACGCGCGGCCGCCCGAACGACGCGAGGCACGTTGGCAGTACGGCTGATCGGAGGCACGGACGCATCACACCACGAAGAGGCGACACCGCGCGGATCAGTCAGGTCGCTGTGCCAGACACCCCGCCTGGCGGCAGCGGGTACCCGTTGCGCCGCCATCGGATCAGGGCAACGCACGCCCCGACTTCGATCGCACCGAACATTGCTATCTCAGACTCGCCGCGCACTAGGCGCGCTTCGAAATGCTGGTATTGCGCCTGGGTAACTGTGGACCAGCCGCCTTCGTCGTTGACATCGCTCGAGATCTGGTAGACGGGCCCGGGCAGCACGCGGGCTGACCCCCGCTTCCCGTGGGCGGAGGTTCCGATCATGAAGGCCACCAGTAGGACGGCGCCGATCGCCAACGTCACAGTGCGATTGCTAGCTCTTAGCCGGGGCCACCGTGGTTTGGCGCCTCGGCGAAAGAACACATCCCGAAGCAGGAATCCTGACGCCATCAGAACGAGCCAGCCCGGCAAGATGCCACCAAAGGAAACGTTTTCGAGCAAATGCGGTGCGATGAGCACACGATCGCCAAACCATGACGCAACGCAATCGGTGACAACGAGCCCAAACGAAGCGGCCCCCACAATGGCGATCACTGCATAGACCCACTCGACGGAACGTGACTGCACCCAAATTCGCGCGGAACGCGTGCGCGGTTCCCAGTCTCGACGAGCGACGTCTCGCGGCCCGACGACGGTCACACCTCACCGTCCCATCGCGCTTGCCGCATGTCGACACGGTCGCCGCGCATCGGAGTCGCATCAGCCCGCAATAGGCGCAGCACTTCACCGTCATGACTGGGGGCCGGCGTGCCATCTGCGTGGACCACGCGGTGCCACGGCACAGCCCCTCCCCAGGTCGACATCACGCTGCCGACTTGACGCGGGCCGCCCTCGCCCAGGTACTCCGCGATATCGCCGTAGGCGAGCACCTTGCCGGCCGGAATCATGTCGACCAGGTCGAGTACCCGTTGGGCGAACGCCGGCACCTCGACGTCCCGCAATCGTGGAGCATTTCTGATCCGGGAGCGAGCGCTGTTGCCAGAACGACGCAAACGCTCCACGTTGTCCCCCGACGGCTCGGACTCCGATCTCATGCCGTCACTGTGGCACCGAAACTGGCCTCGTTGCGCGAACCTTCGGAGTTCCCGCGTCGCTAGAGCGACCGCAGACTACCGATGGTTCAGCGAAACTGGTCCGGGTCTGGGCTTAGTACGAAGGCAGGCTCGGGTCGACCTGGTTGACCCACCCGACGACGCCGCTGCCGACGTGCACAGCGTCAGCGAAGCCGGCGCCCTTCACGATGGCGAGCGCCTC
>CAWGTF010000003.1:0-44166 GCA_963825425.1 uncultured Actinomycetes bacterium
CTGCCCGCACTGCGGTCGTTGCTGGAAGACCTCGGACTTGCCGACGCCGTCGTGCCGGGCGCCCTTGGGCTTCTCTATGCGTGTGGTCGCGTGGCAAGCTGCGCCGGATGCCGCCCGGGACGCTGTTCGGTGTGCCGGATCGGCTGATTCCCTCGTTGCGGCTCACGCCGCTGTCGCCTTTGGCGTCCTTCGAGCTGGCCTTGACCTGCTACTCCCCGGCAGTACCTGCCCGACGACGCAAGTGTCGCGGAGCTGCTGCGTCCCCGGTTCGGCACCCAGCTTTTCGAACGGCTGGTTGAGCCGCTGCTCGGCGGGATCCATGCTGGCAGCGCGAGCGAGTTGAGTGCTCGCAGCACCGTGCCGACATCCATGCGCTGGTCCGTGCCAACCGCAGCCCCTACCTGGCCGTGCGCCGGCTGCGCCACAAAGCCGGCCACACGTCCGACCACACAGCCGGCCACCAGGCCGCGAAGGGCGTCAGACCTGCGATGGTCACGCTCGACCTCGGACTCGGCCAACTCATCAGCGCCCTCACGGTCACCCTGGCGCAATCCGATGTCCGGCTAGGCACCCGGGCAACGGCGCTGCAGCGCACCCCAGCAGGGTTCGAGATCCACATCGAGGACGGCAGCGAGCACGCCACGCTTAAGGCCGACGCGGTCGTGCTGGCGACACCAGCGTTCGTGAGCGCGGACGTCGTGGAAGCGCTGTCGACGGCCGCTACCGAGTTACGTCGCGTGCCGTACGTCGAAGTCGCGACGGTCGTTTCGATCTACCCCGCAGCTGCAGTCGGACGACGCCTCGACGCGACCGGCTTCTTATACTGCCTGCCGAAGGGCGGCTGCTTGTCGGCTGCAGTTGGCTGTCGGCAAGACTGCCCCGTCTGTCATCGGAGAGCGTCGTGGTGCTACGCGCCATGGTGGGGAGGGCGGGTGATGAGCGCGCGGCGTCCCTTGACGATGCGGCCCTCATTCGCCGGGTACACGCCGAGTTGGCCGAAGCGATGGGCCTTTCCGCCGAGCCCCTGCACACGCACCTGCAACGCTGGCCGCGTGCGCTTCCGCAGTACACCGTCGGGCACCAGGCACGGTTGAATAGGCTAGATGTCGCGCTCGCGAAAGTGCCCGGTCTGCATGTCACCGGCGCGGCTTACCGCGGCGCGGGCGTGGCCGGCTGCATCGCGCAAGCCAAGGAAACCGCGGCACTCACACTCGCGAGCCTTGAGGCCATGGCCCAAACCCAGATGGCGCAACCATGAGCTCGACTCTCGCCGTACCTGCTCCGGTGCGCCCTCCGGTCGACTTCGCCACGCGCCCCATGCTGGTGTTCTGGGAAACCACCCGGGCCTGCCAACTCGCTTGCCGGCACTGCCGGGCGTCGGCGACCCCGCAGGCCCTACCCGGGGAGCTCACCGAGCGCGAGGGTCGTCAGCTGATCGACCAGGTGGCTGCGTTCGGTCGCCCGCACCCGATCCTGGTGCTCACCGGGCTGGGGATCGCTTACTGCGCCCCGACCTTTTCGAACTCATCAATCACGCGGTGTCGCTTGGCATACCCGTGGCACTGTCTCCGTCGGTGACTCCACTGCTAACGCCTCAGATGATCACGCGGATCGCAGGCAGCGGAGTGAAGGCAGTATCGATCAGCCTCGACGGAGCACGTGCGGCTACTCACGACGCGGTGCGCGGCATACCCGGTCACTTCGACACGACAGTCGCAGCGATCAGAGACCTGGCCACGGCTGGCTTGACGGTGCAGGTGAACACCACGGTGATGCGCACCAACGTCGATGAACTTGCTGAGCTGGCCGCGTTGCTACCGAGGGCCGGGGCGCGGATCTGGAGGCGTTCTTCCTCGTACACGTCGGTCGGGGCGTTACCTCGGGCGATCACTGCGGCTGAGCACGAACAGGTCTGCCACTTCCTCTACGACGCAGCCCAGCACGACCTCGTGGTGCGAACCGTCGAGGCCCCCTTCTTCCGCCGCGTCGTTGCGAACCGCCGATCCGGGCGGCCAGTCCCCGCGGGCGCGCTCTATACGAAGCTAGCCGCGCAGCTACGAGATCTCTCCGGCCCGCCCCGCTCGCAGGCGAGCGCGCACACTGCGGCGACTCGCGACGGGAAGGGGATCGTGTTCATCGCGTACGACGGCGCGGTCCACCCAGCCGGATTCCTGCCCATCCCACTAGGCAACATCCGCGACCGCGAGCTCGCCGACATCTACCGCGACGACCCGCTGCTGGTAGCCATCCGTGGAGCGAAGTTCACCGGTCGCTGCGGGCGATGCGAGTACGCAGACCTATGTGGCGGTTCGCGAGCACGCGCCTACGCGACGACTGGCGATCCGCTCGGGGAAGACCCCGCTTGCCCCGACCAGCCTTGACCACACCAGAGGTGCGATCTCGCGCTCAGAGCGCGTCGATCCAGCGGTCTAGTCGACGTGCCGCCCCAGAAAGGATCGTCGGGTCGCGCAACGTGTTGGCCAGCAGGGCGTTTCCCTCGTAGGAGCAAGCAGCTCGAGGGCGAGGTCGCGTGCCTGGCCACCGTGACCCATCTGACGGAACTGGTCTTCGGCCCAGCCTATGATGATGAGCATCAAATCGGCCACCGCGAAGTCCGGCGCGTCGACGCGCTTGTCGATCTCGGAACACAGGCTGCCGAGCGGGCAACCGTAGTTGGCCACCAACTCGCTCTGGCCGCCGAGTTCGCGCGCGAACGCCTTCAGCCGAGTTTTTGGTGTCCGGTGACCCGAGTCAATGGACTAAGCGTCGCGCGCACCTGCTGCTTGTGCACCTCGACCACGGCGGCGATCACGTCGTCTTTGGTCTTGAAGTAGTAGTAGACGTTGCGCCGGCCGGGACGTCGGCGAGCTGCGCGATGTCGGCCAATGTCGTCCGTTCAATGCCCTGCTGGTGCAGGAGCTGGACGGCGGCCGCCACCAGGCGGTCTCGCTTACCTGGCCGCGGCTTTGCAGCGGCCGTCATCTGCAACAATGAGTCAGTCATCTCACTTTGCATGATAACGCAGAACTAGGCGGGCCCATGCAACTCACAAGGCCGCCAGCTCTAGTGCAACCTCGTCGCCGACCATGACCATCGGGCCGGCCTCTCGGGTGTTTCCGATGCGCAGGGCGATCACCGAAGCGGCGGCCATGATGATGGCCCCCACCAGAAGCGCGAGGTGGTACCCGGCATCCGAGGCAACAATGCGTGCGGTACCCGAGGCCACCAGATGGTCAGTGTGGGTGATCGCGACGACCGACAAGACAGCCAAGCCAAGGGCGCTACCCACCTGTTGGGATGAGTTCAACAAGCCGGCGGCAAGCCCCGCCCTGTCGGCCGGCACTCCTGCGTTGGCTGCCGCGATGACGGACACGAACACCGACCCGGCTCCGATGGACATGACGACGAATCCGGGCAGCAGGTCGCTCACATACGAACCATGCAGCGGCACTCGTGACACCCAGTAGATGCCGGCCGACGCGACTAAACAACCGACCACGGCAATCGGGCGGGTACCGATACGCGTGACGAGTTGAGAGGCCATGCCGCCCGCGAAGGCGAACCCAGCGGTAATCGGAAGGTACGCGAGGCCGGCCTTGAGTGGTGAGTAGTGCAAGATCTCCTGCATGTACAAAGTGGCGTAGAAGAACATCGAAAAGAAGCCACAGAAGGCGATGAGTTGGGTGAGATCCGCCGCGACCAGGCCTTTGACCCGGAGAACGGCAAGCGGTAGCAATGGGTTCCGGTGTCGAAGCTCGTTGAAGACAAATCCGCCTAGCGCAACGGCCGAAGCACACAACGCAGCGATCGTGTCGGTCGACCCCCACCCTGCGATCGGTGCGCGGACCAAGCCGTAGATGAACAACAGAATGCCGCCGGTGACCAGGACGGCTCCTTGCGAATCGAACGAGGTTCTTCCTTCGCCTGCTCCGACGTCGCCAGTGAGCAGCACCAATGCGCCAATGGCGACCAAGATGCAGATCGGCGGGTTGACGTAGAAGACCCAGCGCCATCCCGGACCGGCCGTCAGCACACCACCGAGGGCCACGCCGGCCGCGGCGGCAATGCCGCTGATGGCAGCCCACGCCCCCAGCGCAGCGTTGCGATCCTTGCCTTCACGAAAGCTCGTCGTGAGTTCAGACAACGCGGCGGGAGCCATCAATGCTGCCCCAATCCCCTGAACCAAACGCGCAGCAACGAGTAGTGCGGAATCCTGCGCTACCCCGGCAGTCAATGACGACAGTGCGAATACGAAAAGACCGATCAACAACATGCGGCGCCGGCCGAGTAAGTCGGCCAGCCGACCTCCGAGAAGCAGGAAAGCCACCGTAGGTGAGGATGTAACCGCTCGCTACCCACTGCAGGTTCTGTTGCGAGAAGCGCAAGCTGTGCTGGATCGATGGCAGCGCCACATTGACGATGGCAGAGTCGACGATGTCGAGGAACTGCACGGCGCACAGCAGAACCAGGGTGATCACCCCCAACCTCGAACGAAGAACCAGGCGTGAATCTGCCTCGTGCGCGCGACCGGGCCGGCTGGCTGCATCGGTTGACTCCTGTTGATGAGTGAGTGAGTTAGCTCACTCACTCTGAAGTGCCGTGCGCGCAAATGTCAAGTGAGGTGCCTAACTTGCCCGGGCAGCCAATGTCCGACAGCGTGCAGATCTAAACGGAGCAGGGCGGACGAGTCGACCTATAGGCCGGGTTCTGTCGCCTGAGCCAAACGGTCCAGGCGGGCGGCCATCCATCTACGACTGCCGTTGCCGACAGCCTCTAGCGGTCTACCCGCAGGCTCGGGCGGGCCGCCCTCGAACGCCTGCGCAGTCACGCCGAAGCGCAACCTCTTGACCTTGCTCCAGGTGGGGTTTACCAAGCCGTGCGAGTCACCTCGCGCGCTGGTGGTCTCTTACACCACCGTTTCACCCTTACTGCCGAACGCCGACCGAAGCCGGAATCCGATAGCGGTCTGTTTTCTGTGGCACTGTCCCGCGGGTCACCCCGGGTGGGCGTTACCCACCACCTTGCCCTGTGGAGCCCGGACCTTCCTCGGCACACACCCAAAGGCATGCAACGCGGTCGCCCGGCCGACTCGTCCGCCGTACCGGCAACTGTAGACGGTCAGGCCGGCACGAACAGCAACGTGCGCGTCGCCGGATCGGCCGTCACCAGGCGGACGTCGATCCGCGCGCCCAGCAGCAACCCCTCGCCGTCACACCGAGCGCGCACCGGCGGCGTCCGCAATTGCACGACGCCGCCGTGCTTCACCGTCTCGACGACGCCGCCCTCGAACGTCTCCCCCACGTGCGACGCCATCACCACCGTCTCGACCAGGTCGACGCACGCACGTTCGAGTGCATGCGCCTTGTGCCCGAGTCAGCCATGACGTCAGCAAGCGCAGGTAGGGCTTCACGAATCCACGGCGGGACGTCGAGGCGTGCGCACACTGCCACGCACAGCTCGCCCACGTACCGGTCGACCAGCCTTCGCAACGGTGCAGTCGCATGCGCGTACGGCGCCGCGACCGCACTGTGATTGGGCTGCGCGGGCGGGCTTCCGTCGAACGCCGTGTAGCCCGCGCCGCGCAGCAACCGCGTCGACAGCTCGATCAGAGCGGCACCGGCATCCGTCGCCGGATCGAAGCGCACGAAATGCCTGGTACGTCTGGTGTTTCGGCCACGGAACGTCGAGCGCGTGAGCCACACGGTGTAGCAATCCGATCGGCGCCGCCGTCGGCCGGCGGCAACGTGCGAAGGATCCCGACGTTCGCATCGAGCATGATGCCCGCGGCCGCCATTCCGGTGAGCAACGAGATCTGCGCGTTCCAGTCCTCGACCGGCAGCGGAGCGCGGTAGCGCAGCCGAAAGCCGGACCCGTCGGCGTCCACCTCTTGCTCGGGAGGCGAAGGCTGACGGCGCCGCGCTCGACTTCAAGCGCCTGCCGAAGCCGTCCTACCTCGGCGAGCAACGCCAACGTGCCGTCGGCCGCGCCGGCGCCACGTCGGCGTCGATCAGCTGCTGGGCCTGCGTGTAGTCCAGTCGCGACACCGACCGCACGATGCCCGCTTCACGTCGACCGCGGTCTGACGGCCGTCGGCGTCGAGGTCGATGGTCCACACCAGCGCCGGCCTGACCTGGTCGGGCAGCAGGCTGGCCGCGGCTTCACCAATCACCGGCGGATGCAGCGGCGTCCGCAGGTCCGGGCTGTAGAGCGTCTCGCCGCGCACGTGCGCTTCGACGTCGACCGGATCGCCCGGCGACACGAACGCCGCGACGTCCGCGATCGCGTACCGCACCCGGTAGCCAGTGCCGAACCGGTCGATGTGCATGGCCTGGTCGAGGTCCATCGATCCGGGCGGGTCGATGGTGAGATACGGGACGTCGGTATGGTCTGGCGCCGTCGACGCCGCGGCGCTCCACGTGATGGGCGGCCTGCTCGGCAGCAGCGAGCACCTCAGGAGGAAATGCCGGCGGGACGTGGAGTTCGGTACGGATGGCCTCGAATCCCGCTCGCAGGCGGCCCCGTCGACACTGAGGCGAACCCGGCGGTGCGGCATGTCGCCACCGTATGTGAGAAAGGATCATGCGTGGGGCAGGCTCTCACTGTGCCCAGACCGAAACCTCGAGGTGGCCGGCGTGGGTCAACTGCCGCCGCGTGGTCGCGGATCGCGCCTTGGCTGATCGCCGCCGTTGCGGGGCGATCTGCGTGGCGAGCCGAGCACTGCCTTGGCACGAGGCGGTCGCGACCACGAAACGGGTCGGGCCGATCCTGCTGTTTCTCGTCGCCATCACCGTCGTCGCCGAACTGGCCGATGCGGCGCAGGTGTTCGACGTCGCGGCGACGCGCGCTGCCAAGATCGGGCGCGGTCGCACGTGGGAGCTCTTTGCCTTGATCGTCGTCCTGGGCAGTCTGACCACGATCGTGCTCAGCCTCGACACCACCGCCGTCCTGCTCACCCCCGTGGTGCTCGCACTCGCGTCACAGCTGCGAATAGCAGTGATCCCGTTCGCGATGGCCGCCGTGTGGTTGGCCAATACCGCGAGCCTGCTCCTGCCGGTGTCGAACCTCACCAACCTGCTCGCCGTCAACCAGCTGCACCTGTCGGCGGTGTCCTTCGCTGCGAAAATGTGGTTGCCAGCGATTGCGTCGATCGTGGTGACTGCGGTGGTCATCGGCGTCGCCTACCGCCGCGACCTGCGGGGTCACTACCTGGTACCCGGCACGTTCGACATCGCCGACCCGGTCAGCTTTCGCATCAGCGCGACGGTCTGCGTCGTCATCGCGCCGTTCTTCGTGATCGGGATACCGGTGTGGTTGCCCGCGAGCGTTGCCGCCGTCGTCCTGCTCGCGCTGTTTGTCTTTCGGCAGCCGCGGCGGGTGCGGATGTCGCTGTTGCCGTGGCGGTTGGTCGTTCTGGTGCAGGGGCTGTTCATCGTCGTCGCGACGTTGGGCGCACATGGTCTCGACCGACTGCTCGGCGACGCGGCCGGCCACAGCGATAGCGCACTCGGTGTCCTGCGGACTGCCGGCGTCGGTGCGGGAGCGAGCAACCTCGCGAACAACCTGCCGAGCTACGTCGCGCTCGAACGCGTGACCGACGGGCGCCAGCATCAGTTGCTCGGACTGCTGCTCGGCACAAACGTCGGCCCGCTCGTCCTGCTGTGGGGATCGCTCGCAACGCTGCTCTGGCGTGAACGCTGCAAAGCCCGGGACGTCGAGATCAGCGCGTGGCAGTTCGCACGAGTGGGTTTGGTCGGAGTGCCCGTCTTGCTACTCGCTTCCTGGGGGCGCTCCTCGTCACCACGTAACGCGCCGCCCGAACCTTCGTCGATCGTTAGCGGGCTAACACCCCAACGATCGTGGGCACGCACACCTGGCCTCGATCGTGCACGTTCACGCATCGCGACGGTCACGTGCACGTCACGAAAGAGTCACGCTGAGCGTGAACGTACGATCACAAATGCACGTGTCCTCAGGTGTTTCTTTGCTTATTACCAGGCACTTCCCAGCATCGTGCGTGAAATACGTCGGTAATTCTGGGGAAGTAAAATCGAGTGATGCGCAACGAGCTTTTGGCGGACTGGCCAACCGAGAACCAGGTCCAGACCGTTGAAGTTCAGCGCACGCAAGTGCAAGCGCTCGACTACAACACCCCAGCTGCGCACTCGCTTCTTACGACACCCCGCGAATCGCTGACGCGTGCGTTGTCAGCTACGTACGCACGAGTTCGACAGCTACCGGCGCGCACACTCTTTCTCATCGTGCTCGGCGCGTACGTGGTGCTCACGGCAGCGGTCGTGTTTGGTTCACCGCTCGACATCATCGATCGTGCGGCCGCAATGTCAGATCTCGCACACCACTTCCCGCATGCGACACCGTGGGTGCTCCACTACGTCATGCTCGGCCAACGCGGGCCGTCGTCGCACGTGGCCTTCGTCTACCTCGTGTGGCGCGCGATACGGCAGCGATCGTGGCGGCCGCTCGTCCTGTTCGTCACGGCGCTCACGATGCTGAATGTGACCGTCGGCAGCGTGAAGCTCGCAACTGGCCGTTTAGGACCCGCTCTGACCACGCATCCGCGCGCCGTCTTCGACGGCGGCGACATCTTCCCGTCGGGTCACACCTCGAACGCCGTCGTCATCTTCGGCGTGCTGGCGATGGTCGCCGCTCGAGCATCGGCGGGCATGGATCGCGCTCGCCGTCTTCGTTTCCACGACCGTCGGTCTGAGCACGATCTTCCTCGACACGCACTGGGTGACCGATGTGCTCGGAGGCTGGCTCGCTGGTGTGCTTGGTTCTGCTGGCCCTGCCGGCGACCTACGCACTTGCTCGAGCGGTGGGCTTTCCGCGTGATCACTCGCCGCTCACGGAATGGTTTCACCCAACACCCGCGACTCGGGGCACGGCAACATGGGACGCCATCCCTTCCACGGCACGAGTTGACGAGCGACATGCTCACCGAAGATGCGATGTACCGTTGAACAGCCGCAGCAACGGCTGGCCCGTCGTCGTAGTAGTCGACCTCACTCAGACTCGCGTTGTCGACCTGCAGCCGGTACAGCGAACCAGTCGGCGTATCGAGCAAGTTCGCCGCGATCATCGCGATCGGCCGTGAATGACTCACGACGCACACCGTCTCGCCGCGGTGTCGATTGACGATCCGTTCCTGCGCCGTGCGCACCCGATGCCGCAACGACTCATAGCTCTCGCCATCGGGCGGTGAGATCGAGGTATCGCCCAGCCACAGCGCAAGTTCGCGCGGCCAGCGCTCCTCGACAACGGGAAACGTCAGACCCTCCCACGCACCGAAGTCGACCTCGCGCAAGTCGTCGTCGATCTCGACGGGCACACCGAGTGCGGCACTGATAGATCGCCGCCGACTCGCGGCAGCGCGACAACGGCGAAGAGACGATGCGCTGGACGCCGCCGCGTGCCGCCAACTCCGCAGCGACCGCCTTGATCTGTTGCCGACCCTGCTCGATCAACGGTGGATCGCCCGACGCCAGAGAATCGCTTCTCCACGGTGAACGTCGTCACCCCGTGCCGGACCAGCACGAGCGTCGTGGGCGGCGCACCCGCCGTCCAGCCGACAATGCGGTTGGACGGCGGCAGCTCGGCAGGAGCGACACCGCGCGAACCTGACGCGAACCGACGACGAACCCGATGCCTTGACGCCGAGCGGTTGCCCGGTCCCCTCGTCCATCGCACGGTTCGCCAACCGGTCGGCGTCCTTGTTGCGCTCGCGCGGAATCCAGGTGTAAGGTGACGTGTCCGGGTCCGAACGACGCAGCCAGCGCGGCACCATCACGCACCAGCGGCCGCAGGTCGGGATGCTTCACCTGCCAACGTCCTGACAGTTGCTCGACGACGAGGCGCGAATCGAGCCGGCATTCGATGTAGGCCTGCGGGATCGATCTCGGCCGCCGCGGTGAGCCCAGCGAGCAGGCCGCGATACTCGGCGACGTTGTTGGTGACGACACCGAGGTACTCGTAGCGCTCGGCCAACACCTCACCCGTCGAGGCCTCGCGCACGACGGCGCCGTAGCCGGCAGGTCCGGGATTGCCGCGCGATCCGCCGTCGGCCTCGACAATCAGCCGGCGCGGGCTCACAGACCTGAGTCCGGAGTTCGCACCAGGATTCGCCGACACTCCTCGCATCGCAGCACGGCGTCCGGCGGCGCGGCGCGCAGCTGTCCGAGTTCGGAGGGGTTGACGGTGAGATGACAACCCTCACACCGCGCGCGATGCAACGCTGCCGCACCGACGCCGTCCGACGAAGCTCTGATTTTCTCGTAGAGGGCGAGCAATTCGGCGCCGACGTCGGGCGCGACGGCAGCACGCGCGGAGCGGCTCGCGGCGATCTCCGCATCGATCTCGCCGAACAACTCGTCTCGTCTCGACGTCACCGAAGCGAGCTCGCCGGTCAGCTTGTCGCGCTCGACTCACGAGCGACGACATGTCGGCCTGCGCAAGCTCGCGGCGCTCCATGATCTCGAGCACGACGTCCTCGAGATCGGACCTCCGCCGTGCAAGCGAGCCGATCTCCGACTGCAGGTTCTCCAACTCGCGCGGCGAGCTGACCTGACCCGCGTCGAGACGTTGCTGATCGCGATCCGACCGCTGCCGCACCTGATCGACGTCGCCCTCGGCCTTGCGCTGGTCGCGGGCGAGATCGGACTCGAGCGTTTCCGCGGTCACCAACGCGTCGCTGACCTCACGCAGCCGCGAAGTGAGCTCGTCGATGGTCGCCAACTCGGGCAGCGTGCGGCGCCGATGGTCGAGCCGGTCGAGGCTGGAGTCGAGCGCCTGCAAGTCGAGCAGGCGCGCCTGGCTGGCGGGATCGGCGTTCAGTGCGGGTCCTTTCGTGTTCCTGCGTCCACCCGGGCCACCCATGGATCGGTCGGCACCATCGAGACGTCTGTGCTCACCGTAGTGCCGCGTTGCGCGAGCGCCGCGCGCAGTGCATCGGCGGCCGCACCCAGCCAGGGCCATTCGGTGGCCCAATGCGGCATATCGACGACCGCGCAACCGCCGTCCGCGAGGTGCTCAGAGACCACGTGATGACGTAGATCAGCAGTGACAAAGACATCAGCGCCGGACGCCGTCGCCTGGCGCAAATAGCCGTCGCCGGCACCGCCACACACGGCGACCCGACGCACCACCGCGCTCAAGATCCCCGGCGACCCGGCCACCGCCCGCCGTCGCTGGCAGCGCCGACCCCACCAAGGCCGCGAACTCGCGCAGGGTCACCGCCGCCCGCAGTTCGCCGACCCGACCGGTGCCGGTGTCACCTGGCCATGACGCCAGTTCGAGGACGTCGAACGCCGGCTCCTCGTACGGATGCGCTGTTCGCAACGCGCGGATCACCTCGTCGCGCGCGGCCCGTGGCAGCACCATCTCGATGCGCGTTTCGTCGACCCACGTCACTTCACCAACCGAGCCGATTGCCGGGGTCGCGCCGGGCAATGGCTGGAAGGTGCCGACACCGACGGCCGTCCAGGCACAGCGCGCGTAGTCGCCGATCTCACCGGCGCCGGCCGCGGCGAGCGCATCGAGCATCTTCTCGGCGTGGGCCTCGGGGACGAACGTGACGACCTTGTCGAGCGGCGGCGCGGGCAGCGGGTCGAGTGGGCGAGTATCGACGAGGCCGAGCGCTGCCGCGAGCGCGTCAGACACTCCGGGATTCGCGTGGTCGGCGTTGGTGTGCGCGACGTGCAGCGCGATGCCCGCGCGGATCAACCGGTGCACCGACCTGCCCTTCGCGGTCGTCGCCGCGACCGACGATGTGCCGTGCAGGAACAGCGGATGATGCGTGACCAGCAGGTCTGCGCCCAACGAGATCGCTTCGTCGACCACGACCTCGACCGGATCGACCGCGAACAGGACCCGACCGACACGGTTGCGCTGGATCACCACACACCAGCCCCACGGCGTCCCATGACGCGGCGAGGGACGGCGGGTACCGGCCCTCCATGATCGCCACGACGTCGGCGAGCGTCGGCTCTGGCACAAGTCAGAGGTTAGCCGCCGCGCTCTGTGTCTGCGTTGGTCGCGAGTCCTGCGTTGGCCGCGGCCCGGACGCCGAAGCGTCCGGGCCACTCGACGCCGGCCCGGGGTGAGCGGATGCGACGTCGTACTGACAGGACGCTCGACCCGCGGCAGAAGTTGCACCGCGAGCGAACGAGCGGGTCAGCTTACGAGCGGCGGTCAGGAGCTGTAGAGCCGGTGACTCGTCCGCTGAGGATCCGGCGCAGGTCGCTGATCTGCGCCGGGCTGCCGCCGAATCCGACCCGGTCCATCTCACAACTGATGAACGAGCAGTTGCGCACCGCGGTCACACCGACGAAGGCAACCTGCGACGTGCTCACCCACAGGATCGATTCGAGGTCAGGCGCGTTGAAGCCGCAGCCCTCGATCTGGATGCTGCCGGTCGGATCCAGCCACAACAGCACTGGCCCACTGACCTTGCAGCGCCGAAACGTGTAGCCCTCGAGGACCGGGGCCGCCGTCGAATCCACCAGTTCATGGAGCCGGACGATCCTGTCCTCGTAAGTCTTGTGGTTGGTCAGAGTCATGCCGTCCCCCACGGACGTGTCGTCCTGTTCAAGTGCAATCCCCACTACAGCCGATTCCCCGTCGGTCCCCAAAGACCCTAGGGGGCAAGATCACGCACGACTAGGCCCAACTATCACCACAAAATGGTGTGAATCGGGGCAGGCGCGCAGCAGATCACCGGCAGCTTACAGATTTGGCGGGACGGCGAGGGCGGCGGCTGTCGCCTCAATCACGTCGTCGACGGTGACGCCGGGTGCCGTCTGCGCGAGGAGCAGTCCGTCCGCTGTGACGTCGATCACCGCGAGGTCAGTGATGATGCGATCGACGCACCCGCGACCCGTCAGCGGCAACGTGCACTGCTCCATGATTTTCGAACTGCCGTCCCTGGCACGGTGCTCCATCATGACGATGACCCGCTTCGCACCGTGGACGAGATCCATCGCCCCGCCCATGCCCTTGACCATCTTCCCGGGGATCATCCAGTTCGCGAGATCACCGTGGGCGCTTACTTGCATCGCACCGAGAACCGCCACATCGATGTGCCCACCGCGGATCATTCCGAATGAGGCCGCGGAATCGAAGAAGCTTGCGCCGGGCAGTGCAGTGACCGTTTCCTTGCCCGCGTTGATGAGATCGGCGTCGACCTCGTCGGGGGCAGGGTAAGGCCCGGTGCCAAGGAGTCCGTTCTCGCTTTGCAGGACAACGGTGACGCCGTGGGGCAGATGATTCGAGACAAGCGTTGGCATGCCGATCCCGAGGTTCACGTACTGGCCGTCATGAAGTTCAGCAGCAACTCTGGCTGCGAGACCGCTGCGATCGAACGCCACTTTACGCACCCGCCAGGAACGTCGTGCGACGCTCGATGTGCTTCACCGCGTCGGGCGTGTGCACGACCCGCTGCACGAAGATGCCGGGAGTGTCGACCTCATCGGGGTCGATCTCGCCGGGTTCAAGCAGCTGCTCGACCTCGGCGATCGTGATGCGCCCTGCTGCCGCGCACAGCGGGTTGAAGTTGCGCGCGGTCTTGCGATACACGAGGTTGCCGTGCCGGTCGGCTTTCCACGCGTGCACCAACGCAAAGTCGGTGACGATGCCGCGTTCCATTACGTAGCTCTTGCCGTCGAATTCGCGAACCTCTTTGGGCTCGCTCAGCATCGCGATCGTGCCGTCAGGGTGATAGCGCCGAGGGATGCCGCCCTCCGCTACCTGAGTGCCGATACCCGACGGCGTGAAGAAAGCGGGAATGCCCGCGCCACCGGCGCGCAGCCGTTCGGCCAAGGTGCCCTGCGGGTTGAACTCGACCTCAAGCACGCCGGTGAGGTACTGCCGTTCGTACTCCTCGTTCTCCCCGACATACGAGCCGGTGTGCCGGCGAATCCGGTGCGCCTCGAGCAAGACCCCGAGCCCGAGACCGTCGACGCCGCAGTTGTTGCTGACGGTCTCGAGGTTGGTGGCGCCCTGTTCGAGCAGCGCGTCGATCAGAACCGACGGAACTCCGCACAAGCCGAATCCGCCGATCGCGATCGACGCGCCGTCAAAGACATCAGCGACCGCTTGCCGAGCCGACGGCACTACCTTGTCCACGCGCCCCTCCGCTGATCAACCGAAGCCTCCGGTCAGCTGCCCGCCGTCCACCCGTTCTCGCGTCCTAGGGCTACGCCTCGACGAGGATCACCATGGTCTCGGGCAGCACGCCATCGTGGGCCATCGCCGCACCCATTGCTGGGTCGCTCTGCATCGCCTTCACCAGGGCGTCTAGGTCCGGGACGTCCATGAGGACCGCCACATGCGTCGGGTTCTGCGGGTCGACAAACGTACGGATGTTGGTAACACCGAACGGTCCGAGTACCTCTTGACGCTTGGTCGAGGCGAGCCAGTGGTCCTTGTCCTTGATGTCGTGGTGGCCGATGACCGTGGGCATGTCGACTCCTCGCGCTTGGTGGGTTCAGCACCGTTGGCGAACCCGTTCCGCGGATCGTAGGCCCTAGGTCGAGGTGGCGAACAGATCGACCGCATCGAGGTGGGCGCGGCAGGGGTCGAACCTGCGACCGCCCGGGTGTAAGCCGGGTGCTCTTCCGCTGAGCTACGCGCCCTCTGCTGCTCGGGCGTACAAGCAGCTCTGCTGCTCGGGCGTACAAGCAGCGCGCCGGTCAGCCTACCGATGCGCGGGCGACGAGCGCGGATCGGCAGCACTAGCGCAGTTCGTCCAGAACCCGGCGGTACTCCTGCGGGTCGCGGGCATCCGGGATCCCCCGCACCACTGACCACCGCACGATTCCGTCGCGGTCGATGACGAACGTCCCCCGCAACGCCGCGCCCTTCAGCTCGTCGAAGATGCCGTAGCGACGGGCCACCTCGCCGTGTGGCCAGAAGTCGGCGAGCAGCGGGAACTCGAATCCCTCGTGCTCGGCGAACTGCCGCTGCACGTGCTTCGAGTCGATCGAGATCGCCAACAACTGGGCGTCGTCGTTTTGGAACGACGCGAGGTCGTCGCGCAAGACGCACAGCTCGCCGGTGCACGTGCGGGAGAACGACCAGGGGTAGAAGACGAGAAGCACGTTGCGGGTGCCTCGAAACGACGACAGCCGCACCGGCGTGCCGTGCTGATCGACGAGCTCGAAATCCGGAGCCACCGCGCCGACGGCCGGCAACCCGCCGTCCGGCAGGGCACCGCCAGGTATCGAGGAGGTCAACGCTTGCGAGAACTCTTCGGAGCGACGAGGCGGGCGCCCGACCAGTCAGGGCCCGCGCTGATCGAACTGGTTTGGCTCAAGCCGGCGGTTGGGGCGGCCTCGGTGACGTCGCTCGGCTCGATGTGACCGTGCCGACCGGCCTTCGGCGAGAGCAGCCAGATCGTGCCGCCGTCGGCGAGTGACGTCAGGGCGTCGACGAGTGCGTCGACCAGGTCGCCGTCATCCTCGCGCCACCACAGGACCACGGCGTCGATGACGTCGTCGTAATCCTCGTCGACGAGCTCGCTGCCGATCGTCTTCTCGATCGAGGCACGCAGGTCCTCGTCGCAGTCGTCGTCGTAGCCGATCTCCTGGACCACCTGCCCCGCCTGGAAGCCGAGCTTCTCGGCCCGACTACGTCCAGCCTCCGCGTGGTCCGCGGTCGCGCTCACGAAGATCCTCCCCTGCGTTGACGTGCTGTCGGCACCGCTACGGCGTCAACTTCTGGGCCCCGTGGCAGGGCTCAGTCGATGTAGTCCAACGCACCAGCGCCCCGCGCGCAAGTGCTGGTCTGTAAACAACAGGCGCCCGGGGCGACAAACCGCAGCGCAGGAGACCCCGAACACGAGTGATGAGACAATCCCCAGGTGCGTCCGAGGCGGCCCCAGCGTGAGGATCCCCGTGTCCGAGGTAGGTAGAGGAGACCGGCCCCCGGTCATCAGCGACGGCTTGCCGAGCCAGCTGCCCGACATCGATCCCGAAGAGACCTCCGAGTGGCTCGAGTCCCTCGATGCCGTCGTCGCTTCGCAGGGCAAGACGCGGGCTCGCTACCTGATGCTGAAGCTGCTCGAACGCGCCCGCGAGAAGCACGTCGGCGTCCCTGGCCTGCGCAGCACCGACTACATCAACACGATCCCGCCCGAGGCCGAGCCTTGGTTCCCCGGCGATGAGCGGCTCGAGAAGCAGATCCGCCGTGCGGTGCGCTGGAACGCCGCCGTCATGGTCTCGCGGGCCAACCGCCCTGAGCTCGGCGTCGGCGGCCACATCGCGACCTACGCGTCGGCCGCGAGCCTGTACGAGGTCGGCTTCAACCACTTCTTCAAAGGCAAGAACGGCACCGACGCCGCAGGCAATCCGTCGTCCGGCGATCAGGTGTTCTTCCAGGGCCACGCCTCCCCCGGCATCTACGCGCGCGCCTTCCTCGAAGGCCGGTTGAGCGAAGCGCAACTCGACGGGTTCCGGCAGGAAGTGAGCCACCACGGCCTGCCCAGCTACCCGCATCCGCGGCTGATGCCCGACTTCTGGGAGTTCCCCACCGTCTCCATGGGCCTCGGCCCGATCGACTCGATCTACCAAGCCCGCTTCAACCGCTACTTGCATGCCCGCGGTATCGCCGACACGTCCGACTCGCACGTCTGGGCGTTTCTCGGCGACGGCGAGATGGACGAGCCCGAATCGCTGGGCGCAATCGGCGTCGCGTCGCGCGAAGAACTCGACAACCTGACGTTCGTCATCAACTGCAACCTGCAACGCCTCGACGGCCCGGTGCGCGGCAACGGCAAGATCATCCAAGAACTCGAGGCGTACTTCCGCGGTGCCGGCTGGAACGTCATCAAGGTGATCTGGGGCAGCGACTGGGACCGCCTGCTCGCCAAGGACGTCGACGGCGCGCTCGTCAACAAACTCAACGCCACCCCCGACGGTCAGCTACAGACCTACTCCGTCGAATCCGCGCAGTACATCCGCGACCACTTCTTCGGCGACGACCCGCGGCTGCGCAAGATGATCGAGGGCATGTCGGACGCCGATTTGCGCCGTCTTTCGCGGGGCGGCCACGACTACCGCAAGGTGTACGCGGCGTTCGCTGCGGCGCGCGCGCACGTCGGGCAGCCGACCGTCATCTTGGCGCACACGATCAAGGGCTGGACGCTGAACAGCCTGCAAGGTCGCAACGCCACGCACCAGATGAAGAAGCTGACCAAGACCGACCTCAAGGAGTTCCGCGACCGGTTGCATCTGCCGATCACCGACGCCGCGCTCGAGGCAGACCTGCCGCCCTACTACCACCCGGGCATGGAGTCAGAAGAGATCCAGTACATGCTCGAGCGACGGCGCGCATTGGGTGGCTCGCTGCCCGCGCGCGTCAACCGCGCGAAGCCTGCTGACAGCTGCCAGGCGACGCCGTATACGCCGAGCTGCGCCAGGGCTCTGGCAAGCAGAAGGTCGCCACGACCATGGGGTTCGTGCGGCTGCTGAAGGACCTGATGAAGGAGGACGGGCTCGGCGAGCGGATCGTGCCGATCATCCCGGACGAGGCACGCACGTTCGGCATGGATTCACTGTTCCCGACGGCGAAGATCTACTCGCCGCTCGGCCAGCAGTACGACGCGGTCGACCGCGAGCTGGTGCTGTCGTACAAGGAGTCGAAGACCGGCCAGTTGTTGCACGAGGGCATCACCGAAGCCGGCGCGATGGGCTCGTTCATTGCGGCCGGATCGGCGTACGCGACGCACGGCCAGTACATGGTGCCGGTCTACATCTTCTATTCGATGTTCGGTTTCCAGCGCACCGGCGACCAGATCTGGGCGGCGGCCGACCAGATGTGTCGCGGCTTCCTGCTCGGCGCCACAGCTGGCCGCACGACGCTGACCGGTGAAGGCCTGCAGCACAACGACGGGCACTCGCCGTTGCTCGCATCGACCAACCCAGCGGTCGTGTACTACGACCCCGCGTTCGCCTACGAAATCGGCCACATCATGCATTCGGGTCTGCAACGAATGTTCGGCAGCGACGAAGCGCATCCTGCGGGCGAAGACATCTTCTACTACATCACCATCTACAACGAGCCGATTCTGCAGCCCGCGCAGCCGGACAACCTCGACGTCGAGGGCTTGCTCGCCGGCCTTTACCACGTCGCCGGCCCATCGCCGTCCGCGCTCGAAGCGCCGCGCGCGCAACTGCTCGCGTCGGGCGTCGCGGTCCCTTGGGCGCTGGAAGCCCAGCGACTGCTCGCCGAGGACTGGAACGTCGGCGCCGACGTATGGTCCGCTACCAGCTGGACGGAGTTGCGACGCGACGCACTCGCGTGTGACACGTTCAACCTTCTTCATCCGGACGCCGACCAGCGGGTGCCCTACGTCACGCGCGCGCTCGCGGGACGCGCAGGTCCGGTGGTCGCGGTCAGCGATTACATGCGCGCAGTACCTGACCAGATCGCGCGTTGGGTGCCCACCGACTACGCCTCGCTTGGCACCGACGGCTTCGGCTTCTCCGACACCCGAGCCGCCACCCGCCGGTTCTTCCACGTCGACCCGCCATCGATCGTGCTGCAGACGTTGAGCGAACTGGCCAAGCGCGGCGAGATCGCGACCGACGCGCCCGGAAAGGCAGCCGCGCAATACGGCCTGCTCTAAGCGCGGGAGTCGGCGCGATGGTCGGGCTGCCATCGCCCATCGCCCACGCCAGCACTTCGGCGTCCGCCGTAGCTTCGACCTGCACGGTCGCCCGCGTCGGTGAGCCGCACCGCGTCCTCGCTGAGTAGTTGCACTTGTTCTGAGTCGTCAGTGACCATGACATCGCCGCGGGCCACGTAAAGGTGGAGGAGCACGGACGCCGGGAGGGTGGCCGAGGCGCCGGCGGGCAGCCGGGCCACGAAGAGGGTCGCGTGGCAGCGAAGGGTTAGCGGCGCTGGCTGGTTGCCCGACACGACGGCCACAAACGCACCGCTCTCGAGCGCCGCCGACACATCAGCGGTTTCGTAGGACGGCGGCCCCTCGGCGTCCGGCAACACCCACATCTGCACGTAGCGCGTTTCACCGGACGACGCGTTGGTCTCGCTGTGACGCACACCCGCCCCGGTGCTCAGCCGTCCGACCATGCCTGGACGCACGGTGGCCTGCCCGCCAGAGCTGTCCGCATGCTGTAACGCACCCGCCACCACCCACGTCACGATTTCAAGATCACGATGCGGATGTTCGGGAAATCCGGCGCCCGGCGCGAGTACATCGTCGTTGTGCGTTACCAGTGCGCCGAAGCGGGTATTCATCGGGTCATAGTGCGGACCGAATGCAAAGGAGTGCCGCGAAACAATGCCGTCGGCATGACTCTCTGGGCGATCCGCACCCCGCCGTAGCTCGATGGTCAACGATTGTCCCTGTGCTTACCCATAGGGAGATCTAAGCCTGGACGAACCTCCAGACAACACGCGGTTCTGCCGAGGATGTGCAACACCAGACTCCGAGGAGACGCACCGATGCCGTGGCTGCCCTGGCTGCCGACGCGCCGTCGTCAACCGGCCAGTCCATGGGTGAGTTCCCTCGACATGCACCCGAACCTGGCTGAAATCCTGGGCGTGTTGACCCAGCTCCCGCGACTGACCGGTCGCGACATCGCGAGCCTCGCGCAGGGCTGGCGGGACACGACCTTCCTCCATGTCGCCCGTGCCCACGCGCTTGGCCCTGACACCCCGCTCGTTCTTGAGGTACTGGCCACCTTCGACCGAGTTGATCAGGTCTTTCGCGACGAGTTGTCTCGTGGCGAGGACTACCTGAGCGACGACGGCGCGGCGACGGCGGTGAAGCCGCAGGTCGTCAAGCACGCACTGCACGCCGTTCGCGACGCGGTTGCCGCGGTCTACGCGCGACCGATATTGAGCCGCGCCGAGTACCTCGCGCTGATCGGGCCCTGGCATCGGGCGTTCTGCGCGCGGTAGCAGTTGCGCCCGCAGTGGCGGCTCGAAGAATGCGGCACACTGGTCGGCCGTGACGCCACGATCTTCCAACGCCGGCGCGCAGGCTGCGTCGACGGCAGCACGAGCGCGGTCAGTAACAGCGCGCGAACTCGACCGAGCCACCGGTGACCTCGCCCGCGCTGCGATCGCTCGGATGGACGAGACCCTTCCGTGGTACCGCGCGATGCCGGCGGAGCAGCGATCATGGGTCGGCCTCGTCGCGCAGGCCGGCATCGCGGCGTTCGTCGAGTGGTTCCGGCACCCTGATCAGCGCCGCGCGATCACCGGGGAGATCTTCGGGACCGCCCCGCGCGAGCTCGCCCGAACCGTGAGCCTGCAGCAGACGGTGGAGATGGTCCGCATCACGATCGGCGTCGTCGAAGAAGCCGCAGAGACGATCGCGGCACCCGCCCATTCGAGCGACCTGCGGGAGGCGGTGCTCGTCTACGCCCGTGAAGTCGCGTTCGCCGCCGCGCAGGTCTACGCGCAAGCAGCCGAAGCCCGCGGTGCATGGGATGCCCGCCTGGAGGCGATGGTCGTCGACGCCTTGATGCGCGGCGAAGCCGACGAGGCCCTGCGGTCACGCGCGGCCGCGCTCGGCTGGGGGTCACCGGACTCGGTGACGGTCGTGATCGGCACTCCGCCTGACGACGAGCCCGAGGCCATCGTCGACGGGGTTCGGCGCGCCGCCCGCCACGCCGGTCTCGACGTCCTCGTGGCAGTGCAAGGTGATCGGCTGGTGGCCGTCCTCGGTGGCGCGCCTGACCCGCTGCGCGCGTCGCGTGCATTGCTCGCCCAGTTCGGACCTGGACCGATCGTGATCGGTCCGCCGGTGCCCGACCTCATGTCGGCGGCGCACTCCGCGCAAGCAGCGGTGGCCGGGCTCGTTGCATCGAAGGCCTGGCCGGCCGCGCCACGGCCGGTGCTGGCCAGCGACCTGTTGCCGGAACGGGCGATCGACGGCGACGCAGCGGCCCGGCGGCAGTTGATCGACGATGTCTACCTGCCACTGGTGGCTGCCGGCGGCGGATTGCTCGAGACCGTCAGCGCGTACCTCGCCCAGGCGGGCTCATTGGAGGCCACGGCACGGACGCTGTACGTTCATCCGAACACCGTGCGGTACCGATTGCGGCGGGCCGCCGATGTCACCGGGCTCGCCGCGACCGACCCACGGGACGGGTTCGCGCTGCACATCGCGCTCGTCCTGGGTCGGCTCAGCGACTGACTTCGCGACTGGCGGAGGCTCCCTAGACCCGCAGTTGGCTACCAGCCGGAGACGAGTCGACTGGGCGAGCTTGTTGTAGGTATTCTACAAAGTCCCTCCGGCGACTTGGTCTCGCCGGGTAACGACCAACCTGACCAGTTGCGGCAAGGTGGATGCGTGCTCGCACTGCTCGCCCCCGGCCAAGGGGCTCAGGTTCCCGGATTTCTCGCGCCCTGGCTCGACCTGCCCGGCGTTGCCGACGCGGTGACCTGGTGGTCAGCGGTCCTCGACCTCGATCTGGCCCGCCTCGGAACCAGTGCCGACGCCGACGAAATCAAAGACACCGCGATCGCCCAGCCACTGCTGGTGGGCGCCGGTCTCGCCGCTGCGTCGGTGCTCTTCCCCGACGGCCAGCCGCAGTTCGGCATCCCCGGCGAGCCGGCCGGTCGGCTCGCGAACACCTTCGACGACGTCGCCAGCAACGTCGCTGCGGTGGCCGGCCACAGCGTCGGTGAGATCACCGCGGCCGCACTGGCCGGCGTCCTCTCGCCTGAATCTGCCCTTGTTCTGGTGCGCGAGCGCGGCCGTGCGATGGCCAGCGCGGCTGCCGCCACCCCGACCGGCATGACCGCGATCCTTGGCGGCGACGCCGAAGCGGTGCTGGCGAAACTGACAGAGCTCGGGCTCACCGCCGCGAACGTGAACGCCGCCGGCCAGGTTGTCGCCGCCGGCACGCTCGACCAACTCGCCGCCCTCGCCGCCGATCCGCCGGAGGGCGCCCGACTGCGCCCACTCGCAGTCGCCGGCGCGTTCCACACCGCCCACATGGCACCGGCGGTCGAGCGGTTGCGGCAACTCGCCGCCGGCCTCCCGACATCGGAGCCCGGCACCCGATTGCTCTCCAACGCCGACGGCAGCGTGATCCAGCACGGCCCCGAATTCGTCGGCCGCCTGGTCGAGCAGGTCGCCGCCCCCGTGCGCTGGGATCGCTGCATGACGACTCTCGGCGAGCTCGGTGTCACCGCGGTTATCGAACTTCCGCCGGCCGGCACGCTCGTCGGTTTGGTCCGGCGCGCACTGCCCGACGTCGAAACGCTGGCGCTGAAGACTCCCGATGACCTCGATGCGGCGCGCCAACTGATCGAGAAGCACCGCCACGACATCGAGTTCAGCGCGACTCCTGCCTGGCGGCTCCTGGTCGCCCCGCTCGCCGGCATCTTCGAAGCGACGCAAGCCCAACTCGGCGACAACCTCGCAGCGGGCGCGGTCATCGGCCGGGTCGTCACGAGGCGCGAGGCACAAGAGGTAGTGGCGTCACACGGGGGCGTGCTGGTCGAATGGCTAGCCGAGAACGGCGACCCCGTTTCACCTGGCCAACCGCTCGCTCGCTTGCACCCCGATGTCTCGCGCCCGAATCTGGAGTCGGCATGAAGTCACAACCCGGTTCGCCAGGCGCTCGCATCGTCGCGATCGGCGAGCACCGGCCGACGCGCATCGTGACCAACGAGGAAATCTGCCGGAACATCGATTCGACCGACGAGTGGATACGCGAGCGCAGCGGCATCATCACCCGTCGCTACGCCGCCCCGGACGAGTCGGTCGTCGACATGGCGACGAGTGCGGCCAGCAAGGCCCTCGCGACGTCGGGGGTCGCCCCTGCCGAAGTCGACCTCGTGGTGCTCGCGACCTGCACGCACCCCTACCAAACGCCGGGCGGGAGCAGTGCAGTGCAAGATCGCCTCGGCGCAGTCAACGCCGGCGCGATGGACGTCAACGCCGCGTGCGCCGGATTCGCCTACGCGCTGGCGATCGCCAACGACGCGGTGCGCGCCGGCAGTGCCCGCCATGTGGTGGTGATCGGGTCAGAGAAGATGTCCGACTTCATCGACCCGCACGATCGCGGCATGGCGTTCTTGTTCGGTGACGGCGCCGGCGCAGCCGTTGTGAGTGCGAGCCCGACGTCAGGCATTGGCCCCGTTGTATGGGGCAGCGATGGTTCGCACATCGAGACCATCACCCAGGTACCGACCTACACGCAGGTGCAGCACGCACTCGCTACGGGCGACTCGTTGCCGCCGGTCGCGCTGAAGATGGCTGGCCAGACCGTGTTCCGGTGGGCCGTCACGAAGATGGCGCCAGTCGCCCAGCGGGCGCTCGACGCCGCCGGCGTTCGAGCCGAAGAACTGGGTGCGTTCGTTCCGCATCAGGCGAACCTGCGCATCGTCGAGTCGCTCGTGAAGTCGTTGAAGTTGCCCGACACCGTCGCGATCGCGCGCGACATGGAGACGCAAGGCAACACGTCGTCCGCTTCGATTCCGTTGGCCTTGTCTGCGCTGCTCGAGCGCGGCGAGGTCCACAGTGGCCAGCCCGCGCTGCTTCATTGGATTCGGCGCCGGCCTCACCTACGCTGCGCAGGTCGTCGAAGTCCCGTAACCGCACGAATCACTCACCCATCGATCCACTACACCCCTACCAAAGGAGCACCCCCCATGGCCCTGTCCCAGCAGGAGATCCTCGCCGGTCTCGCCGAGATCGTGAACGAGGTTGCTGGCATCCCGGCTTCCGACGTCCAGATGGACAAGAGCTTCACCGACGACCTCGACGTCGACTCGCTGTCGATGGTCGAAGTCGTCGTCGCCGCCGAGGAGAAGTTCGGCGTTCGGATCCCAGACGACGACGTCAAGAACCTGAAGACGGTCGGTGACGCGGTCACCTACATCGAAAAGGCCGGCGTCACAGCCTGAGCAGTTTCAGCCGAGGCGGACGGCGAGCATCTCCCCATCGGAGACGTGCGGCGCCGTTCGTTGTCATGAACACTGAGGAGATGCAGTAGGCGTGAACGCCACAACCCAGCGCACCCGCGTCGTCGTCACCGGTCTCGGTGCGACCACGCCGATCGGTGGCGATGTCCCCAGCACGTGGGCGGCGTTGTTGGCCGGGACCTCCGGCGTCGGCGTCCTTACCGAGGAATGGGCGGCTGAACTCCCGGTCAGAATCGCGGCCCGCGCACAGGTCGAACCGCTCGAGGTGCTCGACCGGGTCGAGGCGCGCACACTCGACCGCTCGCAGCAGTTCGCCATCATCGCGGCGCGCGAGGCGTGGGCACAGGCTGGCAAGCCGGACGTCGAGAAGGAACGTCTCGGCGTCGTGTTCGCGTCGGGCATCGGTGGCGTCACCACGCTGCTGAACCAGTACGACGTGTTGCGCGAGAAGGGTCCTCGTCGGGTGTCTCCGCACACCGTGCCGATGCTGATGCCGAACGGCCCGGCGGCCGCTGTCGGTCTCGACCTGCAGGCTCGGGCCGGCGTCCACACGCCGGTCAGCGCCTGCGCGTCGGGAGCTGAGGCGATCGCGTACGGCCTCGAGATGATCCGCACCGGGCGGGCTGACGTCGTGGTCTGCGGTGGCACCGAGGCCGCGATTCATCCGCTGCCGCTCGCCGCTTTCGCCGCGATGCGCGCGATGTCGACGCGCAACGACGAACCGCTGCGCGCGTCACGGCCCTACGACAAGGGTCGCGACGGCTTCATCATGGGCGAGGGCGCCGGCGCGGTCGTGCTCGAGTCGGAAGAGCACGCGAAGGCGCGCGGCGCGACGATCCTCGGTGAGATCGCCGGCGCGGGCATCACCTCCGACGGCTACCACATCGCCGCGCCCGACCCCGAGGGTCGCGGTGTCGTCAGGGCGTTGCGCGCCGCTCTCGAAGTCGGCCAACCTGGCGCCGTCCGATGTCACGCACATCAACGCGCACGCGACCTCGACACCCGCCGGTGACGTCGCCGAAGCGAAGGCCATCCGCCAGGTGTTCGGATCGGCCGCCGACAACGTCGTCGTCAGCGCACCGAAGTCGACGTTCGGCCACCTGCTCGGAGCCGCTGGCGCAGTCGAAGCAATCGCCACGTTGCTGTCGGTGACCCAGCACATCGTGCCGCCGACGCTGAACCTCGACGACCGCGACGACGATGTCGACCTCGACATCGTGACTGTCGATCCGCGGCCGTTGCGCGAGGGTCCCGCCATCTCCAACGCGTTCGGCTTCGGCGGCCACAACGTGGTGCTCGTCATCCAACCCGCCTGACTTCACCTCCTGAAAGGGACGACCCGTGACCACGACTTCGCCTGACGAAACAGCGCTCGACCCGCGCTCACCTCGTGCTCGACTCACCGCGTTGTTCGACGAGGGCACCCTCGACACGATCACCGCGGACGACGACAGCGGCGTCCTTGACCGGCGTCGGCCGGATGCACGGCACCGCAGCGGTCGCGTTCGCCTGCGACCCGACGATCCAGGGTGGCGCGATGGGCAGCGCGGGTTGCATCGCGATCGTCGCCGCCTACGACCGCGCGCTGCTCGACGGCGTCCCGATCGTCGGCTTGTGGCACTCAGGCGGTGCTCGATTGCGCGAAGGCGTCGAGAGCCTCGACGGGGTCGGCCGGGTGTTCGCCGCGATGACTCTCGCGTCGGGCAAGGTGCCGCAGATCTCTGTCGTGCTCGGACCTGCCGCGGGTGGGGCTGCGTACGGCCCGGCACTCACCGACATCGTGATCATGGGTCCGGCGGGTCGCATCTTCGTCACCGGTCCCGACGTTGTGCGCAGCGTCACGGGTGAGGACGTCGACATGGAGCGTCTCGGCGGCGCCGAGGTGCACGGCCGGCGCAGTGGCGTGGTGCACATCGTCACCGAGAGCGAAGAAGACGCCCTCGAGCGCGCCCGCGCCCTGACCGACCTCCTCGGCAACCAAGGCAAGATCGGTGACACCGAGATCGTCGACATCGACCTCGAGTCGCTGCTGCCCGAAGGCGCCAAGCGCGCCTACGACGTGCACCCTCTGATCAACGGCATGCTCGACTCCCCCGGCGTCGAACTGCACGCGAAATGGGCGCCGAACATCGTGACGGCGCTCGGGTCGCCTCGGCGGCCGCACGGTCGGCGTCGTCGCCAACAACCCGTTGCGTCTCGGCGGTTGCCTCGATGCGACGAGCGCGGAGAAGGCTGCGCGTTTCGTGCGGACCTGCGACGCGTTCGGCGTGCCGTTGGTGGTCGTGGTCGACGTCCCCGGCTACCTGCCAGGACTCGGACAAGAGTGGGACGGCGTGGTGCGCCGCGGTGCGAAACTGCTGCACGCATTCGCCGAGGCAACCGTGCCGCGGGTGACCCTGATTACCCGAAAGGCTTACGGCGGCGCTTACATCGCGATGAACTCGCGGTCGCTCGGCGCCACCGCTGTGCTTGCGTGGCCAGGCGCCGAGGTCGCCGTCATGGGCTCGGTGGCCGCGGTGCGGATCCTGCACCGGCGCAAGCTGGCCGAGGTCGGCGAGGCGCTGCGGCCATCACTCGAACTCGAGCTTGCGGCCGAGCACGAGAAGCTGGCGGGAAGCATCGACAAGGCGGTCGCGATCGGCGTCGTCGACCGCGTCGTGTCGCCGGCGCAGACCCGCAGCACGATCGCCGAGGCGATCGGGCAGCGCCTGCTCGGCGCGGATCGCACGGCAACATCCCGCTGTAGCGGGCTGCACGACTTGCTGGTCTAGACGACTCGGTGCCTAGACGACCTGGTGCAGCCAGCGAACCGGAGCGCCGTCACCGGCGTAGCGGAACGGCTCGAGTTCGTCGTCCCACGGCTCACCGAGCAATGACGGATGCCGTCGAGCGGACCGCGCCCCTCGGCGTCCGCATCTTGTGCCAATCGGTAGGTCGCTCAGCAACCGTCCGGTCAGCAGCTGACGCAGCCGGTTCTCAGGGACGACGAGGTCGCCGTTCGCCGACGTCATGGCGTGGAACAGGCCGAGGCCTGGGGTGAAGGCGAAGCGCTCGCCATCGCAACCGGCGCTCGGGTCTTCGGTGACCTCGAAACGCACCGGCCAACCGATCAGCGCAGAGGCGAGTCGACCACCGCACCCGGTTCGCCGATCCAGGCACTTCAGCGCGCAGGCTGCCGGGCGACACGGGTTGGCGAGTCCAGTCGAAGCGAACAGGCGTCGACAAAACACCGGCCACTGCCCACTCGATGTGGGGCGTGACAGCCGGCGTGGCCTAGTGCACGTACAGGACACCGTGAGTGCTCACCAGAACCTCCGTCAGATGGACGAGATGCGCCTTCCCCAACGACCTCGGCATCTGCTCAGGTGTCCCAGTGGTGACATTCTGCCCCAGCGTGGCGCCCGCCGCCAACATCGACGCGCCCGCGCCCGCCTCCCGCCTCCCGCGCCCGCCCGTCGCCGCCGACCGATCAGCGCCCGCACCCGCCGGCCGACGCGCCCCGGTACGCGAACCATCGGAGATCTGCGGTCGCTGGGACGACGCGAAAGCACCGAGGGTTCGCGCGAGCGCGATGATCGGAGCCCGATTGGTTGCCCGGACGACCCTTGGGCTCCGAACGTGGGCACCGCGGCTAGACCGGGGTTTGCTCGCGCAGCCAGACCGACACGTGGCTTGGCTGCATCGACAGATGGACGACGGCGATGAGGTCACGCTGCACCCGGTCGAGGTCGACGGCGTCGCGAAGGCCCGAACTGAACGCCGCGACCGTCGCCTCGGCGTCGTACTGCGCCCGGTTGAACCGGCGATCGACGATCCGCTGTACCCACCGACGCAACGGCGTGAACAGAGCAGCCGCCGCAAGCGTCGAAGCTGCGACCCCGACCGGTGACGACAACGGCAGCGCCCGCGTCGTCAGCGCGATCAGACCGACGTACACGCCGACGAGCAACCCGGTCACGATCGCGTACGACAAGCGTGCGGCTGACCAGCCGGTCGATCTCGAACAGCCGGTACTTCAAGATGGCGATCCCGACAAAGACCGGCAGCGCCGCCAGGCAAAGATCGTGCCAACAACGTTGACGACGTGTTCGGACGGCGACGCGCTGGTCGACCCGTGTAAGGCTGAGGAAACCGCCGACGGAGAAAGATCGCGCCGCCCGCGAGCAGCCACTTGAGTTGCTGACGGCGCTCGCCGGTCGACCCGGCGATAGCTGACGACCTGCTTCGCCAATGGAGCCCAAGCCGCTGAGGAAGATCACCGGGAAGAACACGTTCTGGACGACGCCCCACCACGCGACGCTGCCCGTCGGATGGCTGAGTTGGCTCAGGTCTCCCGAGGTCGTGATGTGAACGGTGTGAGTGGCGATCGCGTGGGCGGCGATGCCGAAGGCGCCGAGCACCCACAGCCCGGCAACCCCGAGGAACGGCCACAAGATCCAACGCCATCGGCCGAGCGGCAATCGAGCGTCGGGGAACAGCAGCAACGTGAGCACCATGCAGACGATCGCTGGCGCCCACGACGGCTGCACGAAAACGGCGAGCGGGCCGAAAAGCAACTGGCCACCGTGGAGGCGGTAGTCGAGCACGGTGTACATCGACGCGTCCGCCTGGACGATGAAGAAGAGCGCCGTCGCGAGCAGGATCCAGCCCACCGCGTTGCGGGGCTGCCGACGAGCCACCACGACACCGACGAGCGCGAACGGCAACGACCACGACGAACGACGACAGGTCGCCGGCCGTCGACAGGTGGTTGGTGGCTCGGTACAGCGGAAGCGTAGGCACCAGCAGCGCGACAACGACGACGAACAGGGCAGTCGCCATGGCCGGCGTCGCGAGCCTGATCCTGCCCTTCATCGGGCCCTCATAGACCGACAGAGTAGGCGCCGATCGTTCCGAGAACGCTACGACAGTGGGCCGGACGCCGATCCGCTGGCGCCTCGCGATTAGCCGGGCTGTTTGGCCGGGTCGGAGGAGTGCCCAGGGAACAGCTTGCGTGACGGGTCGATCACGACGGCCGCGTTGTTGACCGCCGTCGCTGCCTCCCCGAGCCCGACCGAGATCAGCCGCACCTTGCCCGGGTACTCGGTGATGTCGCCGGCCGCGAAGATGCGCGGCACGTTCGTGGCCATCGTCGTGTCGACGACGATGTGCCGCTGCTGCAGCGTCATCCCCCAGTTCAGCAGCGGCCCAAGCTCGGCGATGAAACCCAGAGCGGCGCCACGACTTCGTCGACTTCGAGCCGGTCGACGTCCCCGCTGTCGTGGTTGGTGATTTCGACCGACCTCGACACGACCGTCTCCGTGCATGCCGCTCACTTGATACGGCGTGCGGATCAGCCACCGACGACGCGCGCATCTTCTCAACCGACGCTTCGTGCGCGCGGAAGTCGGGCCGCCGGTGGATCACGGTGACCGACGCGCACACCTCCTCGAGCATCAACGCGTAGTCGACGGCACTGTCGCCGCCGCCGACGACGAGCACCCGCTTGTCGCGCAACGCACCCGGGTCCGGGCACGAAGTAGCGAACGCCGACGCCTTCGTACTCCTGGCCGACGGGCAGCCGACGCGGCGTGAAGATACCGATGCCCGCGGTGACCAGGATCGCCTTGGCGTGGATCGTGTGACCGTGGTCGGTGGTCACCGAAGCGTTCCGTCGTCGAGCGTGGTGAGTTGGTCGGCGCCATGACCGAGCAGGAACGTCGGGTTGTAGGTCTGGGCCTGGCGGAACAGGTCGGCCGCTAGCTCGCGGCCAAGGATCGACGGGATGCCGCCGACGTCGTAGATCATCTTCTCCGGGTACAGGGCCGCGAGCTGGCCGCCGGGCTCGGTCAGCGAATCGACGACGACCACCGACAGCGCGCGGAAATCCGGCGTAATAGGCGGCGTAGAGCCCGGCCGGCCCGGCACCGACGATGAGCAGGTCGACGTCGTTCTCCAGGGGAAGTTCCTCAAGGGGACTGCACGGTAGTACGCCGCCCGCCGGCGGTAGCGGCACCGCACCAAACAGCGGGTACGTTCACTGCCCCCTGAGGGCGCCAAATCCACTGTCTGTGTCGATGGCCAGGCGCGGACGGCCGCCATATGTCGCGAACGTCCGACTCCGCGGCGCCTCGGCTCGTAGACTTGATGGAATGGCCCGCCGACCGTTACTCGCGCGCCGCGCCTGGCGGCCGTTCATGGTCATCGGCCGCGGCGCTGGCGACGGTCGCCCTCGGCGTCCGGTATGCGCGTACCCACACACCAGGTCGTCTCGACCGCCACCTCGACGACGAGATCCAACGCCGGGTCGCCGGCCACTCGCACTTGCTGCTCCGGGTGTCAACCTCGCCGACCCCGGCAGCGTCGTCGTGATCTGCGCGCTGCTGTGCGTCTTGTTCGTCCTCATGAACCGGCAGCCGGCTCGCGGTCCTCGCGGTTCTCGGACCGGCGCTGTCGGGCGGCCTTGTCGATCTGGTGTTGAAGCCGCTGTTCGATCGACACCTCGGGTCGACGCTGTCGTTTCCGAGCGGACACACCGCGGCGACTGTCGTCGCTCGCTCTGGTCGTCGTCGTGGCGATGATCGGTCCGAGTCGGCTGCCGTGGCCGGCTGTCGTTCGGTGGCTCGTTGCGCGTCGCGGCGACTGCTTCCGTCGCCGTGATCGCGATCGCACTCGTCGCCGACGGATACCACTACACGACTGACACGTTCGGCGGTTTGCTCGTCGCGGTCACGTGCGTGCTGTCGGTCGCCCTGTTGATCGACGCGATCGCTGGCCAGCCGAGCAGTCACCGCGCAGCGCACAGCAAGGCGTGCCGCACCCTGCGAGCAGGTCGGACGACGCGGTGCGGCCTAGCGTGAGCGCGTGACCGATCTCGCAGCGAGCGAGCGCGCCAGCCTCAGTGATCTGCTCGACCGCGTCGGCCCCGACGCGCCGACCCTGTGCGAGGGTTGGAACACCCGCGACCTGACCGCGCACCTCGTCGTGCGCGAAGGCCGGCCGGACGCGCGTCTTTGGCGTCGTCATCCGTCCGCTGTCAGCTGGACGGCCAGGGTCCAGAGGAAGTTCGCGGGCACCGACTTCACCAAGTTGGTGAACCGACTGCGCGGTGGCCCGCCACTGTGGTCCTTGTTCCGCCTGCGAGCGGTAGGCGAGATCCTGAACAACGTCGAACTCTTCGTGCACCACGAGGATGTGCGTCGCGCAGCACCCGGCTGGGAGCCGCGGGTGCTCGACGACGAGACGAACGCGCTCCTGTGGCGACGCTCCACTCAGATGGCCAAGCACGTGCTGCGATCAACTCCCGGCGGTATCGAACTGATCCGCTCCGACACCGGTGCGCACCACACGGTGCGGCAGGCGGCGCCGGTCAGTCGATGCTGACGCTCACCGGCGCGCCGCAGGAGTTGCTCCTGTACATGTTCGCGCGACGCGACGTCGCGTTGGTTTCGCGCGAGGATGGCGCGAAAGTCCGCTAGCTACTCGACACCTCGCGAGCGGGCGCGAGGAAGTCGGCGTCCGGCTTCGCGACATGGCAGGCCGCGGTGTGCCGCGGTGCGAGTAGCCGCAACTGCGGATCGACGTGGTGACACACATCGATCACGAGAGGACAGCGCTCGCGGAATCGGCAACCAGGTGTTGGGTCAATGACCTTCGGTGGTTCGCCCTTGTCCGTCTCGGCCCCGACCGCTAGCGGCGCTCGCGGGTCGGGCACCGCCGATAGCAGCAACTGCGTATACGGATGCTTGGGGTTTGCCAACACCGCTTCCGCCGGGCCCGATTCGACGACATTGCCGGCGTACATGATCATGATCCGGTCGGCGACGTACCGGGCGCTGGCGATGTCGTGGGTGATGTACAAGAACGAGACTTGCGCCTCTTGCCGCAACTTCGCCATCACGTTCAGCAGGCCGATGCGGATCGACACGTCGAGCATCGACACCGGCTCGTCGGCCAGAATCAGCTTGGGCCGGTAGGCAAGCGCCTGCGCGAACCCGATGCGCTGCCGCTGCCCGCCGCTGAGCTCGTACGGGTAGCGCTGCAAGATGTCGGCGGCCGGCGTGAGACCCGACAGCATCGACGACACGCTCCGCCTCGGCGTAGCGCTGCGTCGCGCGACGTGAGGTCGGGTCGGTGCAGCTTCAAGCCCGCGCATGATGCCGTGGTTTACCCGGTAGGCGGGATTCAGTGAGCTGAACGGATCCTGGAACACCATCGGCACGTCACTGCGGTAGCCGAGGCTGTCGCGACGCGTATGCATCGACGACAACGGCTTGCCCTGGTAGTAGATCTCACCGCTTGTCGGCTTGTAGATGCGCGCGAGCAGCCGCGCGATGGTGCTCTTGCCGCTACCGCTCTCGCCGGCCAGGGCGACGATCTCCTGCCGGTTGATGACGATGTTCGCGTCGTCGACCGCGTGCAGAGTCTTGCGCGAGAAGTTGCCGCCGATCTTGAAGTGCTTCGTCAAGCCTCGGGTTTCCAGCAGTGGCGGCGCGTCGAGCTGCTCGCGCCGTGGCCGCCGGCTGGCTCACGTCACTGTCATGTCGTCGCCCCCGATGCTTCCGGCGCTCCAGCGTGATGCGGGGACGCCGGGTGCGTGCAGCAGGCATCGCGCCTGTAGCGGCGCCGACCTGGTAGAGCAACGGCTCGGTGACGCGACACGCGTCGAACACCTGCGGGCACCGCGGGTTGAACCGACATCCCTGCGGCGGCCTCGCGAGGTCAGGCGGACTGCCGGGAATGCCGGTCAGCTCGACGCGCGGTCCGCGGATCGAGGGGAACGCGTCGAGCAGGCCGCGGCTGTAGGGATGAGCGGGGTGGTCGAACACCTGTCGCGTCGGTCCGATCTCAGAGACCTGACCCGCGTACATGACGATCAACTGGTCGGAGAAGTGGCTCACCAGCGACATGTCGTGGGTGACGAAGATGACCGCGAAGCCCAGCTGCGTGCTGGAGTTCTTTGATCTGGACCATGAGCGAGCGTTGTGCCACGACGTCGAGGGCGGATGTCGGTTCGTCCATGATGACGAGGTCAGGCGTGAAGAGCAGCGCCATCGCGATCATCGCGCGCTGCCGCATACCGCCACTGAGTTGGTGCGGGTAGCTCTTGAGGTGGATCGGATCGATCCCGACGAGTTTCATCACTTCGGCCGACCGACTGGCGATCGTTGTCGGTGCCGACGCGGCGACCGTGAGCGTCGAACGCGTCCTCGAATTGCGCGGCGATACTCGTCACCGGATTCAGCGCGTTCATCGCGCTTTGCATCACGACGGAGTAGTCGCGCCAGCGCAGCACGTTCAGCTTCTTCTCGGTCATCGTGACGAGGTTCTCGCCGTGGAAGCACACACTTGCCACCGGTGATCGCGGCCGGCGGGCTCAGCAGCTGCGGCGATCGCGAACAGCAGCGTCGACTTCCCGCAACCGGATTCACCGACGACACCGAGGAACTCACCGCGCCGTAGATCGAAGCTCGACGCGATCGACCGCGCCGACGGCACCGCGCTCGATGTCGTACTCGACCCTGAGGTCGCGGACCTCAAGAATGGGCGCGTCTTGACACGTCGCCTCCGAACCGGCCGCAGCGCCGGGTTGCTGATCTCGTCGAACGCGTAGTTCAGCAGCGCGAAGGACACACCGAGCAGCGCGACCGCAAGACCCGGGACAGCGCCCACGCTGGGAATCCGCTGACGAGCGCGCCATGGTTTTGCGGCCCAGTAGAGCATGGTGCCCCAGCTCAGCGAGCTCGGATCGCCAAGCCCGAGGAACTGCAGGCCGGCGGCCGTCAACACCGAATACAACGCGGCGCCGAGGAAGTTCGCCACGATCAGCGACGTCATCGTCGGCAGCACCTCGAACACGATGATGTACGACCGACGTTCGCCGCGCACTCGCGCCGACTCGAGGAAGTCACGATTGCGCAAGGACAGCGTCTGCGCGCGCATCTGCCGCGCACCGTAGGACCAGCCGGTCGACGATCAGGACGACGATCACCACCGTGCTGCTGCCCTTACCCGCATAGGTGGCCAGCACGATGATGAGCGGGAAGGTCGGCAGCACCAAGAAGACATCGGTCAGCAGCGACAGACCGTCGTCAGCGAGGCCCCCGAGGTACGCGGCCGAAACCCCGATCAGCACCGACAACGCGGTGGCGACCGAGCCCAGCGAGCACGGCGATCATTGAGCGATTCGCGGGTGCCGTAGACCAACTGCGGTGTAGACGTCTTGGCCCAAGCCGGTCGTGCCGAGCCAATGCTTGGCCGAAGGGTGCAGCAGCGGGGTCGTGCCAACTGCCTGCGGGTCGCCGTGCTCCCACGGGACGAACAAGTGCGGGGCCAGCGCGAGGACGACGAAGAGACCGAAGAGAGCAAGTCCGCACATCGCCTTGCGATTGCCCCGGATCGCGCGCCAGAGGCCGCCGCCGCGGCGCCGGGTCGAGGGCGGCGTGCCGGTAGCAGGGCTGGTGGCGACGAGGATCGCGCTCATTGCGGCTACGCCTTCGCCCGAGCGCGCGGGTCGAGCAGGAACACCGCGAAGTCGCAGAGCAGGACGCAGACGAGCACCGCGATCGGTGACCAGCAGAAACAATGCCTGGAGCAACGGGTAGTCGGTGGCTGTCGTCGCGGTGTAGAACATGTAGCCGAGACCCGGATAGTTGAAGACGTACTCGACGAGGATCGTGCCGGCTATCACGAAGCCGAGCGACATCGCGAAGCCCGACAGGTTCGGCAAGAATGCGTTGCGCGCGGCGTAGCCCATCATGATGCGGCGGTTCGACAAGCCCTTGGCGCGGCCCATCCGCACGTAGTCCTCGGCAAGCGTCGTGATCATCGTGTTGCGCATGGTGAGGATCCAGCCGCCGATCGCCGTGACGAGGATCGTCGCGGCCGGCAGCACCGCATGTCTTCAGCACGCTAGTCGACGAAGGCCGACGACCAGCCTGGCCTAAGGCCGATGTCGAAGTTGCCGTCGTTGGGTAGCAGCGCGTGAGCGCCGTTGGCGAACAAGAACGATGAAGAGCAGCGCCACCCAGAAGTACGGGAGCGCGGACGTCACCACGAAGACCGGAGGCACGACGCCGTCGAGCAGGCCGCCCCTTTTCCAGCCCGCGAGTATGCCGAACAACGTCCCGAGCAGGAAGGCCATGACCGTCGTCACGCCGACCAGTCCGAGCGTCCACGGCAGCGCCTGCCCGATCATCTTCGTCACCGGTTCGCCGAGGCTACCGCCGATCGACACTCCCCAGTTGAGCGTCACCATGTTCTTCAGATACGAGAAGTACTGACCCATCAGACCTTGGTGCGGATCGAACCCGAACGCAGCCAGCAAGTCGTTCAGTTGCTGGGTCGACACGATGTGGCCGCTGTGTTGCAGCTTCGCCTTCAGCGCCTGCGCCGGACTCCCCGGCATCATCCGTGGGATGAAGAAATTCAGTGTCATGGCCGCCCACAGGGTGAGCACGAAGAAGCCGAGACGGCGAAGGAGGTACCTCACCGCGAACCCGCCTCTCGTGCTCACCCTCATGGCCGACCTTTCGACTGTCCTCGAACCTAGATGGCTATCGCATCGCTGGCTACTGCGCCGCCTTCGAGTACAGGTTCAGCAGCACCTGCTCGTTGTCCGGCACGTTCCACGGCGCCGGCTGGGCGTAGGGGTTCTGCTGCGTCGGCCAGCCCTGCAGATCCGAGGTGTTGTACTGATACCAGTCCACCGACTCCGTCGTCGGGATGAACGGGACGTCCTTGATCATCGCCGCCGAGATCTGCTTGATGATCGAGACCTGCCCGGCGTCGTCCGCCGTTGCGTACTGGTCGAACAGCGCGTCAACCGCAGGGTTGTTGTAACGCATGTAGTTCGACGGTGCATCGGTACCGATCGGTGCGCTGTTCTTCGAGTAGAGCAGTTGGCGCAGTTCGTAATACGGCGACGGGCCACCGGTGATCTGCGGGCCGTACGCGAGATCGAAGTTGCCCTTGTAGAGCCGGTCGTTGTACGTCTGGCCCTCAAGGTCTTGAACCGTCAACGAGATACCGATCGGCTTCAACTGCTGCTTGATGACGGCGAGCGAGGCGTCCCAGTCGGTGTAGCCCGAGACAGTGATGACCGTCAGCTTCAGCGGCTTGGACGGCGAGTAGCCCGCCGTTGCCAGGAGCTGAATCGCCTTCGCGGTGTTCGGCTTGTCGTATCCCGAGGCAGTGAGCGCGTCGCCGTCGAAGTACTTCTGGAACGTCGGAATCACGATCCCGGTCTGGTTAGCCGCCGGCTGGTACCCGCTCTCGCCGATCTTCGAGATCTGCGTGCGGTCGAGCGCGGCGGCGATGGCCTGCCGGACCGCCAGCGTCGACGTCGCTTTGTGCGAAGGGTCGAGGTTGGGCAGGATCGCCACGTTCGTCGTCGGCGGGAACCAGTAGTTGTTCCCTGCGTTCTTCGACTTGTAGGCCGTGTCGATGTTCGGGATGTACTGGCCGCCCCATTGAGCCTTGCCGTTGGCCAAGTCGAGGTTGGCCGGCCCGTTGTCGAGGTACGCCGGGTACTGCACCGTCTGGATGTACGGCTTGCCCGTCTGCCAGTAGTTCGGGATTCGCCTTGTACGTGATGTTGTTCGGCGTGCACGGGTTCACCGTGAACGGACCACTACCGACGGGGTTCGGGTCGGCCCAGGTGTCCGGCTTCGTGGCCGCGTCGCCGGTCGACCAGATGTGCTGCGGCACGATGGTGACCGAACCTGCGAACAAGTAGAAGTACACCTTCGCCGCCTGCGCGAAGGTGAGTGTGACTTGATTGCCGCTTGCCACCGCACTCTGCAGCCCGGCGCCGGTCCACAGCGAGTAGAGGTCGAGCGCGCTGTCCTTCTTCAGCAGGTTGAAGGTGAAGGCAACGTCGGCCGCAGTCAGCGGTTGGCCATCGTTCCACTTGATGCCGTCGCGGATCGTGAAGACGATCGACTTCTTGGTCACTGCTCCATGTGTAGCTCGACGCCAGCATCGGCGTCTCGGCCCCCGCCTTCAGCGAGTTGACGTACACGAGCGGCTCGTAGACGAATCCGTTTGCCTGGCTGTTGACGGCCGGGTTGAACGGGTTGAACTGGCAGGTCCAGGTGGCGCCGCCCTCGTTGGAGATGGTGACCGTGCCGCCCTGCTTGTAGGCCGCCTGCGCCGCACTCGCGGGCGCGCCGGTGGCTGGTGCACTGCTGGCCGGTGCGGTCGCGACTGCACTGCCCGTCGTTGCGGGTGTACTCGCAGTCGGCGCGGATGACGACTGCCCTGCAGAGGGCGTTGCTTGGCTGCCCTTGTGTCCGCTGCTGCTGCAAGCGGCGGCCAACAGGCCGACCGTCACTGCGATGGCGGCACCTTTCATTCGCCTCATCGTGTTAGCCCCTCACTGCTTGTGCGGCAGGCACCGTGCCTGCCCGAAAACGGCTGTCCGGACCGTGAAACATGGGTCGAAAACCTTTCACCTGAGCGCCTCCTCGCCGATGACGGCCGTCGCCGCCTCGACACCCAACGCCAACGCGCCGATCAGCGGAGCGTCAAACGGGAACTGGGCGAGCACCAGGTCAGGTGGGTACGGAACTGCGGCGTCGAGCGCCGCGCGCAAGCGGGGCGCGATGGTCGCCCACGACCGCGCCAGGCCGCCGCCGACCGCGATGCGCGCCGGGTCGACCGCGATCGCCAAGTTGACAACGTGTTGCGCGAGTTCGCGGATGAAGTCCTCGACGATGCGTGCGGCCGCGGGCTCGCGTGTTGGCCCGCTCGAAGATCTCCGCGACCGACGTCTGCGCGCCGAACTCAGAGTCAGCAATCGCCGCCAAAGCCTTCCCGCTCACGACGTCCTCGAGGGTGATGCGCTCGGCAGGCGACTTCCCGACGTCGGCCGGCTCGCGCACGTTGTAGCCGATCTCGCCCGCTGCGCCGTGTGCGCCGCTGATGACCGCACCGCCAGCAACGATCGCGCTGGCAAGCCCGGTACCGAGATTGAGGTAGATCGCGGGGTCGCAGCCGACAAGCGCGCCCCACCGAAGCTCGGCGAGCGCGGCAGCCTTGACGTCCGTTGCCATCGCAAGCCGGACGCCGGGAAACGCCGCGCGAAGCTCTCGGCCGAACGCGAACGTCTCCCAGCCGGGGATCGCCGGTGCGAGTTCGACGCGGTCGTCGAACGGGATGCCGAACGTTGCCGCCGCCACCGCGACGAGTTCGCGGTCGCGTGCGGCGGTCATCAGCAAGTCGCGCGCGGTCGCGATGGCTCGATCGAAAGCGCTGGCAGCGCCCGCCGCCGCACGCGTCGCTACCACCGTGTCGCCAACCCGGTTGCCGGCGAGGTCGCAGACGGCGACGGCAATCTTGGTGCCACCGAAGTCGAGACCGAGGACGACGGGCGACTGCGTCACTGCTGCACGCCTCCCGAGTAATCGGCGAGCCCCGGAGGACCCATGCGATAAGATTGTTAGGAAAGTAACCTATCGATTCTGGCGACGCAAGACTGGTTGGTAACAGCTTCAGTACGATCGCCGCACCTAGAAGGGGCCGGACGTGACGCTAGTCGGCAGTGACGCTGTGCGGGATCCAGCCGTGCCGGCTGCGCCGGGCAATCCAGCCGTGCCTGGGCCGGCGTCAGGGATGTCGGCCGCGCGTCCCCAATTGATCCGGGCGATGAACGAGAAAGTGCTCATCGACCACATCCGCCGCAACGGGCCGCTGTCGCGGGCCGACCTCGCCCGCAGCTCCGGTCTGTCGAAGCCGACCGTCTCACTGGCTCTCGCGAATATCGAGCGGGCCGGTTTGGTCCGCGCGGCCGGCACCCGCACCGGCGTGCCGGGGCCAGCCGCGATCCTGTACGAGGTGCGGCCAGAGGCCGGGTTCGTCCTCGGACTCGATGTCGGCCGCGAGTACCTTCGCGGCGTGGTCGCGGACCTGACCGGAGCGATCCGCAGCAAGTCCTCGCCTCGATCCACCGCAACCGAAGGCCACGGACGCGTGGTCGAGCTCGTCGCGCTCGGCAAGGCGCTGGTCGAGGAGGCCGGCCTCACGCCGTCCGATATCACTCAGACGGTGATCGGCAGTCCCGGCGTCTACGACCCCAAGCGTGACGCGCTGGCATTGGCCGGCGACCTGCCCGGGTGGGACTCCCCTGCGGTGCTGGTCGATCTGCGCGAGGCGTTCGGGTCGACCGTGATGGTCGAAAACGACATTGACGTGGCCGCACTTGCCGAGCGGGCGCACGGACACGGCCGCGACGTCGACAGCTTCGCCTTTGTCTCGATCGGCACCGGCCTCGGCATGGGCTTGGTGCTCGGGGGCAAGCTGCATCGCGGCGCGCACGGGGCCGCGGGCGAGATCGGCTACATGCCGTTCTCGGAAGGTCACGGCGCCGACGTCGAGGACGCTCGCCAGCGCGGCAGTTTTGAGGCTGCGTCGACTGCTGCAGCAGTGGTGCGTGCAGCTACCCGAGCCGGCGTGCGCGATGCGAGCTCGGCGCAGCAGGTGTTCAGCGCAGCAGAGCACGGCGACAGCGCGGCGGCCGCCGTCGTCGCCGAGGAAGCGCTGCTGGTCGCGAAGGCCGTGTGCGCCGTCATTACGGTGGTCGACCCCGACCTTGTCGTGCTCGGCGGCGGTATCGGCCAAGCGCCCGGGTTCATGGCCGCCGTGCAAGTCAACCTCGCCACGATGGCACCGGTGCTGCCCACCGTGAAGACGAGCGCACTGGGCGCAGACGCGGTCGTGCAGGGCTGCGTGGCAGCGGGACTCGACCGTGCGTGGGAACTGGTGATCGCCGGCATCCCCGCCCCGCCGTCCGAATGAAGCTGCCGGCGCAATGAGATCCAGCTCACGATCAGCCGCGACTATCAATAGCGAATTACCGGCCAATTGAGGCTCCGCTAATGATGAACAACTGGAGCCGCACATTTGCGGGGAATGTCACACACTATTTTCCCGTTGGTAACCCGTGTGAGGCCCCTGGCTGCCGATATCACTGGCAGAGTGATAGCTCGGGCTGAACAACGAGGGAGCGCCCAACGATGGAAGAGACGACGAACGAGATGATGAACGAGATGACGTACGACGCGTCTGATGACCTGATGATGTCGCAGGATGAGGGGACGCAGGCGGAGATCGCGGCGATTCGTGAGGCCTACGCCGAGAAGATCAACTCGGCGATCGGTGCCGATGACGACCAACTCGCTATTGAGCTGTCTCGGCAATTCCGCGACGAGGCTTTCGAGGCCATATTCGGGGAGAATGTGCGCAAGCGCGACGTCGCTTAGTCAGCCAATATTCTTCATTCGCCACACACATTGGACGGTTCGACAACGTCGTTGAATGCGCCACGTGTTGGGCTGCTTTGTTATGCCCTCTGTGCGGCGACCTCAGGTACCGGGGACTCGTGCAGAAAGTCCTCGATGGCGACGAGATGCACTTCCATTCGGAGTCGCGCGCGCTCGGGGTCGCGCGCAGCGATCGCTTGCAGCACTGCGCGATGTTCCGCGACGGTACGGTCCAAGGCACCTTCGTCGACCACGTTGCGCACCCGTCGCGCACGCGACGTGCGGCCTGACAACGACTCGATGAGCGCTGCCAGAACCGGGTTCCCCGCACCAGCAGCGACCGCTCGATGGAACCCGACGACCGCCGCAAAGAAGCGTTCGATGTCTGCGGGCTCGTGCGCTGCTGCATCACTGTCGGCAAGCTCCCGCTCGGCTGCCGCCAGGCCATCGGCGTCGATGTTCATCGCGGCGAGCGCTGCTGCTTCGCACTCGAGAACACGGCGGACGGCGAGGAACTGGCGCGCGCCACCCTCGTTGTGCACATCGACGACGAAACTCAACGACTCCATCAGCAGGCTCGGCTCAAGGCTGGTGACGTACGTGCCGTCACCCTGCCTGGTATCGAGGACACCCATCGCGGCCAGGGCGCTCACACCTTCGCGCAACGGGCCGCGCGAGACGCCGAGACGAGCACCGAGATCCTTCTCCGTCGGTAGCCGATCTCCCGCGCTCAGCTCACCAGCCAGGATCATCGCCTTGATGGCCGCGACGACGTCTGCAGTCCGAGCCATGATGTTTGAGCCTAGGCGTGGCGGCCACAAAGGTCAAACGAATCAGAGACGTTTACTTCATAAAGCATCTCAAAACGAACGCGACAGTCCGTGATTGGTCAGATAACTGGGTGACCCGTGAGACATCGCGCGACGACCAGGCATGCAGGCGTCGCAGTCGCGCTCAAAGTTCGATCAGCCGGAACAGAAAATTTCGACCCGGTGGGGCGGCTGGGGCTCGAACCCAGGACCGACGGATTATGAGAAGCTTAAAGGCCCTATCACGTGATGACGAGTGCTGTCAGTCTGTGCCGTTTTTCCTTGCAGCGTAAGGGTTTTCGTGTTGGCCCGTGTTGGCCGAGGTCGTCCTTGTTCTGCGGGTCCGTGCCCACATTGTGCCCACAATGTGCCCACAAACTCAGACCGTCGGTCCCACGATCGTGGGCCTCTTTCGTGTCATAGGCACATGATATCGTGTTCGCATGACACGAAATGCTTCGGTGCTCGCGCCGGTGTTGCGCAGCGAGACACAAGCCCGCCTGCTGGCCGCGGTGCTGCTGCACCCGGACAGGGAAGCGAGCATCGCCGACCTCGCACGCGAGACCGGCAGCGACCCCGGCAACCTGCACGCAGAGGTTGAGCGCCTCGTCCAAGCCGGGATCCTCACGGACCGCCGAGCTGGGCGCACGCGATTGCTGCGTGCCGGCACCAGCGCGCTCATCGGCCCGCTGGCGAACCTGCTCCTTCTCGGCTACGGGCCCAAGACCGTCGTCGAGACCGCGCTCAGCGGCAATCCCGGCATCGAGCAGGCTTTCATCGGCGGCTCCTGGGCCGCGCGGTACGACGGCCAGCCTGGCGCTTTCCCCAACGACGTCGACGTCATCGTCGTGGGCAAGCCCGATCGCGACGACGTCACCGAGGCAGTCGTCGAGGCGCTGCGCGCTGTCGGGCACGACGGCCAAGTGATCTTTCGGAGCCCCTCGGCCTGGCGCGACCCGAAGGACGCGTTCACCCGCACCGCCAAGCAGCGCCCCCTCGTCGAGCTGACGATCGGAGCCGACCATGGCTAGCTGGCCGACCGGCATCGAGACGATCAAAGAATTGATCGCGGCCGGCAACTTGGAGAAGGTCGCGCCGTCACTGTGAGGCCGCGCATGGGTTCCTCGCCCAAGCAGCCGGCCACATCGACAGCGCGCACACCGTCGCGAACGCAGACCCGACCGGCGCGTACTCACTGCTCTACGACGCCGCGCGCAAGAGCCTGGCCGCTGTGCTGCAAGCACAAGGTCTGCGTGCCACCAGCAAGGGCGGACACTATGCGATCCAGGAAGCCATCAACGCCCAGTTCACTCAACCGCCACCCCGCGAGGCGTTCCGCCCCTTCGGGCGCTTACGGCGAAACCGCAACCAAGTCGAGTACGAGGACAACACACCGATCACAGCCGACGACGTCGACGCCGACACTGCCGTCGTCCGCACGTTGCATGCAGTAGCCGAGCAGATGGTCGACGCCCTTCCAGTCTTCACCGATTGACGACAGCCGATTCGAGCTCCCCACTTCCACGAACGACACGCCACCGCGGCCTGTCGGAGTGTCCGTGCTCACCCACGGGAGCTCAAATGCGTTGACGATGTGTTCGATAGTTGGCCGATCATCCACGGTCTCGCCGAGGTGTTGCCGCGGTTTAGGTCCGCAGCTGTGTCCACTTCCACGGTGACCGAGGCGCCTGTACCTAGCGGAGTACATGACACACAGCACGGTCAGCAACGATTCCCCGATCAAGGAGCGACCGCGATGGCGAGACCCGACACGACACCAGCAGCACGCGACCGAAACCCAGGCCCCGGACAGCCGGCGACTCGGGTAGACCCAGCGGTGCCGCTGCCCGCCGTCCTCGACCTCGTCCAAGCTGCCGCGCTGCTTGGTGTGGGGCGGACGACGGCCTACAAGCTCGTCCACGACGGCCAGTGGCCGACCCCGGTGCTCCGGCTCGGCCGGCTCATCAAAATCCCCACCCAGCCGCTGCTCGATCTCCTCGCCGGCACCACCCGCGAGGCCGCCTGACCGGGACGTCGGCCGGCCCGGGGGGCCGAAACGGGCTCGTCGAAACTCGATCATTTGCCGAGATCCGGTAGTTCGGATCGGGCAGCAACAGGCCTGCTCGACGAGCGGCGATGAAGTTTCGCCGGGCACGACATACGCAACGTTTGGGGCGGCTGTCGTGTTGGACTTCTAGGCTCGTGGGTACGGGCGTTCGGGCCTCCCGAGATCCGGTTATTCCATTGCTGCGAAGGCGATGCCGGGAGTCCTTCACTTGCCGGAAAGGATTGCCGATCTCCCCAGCATGGGCAATGTTCCTGATGTTTTGCCGCCTCAGCGTCACGCCAGCAGCGCCGCATCGGGGGTCGCCGCGTAGGCGTTCCGTCAGCGTCGGCTCATAGGCGGACTTAGCGTCTTGCTCGGTTTGGTCCTGACGCGCGCTGGGCAGGCGAGCGGCCATCGGCCGGGTAATGCCCTGGTCGCGGGTGCTGGCGTCGTGCTCATCTTCGCTGCGTGCGGTTGGCTCGTCGTGACGGAAAGACGAGCGCGTCGGTAGTCGAATCGCTTCCGGACGCAACAAGCGCTTTCCCGGCAATGACGAGGACTATCGCAGCTGAGGCCGGACGCGGCTAGAAGGTCTGCTGGATCCCGCCGGTCACCATGGCGATCGCGATCGCCGCGCTTGGGACGCCGATACCTAACAGAACACCGCCCAGGAAGCTCCGCCCGGCCGCGCAACACAGCACGCCGAACAAGCAGAAGCCGATCCCCACGGTGGTGGCTGTACCTAGGATGCGTGGGCGCCAACGACGCTGAAGCGAGGCCCAGTAGCTGGTCGGAGCGCCGAGGCGCCGCCACGTAGACCAAGCCGACTTACAAATCAGAACGCCGAGCACGAGACACGTAAGACCCAGACGAGCCTCCCCGCCAGCAAGAGTCACCGATCGGTGAGATGCCCCAGACGCGTGCCGGGAAAATCCCTGAATCACGAAGAACACACCGGGCACCAGCAGACATGCGGCCAAGCCGAGTTGGGGGGACACGTCGGCAGAGGTCGGAGTCGGGTCTCTGCGCGCTGACCGGCTGTTCATCTGCGTGGTATCGACCGGTGCAACTACTCGCTAAAGGTGCTACCACCGCTGGAGCTGGACCGTCGGCCGCTCTCAGACATCCGAAAATGCCGCAAGTCGTGCTTGGT
>CAWGTF010000004.1:0-24958 GCA_963825425.1 uncultured Actinomycetes bacterium
GCCCTCATTTTTCCCCGCGTGGTTGCGGGTGTCCTTCGTCGCGATAGTGGTAGCCGCCATCGTCGTCGGCTTCGCATTCGGCAGCAAGCCGCGCTCACCCGTGCGTCGCGTTCAAGGCCCGGATCGGTACACGACTGCTGCGCAGGTGGCGTTGAACTCGTTCACGCACGCCGACACCGCAGTACTCGCCCGCGGCGACGATCTCGCCGACGCCATCGCCGGCAGTTACCTTGCGGGCGCACAGGGCGGCGGTCCGATCTTGCTCACTCCGCCGGGTGGCCTGCCTGACGATGTCGTGCACGCACTAAGCCGGCTGAAGGTAAAGCAGGTCTTCATCATCGGCGACAACACGGCGATCAGCGGCAGTGTCGACGCCGTGCTTCAAGGGCACGGGATGCGGACGACGCGGCTCGCCGGCGTCACGCGCTACGCCACCGCTGGCGTCATCGAACAGGCCGGAGGACCGGCCGCCAAGCTCACCGGGTACGGGCCGACGGCGTTACTCGTCAGTTCGGCTGACCTGCCCGATGCAGTGGCGGCCGGCCCGATTTCCTTTCGCAACCGCTTCCCACTGCTCTATACGGCCGGCACCGAGATTCCTCCCGAGACGCTCGCAGCTTTGCGCGAAGGTGGTATCACGCACGTCGTCCTTGTCGGATCCGTCAGCCAGATCGGTGATGCGGTCGTCTCCCAACTGGCGCCGCTGAACATCAGCGCCGAGCGCGTCGGCGGCGCCGGTGACCCGACGTCCGAATCGATCGCACTCGCCCGCTTCGAGCTCCAGATTCTGCACTGGCCGTTGCCACAGGTCGATCTCGTGCGAGGGGACCAGGGCGCGGTCGACGGCGTCGCCACCATCGCGAACGCAGGTAGCAACGCTGGTGCGCTCTTGCTGACCAACAGCCCCAGCGACCTGGGCCCCGCATTGAATGCGTTTCTCGTTCAACAGGTTGGCAGAGTGCAGCAACTCATCGTGGTCGGCGATCTCACGACGATCACCGCGAGCGCCCAGTCAGCTGCGGCGACCGCCTTGCGCTTGCGCGAATAGCGTTTGGCGACCTAGCTGCGGCGTAGGTGGCGAATTCCGCGGACGCTCAGACCGGAGGCGAGGCCGAGCAGCGCACCGACAACTGCAGCGGGGACTCCAAGCTCGAACACCGCAAACCACGCGGTGGGCGGATACGCGTGGAGCCCGACGATGAGCCCGACGACGGCACCGATAGCACCTGCCGACAGCGTGCCGACAAATACGAACCTGCCCAGGAAGGGCATCTGCGCAAGCGTTGTTCGCATGACCCCATCATCTACCCTCGCCACTGCGTTCCGGACCTGCTCAGGGAGACGCTTGAGCGTTCGCTCAAACGCATGCTATCGTTTGAGCGGCCGCTCAAACAGATGGCTCGAACTGAGAGTTCCAGCGGGTGGAGGGAGCACGTTCGTGTCTGAGAGCCTTCGCGAACCGGTGCCTTTCCGGCTGTTCGCCCGAGCGCTTGGTTTCGGCTCGGCCTGCGGCGCAATGTTGGGCGTCGCGTCCCTCGCGCCAGTGGTTGCCCTCGTGATCGTGAGCCCGTCGGGGCTCGGCATTGTGGTGCTGTACTGCTTTTGCGCTGCGGTCGTGGGCGGCATCGTCGGTTCCGTGGTCGGGCTATTAGGGGGCGGGGTCCTGGTGATGGCGAATGCGGACAAGCCTGGCAACGAATGGAGAGCGCGACGTGTGGGCGGTGCCACAGCCGCGGCGCCGTTCGTTGGGCTTGCGATGTTGGGGCTGACGCTGGATCCGGCGCCTTGGTCCGGGCCGTTGCCGTTAGACGGCTGGTTGCTTGTCGTCGTCGTGATGTCGGTGGTCACCGGTGCCGCGGTCGGTCCGCGCGTCGCCCTCGGCCGCACCGACCGGTTGCCTACCAGGTCCGACAATCGTCGAACCCGCCCATGGCGGCGCTGCAGTGCGCTCGCGTGAGCGACACTCGCCGCAAGCTCATCGACGGCACGATCACGACCTTGCGCGACAAAGGGATTGCAGGCACGTCAGCGCGGATCATCGCTGCAACGGCGGGTGTCAACCAGGCGTTGATCTTCTACCACTTCGGCACCATCGACCAGTTGATCGACTCCGCTTGCCGGGAGTCGACCGCGGAACGGGTCGCCCTCTATCGTCCGCAGTTCGAGCAAGTCGGCTCGTTTCCGGAACTGCTTGCGCTGGGCACGAAGATGCATGCTCGCGAGCGCGACGCGGGCAACATCACGGTTCTCGCCCAAGTTCTCGCGGGCGCTCAACAAGACGCCAATCTCGCGGCGGCCGCCAAGCACGCACTCGCGCTATGGATCGCCGAGATCGAAACGACGCTCGTGCGACTTCTCAAAAGCAGTCCACTGGCCGAAGTCGCGAATGCAGAAGGGCTAGCGCGGGGGATTGCCGCGTCATTTATCGGCATCGAGTTATTTGACGGCGTCGATCCCGACGGCGCACAGAATGCGATCGCGTCACTCGAAATGCTCGGCGCCCTGGTCGAGGTCGTCGAGGATCTCGGGCCGGTCGCTCGAAGGGCGCTGCGCGCCAGGGTGCGCCGCACTGTGCGATCGACACGCAAGGGTGTGCAGGGCTCGAATTAGCGCGCTGTCCAGTCGCCTAGATCGCGCTGGGAATTGACGGGTGCGCGCACGATCCGTGCGCGCACCCGCGAGTGTCTAACCGAACACGGTCATCCGGCTGGTCGCAGGCACCGCCAGGAGTCCGTCTGCGATTTGGATGCCTTGCAGCACGAAGCCGTTGTGCTCGTCCGGCCGGACGACTGCCGCGCCGGCAGATCCTTCCCACACCTGGGCGCCAGTAGTGGCGGAGTACCCGTAGACGTTGCCGCTGCCGCTGCCGACGTAGACGGTCGCTCCGGCAACATACGGTGCGGATGCCAGTTGCCCGTCGCCAGCCTGCGTCCAGAGAACCTTCCCGGTTGCCACGCTGATCGACTGGAGGCCGGTCGCCGTAGTCGTGATCGCGGTCCCCGCGTAGAAGGCGGGCGCAGTTAGTCCCGAGAAGCTGCCGACAGTCTGGCCGGTGGAGGCATCGAGGATCGACGGTGCCATGCCGGCGTCATCGCGGACCCAGAGCTTCGAGTTATGGACTACGGGCGTGCGGCCACCGCCACCCTCGCTACCGTTGCTGTGGTTCCAGATCAGCGAACCCGACGTCGAGAACTTGTAGCTGAGCTCGCCCGCGTATGACACGTAGATCCCCGTGCTATCCACGGCCGGCGCACTGTGATCGCCGTTCTCCACCTGCTGCATCCACTCCAGAGCGCCTGTCGCTTCGTTCACCGCACACAAGACACCGGACCCGCCTGTATACACAACACCCGCGGTGGCGGTGGGTGGCGAGGTGAACATGCCGCTGGGGAGCTGAACTGACCAGTTCAGCTTTCCGGTAGAACCGTTGTATGCCTCGAGCATCCCGTTGCCGAGTTGTACGAAGAGCTGTCCGTTGTCCCACGACACCGCGCTATAACGAGTCGGAAGCGCGATCGGACCCCACAGGGTGGCGCCTGTCGTTGCGGAGACCGCGTAGAGAGCGCCGTCGTTACCTTGGCCCTGGACCGTGAAGTACATCCGATTGCTGACGATCACCGGGTATGAGACCAGGCCGCCGAAGTCCTGGCTCCACTTGACGGACATCGACGCCGGCAGCGCCGGACCTGCATAGCCTTGATGCGCGATGTCACCTTGGTAGTCCGCGGCGCCGTAGTAGCCCGGGCTCGCGGCGCTTGCCGCGTCACCCCCCGCGAGCATGGACGTGCCAATGGCCAACGCAATTGATCCAGCCAGAACAGCAAACTTCTTCATCTGAACTTCCCCCGTGTGACTACAACGCGAATAGCGACTATGAAAGACGGTAGGGAAGCTGCTCCAACCCGGTCATGGCTTTTACGCTGCCATTACGAAGCGCCGTGGTCGTTCACCCAGACGGCGTATCAGTCGGCGACACGGATCGGTCGCCCTAGCGCGCGGTCCAACCGCCGTCGACCGGGATCGTCGTGCCGGTGATGAGCGACGCGGCGTCAGAGGCCAGAAACACGACGGCTCCGGTTACGTCGACCGGCTGACCGATTCGGTGCAGTGCCGCGATGCGCTCGATCACGTCCGCGCGAAACACCGGATCCGACAGCGCCGGCTCGGTGCCGGGAGTCTCGATGAACGTCGGCGCGACGCAGTTGACCGTGATGCCGAGCACACCCCACTCGACGGCGAGGCACTTGGTCAAATGGCCGATCGCCGCCTTCGTCATGCAGTAGATCGACTCACCCGGCAGTGCAACCAGGCCGGCTTGTGAACCGATGTTGATGATCCGACCGGAGCCTTGGCTGGCCATGATGTTCGCCGCACTCTGGCTCGCGAAGAACGTGCCCTTCAGATTGACCTGGAGGGTCGCATCGAAGTTCTCCTCCGTTACCGACGATGCCGGCGCCCCCGGTGCGATCCCCGCGTTGTTGACGAGGATGTCGAGCCGGCCAAATGCCTCATGAGCGTCCGCGATGGCTTGGCGGATCTCGGGCAGACGAGTCATGTCCATCTGAAGCGGCACTGCTCGACGTCCCAATGCAGTGATGGCTTCGACGACATCGCCCGCTGACGCGCGGTCGCGCAACCCGAGGGCAACGTCCGCGCCGGCGTGCGCCAGCGCGATCGCGATGGCGCGTCCTAGGCCACGGCCGCTCGCCGTCACGAGGGCGACCTTGCCGGCGAGAGAGAAGTCGGGGAACTCGTTCACGGGTCATCCTCGGTGTGAGTGATTTCGGTCTGGACGGCGAGGAGTGCGGTCGTATGCTTGTCGACGCACCATCATCGCGCTGTTGGTTGGCGCGGCCGAGGTCGAGAGGCGCTGCGACGGACTTAGTCCGCCACGCTCGGCCCCGGCGGATCTGGTCAAGGGCGCTTCCTGTTCGCATTTAGGAGGCTGCCATGGTCGACCGTCAAGTCGCTCGAGTGGTGTCGCTCTTTCGATACCCGGTCAAGTCGATGGCTGCCGAGGTGCTGGACGAGGTCGATGTGTCGTGGCAAGGCATGGCCGGAGATCGCCGCTGGGCGTTCGTCCAAGACGGCCTCGTACGAAGCGGGTTCCCTTGGCAAACGATCCGCGAACTTCCGGCCATGTGGAGGTACCGTCCGTCGTTCGTCGATCCGCTACGGCCGGACAAGTCACCGGTCATGGTGCGAACTCCGGCGGGGGGTGAGGTTGACGTGACCGCCCCAGCGCTGGCTGCCGAACTCGGCCCGGGTGTGCGCGTCATCAAGCACGACCGCGGCCTGTTTGATGGGTTCCCGTTGTCGCTGATCAGTACTCGAACGGTCGCCGACCTGGGCACAACTGCCGGCGCCGAACTCAACCCTTTGCGGTTCCGGCCCAATCTGCTTGTCGAGCCGATCGACGACACGCCCTTCCCCGAGGAAGCGTGGATCGGCTCGGTACTGCACATCGGTGACGTGCGGATGCGCGTCGACAACCGAGATCAGCGCTGCATCATGGTCAACGTCGACCCGCAGACGACCAAGCGGAACGCGGCAGTGCTGCGCGCGATCGGTCGCGAGCGCCGGGCCTGCCTTGGGGTGTACGGCACGACGGTGACGCCAGGCCGGGTCGCCGTCGGCGATCTGGTGTCGATCGAGGCGTGACCCCTGGGCTCACAGAGAGTCGGTCGGACGCCCTAGATCGCGATCTTCGGGCACCGGCAGATCGTGTTGGCGCAGCCGCGACGCGCGCACGCTGTCGGCGTAGATCAACGAGACGGACAAGCCGCCGACTAGCACGAGAACCATGAGCGTCAGCTTCAACGACCACGGTCCTGGCAAGGCCGCGAACGCGACCGCAACCGGAACGACCAGCACGAGCTGTCGTATTGCGGCGCGAGTACGCCAACCCGCGTCGGTCAGTTCGTGGCGTACCCACTCCCGATTCTCGGGAGGCAGTCGCAGGCCGATCGCAAACAGCAGCCAGCGGCGTGTGCCGGGGTCGCCCGGAATTCGGGTCATGAGCCGAACGTACCGATCAGCCGGACAGCCCGACGTCGAGTGAAGGAATTTGGCGGGGTTTTCGCGCGTGGACACAACCGAATTCCTTCAGTCGGCGCGTAGCGAGTCGATCAGCGCGCGGCGCCGCTGTTCGCCGAGATTTCGAGGCTGCTGGTGTCGACTGCTTCGAACGCGCTGGCCGGGATTGTCTTCAGCGATTCGATCAGTGCGTCGGGCCACGCGTTGTCTGCGGTGCCCTGGAAGTACCACGGCGATCCGTTGTCGGCCAACACGAGACCGTAGGTCTGCATCGCGCGCAGCACGGTCTGCGCCTGCACGGAGTAGCCGGCGAGCGAGAAGCTGGCCTTCAGGCGGAATCGTGCGCCCATCGGGGGCAGGTTCGCGTTGTGACTTGAGCTTGCCGCATGGCGCGCTGGCCAGAGGTAGCTGTCGTCGGTCACGTTCGTGGTGAACCTGATCGCGTGGTCGACGTGACCCGACTTCACCTCGTCGTAGCGCAGCAGGCCCGGCAGGATCGGCAACCCTGCGGCGTCCGCTGATGTCCATGTATTCGGCCGTAGCGCATCGCTGGACAACGACCAGTGAGCGCCTGATCCTGCGGTCCAGCCGGACGTCGTGTCGACGGTGTCCCACGTCTCGAACAGGTCGCAGGTGTCAGCGGTCACCATGATGGCGTGCATGTCGCCGCCAGAGTTCGCGCCGCCTTCGATCAACGTCTTCGGCCCGAGCGGGTAAGGCCCCTTGTCGCTCTCGTCGGCGTACTGGAACGTCACCGGCACTCGCGTTTGACCGGCCGGAACGACGGTGACCGGGATGCCGTACGGATTTGACGGGTCACCTGAGGGCCCGAAGTCGGGATGCAACTTGCGAGTCGACGCTCCCATCGCCGACAGCCATTGCGCACTGTGCGAGTTCACCGGCAGCGACGCGATGTCGGCGTGCCAGTAGTTGTCGGCGGGGAAGATCTGGCAGCGCGTACCGGCGAGGACGTCGGTACCTGATGAAGTGCCAGCTGGGGGCGGCGCGGGGGTCGTCTTGGCCGGCGTCGGCTTTGCGGTCGGTTTCGCGCTGGCCGACTTGGTCGGCGTCGGGGTGGCGGAGGCCTTGGTCGGCGCCTTTGTCGACGATGCGGTCGCGCTCGAGCTTGCGGCCAACGCTCCCGCGCCCGACGCAGTCGCGCCGGAGGCTGCCGCACTCGAAACCGGCGCGCTCGAGGCCACGCTGGACCCCACGGCCGAAGCGGACGAGGCCGCCCCGCTCGAACTTCCCGGCGGCGGCCCGGTTGGCGCCGCCTGGTGGTGACGACCGCCTCCGCAGGCCGCGGTGAGCGCGGCGAGAGCGGTGATCACGGCTGCGGCGACAGTTGCCTTCGGCGTCCGGCTCATGCCTTATCTTCGGCCCGCGCAACCCCGATCCAAACCTCTTCGCAGCCCTTGATGTACCAATTTCGGCCGTTCAGGCGACGCTCAGGACTGCGAGGCCACCGGGTCCGGCGGACTTGATGACGCATGTCATGGCCGATGGACGACGGGTTGCACTGGGCGCAGTCACGGCGCCGCGGGCAATATCGAGCCATGACTACAGCTACTGACCAGAGGACCACCACCGCGGGAATCCGCCTGGCATCCCTGAGCAAGAGTTACGGCCCGGTGCTGGCCGTTGACGGCGTCGATCTGGTGATCGCGCCTGGTGAGACGGTCGCTTTGCTTGGCCCGAACGGCGCCGGGAAGTCGACGACGATCGACATGATTCTCGGGCTCGCGAAGCCGGACACCGGGTCGGTGCAGGTGTTCGACATGACTCCTGCCGACGCGGTTCGCGCGGGCGCCATCGGCGCGATGCTGCAGACCGGCCAACTGCTGCGCGACCTGACGGTTCGTGAGCTGATCGCGATGATGGCGTCGCTGTATCCGAACCCGATGGCGGTCGACGACGTGCTGAGCGTCACCGGCATCGAGGACATTGCCGATCGCCGAACCCAGAAGCTGTCGGGTGGCCAGACGCAGCGCGTGCGATCCGCGATTGCGTTGGTCTCCAACCCCGATCTGCTGATCCTCGACGAACCGACAGTCGCGATGGACGTCGAAGTGCGGCGCGAGTTCTGGACTTCGATGCGCGAGTTTGCGGCACGAGGGAAGACCGTCGTGTTCGCGACCCACTACCTCGAAGAGGCCGACAGCTACGCCGACAGGATCGTCTTGATGGCGAGGGGCCGGATCGTGGCCGACGGGCCGGCGACCGAGATCAAGGCCACCGTCGGGCTACGCACGATCAAGGCGACGTTGCCCGACGTCCCGATCCCCGCATTGACCACGCTCACCGGCGTTCAAAGCGGCGAACGCCGTGGCGAGGCCGTTGTGCTGCACTGCAACGATTCTGACGCCGCGATCCGCGCACTGCTTCGCGACTTTCCAGCCGCGAGTGACATCTCGATCGCGGGTGCTGGCCTGGAAGAAGCATTCCTGTTGCTCACCGGTGACGACAAATCCGAGGAACTGTCATGAACCCGACCTACCTCAAGTACGAGTTGATCCGCGCGGTCCGCAACAAGCGTGGCTTCATCATCTCGCTCGTGTTCCCGCTCATCTTTTTCTACCTGATCGCCGGCAGCAACAGGCATCAGCAACTTGGCGGCATATCCTTCCCGACCTACTACCTCGCAGGGATGGCGTCGTTCGGAACGATGGGCGCGATGATCGCCCTCGGCGCGCGCATCTCGGCCGAGCGCTCGGTCGGCTGGACCCGCCAGTTGCGGCTCACCCCGCTGAGCGTCCGCAACTACATGCGTGCCAAGGTGCTCACCGGTTACATGACGGCGTTGATTTCGCTCGCACTGCTGTTCGTCGCCGGCGCTACCTTGGGCGTGCACATCACGCCGAAAGGCGTCTTGCATATGACCGGCCTCATCGTGGTTGCTCTGATCCCGTTCGCGGCACTGGGCATCCTGATCGGTCACCTGTTCACGCCCGATTCGATGGGGCCGGTGATCGGTGGTGGCGTCTCGATCCTCGCCTTCCTTGGTGGCGCCTGGGGACCGGTCGGCGGTGACCACGGACCGCTTCACGACGTCTCGCAGGGAACGCCGACCTATTGGCTCGTGCAGGCTGGCCATACCTTGGTAGGTGCGCCAGCATGGGACTCCAAGGGGTGGATCGTGGTCGCGATATGGACGATCGTGCTCGGAGCGCTTGCCGCGTGGGCCTTCCGTCGCGACACGTCGCGGATCTGAGCCGGACGACGCTCGTTGACTTCGGTGGACGTCGAGCCGCGCGCGACGTGGGAGGCCGCCGGGGTGGGGCGGAGTTCGGTTCCGCCGCACGTCGCCAGCTGCGCTGGTTCGCTCCCGGCGAGCCGAACGATCGCAAGCATGGACCGACACGATGGCGGCGCGGCGGCGGGTTCTGGCTCGATCTATCTCGCGATCCCGCTCGGTGCGCGTGGAGCCATCATCAACTCGCCGCGAGCATCGTCGGAACTGTGTTGTTGGTGGCGTTCGCGTGGGCGTACTTGTTCCTCGTGCCGCTCGGTTGGTGGGGTGCGCGCGGCACGCGCTACAGCTACCTGATCGTTGGCGTAGCTCTGCCTCTAACGTCGCGGGACGGCGGTTATCGGACTGAACGGCCTGTGGATGCTGATCTTCGTCGCAGCCGCAACGATCATCTTGCTGCCGGCGACGAGTAGCGCTGAGCATGGTCGCCGCGTTCGCAGTCACGGCAGTCATTGGTGCCGCAACTCATCGGGCCATGGCACGTCAAGGGCGTGCAGTGGACGATGGCTGTCGAGCATCGCGCTCGCTTCGCTCGCCGTGTTCGGTTTCTCTCGCCTCATCAGGGCGAACGCGGAGCTTGCCGCGATGCGCGAAGAGGTCGCGATGCTAGCTGCCGAACGTGAGCGGATGCGCATTGCCCGCGACCTGCACGACCTGCTCGGTCACTCGCTCACCACCGTGACCGTGAAGGCTGCGCTGGCTGCGCGGCTGTTCGATCAGGATCCGGCGCGGGCGCGAGCGGAGATCGCCGAAGTCGAGGCGCTAGCGCGGGAAAGCCTCGCCGATGTTCGAGCGGCCGTTGCGGGGTATCGCGAAGTGCGGCTGGCTACCGAACTCGCGACCGCTCGCGAGGTTCTCGAGGCGGCCGGTATCGACGCTCAGTTGCCAGGCGCCGTCGAGGGCATGTCACCGGAGGTTGGCGGGCTCTTCGGCTGGGTGGTTCGCGAAGGCGTGACGAACGTCGTGCGGCACAGCAAGGCGACCTCGGTTCGCATCACGTTGGACGCGACCGGCATCGAGATCGTCGATGACGGATCCGGGTGCGTGCGAAAGGCCGGTGAGCTCGAGCCGACACACCGGGGCAATGGTCTCGCAGGGCTTGCCGAGCGAGCCGACGCGCTGGGCGGTCGACTGCTCGCCGGACCCGTTGACGGCGGTGCGAGCGGCTTCCGGTTGCGCGTCGAAGTGCCGGCGTGGCGTGCGGGCGAGGCCACGTGATCCGGGTCCTGATGGCTGACGACCAGCACCTCGTGCGGGGTGCGTTGGCCGCCTTGCTCAACCTCGAGCCCGACCTTGAGGTTGTCGCCCAGGTGGGACGCGGCGACGAGGTAGTGGCGGCTGCCCTCGACGTCCGGCCTGATGTTGCCGTGTTGGACGTCGAGATGCCGGGTCTCGACGGACTCGCTGCGGCTGCTGCACTGCAGGCCCAACTTCCGAGTTGCCGAGTGCTGATCGTGACGACGTTCGGGCGGGCCGGCTATTTGCGGCGCGCGATGGAGTCGGGTGCGCTCGGGTTCGTGGTCAAGGACGCGCCTGCGGAGCAGTTGGCTGATGCGGTGCGTCGAGTCGCGCGCGGCGAACGTGTCGTCGACCCGAGTCTTGCCGCGGCGACGCTGGCCGGGGGGAGCAGTCCCTTGACCGCGCGAGAGCGCGACGCACTGGTGGCCGCGCGCGACGGTGCGACGATCGCCGACATTGCGAAGCGGTTGTTCCTGAGCGAGGGAACCGTGCGCAACTACCTGTCGTCGTCGATTTCGAAGACCGGCACCCGCAACCGAGTCGAGGCGCTGCGGGTGGCGGAGGACAACGGATGGCTCTGATCGCCGGCTTCAAATCGTGCGCATTTACTGCCCCTGGGGGGCAGCAAGTCCCCACGATTTCGGGTCGGTGGTGGGTCAGGTGCGGATTTCGCAGATGACGGTGCCGCCGGCGACCGTCTGCCCTGGTTCGGCGGCCAGCTCTGCGATCGTGCCGGCGCGGTGCGCGGTCAACGGCTGCTCCATCTTCATCGCCTCGAGGACGACGATCAGATCGCCCAGTTCGACGGCGTCGCCGTTGCTCACCGCCACCTTCACGATGGTGCCTTGCATCGGCGCGGTGAGTTTGCCTCCCGCGTGCGCGCTCGATCCGTGTGATGCGACGCTGCGCCGGCGGCGCGCCGGCGAATCGACGCTGCGTTGAAGGTCCGCCGGCAGCGCGACCTCGAGCCGCTTGCCGGCGACCTCGACGGTGATGGCCTCCCGTGTCGGGGGCGTCGTCGAGAGCGGCGGCACCGGTGTACGGGGCGATCGTGTTGACGAACTCGGTCTCGATCCAGCGGGTGTGCACGCTGAACGGCGTCTCGGGATCCGCCGGCGCGAAGGCCGGATCATCGACGACCACGCGGTGAAACGTCAGTGCGGTGGCCATGCCGTCGATCTCGAACTCGGCGAGTGCGCGACGGGCTCGGGCCAGCGCTTGCGTGCGGTTCGCGCCGGTCACGATGAGCTTCGCCAGCAGCGAGTCGAACGCCTGCGGCACGACGGAGCCGGCCTCGACGCCGGAGTCGAGCCGCACGCCTGGTCCGGTCGGCGGGCGCCACAAAGTGACCCGGCCCGGGGCGGGGACAAATCCCCGGCCCGGATCTTCGCCGTTGATCCTGAACTCGATCGAGTGGCCGCGCAGCGGCGGATCGTCGTACCCGAGCGCCTCGCCGTCCGCGAGTCTGAATTGCTCGCGGATCAAGTCGATGCCGGAGATCTCCTCGGTGACTGGGTGCTCGACCTGGATCCGCGCGTTCACCTCAAGGAACGAGATCGTGCCGTCCGTCCCGAGCAGGAACTCGCAGGTGCCCGCACCGACGTAGCCCGCCGCCCGCAGGATGTCCTTCGACGACGCGTAGAGGGTGGCGACTTCCGCATCGGTCAGAAACGGGGCCGGCGCTTCTTCGACCAGCTTCTGATGACGCCGTTGCAACGAGCAGTCACGTGTCGAGATCACCACGACGTGGCCGTGGACGTCGGCGAGGCACTGCGTTTCTACGTGCCGGGGTTGGTGAAGGTAGCGCTCGACAAAGCACTCGCCGTGACCGAACGAGGCAATCGCCTCGCGCACGGCCGACGCGAACATGTCAGGGATGTCGTCGAGCGTGCGCGCCACCTTCAGGCCTCGACCGCCCCCACCGAAGGCCGCCTTGATGGCGATCGGCAGCCCGTACGTGTAGGCGAACTCGAGGACCTCGGCGGCGTCGGCGACCGGCTCGGCCGTGCCGGGCACGAGTGGCGCACCGACGCTGGCCGCGATGTGCCGCGCCGCAACCTTGTCGCCCAACGCGTCGATCGCCGCGGCCGGGGGGCCGATCCAGGTCAACCCGGCGTCGACCACCGCCCGCGCGAACTTGGCGTTCTCCGCGAGGAAGCCGTACCCGGGGTGGACGGCGTCCGCCCCTGAGCGCGCCGCCACCGCCAAGACCTTGTCGATCGACAGGTAGCTCTCGGCCGGCGTCGACCCGCCGAGCGCGTAGGCCTCGTCAGCGGCGCGGACATGCATCGAGTCGAGATCAGGCTCCGCGTAGACCGCGACGCTCGCCAGCCCGGCGTCCCGGCATGCCCGCGCAATGCGCACGGCGATCTCGCCCCTGTTGGCGACGAGAACCTTGCGCACTGAGCCTCCGTTGATTGGCCCGGAGTCTACGGACCTCAGTTCAGTCCGGCCGCGGCCGATAGGGCGTCGTGCGAACAGAGTGGATCGAGGCTGCCCGCCCGCGGGTGCTCGCGGACGCGGCCCGATCGGCTGCGCTGCTGCTCTTCGTCGGGGCTGCGGTCATCGCGCTCGAGGCGTCGGTCGTGCCCAGCCCAAACTTTCCACTCGCCTACCGCTGGGTGCCGTGGCTGGTCTCGGCCGGGGTCGCCGCGACCGGGGTTCTCATGTGGCGGATGCCGGAGCGACTGCCCGCCCTCGCTTGGCCGCTGGTGCCCGGCGTCCCCGTGGTTCTGATCTTGCTCATGTCGCTCGGCAGCCGCGACGCCACGGCCTCGTCGCAGCTCGCCTTCTCGCTGCCCGCGCTGTTCGCTGCCTACCACCTGAAGCCGGTGGTCGCGCGGCTGATCGCCGGCGAACTGGTCATCGCAGAGACGATCCTGTGCGTGCTGGTCGACTCGCCGAAGGCCGTTATCGAAGACGCGGTCGGTGTGTCCCTGATCCTCGTCGGCATCACGCTGACCCTGGCCACCGCCCGCGATCGTTTCGACGAGGCGGTCCGTTTGCTTCGCTACGAGGCCGAGCACGACGCGGTCACCGGTCTGCTCAGCCGTCGAACCTTCGACTTCGACATCGAGCAGTTGGACGGCGATCAGCCGGTGTCGCTGATTCTCGTCGACATCGACGACTTCAAGACGGTCAACGACACGTTCGGCCACGACGTCGGCGACCAAACTCTGCGCATCGTGGCGGAGGCGCTTTCGGCCAATAGCCGCCAGGGCGATCGCGCGTACCGCCTCGGTGGAGACGAACTCGCGGTTCTCCTGACTGGCACTGCTCCAGAGACGGCTCTGCGGCGGGCGGAGGTCATCCGCCGAGCAGTCGAGAACGGCCCGATGGCGTTTGTGGCCCGCACTGACCGGGGCCGGGTGACTGTCAGCCTCGGGGTCGCGTCCCTGGCGCCGCATGCGCCTCGCAAGTCGACATTGCTCCGGGCCGCCGACGCTGCGATGTACCGCGCGAAGGGCGCCGGACGCAACCAAGTCGTTGCGGCCGCCTGAGCGCTCCGCATGGGGCCCAGTCGCCCCCGCAGCTCGCCACAAACAGCGCTCATAAGTCGATACCGGCGGCCGATAGGGCTGGCATGGATACTCCGCCGACGATCGGCGTCCTGTCGCCTTTCGTGAGCGGGTTCTACTTCGGCGGCGTGATCCGGGGTGTCGCGAACGCGGCCGCCGAGGCGGGCGCGCGGCTGGTCGCGATCCAGACCTCCGACCCCGGCATCATCTACTCCGAGCGTCCCGATACTGCGCCGCATCCACACGCCGCGGCCTGGGGGCACGTCGCCGGGTGCATCGTGGTCGTCGATGGTGCCACGCCCGCCTACCTTGACGCGATCCGCCAGTCTGGCAAGCCGGTCGTGCTCATCAGCAAGCAGTTGGACGGCGTGGTGTGCCCAACGGTGCAACCGGACAACCGGCAAGGCGTCAAGGATGCGGTCAAGCACCTCATCGCGCACGGCCACCACAAGATCGCCTTCGTCGGCATGATGCATCAGGACGACATTCAAGAACGTCACGCCGCCTACGTCGAAGCCCTGATCGAAGCCGGCATCGAACCTGACCCGACGCTGGTCTTTACGACCGTGGACAACGAAGAGGAGTTCGGGATGCAGGCCGGCAAGGCCATGCTCGCCGATGGTCTGCGGTCGACCGCCGTGATGGTTGCCACGGATGTGAACGCGATTGGCGTCATGTCGGCGCTAACCGCGGCGGGCCTCGAGCTGCCACGCGACCAGGCAGTCATTGGGTTCGACGACGTCGATGCCGCGACTTTCGTCAAGCCGTCGCTGTCGAGCATTCGCCAGGACTTCGGCCTGCTCGGCAGGCTGGCCGCGCAGCTTCTTCTCGACAAGCTGGCCGGCCTCGACGTTCGTGATGGGCAGCACGAGGCGCCGACCTTGTTCGTCCCACGCGAATCGTGCGGATGCACGAGCGAGATGAACGGCGTCACGTCGCTGGACCACGTCCAGAGGACCGGCGCGGCTCGCCGTCGCTGGTTGGAGGAACAGCTCGACCGCACGCTCACGGCTGACACCGGGGCGGGTGGTCGGGCCGCGACAGTTGCCGCTGCCGCGTCGTCGATCATCGACTTGCTCGAGGGTGCGTTCAAACGCGAGGCGGTCCTGCCGCAGACGAAGCTTCGCGGTGATCTCGAGGCGTTGTACCAGCGCAGCCCCCGCAACCGGACCATCCGCGGCATCATGACTGCGGCTCGTGATTTCGGCGCCTCCGTCGTGGCGTCGCACGCGGCGGACGGTGGTGACGGTGCGCGCCGGGTCGCCGACCAGATCGTGCGCCTGATGTCGATGCTGTCGGCGATCCACTCCCATGATCAATACAACGAGAGCGCGTACTTCCAGAACGCGCTGGGCACCCAGTACGCGGTCGCGATGGACCTGTTGCGTAGCCACGAGGAGGATCCCCGATCACTGCAGTGGCTCGAACGCACGTCGGTTCGGGCTGGCTGCCTCGGTCTGTGGTCGGAGGCGCCCGGCGAACTTGTCGCCGGCTCCGACCCGACCCTCGCCATCGTCGGGGCCTTCGACCGTGACACCGTCCCCGGCCGGCGTCCTCCAGGTCTCGACGAGACTGTCGCAGCGACCGTCTTTCCGCCTATGCAACTCCTCGAGCTCGCCGACGGCGACCTCGACGATGTCGTGTTCGTGTTGCCGGTGAAGATCCGGTCGAGTGACTGGGGACTGCTCAGCATCGTCGGCAAGATTGACAGCAAGGCCGCGTCCGGCCGCGAGACGGTGAACCAGTGGGCGGCGCTATTGACCGTCGCGCTCGACCACCAGGCGAACCTGGCGTCACTCGAGGAGCAACGGGAGAAAGTCGAGCGGTCGTTCGAACGGGAGCGTGGTCTGGTCGAGGAGATCCGACAAAGCGAGGAGCGCTACGCACTGGCGGCGCAGGCGGCGAGCGGCGGGTTGTGGGACTGGGACCTGGTCAAGGACGAGGTCTTCTACTCCGCGCGCTGGATGGAACTCGTCGGGTCCCCATCGGCTGAAGTTGGCACCTCCAGCAACGAATGGTTCGGCCGCGTCCACCAGGACGACTTGCCGGGACTCCTGGTGGCGATCGAGGAGCATCGGGCAGGACGTTCGAACGGTGTCGAGCTTGAGCACCGCATTCGTCGCGGCGACGGCAGCTACCTGTGGGTGCTGTGCCGGGCACTCGTTATCCGAGGCGCGGACGGCGTGCCCACCCGCATGGTCGGGTCGCTGACCGACGTCCACGAACGCATGGAGCTTGAAAGCCAGCTCCGGCATGCCGCGCTATATGACCCGCTGACGGGGCTCCCGAACCGCACGCTGTTCCTCGACCGGCTTCGAGTCACGATGGCCCGAACGCACCGACATGTCGACCAGCATTTCGCGGTGCTGTTCCTCGACCTCGACGGTTTCAAGCTCGTCAACGACAGCCTTGGTCACCTGCTTGGCGACTCCCTGCTTTCCAGTGTCGCCGAACGGATCTCCGCTGACCTGCGGCCATCCGATACGGCGTCGCGCTTCGGTGGCGACGAGTTCGCGATCCTGCTTGACGACGTCTCCACGCCACAAGATCCGGTCGCGGTTGCTGAGCGGCTGCAGGAGCGACTGGCCCGACCGTTCCACGTCGGCGGGCACGAGATCTTCGTGACGGCGAGCATCGGCATCGCCTCGAGCAGTACCGGCTACCAATCTGCCGAAGATGTGCTGCGGGACGCGGACACCGCGATGTACCAGGCCAAGGCGGACGAGAAGGGGACACACGCAACGTTCGACGCTGGCATGCACACGCACGCCGTCAGCAGGCTGCGCCTCGAAGCTGAACTTCGACAAGCGATTGATGGCGATCAGCTGCGGCTGTACTACCAGCCGATTGTTGCTATTCGCTCCGGACGTACCCTTGCGTTCGAGGCACTCATCCGATGGGAGCACCCGACCCGCGGACTGCTTGCGCCAGCGGACTTCTTGCCGATCGCCGAGGAGACCGGACTCATCGTGCCGATGGGCCGCTGGATCCTCAAAGAAACCTGCCGGCAGATCGCCGAATGGAAGTTAGCCGGGGCGCCCGACGACCTGCGCGTCAGCGTCAACGTGTCGAACAAGCAGTTCTGGCACGGCAGCCTGTTGCAGGATCTCCAGGGCTACCTTCTGGAGGCGAACCTCGAGCCGCGCCACATCGTGCTCGAGATCACGGAGACGGTCGTCATGTACAACGCCGACCTGGCCGAGCGGATGCTGCTGGAGTTGCACGAGAACGGCTTCGCGCTGCACATCGACGACTTCGGTACCGGCTATTCGTCGCTACAGGCGCTGCACCGATTCCCGATCGAGGCGCTGAAGGTCGACCGGTCGTTCGTGTGGGGGCTGGGTACCGACCCGCGTAGCACCGAGCTGGTTCGCACGATCGCGATGATGGCTCGCAACCTCGGGGTCGACGTGATCGCGGAGGGCATCGAGACCAGCGACCAGCGCCGACGCGTCGAGCGGCTCGGCTGCGCGTACGGCCAGGGCTACCTGTTTTCCCGGCCGGTGCCGGGCGACATCGCGGCGAGATTCGTCTGCGGCGAGCAACAAGACGCAGTCATCTCCATCGCCTGACGGTGGCTTGGGCGCTGGGTGCCCGCACCGTTGGCTATGCTCCCGCGCATGGCTGAGTTCGACCTCCCGCTCGAAGAACTGCGGACCTACCGACCCACCCTTGCCGAGCCGCCGGACTTCGATCGCTTCTGGGCCGACACGCTGGCTGGTTCGCCCCCGGGATCTGCCACCTTCGAGCCGTTTGACGCGGGGTTGCGCGCGATCGATTCGTTCGACGTGACGTTCCCCGGTTTCGGCGGCCAGCCGGTGCGGGGCTGGCTGCACTTACCTGCTTCTCGCGACGCGCCGCTGCCGTGCGTGGTCGAGTACATCGGCTATGGCGGCGGGCGGGGCCTTGCGCATGAGCGCACGCTGTGGGCGGTCGCCGGTTACGCGCACTTCGTGATGGATACCCGTGGTCAGGGCAGTGGCTGGTCGGTCGGAGAGACACCAGATCCGGACGCCGGGTTGCCGGCCGAAGCGGGATTTCTGACCCGCGGTATCGGTTCGGCGGAAAACTACTACTACCGCCGGGTGTTCGTCGACGCGGTCCGAGCCGTCGACGCTGCCCGCTCTCATCCCGGCGTTGATGCCACCCGGGTGGCCGTTGGTGGTGTGAGCCAGGGCGGTGGCATCACCATTGCCGCCGCCGCGCTGTGCGATGGCCTGGTCGCGGCGATGCCCGACGTCCCCTTCCTTTGCCACTTCCGGCGTGCCGTGTCGGTCACCGACGCCAATCCGTACGGCGAGCTGGTGCGTTACCTGCACACGCACCGCGACCGGGTTGAGCAAGTCTTCGGCGTGCTGTCGTACTTCGATGGCGTGTCTCTGGCGGCTCGGGCTTCCGCGTCGAGCCTGTTCTCGGTCGCGCTGCGCGATCCGATCTGTCCGCCCTCGACGGTGTTCGCGGCCTACAACGCGTACGCCGGCCCGAAGCGGATCGAGGTCTACGACTTCAACGAGCACGAGGGCGGCGGGCCGCACCACCAGCGAACCCAGCTCAGCTTCGCCCGAGAGGCCTTCGCCTAGTCTCGCGAAGCGATGACTTCCACTTCGAGACCGCGGCCGGCTCGGAACTCGTGCGGCGGGCGGCGACGATGTCGAGTGCCATCGCAACGGCGGCCAACTCCTCGTCGTCCGGGTTGCCCTTTGTGACCTCCACCGGCTCGTTCACAGCGGAATGTTCCCGTGCTTCTTCGGCGGCAGCTGGTCGCGCTTGGTGCGCAGGATCCGCAGCGCGCTGCTGACCTCGAGTCTGGTCTGCGACGGAGCGATCACGGCGTCGACGTAGCCGCGCTCGGCCGCGATGTAGGGATTGGCGAGGTGGTCCTCGTACTGTGCGACATACTCAGCGCGATCGTTCTCGGGTGATGCGGATGCCGCCAATTCCTTGCGGTACAAGATGTTCACCGCGCCCTGCGCTCCCATGACGGCGATCTGCGCGGTCGGCCACGCGAGGTTCACGTCGGCGCGCAGGTGCTTGCTCCCCATGACATCGTAGGCGCCGCCGTAGGCCTTGCGGGTGATGACCGTCACCTTGGGCACGGTCGCCTCGGCGTACGCAAAGAGCAGTTTCGCGCCGCGCCGGATGATGCCGTTCCATTCCTGTCCGGTGCCTGGCAAGAACCCGGGGACGTCGACGAACGTGAGGATCGGGATGTTGAACGCGTCGCAAGTGCGCACGAAGCGGGCGGCCTTCTCCGATGCGTCGATGTCGAGGCAGCCGGCGTAGTGCAACGGCTGGTTGGCGACCACTCCGACTGACCGGCCGTCGACCCGGCCAAGACCGCACACGATGTTGGGCGCGAACAGCGCCTGCGTCTCGAGGAACTCCGCGTCGTCGAGCACCGCTTTGATCACCGTGTGCATGTCGTACGGCTGGCTGGCCGCGTCGGGGATGAGTGTGTCGAGCGCAAGGTCGGTCGCGGTGACACTTGCAACCGCCTCGACCGGGAACACGGGTGCGTCATCGACGTTGTTCGACGGGAAGTACGACAGCAGGGCCTTCGCGAAATCGATCGCGTCGGCCTCGCTCGTCGCCAGGTAGTGCGCGACGCCCGATCGGGAGTTGTGCGTCAGTGCGCCACCGAGCTCCTCGAACTCGACGTCCTCGCCGGTGACGGTCTTGATGACGTCAGGTCCGGTGATGAACATGTGCGATGTCTGGTCGACCATGATGATGAAGTCGGTGATGGCCGGCGAGTACACCGCGCCACCGGCGCATGGCCCGAGTACGAGCGAAATCTGCGGGATCACGCCGGACGCGATCGTGTTGCGATAGAAGATCTCGGCGTACAGACCGAGCGACACCACGCCCTCTTGGATCCGCGCGCCGCCCGAGTCGTTGATGCCGATGACAGGGCAACCGACCTTCATCGCGAGATCCATCACCTTCACGATCTTCTCGCCGAACACCTCGCCGAGACTGCCGCCGAACACCGTGAAGTCTTGAGAGAACACACACACCTGGCGGCCGTCGATCGTGCCGTAGCCGGTAATGACCCCGTCGCCGTACGGACGGTTGGACGCCTGGTCGAAAGCTACCGAGCGATGTCGCGCGAGGCGATCGAGCTCGACGAACGAGTCGGGGTCGAGCAACGCGTCGATGCGTTCCCGCGCGGTTCCCTTGCCCTTCGCGTGCTGGCGCTCGACGGCAGCCGCCGATCCCGCATGCACCGCCTCGGCGTCGCGGCCGAGCAGATCGGCGAGCTTGCCAGCGGTGGTGTGCGGGTCGAGGTCGTCGACGCTCATGCAGTCCTCCTCTGCTTATCCGGGTAAGGGCTGGTCCGTCTAAGTGCTCGCGTCTCGGGGCTGGGCCGTCCCGGGCGACAGTACGCCGCCAGTACGCTGGGCCCGTGTCGGTGCCGCAGTCTGCGAGCGAGTCGAGGCCGGTGCCGCCGGAGCCGGTCGCCCGGGAGCGTGCCCGGCTCGAGATGCCCGAGCCCCTGCGCCGCGACGTCCGGTTGCTCGGCGAGCTGCTCGGCCAGGTTCTGCGCGAGTACGGCGGTGACGATCTTCTCGCGGACGTCGAGGAGCTGCGGCACGCGGTCATCGCCGCGCGGACCGGCGCTGGCCCGCCCGAAGACGTGGTGACCCTGGTACGCGGCTGGTCGCTGGATCGGGCCGAGGAGGTTGCTCGCGCGTTCACGGTCTACTTCCACCTGGCCAACCTCGCTGAGGAACACCACCGGGTCCGCGTCCTGCGGTCGCGTGACGCAGGGGAGGGCCGCGCGGGTGACTCGTTGGCTTCTTCGGTAGCCGAGGTCCGCCGCCTGCACAGCGAAGAACGAGTGGCCGGCATCGTCGACGGGTTGTTGCTCCACCCGGTGTTGACCGCACACCCGACCGAAGCTCGCCGCCGTGCCGTCGTGACCGCGATCTCGCGGGCGGGCGAGCAGCTCGATCGGATCGACGACCCACGGGGCGGCGCTGGCGAGCAGGCCGACGCGCGCCGTCGGCTGCTCGAGGAGATCGACATCCTCTGGCGGACCGCCCACCTGCGCGCCAACGCCGTCGACCCGCTCGACGAGGTGCGCACGGCGATGGCGGTGTTCGACGAGACGCTGTTTCGCGTCGTCCCGACCCTTTACCGCGGGCTCGATCACGTGTTGCTCGGCGACCGGTCGGGCACCGTGACGCCCGCCGCGCCGGCGTTCTTTCGCCTTGGTAGCTGGGTCGGCGGCGATCGCGACGGCAACCCGACCGTGACGGCGCAGATCACCCGCGAGGCCATGGAGATCCAGTCGGATCACGTGCTGCTGGCGCTCGAGCGCGCGGCTACCCGCATCGGCCGCACGCTTACTGCGGAGGCCGCGACGACACCACCAAGCCCCGAACTGAGTGCGGCCATCGACGACGCTCGGCGCGACCACCCCGAGCTGATCGGCGGGCTCGCCTTGCGGGCGCCCGATGAGCCGCATCGGCTCTTCGTGCTCTACACAGCGGCCCGGCTGAAGGCGCGGCGACTCGGAGACGCCGGCGGCTACCGGCGTCCCGACGAGTTGATCGCGCAGCTGTTGCTCGTGCAGGAATCCCTCACCCGCGGCCGGCGCGCATCGGCTCGCATTCGGCGAGCTCCAGCACCTCATCTGGCAGGCACGCACGTTCGGCTTCCACCTCGCCGAACTCGAGGTCCGCCAGCACAGCGGCGTGCACGCTCGCGCGTTGGAGGAGCTGAGCAGCTGGCGGTCGACCGTGTCGGCGATGACCGACGAGGTGCTCGAGACGGTTCGAGCGATGGCGTGGCTGCAAGACGAATACGGCGTCGACGCCTGCCGCCGCTACGTCATCAGTTTCACCACATCGGCCGCCGACATCGCGGCCGTGTTCGAGCTCGCGTCGATCGCGACGCACGGCAAGCCGCCGGCGCTCGACGTCGTCCCCCTGTTCGAGACCCAGGACGACCTGCGCCGATGCGTCGACGTGCTCGACGAGGCGGTCGAGCTGCCGCCGGTGCAGGCCAGGTTGGCAGCCAACGGTCGGCGCCTCGAGGTGATGCTCGGCTACTCCGACTCGGCGAAGGACGTCGGGCCGGTCTCGGCGACGCTCGCCTTGTACGACGCGCAGGCAGCGCTGACGGCTTGGGCAAAGCGGCGGGGCATCACGTTGACGTTGTTCCACGGGCGCGGCGGTGCACTGGGCCGTGGTGGCGGACCGGCGAATCGGGCGGTCCTCAGCCAAGCTCCGGGGTCGGTCGACGGCCGCTTCAAAGTGACGGAGCAGGGCGAGGTCGTCTTCGCCCGCTACGGGCATCCGGTGATCGCCCACCGGCATCTCGACCAGGTCGCGGCCGCCGTCGTGCTGGCCTCGACGCCCGCGGTCGAAGAAATGGTGGCGGCCGCCGCAACGAAGCACCGGGCGACCTTCGAGCAGGTGAGCGATGCAGCCCGCACGGCCTACCGCGGGTTGGTCGGCGCCGACCAGTTCGCCGAGTTCTTCGCCGCCGTCAGCCCGCTGGCCGAGATCGGCTCGCTGCGGATCGGCTCGCGGCCGTCGCGGCGCACCGCGGGCAGCGGGCTGTCTGATCTGCGGGCGATCCCGTGGGTGTTCGCGTGGTCGCAGACCCGTGCGACGCTGCCCGGTTGGTACGGCCTCGGCAGCGGTCTCGAAGCGGTCGGCGACGTCGCGGTTCTGCAGGCCGCCTACGCTCGAGTGGCCGCTGTTCACGACGATGCTCGACAACGTCGAGATGTCCCTGGCCAAAGCCGATCGTGATATCGCGCGAGCGGCACCTCGCACTGGGCGGTCGCCCCGACCTCGCCGAGACCATCTTGGCCGAGTTCGACCGCACCACGTTGTGGCTGCTCCGGGTGCTTGGCCAGGAGAAGCTCCTCGAGTCGCACCGGGTGCTGGGCCGCGCGGTCGAGCTGCGAAACCCTTACGTCGACGCGCTCTCGCACCTTCAACTGCGTGCCCTCGAGGCTTTGCGGGCCGGCATCGACGACGACGAAGAACGCGACCGCACGCAGCGACTGCTGCTGCTGACGGTCAACGGCGTGGCCGCCGGCCTGCAGAACACCGGCTGAGCTGTGACGTCGCGCTGGACCGACCTCGAGCGTCCGCCACTGTCGGTTCGGGCGCTGTCTCGCGGCCTCGTCGACTTCGGCATCTGGCGCGAGATCAGGGTCGTCGACGAGACCGGTTCCACCAACGCGGACGTCGTGCAGCTGGCGCGATCGGGAGCCGCGGCCGGACTTGTGCTGGTGGCAGAACACCAGACCGCCGCGCGAGGTCGGCTCGACCGCGGGTGGTCGGCGCCGGCGCGATCGGGCCTGACGTTCTCGGTGCTGTTGCGACCCGTCCGATGTGACGCCAGACGTGATGCCCGACCTGCAGGTCGGCCTGCCGCCGCGGCCGTCGGTGGCCGTGCCGCCTGTCTCGGTGGAGCCTGCTGCCGCTGGTGGTCGGGGTCGGCGTCGCATCGGCGTTGCGCCGTGTCGCCGACGTCGACGTCGGGTTGAAGTGGCCGAACGACGTGATGATCGGCGACCGAAAGGTCGCGGGGATTCTCGCCGAGGTGGTCGACGACGCGGTGGTCGTCGGCGTCGGACTCAACGTCACCCTGCGCGAGGCCGAATTGCCAGTGCCCACAGCGATTTCTCTGGCGCTGGCCGGCGCGAGCTGCACCGATCGCGACACGTTGCTGCGGGCGATCGTGCGTGGCATCGGCGACGAGTACCTCGCGTGGCGGCGGGTCGAGGGCGATGGCGAGCGCAGCGTGCTGCCCCGCTATCGCGAGCTGTGCGTGACGCTCGGCCGCGACGTCAGGGTCGACCTCGGCGGCGACTCGCTCGAGGGTCGCGCGGTCGATATCAACGCCGACGGGTCGCTTGTCGTGCAGACATCGGCCGGACGCCGATCAGTCAGCGCCGGCGATGTCGTGCACGTCAGGTGAGGTCGGGCGGCAGCCACTGACGTGGCTCGGCTGGTTGGTCGGGCGGATCGGCGAAGGTGAGCTGCCACCACCCGACGTCCCGCCATTTGTTGTGCTTGAAGCCGACGTTTCGATAGACGCCGACTGGCGTGAGTCCGAACGCTTCGTGAAAGCCCACGCTCGCGTCGTTCGGCAGGGCGATGCCGGCGAACACGCTGACGTAGCCGAGCGACCGCACGAGGGGCAGCAACTCGCCGTAGAGCAGCCGGCCGACGCCGCGGCCGCGCTCGCTCGGGTCGACGTACACCGAGACGTCGGCCGACCACCGGTAGGAGGCCCGGGTCTTGTGCGGCGAGGCGTAGCAGTAGCCGACCACCGCGTCACCCCGGACGGCGACGAGCCAAGGCAGGCGCGGGGTCGCGAGCATCCGGGCCTCGAACTCGGCGGCGGTCGGCGGTGATCTCCTCGAAGGAGACGACGGTGTCGAGCACGTAGGGCGCGTAGATGCCCGCGATGGCGGCGGCGTCGGCGGTCGTCGCCGCCCGGACCGTCAAGCCGTCAACCATGGTGGAGATTTTGCAGGCCCGCGTACCAGATGGCGAGCGCAAATCCCGCCGACATGGAACGATGCGGGGCATGGCCATGAATCTGTCGGACGGCGAAGAAGTTGTGCTCGACCTGCACCCGCATTGGGGCCGGCTTTTCGTCCCGGTTCTGGTGCTCCTGGTCGCCTGCCTGCTCGCGGGGTTTGGCGTCGCGCTGATCCCGAAGGGCGGTGGCCAGCAGATCGAGCGGTGGATCCTCATCGGCATCGCTGCCGTCGTGGTGATCTGGCTGACGGTCTTGCCGTATCTGCGCTGGTTGACGACGAAGTACGTGCTGACGAGCGACCGGCTCGTGATCCGCAGCGGCATCCTTGCGCGCCACGGCCGCGACATCCCGCTGAACCGGATCAACGACGTGTCGTTCTCCGAGACCGTGCTCGAGCGGA
>CAWGTF010000005.1:0-27525 GCA_963825425.1 uncultured Actinomycetes bacterium
GTGGCCGACAGTGATGTGGCCTTTCGGCAACAGGTTCAGGTACGACTTCGGATACCCGTCGGGCTGCAACACACCGAAGCGGACGACGTTTGCTACCCGCCACGCCGGTCCGGGCACGATGCACAGCGCAGCAGCAGCGCATCGCCGCTCGTCCGCCGGAACGCCGAAGCGCCGCGCCCGCAGCAAGAACGCCGCCGCAACGACCGACAGCATCGGCAGCGCGGTGCCCTTCGTCCACAGCATTGCCGTCATCGTGATGCCCAAGCCGATGGCCCACCCGCGCACGGCAGGTCTCGTCGCGACCTCGAGTGCGAGCCAGGTGACGCGCCGCACCGAGGGTGATGGTCAGTGCGTCGTTGCTGACCGCCCCGCCGAGGTGCGTCAGTTGCGGAAGTCCCGCAGGCAAGAACGACGCAGCCGCGGCGACGGACGACGTTGCGCCCAACGCTTTCCGATGCGGAACGTGAGGAATGGCAGCGGTGCGAGCAACAGTGCCGAACACGATCGAAGGATCAGCAGCGCAGTGTGTGGCGTCTTGTCGATGACGTCGAATGCGCGCGCCGCGACCGCCATGACGGCGAAGTATCCCGGTCGAGTACTGCGTCATCTGGTCGTAGTCGTACGGACTCAGCGGCTGCTTCTCACTAGCCAGCGCGGCACCGAGCTGGCTCATCGTCTCTGACGACGACTGCGCGGACGTCGGCCGGTGCAGCGGAACCAGGCCGACGATGGTGTTCAACCCGATCCCGCCGAATCCGACGTCGGCATACGACGCCTTCACCGGCGGATAGATGCGAGCCGTACCCGCAGCCGGGTAGCTGTGCACGTACGCCAGCCGCAGCGTCGTCGATACCTGTTGCGGCTCGTCGGGTGCGCGGTAGTCCGGCGTCACGCACGCCCAGATCATCATGATCCCGTAGAACATCGCCGTCGCGAGGCCGACAACCAGACCGATCCGCGGACCTCGCGAGGTGGCGGCGGATCTGCGAGAAACGAGATGCCGGCCGACCGAACCTGCGTGGCATCGCGACCGTTGCGCCGCCGTCCGTCACCTCGCCGCGCCCCGCAACTCATCGGGGGCGCTCGCGAAGGCGTCGTGCAACGCGGCACGCCAATGCGGCAACGGGTCGAGGCCCGCCTCGATCCACCGTCGGTTTCCGAGTACCGAATAGGCAGGGCGCGGCGCCGGGCGCGGGAACGCTGCGGTGGTGGTCGGCAACACCCGCTCGGGGTCGGCACCGAGTTCCTCGAAGATGGCTCGGGTGAAGCCGAACCAGGTCGTCTCACCAGTGTTCGTGCAGTGGTAGATGCCGCCGTCGGCACCGGAGGTGCCGAGCGCGACCAGTCCGCGAGCGAGGTCGCGCGACCAGGTCGGCGACCCACGCTGGTCATCGACGACCGACACGGTTTCGCGTTCACGCTCGAGCCTCGCCATCGTCTTCACGAAGTTGGCACCGCTCGCCCGTAGACCCACGCGGTGCGCACGACGTAGGCGTCGGGATACGCAGCGACACGGCCTGCTCACCTGCCAGCTTGGTCCGCCCGTACGCCGACTTCGGACCGGTCGCCGCAGCTTCGTCGTACGGCGACGTCGCGTCGCCGGCGAAAACGTAGTCGGTCGAGACGTGCACGAACCTCGCGCCCGCGACCGCGGCGGCCGCGGCAAGCGCGCGGGCGCGGTCACGTTGGCGGCGAAGGCAGTTGCTTCATCGGTCTCCGCCGCATCGACCGCCGTGTAAGCGGCGGCATTCACAATCACTGACGGGACGACGGCAGCAACCGCCCGTGCCACGGCGTCGCGCATCGGTGATGTCGAGCTCGGCCCGGGTCAGGCCAACGACGTATTGACCGTCGAGCACGCGCATCAGATCAGTGCCGAGCTGTCCTCCCGCGCCGACGACCAACCACCGCTGCGGTCACTTCGCGAGTGCCGCCTTCGCCTTCAGCGCACGCCACCACGCTTGGTTGTCGCGGTACCACTGCACGGTCTTCGCGAGGCCCTCGTCGAACGACGTTTGCGGCACGTACCCCATCGCGCGCAACTTCGCGTCGTCCAATGAATAGCGAAGGTCGTGGTTCTTGCGGTCCTCGACGTAGACCACCGAATCCCACGTCGCGCCGCAGGCATCGAGCAGCCGCTGCGTGAGCTCCTTGTTGGAAAGCTCGATGCCGCCGCCGATGTTGTAGAACTCCCCGCGGCACCCTTCTCGACCACGAGCTGGATGCCCCGGCAGTGGTCGTCGACGTGCAGCCAGTCACGGATGTTCTCACCGTTGCCGTACAGCGGTACCGACAGACCGTCGATGAGATTCGTGACGAACAGCGGAATGACCTTCTCCGGGAACTGGTAGTGCCCGTAGTTGTTCGTGCACCGCGTCACCGAGATGTTGAGCCCGTAGGTGCCGGCATATGCACGCGCAAGCAGATCGGCGCCGGCTTTGCTTGCGGAATAAGGAGAGTTCGGCTCGAGGATGTGATCTTCCGTCCAGGAGCCTTCGGGGATCGTGCCGTAGACCTCGTCGGTTGAGACATGCACCACCCGCTCGGTGCCGGCCCTTACACAGGCGTCGAACAGCGTCTGGGCACCAAGCACGTTGGTCACGACGAACTCGGCGGCACCGTAGATCGAGCGGTCGACGTGCGATTCAGCGGCGAAGTTGACGACGATGTCGTGACCAGCGACGGCGTCGGCGATCTGTGCCGGGTCGCATATGTCGCCTTGCACGAATCGATAGCGCGGGCTGTCGGCGACCGGCGCGAGGTTCTCGAGATTGCCGGCGTACGTCAGCTTGTCGAAGACCGTGACCTCGGCGTCCTCGAAACCCGGATAGCCACCTGCCAGCATGCTGCGCACGTAGTGCGAACCGATGAAGCCGGCCGCGCCGGTGACCAGTACTCGCATGCTCAACTCTTCCCTCGAAGCGGATGCCCGCCGATGGCGGCGATGTCGGTAGTCGCGGTGCCCATTTGCGTCGGTCCGGACCATTGTGTCGGTCCGGACCATTCTGGCGGTCAGCAACATTGTGTCGGGTCAGGAAGTTGTGTGGGTCAGGAACCGCCGAGCTTGTACTCGCCCAGCCACATCTCGGTGAGGAACCTCGTCGGCTTTCCCGGCCGCGTCACCAGCGTGTGGGTGGCCTCGCTGGTGATCAGCGACGCCGTGGGCTTGTCGGGCCAGGCTGCCTCGAAGTCCGCGGCGTTCTTGTCGTTCGCGCTCTCGGCCAGCAGCATCAGCCGGCCACCGTCAGCCTGCACTTGCGTGTCGATTTGAGCCAACTCGGTCAGGTCGCCGTCGTTGTCGAGGTAGCCGACGTTCGTCCCGCACATGACCTTCATTGTTCCCGGCCACTCGGTCCTTGCTCGACTGCCGATGGCGATGACGACGTCGCCCGGCCGCAGCTGCGAGCACACCTGACGCACCAACGTCGGTTCGCCGACCTCGGTCTTGGTGTAGATCACCTCGCGGCTGCCCGTCCAGATCGGCATCACGATGACGAGCACAGCGAGCGCGGCGACCGCACCCTGAAGCGCTCCGAGCATCGCGACTCGCACACCACCCGAATCCGTCGACCACGCGCGCGACGACCGGCTCGCGATGAACTGGACCACCGAGGCGACCGCCAAAATCGCGAACAGCACCAAGCCTGGGAGCACCACCGGAACAAAGCGGCGGTCCGCCCACGGGTGGTCAGGAGTGATGCTCGGGCGCAACAAGACTGCTGTCGTCGTGCCGAAGAACACGAGGAACGCGGGCGCCCATACCCGTCGGCGTCCGGCTATCTGCTCGTAGGCGAGCCAGCACGCACCGAGCAAGGCGAGCGCCAGCGTGCCCCACCCGAGGTACCACGACAGCCATCGGGTCGCTTGCTCGTAGTACGACCTGGTCGCGTCGACGGGCATTTGCAGGAACCGCTGTACTTGCTCGACGTAGTTCGCACCGCCGGACGCCGGATTGGCGCGCATCGTCATCAGGTGTGGCCGAAGGAAGAAGAACAGGCCGATAACGAACGCGCCGACCGCGGCAAGCGTTGGCAAGGCTCGGCGAAACTTGCGAACGGCCCAGACGAGCGGAAAGGCCAGCCCGACGGTGACCACAGATACCAACGTTGTGACCACCAGCGCGATGACATTTGCGCGCCGCTCGCGGGCTCTAGCTACGCCACTCTCACGCAATTGCCGACGCCGGGCCACGACGAAGAATGCAAATGTCACCGGCACGAGCGCGGCGAAGCCATAGCCGACCGCCCTGCAGGTCAGGCCCGACATGTTGCGCGTACGGATAGGTAAGGACCAGGCAGTCGAACCCGCCGAATGCGAGCCCTAGCAGTAGCCCACCGGCGAAGTGTCGCCAGCCGACGACGCGATGGAAGGCGAGCCAGCCGAACAGTGGCACCAGCGGGAACAGGTCGGCGACCGCATCGATGCGCACCACGAAGACCAAGCCAAGAACAAGGCCGCCCACGAAGAGTCCCCAAGCGGCGGCTCGTGGTGCCACCACAGGAGCGTTGTTTTGCGCGCTCGCCCGTCGTGGCCATAGGTGCGGAATGAGCTCACCCGCGACGAACGCATCGACAACGATCGCCATGCCGCCGAGCAGGATCAACTGGCCGGCGGGTTCGCTGTAAGTAGCGCGCATTACGTCGAGTTCGGGCTGCACGAACGCCAGCGCGAGCACTGCGAGCGGAGCCCAACGTGCACCGACGAGCCGAGTGGTCAGGCCAGCGAACGCCAGCAGTGCGAACGCACCGATGACGGCGTTCCCGTGCAGCACGCCATTCACGCCGGCCAGCCAGCCACCGATCGACAGGAGTACCGGAACTCCGGTCATGAACTGCGGGATGATGTGCGACCCCTGCTCGTAGAACCCTTGGGAAGCAAGCACCAGGTCGGAATTCGGCGGGCCGAACAGCTGTGGGTGCGACGGCATGTTGATCGTGCCGTGGCTCGCCAACCAGGTCGCGCTCATCGCGTACGAACCCGGATCGCGACGAACCAAGACGTCTTCGGCGCTGTGCGCGAACGCGAGACCACCGGCCAGCACAACGACAGCGAGGACGGCGATCAGTGCCCACCACGGCACGTCGCCGAATCGGTCGGCAGCCGCCACGGTGACCCGCAGCACCGGGCGCGCGAGAACGAACGCGATCGCTAGCGCGAGGATCGTGCCGGGCACCGGTGTGTAGATGTGAAGAGCGAGCAGCGGCAGTGCACCGGCCACCCACGCCGCCGCGATCACCGCGGGCAACACCGAGACCAGCGCCAGGATTCGGCCGGGAAGCCGGCGCGACCTGTCCGACCGCGCGCCGTCCGACCGCGCGGTCGACCGAGCCTGCGATGCGGTCTCGATCTCAGCTATCTCGTCCGCGTCGAAGTCATCCGGATCGTCGGTGGCCAACGGATCGTCGAGGGTCACGGCGCACTTCCGTCAGCAGCCCGAGTAGCAGCGCCGGCCGCCACGACTCGGTGATAAACCACGATCGAGTCCCGCGAGAACACCTGCTGATATCCGTGCGACAACAGCCAGCTGCTGCGGGTGTCCTGGGCCTGCGGCGTCATCGGAAACTCGATGTTGCCGGTGTCGAACACCACCCATGGCGCGTCGTGCGGCGTCGCATCGAGCAGCATCACTTGTGCGCGGTCGACGAGGTGTGGTGCAAGGTCGTTGCTCGCCTCGACAGTCGCCCCATTCGGGACGACGTCAACCGCGGCCTGCCGGGCCTGGTCGTAGCTTGTGGTGTGCCACGACTGCGTGATGCCGTTCTTCGTGAGCTGGTCGAACGGCATCCGGCCGACTGCCCACACGGCAACGACCAGGATGCCCATCGCGTATGCAGGCCCTACCGTCCAGGCAAGTCGACCAGCACGACCGCGGAGCCGGCTGCTCGACGTCCGCGCTGCTGTTGATCGCTGCGGTTCTAGCGCCCGGCGAATTTTCGCGACGGTGTCGACGGCGGCCAGCGTGAGGATCGGCACGAGTGGCGCGGTGTATTGGTGGGTCAGCGTCCAGTGGTTGGGATTGTCCGACAGCAGCCGCTCGGCGAGCAGTGGCAACGTGAGCAGCACGAACGACGACCCCAGCGGCATGAAGCCGAGCGGGGCGAACAACCAGGTCGAGCAGTCGCACCTTCGCCTGCGGGGTCACCATGAGATGCAGGGTCCATAGCGGATGCCGCAGTACATGCCATGCGGCGTCGAGCGGTCCCGAACCGAGCGCGGCGTAGTAATCCCAGTAGTAGCCGGCTTTCCCGCCGAACGCGGGAATCAGAAACCGGTCGGCGAGCACCGTCGTCGCGATGCCGACGAAAGCCAGGATCCCGGCGAGCCGCCAGCGATGCGTACGCAGTCCGACGATCAGGCCGAACAGCGCCACGACGAGACCGAAGTCCTCCTTCACCAGCAACAGCAACAGCGCAGCTGTCATCGCGGCGCGCAACCGACCGGCGTCCAACCTCTCGATGGCAATGGCGAGCAGCGGGACCGCGAACGCGATCTCGTGGAAGTCGGCAGCCATCGCCGCTTGCAGGCCCCAGGCAAGGGCGTACGCGGCGGTGATCAGGTAGGCCGCCGGTCGACCCAATGCGCGACGGCTGAACAACCAAACCGAAGGCAGGGACGCCGCGAAGAGCAGGCCCTGGACCACGAGCAGCGTCACCGCGCTCGGGAAGACCCGGTACACCGGCGCGACGGCGGCGATGATCGGCGAGAAATGGTCGCCTAGTTCAGAAAAGTGCGTGCCGAACCCGTTGTGCACGCCCTTCATCAACGAGATCGGCGCGTGCAGGTGGGCATAGCCGCGGATCGCCTGGTCGAAGATCCCGAGGTCGTAACCGGCGGTCTGGAAATGGCGCTGCTGCTCGATCTCAAACACGGTGTAGACGCTGGCGGTTGCTGTGGTCAGTGCAGCGACGCCTGCGACATCGGGCGGGAGCTTGCGGGCGATCGGCCCGCTGATCGCCGTCCCGATGCGTTGTCTTGTGGTTCGAGCGCGGGTTGGGCCGGGATGGTCCGCAGTACCGGCGGGATCGGAGATATCAAGCATGCTGGTGCTCAGGCGAGCGACACCTTGCTGTGGTCGCCCAGCATCAGCCGGTGGGCGCGCGGCATGGCGGTCGAGGGTGAGACTTCGACCTCTTTGCCGATCAGCGAATCCTCGATCCGACTGACCCCGGTGATTGTCGTGGCCTCGAGCACGATCGAATGCTCGAGCTCGGTCGAGTCGATGAGGCAGTCGTGGTAGATCGACGTGAACGGGCCGACGTAGCTGTCGACGATCCTGGTGCCGCGGCCGATGATCGCTGGGCCACGCACTGTCGAGCGGACGATCGACGCGCCTTCTTCGATCACGACCCGGCCGATGATGCGGCTCACCTCGTCGACGCTGCCCCGACAACTCGGCTCGACCGACTCGAGCACCTTGCGATTGCACTCGAGCATGTCTTCGAGCCGACCGGTGTCCTTCCAGTAGCCGGTGACCATGTGCGGTCGGACGTCCTTGCCGTGATCGACCAGCCACTGGATCGCGTCGGTGATCTCGAGCTCGCCGCGGCGGCTCGGCGCGATCGAGTTGACCGCTTCGTGAATGCTCGGGCCGAACATGTAGACCCCGACGAGAGCTAGATCGCTCTTCGGCTCGGACGGCTTCTCGACCAGCCGCAGAATGTGCCCGGCGTCATCGAGTTCGGCGATGCCGAACTGCTGCGGGTTGTCGACCTTCGTGAGCAGGATCTGCGCGTCGGCACCGCCGCGTTTGAACTCGTCGACCAGATCGGTGATGCCACCGATGATGAAGTTGTCGCCCAGGTACATCACGAAGTCGTCGTCGCCCAGGAAGTCGCGGGCGATCAGGACGCAATGCGCCAGCCCCAGCGGGGCGTCCTGCGGTATGTAGGTGGCTCGGATCCCAAGCGCGGACCCATCGCCAACTGCAGCCTCGATCTCGGCGTGGGTGTCTCCGACGATGATCCCGACGTCGGTGATGCCGGCGTCTCGGATGGCCTCGAGGCCGTAGAACAGCACCGGCTTGTTGGCGACCGGAACCAGCTGTTTCGCCGAGGTGTGGGTGATCGGCCGCAAGCGCGTGCCGGCGCCACCGGACAAAACGAGTGCTTTCATGCCGCGAGGTTACCGGAGCGCCCGATTCCGCTCCTGGGAAGCGTCTGGGGATCGGCCTCGGTGGGGTGGGCTCGGGGGTCGGACGGCGGCTGGGCGAGGCTTTAGGCAACCTCGCGCGCCCGCCCGGCGTCCGTTCTCATGATGGTTCGCGGCGACTCGGCTGCCGGCGATTGACGCCGCGTCGGTCCCGAGGTCGGCGCCGCGAGGCGGTTAGCCTCGAACCACTAGCCACCACGACCCAGGCCACTGGAGTCTCAACACCGTGTCCGATCTGACCGTCCTGCCCCCGGAGCTCAATCCGCGCGGGCCGGGGCGTCCGATCAAACCGGTCAAACCGGACGGACCCGGCAACGGGCGACGTACCGGCTGGCGCAGCCCGCTCGGGATCACGGCGGCCGCACTGTCGGTCTGCGTGCTCGCCGCGAGCGGCCTGCTCTACACGCGGTATCTGCATTACGACCACAACCTGACGAAGGCCACCGGCGTCATCAAGCCGGGCGGCGCGACCGCCGCCGACGGGGCCGAGAACGTCCTGCTCGTCGGGTCCGACAGCCGAACCGGCACCGGCGACCAGTTCGCCCAGGCGCCGAAGGGCCAGGCGCCGGTCGAGGGTCAGCGCTCAGACACGGTGATACTGGCGCACCTGGCGAAGGGCAATAAGGCCGCAACGCTGGTGTCGCTGCCACGCGACTCGTGGGTGACGATCCCCGCTTACACCGACGCCGCGGGCAAGGCGCAGCCCGCACATCTCGACAAGCTCAACTCGGCCTTCTCCCTCGGCGGCGCGCCGCTCCTGGTGAGCACCGTGCAGCAACTCACCGGCATCCACGTCGACCACTACGTCGAGATCGACTTCGCGGGCTTCCAGAACATGGTCAACGCGCTGGGCGGCGTCGACGTCTGCCTCTCACAGCCGGCGCACGACGTCCAGACCGGACTCAACCTGACGGCCGGCCAGCACCACCTCAACGGCACGACCGCATTGGAGTTCGTCCGCCAGCGCTACGGCCTGCCGCTCGGCGACATTGACCGCATCAAGCGGCAGCAACAGTTCCTGGCATCGATGATGCGCAAGGTCGAGAGTGCTGGCACGCTCGCCAACCCGCTGAAGTTGAACGACTTCCTCGACGCACTGACGAAGTCGATCAGCGTCGATTCCGGCATGAGTGCGAGCGACCTCGCCAGACTGGCCGTGAAGCTGAAGGGTCTGGGCACCGGCAATGTCGTGTTGACGACGATGCCTCTTACCGGCTTCAGCAAACAAAACGGCATCGACGTCGATGACATCGATGTCGCGAAGTCGACCGCACTCTTCCACTCACTTGCGATCGATGCACCCGTGGTGCTGCCTACCGCTCCGTCAGTGCCGACACCGACGCCGGTTGCGCTGACCGTGCCGGCGAGCGCCGTTCATGTCGAGGTATTCAACGGTGGCGGCCTCAGCGGACTCGCGCGCAGGGCGGCGTCCGATCTGAGAAAGATCGGTTTCTCACTCGTCGGGACGCCAGCCGATCGCATCACCGGGGCCAGCGCCAGCGTCATCCAGTACGGCCCCACACAAGCAGAAGCGGCTCGCACGTTGCAGGCCGCGATCCCCGGCTCGACGTTGCAAGCCAACCCGCAGCTGAACACGACGTTGCGGCTCATGGTCGGCAAGTCGTACAACGGCGCGCAGACTCCCGGCACGACAGGTGCGGCGATAACTGCACCGACCCCGACCGAGGATGTGCTCACCCAAACCACAGCCGCGAACGCATCATGCACGGCGTGATCGGGAACCAATCCGCGGCTACCGGGAACCACCGCTTCATGCGCGACCGTTACGATGGGAGCGCGGTCGGGCCGCGCCAACGCTGCACGCCCTGAGACGACCGCCTTACCAGGAGAATTCGCACCCATGGCTCCGCGACTAGGTCGGCCCAAGGTGCTCGACCCGGCGGGCGAGCAGGCTGCCTACGACCACGCCCAGCGTCGGCTACGCATCGTCGGTCGCCTGATCGTCGGATTCTTCGCGCTGGTCGTGCTCGCCGGTGCTATCGGTGGCGTGGCATATCAGAAGATCTTCAGCAAGGTCGACCACGGCAAGCCGCTCAGCGTTGTCCTTCCCGCGAAAGACCGACCCGCCCCAGCGGCCGCGAAGCCCAATCCGACCACCGGAGCAGTGACGACCTCGGGAACGGCCAAGAACATTCTCATCCTCGGCGTCGACAGCCGCCTCGGCGAAAACTCGCAGTTCCAGGTGAAAGGCGCACCTGCGCAAACCGAGAACCTGTCTGACACAGCGATCCTGGCTCACCTCTCCGCTAACGGGAAGCAAGTCACGCTGGTCAGCATCCCGCGCGACTCGGTCGTGCAGATCCCGTCGTGCGAGAAGGTCGACAACGACGGCAACCCGATCCTCGGCTCCACCGGTCAACCGCAATACAGCAAGCCGACCAAGGCGCTGTTCAACCAGGCGATCGAGCTCGGCGGCCCGTACTGCTCGGCGAAGACACTCGAGAGCCTCACCGGCGTGCGCATCGACAACTTCCTCGAGATCGACTTCAACGGCGTCGTCAAGATGTCGAAGGCGATCGGTGGGGTGCCACTGAACATCTGCTCGGCGATTCACGACTCGAATACCGGCCTTAACCTTGCTGCCGGTCCGGTCAACCTGATCGGCGACCAAGCGCTGGCGTTCGTGCGCGCGCGCTATGGGCTGACCGGTGGTGACGATCTGCATCGCATCCAACGCCAGCAGCAGTTCATGGCGTCCATGGTGCGCAAGGCGTTGTCGTCTGCGAACTTCTTCAACCCGACCACGATGTACAGCTTCTACTCGGCGGTCGCCGGCTCGCTGAGCACCGACATGACAAGCAGCCAGCTACTGTCGCTAGGTCTCAACTACCGGCACATCAACACGTCGAACATCATCTTCACGACGGTGCCGACGTACCCAGCACCAAAGGGCGATCCGTTCTACCAGCACTTGTACTGGAGCGAGGACGAGGCGAACGCGCTGTTCTCCGACATCCACGACGACATCCCCATCCCCGTCAGCACCGGTACCAACGTCGGCAACATCACGTTGCCGCGGTCGGCGATCACCGTTGTGGTGTTGAACGGGACGTCGACAAGTGGGCTCGCTCGCCAGGTGCGCGACGCGCTCACCACGGCCGGCTTCGACGTCGTGTCAATCGGCACGGCGACCAACTCTCCCGTCGCGAAGACCACGGTGAGCTACGTCGCCAGCCACACCACGTCGATGCAGACGCTGGCGAGCGCGCTCAAGTCGACACCGCAGGAGGTGCTCGCCTCCAGCGCCGGCGCGAACATCGTCTTGACGCTCGGCGCCGACTGGGCGGGCGTGTCGACAGCGCCGGCATCGTCGAGTGCGCCGGCGAGCGCGGCACCGTCGGCGATCCCCGGCGTCAAGGCGACGAGCGCGACCACCAACAACTGCGTCCAGGGCTAGGCGAACCGCCAGCGCTTAGCGCTGCTTGATCTCGCGTTCGCGCGATCGAAGAATTGCCTCGCGCCTCGCCAACCGGGCGCCTCGACGAATCTCGGCCTCGCGAAAGTGCCGGCGGTCCTCGTCGTTCTCCGGCATCACCGGCGGCACGGTACGGGGATGCTCGTCGTCATCGATCGCGACGAAAACGAGGTACGCCGACGCGACGTGACGACCGTCATCGCCAGCCTCGTTCCACGGCTGCGCCGTCACCCGCACACCGACCTCGCACGATGTGCGACCGGTCCAGTTGATCTGTGCATCACAGGTGACGATGTCGCCGACATGCACCGGAACGACGAACTGAAGTTCGTCGACGGCAGCGGTGACCACTCGACCGCCACTGTGACGCGACGCAACGACGCCAGCGGCCTCATCGACCAGGCGCATGATCGCGCCACCGTGGACATTGCCCTGCAGGTTGGCGTCGAGTGAGTCGACGATGCGACTGAGCCTGATTCGTGACGCGCTTGTGGGCATGCCCCTGAGTTCGTGGTTCACCAGGTGATCATCGCACGCGCGCCGAGCGACCGACTGCGGGCCGCGGGTGCAAGCGTTCGCAGTTGCGCTGGAGAGGGTCACAGCATCTTCTTGCGCACCTCGCGAGCGATCACGAGACGCTGGATCTGATTGGTGCCCTCGTAGATCTGCGTGATCTTCGCGTCGCGCATCATGCGCTCGACGGGATAGTCCTTCACGTAGCCGTAACCGCCGAACAACTGGACGGCATCGGTCGTCACGTCCATCGCGACGTCGGACGCGAAGCACTTGGCGGCCGCACCGAAGTAGCTGAGATCTGCGGCTTCGGATTCCGACTTCGATGCGGCCGCGTAGGTGAGCGCCCTCGCTGCCTCGATCCGCATCGCCATGTCGGCGAGCATGAACTGCACTCCCTGGAATTCGCCGACTGGTACGCCGAACTGCTCGCGCTGCGAGGTGTAGTCGATCGACGCGTCGAGCGCTCCCTGAGCGATGCCAACTGCCTGTGCGGCGATCGTGACCCGCGTGTGGTCGAGGGTCCGCAACGCGATGCGCAGCCCGGTGCCCTCCTCGCCGATCAGCCGCCACGAAGGGATCGCGCAGCGGTCGAAGTACATCTCGCGCGTCGGCGAACCCTTGATGCCAAGCTTGCGCTCCGGCGCGCCGAACGTCAGACCAGGGTCGGCCTTCTCGACAACGAACGCGGAGATTCCGCGACCGCCAGCAGCCGGATCGGTAACTGCGAAAACCGTGTAGTACAACGATTCCCCGGCACCGCTGATCCACCGCTTGGTCCCGTTCAGCACCCAGCTGTCGCCGTCCCGCTCCGCCCGTGTCGTCATCGACGCGGCGTCGCTACCGGCATCCGGCTCGCTCAACGCGTAGGAGAACATCGCTTCGCCGCGCGCGACGGGCGGCAGGTACTGATCGCGCAATCGCTGCGATCCCACCGTCAGCAGTGGCAGTGTTCCCAGCTTGTTCACTGCAGGGATCAGCGCGGACGACGCGCACGCACGAGCGATCTCTTCAACGACGATCGCGGTAGCCAGCGCGTCGGCACCGGCACCGCCGTACCTCTCCGGAATGTGAGGTGCATTGAACCCCGACTGAGCCAAAGCCGCGTGCACGTCCCACGGAAACTCCGCCGCCGTATCGATTTCTGCTGCTCTCGGCGCGATTCGCGCGTCAGCCAGCGCCCGCACGCTGGCACGCAGTTCGCGGTACTCGGCAGGCAACGCAAAAACATCGAATGCGGGGACGCCGCCAGCTGCCGTCATTGGAACGCTCCCGCTCTCCACATTGGCGCCTCCGCGCTCAGGCAGCTTGATCGTAAGGCCGACATGCGAGTCCAGCCTTGAGTTAACATCGTGGGACTCTGACCAGCACCGAAGGGGACCTCTGTGGTTTTGCGACTCAGCGTCATCGGCACCGGCTATCTCGGTGCGACACACGCCGCATGTATGGCCGAGCTCGGTTACGAGGTCATCGGCTACGACGTCGACGAGGCCAAGATCGAGTTGCTGCGCGCCGGGAAGGTGCCGTTCTTCGAACCCGGCCTGCCCGAGCTGCTCACCAAGCAAGTCGAGTCGGGCCGGCTGCGCTTCACCACTGATATCGCCGAGGTCGCCGAGTTCGGCGACGTCCATTTCGTCTGCGTCGGCACGCCGCAGATGAAGGACAGCTTCGCCGCCGACCTGCGCTACGTCCACGCCGCCATCGACGCGCTGGCCCCGCTGCTGACCCGCGAGTGCCTCGTGGTCGGCAAGTCGACCGTGCCCGCGGGCACCGCGGCGATCCTGGCCGCTCGCATCGCGGAGCTCGCGCCGGGCGGCGACGCCGTCGAGCTCGCCTGGAACCCCGAGTTCCTGCGCGAGGGCTTCGCGGTCAAGGACACGTTGACTCCCGACCGGCTGGTGATCGGCGTCGAATCCGAGCACGCGGAGAAGGTGCTTCGCGGAGGTCTGGGCGCCGCTTACTGACACCGGCATTCCGCTGATCGTCACCGACTTCGCCACGGCCGAGCTGGTGAAGGTGGCCGCCAACTCGTTCCTGGCCACCAAGATCTCCTTCATCAACGCGATGGCCGAGGTCTGCGAGACGCACCGGCGCCGACGTCACCCAGCTTGCCGCGGCACTTGCCCTCGACACGCGGATCGGCGGCCGCTTCCTGCACGCCGGTCTCGGCTTCGGCGGCGGCTGCCTGCCCAAGGACATCCGCGCGTTCATGGCCCGCGCCGACGAACTCGGCGTCGACCAGGCGGTCGGGTTCCTGCGCGAGGTCGACGCGATCAACCAGCGTCGCCGCGCCCGGATGGTCGACCTGGCCCGCGAGCAGGTCGGCGGCGATTTCGCCGGCAAGCGGATCGGCGTCCTCGGTGCGGCGTTCAAGCCGAACAGCGACGACATCCGCGACTCCCCTGCTCTCGACGTGGCTGCGGCGGTGCATCGAGCACGGCGGTGCGGTGACCGTCTTCGACCCCGCAGGCGATGGCGAACGCGAAGCTGCGATACCCGCAGTTGAGCTACGCCGCATCGACCGTCGAGGCCTGCACCGGCGCCGACGTCGTCCTGCACCTGACCGAGTGGCAGGAGTTTCGCGACCTCGAACCCGCGACCCTGTCGGCCGTCGTCAGCCGGCCGGCACATCGTCGACGGTCGTAACGCCCTCGACCCCGCCCGTTGGCGCGACGCGGGCTGGACCTACCGCGCACTCGGGCGCCCATCGTCGTGACTGCTGCGCCGAGCCATCCGGCCTACTACGACCCCGCAGTGATCGAGCGGGTCTTGGCGGATAGCTCGGTGTGGGCGGTCGTCGGGCTCGGTGCCGACCCGTCACACGCGGCGTACGTGGTGGCCAAGTTCCTCCAGGATCACGGCAAGCGAATCGTGCCGGTCCATCCCCGTGCCGCAGAAGTGCTCGGGCAGCCCGGTTACCGAACGCTCGCTGAGATCCCGTTCCCAGTCGACGTGGTCGACATCTTCCGGCGGTCCGACGTCGGCCGGCCGCTCGGTCGACGAGGCGATCGCCATCCACGCGGCTGCGGTGTGGATGCAGCTCGGGGTGATCGATGTGCGGGCGGCCGAGCGGGCAACCGAAGCGGGCCTCGACGTTGTCATGGACGCGTGTCCGAGACTCGAATGGCCGGCCCACGGACCCTCCGCTCGGGCCAGCTCATGACTATGCAAACAGGGGTACAGCAGCGCGCAGATCGTGCCGATGAACGGCCGTGAAGTGGTTCTCGTGGATCACCGCATCCACCTCCGGCGCCGCATCCGCGCGACTTGACGCCGCGCGAGTAGCCACGTCGGCTAACGACGCCGCCTCGATCCACGCCGCGCTTGCCGCCCGCCAGCCCGCACCGCCGGCACCGCCCGCAGCGCCCGTCATGCTCAGCTACGACGAGGCCGTCGACCTCGTGTGCCGCGCGACCGGCTGGTCCGTCGGGCACGTATGGGTCCGCGGCCAAGAGGGATGGAAGTCGTCCGGCGCCTGGTACGACGACGGCCCCCAGTTCGCCGACCTCAAAGCTTCGACAGCGGTCACTGATCTTGGATCCGGGCGCGGCATCGTCGCGGCTGTCTTGCACCTAGAGGCGTGCCGCTTCATGTCCGACCTGTCGGGTCTTGGTTCGACGGTTCGCCACCAGAACGCCGTCGAGGCTCGGGCTGGTCGCGGTCGTGGGTGTGCCGCTGCGGCGCAACGAGAAGATCGAGGCGATCTTCGAGTTCATCACGACAACCCCGGTCGAGCCCGACAACGCTCTGGCTGACGCCCTGCTCGCGGTGGCCGCCCGGTCGCGACGCAACGTCCCGACCACCACACTGCCGGCTACGAACGTTCCGGCCACGGACCTTCCAGCTCAACGCCGAACGGTCTCCCTCGACGTCGAGCACCCGGTCGACCTCGCCGGCTGACCTTCCGCTGCCGTTCAGCTACCTGCGATCAGGCGCTGCAACGCGGCGTCCTTCGCCTTCACCTGCTCCGCGAGGTCGCTCTGGAAGGCAACGATCCGCTCGCGCAGGGTGTCGTCCGTCGCGCCCAGAATCCGGACGGCGAGCAGCCCGGCGTTTCGCGCGGCGCCAACCCCGACAGTGGCAACCGGTACCCCGGCGGGCATCTGCACGATGGAGAGCAACGAGTCGAGTCCGTCGAGTTGCTTCAACGGCACCGGGACGCCGATCACCGGCAACGCTGTGACGGCTGCGAGTACGCCCGGTAGGTGGGCGGCGCCGCCGGCTCCAGCGATGATGACCTGGAGTCCGCGGGCGGCGGCAGTCTGTCCGTACTCGAGAGTGGCGTGCGGCATCCGGTGGGCAGACGAGACCTTCACCTCGTAGCCGATGTCGAACTCCGCAAGCGCCTGCGCGGCGGCCTCCATCACTGGCCAATCGGAGTCGCTGCCCATGACGATCCCGACGCGGGGCGAGCTCATGCAGTGCTCCGGGTTAGCAAGCGGGGACGACGGTCGGGCGTCACTGTACTTCAGGCGCTGGGGAGCCCGAGTTCGCGCGCGATCAACATCCGCTGGACCTCGCTGGTGCCTTCACCGATCTCGAGGATCTTGGAGTCGCGCCAGAACCGAGCGACCGGCGTCTCGTTCATGAAGCCGTAGCCGCCGTGGATCTGGGTCGCCTCGCGGGCGTTCGTGACGGCGATCTCCGACGCGTAGAGCTTGGCCATCGCCGCGTGCTTCTTGAACGGCTTGCCGGCCAGCATCCGCGCCGCCGCGTCGTGGTAGGCAAGCCGGGCCGTGTGGGCACGAACCGCCATGTCGGCGATCTTGAACTGGATCGACTGGAACGCGCCGATCGCCGAACCGAATGCCCGCCGCTGCGTGGCGTACTTGATCGACTCGTCGACGCAGCCCTGGGCGAGCCCGACCGCTAGTGCCGCGATCGCGATGCGACCCTCGTCGAGGATCGACAGGAAGTTGGCGAAACCGCGGCCCCGCTCCCCGAGCAAGTTCGCCTCGGGCACCTCGACGCCGGACAGCGACACTTCGCGAGTGTCCGACGCGTGCCAACCCACCTTCGAATAGGGCGCCGCGACGCTGAGGCCAGCGCTTGGAACCGGCACCAGGAGCGACGAAATCTCTTTGCGGGTCCCCGCTTCGCCGGTCACCGCGGTGACCGTGATCAGGCGGGTGATGTCGGTGCCGGCGTTGGTGATGAACGCCTTCGTCCCGTCAATGCGCCAGGCGCCGTCGGCCAGCGCGGCTCGGGTGCGCGTCGCGCCCGCGTCAGTACCGCCGTCCGGCTCGGTCAGCCCAAACGCGGCCAGTGCCTCGCCGCTGGTCAGCTGCGGCAGCCACTCCTTGCGCTGCTCGTCGGTGCCGAACCGAAAGACCGGCATCGCGCCGAGCGACACGCCCGCCTCCAGGGTGATCGCCACCGACGAGTCGACCCGGGCAAGCTCCTCGATGGCCAGGCAGAGCGCGAAGTAGTCGCCGCCCATGCCGCCGTACTCCTGCGGGAACGGCAGCCCGAACAGGCCCATCCGAGCCATCGCCGCGACGATGTCGTAGGGGAACGCGTGGTCCTCGTCCATCGCGGCCGCCCGCGGGGCCACCACCTGGCGGGCAAAATCGGCCACCGTGGAACGCAGCGCTTCGTGCTCTTCGTCTAAGGGATAGTCGAACTCGGAGGCACCGCTGCCACTCACCACGGGTCCATCCTTCCGGCGGCAGGCCGGCACGTTGCGGCCGGCCGGCCCAGCGCGTCTCCAGCGTCTGGAGGAGGCGCTCTCCTCAGCATGTTCCCATTTCGGGCCGATAGGCTGACCGAGGCGCCACATCGTGCGCCCCAAATCGAGGTGGTGACGTGAGCGTCGGGCGGTCGCTGTACGAGCGCTTCGCGAAACTCGTCCATGAGGTCGCCAAGTTCGGCACCGTCGGCTTGCTCGCCTACGTCATCGACACCGGCACGTTCAACCTCTTGAAGTACGACGGCGGCCTGGTCTCGCACAAGGTCATCACCGACAAGATCATCTCGACGTCCTTGGCAGCAACCTTCGCCTACTTCGCGAACCGGCACTGGACCTGGCGGGCGCGGGCACGCACCGGCCTCGGCCGCGAATACATGCTGTTCTTCGTGTTCAACGGCATCGGGCTCGGTATCGCGCTCGCCTGCCTCGCGACGTCCCACTACGTTCTCGATCTGCGTAGCGGCCTCGCCGACAACCTCTCGGCGAACGTGATCGGCACCCTCCTCGGAACCCTGTTCCGGTTCTGGTCCTACCGGCGCTGGGTGTTCATCGAGGCCGAGGAGCCGCTGCGCTCGGAAGAAGCGGCTTCGGCCGCCATCGTCTGAGTCGCGGAGCGCGAAGACGATGGCGGCCGGTCACAGCCGCCATCGTCTAGGGCGCCTGTCACCGGTCGGCACGGTCGGGGGCCAGGAAGATCGCGAAGATCGGCGGTCGCGGCTGCGCAAGCTCCAGCCGACCGCCGTCCGCCGCTACCAAGTCACGTGCGAGCGCGAGCCCGAGTCCGGTGCGGTGCGCACCGCTAAACGATCGCTCGAAGATGTGCGGCACGAGCTCGTCGGCCACCCCGACACCCTCGTCTCGAACCTCGAGCACGACGTGCCCGCTGGTCTCCCGGGTGTGGATCGTGACGGTGCCGTCGCCATGAACGAGTGCGTTGTCGATGAGCGTCGCGACGACCTGCGCGAGTCCGCCTGGCGTGGAGATTGCTGTCAGGCCGGTGCTGCCGTCGCGAACGAGTGCGCCGTTGCGCCCGCCGAAACGCCGGGTCCCACTCCACCAACTTGCTGAGCCACCACGGAGTCGATGGCGACCACCACCCCCGACTCCGAACGCGCGCTGCGGCCGTGCTCGGCGAGCAGCGAGTCGACGACGGCGGCCAGCCGTTCGGCCTGCACCAGAGCTGCGGTGGCCTCTTCGCGAACCGCTGGCTCCGTCGACGTCGCGACGATCTCTTCGAGCCGGATCGACAACGCGGTGAGCGGGCTGCGCAGCTGATGCGACGCGTCGGCGGCCAACGCGCGTTCGGCGCCGAGCAGCCGACCGATGCGTTCGGCACTGCGGTCGAGCACCTCCGCCACTTTGTCGAGTTCGGGCACGCCGTATCGGTGGTTGCGCGGTCGCGGGTCACCCGCACCGAGCCGCTCGGCGCCGACCGCGAGATCCTCGAGCGGTCCACCGAGCCGCTTCGCCTGTCGCCGGGCGAGCTCGACAGCGGCGGTGAGCGACACGATCGCCAGCGCCGCGACGCCGACCCACACGGACGCGAGCTCGCTCGTTGGTCGACGATCGCCGAGGCGACGACCGTCACGGCCTCGTCCTTGCGTCCCGATCGCCGTCCCCTTGTCGACCGATCCCGTGATGGGCTTGCCGGTCGCGAGCGTGTGGCCCGCTTGCGACGACGGCGACGTAGCGGTCCTCGCCGGCGAATTGCCGCAGGATGCCCATCGTTGCCGCGGTCGCGGAAGCAACCGAGTTACCGGACGGCGAGGCGCCAGCGCTGCTGTCCAGCGCGGCCGCGACCTGGGCAGCCTCCCGGTTGATCCGTTTCTGCGCTTCGTCTCGGATCAACTTCGTCGTGACGATGCCAAGCGGAATTCCCAGCAGGATCACCGAAACGACGGCGACGATCAGGGTCGAGACCAGCAGTCGCCTTCGCACGCTGGATCAGACCGACGCTCGAAGCGGAACCCCAAGCCACGGATCGTCGTGATGAGCCGAGGTGAGGCGGCATCGTCACCGAGCTTGCGACGCAGCCACGAGATATGCATGTCGAGGGTCTTCGACGACGCACCGCGGCTCATGCCCCACACGTCGCGCATCAACTGCTCGCGGGTAAGTACCTTGCCTGCGCCAAGCACGAGGGCGAGCAGCAGGTCGAATTCCTTCGCCGTCAAGCTCAGTTCGTCGTCGCCCAACCAGGCGCGCCGCGATTCCGCGTTGATGCGCACGCCGTTGACGTCGGGTACCTCGGGCGAACCGCGGCGCAACAGCGCCCGCACCCGAGCCAGTAGCTCGGCGAGCCGGAACGGCTTGGTCACGTAGTCGTCGGCACCTGCGTCGAGGCCGACAACGAGGTCGACCTCCTCGGCGCGGGCGGTCAGCACCAGGACCGGCACCGAACGCCCTTCAGCGCGCATCCGTCGACATACCTCGAGGCCGTCCATGGTGGGCAGCCCGAGATCGAGCACCACGAGGTCAACGCCGCCGCGAAGAACACGCTGCAGCACGGCGGCGCCCTCACTCTTGCACCTCGACGTCGTACCCCTCACGGCGCAGGGCACGGGCGAGCGGCTCTGAAATCGAGACATCATCCTCGGCGAGCAAGACGGCAGTCATGACCGAATGGTATGTGTCGGGGACCTAGACCGGGGTGATCCCGTGGCGCCTTCGCGAAAACGTCCGCTCCTTGGTGGCGGCCACGCTCAAGCGGCGCATCAGGTTGGCCCGCAGGTCCTCAGGCTCGACGATGTCGTCGACGACCAATTCGGCAGCCAGCCGCATGATGTCGATGTCGGCTTCGTACTCGGCCCGCAGGCCGGCGACCACCGCGGCGCGTTCGTCGTCGTCGGCGATCGCGGCGAGCCGGTTGGCGTGCACGGCGTTGACCGCGGCGTCGGCGCCCATCACCGCGATCTTGGCTGTCGGCAGCGCAAGAGTCGCGTCCGGCTCGAATCCGGGGCCAGCCATCGCGTAGAGACCCGCGCCATACGCCTTGCGCACGACCACGCAGAACTTCGGGACGGTTGCCTCCGACACGGCGCTCACCATCTTGGCGCCGTGCCGGATGATGCCGGCCTTCTCGACGGCGGTGCCGACCATGAATCCCGGCACGTCAGCCAGGAAGATCAGTGGCACGTTGAACGCGTCGCACAGTTGGATGAACCGGGCCGCCTTGTCTGCGGAGTCGACGAAGAGCACGCCGCCCTTGTGCAGCGAGTTGTTGGCGACGATGCCAACCGCCTTGCCGCCGAGGCGGGCCAGCCCGACGACGACCTCGCGCGCCCACAACTCATGGATTTCGAACATGCTGCCGAGGTCGACCAGGCCGCTGATGAATCGACGCATGTCGAACGCAAGCCGCTCGCTGGCCGGGACAAGCGCGCGAAGGTCGATCTGCTCGGCGTCCCGCGCTGGCGCGGCGGGCGGCTCGCCCTGCCAGTTCGACGGCAGGAACGACAGGTAGCGGCGGACGCAGGCCAGCGCCTCGTTCTCGCTGTGCACGAGGACGTGTCCGACGCCCGATTCGGTGCAGTGCATGCGAGCACCGCCCATGGCTTCAAGCGTGGTCTTCTCGCCGGTCACCATTTCGACCATGCGGTCGGAGCCGAGGTACATCGAGGCGTTGCCCTCGACCATGATGACGATGTCGCAGAACGCCGGCACGTAGGCGCCGCCGGCCGCGCTCGGACCGAACAACGCGCAGACCTGCGGAATCGAACCGCTGGCCCGCACCTGCGTGTGAAACAGATGGCCAGCCCCTCGACGTCCGGGGAACATCGCTACTTGATCGGTGATCCGCGCGCCCGCCGAATCGACGAGATAGACCATCGGGATGCCTACGTTGTAGGCGAATTCCGCGATCCGAATCATCTTCTCGACACTGCGCGCACCCCACGAACCGGCCTTGACTGTCGAGTCGTTGGCCAGCAACGCCACTGGGCGCCCGTCGATGGTTGCGGTGCCGGTCACGACCCCGTCGGCCGGTAGGTCGGCCGCCAACGCGTTCGCGAAAGCGCCGTCCTCGACAAAGGATCCCGCGTCGACGAGCGCCCGCACCCGGTCGCGAGCGAACATCTTGCCCTTCGAGGCGTTCGCCTCGTGATACTTCGCGGCGCCGCCGGCCTCGATGCGCTCGCGCCGCTGCGCAGCCGTCGGCCCCACGTCGTCGCTCACCGGCTGATCGCTCATCCGCCGAATGTATCCACCTCCGCCAGCGGGTCGCGCCGGGCCACGACTCGATCCTGTGGTGGGACAGGATGAGCGGGTGTCTGAGTATCGGGACCCGCCGGGGCAAGCGCCGTGGGCGATGCCCATCGTGGTGCGCGCGGAGAAGGGTGCCGAGCCGACCGCAGCTGCCGTCGCCGAAGCCGCGGCGACAGCCGTCGTGCAGCTCCTCGACGATCCGCGAAGCATCGACGGCGAGTGGCACGACGAGGTGCAGCGCTGGCTCGACGGCCGGATCCGCAAGGTCGCGCGCCGGGCTAGGGGCTCGAGATGGGACGCCGCAGCGGAACTTCCCGGGGTGACCGTCTCTCACGCCGGTGCGCAGGTGCGCGCGTTCGTTCCGGGACCGACCGACGCCGTGCCGCCGCAGATCGCCAAGCTCCAGGTCGCCGGCCTCGACCTCGAGCCCGGCACCCCGTCGTCCGCTGCCCCTGGCGTTCTCGCCGATCGCGGTCACCCCGCACGTCACGATGAGCCCGCTCAAGGCAGCGGTGCAGGTCGCGCACGCGGCGCAGCTAGCGCTGGCCTGACTGAACTGGCTGACGTTGACGGTTGGCGCGCGACGGGTTTCGGCGTTCGCCTCGTACGGCCGGACGTCGAGGGGTGGGCGCGGTTGTCGGCGTCCGCTCGCGTCGTGGTGCGGGACGCCGGCTTCACCGAGATCCCGCCCGACACGCAAACCGCAATCGCGCTGTGGGCGGACTAGTCGGGGCGGTTGTGGTCTCCGGTCGCGCCGTCGATCAGCTCACGAAGGATGTCCATGTGGCCGGCGTGCCGGGCGGTCTCTTCGACCTGTGGATCAGCACCCACCGCATCGAGACCTGGTCACCGAACCACGCGGTGCCGAGCTCCTCGACGCCCGACCTCGTCGATGACCACGTCGGCAGCACGACATGCGCGGTTGTAGAAGTCGACGACGTCCTTGGTCGTCTCACCAGGCGCGATGCGCAGATCCGCGTCAGGGTCTTCCTCGTCGAACGGCATCGGTTCGATCTCGCGCCCGAACGTCGCGCAGAACCAGCCGTACTCGACGGCGGCGAGGTGCTTGACCAATGCCGAGCAGGCTCGTGCCCGAGGGCGTCATCGGTCGCCGCAGCTGATCGTCGTCCAGGCCCTCGATTTTCCACAGGACGACGTCGCGGTGGCGTTGGAGGGCGACCTGCAGGCTGGTCTTCTCGTCGCCGGTGAACGGAACTCGCTGGTACATCCCGGCTCGATCCTTTCTCGACTGTCGACGGTGGTCGATCGTCGCGAACGTGAGTGCTGGGCACAGATCTGGGCACCGCCATGGGACATCGACCCGCGCTCATCGCTCTCGTCGGCGCGAGCCTCGTGCTCGCCGCGTGCACGTCCAGCAAGCATGCCGCGCCAGCCGCATCCGCGCCCGGCTCATCTGCAGCAGACCTCGTCAGCAGGCGTCGTCTCCTGCGGCGGTGGCCTCGTCGTCCGCGCCGGTCTCGGCGCACGGCTGCGTCGGCAGCGCGGCAGCGCGTCGACAAGCGCGGCTACGTCGTCGGCGACTCCGAGCGCGACGCCATCTCCCAGTGCCACCGCCGCAGCGTTTCCGACCGCGATCTGGCCGACCTACCACCACGACGTCGCGCGCACCGGCAACGCGGGCGCGGTACCGACCGTCACCGGCCTCAAGGTTGCGGCGAGGGCGAGTCTCGACGGCGCCGTCTACGCGAGTCCGCTCGTGTTGCGCGACGCGAAGGGCGACCTGATCATCGCAGCGACCGAGAACAACACGCTCTACGCGTTACGCAACAACGGCAGCGTCGTGTGGTCGCGGCACATCGGCACTCCGGTCAACGGCTCGAGCCTGCCGTGCGGCAACATCAATCCGACCGGCATCACCGGCACACCCGTCTACGATCCGGCCACCGGGCTCGTGTTCGCGGTCGCGTTCCTGTCCGGCGACAAGCACGTGCTCGTCGCCGTCAACGCGGAGACCGGCACCCTGGCGTGGACGCGACCGGTCGACCCGCCGGGCTCGCACGCGAACGTCGAGCAGGAACGCGGCGCGCTGTTGCTCAGCGGCGGCAAGGTGTGGGTTCCGTACGGCGGCCTCTATGGCGACTGCGGCCCCTACCACGGCTACCTCGTCGGTATCCCGACCTCGGGTCAGGGCGCCGCCGCGATCTACCAAGTGCCGAGTTCGCGCGAGGCCGGCATCTGGACACCGGCCGGCCCGTCGGCCGACGCAGCAGGACACGTCTACGTGTCAGTCGGCAACAGCGCGCAGACCAATCCGAAGGCCGCCTACGACATGGGTGACTCCGTCATCGAACTGAACGGGACGAGCGTCGTGTCGTTCTTCGCGCCGGCGACGTGGGCCAGCGAAAACGCAGCCGACCTCGACCTCGGCACGACCGGCCCGGTGATTCTGCCGACCGGCCAAGTCTTCGTGGCAGGCAAGAACGGCAACGCCTACCTCATGAAGCAGGGAGCGCTCGGCGGTCTCGGCGGCAAGGTCCCGAGCATCGCGATCTGCACGGCGTTCGGAGGCGCGGCGTACAGCAACGGCACGATCTACATTCCTTGCACGGACGGCGTGAGAGCGGTCCATATCTCGGCGACCGCGATGACGGGGTCATGGCATGCATCGCCGTCCGGCTCCCCGATCGTCGGGGGCGGCGCCGTGCTGACGGTCGCCCCGTCGTCCGGCACGCTGTTTGCACTCGACCCGGCATCCGGCGCGACGAAGGCGCAGGTCGCTCTCGGCGACTCCACCACGCGGTTCGCAACGCCCGCACTGGCCGCCGACGGGTTCGCCTACGTCGGCACCCAACACGGGAAGCTGGTCGTCGTCGCCACGTCATGAGTCCGGTCCGAGGACACCAACGACTCAGCTGACTGCTTTCTTCACGAGCGCGGTGATGCGTGCCTCGTCGGCGCGGGTCAACTTCGTCAGCGCGAAGTCGGTCGGCCACATGTTTCCTTCGTCAAGCTTCGCTTTGTCGCTGAAGCCCAATGTCGCGTATCTCGTCTTGAACTTCTCCGCACTTCGAAAGAAGCACAAGACATTGCCGTCCTTCGCGTAAGCCGGCATGCCATACCACGTTCTTGGCACCAGGTCTGGCGCGCTGGCCTTCATGATCGCGTGGATCCGCTCCCCCATGATGCGGTCGGATTCAGGCATCTCGGCGATCTTCGTGAGCACGTCACGCTCTCCGTCTTCGCGTAACCCTGTTGCCTTCAGCTCCTTGACGCGTTCCTTCATCGCGGCGCGTTCTTCGTCGGTAAATCCCTTGCTTGGTTTGCCGGCAGCCTTCTTGGCCGGCTTCTGGGTGGCAGCCATCGCGCGTGCTCCTTCGCTGTGTGTGACCCTCGGCGGGCAGAATCAGGCCATGCAGATCGAGGTTGTTACAGGCGACATCGTAAGGGTGCAAGCAGAGGTGCTTGTTACGGCAGCCAATGCCGCACTCAGGGGCGGCGGAGGCGTGGACGCCGCGATACATCGGGCCGCAGGCCCCGAGTTACTGGAAGCGCTACGCTCGCTCGCGCCGTGTCGAATCGGCGGGGCGGTGATCACGCCTGCCTTTCGAATCCCGCTGCCTGTGCGCTTCATCGTTCACGCTGTCGGCCCTCGGTACGGACTCGACGAACCCGCAGCCGAACTGCTCTCCGGTGCATACGCGCAGAGCCTCGCACGGTGCGACGAAGTTGGCGCCAAGAGCGTCGCCTTCCCCGCGCTATCCGCCGGCGCATACGGCTACCCGATGTCGGAGGCCTGCGGAATCAGCGTCGCAGCCCTAACCGCAACGAGAACTGAAGTCCAGCGATGCGTCCTCGTGGCGTACGACGCGAAGACTCAGCGGATGTGGCAAGAGGCGCTGGGAGGCTGACCTCCTCATTGCGCAATCCCGTGGAGCAGGGTGGCCACGCATATTCGGGACGCAAGCACGGCAACGACGGGACCTAAGTCCGTGCGTTCAACCCGGCTGCCCATGTCGAATGACAAGTGAGCCACCAATGGGCACGCACCAAGCTCAGCTTGGCGAACCCGAAAGCCGGCACACAGTGCAACTGACCCGCCGCTCCTGCTGCTGGTGCTCGGCAGCCCCCGCGTTCACGGTCGTCATCACGAGCAAAGTCCCGGTGCGCCATTCGGTCGACGTCTTGATGTGCGAGCACCACTACCAGCAGTGCGCGCCGGCACTGACCTGTCTCACGCCTCTGGTGTTCGACCGGGACGGGCACTCCGTGGCAGCCACAACCAGCCGGTGAGCCGCGGCGGGTCCGCCTCCTTCGTGGCGCCCCACCGGGTAGTCGTGCACTCTGAGTCGCATGCACGTGGTCGAGCTCGTCTTTGCCGTCGGATGGGCGGCGTTTTGGATCTACTGGTTCGTTGCTGCCTTCTCCATGAAGAGAGGGCGGGTGGCTTGGTCGCGCGAGCTGCGCATCAGGGTAGTGATCCTCGTGCTCACGATTCTGTTGATCAAGTTGGGTGCGTTCCGAAATCACGGCCTCAACACGGACCCACTGCGCGCTGGAGTCGGCCTCGTCCTGTTCGCGGACGGACTCGCGTTCGCAATCTGGGCCCGCGTGCATCTCGGCCGCAACTGGGGCAGCCCGATGTCGCGGAAGAACGACCCTGAGTTGGTGACCAGCGGCCCTTACCGGCTGGTCCGCCACCCCATCTACTCCGGCATTCTGGTCGCGACGGCCGGTACCGCGGTGGCGCTGAGCTGGGCGTGGCTGATCGCCGTGGCACTCGCCGGGGTCTACTTCGTCTATAGCGCGACCGTCGAGGAGGGCCATCTGACCGAACACTTCCCCGACACCTATCCGGCGTACAAACGCTCGACCAAGATGCTCGTCCCCTTCATCTTCTAGGTGGACTTACTGAACATCCCGTGAGCGTCAGCGTTGGCGACGATGGCGTCGTGGACGTATTGCGCGAGGCCCGGCATGACAGTGTCGTAGGGCATTCAATTAGCGGTGAATCCCATTTGCCAAATGTGGGTATTAAGCCCAAGCGGGAAGCTGATTTCTCCCATAGAAAGGAGCAATTTGTGGTCAATTGGAAATGCTCAGAGGTTCCTGGATCAACTTATCGCAATTGAGAGGGACCTATCGGAACGCTCGAATCGGCAGAACTCCAGAATCAGCTTGTTGCAACTCCAATTGGGAGTGCTCAAGCCAGCGATATCCAAGCAATTAATACGACAAGTGGGTTATACGTTTCCACCGATTCCTTGGTTAACTTGATCTCGGTGGGAATTCAAAACCCGCCTTCAGCCCAACTCCAACTTGCTCAATATCAAACAATCATGCCGGAAGGCTGGAGTTTTGTAATGCTTGTCAATGGGCCGGTCGCCGCTCAGAAGCTGATTGATCCATTGCTCAAGAGTCCGGTTGTCAACTGGATCGATGGAGGCTTTTTTTGGGGTTCCTCGGGGACACAGTGGAAAGTTCCTGTTTACGATCAACCAGCGGTACCCAACGCGGAAATGGCACTCTTTTTAGCAAGGCTGTCTGCCCTCAGCAATACGTCTAGTCCAGGCATGCA
>CAWGTF010000006.1:0-36186 GCA_963825425.1 uncultured Actinomycetes bacterium
TGGCTATTGCTGCGATGGCCACTGCCATCTTGCTGAACGCGTCGCCGGCCGTAGCGATCGCGCTTGCCGCAGTGGTGCGCATTGCGGCGAGTGGGCAGGCTCCTGCGGCGGCCTCGCTGCTCCCGATCGTGGCGGGCGGTGGGGACCTTTCGCGCGTCGCGTCGAGGCAGGCGGCCACCGACAAGCTGTTGCTGCTTGCCGGCCCGGCTGTCGGCGGACTGCTGTTGCTCGTGATCAGTCCGGCAGTGGAAATGCTCGCGCTCGCCGTGCTCGTTGCGCTCGCTGCGATGGTGAGCCTTGGGCTTCCCGCAGCCGGGCAGCTGCGACCAGGGCGCTCGGATCCAGCCGCGGGCACTCGACGGACGATGCGCGCTCACACGACGTCGGGTATCAGCATTTTCGTAGCCCTCATGGGTCTATCAGGCCTTGTGTATGGGACCGACACGGTGCTGCTTGCAGTTCTTGCCACCACGCGCCTGCATCTTGGTGATGCTGGCTACGGCGAGTTGTTCGCCGGCTTGGGCACCGGCGGCCTGCTGGCTGCGCCCGTCGTCAATCGGATCGTCCGGCAGCACCGACTCGCGGGCTGGTTGGCGCTTTGCATGGCTGTGTATTGCCTGCCCTCGGTGCTGATCGCGCACAGCCACAACGCGGCGTCCGTCGTCGTGCTCGAGGCGCTGCGAGGAGCTGGCGCGCTGGCTGTCGACGTAGTTGCCCTGACCGAGCTGCAAAGGTTCGTGCTCCCACAGGGGTTGCCACTGCTCACGGCACGGCTGACCTCCGTCGTGTTTGGCGCGGTCGCCATCGGTGCGCTCGCGACCCCGCTCAGCCTGCACGCGTTTGGGACAACGGGGACCTTGACTCTCTTGGGCGTCTTCCCACCGATCGTCGTGATCGGTGTCTACCCGGTGCTGCGCCGATCCGACAGCGCGTCGACGAGCCGCTTCGAGGAGCTCGAACCGCGGATCGTGGTGCTCGAACACCTCGGACTGCTGCAGGCGACCTCCCGTCCGGTTCTCGAGCGCCTTGCCGCCGACATCAGCGAGCTCGGCATTGCAGCCGGGACGACGATCATCCGCGAGCACGATGCCGCCGATGCGTTCTACGTGGTGCGGGCCGGTGAACTCGAGGTATTCGTCGGTGATCGTCACGTGAACGACCTGCACCCAGGCGACTGGTTCGGCGAGATCGGGCTCCTTGAGGGAGTGCCGCGGACGGCGACCGTGCGAACCATCGTGCCGAGCGTCCTCTACCGGATCGGCGGCGAGGCATTCCTTGAGGCGTTCGCTCAGTTGCCGCCTTCGCCGAGCCTGCTCGACAGCGTCGCAGCGCGCCTCGCCGTGAGTCGATTGGATGCCGCAGAGCAGGCCCGGTTGCTCGCTTGAAGAGTCCCAAAACTTGGTTCGCGGGCGCTCGGGCATGCGACCATGAAGACCCGCCATCTTGAGGACGCAGGCCTTGTCAAGCAGCAACGCTGACAGCTCGCCGAACCGCTCGATCGATCTCGAGCCGTTCGTGTCAGAACTTGCGCGGAGATGGGTGCGGGATTCCCCCGATCTGAGCGCGCGCGAGCTCGTCGGCACGCTGGTTTTCGCTGACATTTCCGGCTTTACCCGGCTGACCGAGCGGCTCGCTGCCAAGGGTCGCTTCGGGGCGGAGGAGATGTCAGATCACCTCGACGTGGTGCTCAGCGAGTTGCTGACGGCCGCCTACGACCACGGGGGTTGGCTCGTCAAATGGGGCGGCGACGCGTTGCTGCTGATGTTCGACGGTGCCGATCACGCGCTGCGCGCGTGCGATGCGGCCGGGGCGATGCAGTCGCGGATGCGCCGCGTCGGCACGCTAGAGACGTCAGTTGGCCGGGTCCGCTTGAGGATGTCGATCGGCATTCACACCGGCATGTTCTCGTTCCATTTCCTCGGCCAGCGTCATCGCGAACTGCTCATCACTGGCGACGCGGCAACGGTGACCGCAGCCCTAGAGGCCGCTGCTGAAGCCGGCGACATCCTGGTCAGTCCAACGACGGCAGAGCTCTTGCCGCAGGCGTGCCTCGGCGATGCCAAAGGCCCTGGGATCCTGCTTGCCGACCCGCCGCGCTGCGAGGTGATCGATGGCCTCGAGCCGTCGCCGTCCGGCGAAGTCACCGGGCTGATCCCCGAGTTGGTGCTCGACCATCTCGTCAGTGGCGGCGGAATCGGCGAGCACCGCCAGGTGACGGTCGCGTTCCTGGAGTTCTCCGGCTTGTCGAAACTGCGGGCGGATGCAGGCGATGCCGCGGTCGACGACGCGCTGAGGCACCTGGTCGATGTTGCGCAAGAGTCGTGCCACCGCAACATCGTCTCGTTCCACGAGACCGATATCTCCGCCGACGGCGGCAAGATCATGCTGGTGGCCGGCGCACCGAGGGGTCTCGAGGATCCGGCGGAAGCGATGCTCTGCGCACTGCGGCAGATCTTCGAGGACCCTGGCCCGCTGTCCGTTCGCGCCGGTGTGACGGCGGGGCGCGCGTTCACCGGCTGCGTCGGACCTGCCCGCCGACGGTCGTACTCGGTGAAGGGTGACGTCGTGAACCTCGCGGCGCGCATCATGGGCAAGACACCGATCAGTCAAATCTGGGCGTTACCGGTGGTCGCGGAGTCATCGCGCACCCAGTTCGATCTCGGTGAGGTGCCGAGCTTCTCGGTCAAAGGCAAGGTGTCCCCGGTCGTTGTGCGGTCCGTCGGGCTGCCGCTCGCGCGCATCGACGTGCGCGGCGAATTGCCGCTGATCGGACGGGCCGACGAGATGAACACCCTCGACGCGGCGTTGGTGCGGGCCCGCGAGGGCGCGGGTGAGCACCTAGATCTCCTCGGCGCCCCGGGCATCGGGAAGACTCGCTTGCTCGCGGAACTCAAGCGCATGGCGTGGGATATGCGGGTCGTTGCTGCGGCCGCCGAGCCGTACCGCGCGTCTTCTCCGTACGCTCTCGCCACGCCGCTGCTGCTCGACGCGATCGGTGCCCCCGACGTCGCAGCCGCCGCGCTGCCCGACTGGCTTGACCAGTGGTGTTCACGACACGCGCCTGACCTGACCAACTGGCTGCCGTTGCTTGGCCCGATGCTCGGAATCTCGGTGGCCGACACCGCGCAGACTCGCGACTTGGCGCCGGAGTTTCGCGTCGACAGGCTGCACGCCCTGGTGTTCGACCTGCTAAGAGTCGCGATGCCGGGCCCGACGCTGCTCATCGTCGATGACATGCAGTTCGCCGACGAAGCGTCCGACGCGTTGCTGCGCCACGTTGCCCAGCATGCGGCCCGGCAGCCCTGGCTCATTGTGTTGGCGGGTCGAGGGGATGCTCCCGAGCTTGACTCCGACGGGGCGACCACGATGGTGATCGGTCCTCTCGACGCAGTCGACGCGGAGATCTTCACCTACGCCGACACCGACGACGCGCCGCTCGCCCCGCACATCGCGGAGGCCGTCGTCGCTCGCGGCGGCGGCAATCCCCTGTTCCTCCGCCACCTCGCCGCCACCGCACGCACGGCTCGCGGCACGCTCGACCTCCCTGACACCATCGAGACAGTCGTCGCCGCGCGCATCGATCGGCTCGCTCCTGCGGCCCGCGAGGTGCTGCGCGCTGCTGCCGTCGTCGGCATGTCGGTTGACCCCGACATCCTCGGTGAGTTGCTCGATCACGACGCCGGCCAGGCGAGAACTGGTATCGAGTACCTCGGTGAGTTTCTTTCATCGGACGGCGGGGAGCTGAGGTTTCGGCAGGCGGTGATCCGAGACACCGCATACGAAGGGCTCGCGTTTCGGCGCCGGGCGGTGCTGCACGGCCGCCTAGCACGGCTGTTGACCGACCGCTACCGCGACGATTCGGAGTCGATCGACGCCATCTTGTCGCTGCACTACTTCGAGGCGGGCGAGAACGAGGCGGCGTTGCGTACGAGCCGAGCGGCTGCTGATCGCGCTGGTGAGGCCTACGCGAATACCGAAGCTGCGGCGCTGTACCGCAGGGCGATCATGGCTGCTGACCGGCTGCGTGCTGTCGATGTCGCCGTCCGTGCGGAGCTCTTCGAACGGCTGGGCGACGTGCAGGTGCGGCTCGGTGAGTACGACCGTGGTGACGTCACGTATGCCACCGCGGCACGGTTGCTACGCCATGACCCACTAGTGGTCGCCAGGATCGCGCTGAAGCGGGCTCGCAGCGCCGCGCGTACCGGCGCGTATGGCGTCTCGCTGCGCCGGCTGAGGCGCGTCGCAGAGGCGTTGGACGGCGTGGCGGGACTGGCAGCTGAGGACCTACGGGTCGAGATGGCGATGAGCACCGCGTTTACGCAGTTCCAGCAGGGCCGACTCGCCGCCGCTCGGGTGAGCTGCCAGTACGTCGTCGACCACGGCCAGGCCCGGCGTACACCTGACGTCGTTGCAGACGCGCTTGCGATTCTCGATGTGGTCGATGTGAGCCTCGGGCATCGCGTTGACGGACGCCGAGCACGCAGAGCCCTTCGGTTGCACGAGCGTCGCGGTGACCTGGCGGGCCAGGCCCGAGTGCTTACGCAGATTGGATATCGCGCGTACTTCGACGGACGCTGGGACGACGCGGTTGCCTTCTATACCGAGGCCAGGGAACTCGTTCAGCGGTTGGGTGACCAGTCGAACGTTGCGGTGGCGAACGGCAACATCGCGGAAATCCTGCTCGATCAAGGCCGCGTCCAGGAAGCTGAGGTGGCGCTGCGCGAAGCGATCCGGGTGTGGCGGGCGTCGGGTTCGGAAAACGACGTCGCGTTCGGCCGCGCGCTACTTGGGCGGGTGCTCGCTCGGCAGGGCCGTTACGACGACGCCGACGCCCAATTGCAGCAAGCCCGCGACAGCTTTGCCGAGCAGGGCGCAAAGATCGATGTCATCGACGCCGACGTGTTCCGGGCCGAATGCCTGCTGTTGCGCGGAGAGCACGCCGCGGCACTCGACTTGGCCGAGGCGTCCTTGCTGGCAGCCGGCCGGCTCTCAGAACAACCGGCGCAGGCTCCACTGTTGCACCGGGTGATCGGAGCGTGTCACGACGCGCTTGGCAACGGGCCGGGCGCCGATCTGGCCTACGAGCGCGCGCTGACGGTAGCCCGCCAGCGCGCTGCGGCCCACGAGATCGCGTTCACGGTCGCCGCGATGGCGGAGCGCCGGCGCAGCGCCGGGCTGCCCTTCGACGAGGCATTGCTCGCCGAGGTGCGGCCGCTGCAGCGCCGACTCGGTCTCATGCTTGACCTCACTGCCCTCGAAACAGCTGATCAGGGATCGACAGATGACGTCGCCCGTCCCTGCTCAGCAGTCGAGGTTGCCAGGCAGCTGTCACCGCATAATGCGCGGATCTGCCGTGCTGCTGAGAATGACCACTGTCTCCGTCGTCTTCGTGAAGGCGATCGACTTCACGCATGGGCCGGTGAACTTCGGCAGGCAGAGCGGGAGCAGCCCTTCGTATTCCTGATTCGCCTGGCTGAAGTACGTGGTCTTGTGGTGCAGGATGTCGAGGAACGGTGTGGGTTGGCCGTAACAGAACAACAGCGACCCTTGCTTGATCGGAATCTTCAGGGTGATGGTCTTCTGCCGGTTACCGCTGAAGGTCAAGATGCCCGCCGTGGCCCCGGTGCAGGGGTGGATCGGTGCAACGTTGCCGCCGAAGGTTGCCGTGACGATGGAGTTGCCCGAACCCGACTGCGCCACGATCGAGGCGGCGATGCCAGTCGACGGGCTCGTCGTCGTGACCGTGCACGTTGTGCCCGAGGGGCAGCTGGTTGCGGCACCCGCGACGTTGAACGAGTTGGACGTCGCTGACGTCAGCCCCGTGGCCGCTGCCGCCAGCGTGTAGTTGAACCCCACCGCATTGACAATGATGGGCGAGAAGTCTGCGACGCCGTTGACCGCGGCGACGGTCATGGACGACGTCGGGTTGCCGCCCACCACGAACTGGGCCGAGCCTGGGTTGTTCGCAAACGTCAACGTCACGTTGCCCGTGTAGGTGGTATCGACTGCACCGCCTGCTGTGACGTCGGCGGCGACCTGAATGTGGGTCGTCGTCGAGTCGGCATTCTTCATGGCGGTGTTGACCTGTGCGTCGACCGGTTGGGTGACGAAGCTCAACACCGTCGCCGTCGGTGCCGCCGAATAGGTCTGCGTGTCGGTGTCGCTCCCCTGCGTGGCGTCAGGAGCGCCGGCGGTTGCGGTGTCCGCGAGCGACACGGATCCCCGGCCAGCCGGGACAGCCACCAGCACCGGCATCGAGACCGGGAAGGGTCCGGTTGGGTCCCACGTCGTTGGCTGCGGCGCATACGTGCAGGTCACCGTCTGCCCGCTCACGCCACAACTCCACCCGGTGCCGCCGAGCCCGCTGGTCTGCGGAACCAGGTCAGCCGGAAACGTGTCAGCAGCGTGATCGGCCGTGTCTCGCTCGGTGCCGCTCAGCGAGGTGAGTCGCTGTGTAGTTCACGGTCTGACCGCTGTGGGCCGTGCCACCGCTGTTGTCGGTCAGGGAGACTCCGAGCGTCGGCGGCGTCCCGTTCAGCGTCTGCACGTTCACGTTCGAGATCGTGTGGTAGTCGGTGCTGGAGCCAGTCGATGCGGCCCAGCCGAAGGTGAGCTGGTTCGGCACGTCGTTGCTGTCGACCCAGCTGGAGTCTGGAACGAACCGGTGCGGGTCCGGGAGGGAGCCAGATCTCGATGAACGGCGTCGCCACCGATCGGCGTGACCTTCATCGCGTAGCGTGCGCGGGGCAACGCCGAACCCGCCCGCTGCGGTCTGAGTGGCGCTCGTGGGGTTCACTGCGATTTCGACCGGTACGGTCGTGCGCGTCCGTATTGTCGAGCGTGCTGCCGCTCGAGCTGCTGTGTCTGCAAGAGGCAGTAACCCGCGGTCCCGTTACCCGGACCTCGCACCGTGACCGACTCAGCGGTTGCTGGCAGTGGTCTCGTTGCAGCCGGACCCGCGTAGGCCGCGTTGGCGTAGTTGCCGTAGACGTCGAGGCCGAACCCGAGGTAGCCGTGGGTCAAGCCATTTGTGCCGTCCTGGTGTCAGCGGAGTAGCCGAGGTGGCCACCCAAGGGGCCTAGGGTGATCGGCGAGGAGCTGGCATTGTGGGGTCGGAGGCGGCGAGGAAGAACAAGATGCCGTCGGCGCCGGTGCCGGCGTACTGGTAGCTGTCGAACGTGACGTCGAGGCCAAGCGACGACGGCACGCTCGAGCCGTACACCAGACCGCCCTCTTGACGCGTCTCACTGGTCGTGAGTTGCAGGCCCGCCTGCGAGCCGGCGGTATCGCTGCAACCCGGCACTGGACCGCTGCCGTCGCCGGCGGTGAGACACGCGTCGTTGGTTGCGCCAGTTGGGGTCGGAACCACCCAGTTCGGCGACGACGTCGAGGTTCCGGTGAACGTCTCGCTCACGAGCGCGCGAGCCCAGGGCGAGAGCGGGCTGCACCGCCGTCCCGACGAGAACGAAGCCGGCCAGTGTCGATCCGACAGCAACCCAGACCCGACGATGTCCCCGCATGGCAATCCCCTCAAGAACCCCGTTGCACCATCGCCCACATCGATAGCGCGCGCCACAAAGATAGGGGCACACGAGCAATGTTGGAATATCGAGTTTGCTGCGCAGGATGAACAGTTGATTTCGAAGCGGCTGAGAGACCGGCCTAGATACGGTGTATTTCGGCCGATGGCTCCGCATTCTGCTCAGCGGGCTCCGGTCGCGGCGCTGGGATATCCACCGGCTTGGCCGGCTCGAGCCTGCGCTCGCGGCGCGAGAAGTATTCGCGGAACGCCAACGACCCGCCGCCGAACACCACGAACAGCACGATGATCGTGACGATCGGTGCGTGGCCAGCGTGGTTGTGGCGTGATGGGAACAGCACGATCTCGGTCATGCCAAACGCAGCGACGCCGAACACCGCCATCCACGCCCCGCGATGCCAACTGGCCAGGGTGTGACCGGGCATGAAGCGCACCGGGATCAGGTTGATGACGCTGCCGACCAGCCCACCGACGAACAACGAGGCGAGCAGGTCGTCGAGGATGACCAGCGGGAACACGCCCGGGTGGTGCAACGCCGCGTGGTTGACCGGTACCCACACGAACCAGGCAACGACCGCGACCGCGATCGTCGCCAGGTGGCCCAGCGCGACGAGGTGCCCGTTCTCGTTCTTGGCCAGGGTGCCGGCGAACGCGACACCGCACACCACGCCGTACAAGTAGCCGGGTTGGAAGTTCGACAGGCGAGACAGGACGACGCACAGTGCCGCAATCGCGAGGCCAGCGGGTAGCGCCTCGAAGTGCCGGGTGACGTCGTACTTCTTGCGTCTCCGGTAGAGAAATCCGACCGCAGTCCCGACCGCCGTGCCGAGGATTACCGCCAGCAAGGTCGCGACAAAGCTGTTGACCGACGCGCTGTTCGCGCCGAACTTCGGATTGAGCAGTCCACCGAATATCGCACCCGCGATGACGACCAAAGCAAACTTGACCCGGTCGTCCTTTTGCACTGCTACAGAGGCGGCCGCGGCGCCATCCGCGGCCGTCGCGGCGTTATCGGTGGCCGGCTCCCCGGCGTCCGCCGTGCTGCTTGAAGGCTTGCGCCGGAACCGGCGCAACCGCGGCTCCCACCAGGCGACGATGACGTCGTAGTTCTCTTCGAACGTCTTGTTGAACGAGGTTCGCCGGGAACGTGATGAACAGCAGCGCGGCGATGCTGATCGCGGCGCTGGCGATGATGCGGCCGGGGACGAGAACGCCTCCGCCGGTGTGGGCAGCGCGTTGATGGGTGCGGGGCCCGACGTGACTCCAGCGCCGCTCGTCAACGCACTCGTTGCCCCGACCGGTGCTCCGTGCCGGAACAGCACGAACGCGTTCGGCGCAGTCGGGTCGGTGATGCCACCGGCGATCAGCTTCGTGCCGTCGTCTGACAACGTCCAGCTGACCTTGTCGTGGTAGTTCGACGATGGCTGGTCGATGGTCCCGCTGATGCTGCGGCCCGAGATGGCGAGGGTGACGGTCGCCGCGCCGTCGGTGCCGTTGTCGGTGCCGGTGAGGGCGCCGGTGGTGAAGTTCTCGGTAAGGATGTCGACCGGGTTGTGGACTTCGCGCCGCCGGGCTGGATGTAGTAGCCGTCCCACAGCCCGCGCACGTCGAGGAACTTGCTACTCCCGCCGCCCTTGATGTCGCTGGCGTCCGCAACGGCGTAGGCCTGGGCCGACGTCCAGGGTCCCTGGACGGAGCCGCCTTGGATCGTGCCGAGGACGTAGCGGGCGCCCGGCGTGCCGGTCAGCGAGGTAGCCCGGTAGTTGCACGTGATGGCGCTCGGCGCGCAGGTTTGCGCGGTCAGCCCGGGCAGATCGGTCCAGCTCCAGCTGTTCCCGACGCCGGCGGGCGACGCCATCTTGGCGACGATCGTGTCGCCGACCTTCGCGACGCTTGGGGTGAACGTCAGCGCTCCGTCGCGGGAGTTGTAGCTGCAGGTTCCGGCTGTGCTGGTTGGCGTGCACGCGGGGGGTATAGGTCCAAGGCCGGACGACGACTGGTTGCCGCTCGCGGGACCGGTCAGCGTCGCGGTGAAGGTGCCGCCTTGATGGCCGGCGCTGTCGGTGAAGGTGCCGCTCATGGTCAGCGTGCTGCCGTTGTGCTTGATCGTGGCCACCGCGTGGGAGGTGTAGCCGGGCTCAGTGGTGTCCGTGGTGAGCGTTGAACCATTGAGCGTGCCGGTGACGGTGAAGGTCGAACCGCCGCCGACGTCGGTGCCGGTGACAGCGCCGGTCTTGAAATCTTCGGTCGTGAACGTGACCGTCTGCGGATAGCTCGCACCTTGGGTGGTGGCGACCTCCGACCATGACCCGCGGACGTCGATGGTGGTGCTGGCCGATGCGGCGCTGGCGACCGACACCAGCGCGAACCCAAGACCGGCAATCCCGGCGCTGAGCGCCCCAACGGCAGCCACTACTCGCCGACCCATGTGCGACCTCACCTAGAGACGACTCACCTAGACATAGAGATCACGAATTCGCCGGGAGGTGGTCGATAGGTGGGCCGGTGAGTGATCCGTTCATGATGATGAGGCAACTTGGCGGCCTTGTCAGGGGTTTGCTCAGGTTCTCGACGACGCGCTGCCTGGGCTGACCACAGCGGGATCTGCGGAGCCCAGCTTTCGGCGTCCGCACCAATTCAGGGCGGCGAGTACGAGCAGCACCAATCCAGCTGCCGCGACGCAGTCGAGCCAGAAGTGATTGGCGGTCGCTACGACCGCGTAGACGGTCAGAATCGGCTGCGCGAGTACCAACCAGCGCCAGCGGCTCGTGCTTGTCGAGATGACGGCCATCGCTATCGCGATCGCCCAGCCGACGTGGATCGACGGCATCGTTGACAGCTGACCGGTGAGTCCTTGGCCTAGATGCGTGTACGCCGACTCGTGGTAGCGCGCAGCGGTGTCGACGAATCCGAACTGCGGGAGCAGCCGCGGCGGGGCGACGGCGACCAGCTGGATCAGCAACGACGACGCCGGTGAACACGGCGATGACGTTGCGCCAGCGGCGGTACTGCTCGCGGTGCCGGATGAACATCCACGGCAAGAAGATCACCAGGCTGCCGATGTGCGCGACCAGGTAGAAGAGGTTGACGACGCGCACCAGATCGGGATGCGCGAGCAGTCCGGACTGCACGCCGAGCTCGCTGGGCAGCCGCATGGTTCGTTCGAGCTGCCAGACCCACCGGCCGCGCGCGAACGCAGCTGCGGTGTCGCCGAGCGAGACGGCGCTCGCCAGCTTCCACAACAGCAGAAGGCCGAGCACGACGCCGATCTCGAGGACCGCGGTCAGGCCGGTGCCGAGCACGGGCGCCGTGAGTTGGACGGCGGGGGCACCGGTCCGCGAGGTCGTCGGCGAAGCAGCTCGCGAGGTCGTCGGCCTGCCGCGCAGCAGGGACGTGAAGCTGACCCCGCAGCCGTCGCACAGGTCGGCTTCCACCGGGTTCGCGTGCCGGCAGGCGGGACATACCCAGCGCTGGGTCGTCGCGGCCGTCATGTCTTCACCATCGAACGGCCGCCCCCGGCACTGAAGCGCCCGGCCACCCTTGCGCGGCGCCGATTAGGCTCGCACGCATGACGGTCCGGCGCATGGTGAACCCGGTGATGCCCTACGCCTGGGGATCCCGAGACGCCATCGCGACGCTTCAGGGCCGCGCGGCAAGCGGCGTCGCCGAAGCGGAGCTGTGGATGGGTGCCCACCCGCAGGTCGCCGTCGGAGCTGCTCCTCGGACGGCCCGCATTCGGAGCGCTTGGACGCCGTCATCGCTGCGGACCCGGTCGGCGTCCTCGGTCAGCGCTGTTTCGAGCAGTTCGGCGCGCGATTGCCGTTCCTGCTCAAGGTGCTCGCTGCCGAGCGGCCACTGTCGTTGCAGGTCCACCCCGACGACGAGCAGGCCCGGCGTGGCTTCGCAGCCGAGGACGCCGCCGGCATCGATCGGCTGGCACCTGAACGCAACTATCGCGACCCATTCGGCAAGCCCGAGACTGCTCGTTGCGTTGACAGATTTCGATGTTCTGCAGGGGTTTCGGCCTGCTGACGAGGCAGCCGCGACGTTGTCGGCGTTGCGCGTCGACGGCCTCGATCCGTTGATCGAAGCGCTACAAGGCGGGACGCCGACGGGCGAGGTCTTCCTTCGGCTGATCGACTGGCCGGCGGACGACTGCGCCCGGATCGTTGCGGAGGTGAGCGCGGCGTGCAGCGCTCTCGCGGCCGATGGCGTGTTTCCGTGGATCGCCAGGTTGGCCGCGACTGATCCCGGCGATCCCGGCGTCGTCGGTGTCTTGCTCCTGAACCACCTGACGCTGCAGCCGCTGCAGGGTCTGTATGTTCGACCGGGGCAGATCCACGCGTATCTGCACGGCACGGGCATCGAGGTACTCGGAGGCTCAGACAACGTGATACGAGGCGGTCTGACCTCTAAGCACGTGTCCGCCGTGGAGTTGCGCGCGATCCTGAGCGTCGACGCCGCTGCGCCTGCCCTGGTCGCGCCGGTCGCGTCGGCCGATGGCGGGCAGACCTGGCCGACGCCGCGGCCGGAGTTCGAGCTTCGCCGCCAGCAGATCAGCGGCCTCGAACGTCTCGAGTTGGGCGGTCCGTCAGTGCTGCTCTGCCTCGAGGGCGAGCTCGAGATCGGCGAGCCCGACAGCATCGTTTCGTTGGGTTCGGGGGAGTCCGCTTTCGCGTTCGGCGACGCCGACGTGGCGGTCGCCGGAAGCGGCGTGTTGGTGCGCGCGAATCCCGGGATCGGCTGACGTGCGCACCGGGTGCCGCCGGGAGATCGCGTGGTGACGGCCGAATCAGAGTCAGCGCCGAAGAGCGAGGCGACGCCGAAGAAGATTCATTGGGGCCGCGAGTGGATCCTCCTCATCGTGTTGACGGTCCTTGGCACGTTCGTGCTGCGCACCTACGTCGTCCAGTCGTACCGAATCCCGTCGGGGTCGATGGAGAAGACGCTGCACGGCTGCACGCCCGGGTGTGACGACGACCGGGTGCTCGTCGACAAGCTCTCCTACAAGCTGCACGGCGTCCACCGCCGCGACGTCGTCGTCTTCAAGGCCACCGGCAACTGGATCGCGGTCGTCGGCGGTCCCGAGGACGTCATCAAACGCGTGATCGGGTTGCCCGGAGACACCGTGCAGTGCTGCGACTTCCAAGGACGCGTCGAGGTCAACGGCGTCCCGCAAAACGAGCCGTACATCTACCAGAACAACGACTATGCGTTCGGCCCGGTTGTCGTGCCGAAGGGGCAGCTATTCGTGATGGGCGACCATCGATCAGATTCATCAGACTCGCGCTATAACGGCACCATTCCGGAAAGCAGTGTGATCGGCCACGCGTTCATCAGGGTCTGGCCGATCTCGCGAATCCGCACGTTGCACTGAGGCGCCTCGCGGGTGCTGCGCACTAGGCCGGCCGGCGCAAATCCTTTACTGCGTCGAGGATTCCGCGATGGAACGTCGGATACGCATAGATCATCGACCGCAGCCGCTCGAGCGGAACGGCGGCGTGAACAGCGACCACGAGCGCCGACAACACCTCACCGCCCGACGGCCCGACCACTGTTGCGCCGACAAGCACGCGTCTGTCGGCGTCGGCAATCAGCCGAATGAGGCCGTCGTTGCCAGGACCGTGGATCCAGCCGCGCGTCGTCGAGGGCAACGCCGCGCGCCCGACCAGGACTTCGATCCCGGCCTGCGTCGCCTGTGCCTGCGTCATCCCGACGCTGGCCACCTCTGGGTCGGTGAACGTGACCCTCGGCAGCGCGCCGTATTCCGCGTCAGTGACACCGTCGGCGCCGAGGATGTCGGCGACCGCGATATCCGCCTGGTACATCGACACGTGGGTGAACGCGCCCTTTCCCGTCATATCGCCGATTGCCCAGACGCCGGGCGCCACGCGCATGCGTGCATCGACCGGGACGGCGCGTGCGCTGACGTCGACGCCGACCGTGTCGAGACCGACGGCGGCGAGGTCGACCCTGCGGCCGGTTGCGACGAGCAACTGCTCTGCGTGCACCGTGCTGCCGTCTGCGAGGTCGACGCTGAATCCGGTGCCGTCGTGCCGGACGCCGGTAGCCGACACTCCGACCCGCACCGTGATCCCCTCGCGCGCGAAGACCTCGGCGATCAGCACCCCGGCGTCCGGCTCCTCGAACGGGAGCAGCTGCGGCGCTGCCTCGACCACCGTCACGCGCGAACCGAATCTGGCGAATACCTGAGCCAGCTCGGCGCCGATCGCGCCGCCACCGAGAACGATGAGGGACGCCGGTACCTGGGTTGCCTGAATGGCGTCGCGGTTCGTCCATAGCGGGGTGCCAGCCAGGCCAGGAATTGGCGGGATCACCGGCTCGGTGCCGGTGTTCAACACGATTGCGCGGCGCGCTTCGAACTCGCGGTCACCGACGGCAACTGTCTTCGGACCGGTCAGCCGGCCGTGGCCGCGGACGAACCGGCCGCCTTTGCCCTCGAAGCGATCGACAGCGACCTGGTCGTTCCAGTCATCCGTGGCTTCGTTGCGGATGCGCGCGGCAACCGGTGCCCAGTCGGCCATGACCCGCGAGTCGCCGGCGAGCCCGGGAATTCGGCGTCCTTCCGCGAGGGCGTTCGCGGCCCGGATCATCATCTTGCTCGGGATGCAGCCGAAGTACGGACACTCACCGCCCACCAGCCGCTGATCAATGCCGATCACGTCGAGGTGCGTTTCGGCCAACCGCCCGGCAACGTCCTCACCGCCTGGGCCCATCCCGATGACGACAACGTCGACCTGCTCCACGGGTGCCTCCCAGGCATTTAAGTGATCGAGGCGTCTAAGTGATCGAGGCGTTCAACTGATCGAATCGCTCACCTGATTGTGGTGGTGCCTGCTGCGCGCCGCCATCAGTGGACGCAAAGGAGGGAGTGCGCGACGACGACGCGGGTCACCCGGTACTGGTCGGAATACGTCCAAAACCACCCAGTTGGCGGGTAGCCCGGCTAGTTCTTCTGGGTGAATGCGGTCCCGAACCGGGACGAACTCCGGACTTCAGCTTGTGACCGTGTCGAGCCCCGGCTAAGGTCGTCGCGGTTGGGCTGCGTCACTATCCGTGACGTAGACCAGCCACCGCCGAACCCGCGCAAGCGGGACCGGGGAACCAAAGGTTTGCGAACTTGGGGTGAATCGGCCTTCGGGCCGTAGGGCGCACTTCCCGCCCGAATCCGTCAGCTAACCCGGTAGGCGGTCGAGGGAGAAGGGCCCTGCTTTGCCGTTCCGCTTTGCCGTTCCGCTTGGCGTTCTCACCGTGTCGTCCGCGCTCGCACTTGGGTTGCTGCCGGCCTCCACCGCCTATGCCGCCGGCTCAAAATCCACCACCACGGCCGCCGTTGCCCAGGCGCAACAGCAGCTCGACGCGGTCTCCGTTCAGGCGGACAAGGCCGTCGAAGCCTACGACGAGGCGGACGGCGCCCTCGCGACCGTGACCGCGAATGCGAGCGCAGCGAAAGCGGCCGCTACTAAGGAACAGAGCGTCGTCGACGCCGCCAAGGTGGGCCTTCAGGCCCTTGCGGTCGCGCGCTACGAGGGAAGCACTGCGTCGCCGGCGCTTGCGATCCTGCTCTCGACTGACCCGACGACGTTCATGCGGCAGAGCGAGGTTCTCCAGCAGATCAGCCACTATCAATCGGCCAGTCTCACTGACGTCGTCAACGCGAACCGGGTTCTGGCGACGCTGCAGGCAAGTGCAGATCAGGCCGTTGCTGCCCAGCAAAGCGCGCTCGCTCACCTCGCCGCGACCAAGGCTGCGGTTGAAAAGGTCCTCAGCCAACAGACCGCATTGCTCACTGCCGCACAGGCCCAAGCCGCTAAAGATGCGGCAGTTGCTGCCTCCGCGGCCGAGACGGCCGCCCTCGAGCGGCAGCGTCATCTCGTGGTGTCGAGGTCTATCGTGCGACCGGCCCTTTCGGTGACAGCACGCACGACCCATGCGCAGGGCCCGGCGCCGGTCGTCGTCCAAGCATCGACGGCGGTCGCTCCGGCATCGTCGGGCAAGGTCGCCAAGATGTTGGCCTTCGCGTACGCCCAGCTCAGCAAGCCGTATCGCTTCGGCGGCGCGGGCGCCCGCGTGTACGACTGTTCCGGTCTCGTCATGCGCGCGGCGGCCGCGGCGGGCATCTCGCTCGCCCACTCGGCCGCAGCACAACAGCGGTCGGGTCACCGAGTGCCGCTGTCGCAGCTCCAGCCCGGCGATCTGGTGTTTTGGGGCAATCCCGCCTACCACGTAGGGATCTACGTCGGCGGCGGCAAGATCCTCGACGCTCCGCACACCGGCACGGTCGTCCAGATTCAGCAGATCTGGGGCCGACCGAGCAGCGCCACTCGCCTCTAGCGCTCAGCCCAGGCGGTCGGGCTGCCGATACGCCAGCGTGGTCCTCGAGTACTTCGCCGACGCCTTCGCGATCGCCGCCCTTGCGTTGCTCGCCCGCTGGTTGATGCAGCGCGGCGTCCGCGAGCACGCGCCGTTTCCGGCGATCAGCATCAGTGCCTGCGTGGTGCTTGCGGTCGGCGCGACCTTCCCTGTCGTCGACCGGGTCACTCTCGAAAGCCGCCTCAGCCACTCGTCGTCCGCCCTGCTCGGGATGCACGTCGAGGTCGATTGCCAGACGCTGACCGGATCGGCGCTCGACATGGGCCGCGAGCTTGGGTACGTGAAATGGGGTCCGGGCGGCATTCCTGAGCACAAGACGCTGATCAAGCATCAGCAATGCAACGACCTGCACAGCTATCTCGATTCGCGCAAGCTTCATCCCAGTGCCGCGCAGATCTTGGCCGTCCACGTACTGACTCACGAATCGATGCACATGTCGGGGATCACCTCCGAGTTCGTCGCCGAATGCGCTGCCATGCAGCACGACACGGCGATGGCCGAGGATCTCGGCGCCCCCGCGGTGGCTGCTCACAAGCTCGCCGTGGCGTACTGGCTGACGGTCTATCCGGACATGCCCGATGGCTATACGCAGCGCGGACTGCCGCCCGGGTGGAGCACTCGATCTGCACCTGCCGGACGCGCCCTGGGCGGCGTAGCCAACGTCTCGGACGCGGCCTGACCGGCCGTATTCCAGGGGACAGCACGCTCAGCAGTCCGTAGCCTCAAGGCGTGCGCGTGACATTTACCCGGCAGACCGGGTTCCGGTACGGCGTCGATGTGAGTCGCGACAGTGGCCCGCCTGCCCGGTTGCGGGTGGTGAAGTCGGACGCCGAAACGCTCCCTCGGGAGATCGCGCATTTCGTTGTGGAGCGGGAATTCGGCCTGAAGCTGGGCATCTTTGGCCAGCTCGCCGCGGGCGGCGATGCCGGCCGGTTCTGGGCCGCGCCGGCCGACCGCAACTCGCGATTGGCGCACTTGTCGCACCGCCTTCAGGTGACCGGCCGCGGCGACCTCGGCCGGTCGGTGGCGCTCGTCGCGTGGTGCACCGCGGCGTGGGAGGTCGAGACCGGACGCCGATCAGCGGGGCCCGGTGAAACCGACCGGCCGTGGCCGCTGATCGACGTGACAGCCATACCTCGCGATCAGGTTGTTGCAGCGGTGGATGGCCTCGCCGCGGCCGCGGTCGCCTGGAACGAGCTGCGCCCCGGGCAGCAGGTGTCCTTCGACTGGCCGCTAGCACTGACACTTGTCGCGCGACGGTCGGCCTAAGCCGTCTTCTCTCGCTCGTCGGCCTAAGCTCAGACGCAAACTCGCGTACGGAGCAGGAGGTCGGCATGACGCAGCTTTCCCAGTCGGGCTCGCCAGTCGACGCGTCCGACTACGGCGAGGATTTGGTCGAGGCGCTCGGCAGCGCAGTTACCGAACGGCATATGGACGCCGATCCCGACCTGCCGGCCGACCGTTTCATCGACCGCGAGGCGAGCTGGCTCGACTTCAACATGCGGGTGCTCGAGTTGGCTCAGCGTGACGACGTGCCGCTGCTGGAGCGGGTCAAATTCCTGGCCATCTTCGCGACCGGCCTCGACGAGTTCTTCATGGTCCGGGTTGCCGGCTTGAAGCGGCGGATCGCGACCGGTATCGCGGTGACCGCGCCCAGTGGTCTGTCTGCACGCGACCAGCTCGAACTGGTCTCGACTCGCTCACACATCCTGGCAAGCGATCACGCCCGAGTCTTCTTCGATGAGATCAAGCCGGCGCTCGCCGAGCGCGGCATCCAGCTGCTGCATTGGGACGATCTCGACGACGCCGATCACGCGCAGCTGCGGACGTTCTTCAGCGAGAGCGTCTATCCAGTACTCACCCCACTGGCCGTCGATCCAGCGCACCCTTTCCCCTACATCTCAGGGCTGTCGCTGAACCTTGCCGTCGTCGTCCGCGATCCGACAAATGGCGAGGAGCGATTCGCGCGCGTCAAGGTTCCCGAGATCCTGCCGCGTTTCCTGCCACTTGGTGGCGGCCGTTTCGTCACCATCGAAGAGGTCATCGCGGCCCACCTGCAGGTGATGTTCCACGGCATGGAGGTCTTGGAGAGCCACGGTTTTCGAGTGACCCGCAACCAGGATCTCGAGGTCGACGAAGACGACGCCGACAACCTGCTGCAGGCTCTCGAACGCGAACTGTTGCGCCGCAGATTCGGGCCACCGGTTCGTCTCGAAGTTGAGGAGACGACGAGTCCGCGAGTGCTCGACTTGCTGATTCGCGAACTCGGCGTGAACGAGACCGAGGTGTACCGGCTCCCTGCGCCGCTCGACCTTGCCGGCCTGTGGAGCATCTCGGAGTTGCAACGGCCCGAGCTCAAGTACGAGCAGTTCGTGCCGGCGACGCACCAGCGGTTGGTCAACGCCGATGGTGACGGCGTCCGCGATATCTTTGCGGCTCTTCGGGCCGGTGACATTCTCGTGCACCACCCGTACGACTCGTTCGCGACGAGTGTGCAGGCATTTGTCGAGCAGGCAGCAGCCGATGCCGACGTGCTCGCAATCAAGCAGACGTTGTATCGAACGAGTGGAGACTCACCAATCGTCGATGCGCTCATCGATGCTGCGCGTGCAGGCAAGCAGGTGTTGGTGCTCGTCGAGATCAAGGCGCGCTTCGACGAAGAGGCAAACATTCGCTGGGCGCGCAAGCTCGAGCAGGCCGGTTGCCACGTGGTCTACGGATTGGTCGGCTTGAAGACGCACTGCAAACTGTGTCTGGTCGTCCGTCGTGAGCCCGACGGATCGTTGCGTCGATACGCGCATCTGGGCACCGGCAACTACAACCCGAAGACCGCTCGCATGTATGAGGACGTCGGCTTGCTCACCGCCGATCGCGCAATCGGTGGCGACGTTGCCGACTTGTTCAATCACCTGTCTGGGTACACCAGACCCGATCCGTACAAGACGTTGCTCGTCGCGCCCGACACCGTGCGCACGGGACTGACGGCGATGATCCGTCGCGAAGCAGACAACGCGCTCGCCGGGCTGCCCAGCGGCATCACGATGAAGGTCAACAGCCTGGTCGACGAGGAGCTGATCGACGAGTTGTATGCGGCATCGCGGGCCGGTGTCTCGATCGATCTGATCGTGCGTGGCATGTGTGCGCTGCGCCCGGGTGTGCCGGGCTTGTCGGAGAACGTGCGGGTGCGAAGCATTCTGGGCCGGTTCCTTGAACACGCGCGCATCATGCGCTTTCGCGGCGGCGGCGACGACGAGTACTGGATCGGCAGCGCCGACCTGATGCATCGCAACCTCGACCGCCGGGTCGAGACGTTGGTTCGGGTCGTTGACCCGGAGGGCCGCCGCATCCTCGACGACGTTCTCGACCGTTCGATGTCGCCGGAGATCGCCGCGTGGGACTTAGGTCCTGACGGAACCTTCGCGGCGACGAAAGGCGTCGACCTGCAAGGGTGAGTTCGTGCGCAGCCATCGGGCGTCCCAAAGCCACGACGGACCGGTCGTTACCTGATTCAGCTGCTTCAGTAGACTTGCCCCGTGGCAAGGGACGTGAGCCCGCGGACTGTTCGGGAGACCGAAGCCAAGTTTCGGGTGAATCCGACGTTCGAACTGCCGTCGATCCTCGGTGTTGTTCCCGAGGTGGCTGCAATCGACAAGCCGACCCACATCTCGATGAACGCGGTCTATTACGACACCCCTGACCTGCGGCTTGCGCGCGAAGGCGTGACGCTGCGCCGTCGCTCGGGCGGGGTCGACGCCGGCTGGCATCTGAAGCTGCCTGTTCTGTCCCACACGGTGCCCGATGGCACCGGGGTCCGTGACGAGATCCAGTTGCCGGACTCTGCGGCGATCCCAGCAGAACTCAGCAAGCTGGTAACTGTGTGGGCGCGCACTGCGGCGCTCGCACCGGTCGCCACATTGGCGAGCGAACGCACCAAGCTGGTGCTGCGCGGCGCTGACGGTGCGGCGCTTGCCGAGCTCGTCGACGACACGGTGTCCGTCGAGGGCGGCAGTCACAACCAGGCCCAGTTCCGTGAACTCGAAGTCGAGGACACCGGCGGTGGCGAGTCGATCGTCGCTGCCGTGGCCGCTGTCCTGCGCGAAGCCGGGGCTGTCGGTGGTGAGTTCGTGCCGAAGGTGGTGCGCGCACTCGGTCCGCAGGCGACGACGCCGGCCGATCCGCCGCCACCGGTGCCGGTCGACGCGCGTGATCCGGTCAGCGATCTGGTCGCGGCCACTTTGCGTAGCTACACCAGGCTTCTGATGGGTTACGACGTCGCGGTTCGGCGCGGTCTCGACGACTCGGTGCACCAGATGCGCGTTGCTACCCGCCGACTTCGCAGCGCGCTGCGAAGCTTCGAGACGCTCCTCGACAAGGAGTGGGCCGACGAGCTGGCGAGTGAGTTGCACTGGCTCGCGGGAGTTCTCGGGACCGCGCGCGATAGCGAGGTGCTGCGGACCCGACTGCTGCTCGCCGTGCGTAGCTTGCCGGACGAAGCGAGGCCGGACGCCGTCGGTGCGAAGCTCGCCGACATCTGCGACAAGCAATGCAAGCTCGCGTTCGACGAAGCCGCGGCCGCGCTCGCCAGCGAGCGCTACATCGCACTCATCGAGCGGCTCGTCGACGCTGCTACTTACCCGCGCACGACCGACGCTGCTCGCCGTCCGTCGTCCGTCGTTTTGCCACCGGCGATCAAGGCCAGTTGGGCCACGATGCGCCGCCGCGCCAATCCGGTCACCCGCCGGCGGCACGACACCGCGGATCCCGCCGACTATCACCAGGTGCGGATCGCCGCCAAGCACGTGCGCTACCTGTGTGAGGCATCGGCGTTCGCCCTGGGACCGAAGGCGCGCAAACTCGCCCGGCAGGCGGAGCGCGTGCAAGAAGTACTCGGTGAACACCAGGACGCGATTGTCGCTGCCGAGTTTCTCGCGGAGGTCGCTGCACTGCCGCGCATCGGCTCGATGGGGTTCGGTCTCGGCCTGCTGTTCGCCCGCGAGGAGGCCCGCGCGGCGGCAGCCAGGCAGGAGTTCGGCGAGATATGGCCGGACGTCGTGCGGGCAAAGCGCCGTCGTTGGCTTTCCAGTTGATCGGCGTCGCTAGCTGATGGCCGATCCGACTTTCGTCGAGGCTGCCGGTGGCGTGCTGTGGCGGCGGGCAGCTGGAGGTCTCGGCGTTGAGGTCGCACTCGTGCACCGGCCGAAGTACGACGACTGGTCGGTGCCCAAAGGCAAGTTGGTGACCGACGAACATCCACTCGTCGGAGCCCTGCGCGAGGTCGTCGAGGAGACCGGGTTCACCGGCCAGCCCGGCCGCGTGCTCGGCGAGAGCCGCTACCTGAAAGACGGCTCACCGAAGCGGGTGCGCTATTGGTCCATCGAGGCCACCGAAGGCGAGTTCATCACCAACGCAGAGGTCGACCAGGTCATGTGGTTGCCGCCTCGCGAGGCGGCCTTGCACCTCAATCCCGACCGCGATCGGCGCATCGTTTTGGAGTTCGCCCAAGACGTCCGGCCCACGACAGCTTGCGTCGTCGTGCGGCACGGAAGTGCGGGCGAGCGCTCGTCGTTCGACGGTGACGATCGGGAGCGGCCGCTCGACGATCTCGGGCCACCGGCAGGCGCTCGCACTCATCCCGGTGCTCGAAGCGTTGCGGGTCGAACGGGTGTTGTCGGCCGACGTCTTGCGATGTCTCGACACCGTCGGGCCGTACGCCGCGCAGCGCAGGTTGTCGGTGCAAAGCGAACCGCTGCTGTCTGAATCTGGTTATGCCGGCGCTCCTGACGCCGCTGCCGACCGGCTCGTCGCTTTGCTGGCGGCCGACGCGACGCCGACCACCGTGTGCAGCCAGGGCAGGGTAATTCCGCCGCTGCTGCAGCGAGTGTGTACGGAGTTGAAGGCTCCGACTCCTTGGGAGGGGTCGGTGCCCAAGGGTGGGTTCGTCGTCCTCAACATGGCGGCCAACGACGACACGAACACGATCGTGTCTGTCGACAAGTACCGTCCGATCGTTTGACCCTCTGTGGCGGCGTCGCTGTAGAACCAAGCATCTTCCTCGGACTGCTTCGCTTTACGTCCTTCGGAAGACGCTTGGCTCTACAGCTATCGATTCCGTTAGTACTGGCGGATTACTGAGGTTGGGCCCATCACGATGATTGGTGCGCGCGCTGGGTCTAGCCAGCGCAGCACCTTCAGCAGGTTCGGCTGCGCGATCGAGACGCAGCCCGCCGTCCCGCCGCCGGTGCTGACGTGCAGGAAGATCGCGCTGCCCTTGCCCTTTACGACCGGGTTCGTGTTGTAGGCGATGTCGACGGCGTAGGCGTAGGCGGTTCCGAAGCTCTGCTTGTTGGCGAGGTCTTCGCCTTCGCGTCAGCGGTACGTCTTCGCGCCACGTGTTGTAGTACGGCGACGACTGGTCGTCGACCCATACTGACTTTGCATCTGCTACCCGGTAAGGGAACTTCACGCCGGGGCTTGGCTTGTTGACCGAACATCGTGCCGAAGCCGAACTTGCCGGCTGGCGTCTTCAGGTCTCCCTCGTGCTTGTCCGCGGAGAAGCCGGCGCGGCCGATATGCGCTGCCATTGCTGGGAAAACTGCGCGCCAGCCGGTCGGCATCCTTCTCGAACGTTTGCAGGGTGGCGACGTCGGTCGACCAGCTCGATGACGTCACGATCACTACCTGCTGCGCGTTGCCGACGGTCGCCAGCTGCTGAACGAGTAGCGGCGTTGGCGCGGACGACGTGGGGTCGGTGTCGGTACGGCGGACTTCGTCGCAGTGGGCTTCGGGGTTGGACGTCGTCGTCGGGCTCGGCGTCGGCTGTAGGTGTCGGCGTTGGTGTCGCGGCCGCGACGAGCGGTGACGGGCGCAGCCGGCGAGCTGACGGCGATCGCACTGGCGCGCTGTGCTGGCAGAACTCAGGTTGGCAGGGCCGGCGCTAGTCGCGCTCGTGGCTGGCGGTGCTTGGCGAGCTCGACCGCGGACGTCGAGCCCGCGGACGACGGGTGATTGCTGGTACACGCACCCAGCGCGGCGAGACAAAGGACCGCGACCAGCCAGCGGGCGGGCGTCGGGTTCGTCGTCCGATCGCGGCTGGCCATAGACCCAGGCTAACCCGACCGCCGGCGACCCCGAGATCCTGTGCGTCTACTGCCCTCAGAGGGCAGTAAACGTCACGTTTGTTGGTGCTCGAGCCGGGGCGGCGGGGTCGTGCTTAGGCTTCGGCGACTTGGGGCATTGCGTCTTCGTGTTCGGCCGATTCGCGCCGGGCGCGGTTGCGCGAGGTGGCCAGGAAGCAGCCGATCAAGATGAGCGGGAAGCCGATCGCGATGCCGACTGTGAAGGGCTCGCTCAGGAGCAGGACGCCGAGGATCAGTGCGATAGCCGGGTTCACGTAGGTGATCACCGTCGCTCTCGCCGGGCCGACTTCGGCGATCAGCGCGAAGAACACCATGAACGCGAGCGCGGTGCAGATCAGCGCCAGACCCAACACCGAGCCGAGCACCTTCGCGTCCATGTGCTTCGGCCACTGGGTGGCAGCGACCGGCGCGTACGCGATCGCCGTCAGGCCAAGCGAGGCAGCGACGACACCGAGCGTCGGCAGGTCCTGCAGTTTGCGAGAGATCAGCATCGGGCCCGTTGCGTACCCGAGGGCGGTGAAGGCAATCGCGACGACGGCCCATACATCACTGCCGCTGACGTCGACGCCGACGAGCACTGCTACCCCGCCAAGCCCGACCAGCAGGCCGAGCACCCGCCGCGCATCCGGACGGTCATCGTGGCCGCCGCCGACGCCGCCGACGATGAACGCGGCTATCGCACCGATCAACGGCACGGAGGCGACCAAGAGGCCGGCCAGTGAACTCGAGAGGCGTTGCTCCGCACTCGACAGCAGGAACCACGGCCCGGCGATCTCGATCACCGTGTACAGCAGCAGCACTCGCCACTTCGCCAGCAGCGGTCGCAGCATGCCGCGCTTGGCGGCGAGCGGGACCAGCAAGATCGCGGCGATGCCGGTGCGGGCGAACACCAACGTGCCCGGTGTGAGGTCGCGCAGCGCGACCTTGATCAGCAGGTAGGGGATGCCCCAGATCACGGACATCGCCGTGAATAGCAGCCAGCCACGCTTCGACATGCCGCTCCCTCATCGCCTGCAGAGCACTAACCCTCTCACGTATCGGCGAGCACATTTCTCGCGGGTTTCGGCTGCAGCGTAAGGAGAATCCGCGGTTGTGAAGGTGTTGCTGAACGCCACCGTTCAGCAATGACAGCGCATGAGCGTCAGTACGGGCAGTGCCGGCAGCCGTTGCCGCAGCAGTAGCCGCGGCGGGCCAGGAAGGCCGCGGTCAGGACGAAAAGGCCGGTGCTGGGTCGAGATAGCCGTCCTCGCCGTCCGCCATGGCTTTGGCATGGACGGCGGGAAGGCGCGCGTCGTCGGAATCGTCGTCCACGCCTTCGATGCTAGGCGGCTACGTGACGCGCAGGATCTCTTCGTAGGTGGTCTCGCCGCGCTTGGCCTTCGCGATGCCGGCCTCACGCATCGTGACCATCGCCATCGCAACGGCGACCTTGGTGACCGCACCCTCGGTCGGGGTGGCTCAGGAGCACGTCACGCAAGTCCGCGTTCACCGGCAGCACCTCGAAGATGCCCACCCGCCCGCGGTATCCGGAGTCGTTGCACTCCATGCAACCTGCGCCGCGCATCGGCATGGCGCCTCGCAGATCGGCAGCGGTGAGCCGCAACCGGCTCAGCAAGTCGGCGGACGGCTTGTAGGGCTCGGCGCATGCTGGCACACGGACGGCGCACCAATCGTTGCCCGACGACCGAGTGCGAGCGACGACGCGACGAGATACGGCTCGACGCCCATGTCGACGAGCCGGGTCACCGCGGCGCACGCGTTGTTGGTGTGCAGCGTCGACAGCACAAGGTGCCCGGTCAGCGAGGCTTCGAGTGCGAGCAGCGCGGTTTCGCTGTCGCGGACCTCGCCGACCAAGATGACGTCGGGGTCCTGACGCAACATCGAGCGCAGCCCACGAGCGAAGGTCATGCCGGCTCGTTCGTTGATCTGCACCTGCGTGATGCCCGGCAACTGGATCTCGACCGGGTCCTCGAGCGTGATGACGTTCTTGTCGCGCGTCGCGACTTCGGCGAGCAACGAGTACAGCGTGTTCGTCTTGCCGGATCCGGTCGGACCCGTGATCAGCACCAGACCTTGCGACGACGTCGCTGCCGACACGAGTGCTTCGAGTTGGGCGGGCTCCATGCCGAGCCTGTCGAGAGGCGTGATGCGGTCGGCGTCGGGCAGCAGTCGTACGACGACCTTCTCGCCGTGGACCGACGGCAGCGTGCTGACGCGCGCGTCGACTGCGATCCCGTTCGCGGTGATCTTCATCCGGCCGTCTTGTGGCATGCGTCGTTGTGCGATGTCCATGCCCGCGACGATCTTCAGCCGGCTGACAAGAGCCGGCGCCGAACTCTTCGGCATCCGGGTGACGTCGCGCAGCACGCCGTCGATGCGGTGCCGGATCCAGATCCCGTCGGCTTGCTGCTCGACGTGGATGTCGCTCGCGCCGACGCGTACGGCGTCCGCGAGCAGCTGGTTGACGAGTTTCACGGTCGGCGCCTGGTCGGCGACCTGGACGAGCATTGCCGCGTCGGTGATGTCGTCGATGTCGTCGTCGATCGGTGCTCGACATCGAAATCGGGTCTTCGCCCATCGACCAGACGCGGGCGATCTGCTCCTGGATCATCGACGCGGTCGCGACGACAAGCGTCAGCGTCTGCGAGCCGGTGTAGGCCCGCACGTCGTCGAGGGCGACCACGTTGGTCGGGTCGGCAGTCGCGATCCGCAGTCCGTCGGCCGTGCGCCCAAGTACGAGCACCTGATCGCGCTCCGCGACGGGGCGTGGCAACAGCCTCGCCACGTCGAGCGTGATGGCGAGATCTGAGTGCTCGAGCAGGTCGAGCGAGAGCAACTCGGCGAGCGATTCGGCTACTTGGCGCTCGGTCACGAAGCCGAGGTCGACGACCAGCTTGCCGAGTCGTCTTGCGCTGCTTGCCGACCAGTGTCTGCTGGGTCGCGAGCGCGGCGGTCGAGCTGTTCGGGCGTGACGAGGCCGCGTTCAACGAGCACGTCGCCGAGCCGGCGGCGCTGGTGCGCGCCAGACCCCTGGGCGCGGCGGTGCCTCGAGCGCAGGCGCTGCCTCGAGCGCAGGCGGCACGCGTCGGCGCTGCGTCAGGCGAGGTCAAGATCGTCCCGGAGTTCACATCGACCCCTTCGGCCGAGCGGGACGGCAACTGAGGGTTCCGGAATGTCCCACTTGCATCGTGGCGTTAAATCGCGGCAGGAGGTGGCCATGAGCGTGCAGGACGCGGGTCGCGAGGCAAGATTCACCGATGATCGGCGTGACCGGGTCGACAGGGGTGATCGGGGGTGCCGTCGCCCGAGGGCTGGCCGCAGCGGGACAACCCATCCGGCTGATCGTCCGTGACGCCTCTCGAGCACCGCGGCTGCCAGGGGCGGAGGTTGCCACCGGCAACGTATGGGGACCGCGCCGGCATGCAAGCGGCACTGGTCGGCGTCCAGACGCTCTTCCTTGTGTCTGCTACCGAGGACGCGAATCGCGTCGCGCTGCATACGGCGACCGTTGATGCGGCCGTAGCGGCCGGCGTCCAGCGCATCGTGTACTTGTCCTTCTACGGCGCAAGTCCGGAGTCGACGTTCACCTTCGCGCGCGACCACTGGTACACCGAGCAGCACATTCGCGGCAGCGGAGTCGCCTTCGTCTTCCTGCGTGACAACCTCTATCTCGACGGTCTCGTCCGCTCATGATAAGCGCCGACGGCGTGGTTGCGGGACCGGCCGGGAACGGTCGGTTCGCGGCCGTGGCGCGTGACGACGTTGCCGACGTCGCTGTCACCGTGCTGCTCGACCCGGCCGCGCACGACGGGCGGACGTACGACCTGACGGGTCCACGGGCGATCAGCCTCGCCGACGTTGGCCGCAGCAGTCGCAGCGGTGTCAGGCCGCCCGCTTCGCTATCACGAAGAGACCATGGAGGAGGCCTACGCGTCACGGGCGCACTACGGTGCGCCGCGCTTCGAGGTCGACGGTTGGGTCTCGACGTACGTCGCGATCGCGAAGGGCGAGCTCGAAGGCGTGTCTGACGCGGTGCCGCAACTCACGGGCCATCCGGCGACCGACCTCGAGGATGTTCCTGCGGATGCATCCGGAGTCGTACGCGCACCTGCCTGCCGGCGCTCGATTAGGAGCGGCGTGCGGCGCGAGTCAGGTAGCCGAGCGTCTTCACGTGGCCGTCGGCCGCGAATCCCCAGTCCAGCAGGGATGTCACCTCAGGCCAGAAGTTCGGGACGTCGCGCATGACCGCGACGATGATCGTGTGGCCGCCGCGTTGTGCGGCACCGACGAAGCTCGCGTTCGCCGCGATCGTGTAGCCGTTCTTGCCACCGATCATGCCCGGGATAGCTGTTGAGCAAGCCGGTCGTGCGTGTAGATCGTGTACGACTTGCCGTTCGCGAGCGGGAACACCGCGCTGCGCTGGGAGATGTAGTAGCGGAAGCGCGAGCTCGCGAGGCCGTCGCGAAACATCATGGCGAGGTCATAGGCGGACGACGTTTGCCCGGGCGCGTCGAGCCCGTTCGTCGTGTGCGCGACGGTGTCGTGGGCCTGCAGGTGCGCGGCCATCGCGTTCATTTCGGAGATTGCCTTCGGCACGCCGCCCAGTGCGCTCGCCGATGGTCATGGCCGCGTCGTTGGCTGACATGACCATCATCGCGGTGAACAGTTGCTTGGCGGTGTAGGTCTGCCCGGGGTTGATGCCGACCTTGGTGCCGTCGACGCCGGCGGCCGCCCAGGTGCCCTTCACGGTGTCGGAGCCGGCCAGATGCGGGAGTGCGGTCAGCGCGGTCAGCACCTTGAGGGTGCTCGCGGGCGCGAGCCGGCCGTGCATGTCTCGGGCGGCCAGGATGCGCCCAGTTGTCGCGTCGGCGACGACGAACGCAGTCGCGGTCGTGGTGGGAGTGGTGGCACATACGAGACGGCTTGCGCGGGACCTGCGGCACCAACACGCCGACGCTGACGACCAGAGAGGTCGCCGCGAGCAAGGATGCGCGTGCCATGACGCGCCGGGGAAGTGAACGCATGACCTGCAAAGACGCTAATCGCCGCTGGGTTAAATGTCCGGCAAGAGGGCTCGTGTCGGCGTGGTGTCCGGTGCCGTGGGCGTGGTGTCCGGTGCCGTGGGCGTGGTGTCCGGTGCCGTCGCTTGGATCGCCGCGTGAACGTCAGCAGGTAGCTGAGGGTGGCCACGCCGATGATCGCGAAGCTCGGCGGCGTGCGAGGCGCCAGGTAGCTGATCAACAGGCCCGCCCAGGTCGAGAAGACGGCGATCGACGCGGCCAACGCCAGGCCGACGAACGGACGCGTCGTCAGGCGATGGGCGGCGCCCGCAGGGGCAGAGATCAGGCCGAGCAGTAGCAGCGCGCCGACCGCCTGCGCAGCCTGCGCGCAGGTCACGCCGACGACGATCAGGAATCCTGCGCCGAGCAGGCGAACCGGCACACCACGCGCGACAGCGACCGCTTCGTCGAGGCTGGCGAACAGCAACGGTCGCGCAATGAGTGCCATGGCGAGGCAGACGGCGCCGCAGATGAACACCGACGCGACTGCCTGCGTCGAGGAGATTCCGAAGATCGAACCGAAGAGATAGGTCGCGCCCGCGCGTCCGTTCCCGCTGCTGTGATGTTCGGTGTACAGGCGCTGAAACAACGCGCCGAGGCCGAGCACCCAAGCGAACGTCGAGCCGATGACGACGTCGTCGGCTCGCGCGCGGCGTCCGAGCACGGCGAACCCGCCGGCGACGGCGACCGTAGCGGCGAACAGCCCGAGCAACGGATTGAAGGCGAACGCGAGTCCGCTCATCGCACCGGTGTAGGTGACGTGGCCAAGCGCATCAGTCGTGAACACTTGCGACCGAAGCACCAGGAAGTAGCCGATGAGCCCGGCGGCGATCGCGATCGCCGTGCCGGCCAAGGCCGCGTGCTGCAGGTACGGCGCCATCACGCACTCGCTCGTACGCGATGCACCGCGACGAACGCGACGAAGGCGAACGTCGTGATGCAAAAGCCGCTCGGATACGACGTGTAGTACGCCATCGTCAGGCCGCCCCATGTTGCCGCGACGCCGATCAGCACGGCGAGCGCGATGCCGGCGACCGGACGCGCGGTCACCCGCTGCGCGACTGCAGCCGGCATGACGAGCAACGCAAAGACGAGCAGCGCACCGGTGATCTGACTGGCCTCCGCAGCGGCGGCACCGAGCACGAGCAAGAACGCAACACCCAAGAGGCGGACGCCGACACCGCGCGCGTTAGCGACATCGGTGTCGATCGACGCGAAGAACAGCCGGCGGCCGATGATCGCGAGCACCGCAAGCACGAGCACAGCCGACGCACGCCGAGCGTCACCACTTGGTCGTTGGTGATGCCGAACGTGAAGCCGAACAGCTGATTGTTCAGTCCACTCAGCAAGCCGTTGTACAACGTGGCGAACAGGTAGCCGGATGCCAGCACGAATGCTTGAACAGTGCCGACGACGGCCGACTCCGCACTGAATCCGCGGCCGCGAGATGGCCGTGAAGCGATCGCGATGACGAGCGCGGCGGCAATGCAGAAGGCGAAGTAGCCGACGGTCGCGCTGATACCGATCAGGGTGGCCGCAGCGGCGCCGGGAAAGGCGGCGACCGACAAGGTGTGGCCGGCGAAGGTCTGCTTGCGCAACACCATGTACCAGCCGACGACCGCGCCGACGATCGCCACGATCGTGCCGGCCCGAAACGCGTTGACCATGAACGGGTAGCTGAACATGTCTCGGACGTCGGTCGAGCACATTCCACGACCACGTCGACATCGCCGCTGGCTGCCGTGGCACGCGATGCGTCATCAGTGCGGTTGCCCGGTGTGCCGATCGGCGTGATGCGCCGGCGCTTCAGGTTGTCCGACGACGACGAGCCGACCGTCGGACGTGCGCAACACCTCGATCGGTGTCTGGTAGAGCGCCGAGAGCGTCGGCGAGGTGATGACCTCGGCGGGTGTTCCGCACACCGCACCGCCGCCGGCGAGATAGATCACCTGGTCGAGATAGGGCAGGATCGGATTCACGTCGTGCGCGACCATCAGCACGGTCACGCCGCTGTCGACGCACACCCGGCGAATGAGCTCGGCGATTGCGCTCTGGTTTGGCAGGTCGAGGCTGTCGAGCGGCTCGTCGAGGATCAGCAGTCGCGGATCGCGCACGAGCGCCTGCGCGATCAGCAGCCGCTGCTGCTCACCGCCGGAGAGCTCACCGATGGGCCGCAGTGCGAATGACGATGCGTCAACGCGCTCGATGACGTCGCGCACCCGGCGTCCCGCTTCACGGTTCTTCGCACTCCATGGCCATGGCAGACCGAAACGGTCACCGTCGAGGCCGAGGCGGACGACGTCGATGCCGCGCACCCGCAGCGACGGATCGAAGCTGCGCCGCTGCGGGAGGTAGCCGATCTCGCGGTTGGCGGTGCCGGCCGGCTGGCCGAACACGAAGGCCTCGCCGGCGGCCAGCGGAATGACGCCGAGCGCGGCTTTGATCAGGGTCGACTTCCCGACGCCGTTCGGCCCGAGAATCGCGACGAACTGACCGGCCGGAACGTCGACGTTGACGTCATGCCACAGCAGGCGGTCGCCGACCCGGACGGCCGCATCGCGAAACTGAACTGCTGGGGTCAGTTGTCACGAGCCGGATCCTTTCGCGGCGCTTCGAGGGCGGCCTGCAGGGCGAGGAGTTGAGCGACTTGCCAGTCCTGGAAGGTCGCCGATGCTGGCGCCAGTGTTTCGGTGATCGTTGTCACCGGAATCCCGGCCGCCTTCGCCTCGTCGACCTGCGCTTGCACGTCGGGAGTCGCGTTCTGCGAGTTGTAGACGTAGACCTTGATGGCGTGTGTCTTGATCTGGTTGTCGATCGTCTGCTTGTCGGCCGACGTCGGATCGGTGCCTTCGCTGATCGCGCGCAGGAACGTCGGCGGGGTCAGCAGGTTCAGACCGAGTGCCGGCGCGATCATCGCGAAGATGCTCTCCGAGGCCCCGACCGGAGTGCCGGCGTACGTCGTCTTGATCTGGTTGATGATGCTGTTGTACTTCGCGAGCCCGGTGGTCTCGTAATTCTGTTGCTGGGTGGCGAAATACGCCGCGTCGGCCGGGTCGGCGGCCTTGTAGGCGGCGACGATCGCGGCGATCACCTTGTGGACGTCGGTCGGGTTGTACCAGCGGTGCGGATTGCCGCCGTCGGCCACTCCGACGAGGGTGCCGACATTGACGACGTGCTGGCCGGTGGCGTGGTTGGACGCGAGCAGCTTGGTCACCCACGGGTCGTAGCCGATGCCGTTGACGATGACCACTGCGGCAGCCGCTGAGCGAGCGGGCGTCGGCAGCGCTCGGGTCGTAGTCGTGCGGGTCGGTGTCGGGGTTGGTGATGATGCTCTGGACGTCGACCTTGCTCCCACCGAGTTGGGTCGCGATCGAGCCCCAGAAGTTCTCGGCGGCCACGACGTGCAGCGGGACTGCCGTCGGCTGCCGTCGCGTCTTGTGCGTCGATGTCGCGCAGCCCGTGAGAACAAGGGCAACCGCCAGGGCGGACGCCGCGCCAGCCGGTCGACCGCGACTCGCGGCCCACCGCCGTCCGGCTGAAGAACTGCACCGGTCCACTCCCGTCGCCGCGGCTCCGGCTTATCCGGAACCGTTGCAGGTACACTATCGGGAATGGTTACCGTTTCCAAGTGGGATTCGTTGGCCCGCACGGGTCGGCTAGATTTGGCGTTGCCATGACGACGACAAGCAGCGGCCGGTCGACCCGCCAGAAGCGCGCGCTCGCCGTGGTTATCGACGACGCGCAGGAGTTCCGCAGCGCGCAGGAGTTGCACGAGGCGCTGCGCGGGCGCGGCGAGCAGGTCGGGCTGACGACGGTCTACAACCAGTTGCGCGCGCTCGCCGACGCCGGGCTCGTCGACACGATGCGGTCGCCCGACGGCGAGGTGCTCTACCGCCGGTGTGGCAGTGCCGGCCACCATCACCACTTGCTGTGCCGGGTGTGCGGCCGGACCGTCGAGGTTGCGGGCACTGCAGTCGAGCGCTGGGCCGAGAAGGTCGCCGCCGAAGCTGGCTTCGTCGACGTCTCGCACACGATGGAGGTCGTGGGTACCTGCCCGACCTGCGCTCGTCTAGCGGTGCGTCTAGCCGTTGTCGTTCTGAGCACGCGCCGAGTCGCCGGCGCTGAGGTCCTTGTCGGCGGCCGACGCCCCGGCATCGATGCCGGCCAGGTCGTTGGTGATGGCGGCGAGGGCGCTGGCGTGGCGGCGGCTTGTCCGGCCGGCGCGGCAGTCGTTGGGCAGCGGCCGTTGCGGTCGTAGCCGGCCGCTGGTGCGGTGGTTGCTACCGGTGCCGTCGCTGACGTCGGCGTGCGATGCCGCTACGGGTGCTGCCGTCGTCCCGACTGGCGTTGGCGATGACACCGGCGCCGCCGACGAACGTGTCGGCGTGCTGTCTGCGCTGCGGGGCTGACGCTGCTGTGGTGCCCTGCACAGCCGGTGGCCAGCGTCACGACAAGCGTGACGCCAGCAACCGCGTGAGGGAGGACCTGCGACTCACTTCAGCGCCTTGACGACGTTCGCGATGTCGCCGCGGGCCGTCTTGATGTCGTTGCGCGAGATCGCGAGTGACGCACGGGCCGGTGAGAGCAGCGCGTGGTTGGCGTCGTACTGCGCCGGCGTGTAGGCGAGCACGGTGGTCGACAGCCCATTCGTCTCGTACCGATCGCGGTGATCTGCTTAGCGAGGTCGGTCATCAGGGCCTGCACGGCGGGGTGTTCTTGCCCGAGTCGACCCCGGCCAGCAGCGCCGCCAGCTTGGTCTGCGCGTCGGTCAGCTTCGGCAGGACCGTGACGGTGATGTCGTCGGCCGCTGCGGCGAAACGCACCTGCGGAAGAGCGAGCGCGTAGACGCGGTAGCCGGTGAAGATCGTCTCGTAGTCGGACGCCGCCTGCTTGGCGGTGGTGTCGCCCGCGATCGTCACGCCAAGCGCGGTCAGACCCGGTGACGTCACCGTTGAGGGTGGCGAGCAGCGTGGTCTTGTCGGCGGGGGTGATCGCGGTGTTGTTGTTGACGTCGTTGATCGCGACGCTCAGCGATGCGAGCCGCCGGGCGATCGCGGCGGCGGCTGCTGCCTGGATCTCGGCGAGGGTCTTGCCGTGCGGTGCGGCGGTCGGGGGCAGTCGGGCTGGCGCTCGAGACGGCGGGCGAGCCGGTGTCGGCGAGCGCGGTACCCGTCAGGCCGATCAGGACGACGGCGGCGGTGCCGAGGCCCGCGGTCGCCTTGGTGAAGCGGTTCATGGTGTGCTCCTTGGACTGGAGTGCGGCCCGAGGGTCGGGCGCGTTTTGTGTCACCTCCTTTGTCGGTCCTGCACGTCAGCTGAAGGGTCGGCACCATGTTCGGGCTATGTAAGCCGCGCGTCTTCACGCCACGTCCGATAGGGCGGAGAAGTCCGCAACTCCTGCGCGTAGAGCTCGGGCTCCTCGAACGGCGCGAAGTGACCGCCGCGCAGCGGCTCGTGACGTAGACGGCGTTCGTCACGCGCTCGAGCCAGCGGGCGGCGGCCGCACGACGTCGCCGGCGAAGATCGAAAAACCAGAGGGGACGTCGACGCGGCGGGCGAGTCGCGCGGCGGGACCGCGGAGTTCGCGCGATACATCCGCATCGAGGAGCCGATCGTTGCGGTGAGCCAATAGATCGTGACGTTCGTGAGGATCTCGTCGTTCGTGAAGCTGCGCTCGATGTCGCCATCGCAGTCGCTCCAGCCCCTGAGCTTCTCGACGATCCACGCCGCCAACCCGGCCGGCGAGTCAGTCAGTCCGAAGGCGGCGGTCTGCGGCTTCGTCCGGTGTATCGCACCGTAGGCACCCTCGGCTGCGCCCCACGCCGCTATGACCGCGAGCCAGTCGCGCTCCTCGGGCGCGAGATCGGCCGGGTCACCGGTGAACAGCGGCAGGCCGGCGTCCGTGCGGTGCACGGCCACGACCCGATCGGGGTAGTCGAGCGCGAGGTAGCGACTGACGTGGCTGCCCACGTCGCCGCCCGCTGCGCCGAACCTTGCGTAGCCAAGAACATTCATGAGTTCGGCCCACAGGCCGGCGACGGCGATCGAATCCAGCGGCGGCCCTACGGGTCGGTCGGAGTAGCCGTAGCCAGGCATGTCGGGCACGACCACGTCGAACGCATCGGCCGGATCAGCGCCGTGAGCGCCCGGGTCGGTGAGCAGTTCGACGACCTTCGAGTAGCGCCAGAACGACTCTGGCCAGCCGTGGCACAAGACCACTGGTAGCGCGTTCGCGGTAGCGGCGCGGGCGTGTACGAAGTGGACGCCGAGACCGCTCAGCGGTACCCGAAAGCGCGGAAGCCGGGCGAGCGCCGCCTCCTGTGCGGGCCAATCGAACTCGTTCGCCCAGTACGCGACGAGTTCGCGCAGGTATCGAGGTCGGTGCCAAGCGACCACCCGGCGTCGTGCGGTGCATCGGGCCAGCGGGTCGCGCGAAGCCGAGCGCGCAGCTCGTCGAGCGCAGCCGGATCGGTGTGGGCGGCGAACCGCTCGGGGCGGGGCGGCGCGTCGGGCATGCCTCGCACATTACCGACGCGACGCGCAACGGTCGCGGGAAAATAGCGCGCACCGTCGCGTCAGCTCAGGACGACAGGCGACGGCATACTGGCGCGCATGACATTGCGGAGCGCCGCCGCGTTGATCGTGCTACCTGCGACGCTGGTGGCCTGTACGTCGCACGCTGCGCGGCGCAGTGCGGGCAGTGCGACGGCGCCGAGCGTGAGCACGGCTCCGTCAGCCACGGTTTCAGCGCAGTCGCCGACGCCGACCGCACCGCCGCCGTCCGCACCGCCGCCGTCCGCCGCGGTGTCATCTGCACCGACGCCGTCGCCGACGCCGACCGCACTGCCGCCGTCCCCCTCGTCGACCGTCATCGTGGGCGGATCGGCTTGGAGCAGTCACGTCCTGGTCATCACTGGTCATTCACTGGGCGGCGTGACGATCGGAATGTCGAGCGCTGCGGCGGCTCACGCGGCGGGCGTTGCGGCGTTCACCGCAGTCGGGGACGGCGTGCTCGAGCCCACGGGACCGTTGGCTAGCTCGCAGCCCCGCCTCTTTTTGAGCAACTTCGCCGGTCAACCGGCGGCGTCTTTCCGCGGGGACTTCATCTGCGTCGAAGCGGCAGGATCAGCGTCCGGGGCATCGTCGGTGGTCACCACCCGTGGGCTGCGCCTGGGCGACCCGGCAGCTCGGGTGCGCGAAATCTACGGCGCGGCCGCCACCTTCATCCCGGAGCCCACCACCGGCGGCATCGACCCCAATCCCGGTTACGTCGTCCATGAAGGACAGTTCGACCTCGTCTTCAAGCTCGACGCGTCCCTATCACGCGTTGACGCGATCGCCGGCGGCATCGCACCGATGACGCCCAGCGAATGCAACGGCTGAATGCTTCATGACGCCTATCGGACGATTTAGCTCCGCCCGCGAAGGGACCACACGATGGAGTACGTCACCCTCAACAACGGCGTCGAGATGCCTGTGCTCGGTTTCGGTGTCTTCCAGGTGCCCGACCTCGCGGAATGTGAGCGAGCCGTGTCCGACGCTGTATCGGTCGGCTACCGGCTGCTCGACACCGCCGCCTCGTACGGAAACGAAGAGGCAGTCGGGCGTGCGATAGCCACCAGCGGAATCGCCCGCACCGAGCTGTTCGTGACGACGAAACTGTGGCTCGGAGACGCCGGCTACGAGCCGACCCTGCGGGCAGTCGGACGTTCTATGCAGCGGCTGGGACTTGACTATCTCGACCTGTATCTCATCCACCAGCCGTTCGCGGACTACTACGGATCGTGGCGCGCGATGGAGAAACTGCACCGCGACGGAGTGCTTCGATCGATCGGCGTCAGCAACTTCCATCCGGACCGGCTCGTCGACCTGATCATGCACAACGAGATCACCCCGGCGGTCGACCAGGTCGAGACCCACGTCTTCAACCAGCGCGCCGCCGACCAGCAGGTCATGCAGCGCTACGGCGTGCAGATCGAATCGTGGGGACCATTAGCCCAAGGCCTGAACGAGTTCCTCACCAACGACACCCTGGCCAACATCGCCGCGACCCACG
>CAWGTF010000007.1:0-27592 GCA_963825425.1 uncultured Actinomycetes bacterium
CTGCTGGTCGTCGTACGAGCACGGGTGCATCCGGGCGACGTCGTGGTCGCCCGGCGTCCGGCCGTTCCCGGACTGCTCCTCGTCAAAAGGGCAGTGCGTCGGGCGGACGCCGGGTGGTGGCTGTTGTCGGACAACGCAGCCGAAGGCCTCGACGACAGCCGTGCCTTCGGCGTCCTGCCTGATGCCGCCCTCGTCGGCAAGGTGCTGTTTCGCTACTACCCCTGGCGCCGCCGCTAGGGTTCAGCGCTGAACGGCTGCCGGGCGCTCCCTCGTGATCATGCGCAAAGTTGGTACGCGGAGTCGGATCGCTGCCTACTTCGTGCGTGATCATGCAGCTAGGGGCGATCGGGAGTCGAGTTCGTCGCGCCTAAGTGCATGATCACCGAGGTCTTGGGGCGGGTCAGGGGAGTCTGGGGCGCCAGATGGTGGTCAGCTTCGTTTGCTGGTCTTCGAGCGCAAGCGTCGTCGGGACGTCGTAGGTGGCCACTCGTTCGAGGCGCTCGCGCGGCAGATAGGTGCGACCCGGATCGCCCAGGAGCACCTCCGCTCCGCGGACGCGTGCGCGCACGAGAAACGCGAGCATGCGGTCGCTGAGGTCGCGCTCGTAACAGACGTCGCCGGCGAGCACTACGTCGGCGTCGGTGTCGCCGTCGAGCATGTCGCCCGTGACCACGTTCACGTGAACGCGGTTCGCCTTGGCGTTCAGATCCTGCGCAGCTGCGGCATAGGGATCTATGTCGTTGGCGGTCACGTCGCTCGCGCCGGCCACAGCCGCCGCGATCGCGACCAGACCCGAGCCGGCGGCGATGTCAAGCACGCGGCGTCCCGCCACTATCTCGGGGTGATCGAGGATGTACCGGGCGAGCGCTTGCCCGCCTGCCCACGGGAACGACCAGAACGGCATGGGCGCAGACTCGTCGCCAGCATCGGTGGCGTCGGTGAATGTCCATACGGCGTAGGCATTTTCGGCGCAATGCAACGGCACCTCGGGAACCAGGGGGGTCGGCCGCAGTGTCGTGCTTACGGCGACGGCGAGATAGTGCTCGACGTCAGGCAACCGCGGTTCGGAGGCGGTTCAGCGGCCGACGCGGTGGTGCGAGGCGTAGTAGGCGAGGCACTCGGCGTAGGTGGGCACCATGCCCTGTTCGGCAGCTTCGGCGAGACTCGGCGCCGCGCGGTCCTTGTCGGACAGGATCGGTTCGAGGTCCTTCGGCCAGGGGATGTCGAGCGCGGGATCGAGCGGGTTCACGCCGTGTTCGCGGTCGGGCGCGTAGCCACTCGAGCAGATGTAGGTCAGGGTCGCGCCGTCGGTCAGGGCCATGAACGCGTGCCCGAGACCCTCGGAGATGTAGACGGCCCGTCGGTCGATGTTGTCGAGCCGAACGGTGTCGACCACCCCGAACGTCGGCGAGCCGGCCCGGATGTCGACGATCACGTCGAGCACGGCCCCGCCTGGGCAGTAGACGTACTTGGCCTGGCTCGGGGGGACGTCGGCGTAGTGCACGCCCCGGATCGTGCCGCGCCGCGAGACCGACTGGTTGCACTGCGCAATCTCGAGGGCGTGCCCGATCGTGCGGTCGACGATGTCGGCGCGAAACCACTCGAGGAAAACCCCGCGCTCGTCAGCAATCTGGCGCGGGGTGAACTCCCATGCGCCTGGGACTGCAAGTGCGCGAACTTCCATGAGCGCCGAGCCTACTGGGCGGGGTTAGAGAACCTGCGCCAGGAAGGTCTTGGTCCTTTCGTGGCGGGGGTTGGAGATGACATCGGATGGTGGACCCTGTTCGACCACCACCCCGCCGTCCATGAAAACGACGGTGTCAGCGACTTCGCGGGCGAACCCGATCTCGTGGGTGACGACAATCATCGTCATGCCGGTGCGGGCGAGATCCTTCATGACGGCGAGGACATCCCCGACGAGTTCGGGGTCGAGTGCGGAGGTTGGCTCATCGAACAGCATCAGCTTGGGCCGCATCGCAAGCGCCCGGGCGATGGCAACCCGCTGCTGCTGTCCGCCCGAGAGCTGGCGGGGATAGGCACTCGCCTTGTCGCCGAGGCCGACCTTGGCGAGCAGCTCGGTCGCCCGCTGCCTGACCTCGGCCTTCGGCTCGTTCTTGACCTGGCAGGGCGCCTCCATGATGTTGCCCAGCGCGGTCATGTGCGGGAAGAGATTGAAGTGCTGGAACACCATGCCGATCTCGGTGCGCTTCTTGGCGACGTCCTTCGCTGATAGCTCGTGCAGGACATCGCCCGCCTGCCGGTAGCCGACCAGCTCACTGTCGACATAGAGGCGGCCGGCGCTGATCTTCTCCAGGTGGTTGATGCAGCGTAAGAAGGTACTCTTCCCAGATCCCGACGGGCCGAGCAAGCAGACGACCTGCCCTGGCTCGACCTGGAAGTCGATGCCCTTCAGTACTTCGTTGGCACCGAACGACTTGTGCACCCGCTGTGCGTCGACCATCAAAGTCGTCATCTGGTACCCACACCGCCATGCCCGACGCTGGACACTGCGATTCGTGCACGCTGCAGGGGCGTCAGGGTGATGGTCCGACTTGAGCCGCGGCCGTAGTAACGCTCGATGTAGAACTGACCGACCTGGAGCACCGAGGTCATGACGAGATACCAGATGCAGGCATCGATCAGCAGTGGGATCTCCTGGAACGTGCGGTTGTAGATAATTTGAGACGAGCGAAGTAGCTCGGCGATGCTGATGACGCTGAGCAGTGAGGTGTTCTTCAGCATGTTGTTCGTCTCGTTGCCGGTCGGCGGCACGATGACCCGCATTGCTTGCGGGAGAACGATGCGACGCATGGTGAGCAGCCGGGTCATCCCTAGCGCGTGGGCAGCCTCAGTCTGTCCCTCGTCGACGGAGATTATTCCAGCGCGCACGATTTCCGACATGTACGCGCCCTCGTTCAAGGCGAGCGCGAGAAGGCCAGCGATAAACGGCGTCACGAGCTTGTTCGTCGACTCAGACCAAAAATGCGGACCGAACGGAATGCCGATGGACACCCGCTTGATGAGCAGGTTGATGTTGAACCACAGCAGGATCTGCACCAGCAAGGGAGTTCCGCGGAAAAGCCACACGTAGAGCCATGCGACGCCCGAGACGATCGGGTTCGGCGAAAGCCGCATGACTGCAGCGATTGCTCCGAGAATCACACCGAACAACATCGCAAGGATCGTGTATTCGATTGTCAGCACGACACCATGCAAGATGATGTGGCTGAACAAGTACTGCCGGACAACTCGCCATTGCAAGTACTTGTCGGTTGCCAACAGGTTTCCGATCATTGCGCCTAGAAGCGCAAGCACCGCAATCGCGATCCAGCGGCCTGGGTGCCGCACCGGGACGGCCCGAATAGTGTCGGGCCGTCCCTGCGCAGTTTCGTGAGATGACACTGGCCGGTTAGCTCGTAGCGCCGTTTATCGCCGGCGCCGTGATCGCGCCATCAGCGACACCCCACTTGGTCAGGATTGTCGTGTAGCTGCCGTCTGCGATAAGCGCAGCGAGTGCTCCCTGCACCGCCTTGGCGAGTGTGCCGTCGTTCTTTGGCATTGCAATGCCGTACGGCGCGTTCTCGTAGGACTTGCCGGCGATTTCGAAGGCGCCGTTCGACTGCTTCACGGCGTACTCAGCGACCGGCGAGTCGGCGGACCCGACATCGGCTCGACCACTGGACAGAGCGAGGTTCGCCGCGTTCTGGTCGTCACTTGAAAGCGCGGTAACCGCCTTCTTCCCGGCGTCGGTGCAAGTCTTCGACAACGCGGGAACTTCACTTTCCTCAGTTGTGCCCTTCTCGACGGCGATTGTCAGACCGCAAAGACTCTGGTCGGGTCCGGTGACGTTCTTTGGATTGCCCTTGGGCACGATCAGCGATTCGCCGGCGCTGAAGTAGGTGACGAAGTCGACCGTCTTCTCGCGGTCCTTGGTGTCGGTGAACGACGACATACCGAGGTCGTACTTGCTGCCTGCCAGGCCAGGGATGATGTTGTCGAAGGTCACGTTCTGGAAGCTCGCCTTGAGACCAAGCTTCGCGGCGATCGCGTCGCCTAGGTCGACATCCATCCCGATGATCGTCTTGCCGTCTGCGTCGAAGAACTCGTTCGGCGCGTACGACGCGTCGCTCGCGATGGTCAATGTGCCGGCCGACTTGATCGCAGCAGGCACTAGCGACGCCGGGTCGGACGCGCCAGCTGCTGCACCCGACGTGGCCGCAGCGGTCGAACTCTTCTTGCTCGCACAACCGCTCAGCACCAGCATCGCCGCGATCGCGAGGACACCAGCTGCTTGGGTTCGGGGACGAAGGCGGAGCGGCGTCACAGGACCTCCAGATACGGGCCGGGATTCCGGCGGGGTTGCGCCGGGGGTCTCCCGGCTTTACGGCTCATGATGATGGGTGCATCTTTCCAGCAGGTAACGCGTCCCCCGCGAGGGGTGCGTCGGTAAAGATAAGGACACAAAAGTTCCAAGCGGCACGCGGGACGTCGATCACTGGCCGCCGGGTGGATCGGCGTAACGTCACCTTTTGTGCTCGCCGTCACAGTGACCTCCTTCAATCCCGCCAATCCGTTGACCGGTCTGACGGTCGACGAGGTACCGGATCCGACACCTCCTGATGGGTCGGTGCGGGTTGCGGTCAAGGCGGCCGCGCTCAACCACCACGACCTGTGGAGCCTGCGCGGCGTCGGGCTGGGCTTGCACGAGTTGCCCAGAATCCTCGGCTGCGATGCTGCCGGCATCGACGAAGCGGGCAACGAGGTCGTCGTCCACGCCGTCATCGGCGACCCCGACGCGGGTCGCGGCGACGAGACCATGGACCCGGCTCGGACCTTGTTGTCGGAGCGAATCGACGGCGCGCTTGCGGAATTCGTCGTGGTTCCCGCACGCAACCTGATTCCCAAGCCCGAAGGTCTCACCTTCGAGGAGGCTGCCTGCCTCCCGACGGCGTGGCTGACCGCCTACCGAATGCTGTTCACGAACTCAGGCACCCGGCCGGGCGACACCGTGCTGATCCAAGGAGCGGGTGGCGGGGTCTCGACGGCGCTGATCGCCCTTTCCAAAGCAGCCGGACGCCGGGTGTGGGTGACCAGCCGATCACTCGACCGCGGCGGGCTTGCGTTGAAGCTCGGCGCCGACGCCGCGTATGAGTCGGGCGGTCAGTTGCCGGAACGGGTCGACGCGGTGTTCGACAGTGTGGGCGCAGCGACCTGGGCGCACTCGCTGCGTTGTGTGCGGCCCGGCGGCACGATCGTGACCTGCGGCGCGACGAGTGGTGACGCACCCTCGGCCGAGCTCAGCCGGGTGTTCTTCCGCCAGCTGCGGGTCATCGGCTCGATGGTCGGCGCTCGGCACGAGCTGGTTGAGCTGCTGAACTTCTTGGTGCAAACGGGGGTGCGGCCGACCATCGACCGCGCACTACCGCTGATGTCAGCGCGTGAAGGGTTCGAGGCGCTGGCCGCGGGTGAGGTCTTCGGCAAGGTCGTCTTCACGGTGTGACGCGGCCGGCGCGGTTAGTCGTCGTCCGGGTCGTCGTCGAGGCGAGCTAGCCACGTGGCGAGCCGCTCGAGCGGAATCTCGAACTCGGGATTGAGGTCGACGAACGTTCGCAGCTGCTCGGCAACCCAGGCCAGCGTGACCGACTCATCGCCGCGGCGCGTCTCGAGCTCTTCGATGCCGCGGTCGGTGAAGTACACGCCCTACTCCGGGAACGCGGCGGCGAGCAGCACTTTGGTTTCGTGCTCGCTGCGCTCGTGCGATCCGGTCGCCGGCGACGAGCTTTCCGGACGGGTGACGGGCGTGATCGGCATCCCGAGCTGCGCATGCAGCCGTATCGCCATGTGGCTCCACGCGCCCATATTCGCCGGCTCTTCCTGCACCCACAGGATCTCTTGGATGTTCGGGTACTCCGCAGCGGCCGCAGTGAGCTCGGCCACTGGCAGCGGGTAGAGCTGCTCGACGCGCAGGATCGCAGTGTCCGTGCGGCCCCGCTGCTCACGGGTTTCGACGAGGTCCCAGGTGACCTTGCCACTGCAAAGAATCAGCCGCCGGACGCCGGCTGCCGGCTGCGGGCGGGGGTCTGGGAGCACCGGAGCCCAGGCACCTTCGGTGAAGGCGGCCGCCGACGACGCGGCGGCCTTGAGCCGCAGCATCGACTTCGGCGTGAAGACGATGAGCGGCCGATGGTGCGGGCTCTTCGTGTGCCAGCGCAGCAGGTGGAAGTAGCTCGCGGAGCTCGACGGCATGGCAACCGTCATGTTGTTCTCGGCGCACAACTGGAGGTAACGCTCGACGCGGGCCGACGAGTGGTCGGGGCCCTGGCCTTCGTAACCGTGCGGCAGCAGCAACGCGACGCCAGATCGCTGGCCCCACTTCTGCTCGCCTGAGGAGATGAACTCGTCGAGAATCGTCTGGGCGCCGTCGGCGAAGTCGCCGAACTGCGCCTCCCACGCGACGAGCGCTTCAGGGCGCACCACCGAGTATCCGTACTCGAACCCGACGGCCGCGTACTCGGACAGCAGCGAGTCGTAGATGTAGAAGGGCGCCTGGGCCGGGTCGAGATTGGCAAGCGGCGTGTACTCCTGCCGTTCTCCCGATCGATCAAGACCGCGTGCCGTTGGACGAAGGTGCCTCGGCGGGTGTCTTGCCCGGCCAGTCGGACTGGGTGGCCATCGAGAAGCAGCGAGCCGATCGCGATCAGCTCACCCATCGCCCAGTCGATCGCGTCGTCGTCAACCATCGCGGCGCGTCGTTGGAGCTGTGGCAGCAACCGCGGGTGGGCGGCGAACCCTACGGGCAGATTGATCTGCGCGTTCGCGATTTTCTTCAGGACGTCGACGCTGATCGCAGTTGTCAATCATCGGGCGATGCTGCCGGAGCGTTCTCGACGACGGTCGGCTCGTGGGGCGCGCTGGTCGAGTCGCGTGGTCTCGGCGAACGCCTTCTCGAGGTGTCCGCGGTAGTCGCGAAGCGCGGCCTCGGCCTCGTCGAGCGTGATGTCGCCGCGCCCGATGAGCGCCTCGGTGTAGAGCTTGCTGCATCGACCGCTTCGCGTCGATGAGGTTGTACATCAGCGGCTGCGTCATCGACGGGTCGTCGGCTTCGTTGTGACCGCGCCGGCGGTAACAGACGAGGTCGATGACGACGTCCTTCTTGAACGCCTGGCGGTATTCCAGGGCGAGCCGCGCGACGCGCACAGCCGCCTCAGGATCGTCGCCGTTCACGTGGAAGATCGGCGCCTGGATCATCCGGGCGACGTCGGTGGCAGTAGACACTCGAGCGTGCCGACAGCGGCGACGTCGTGAAGCCCACCTGGTTGTTGACCACGACGTGCACGGTGCCGCCCGTGCGATACCCGCGCAGCTGCGACAGGTTCAGGGTCTCGGCGACCACACCCTGGCCCGCGAACGCCGCGTCGCCGTGGATCGCGACGGGCAGCACGGGGTACGCGGCGCCCTTGTTCAGCGCGTCCTGCTTGGCCCGCACGATGCCTTCGAGCACGGGGTCGACGGCTTCGAGGTGACTCGGGTTGGACGCGAGCGACACGTCGATCTGACGCGCCGTGCTGGCGACGTGTAGCGACCCTTGGTGCCGAGGTGGTACTTCACGTCGCCCGAGCCGTGCGCGGAGTTCGGGTCCATGTTGCCGTCGAACTCACGGAAGATCTGGCCGTAGCTCTTGCCGACGATGTTCGCCAGCACGTTGAGGCGGCCACGGTGGGCCATGCCGATCACGACCTCGTCGAGGCCCTTGCGCGCCGACTCGTCGAGAATGCGCGTCGAGCAGCGGAATCAGGGTCTCGCCGCCTTCGAGGGAGAACCGCTTCTGGCCGACGTACTTCGTCTGCAGGAACGTCTCGAAGGCCTCGGCGACGTTGAGCTCGGTTCAGGATGTACAGCTGCTCCTCGCGACGTCGCCTTGCTGTGCGCTTGCTCGATGCGGTCTTGGATCCACCGCCGTTGCCCGGGGTCGGGATGTGCATGTACTCGATGCCGATCGTGCGGCAGTACGAGTCGCGCAGCACACCGAGGATGTCGCGCAGCTTCATCACAGGGACGCCGCCGAACCCGCCGGTAGCGAACTCACGATCGAGGTCCCACAACGTGAGGTTGTGGTTCACGATGTCGAGGTCGGGGTGCTTGCGCATCTCGAACTCGAGCGGGTTCGTGTCGGCCATCAGGTGCCCGCGCACCCGGTAGGCATGAATCAGTTCGATGACGCGGGCTGGCTTACCAACCTCGTCGTCGTGTGTCGACACGATGTCTTGCACCCAGCGCACCGGCTCGTAGGGGATGCGCAACGCGCGGAACAGGTCGTCGTAGAAGCCGTCTTCGCCGAGCAGCAGCCGGTGGATCTGCCGCAGGAATTCGCCCGACTGCGCGCCCTGAATAACCCGATGGTCGTAGGTCGACGTGATCGTCATGACCTTGCTCACCGCGAGGTTCGCCAGCGTTTCTGCCGACGCGCCCTGGAACTGCGCCGCGTACTCCATCGCGCCGACGCCGACGATGCAGCCCTGCCCCTGCATGAGCCGCGGCACAGATGAGACCGTGCCGAGCGTGCCGGGATTCGTCAGCGTCATCGTGGTTCCGGCAAAGTCGTCGGCGGTCAGCTTGTTCGACCGCGCGCGGCGAACGACGTCCTCGTAGGCCATCCAGAACTGGGCGAAGTCGAGATTCTGGCTGCCCTTGATCGACGGCACGAGCAGTTGCCTGCTGCCGTCGTCCTTGGTCATGTCGATCGCGAGCCCGAGGTTGACGTCGTGGTGATGGACCACGCCTGGCTTGCCGTTGATCTCCGTGTACGCCGCGTTCATCTCGGGTAGCGCAACGGCCGCTCTCACGACCGCGTAGCCGATGATGTGGGTGAATGAGATCTTGCCGCCGCGACCGCGCTTGAGGTGGTTGTTCATCACGAGGCGGTTGTCGGCGACGAGCTTGGCCGGGATGTCACGCACGCTGGTCGCGGTCGGTACCGCGAGGCTCGCTTGCATGTTCGCGACGGTGCGTGCGGCTGCGCCTTTGAGCGGCAGCACCTCGTCGGCTTCGGCGGACCCTGCAGAGACGACGCCGTTGGACGCCGATTCGCTGGCGTCAGATGCAATGGCCGGCGCGGGCGCGGCGACAGGAGGGGCAGGTGTGGTTTGTGCGGGCACTGCAGGCGGCGGCGCGGGGATGGCGGCTGGCGGCGACGCAGGTTTGGCGGCCGGCGCGAGAGCGGGCTCGGCGGGTGCGTCGCTCGGGGAGTAATCGGCGAAGAAGTCCCACCATGCCTTGTCGACCGAGGCCGGATCCTTCAGGTATTGCTGGTACATCTCGTCGACGAGCCATTCGTTTGCGCCGAATCCGGCAAACGGGTGGGCTGATGTGAAAGACACTGCGGGTTTCGCCTCTTTGCAGGAGCGGGGGGTTTAGGCGGCTAGGGCGTCAGACGTCCAGGCTACCCGTAGACGAGAAGTCGCCGGAGGTAGCATCGCCGCCAACCACGACGTCCTCCAGCCCCAGGGACCCACCCGAACCCGTGACCGACCGCCGGCCCGTCCGCAGCTTTCGTGGCGGTCGCGCGCGCCGTCCCGGGGCGGTCGTCGCGGGCCTGGCGCTGGCGGTGACGTTCGCCATCAGTTCAAGCACGCCGGCCTTGGCCGCCGACCGAACAGCGGCCAATCCCCCTACCCCGCAGAGCCTTGCTGTATTGCGCGCGCAAGCCGACGCCGTCCGCGCTGAATTGACTGCTGGAGCGACGAAGCTCGACGCGGCCAGGTCGAAGCTCGCCACCCTTCAAGCGACCGCGTCGGCTGCCACGGCGGGGGCGTCCAAGATCGACGCGGGTCTCGGCGCGATGCGCGAGCAGTTGGCGGGCTACGCGGCGCAGCTCTACATGGAGCCAACAACCGAGACCGCGGTGAGCGCCCTCACCCAGGGGGCGAACTTCGCCACGTCGGTGCAGGGCGTGCAGATGCTGTCGATCGTGAACCGCGGTCGCACCGAAGTGCTTCGTGCTGTTGTCGTCGACGAGGAGCAGGCGGAGGTCTTGCAGACGCAGGCGGCCCAAGCTGTGGCTGCGGCGGCAATCGTGCAGAAGTCGGTCACCGCGCAGGTGGCCGCGTTACAAGCGAAGGCCGGTCAGGCGTCGACCCAGCTCACAGCCGGGGAGGTGGCGTACCAAACTGCGTTGGAGCGGGCTGCGGTGCAACGGATCGCGGCCGCAAAGGCGGCACACAACGAGGCAGCCCGAGCCCTCGCGGTCCGGCAGGCGGCGGCGCTCGCCGCCGACGAAGCTGACGTTCCGGCGCCAGCCGCGCAGTGTGGCGCGGATTCCGACGGTCCATTCCCCGCCGGACCCTGGGGCGGCTATGCCGACGGTTTCATTCCGTCATCACAGCTATGCGCGATCACCGGCGGCGGCCGGCTGCGACCCGACGCCGCCGCTGCGTTCAACGCGATGTCAGCGGCCTACGCGCGCACGTTCGGCTCGGGCTTGTGCGTCAGCGATTCGTACCGCAGTTACTCCCAGCAGGCGCGGGTGTTTCGGCAACGGCCATCGCTTGCTGCCGTCCCGGGCACCAGCAATCACGGCTGGGGGCTTGCCGTCGACCTTGGCTGCGGGGTGCAGAGCTCGCGCTCTGCCCAGTACCGGTGGATGAGCGCCAACGCGAGCACGTACGGCTGGGTGCATCCGGCGTGGGCGTTCCACGACCCGTTCGAGCCGTGGCACTGGGAGTTCGGTCACCTCGCAGGTGCCGGCGGAACGTAACCGGGCTTGTCGTGTGCCCGTTCAGCATGTCCGCCTGATCGAGGGTTAGTCCCGATTCCCGCGGCTCGCGCCGAACCTAGTGTCGGCGACGTCACCAGAGGACGCCAAACCGAGGACATGCCGTGAGGACGCCACCGAGGCTGTTGGAAATTTCGGAGCCGTTATCGGCCGCTGTCTGGCTTTCCACACCCAAGAAGGGTTCAACATGCCAGCAACCAAGAACCTGACGATCGCGGCACTTCTCGCCGTTACCGTGTCTGTCGCCGGATGCAATTCGAAGAAGGCGAGCTCGACCGATTCGGGTACTGCCGCAACAACCGCGGCTGCGGCACCAGCAGCGTCGGCAGCCGACTCGGGCGCGAGCGCGCAGGCGGCCGCCGCAAGCGGGGCTGGCGCGGCGGCGTCCGGCGGCTGCGTGTTGACCGCAGCTCAGGTGACCACGGTGATGGGCGCCACCTACGGGGCTCCGCAGAACCTCAATGGGTTTTGCTTCTACGCGAGCAGCTCAGACTCTCTCCAGATCTATGTCGCGAACGCGTCCGACGGCCATGACTTTGCCGCCGCGCTCGCGGCGGCGAAGGAGTCTCAGGGAGAAGATACGGCGACGAACGTTCCGGGACTTGGGGACAAAGCGGCCTTCGTCGGGTTCGAGATCGTCGTCGCGGACGGCGGCAAGACCATCGACATCCGCGGCAATTCCGGCATCGGCAACGAGTCGCCCAAGTTGGTCGCGTTGGCGAAGCTGGTTATCGCCGGCCTCCACTAGGTGTGTGCCGAATCCGGAAACGCACTCAACTCGGCCAAGTAATGCCCTCGTCGGCAGATGTGTTGCCAAGAGGCCCCATGCCGCGGTCGTCCGGCGGTCCTACGCCAGGGTGGCGAGTGGGTTCTCCAACAGTGCTGTCAGGTCGGCAAGGAACTTGGCGCCAGTCGCGCCGTCGAGGGCGCGATGGTCGACCGACAACGTGATCGCCATCGTGTAGCCGACCACGATCTGCCCGTCGCGCACGACCGGTTCCTGCTTCGTCGCGCCGACGGCGAGGATCGCGGCCTCGGGCGGGTTGATGACCGCGGTGAACTGGTCGGCGCCGAACATGCCGAGGTTGCTGACGCTGAACGTGCTGCCGGTGAACTCGTCGGGCTTGAGCTTGCCGGCGCGAGCGCGCGAAGCGAGATCACGGGTCTCGGCTGAGATCTGCGTCACCGTCTTCGTGTCGGCATCGCGGATCACCGGCACGATCAAGCCGTCGGGTAGCGCGACCGCGACACCGACGTGCACCCTGCGGTGCCGGATCAGCTTGTCGCCGCCGAATGACACGTTCACGTCAGGGTGGGCGCGCAGTGCGATCGCAACCGCCTTCACCACGAGGTCGTTCACGCTGATCTTCGTGGCCACCGCACCGTCGTGGCCGGCGGCAAGGGCCGCGAGGCCTTCGTTGATGCGGGCCCGCGCGGCGACGAGTTCGTCGGCCGCGACGACGCTGGTCACGTAGAAGTGCGGCGCCTGCTGCATGCTCTCGACCAGCCGGCGTGCGGTGATCTTGCGCACGTTGTTGAGCGGAATCTCCTCGTCGTCAGGACCTGTCTGTAGTTGCAGCGCGGGCGCGGGCGAAAGCGTCGGGGCGGACGTCGAGGTGCTCGGCTTCGACGTCGCCGCACCCGCCGAGCCAGAGCCGGCAAGTGCTGCGATCGCGTGCTGCACATCGGCGCGCACGATCCGGCCGCCAGGCCCTGAGCCAGTGACGGTCGTGAGGTCGAGACCGGCGTCGCGTGCGATCGATCTGGCCAAGGGGGAGGCGAGGGGATGCTTGCCGTTCGGCGCAGCCGCGGGGGGAGCCGGCGTCGGCGCAGCCGCCGGAGCCGCAGGTGCAGGTTCGGCAGCCGGTACAGCAGGTGCGGCCGCAGCTGCAGGTGCCGTGGGTGCCGCGGTCGCCGCGGTCCCCGAGCCGTCACCGATCATTGCGATGACTTCGCCGATCGGCACGGTGGTGCCGACACCGACGAGTATCTGCTCCAGGACGCCGGCGTCGTAGGCCTCGAGTTCCATGGTGGCCTTGTCCGTCTCGATCTCGGCGATCACGTCGCCCTTCTCGATCCGGTCACCTACAGCCTTCGTCCAGGTGCTCACCGTTCCTTCCGTCATGGTGTCGGAAAGACGTGGCATGAAGACCTGCGGCATCGAAAACTCCTAGGCTCGTGAGCTCAGCCGCGGAAGCGGGTGGCGTCGAGGGTTTCGTGGATCACCTTGAGCAAGGCCGTCGCGTCGGGCAACGCGGCAAGCTCGAGCGGCTTTGCGTAGGGCAGCGGGATCTCGGCGGCCGCGACTCTGCGCACCGGCGCGTCGAGGTAGTCGAAGGCGCCTTCCTGGATCGTTGCTGCGATCTCGGCGCCGACGCCGTACGACAGCCAGTCTTCTTCGAGCACGACCGCCTTACCAGTCTTGCGCACCGACTGCAGGATCGTCGCGCGATCAAGTGGCCGTAGCGATCGAAGGTCGACGACCTCGGCTGAGATGCCTTCGTCCTCTTCGAGTCGCCGCGCTACGTCGAGTGCGACCGCGGCCATCCGCGAATACGACACGATCGTGATGTCGGTGCCCGCCTTGGTGATGGCGGCCTTGCCGATCTCGGTCACATAGTCGCCGTCCGGTACCTCGCCCTTGGTGTTGTAGAGAGCAAGGTGCTCGATGAACATCACCGGGTCGTCGTCGCGGATCGATGCTGCGAGCAAGCCCTTTGCGTCGGCGGGTGTCGACGGCATCACGACTTTGAGGCCCGGGACATGCGCGTACCAGACCTCGAGGTTTTGTGAGTGCGTCGCAGCGAGCTGCTGGCCGCCACCACCCGGCGTCCGGATCACCATGGGAACGGTCGATTGACCGCCGAACATCGTGTGGATTTTCGCTGCGTGGTTGACGATCTGGTCCATCGCGACGATCGAGAAGTTGATCGTCATGATCTCGACGACGGGGCGAAGGCCCAACATCGCGGCACCGATCGCGGCACCGACGAATCCCTCTTCGGAGATCGGGGTGTCACGCACCCGCTCGGGCCCGAACTCGGTGAGCAGGCCCGCCGTGATCTTGTAAGAACCTTCGAAGATGCCAATCTCCTCGCCCATGAGAAAGACGTTGGGATCGCGAAGCAGCTCAGAGCGCAAAGTGTCGTGCAGCGCCTGGCGATAAGTGATGAGGGCCACGGGAATCGCCTTTCGCTACAGGATGTGAAGGGGGTCGCCGGGCAATTCACGTGGCGCGTTCGCGACCGGGGTCGCGTACGCATGCGCAAAGAGTTGGTCAGGGCTTGGGTCGGGTGACTCGTCGGCAAACGCGATGCAGGCGTTGACCTCGATCTCAACGTCGGCGTCGATCGCCGCCGCTTCTTCGGTGCTCAACACCTTCGCGTCGATCAGCTGATGCCGAAACGCCGTCAGCGGATCGAGATCGTGCAGCCGCTGCATCTCTTCCTTGGTGCGGTACGTGGCGGGGTCAACGACGGAGTGCCCGCGCAGCCGCCAGCTCGTGGCTTCGACGATCGTTGGCTGCCGCTCCTCGCGCGCGAGCCGCAACGCCTCCGACATCGCATCGCGCACGGCAATCACGTCGTTGCCGTCGATCCGCACGCCGGGGATGCGAAACGCGGAACCGCGCTTGTAGAGGTCAGGCTCGCCCGATGCCCGCTCGACCGTCGTGCCCATGCCGAGGTGGTTGTTCACAATGAAGTACACGATCGGCAGCTTCCAGATCGCGGCCAGGTTGAGTGATTCGTGCCACGCGCCGATATTCGTCGTCGCATCCCCAAGCTGGCACACGACCGCTTCGGTGTCGGGACCGCCAGGACCCCGGTAGGCGATCGCGAGGGCGGCTCCCGTAGCAGGCGGAATCTGACCGCCGACGATCGCGTAACCGCCGAGCAGCCGCTTCTCGACGTCGTAGAGATGCATCGAGCCGCCCCACCCGTGCGAGACCCCGGTCGTCTTCCCGAACAGCTCGGCCATCACGCGGGTGGCGTCGATGCCGCGGGCGATGGCGTACCCGTGCTCGCGATACGTCGTGAACAGGTAGTCCGACGGGTGCATCGCATCCATCGCCCCGACCACGGTCGCCTCTTCGCCGAGGTTGAGGTGGCAGTAGCCACCGATCTTGGCGCGCTGGTACATCTCGGCCGTGCGCTCTTCGAAGCGGCGGATGAGCTGCATCAACCGGTAGTAGTCGCGGAGGCGTTCGACGGGCTCGCCCGGAAACGCGGGACTGGTCTTGGCGGCCTTCCCCTGGACGCGCTTGTCAGCAGCCTTGGCTGGCGCGCGGGCTGCGGTCTTCTGCTGTGCGGGCGGCACGGCGTCTCCTTTGGGTCGGCGGGGCGTCGGCGGGGCGTCGTCTGGGCGTCGGTTGGGCGTCGGCTGGTCAAGGCTGCGGGCGCGAGGGGGTCGGCTCAGGTGCCCGGCGGCTGCTGGAGATGGACGAACCGCACGGTGTCGGCGGCGCATGTCGGGCAGGACGCCGGTGGGTGCTCGCCGCGCGCCTGCGTACCGCAGACCTCGCACACCCACTCCATGGCGATCAGCGCCACGATGTCGGCGCGGCTGACGATGCCCACCAGTTGGCCGCCCGACATCACGGGGACCCGGCGGATGCGCCGGTCGACGAGCAGGTGGCGGACGTCGTCGACGTCGGTGTCTTCGGTCACGCTGACGATGCCCGGCGACATGACGTCGGCTGCAGTGGGGCCGTCGCGGGAGATGAGGTCGTGCTCGCTCACAAGTCCGACGACCGCGCCCGTGGCGTCGAGCACAGGGACTGCGCTGATGCGGTGCTGGACTAGGAGCTTCGCCACGTCGGCCGTAGGCATGTCGAGGCCGACCGTGTAGACCGGCGCCTTCATGATCTCTTTGACCTTCATCGGTTCGCCCCGCGCGTCGTTGCGTCAGGCGCCCGGCGAGCCGTCATATCCGGGTCTGAAGGGTCTGGCCCGGTTAGGCAGTCGAGGCAGCCGACGACTTGTGGTCGATTGGCGGGTCCGAGCCTACCGGCGTCCGGGGAGATCTGGCTCGTCGGTGCGAGACGGCCGATCAACGACGGTCCATCATGGGGCCGTGGATCTCAACGCCGACGTCGGGGAGTCCTTCGGTGCGTACACAATCGGGGACGATGAGGCGCTGCTCGAATCAGTGACGAGCGCCAGCGTCGCCTGCGGGTTTCATGCGGGCGATCCGGTCGTGATGACTGCGACGGTCCGTGCCGCCCTCGAGCGCGGCGTCGTCGTGGGCGCCCACATCGGGTACCCAGATCTTCAAGGGTTCGGTCGGCGGCCTATGGTTCTCGCGCCCGACGAACTCACCGCCGGCGTCATCTATCAGCTCGGTGCCTTGGACGCGATCGTTCGGTCGCTCGGGTCGCGGGTGCGTTTCGTGAAGCCACATGGCGCGCTCTACCACAAGGCTGCCGTCGATCAGGGCGTCGCTCGCGCTGTCGTCGCAGGGGTGCATGCCTTCGACCCGACGCTGCCGATCGTGACGCTCCCGAACTCCGCCGTGGTGGCGGAGACCGCCGCTGTCGGCATGGCAGCTGTCAGTGAGTGCTTCGCCGATCGCGCCTATACGTCTGCCGGAGCACTGGTCTCGCGCTCGCTTCCTGGTGCGGTTCTTCACGACACCGCTGTCGTTGCGGCGCGCGCGCTCGCCATGGCGACCGATGGCCTCGTCGAGGCGATCGACGGCTCGCGCGTGCGGGTTCGCGCGGACTCGATGTGCGTCCACGGCGACACTGCCGGCGCTGCGGCCCTGGCCGCGACCATCCGAGCCGCGCTTCTGCAGGCGGGGGTCGAGCTGAAGGCGTTCGCGTGACGGTTGCGATCAGAACCGTCGGCGATGCTGCGTTTCTTGTCGACGTCGAGCCGGGGCAGCGCCATGCGCTCGCGCGCGCGATCACCGAACGCGGGCTTGCCGGAGTCGTCGACGTCGTTCCCGCGGAGCGTTCGGTTCTCGTCACCTTCGACCCACGCACCTTCGAGGCAACAGGAGCGGACGCCGATGCACTGGCCGACCTGGCCAGTTCGGTGGGCTTACGAGAAGCGCTAGCCGTGTCAGCCGTGATCGAGATCGGCGTCCGATATGACGGGGCCGACCTCGACGACGTCGCTGCCCGGACCGGACTTTCGACGCGCGAGGTCGTCGCCCGGCATCTCGCAGGTGACTATGTCGTCGCCTTCATGGGATTCGCACCAGGATTCGGCTACCTCGACGGTCTCGATCCCGCGCTGCACGTGCCGCGGCTGGCGACGCCCCGCACCCACGTCGACGCCGGAGCGGTGGCCATCGCCGGCGCGCGTTCGTGCATGTACCCTCGCGCGTCACCGGGTGGCTGGCGGGTCGTCGGCCACACGCGCGATGTGCTGTTCGACCCCAGCGCCGACGTGCCTTCGCTCTTGCGAGCCGGTGTGCATGTGCGCTTTCGCGAGGCGTGATGGGGGCGCCGACATCGATCTTGGTCGAGGGGGCAGGTCTTCGTACCACGATGCAGGACGCCGGCCGTGCTGGATGGGCACACCTCGGCGTCCCGCAGTCTGGTGCAGTTGATGCGTTGAGCCGTCGGCTGGCGAACGCGCTCGTCGGCAATCACGACGATGCTGCCGTGCTCGAGACGACGTTGTCTGGGCCGGCGCTGCGATTCAGGGCCGATGCCGTTGTCGCAGCGACGGGGGCGCCATGTCCCGTGCTGATCGACGACGAACCGGTCGGGTTCGGTGTAGCCGTGGCGGTGCGCGCCGGACAACTCGTGAACATCGGCCGGGCTGCGGCCGGATTGCATACCTACGCTGCGGTGGCGGGTGGATTCGCCATGCCGCTGGTGCTCGGCAGCCGTTCGAGCGACACGTTGTCAGGTCTTGGGCCACCTCCGCTCGCGGTCGGCGACGTGCTCGAGACGGATGCCGCAACCACGGGAGTCGTCACCGAGCGTCCTGCAGATTCGGACCTGCTTCGTTTCGTTCTCGATGGCGGACGCCGACCAGTGCGTTTGATCGTCGGCCCAGGTGCCGATTGGCTGACGAAGGACGCAGCAGAACTGCTGTATAGCAGTGAATTCGTGGTGTCTTCTGCATCCGACCGAGTCGGTGTGCGGCTGGCAGGGCCGGCGCTCGGCCGATCCCGCGAGGGCGAACTTCATTCGGAGGGGATGGTGAACGGGGCGGTTCAGTTGCCGCCCGACGGCGCGCCGATCGTGTTGCTCGCTGATCATGCGGTGACGGGCGGCTACCCCGTCGTCGGCGTGGTCGCGACGATCGATTTGCCGCTTGTCGCGCAGGCGCGACCGGGCACCGCCATTCGGTTCGTCGCAACGTCGGTCGAGAACGCGCGAGCCGCATTGGCCGCGCAGGAAATGGAACTACTCAGGTGGCGTCGAGGTCATACGGCGCCGGCGCCGTAAGCGGCGCTTGAGCGGCTGTGGGTCGGGCTGCTGCGGTCGTCGCGGCGGGCGCGGTCAGGTCGGTGTCGAGGTCGTCGAGCAAGTGCTTGCGGACGAACGTGCGTGGGTTGAGATCGGAGAAGTCGAACTCGCCGACGGTGTCACCTAGTTCGGCCTTCAACTCGGTGCGGGCGGTCTGCGCCATCATCCGAACCTGGCGCAGGGTGCGGCCAGCGTCGCGGGCCAGTTGTGGCAACTTGTCGGGACCGAACACAACGAGCGCGATCACGCCGAGCACCATCAACTTCCACATGCTTAGGTCGAACGGCACGATCACACCTCCCTAGACAGCAACTATCGCTCAGGTTAATCGAGATCAGGTTCGCTGCGACCAGGGTTTCGGATCCCTAGGCCGGGATCAGTGACCGGCGGCGCGGTAGCGCTCGAGGACGGCGAGGGGAATACGACCACGGTCAGGCACGGCGATCCTGTTCGCCTTGGCCCAGGCGCGGACCGCCCGCGGGTCGGCGGCCACCTCGACACGGCGTTGGACCACGGTGCGACTCCGGCCCTTGCCCGTCGTCTTCACCAATCGGCGTCCGGCTTCGACGTGACTCGTCATCGCGGCGCGCAGTCGTTCGGCATTGCGTCTACCGAGGTCGATCTCGTAGTCGACGCCATCAAGCGCGAAATGGATTGTCTCCACTGCACTTCCGCCGTCGATGTCGTCTACGAGATTGACCGAGATCCGCTGCGCCATTGCCTACCCTTTTTCCGCTGAGGCCCGTCTTGAGCCATGGTGAAGCCTGAGCCCATCATCGCAGCCCCGCACCGTGGTCGGCAGCCACGGGCATTCGGCGGCCCGCACACCCAAACAGGTAGGTCGTCTCTGGACATTCGGTTGATGCATACCCAAATCGATTGAAGGCAGACTTACTCGGTACATAGGGGGATCGTGAGTGGAGGTGGGCATCGCATGGGGGCAGGCGCAATGGATCGGCAACCAGCTGCGTCGGCGGGTCCAGACGCGGGCTCGCTGATTCCCGACGCCGGCGAACGCTGGCGTAATGCACTGGCCAAGCTCGAATACGCCGAGCGGCACGAGGCGCCCGCCGCTGAGGTCGAGGAATTGGCCAACCAGGTGATCGAGGCCAGGGTCGCGATGTTCCAATCCGGCGTGCAGGGCGGCTGGGCGTTGCCGGCCTTCTTGCGCAGCGCTCTCGACCGCGACCGCGAGCTTCTCGAGGTCGCGCCGGCGTCCCGCATGCAGCCCCACGGCAGGTCGTAAGAGAAGCGACTCCCTACGCTGGGTGCTCGTGACCCATGCTCTGCAGTTCACCGACCCTGTGGCGTTTCATGCCGAAGGCCCTGTGTGGGCACCTTCGTGGGGAGGGCTGCGGTACGTCGACATGTTCGCGGGCGACATCTTGTCGGTGCATGCAGACGGTGCGATTAGTCGGCGGCACGTCGGCGCCATCGCTGCGGCATTGCGGCCGCGTCGAAGCGGCGGAGCAGTTGTCGCCGTCGAACGCGGCTTTGTACTCGAGGGCCCGACGGGTGAGCTGAACGCCCTGCCCGAGCTGTGGACGGATCCCACGATTCGCATGAACGAGGGCGGTTGCGACCCGGACGGTCGCTTCTACTGCGGATCCATGGGATACGACCAAGGCCAAGGTCGCGGCAGCTTCTATCGATTGGACGCCGATGGGACGGCGTCGCTGCAGTTCGCCGGCGTCACGATCTCCAACGGGTTGGGCTGGAGCCCTGACGGCTCGATCGCCTATTACATCGATACCAAGACGCGCCGGATCGACGTGTTCGACTATGCGGCGCACGTTGGGCTGACCAGTCGCCGGCCGTTCGTCGCGATCGCCGACGGCGCCGGCGGACCCGATGGTCTGACCGTCGATGCCGAAGGGTGCGTGTGGGTTGCGTTGTACGGCGGGTCGGCCGTGCACAGGTACCGGCCAGATGGCGTCCTCGATGGTGTTGTCGAACTACCGGTAACCAACGTGACCGCGTGCACCTTCGGCGGCGACAACCTCGACGAGCTCTTCATCACGACGTCGAGGGAACACCTCGCCGACGGCGCGCAGCCGAGCGCCGGGTCGCTGTTTACCTGCAAGCCGGGAGTCATCGGCCTGCCCGTGCTGCCGTTCGCCGGCTGAGCTGCTGCCCCGCCGGGGCCATTCTCAGCAAATTCGTGGCGCCGTCACAGCAGACGTACAGCTTGACCTGCTGGTCTATCTGCGAGGTGTGAGAACCAGCCAACGAAGAGGTGCGAATGCGGGTCACGAAGTGGACTGCGGCCAATGTGGTGCTGGCAGCCCTCGCACTCACCGGCGGCGGCCTGGCCTACGCAACAGTCGGGACGCCGGCTGCCGCGACGACGAAGGCGGCGACCCGTACCACCACGGTCGCCAGCGGCACGGTCATGACGACGGTCAGTTCGAGCGGCAACGTCACGGCCCCGAACAACGTGACGGTGAACTTCGCGACCGGGGGCACGCTGACCGAGATCGACGTGAAGGTCGGCCAGACCGTCAAGCAGGGGCAGGTTCTCGCGCGCGTCGATTCGACCGCGGCGAAGGCCAGCTACGACTCGGCCAACGCGCAGCTTGCCTCCGCGCAGGCCAACCTTGCACAGCTTCAGGACGGCGTGACGCCGCTGGTGAAGCAGGGCTTGCAGATCTCCAACGCTCAAGCAGCGCAGCAGGTCGTGTCGGCCAAGACATCTCTGACCAACGCACAGCAGAATCTCGGCTTCGATGAGACCAATCTCGCCTCGGCAATCACCAAGGCGCAGGCGCAACTCGCCGACGACCAAGCCACGGCGGCTCAAGACTCCACCACGTTGCAGGCCGCTCTGAACCAGGCCGAGTCGCTCTCGCAAACCCAGATCACCGCTGACGACGCGCAGCTCAGCGTCGACACCTCGACCCAGACCACGGACCAAAATCAGCTCGCGACCGACCAAGCCAAGTTAGCGGCCGACCACGGCACCGGTCCGACTCTGGCGGCCGATACGGCCGCCGTGGCAACTGACCAAGCAAAACTTGCGACCGACGCGAGCAAGATCGCGAGCGACAACCAGAAGCTCGTGACCGACGGCAACACCGTCACGAACGCGCAGAACTCGCTGACGACCGGTGAGCTGCGCGACCAGCAGACCTTGCAGAAGGATCAGGACGCGATCGGTTCGGCTCAGACAGCGCAAGCGCAAGGTATTGCCAAGGACAATCAGGCGATCACGAATGCGCAGCAGCAGGTGACGAACGCCGAACTGTCGGAGCAGTCGACCGAGAACAACAACGCCCAGAAGACCGCGGCCCCGTTGTCGTCGACCGTGCAGACCGATCAGGCTCAGGTCGAGCAGGCACAGGCGCAGGTCGCCACTGCTAAGACCACCCTCGATGCGACTGCCTTGCTCGCCCCAGCCGATGGCACCGTCGGAGCCATCAACGACACCGTCGGTCAGACCGTCACTGCCGGTACGACCTCGTCGGCCAGCACCTCGTCGTCGAACTCCTCAAGCAGTTCGTCAGGTTTCATGACGCTCACCAACTTGACCGACCTGCAAGTCGTGGCCGACATCGACGAGGCTGACGCCTCGAAGGTCGCCGTCGGCGCGCCGGCGACGGTGTCGCTCAGCGCGATTCCGAGCAAGAAGTTCGCTGCACACGTCATCGAGGTGGCGAACTCATCGACGGTCGTCAGCAACGTTGTCGAATACCAGGTCACGTTCCAGTTGGACAACACCGATCCGGCGATCAAGCCGGGCATGACGGCATCGGTGACTGTGACGACGGCAAAGGTCGACGGCGTGCTCAATGTGACGTCGGCGGCGGTACGCACGGCGGGCGGTACGTCGTACGTCGAGGTGATGCAACCTGACGGCACCCAAAAGCAGGTTGACGTGGTCGTCGGATTGAAGGGCGACACGACGACGGAGATCACCGGAGCGGTGAAGGCCGGCGATCTCGTGACCTTGCCGGTGTCGACGGTGGCGCGGAGTACGACCACCACGACGAACCGCACCGGTACGACCGGGGTCGCTGGGCTGGGCGGCGGCGGCGCCGTGTTCGTCGGTGGCGGCGGCTTCGGCGGCGGCGGCCCGCGCGGATGAGTGCACCCGCGGCCGTGCCCGTCATCAAGTTGTGGCAGCTGACCAAGACCTATGGGGACGGCGAGGCTGCCGTGCACGCGCTGCGCGGCGTGAGCCTGGCTGTCTACGAAGGCGACTATGTGGCCATCATGGGTGCGTCGGGGTCAGGCAAGAGCACGTTGATGAGCATCATCGGCTGCCTTGATGTGCAGACCTCAGGGCGCTACCTGCTCGATGGGGTCGACGTCGAACTGCTGAACGAGAACGAGTTGTCGGAGATTCGCAACCGCAAGATCGGGTTCGTGTTTCAGAGCTTCAACCTGCTCCCGGGGTCGACCGCGTTGCAGAACGTGGAGTTGCCGCTCACGTACGCGGGCGTTCGCTCCGGCGAGCGTCGTCGTCGGGCGACGGAGGCGTTGGACGCCGTCGGCCTCGCCCAGCGCTACGGGCACCGGCCAGCGATGATGTCGGGCGGTGAGCGCCAGCGGGTCGCGGTCGCGCGCGCGATCGCGGTGAATCCGTCACTCATTCTCGCGGACGAGCCGACCGGAAATCTCGACTCGGTGGCCACCGACGACGTCCTCGCAATATTTGCTCGTCTCAATACCGAAGGCCGCACCATCGTCTTGATTACGCACGAGAACGAAGTAGCCCAGCACGCGAAGCGGGTCGTCCGGGTCAAGGACGGTCTGATCATCGACGACACCCGGCAGGCGCCCATCGAAGGGCCGCCGCCGCTGCACACGTTGACGACCTATGCGCAGGTCGGGGCGCGCTGATGATTCGCACCGAAAGCATCCGCATTGCCCTCAGCGGGATCCTGCACAACCGCATGCGGTCGGCGCTCACGATGCTCGGCATGCTGATCGGTGTCGGTTCGGTCATCATGCTGGTCGCAGTTGGGACCGGGTCGTCGCAAAAGGTGCAGAAGCAGATCGAAGGTCTCGGTACCAACCTGCTCCAGATCAACAAGCAGGGTGGCTTCGGCGGGTTCGGCGGACGCGCGACGACCGGTACTCAATCGAAGGCGGCGAACCTTACCGCAGCAGACGTCACAGCCTTAGAGGACAAGACGCAGAATCCTGACCTCGTCGCGGTGGCACCGGTGACGATGGCGAACTCGGTGACCGCGGTGTACCAGGGTGCTTCGTACTCGCCGTCGTCGTTCGTGGGTACGACGCCGAGCTACGAGCAGATCAAGGATTACCAGGTCGAAGAAGGCACCTTCTTCACTGCTGCCGACGAGAGCCAGCACAACAGGGTCGCGGTGATCGGAGAGACAGTTGCGACGAACCTGTTCGGCACTGCCGACCCGATCGGCAACAACGTGCAGTTCAACGGCTCGAGCTATCAGATCATCGGGTTACTGAAGTCGAAGGGGACGAACGGAATACAGGACCAGGACGACGTCGTGATGGCGCCGTTGACAGCAGTCCAGGACACTCTCACCGGCTACAGCGCCTCATACTCGAGCATCGACGTCGAGGCCGCGTCACCGTCGAAGCAAGCCGACGCGCAGGCCGAGGTCACGGCCACCCTCGAAACCACCCATGACATCGCAGCCGGCGGTACTGACGACTTCCGCATCTTGAACCAGGCGAGCCTGCTCGCGACGTCCACGTCGTCGAACAAAGTGTTCACGACGCTGCTCGGCGCGGTCGCGGCGATTAGCCTTCTCGTCGGCGGTATCGGCGTCATGAACATCATGCTGGTGACCGTCACCGAGCGGACGCGCGAGATCGGCATTCGCAAGGCGATCGGCGCGAAACGGTCGGACATCATGGGCCAGTTCCTGGTCGAGGCCGTGCTGTTGTCGGCGCTTGGCGGGGTGGCTGGGGTGATTGCCGGCATCGGTGGCAGCCACTTCAAAATCATCGGCATCCAGCCCGTTGTCGCCGACTACTCGGTCGTTCTGGCGTTCGCGGTATCAGTCGTGACCGGACTGTTCTTCGGCCTCTACCCAGCAAGCCGGGCAGCCCGGCTGCTGCCCATCGAAGCACTTCGATACGAGTAACGGCAGAGCTATAACCAACGACAGAGCTATGACCAACCACAGAGCTATGACCAACCACCGGAGAATCTCATGACAGAGCACGGCGCAGACGTCCCACACGTCGGCCACGGCGCGAGCACCGACGTCGTCGGGCACGACTCGCCGAACGGCGTCGTCTCGATGCGCGGCTTCGCGCCTGACGACCTCGACGGCTCCGACGACCAGGCGCCGCCGCCGCCGCTGCCGCGAGTCAGTCGACGCAAGTTGCCGATAGCGACGCTCGTGCTCGCATTGCTCGCGGTTGGCGCGGCCGGCTTCTTCGTCGGGGTCAAGGTCGAAAAGGACAAGGTTCCTGCTTCGACGTCCGCATCTACCGCTGCGGCTCGCTTGGCCGCCGCCGGGTTCGGTACCGGCGGCACGGGGACCGCCGCCGCTCGGCCGAGCGGCGCGACAGCTACCGGAGGCACTGGCGCAACCGGAGCCGCTGGCACCGGCGGAGCGGCGATCGGCGGCGCCGCCACGACCGGTGGTGCCGCGAACATCGTCGGAACCGTCACCGTCGTCGACGGCACCACGTTGTACGTCACTGACGCATCGGGCAACACAGTGAAGGTGACGACGAACACTGGCACGACGGTCACCAAGACCGATACAGGGACCGTGAAGGATCTCGCGCCAGGGGAGACAGTGGTGATCAGAGGAGTGCAATCGTCTGACGGCGTGTATGCCGCGCAAACCGTGAGCCAGGGTGCGGCGGGCGCGTTCGCCGGCGGCTTTGGTGGGCGTGGCGGCCGCGGTGGAGCGGCAGTTCCAAGCGCGTCCACATCGGCATCGGCGGGCAACTGATGGCCGGGATCCGCATGACCCGGGGCACGAAAGGACTTGGCGTTGCCATCGGATGCCTCGCGCTCGCTCTTGTGGTGACGGCATGCGCCGGCAGTAAGTCGAAGACCGCCAGCACCGCGTCGTCCGCCCCTGCAGTGAGTCCTTCTGTCAGTGCCGCACCGAGCGGCGCACCGGCAAGTGGCGGCGCCCGCAACACCGCTGCTTTCGCTGCCTACACGGCCTGCCTCGCGCAACACGGGGTGACTCTTCCATCGTTCTCTCGCGGGCCTCGCCCTTCAGGCAGTTTCAGCCGACCTCCTGGCGGATTCAGCCGGCCGCCGGGAGCAAGCCGCGGTCCGGGGGGCGATGGTGGCTTTGGCTTCGGTGGAAGTGCGGATCCCAGCACGGCCGCCGCTCGCGCGGCGTGTGCGAGCCTGCTGCCTACCGGAGCATTCGGTGGCGGTCGGACCATCAGTGCGACGACGTTCGCCGCGTTCAAGAGCTGCATGTCTGACAACGGCGTGACGATTACCGTGACCGACCCGACGCAGGCAATCCGATCGCTGAACCGCAGCGACGCGAAAACCGCAGCGGCACTGAAGATCTGCCAGCCGATTCTGGGGACCCAGGGTGCGCAGGGTTCAGGCGCACCGAGTCCGGCACCGGCCGCATCTAGCTGATACTGGCCGGGGGCGCCTACAGCAGGCAGGCGCCCCACGTCGTGGTGACGTGCTCTCCGGGCTCGAGGCGTTGCAGCCCGCGGCCGGTCACAAACGCGTTCGGTGCAGCGGTCATCGGTTCGGCTGCGAGCCCCCGACGCGCCTGGTGAGCTGGCAGCATGTCGCCGGTGCACAGCTGCCAGTAGTCGCACGAGCCGTCCATCCAGATCGCGGCGGCGCGCCCATCGGGGCCGCTCAGTCGCACCCAGGCCCTGCCGTCGGCGTCGCGTGGAACTCCGGTGAACGCGTCGTCGAGAACCAACGAACCGAGCAAGCGTTGTTCGCGGAAGTCATACGGCGTCCCCACTACTGCCTCTTCGCCTGTGGGCAGCAGCCGGTCATCGGCGACGAAGCGGTGAGTGGCGTCGAGACTCAGCGTGCATTCGTCAAGCGTTGCCTCACCTGACGAGAGCCAGGGATGGAATCCGACGGCGTAAGGGCACGCGCGATCACCGACGTTGCGCGACGTTGTCGTCACCCGCAGACCGTTAGCGCCGAGCCGGTAGTCGACCATGGTGTCGAGGTAGAACGGGTACCCCGGGCTGGGAAGGAGCGACAGTCGAAGGCTGACCCGGTCTGCCTCGTGCTCGACGAGCGTCCAGGGTCGCCACGGCGACAAGCCATGCAACGCGGTCATCCGTGATGGCTCGGTAATCGGCACCTGGTACTCGTCGCCGTCGAACTCGTACCGGCCGTCGGCGAGCCGGTTCGGCCACGGCACCAGCACGGCGCCATGGAAGCCGGTCGAAAACGCCGACTCTGCGTAGGTCTGGAAGACGTCACGGTCGCCGACCCGGAACTCCCTGACGGCGGCACCGACCTCGACGACGGTGGCGGCTTGGTCGTCGAATGCCAGTCGAAACTGAAGGCCGGACGGCGGTCGGTGACCGCTCGACGGAGCCGAAGCATTCGTCATCGGCTGAGAGGTTAGCGCTCGGCATCGGCGTGGCGTCGCCGAAAGTCCCTCCGGCGGGTGTCTTTCTGCTCTGTCTCTCGCCGAGCTGACTAGCTCATGGTGCCTCGTAGGGGACGGGAACTCACGCTGGAGGAACGATGCGCTCAGCCCTCCCGACAGTCTCGCGACTGTCGGCGATCAACCTGAACCATCCGGGCCGCTACGTGCACTGGGGCGTCATCCAGATCTCGGTCGCCAACCTGCTCCTGATCCTGCTCATGGTCGTTATTTTCGCCGCTGCGATCCTGATCCCTTTCCGGAACGAGGCGACGGAAGTGACCGCCGCCCCGGCCGGAACGGCGACGCCTGGTGACGTGCCAGCTACAACAGGGGCTCCCGAGGAGACCGGGGGTTGGACCGGTTGGGTGCGGCGCCGCGCGCTGCGCAGCTTCCCGCCCGACCAACTGCTCCCCGACAAGCAGCCCATCTACGTCGCATCGTGGATCTACGTCTTCGGTGTCGCGACGATCGCAGCTTTCATCGTGGTGCTCGCGACCGGTGGCATTCTCGCGTTGCGAGGTCCGGCGTGGTGGCACACTTCGAGCGTTGGCCACTACGTCAACAGCACCCACCTGTGGAGCGTCGAGCTCTTCATGGCGTTCATGGTGATCCACCTGTGGGGCAAGTTCTTCATGGCCGCCTGGCGAGGCAAGCGAGCACTGACCTGGATCACCGGCGCGGTCTCGTTCATCGCATCGATCGGCACTGCGTTCACTGGGTATCTCACCCAGCAGAACCTCGCTTCGCAGTGGGTGTCGACGCAAGCCAAGGACGGTTTGAACTCTGTCGGCATCGGTGCGTACTTCAACGTGCTCGACTTCGGTCAGATGCTGATGTGAC
>CAWGTF010000008.1:0-28008 GCA_963825425.1 uncultured Actinomycetes bacterium
GTGATGCGCGACCAGGCGAACTTCTGGCCCGAGGTGCAAGCGCTGCTGAACTGGGGCTTCGCTGCCGACGGCAATGCCACACCCGTCGGTGAGCTGGTTGGACCGGTCGAACCGACACCCCTTGCGTCGGAGTCGCCCGCACCCGCGCAGCCGTCGGCGACAACGCCGGTGCAGGCCGCGGTCCAGGCCCTGACGGTGACCGCGGCTCCGACCCCAGCGGCGGCCGCGAAAGCTGGCGCGAAGGCGGCGGAGGCACGTCGGACGGCGTGGGGATCTCGGCGGTATTGATCTGGTCGGCAGTCGGAGTCGGCGCGTTGTTCTTCCTCGGTGCGTCGTGGCGATTCACCCGCCGACGCCACGCCGGTGAGGTCGACGAACGATATCTGGACGGACTGTCGCGGCTCTCGAGCCTCGACGACCTGGCCTCGAAGTAGCCGCCGCGGTCAGCAGTCGGAGCGCGCTAGTCGTCGCGGTACCTGTCCCGCCGCTGCGGGAGTTGCTGGAAGCCCGCCGACTCGTAGGTGGCGACGGCTCCGATATTGGAGCTCAGAGTGCAGACGATCGCACTCGACGAACCGAGCTCCTGCAATGCGGCCGCCGCGGCGATGGTGATCGCCTTGCCGTAGCCGTGACCGCGATGTTCGCGGTGCACACCCATCGGCTCGAGCAACCCGGGCTTTCCCGGACCGGCCGACCACACCGTCACCGCGGCTACCGCGTTGCCCACGTCGTCGTACGCGACGAGACACCGGGCGTCGGCGTACGGCAATCCGGCGGCCATCGCGTGCCAGCGCTCGACGGTGAACGTCGACTTCTCGAACGACGCCCGTTGCACCGCGGCACGCACGTGCGCCTGCTCCGGCCCGATCACCTCGATCCGCACGCCGGGGTCCGACACCGGCTCCGCAAGGTCACGGCACAGCGGCGTCCACGGCTCGTCGACCTTCCAGCCGACCTCTAACAGCAAGTCGCCAATGAGCGCGCCTACCGGCGCTTCGACGGACGCTTTCCCCGTTGCAAGTACGCCGCGCTTCGGCTCGGTCACGTCGTCAACCAACTGTTGAGCCAACTCTTCGTCGGGCCGCACGTCTGGCGCGGTCGTGAGTCGCAAGACGGTAGGACCGTCCAGTAGCCCGACGGCGAGAATCTGTCCGTCCCTACTCCAGGTCCGCACCGCCGCGGCCGTCGCTTCCGCGCCGAGTCGCCAGAACCAGCCCACGTCCCCCGGATGCAGTTGCATCGGCGTCCCGTCGTGCTGCCACTCCCGTAGCGCGTCCACAACTTCGCGCAACCCGTCGACTCCGGGCTTGCTCAACACAATGGCCATAACCCGATCACACACCACCGCACCCCAATGACGAAGCGGTTCCTTGCCGCAGTTACGACGCAGCCTCGCGACCGATGTCCTTGTTCTCGATCACGAACTGGGTGGCGGAGAACGTTGCGCCCTGCGGGTCGCGAATCACGGTCAGCCGCGAGTACGGAGCGTCGACCGGCGGCGTCACCACGGTGCCACCGAGTTCCACTGCCTTTGCTGCAGTCGCGTCGGCGTCACCGGTGGAGAAGGTGACACCCCACTCGGGGTTCGCTGGGTCATCGTCAGCGATCAGGTTGACCGCCGCCAGCACGTCCGCGAACCCCGGCGCACCAAACGCTGCCGCCTGGTCGCGGACTCCGGGCGTCATCGTCTCGAGGTAGTCGCCGTACGTCGTGAGCGCCCAGAAGTCGCCGGTGCCAAGGCGGAGAATCGTCCACCCAAAGACCGCGGCATAGAACCGCTTCGCCGCCTCCAGATCGCGGCACCTCAGCACGTTGAAGTTCAGTGAGCCAGGCTCGTTGACGATCCGCGCGCCCTTGTGTTGGCCGGCCTGCCAAACGCAGAACACCGCACCCTCGGTGTCGGCCAGGACAGCCATCCGGCCGGCGTCCATCACGTCGAACGGCTCGCTGAGCACGCTGCCCCCTGCTGCGCGCACCTTCGCCGTCGCGTCGTCGGCGCTGTCGACCCAGATGTAGGTGCTCCACGTCGCCCGCGCGGGAGCGCCCTCGGGGATCGATGAGATGGCCGCCACGTCACCGCCGCGGATCCGGGCCATCAGGTAGCTGCCCGCCGATCCCTCCGGCATTGCCTCCTCGAGCTCCCAACCAAACAACCCGCCGTAGAACGCCGCGGCAGCAGCAGCGTCAGGCTGCGCTGTGTCGACCCAGCACGGCACACCCGCGATGTATCCGTCTCGCTCCGGCATGGCAACTCCTCCATCGGTCCGGTCGTCTTCCTCGCCGCGCACCCTAGTCGCTACCTACGACACCCGACACTGTCCGCAACCGGCCGCCCAAACTCCGCGCTGAACCGTCAGGCCCCGCCGGCGGTCACCACGAAATCGGTCACGAACCCGGCCATCAGACCAAGCAACAGGCCCCACCCGAGGATGTCGCGCCGATTGATCCGGGCCGCCATGCCCAGCAGCTGAATCACGACGTACAGGATCGAGCCGGCAGCCAGCGTGAGAAAGATGACGCTGAGCGGGTCGGACGTGAACGAATGCCCGACCCACGTTCCGATGAACGTTGGCCCACCACCGATGGCGGCCAACCCCAACAGGAACAGCCAACTCGGTCGCGGCCGATCCTCGCTCGCATTCGCGGCAAGCGGCGCGGTGATGCCGAATCCCTCGGTCGCGTTGTGCAGCCCAAAGCCGATCACCAGAATCGTGGCGAGCCCAATCTCACCGCGCGCCGCCGAGCTACCGATCGCCATCCCCTCACCGAAGTTGTGCAGGCCGATACCAATCGCGATCATCAGCGCCAGTCGGCGACCTGCGCTGGCGGCGTCCGACTCCTCTTTGTGCGGACGACGGGCCAGCACCCGCTCGTAATACACCAGCGACATCAGGCCGACCGCGAGTCCGGCGGCGAACAGCGAACCGTAGCCCCACACCGGCGCGAGCCCGCCGGTGTGATCGTGCACCTTGACCAGCGCGGCGTCGATGGGCTCGTAGGCACTCGACAGCACGTCCCAGACCAAGAACAACAAGATGCCGATCGCCACCGCGTTCAACGCCAGACGCACCAGCGGAACCGGCTTGCGGAGCCGGCCGAGTGGCATGCCCAGCACGATCGTGCCGCCGGCGATAGCACCGAGCAAGAGAGTGTGTCCGAGTGTCACGTAGGCCTCCGCTAGTAAGTGCAGGCTTACCTTACTAGTAGTCGATCTGGTGGCGGAAGAGGGTCTATCGCTTCGGTGAGACACACTCGACGCCATGCCGGCAATGTCGAAGCGCACCCTGCGATTCGCGCTCGGCGTCGCCTGGCTGATCGATGCCGGCTTGCAGTTTCAGCCTTTCATGTTCACCCGCGCATTTTCGGACGACGTGCTGGCTGGCGCGGCGAGCGGCCAACCTAGCTTCGTCGCCGCTCCTGTGCAATGGGTAGCGGACGCCGTCGGCGCGCATCCGTTCGCATGGAACCTGGTGTTTGCGCTACTGCAACTGACAATCGCCGTTGCGTTGATTTCGGGCCGCGCGACTAAGCCGGCGCTGGTGGCATCGACCGCGTGGGGCTTGTCGGTTTGGTACTTGGGTGAAGGGCTCGGCGGCATCGCCGGCCCGAGTGCGTGGCTCTTGACTGGCGCGCCGGGCGCCGCACTGATCTACGCGGTCTTGTCGTTGGCAGCGTGGCCCGCACAGACGTTGCGCCTGCCGCGATGGCTCCCCCTGGCGTGGGCCAGCTACTGGATTGGTGGCGCGCTGTTGCACCTGCTGAACGGTCCGACCCGCGGACCCGACCTCGCCGCGGCGATCTCGGCTGGCGCCAATGGCGCGCCCGGTTGGGTCAGTCATCTCGACTTCTCGATGGCGCGCACCGCGAATAGCTGGAGCGAGTTCGATATCGCACTACTCGTGGCGCTGCAGTTCTTCATCGGTGTCGCCGTCTACGCGCCACGACCGTTGCCGGCTATCGGGCTCGCGGTCGGCGCCCTCACAGCGCTCGCGTTTTGGTTTGTCGGCCAAGAGTTGGGTCAGCTCACCAGCGGCCACGCGACCGACGTCAACATCGGCCCGCTGATCGTCCTGCTCGCGGCCGCGACGTTCGCTATCGGAACACGCCGGTATGACCGAGGGAATAGCGCCCTGGCTGCGGGTAGACGCACAAACCATGAGGCCCGCTACCGACACGTATCTTCCTGATCAGGTGGCCATCGATCGTGCTGATCTCGTACACGACGCCGCTGTAGCGCCCCGACACCCACAGCTGCGTGCCGTCGACTGACAGCCCGCCCATGTCGGGCGAGCCGCCGCCGGGAATCTTGAATGTCTTCATCAGGGTGCGGCTAGCCACGTCGATCAGCCCAATCGAGCCCTCGCCGCGGTTTGTCACGTACATCACCTTCGCGTCGCGACTGACATACAGCCCGTGCGCACCTTTGCCGGTCGGGATGAAGCCAATCTTGGTGAACGTGTCGCCGTCGATTTCCCACACGCCGTTGCTCTGCATGTCGGCGATGTAGAACACCTTGCCATCAGGCGACATCTTGACGTCTTGTGGCATCGCGTTCGGCGTCAACTGCATCTGCGCCACGACTTGGTGAGTCACTGTGTCGAGCTTCAGCAGCTTGCCGTCGAACTCACAACTGACGATGAAATACCGACCATTCAGCGAAAAGTCAGCATGGTTGACACCCTTGCACGGCACCGGAGTTGAGCTGATTTGCGCCATCGTCTGCGGGTTCAACCAGTCGATGCGGTGCAACCGCTCGGCCATCACGATCGCGTACTTGCCGTCGGGTGTGAAGTACAAGTTGTACGGATCAGCGACCGAGACCGGCTTGCCTGGCTGCCCGGTCATCGGATCGATCGGAACCAGCGCGTTGCCGACGTCGCTGTTCACCCACAGCGTCTTCAAGTCATACGACGGCACGACGTGTTGCGGCTGCGCCGGCACCGCAAAGTGATTGATGATCGCACCGGTGATCGGGTCGATCACGTCGACGGTGTTGCTCACGCTGTTCGGCACGTAGATGCGGTTCGGCATCTGCGCGACAACGGAGCTCAACAGGCCGGCCGCGTCATGGCTGTAGACGTTCGTCGGGTCGTCGACGGTCGGCATCCCAGGTAACGCATCGCCAACACCAGCGCCCGAAGGTGCAGCCGACGACACCACCGCAGTCGACGTTGCGACCGCATCGGGCGTCGCCACAGCCGCGGCTGCAGACGACGTGAGCGGGCTCGCCGACGCCGCAGAGGCCGACGTCCCGGCTGGTGATGATGCAGCGCTCGCCGTCGCCGCGGGTTGCTGTTGGTGCGCGGCAACTTCATCGCGCGCTTGCCCGGTGCATGACGACACGACGAGGCCGAGCGCGACAGTGCCGGCACCAGCAGCAACGAGCAAGGCGGGAGCGCGAAACCGCGGGAGTCTCACGACCCCATCATCCTTGACATCGAAACGGCGGGCAGCTGGCGCCGCCCGAGCCCATCGAGAATGCGCGGCATCGCCTGCACAGTGCCCGGGTGGCCGAAATGCATCGACACGATGGAGCCCGGCCGCACAGCGGCGAGCACCCGCGCGGTGATCGCGTCCGGCCCAGGGTCGGTGTAGTCGAGCGGATCGACGTCGAACGACAAGCACTCCCGATACCCGGCGCGAGCTGCGGCCGCGAGGATCGTCGGCGTGGCCCGCGTGGTGCCACTCGGCCGAAACCATCGCCCCGTTGAACCAGTGAGCTTCTGCAGCAGGTCAGCACACCGGGTGATCTCGGAGTCGTCGGTGGACGCGCTCAGCCTCGGCATCGTCAGGTGGTCGTAGGTGTGATTGCCTAGCTCGTGGCCGGCGTCGAGAATCCGCATCGCCATGTCGGGATGCTGCTGGAGCCAGGTCCCGACGGCCAGCACGGTGACCTGTGCGTTCGCCGCTTTGAGCGCCGCGAGCAGCGAAATGGCGAGCGCCGGATCACCAGCACCGTGAAATGTCAGGGCGACGCCGGTGGCGGTCGCGGGCCCGTGCACGATCTCGCGGGCAAGCGCCGGCCCGCGGACGGCGAGGGGCTTGGCGTCGCAGCGCGGGCGGACGTCGGAGCCACCGATACAGGGCCGGACGCCGGTTCGCTGCCCCCCGGAGGGCTGGACTGCGCCGCGGTGCTCGACCCTTGGGTTGCGGCCGGCGTCGTGGGCGGCTGGCTCGATGGCGGCGCGGCGTTCGTGGGGCTGGCAGCGCTGGACTTGTGTGGGTGGGTGTCGCAGCCAGCGACCTGCTCGCCGATGAGTGCCGTCGCCGTCGCGACCAATGCAGCTCGCAAGACGGTACGCCGGTCAACACTCACCCCGGCACCCTAAGCCCGAGCTTGGGGCGGGGCGAAAACGACGCCGCGCTATCCCCGTGACAACCTCAGGTTGAGGTTGAGCCCTTCGGAGCCTTCAACCCAAAGGCGAAGTCGCGATCGGTGCGCCACACCCCGTCGTCCCCGCGTTCGAACAAGCCGAAATGCTCGACGGTGAACGTCGCCTCGTAGTCGGCCAGCTCACGAAACGCATGATCAAGAACATCCGGCGGGACGTCGTGGGCGACCGTCACGTGCGGGTGGTAGTTGAACTTCAGCGGGTGGCCAAGCGGTCCATTGCGTACCGCGCGCTCGACCCGCTCGCAATCGCTGATGCCGGCCGCGAGAGCTACGAACACGACAGGCGACACCGGCCGGAAGCTGCCAGTACCGCGCAACTGGATCTCGAACGGCCATTGCTGCGCGGCAACCGTCTCGAGGTGGTCGACCACGGCCGCCAGCTCGTCGTCGTCGAGGTCCGTCGGCGTGATCAACGTGACGTGCGGCGGAATCGCCAGCGCGAGCGGGTCGCCGAGGTCCTCACGCCACTTCGTCAGTTCGGCGCCGTAAGGCTCGGGCACGCCGATAGCAACCCCGATCGTGTGGGCGGCGCGACTCAAAGATTCAGACCTTCCTCGGCAGGAAGCCGACGCGCTCGCGAACCAACTCCATCGTGGCAACGGCGACCCCGCGCGCCCGCTCACCACCAGCCGCCAGGACCGCGTCAAGCGCCTCGGTGTCGTCGAGGTAGTGCCGTACCTTTTCCTGCACCGGCGTCACGAACTCAACCACAAGGTCTGCCAGGTCGGCCTTGAAGTCACCGTAACCCTTGCCGGCATAGGCGGACTCGATTTCATCGATTTCTCTGCCGCTCAGCGCGCTGAATATCGTCAGAAGGTTACTGACGCCCGGCTTTTCGACCGGATCGAAATGCACCTGCGAGCCGCTGTCGGTGACGGCCGACTTGATCTTCTTGACCAGCCGCTTGGGGTCATCGAGCAACAGCGCGGTGCCTGCGTCGGGCAGGGACTTGCTCATCTTCGAGGTCGGGTCCTGCAGGTCGGCAATCTTCGCGGTCGCCTTCACGATGTGCGCCTCGGGCACGGTGAACGTCGGCCCGAATCTGGTGTTGAAGCGCTGCACGAGATCGCGGGTCAGTTCGAGATGTTGCCGCTGGTCTTCACCGACCGGTACGCGGTCGGCCTGGTAGATCGCAATGTCGGCAGCCTGCAGGATCGGATAGGTGAAAAGACCCACGCCGGCATTGTTCGCGCGGTTGGCCTTGTCTTTGAACTGCGTCATCCGGCTGGCCTCACCGAAGCCGGTGATGCAGGAGAAGACCCAGGCCAGCTCCGCATGCTCGGGCACGTGACTTTGGATGAACAGCGTGCAGCGCTCGGGGTCGAGACCGATCGCCAACAGTTGCGCGGCAGACAACCGCGTGCGTTGACGCAAGACCGCCGGATCCCAGTCGACTGTGATCGCGTGCAGGTCGACGACGCAGTAGAACGCATCGAACTCGTCCTGGAGCGCGACCCAGTTCTGCAGCGCACCAAGGTAGTTGCCGAGGTGAAAGGAATCCGATGTCGGCTGGATGCCCGACAGCACCCGCGGCCGGTTGTGCGAAGTCATATCTCAGTCTCCCAAATGGCCGGGCTCACCGACGCCATTTTCGCTCGGCGGCGCGCTGACCCGAACCCTAGCCACCCGGCGTCCATCGAGTTCGGCGACCGCCAGCCGGTGCCCGCCTACCTGAACGGACTCACCGAGCTGCGGGAGGTGACCAAGCTCTGCCATCAGGAATCCAGCCACGGTCTCGTACGGGCCTTCGGGCAAGACAACCCCTGCCTGCTCTGCAAAATCGTCGGTGTTCAGCAGCCCGTCGACGACCACGTCGCCCCCGCGAAGGCGATGCGGTCCGCCTCCGTCGAGGTCGTACTCATCGCGAATGTCGCCGACGACCTCCTCGACGAGATCCTCGAGCGTCACGATGCCCGCCGTCCCGCCGTATTCGTCGACGACGATGGCGAGATGCTGACGTTCGCGTCTCATCTCCGACAACGCCGCGAGCACGTTCTTCCCGTCGGGCAGCATCTTTACCGGCCGGACAAGGTCGCCGACCCGAACCGTGCGCGGGTCGACCTCGGCACGCGTCGTGACGAGGTCGCGGATGTGCACGAAGCCGACGACGTCGTCGTGCGAGCCGCGGACGACGGGGTACCGCGAGTGCGGGCCCGGACGCGACCAGCTTCAGCGCCTGCGCAACCGTCGTCGTCGCGTCGAGGAACTCGACCTCGGTGCGCGGCACCAACACTTCGCGCAGCCGCCGATCGCCCGCGGTGAAGACTTCATCGATCAGCCGCCGCTCATCACCTCCGAGCGACTCGTGCGTCGCGACCAGCCCGCGCAGCTCTTCCTCGCTGATGGATGCGCGCCTCGCATCGGGGTCGCCGCCCAGCAGCCTGACTACGACGTTGGTCGACAGCGAGAGCAGCCAGATGACCGGCCGCATCAGACTCGCGAACCGGTCGAGAGTAGGTGCCGCTAGCTGCGCGGCCTTCTCCGCGTGCTGCAGCGCCAGCCGTTTCGGCACCAGCTCGCCGAGAACCAGCGTCACGAACGAGATCGACAACGTGACGATGAGAAAGCCGAAGACGACGGCCGATCGGTGCGACAACCCGAGGTGTTCGAGCTCGCGACCCGCAGCCGCAGAGAGCGTCACCGCGCCATAGGCCGACGAGAGCAGTGCGGTCAGCGTCACGCCGATCTGCACGCCCGCCAGGAACCGGTTCGGGTCTGCGGTCAATCTCGCGACGGCCGCGCCACGGCGGCCCCGTGTTGCCAGCCCGCGGACCTGGCTGTCGCGCAGGGATATCAGCGCAATCTCGGTGGCCACGAACACGGCCTCGACAACGACGAGCGCCAGCACCACCGCGATGTCGAACGCGACCTTCATCGCCCGACTCCCCCGCGCGTCCGAGAGCAGGGCACCTGACTATGGCCGCCGTCCATAACGATCAGGCTAGCGGGCGGGCAGCCGCCGCACCGTGTAACGGTAACCCTTCCAGACCGGTTCGCCGGAAGCGTCGTCACGAGACCTCGACCACCTCACCGCCCGCGGCGGCTACCAGCGCGGTCACTTGTCGGCGCGGAACGCCGTCCATCGTCATCGGCGCAGCCCATCCACGGCGCGCTCTGCGCAAGGCCTTCAACACAGCATTCGGGACGACGCGCAATACCGCGTTGCGAACCGTCGGCGCCCGATGCGAGAGCTCCTGAAAGACGACCACGCCGCCGGGCCGCAAGACCCGCACCAACTCGCTGATGTAGCCGGCCGCTGCCTTCGGCGGGATGTGCTGCAACACCAGAATCGAGTAGGCGAAGTCGAACGTCGCATCGTCGAACGGCAGCGTCGCGGCCGTGTTGACGACGTAGGACACCCGATCGGGAAAGGCATTGCGAGCTCGCGCGCCCTCGACCATCGACGCCGCGACGTCGACGCCGGTCACCGAATCGAAATGGACGGCGAGTGCCTGGCTGAGTCGACCGAGGCCGCAACCGAAGTCGAGCGCGGAGCTACGGGCGGTGAGCAGCTCGCCGAGCTCTGTCAGTGTGGTGTCGATCTCGGCGCGACCGGTCGCGAAGAACTCGTCGTCGTCCCAGCTGCCCTGCCGACCAGGCTCGGAAAGGATCGCCCAATGCGGATCGCGACGGCCCAACTCGTCCCAGGCCGCAGCTTCGCGATCGATATCGGGGTCAGCCAACTTTGGTGCGCAGGTTCTCGTTGAGAGCAGCGAGAAAGTCTTCCGTGGTAAGCCATTCGGCGTCTGGGCCGACCAGCAAGCGCGAGGTCCTTCGTCATCTTGCCGCTCTCGACGGTCTCGATGCAGACCTCCTCGAGCGCACTGGCGAAGGCGCTCACCTCGGGGGTGTTGTCGAGCTTGCCGCGGTGCTGCAGGCCGCGAGTCCACGCAAAGATCGAGGCGACGGGGTTGGTCGATGTCGCTTTGCCCTGCTGGTGCTGACGAAAGTGCCGGGTGACCGTACCGTGCGCGGCCTCAGCCTCAACAGTGCGGCCGTCGGGTGTCATCAACACTGACGTCATCAGGCCGAGTGATCCGTAACCTTGCGCGACCGTGTCCGACTGCACATCGCCGTCGTAGTTCTTGCACGCCCAGACGTAGCCGCCTTCCCACTTCAACGCGGCCGCGACCATGTCGTCGATGAGCCGGTGCTCGTAGGTGATGCCAGCTGCCTCGAACTCCGCCTTGAACTCGGTCTCGAAGATCTCGGCGAACAGATCCTTGAAGCGACCGTCGTAGGCCTTCAGGATCGTGTTCTTGGTCGACAGGTAGACCGGGTAGTTGCGGTTGAGTCCGTAGCGCAGCGATGCGCGCGCGAAGTCACGAATCGAATCGTCGAAGTTGTACATGCCCATCGCGACACCGCCACCGGTGAACTTGGCGACCTGAAACTGCATCGGCTCGCCTTCGCCGTCCGGTGTGAACGAGATGGTGACCGTGCCCGGACCAGGAACCACAAAGTCGGTGGCCGCGTATTGATCCGCGTGCGCGTGGCGGCCGATCACGATCGGCTTCGTCCAGCTAGGAACGAGCCTCGGAATGTTGCTGATGAGGATCGGCTCACGGAAGATGACGCCGCCGAGGATGTTGCGGATCGTGCCGTTGGGCGACCGCCACATCTTCTTCAGACCGAACTCCGTCACGCGCGCCTCGTCCGGTGTGATGGTCGCGCACTTCACGCCGACGCCGTGCTTCTTGATGGCATTCGCCGAATCGATGGTGACTTGGTCGTCGGTCGCGTCGCGATGCTCGATGCTCAGGTCGTAGTACTCAAGCTCGATGTCGAGATACGGCAGGATCAACTGGTCCTTGATGAAGTGCCAGATGATGCGGGTCATCTCATCGCCGTCCAGCTCGACGACAGGATTGACAACCTTGATCTTCGCCATCTGTTCTCCACTACCTCGAAGCGAGCATTAACGCGAGAGCGCTGTCACCGCAGCTACAGATCGGCGACGTCCGCCTGCTTGGCGCGAACCGCTTCGGCCGCTGCATGCAGGGCCGCCAGCTCGGAGTCCGTGAGCGGCGTTTCGACGACCTTCCGCACCCCGCCCGCACCAAGCTCCGCCTCGACACCGAGGTAGACGCCGCTGATGCCGTACTCGCCGTCGACCCACGCGCACACCGGCATGACCGCGCCCGAATCCTCGGCGACCGCCTTCGCCATCCGGGCTGCCGCCGCCGAGGGTGCGAAGTACGCAGACCCCGTCTTGAGCAAGGCGACAATCTCGGCTCCGCCGTTGCGAGTACGCGTCACCAGGTCGTCGATGACTTCAGCCGACAGCAGGTCCGTCAGCGGGCGTTGCTGGCCATCGATCGTCACGCTGCACGCCGACGGAACCGGCACCATCGTGTCGCCGTGCGAGCCAAGGGTCAGCGTGCGCACCGCACCGACCGCAACGCCCAGTTGCGCCGCGACGAAGTTGCTGAACCGGGCGGTGTCGAGCATGCCGGCCTGACCGAGCACCCGGTTCTTGGGAAACCCGGTCGCCAGCTGCGTCAGCGCGGTCATCTCGTCGAGTGGATTCGACACCACGATGACGACGGCGTTCGGTGCATTCTTCGCCACGTTCTCTGCAACGCCGCGCACGATTTTCGCATTGACCTCAATGAGGTCCATCCGGCTCATGCCTGGCTTGCGGGGAAGGCCGGCGGTGATGATCACGACGTCTGAGCCGCTGATCGCGTCGTACCCGCCGCCGTCCGCCGTCGTCGTCTGACCGACCACCACGGTCTCGAAGCCCTCGATCGGCCTCGACTGGTTCATGTCGAGCGCAAGGCCTTCGGGCTTGCCCTCGACAATGTCGGTGAGAACGACCGACTCGAAGATGTCGTATTCGGCCAGCCGCAGTGCGGTGGTCGAGCCGTAGAAGCCTGCACCGACGACACTGACCTTGCCATGGCGGCCACCGCGGCCACTGCGCGCACCATTCGTCACGCCCGTCATGCTATGGGGACGCGCTTCGATCACGGTCAGGGGGCTCCGACCGCACATGGTGAGGGCCCTCGCCTCGCGACGCGTGAAGCGTCGTGTGGTGAGGGCCCTCAGGCACTAGCAGCCGCGCGTGCTACAAGCCGAGTGCTGTCTTGATCGCCGTCTGAACGCTTGCTGACAGTGCGGCGGTGCCGCCGAAGATTGCCGTGCTGGCCACGGTGCTCTTGACGCTGGTCAGGTACGTGCTGGTCGACGTCGGGAGCACGGCCGGATCGGACAGCACCATCGCGCCACCGAAGTGCGCCTGGTAGACCCCGCCGCTCAGCGCGTCCGGGAACTGCAGGCCACTGGCCACGCCGATGGTGGTCGGTCCGCCGGCGAACACCGAGGTGTCCACCGCGACCGCAGTCGCGTAACGGTCAGCCCCGGTCAACGGAGTCGCCGCCGGGTCCGCCGCCGCGGCGGGGGCGCCGACGGCATAGACGGTGCCCGGGTGCGCGGTCAGGTAGGCCTTCACCGTGGCTGGCATGGCCGATCCGTCGGTCAGCAGCACCACCCCGTGCAGGTGCGCGGCAGCAGGGCCGGCGGTCAACGCGTCGGGGAAGTTCGTCCCGGTCGCCAAGAACACCGTGCCCGGGTTACCCAACCCAGCAGCAACCGCCAGCGCAGTGCCGTACCGGTCGCTGCCCGCGTAGCGAGTCACCGCAAAACCCAGTGCCGTCAGCGCAGTCTTCACGCTGTCCGGGATCGCGGCCGTCCCGCCCAGCAGGTAGACCGTGCCACCCGGTGGCAACACCCGCACAATGTCGGCCTTCGTGTTCGCGCTCAGCGACCCGCTGACGAACAACAACGGCGCGTTCTTCGCCGCAGCCAACGCGGTACCGATCAGCGCGTCCGGGTAGTTACCCGCGGTCGCCAGCACGACCGCACCCGCGCTACCCGCAGTCGGGAACTCCGCAGCCAACGCCGCGTCAGCCGTACCGAACCGGTCCGCACCAGCGATCCGCACCGGCGGCGTCCCGACGGTCACGACGCCACCGCCGCCACCGCCGCTGCCACTGCCACTGCCGCCGCCGCCGCCACCGCCACCGCCGCCGCCGCCGAGGCCAGCCTTCGGGGTCACGGAGTTGGAGGACTTGGAGCTAGCGCCGGTGCCGACGCTGTTCACCGCGGCGACCTTGAACGTGTACTTGGTGTTGTTCTTCAGGCCCGAGATCGTGGCTGATGTCGTGTTGCCGACGTCGACCGGGTTGCCGGCGATCGAGGGACTGACTGTCACGTGGTAGTCAGTGACCGGCGAGCCACCGTCGGATAGCGGCGCGGTCCAGGTCAGGCTGGCAGCGCTGTCGAGGGGCGTCGCGGTGCCGATCGTCGGGGCGTCCGGCGCGGACGGCGGCGGCGGGGCAAACGTGAACGCGATCAGCGAGGCATGGGTGAGCGGGTTCATGCCGTTCCACTGGATGAAAGCGCCACCGAGGTAGAGCGTGCCGGTGGTCTGGTCGACGTACATCGCCTGCACGCCACCGTTGCCGCCGTCCGCGTTCTTCTGTGGCGACTGGCCGGTGATCTTCGGATCCCACGTGGTCAGCTTGCCGCTCGAGTCCTCCAGCTGCGCGGCGTAGTACGGCGCGGACGTCGTGTTGTTGACGCTGTTGTGGTAACCGACAACCGCCGTGTCGCCAACGGAGCCGATCGCCTGGCCGTCGCCGATCGTCGAGAACTTCCAGAGCCTCGCGCCCGTTCGTCGTGGCGTTCATCAGGTTCGCCTCGTTCGACGACTGGCCGGGCGGCGCGTGGCCTCCGCAGCCGACGAGGATCTCACTCGCGTTGGGTCCGACCGACAACGAGATCGGGTCCTCGCCGGAGTACGCGTCAGTGCCGGTCGTGGCGTTGGAGTTGATGTCCGCCCGCAAGTGGGCGTTGAACGTCGGGATCATCGATCCGTTGCTCGTGTTGACCTCGACAAGCCCGTGCTGCGTGACTCCGTCGTAGGTCTCGAACAAGCCGCCGACGTACAGAACCCCGTTGGTGGCAAGGAGTGCGTGCACGCTGCCGCCGGTGACGCCCTTCGCCCACCGGACGCTGCCAGCGGACGGATCGACCGCGGCTACCTGACCGGTTTCGCCGCCCATGTAGATGGAACTCCCGTCGGTGACCAGCGCACGTACCTGGCCGTTCGCGACCGGGTTCCACGCCGTCGGAGCGAAGCTGGAATCAATTGCGACGACGTGGGAGTGCGCCACGCCGTTCCAGTGATCGAAGTCGCCGCCGATGTAGATGACGCCGTTCAGGCTGGTCAGCGCGCGCACGTACTTGTCTGCTTTTGTCACGCTGTTGCTCGGCACGCCGCCGGAGTAGATGACGTCGCCGGTCGTTGCATTGAGGACCGCGAAGTCGATCGCCGACACCACATGGCCGTTCGATTGGGTGACGGTCGTGAAGTCGCCGCCGATGGCAAGCTCGTTGGAGGCGCCGTTGACCTCGGTGATCGCGAGGATGTCGCCGTCGGTGCGGGAGAAGGTCAGCGGGGTCGAACTGATGACCGTCGTGGGTTTGGCGGTGCCGAAGTTCGGACTCAACGCTGCAGCCTGCAAACCGCTGACGGCTGGCGTCGTCTGGCCACAGTCAGCAGACGCGGGGAGGTCGTTCAACGCTCTCGGCGCGTCGATCGCAGTGCACGTGCCGGTGCTCGCCGGACGCTGCAGGGACAGCAGCGGCTGTCGTGGTCAGCATCGCGAAGACTGACAAACCGATCGCAGCGACAGAAAAACCCTTGCGCATAACGTTTCCCCCCCCGGGGCGAAATCACTGGCGCGTTCGGCCAAGGGCGACCGGCGCATCTGCCAGGAATCCTGACCGAAAGTATTGACGGCCCGCAAGCAAACGGAGTAGTTCGAGCCCCCGAAATTCGAAGCGATCACCCGTTAGGCCTATTAAGTGCTGGTGATCAGCGCCAGCAGCATCAGCGAGCCACCCATGGCAGACATCGTCACCACGTCGGTGAACCGGGATCGAATCGCGAGCAGCCCCGCTCGCCTGGTCGGCAACACGAGGCGCAGGAACGCGCCGGCGAGCAGCGAACCGGCGATCACCAGGTTGCCCCACCGGAAGTGGTGGAGCCCGATGATCACCAGCCCAAGACCGGCCCCGCCGATGATCAACGCCAGTGGCAGCTCGCGCAGCACGCCCCTGCGTTCCTGCGGCTCCACGCGACGACCTGGGACACGTCCGCCACGCCGACCACGCGAACGTCCTCAACGACCTCGACGTCGGCCGCGGCGACGGTGGGCTCGCTGAGCTGGGTCTCAGCTGACGGGGACGTCACGGACCGAGTCTAACCGGCGTAGGCCGAAGCATTCGTCGCTGCGGCTTCGGCGGCTTCGACCACGTTGGTCAGCAGCATCGCCCGCGTCATGAGCCCGACGCCTCCGGGCATCGGAGCAAGCCAGCCGGCGACCTCGCTGCACGCCGGCGTCGACGTCGCCGACGTAGCGGCCCTTGCCGTCGTCCCCCACCACCCGGGTGATGCCCACGTCGAGCACCGCCGCACCCGGCTTCACCATGTCGGGGGTGATCAGGCCCGGCACGCCGGTCGCCGCGATCACGATGTCGGCGCGCCGCACATGGCCGGCGAGGTCGACTGTGCCGGTGTGGCACAAGGTGACCGTCGCGTTCTCGCTGCGGCGGGTGAGCAGCAGCCCGATCGGACGCCCGACCGTCACGCCACGACCGGCGACGACGACGTCGGCGCCGTTAATGGGGACGTCGTAGCGGCGCAGCAGCTCGACACACGCGCGTGGGGTGCACGGCAGCGGGCCTGGCTGCATGAGCACCAGGCGACCGAGGTTGCTCGGGTGCAGCCCGTCGGCGTCCTTGCGCGGATCCATGCGCTCGAGCACGGCGAACTCGTCGAGGCCACGTGGCAGCGGCAGCTGGACGATGTAGCCGGTGCAGCTCGGGTCGGCGTTGAGCTCGTCGACGACCGCCTCGACCTCAGCCTGCGAGACGGACGCCGGAAGCTCGCGTTGGATGCTCGCGATCCCGACCTCTGCGCAATCGCGGTGCTTGCCGGCGACATACGCGGCGCTCGACGGGTCGTCACCGACCAAGACCGTGCCGAGCCCGGGCACGACGCCGGCGTCACGCAATGCCGCGACCCGGATCTTCAAGTCAGCCTTGATGGCCGCCGCGGTCGCCTTGCCGTCAAGGATCGTCGCCGTCACAGCGTCGAGTCTTTCACGTGGGCAGGCGTCGCCCCGGGATCGTGTGCATTTACTGCCCCGTGAGGGCAGCGAACGCCCACGATTTGGGTGGCCGAAGGCGCGGGACGGCGATCGGCTGCGTCAGTGGAAGAAGTGCCGGGTGCCGGTGAAGTACAGGGTGATCCCTGCTGCTTGGGCAGCCGCGACAACCTGTGCGTCGCGGATCGAGCCGCCGGGCTCGACGACCGCGCGAACGCCGGCGTCGATCAGCAACTGGAGGCCATCGGCGAACGGAAAGTAGGCATCCGATGCAGCGACCGAGCCGACTGACCGGTCGCCAGCCCGCCAGACCGCGAGGCGCGCCGCGTCGACGCGATTCACCTGGCCCATGCCGACGCCGACGGTCGCCCGGTCGCGCGCAAGGAGGATCGCGTTCGACTTCACCGACCGCGAGGCGCGCCAGGCGAAATCGAGATCGGCGAGGGTGGCTGCGTCAGCAGGCTCACCCGCCTGAAGGGTCCAGTTCGCGCGAGTCATCGCCGTCCGCTTCGATGTCGTCGACGCTTTGCATCAGCAGACCGCCACTGATCTGCCGGGTCTCGACGGTGCGGCCCGGGTGCATGCCCGCGCAATCGAGCAGCCGCAGATTCTTCTTGGTGGTCAGCAGATCGAGTGCGTCTGCGTCGAAGCCGGGCGCACACACGACCTCGGTGAAGATCTCGGCGATCTGCTCAGCCAGCGCGAGGCTGACGTGCCGGTTGGTGGCGATCACCCCGCCGTACGCCGAAGCCGGATCGCACGCGTTCGCCTTGCGGTGCGCTTCGGCGATGTCGGCACCGAGCGCGATCCCGCACGGATTCGCGTGCTTGATGATCGCCACGCACGGCTCGGTGAAGTCGTAGGCGGCGCGGCGCGCGGCATCGGTGTCGACGTAGTTGTTGTACGACATCGCCTTGCCGTGCAGCACTCGCGCCTGCGCGAGACCCTGCACGCCGTGGTCGGCGCGGTACAGGGCAGCTCGCTGGTGCGGATTCTCGCCGTAGCGCAACACCTCGGCTCGATGCCAACCGGCACCGAACCACTCCGGAAACCCGCTGCCCGCGTCGGTCGGTGCGTAGGTGTTGCCGAGCCATGACGCGACCGCGATGTCGTACGAAGCCGTGTGCACGAACGCATCGACGGCCAAGGCCTTCCGCTGGTCGAGCGTGAATCCTCCGTCGTGTACCGCGTCGAGTACCTCGGAATAGCGCGACGGCGAGACGACGACGGCGACCGACGCGTGGTTCTTCGCGGCCGCGCGAACCATTGAAGGACCGCCAATGTCGATCTGCTCGATCACGACGTCGGGCGCACCACCGCGCGCTGCCGTCTCGCGAAACGGGTACAGGTTGGAGACCACGAGGTCGAATGCCTCGATGCCGAGCTCGGCGAGTTGACGCAGGTGCTCGGGCTTGCGGGTGTCGGCGAGCAAGCCCGCATGCACCTTCGGGGTGCAGCGTCTTCACCCGACCGTCGAGGATTTCCGGAAAGCCGGTCAGCTCTTCGACCTTGATCACCGGGACGCCGGCTTCGGCGAGCACGGCGGCGGTGGTACCGGTCGACACGATCTGCACGCTGGCGGCGTCGAGTCCCTGCCCGAGCTCGACGAGGCTCGTCTTGTCGTAGACGCTGACGAGCGCCCGCTTGATCGGCCGCCGACCGTCAGACGATTGCGTGCTCACGGGATGCTGACCTTCCTTCCGGTAACGGTCCAACCGTCGCGGGCCATCGAGCCGACGGTGTCGACGAGCAGTGTCGCGCTCGACGATTTTGATGCGTTCATGCAGCGTTGCCTCGTCGTCGCCGTCGAGCACCGGGACGCAGCGTTGGGCCAGGATCGGTCCGGTGTCGATGCCGTCGTCGATGAAGAACAACGTGCAGCCCGGTCACCCGGACGCCGTAGTCGAGCGCGTCGCGCACGGCGTGCATGCCCGGAAACGACGGCGACAGTGCCGGGTGCGTGTTCACGATTCGCTCGGCGAACCTGGTCATGAACGCTGTGCCGACGAGCTTCATGAATCCCGCGAGGACCACGAGGTCGGGCGAGTGCTCCGCGACTGCCTGCGCCAGCGCGTCGTCCCACGCCGCACGGTCGACGAACTCCGAAACCTCAAGAACAAACGTCGGGACGCCGGCCTGCTCGGCTCGTTCGATCGCGCGCGTGTGCGGCCGGTCGGCGCCGACAGACCACGACACGGGCGCCGTAGCCGTCGACCGCGCAGGCATCTAACAGTGCCTGCAGGTTGGTACCGGCCCCGGACACGAGGACGGCCACCCGCAACGGGGTCGCGACTGCGGCGCTCAGCGCGGTCTCCTTCGGATGCGGACGCGCGCCCACGATATCCGGCGGGTCAGACGGGCTGCGCGCCGACGGTCCCTGTGTCGACGGTCCCTGCGATCGGCCGTCTCCTCCACACGCTGCGGGCGATCGCAGCTGGCGCCACCCGAGCAACCACGTCGTCGCGGCAGCAGGCAGCCCGACTTCGAGCATCACGGCGATGCCAACGCGCCACGCTGACGGTCCGAGTTGTGCCATCCGGCCAGGCGGACGGCCCGGCGGACAGCCAGGCCAAGATGCCCATCAGCAGCGCGGCGACCGCGCCAGCGGCCAGCCCGAACGCGGCGTCGAGCGACGCAGCCGTTCCCACGACGGACCGTCTGTGGTGGGCGCGAGCTCCCGAGACGCGCGCCAGCAGCCAGCCTGCGGGCAGCCCGGCGGCGATCGGAACGATGAGCGCAAGCCACGCCAAAGCTGGCGATGTTCCGTCGACCGACAGGGCAGCCCAGCAACGGCGCGCAGGCACTGCGCCTAGGTGCACTCCACCAAGGGTTACCGATGTCTCGCCCCGACGGCGAAGCCAGGCCCGACCGACCAGGCACTCCCCAAATGGCGACGTTAGGCAGGTACACCACCGACACCGCAGCCATCGGCGACGACGCCCGCCACCTCGCCGTCCAGATTGCTCATCACCGTCGCCGCACTTCCGGCATGCATCGCCAGACCCGCACCGACGACTACCGCTCCGAAGGCGACGATCACCGCTGTTGCCGCAAGCCCGGCACGCAACATCCGCCGGACGCGGTTCGGCACCCGAGCCAGCACGACCGCTCGCTGACCGGTCTCGCGCAAGGCTCCGTACGAGGGCGCACGCCAAGGCGAGCGAGACCCCCGGCGAGTGCCTGCAGCGGCTGGGGTCTGACCTCCCCCATGCGGCGGGCTTCGTCAGCAACGCCGCCACGACGCCGTACGGCAGCACGACCGCGAAGGCGGCAGCCGAGCGATCGAAAAGGTCCTTGCCGCCCGACAGCCTGGCCGCTTGCCGACCGCCCCTGACCACGGTGCGCCCAACGCGACGGTCAGTCCGAGCGGAACGATCCCGACCGATCCGCCGGAGATCGCGAGGCCGGTGTGGTTCGCCAACAACCACGCCTGCAGAGCAGTCGCGAGGGCGGGGCGGACAGCGTTCCCGTACCTGGTCGCGGTGACCCACGCCGCGGAGTTGGCTGACCAGACAGGCCAGGCCGGGAGCATCGTCGTCCAGAGCGCAACGGCAATGCCCACGATGACGACCCGGCGCGGCGCTGGCGGGCCGGCGGGCCGTCGCCTCGTCGGTGGCCGCGACCTCGTCGTCCTGGTCCCGTCTCGCGGCGGTACCGGTGATCGGCCGGAATCCGGTCATCACGGACCACTTCGGCCACTGCGGCCACTGTCAGCGTTGTGGCCGCCGGGCCCTGGTCGCGTCATCGTGTCGGCCATGTGACCCATGCTGGCAGCCGCACCCGCCTGACCTGGCACCTCTATCGCGTCGCTGATGGCCAAGCCATTGCACGAGCCCGGGGTGATCGTCGACGGTTTCCGGCTCGAGGAAATGGCGCATCAGGGCGGCATGGCGACGGTGTGGCGCGTCTCTCGCCCGGCATGACCACGCCGATCTTGATGAAGGTGCCGAGGATCGGCGAAGGCACCGACCCGGCGGCGATCGTCAGTTTCGAAATGGAACAGATGATCATGCCGCGCCTGACCGGCCCGCACGTTCCCAAATGCGTCGCGGTCGGGGACTTCGCGAAGCAGCCCTACATCGCGATCGAGTGCATCCCCGGCAAGACCCTGTACACGCGACTGCCCGAACTTCCGCTGCCCTATGCGGAAGTCGCGGAGATCGGCGTGAAAATAGCGCAGGCGTTGGACGATCTTCATCGCCAGCACGTGGTTCATCTCGACATCAAGCCGAGCAACGTCATGTTCCGGCCGACCGGCGAAGCAGTACTGCTGGATTTCGGCCTCTCCCATCACGACCAGCTTCCCGACCTGATGCAGGAAGAGTTTCGGGTGCCGTTCGGGACCGCGCCCTACATGTCGCCCGAGCAATTGCATGGCGTCCGCAACGATCCGCGCAGCGACTTGTTCGCCTTGGGCGTTCTGCTCTATTTTTTTTCGACCGGCGTACGGCCTTTCGGCGAAAGCGAAACGCTACGCGGCATGCGCCGCCGGCTGTGGCGCGATCCGGTCCCGCCACAGCCGGCGGCGCATGCCGCGTAGCGTTTCGCTTTCGCCGAAAGGCCGTACGCCGGTCGAAAAAAAATAGAGCAGAACGCCCAAGGCGAACAAGTCGCTGCGCGGATGGTTCCGGACGCCATCGAATTGCTCGGGCGACATGTAGGGCGCGGTCCCGAACGGCACCCGAAACCTTCCTGCATCAGGTCGGAAGCTGGTCGCCGAATAGCAGTACTCTTCGCCGGTCGGCCGGAACATGACGTTGCTCGGCTTGATGTCGAGATGAACCACGTGCTGGCGACATGAAGATCGTCCAACGCCTGCGCTATTTTCACGCCGATCTCCGCGACTTCCGCATAGGGCCGGCGGCGAAGCGGCAGTCGCGTGTACAGGGTCTTGCCGGGGATGCACTCGATCGCGATGTAAGGCTGCTTTGCCGACCGCGACGCATTTGGGAACGTGCGGCCCCGTCAGGCGGGGCATGTATCATCTGTTCCCCATTTTCAGAAACTCGACCGCCGGGTCGGTGCCTTCGCCGATCCTCGGCACCTCATCGATATCGGCGTGGTCATGCCGGGCGAAGAGACGCGCCACACCGTCGCCATGCCGCCCTGATGCGCCATTTCCTCGAGCCGGAAACCGTCGAGTGCAATGGCTTGGCCATCAGCGACGCGATAGAGGTGCCAGGCGTCGGCGGTTGCGCTCGGCATCGTGACATGGCCGACGCGGCCGTCACGAGGTTCACAGTGGCCGCAGTGGCCGAAGTGGTCCGCGGTCACCGGATTCCGGCCGATCACCGGTACCGCCGCGGACGACCAGGACGACGAGGTCGCGGCCACCGACGACGAGGCGACGGCCCGCCGCCGCCACGCCCGGTGGGCATTGCCGGCGCGCTCTGGACGACGATGCTCGGCCTGGCCTGTCTGGTCGCCTCACTCTCGCTGCGTGGGTCACCGCGACCAGGCACGGGAACGCCGTCCGCCCCGCCCTCGCGACTGCTCTCAGCATAGTTGTCGGCGAACCACACCGGCCTCGCGATCTCCGGCATCGGTCGGATCGTTCCGCTCGGACTGACCAGTCGCGTTGGGTGCACTGTTGGTCAGGGGCGGTCGGCAAGCGGCCAGGCTGTCGGGTGGCAAGGACCTTTTCGATTGCTTGGCTGCCGCCTTGCGGTCGCGCTGCCGGTACGGCGTCGTGGCGGCGCTGCTGACCAAGCCCGCCGCATGGGGGCAGGTCAGACCCCAGCCGCTGCAGGCACTCGCGGGTGGGTTCTCGCTCGGCCTTGGCGTGCGCCCTCGTAGGAGCCTTGCGCGAATTTTCGGTCAGCGAGCGGTCGTGCTAGCTGGGTGCCCGAGCATCCGGCGGATGTTGCGTGCCGGGCTTGCGGCAACAGCGGTGATCGTCGCCTTCGGAGCGGTAGTCGTCCGTGCGGTCTGGCGATGCATGCCGGACGTGCGGCGACGGTGATGAGCAATCTGGACGGCGAGGTGGCGGCGTCGCTGCTCCATGCGCTCGGTGTCGGTGGCGTACCTGCTGAACGTCAGGAGATGCCTGGTCGGTCGGGCCCAGCTTCGCCGTCGGGGCGAGACGTCGGTTAACCCTTACCATGAGATGCACCTAGGCGCAGTGCCTGCGGGTCCCGTACCTGCGGCTGCCCCCTCCGCCAACGGAACATCGCCAGCTTTGGCGCGGCTTCCGCTCATCGTTCCGATCGCTGCCGGCTGCTCGCAGGCTGGCTGCTCGCGCGTTCTCGGGAGCTCGCGCCCACCACGACGGTCCCGTGCATGGGGACGGCTGCGTCTGCTTGACGCTGCGTTCGGGCTGGCCGCTGGCGCGGTCGCCGCGCTGCTGATGGGCGTGTTGGCCTGGCTGTCCGCCGGGCCGTTGGTCCTGGCCGGATGGCACAACTCGGACCGTCAGCGTGGCGCGTGGGCATCGCCGTGATGCTCGAAGTCGGGCTGCCTGCTGCCGCGACGACGTGGTTGCTCGGGTGGCGCGGCTGCGATCGCCCGCAGCAGTGGAGGAGACGGCCGACGCAGGGACCGTCGACACAGGGACCGTCGGCGCGCGGCCTGACCCGCCGGATATCGTGGGCGCGCGTCCGCATCCGAAGGAGGCCGCGCTGAGCGCCGCAGTCGCGACCCCCGTTGCGGGTGGCCGTCCTCGTGTCCCAGGGGCCGGTACCAACCTGCAGGCACTGTTAGATGCCTGCGCTGTCGACGGTTACGGCGCCCGTGTCGTAGTCGCCGGCCGCACGCGCGCGATCGAACGAGCCGAGCAGCCGCTGCGTCAGCATTTTGTCTTGAGGTTTCGAGTTTGTCGATCGTGCGGCGTGGGACGACGCGCTGCGCAGCAGCACTGGCCTGACCTCGTGGTCCTCACAGATCCATGAAGCTCGTCGGCACAGCGTTTATGACCAAGTTCGCCGAGCGATCGTGAGCACCGGCACTGTCGCCGTCGTTTCCGGGCATGCACGCCGTGCGCGACGCGCTCAATTGCGCGTCCGGGTGACCGGGTGCACGTTGTTCTTCATCGACGACGGCATCGACACCGGACGTTGCTTGGCCCAACGCTGCGTCCGGTTCTCGACGGCGACAACAAGAGCTGCATGAACGCATCAAAATCGTCGAGCGCGAACTGCTCGTCGACACCGTCGGCTCGATGGCCCGCGACGGTTGGACCGTTACCGGAAGGCAGGTCAGCATCCCGTGAGCACGCAATCGTCTGACGGTCGGCGGCCGTCGAGCGGCACTCGTCAGCGTCTACGACAAAACGAGTCTCGTGCGACGCATTCGACGCCGCCACGTGCAGATCGTGCCGACCGGTACCACCGCCGCCGTGCTCGCCGAAGCCGCATCCCGGTGATCAAGGTCCGAAGCTGACCGGCTTTCCGGAAATCCTCGACGGTCGGGTGAAGACGCTGCACCCCGAATTGCATGCGGGCTTGCTCGCTGACACCCGTAAGCCCGAGCACCTGCGTCAACTCGCCGAGCTCGGGATCGAGGCATTCGACCTCGTGGTCTCCGACCTGTACGTTTTCGCGAGACGGCAGCGCGCGGTGGCGCGCCCGACGTGATCGAGCAGATCGACATTGGCGGTCCTTCAATGGTTCGCGCGGCCGCGAAGAACCACGCGTCGTTCGCGCGTCCGAGGTATGCGACACGACGGAGGATTCACGCTCGACCAGCGGAAGGCCTTGGCCGTCGATGCGTTCGTGCACACGGCTTCCAGTACGACATCGCGGTCGCGGTCATGGCTCGGCAACACCTACGCACCGACTGATGCGGGCAGCAGTTTTCGGAGCCGTTCGGTGCCGGTTCGACGAGCCGAAGTGCGCGAAAATCCGCACCAGCGAGCTGCCCTCTACCGCGCCGAGCACGGCGTGCAAGGGCTCGCGCAGGCGCCGAGTGCTGCACGGCAAGGCGATGTCGTACAACAACTACGTCGACACCGATGCCGCGCCGCGCTGCCTATGACTTCGGCGTGCGTGGCGATCATCGAGCACAAATCCCTGCAGATCGCTTGGTGCCGACATTGCTGAGCCGCGCTCGGCATACGGCGGGGTGATCGCCACCAACCGGCACGTCAGCCTCGCGCTGGCTGAATGGCCGAGATCTTCACCGAGGATGTTGCGCCCGGCTTCGACGCAGACGCACTCGATCTGCTGACCACCAAGAAGATCTGCAGGCTACTCGATTGCGCGGGCATGCACCCAGCCGCACCGTCGAGACCCGGCGGATCGTGGCGGTCTGATGCAAAGCGTCGACGACATCGAAGCGGAGCAATGACTGCGCGAACTGGACCCTTCAGGCTGGTGAGCCTGCTGACGCAACTACTACCTCGCCGATCTCGACTTCGCTTGGCGCATTTCGCGGTGCGTGAAATCGAACGCGATCCTCCTTGCGCACGACCGGGCGACCGTCGGCGTGGTCAATGGCGTCGACGCGGCGCGGCTCGCGGTCTGGCGGGCTGGCGAGCGTTCAGTCGGCTGGGGTCGCTGCATCAGATCCTCTTCGTTCGCCGACGGCCTCCGCTGATCGACGCTGGCGTTCGCGCGGTCGTCGAGCCCGGCGGCTCGATCCGCGACGGACAGGTTGTCGCGGCTGCCCAAGCAGCAGATAGCCCTGTACTTCACCGGTACCCGGCACTTCTTCCACTGACGCCAGCTGATCGCCGTCCCGCGCCTTCGGCCACCGAATCGTGGGCGTTGCGTTGCGGGCAGTAAATGCACACGAAGCGGCGACGCCTCGCCACGTGAAAGACTCGACGCTGTGACGGCGACCATCTTGTTGACGGCGGAAAGGCGACCGCGGCGGCCATCAAGGCTGACTTGAAGATCCGGGTCGCGGCATTGCGTGACGCCGGCGTCGTGCCCGGGCTCGGCACGGTCTTGGTCGGTGACGAACCCGTGCGACACGCCGCATATGTCGCCGGCAAGCACCGCGATTGCGCAGAGTAGGGATCGCGAGCATCCAACGCGAGCTTCGGCGTCCGTCTCGCAGGCTGAGGTCGAGGCGGTCGTCATCGACGAGCTCAACGCCGACCACCGACTGCACCGGCTACATCGTCCAGCTGCCGCTGCTGCCACGTGGCCTCGACGAGTTCGCCGTGCTCGAGCGGATGGATCCGCGCAAGGACGCCGACGGGCTGCACCCGAGCAATCTCGGTCGCCTGGTGCTCATGCAGCCAGGCCCGCTGCCGTGCACCCCGCGCGCGTGTCGAGCTGCTGCGCCGCTACGACGTCCTCGGCGCCGACGTCGTCGTCGCCGGTCGTGGCGTGACGGTCGGGCGTCCAATCGGGCTGCTGCTCACCCGCCGCAGCGAGAACGCGACGGTTACCTTGTGTCACACCGGCACAGTCGACCTCGCCAGCCACATGCGACGCGCCGACATCGTGATCGCGGCGACCGGCGTGCCGGGCCTGATCACCCCCGACATCGTCAACCGCGGTGCGGGTGGTGGAGCATGGGCTTCACCCGGGTGGGGGACGAACAGCACAAGGCTGCGTCGGCGACGTTCACGCGGGCGTGAGCGAGGTCGCCGGCTGGCTTGCTCCGATGCCCGGAGGTTGGTGTTGGCTCATGACGCGGGCGATGTTGTTGACCAATGTGGCTGAGAAGCCGCAGCCCGCAGCGACAATCCTTCGGCCTACGCCGGTTGGGTCATGGGCGTGACGTCCCCGTCGGCCGAGACCCAGCTCAGCGAGCCCACCGTCGCAGCAGCCGACGTGGAGCGTGCCGTTGAGGACGTTCGGGCGATCGACGTGGCCGGCGTGGCGGAAGTGCTCCAGGTCGTCGCGGTGGAGCCGCAGGAACGCAGGGGCGTGCTGCGCGAGCTGCCGCTGGCGTTCATTCGGTCTTGGGCTGGTGATCATCGGGCTCCACCACTTCCGGTGGGGCAACCTGGTGATCGCCGGTTCCCGGCGCGTTCCTGCGCCTCGGCACGAAGCCACGACCGGGCTGCTCGCGATTCGATTCCGGTTCACCGACGTGGTGACGATGTCTGCCATGGGTGGCTCGCTGATGCTGCTGGCGCTGATCACCAGCACTTAATAGGCCTAACGGGTGATCACTTTGAGGGGCACGAACTACTCCGTTTGCTTGCGCGCCGTCAATATTTCGGTCAGGCTTCCTCGGCCATGCGCCGGTCGCTCTCACAGCAACGTTATGCGCAAGGTTTTTCTGCCGCTGCCGTTGGTTTGTCACTTTCGCGATGCCACGACCGCCGGTGCTGTTCCTGCAGCGTCGGCGAGCACTGGCACGTGCACCGCGATCGACGCGCCTAGGGCGTTCAACGACCTCCCCGCGTCGGCCGACTGCGGCGTGACCACAACGGCGGCCGTTAGCGGTCTGCAGGCGGCGGCGGCGTCCGAGCTTCCGCGCGCCTGACCTTCTCCCATACGAACGGCGACATCCTCGCGATCACCGAGGTCAGCGGCGCCTCCAACGAGCTTGCTATCGGCGGCGACTTCACCACCGTCCCACCCAATCGAACGGCCATGTGGTGTCGGCGATCGATTTCGCGGTCCCTAATGCAACGACCGGCGACGTCATCTACACCAGCGGCGTGCCGAGCGACAGCGTGACCAAAGCAGACAAGCTGCGTACGCGCGCTCGGCTTCACCCTGAACGGCGTCATCTACATCGGCGGCGACTTCGATCACTGGAACGGCGCGGTGCATTCGCAGCATCATCGCAATTGATTCCAGCTTCGCTCCGACGGCGTGGAACCCGGTCGCGAACGGCCAGGCATGGTCACCGACGGAGTTGCTGTCTACATGGGCGGCGAAACCGGTGGGTCACCGCGGTCGATCCGTCCGCTGTCCGGTGGGCGAAGGGTGTCACGGCGGTAGCGTGCACGCACTCCTTGCCACCAACGGGGTTCTGTACGTCGGCGGTGTTTGTTTCCGACACGGCGTCACGCAGCACGGGCTTGTGGAGGTCAACACGAGCAACGGATCCATGATCACTACGTTCAACGCCCAGCCCTGCAGGGCGGACATCGACTCCAACGCCACGACCGGCACTGACGTGTCCGGCGAGGACCCGATCTGCGTTGTCTGTCGGACCCAACGCGAGTGAGATCCTGGTCGCTGCGGGGGCCACGCGCCGCCCGGCCGGTCGTTGAACGAGGCGAACCTGATGAACGCCACGACGGGCGCGAGGCTCTGGAAGTTCGCGACGATCGGCAACGGCCCAGGCGATACGGGCTCCATTGGCGACACAGCGGTTGTCGGTTACCACAACAGCGTCGACGTCGCCGGTGCTCGCCGCGCAGCTGGAGGACTCGAGCGGCAACGACCACGTGGGATCCGAAGATCACCGGCCAGTCGCCACAGAAGAACGAGGACGGCGGGAAGCATGGCTCATGCAGGCGATATTCGTCGACCAGACCACCGGCACGCTCTACCTCGGTGACGGCTTTTTTCGTCCGGTGAATGG
>CAWGTF010000009.1:0-19850 GCA_963825425.1 uncultured Actinomycetes bacterium
GGTCGGCATAGCTGTCGGCCTCTTCGAGATAGTGCGTGGCGAACACCACGGTCTTCCCACGTGCCGCGTACTCGCGCATCGAGGTCCAGAACTCGCGGCGCATTTCGACGTCCATCGCCACTGTTGGCTCGTCGAGGATCAGCGAATCGGGGTTGGAGACCAACGCGATCGCCGCCCTGACGCGTTGTGTCTGACCGCCGGACAGCTTCTGGGTGCGCCGGTCGGCAAGATCGGTCACACCGGTCACCTCGAGCACGTCACCGACAGCCATCGGGTTCGGGTAGAGCGACGCCATCATCGTGATGAGCTCGCGCACGGTCAGGTCGCGCAAGAGCTGGCCGGTCTGCAGCATCGCGCCGATCGCGCCTGCCCGAACCGCATCGGCCGGCGTCATCCCGAACACCTGCACCGACCCGGTGTCGGGCTTCGCCAGTCCCAGGATCATGTCGATCGTCGTCGACTTTCCGGCGCCGTTCGGGCCGAGCAGGGCGACGGTCTCGCCGGGAGCGATCACCAGGTCGACGCCGTCGACAGCCAGCACCGGGGCGTAACTCTTGCTCAGGGATGCCGGCGGATGCCTGCGGTGGTGGTCCTCTGGTCGGTAGCTGTGGTCATGGCTCGATATTGCCCGCCGCGCCGTGACTGCGCCCAGTGCAACCCGTCGTCCATCGGCCATGACATGCGTCATCAGGTCCGCCGGATCCGCTCGCCTCGCGGTCCTGAGCGTCGCCCGAACGGGCGAAATCGGTACATCAAGGGCTGCGAAGAGGTTTCGATCGGGGTTTCGCGGGCCGAAGATAAGGCATGAGCGGGACGCCGAAGACCACTGTCGCCGCAGTCGTGATCACCGCTCTCGCCGCGCTCACCGCGGCGTGCGGAGGCGGTCGTCATCATCAGGCGGCGCCAACCGGGCGTGCCGGGCAGGTCGAGCGGGGCACCTCGTCCACTTCGGCCGCGGGGTCCAGCGCGGCCTCGGCGCGCCGCTTTCGAGTGCGGCAGCCTCCGGCGCGACCGAGTCGGGTGAGGGACCGTTGGCCGCAAGTCGTCGAGCGCGACAGCATCGTCGACAAAGGCGCCGACCAAGGCCTCCGCCACCCCGACGCCGACCAAGTCGGCCAGCGCGAAACCGACCGCGAAGCCAACGCCGACCCCGGTCAAGACGCCCCAGCGCCGCCCCCAGCTGGCACTTCATCAGGCACCGACGTCCTCGCCGGTACGCGCTGCCGAATCTTCCCCGCCGACAACTACTGGCACGCCGACATCGCGTCGCTGCCGGTCAACTCGCACAGCGCGCAATGGCTGTCGGCGATGGGGGCGTCGACTCGCAAGTTGCATCCCGACTTCGGGCCGTCAGGTGACCCGTCAAATCCGTACGGCATCCCGGTCACCGTCGTTCCGGCCGGTCAAACGCGAGTGCCGGTGACGTTCCAGTACGCCGACGAGAGCGACAAGGGGCCATACCCGCTCGGGCCGAAGACGTTGATCGAAGGCGGCGCGAACTCGGGCGGCGACATGCACGCCATCATGGTGACCGCTGACACGTGCGACCTGTTCGAGACGTGGGACACCGTCGACACGTCGTCCGGCTGGACCGCAGGATCAGGCGCTCACTGGTCGTTGTCCAGCGATGCGCTACGGCCGAATACTTGGACATCAGCCGGACGCCGCAGGGTTGCCGATCCTGCCGGGCCTGCTGCGCTACGACGAGGTGAAGTCCGGTCACGTTGACCACGCGATCAGGTTCACCACGAACGTGACCGACGACAGCTACCTGTGGCCAGCGCGCCACGCGGCAAGCTCGAGTCACAACGCGAACCTGCCGCCCATGGGCGCGCGTTTCCGCCTGAAGGCCGGCTTCTCGCTCGCCGGCTACTCCGCGCAGGCGCAGACCGTGCTGAAGGCGATGCAGACCTACGGTCTCGTGTTGGCTGACAACGGATCGCCGTGGTACTTCCAGGGCACCGCAGACAACGCGTGGCCGGACGCGCTGATCGAATCGCTGAAGACGATTCCAGCCAGTGCGTTCGAAGCCGTCGACACGAGTAGCCTCGAAATCTCCGCAAACAGCGGCGCCGCCCGCTGATCGGTACGTTCGGCGCATGACCCGAATTCCGGGCGACCCTGGACCACGCCGCTGGCTGCTGTTTGCGATCGGTCTGCGATTGCCTCCCGAGAATCGCGAGTGGGTGCGCCACGAACTGACCGACGCGGGTTGGCGTACTCGCGCCGCCGTCCGGCAGCTCGTGCTCGTCGTTCCGGTTGCGGTCGCGTTCGCGGCCTTGCCAGGACCGTGGTCGTTGAAGGTGACGCTCATGGTTCTCGTGCTGGTCGGCGGCTTGTCCGTCTCGTTGATCTACGCCGACAGCGTGCGCGCGTCGCGGCTGCGCCAACACGATCTGCCGGTGCCCGAAGATCGCGACCTCGGCCGTCCGACCGATTCCCTGTGAGCCCGCGTTCACGCCTCGATCGACACCGGATCACCGACGGCGACCCGGCCCGGCGTCACCGTCGTCCCGTACACCCCAAGACAGGCCTGACGCTCGCGACCGATCGCGCGCAGCACCGCCGCGTTCCGCTTGGTCGTCTGCGGGTCGACGTTGACCATGATGCAGCGCTGATCGCGTTGGTCGACGCGCATCCGCACGTCGCCGATACGTAGCACCGAATCGAGCCACGCCTCCTCGGGGAAAGGTGTGTCGTCGATCGGCTCGACCAGCAGATTGGGCCGGAACCGCAAGGGGTTGAGTTCCGTGCCGGCACTTGCGCCTAAGTCGGCGACGGTTCGGGTGCTGATCAGCGACAACGGGAACCCGTCAAACAGGCCGCGATCGTGCTTGATGACGCGCACACCCGGGCCGAGTTCGACAGCCAGCGCCGGGTCGGTCACATCAAGCTCGCTCCCCGCCGGAGTTCGCACCATGACCGGTGACTTGTTCGGCCGCAACGGATCAACGAACGACGGTCGGTACCTCCACAGGGCCGGAAGCTCGCGTATCGTCAGCCACGGGAATCCGCTTCGTACGAGGCCATCTTGGACGAACGCCCACCGGCGATCTCCAGCCATGCCGTGCCACGACACATCAACCTCGTCCAGCACCTCGGCAGCCATCGACTTGACCGGGTACCGAAACAGCGACACGACTCGAGCGACTTGCCGGTGAACCATGGCGCTGCCTCCTCCACGCACGGGAACAGCGCGATGATGTTATAGCGACAGCGCGAAGATCGCGCGGCAAGCAGCATACGACCGCACCCACCGCCGTCCAGACCATAATCACTCACACCGAGGATGACCCGTGAACGAGTTTCCCCGATTTCTCTCTCGCCGGCAAGGTCGCCCTCGTGACGGCGAGCGGCCGTGGCCTAGGTCGCGCAATCGCGATCGCGCTGGCGCACGCAGGCGCGGACGTTGCCCTCGGGTTGCGCGACCGCGAGTCAGCGGGCGACGTCGTCGAAGCCATCACTGCATTGGGACGTCGAGCAGTGCCGCTTCAGATGGACATGACCAGTCTGCGCGAGATCCGTCAGGCAATCGCGGACGCTCATGAGGCGTTCGGCCGGCTCGACATCCTGGTCAACAACGCCGGGATTGCACCCGGCGCGCCAGCATCGTCGGTGACTGAGGAGAACTTCGATGCGACGCTCCAGGTCAATTTGAAAGGCACCTTCTTCGCGAGTCAGAGTGCGGCGAACATCATGGGCAGCCAAGGCTCCGGTCGGATCATCAACATCGGTTCACAAGCCGGACTGGTTGCATTGCCGGGTGAGTCGATCTACTGCATGACGAAGGCGGCGATCGGCCATTTGACCAAGTGCCTCGCGGTTGAGTGGGGCGTTCTCGGCATCACGGTCAACTGCTGGCTCCGACGTTCATCGAGACTCCCGGCACCGAGCCGGCGTTGTCTGATCCGGTGTTTCGCGCGGACGTGGTCGAGCGAATCGCTGCACTGCACCGAATCGGCGAGCCAGTGACGTGACCGGAGCCGTCGTGTTTCTGGCCTCCGACGCCGCGTCACTTATTACCGGGACGACGATCCCGGTCAGACGGCGGTTGGACGGCGCGCTAACGCGGCTCGTTGTGCCGATTTGCGAGGTACGAACGCGTAGGCAACTGCGCCGTGGCGAGGGTAGATGATGGGGTCATGCGAACAACGCTTGCCCAGCTGCCCTTCCTGGGCAGGTTCGTATTTGTCGGCATGCTTCGGCAGGTGCTGTCGGTGCCGTCGTCGGGCTCATCGTCGGACTCCACGCGTATCCGCCCACCGCGTGGTTTGCGGTGTTCGAGCTTGGAGTCCCCGCCGCAGTTGTCGGTGCGTTGCTCGGCCTCGCTTCCGGATTGAGCGTCCGGGGAGTTCGCCACCTTCGCGGCAGCTACAGGTCGCGAAACGCTATTCGCGCAGGCGCAGGGCGGTCGCCGCAGCTGACTGGGCGCTCGCGGTGATCGTCGTGAGATCGCCGACCACGATGAGTTGCTGCACTCTGCCAACCTGTTGAACGAGAAACGCATTCAATGCGGGGCCCAGGTCGCTGGGGCTGTTGGTCAGCAAGAGCGCACCGGCGTTGCTGCCTGCGTTCGCGATAGTGGCGACGCCGTCGACCGCGCCCTGGTCCCCTCGCACGAGATCGACCTGTGGCAACGGCCAGTGCAGAGTCTGGAGCTCGAAGCGGGCGAGCGCGATCGATTCGGACGTCGGGTCACCGGTGCCGGCGATGCGCTCGGCGCTGATGTTCAGCGGCGCCAGTTGGGACGACGACCGCGTCGCCGATCTGGCTGACGGGTCCGACAAGGACGACGTGCGTGATCCCACCTTCGCGCAACGCTGCGAGCGTCTCGGGAGGAATCTCGGTGCCGGCCGTGTAGAGCAGTGGGAAGCGGTTGCGGAAGGAAATCGGGCCGGCCGCCACTGCATCGGGCATGTCAGCCGAACTGACGAGCAACGCCGTCGGCCCGTACCCAGCAAGCTTGGCGGCCTGGCCCTCCGGCCTGTTCGATGACACCGGCGGTGGCGTAGCGCGTGACGCCGGCGAGCCGCGTCGTCCGCATCCCGTGCCCTTGAAGCACGGCGTCGACACTGCCACTGATCGCTGTGTTGTCGCCGATGATGAAGACCTGCTTCACCTTCAGCCGGCTTAGCGCGTGCACGACATCGTCAGGCAGGCCACCCGGTGGAGTGAGCAAGATCGGGCCGCCGCCCTGTGCGCCCGCCAGGTAACTGCCGGCGATGGCGTCGGCGAGATCGTCGCCGCGGGCGAGTACTGCGGTGTCGGCGTGCGTGAACGAGTTCAACGCCACCTGCGCAGCAGTCGTGTACCGATCCGGTCCTTGAACGCGACGCACGGGCGAGCGCGGTTTGCTGCCGAATGCGAAGCCGACGACGATGGCGGCGACCACGATCGCGACGAAGGACACCCGCAACCACGCGGGGAAGAATGAGGGACGCCGCCACCACCGCAACGCGCCGCGCGGCCGCTCGCGAACGCTCGGGTCAGGGATACCGGCCCCATAACGCACGGACGACGGTTCAACGGCCTCGGCGGCCGGACCGGCCCACGCGCGCATCCGCTCGACGAGTTCGCGCGCACTGGCCGGACGCCGATCAGGCTCGAGCGCGAGCCCGGGTCGCAGGCCACGTTCGATGACCTCGATCGTGATCGGGTCGAGGCCCTCCCACGGCGGTCGGACGTCGCCTGGTGGCCGTCCGGTCAGGAGTGCGAGCAGCGTCGCCGCGAGACCGTAAATGTCGGCTGCGGCCGTCGGCGCCTGACCGTCGAGGACTTCAGGGGCTGCGTAGCCGATGGTCCCCGATCTGGTCGCGACGCCGTTCGTGGCGATGCCGAAGTCGACGAGCACGACCCGGTCGTCAGGGGTCAGCACGGCGTTCGCGGGTTTGACGTCACCGTGCACGATGACCGGCCGGTGCGCATGCAGGTGGTCGATCGCCGCTGCGAGCTGCGTTGCCCAGCGCAGCACGCTCGGCAGTGGCATACCTGGTGCGCCTCGCGCGGCGACGACCTGATCCAACGAAGTGCCGTCTACCCAGTCCATGACCAGCACGTAGCTGTCGCCTTCGAAGAAGTCCTCGCGCACGGTCGGCAGACCAGGGTGCGGCTGCAAGCTGAGCAGCACTCGCGCTTCGGCGAGAACGTGGTTGCGTTCGTCGATGGAGGTAACGTTGCGGACCTTGAGGGCAACGGGCCGATCGTGTTGGCGGTCGACTCCACGAAGCAGCCTGCCCTGACCGCCCTGCGCGATCGTCTCGACCGATCCGTACCGCCCGCGCCACATCTCGCTCATGCGTGGGGTCGCAAGTCGGAAAGCGTGAGTGCGCGGCGGCGGATTGCCTCATTGGCCAACCGCGAACGCCGGACGCCGTCGCCCCCGTCACTGATCGCGAACTTGTCGTAGAGGTTGCCCAGGTGGAACTTGACTGCAGCTTCGGTGACGACCAGCTCCGCCGCGATGGTGGCCACGGTTGCGGCTTCGGTGAACATGTCGCCGCCGAGCAGCGGGCGGCACAACACGACGAGCACTTCGTGTTCGCGCCTCGTGACGTGCGGTGGTGGTTCGGCCGCAGCCGTTGCGGTCGACGCGGGCGCGTTGCGGAGCCGGAAGACCAGCCGGCTTGAGCCGAACCGGATCTCGTCACCGTTGCGCAGCCGGTGCTCGGCCGAGAGTCGACTGTTGTTGACGAACGTTCCGTTGGTGGAACCGAGGTCGCGGACCGACCAGCCGGATGCGTAGCGCTCGATCACGGCGTGCAACGCCGAGACGGTCCGGTCCCACGACAACGAGACGGTGTTTTCCGGACCCCGCCCTACCGTGACGTGGTCGGTCTCGAGCGGCGCGAGCTGCGGCCCGCGGCGTCCCCATATTTCTAGGTACGCGCTCACGAGGCGCAACCTGCGAAGGCAGTGTCCATTGGGTTAGAGGGTGACATACCAGCGGGCACGATGCATCGCGGCAGCCACCGCCGTCCAAAACGCAAGCATCACGGCGACGTACGTCCACTGCGAGTCGAGACCGAACCAGCCACCCGCGAAGAAGTGCTGCTGCAAGTAGCCGGCCGCGGTCGTCAGTTGGGTGCCGACGTGCGCCGGTGTGTGCGCGAGGACGGCGCCGAGTACGTGCTGGCCGACGTAGACGACCAGGGCATTGCGGCCCAGAGCCGCCCATGGCCACGCAGCCACCCGTGATCCGATCCGGAGAACCGGATTGAGTTGCTGCCGACCCACGTCAACGACCACGTGGCACGCAACCAGCAAGACGATGCTGGTGGCTGCTGTCAGCAGCACGAAAGCGGGCGTCCACATCCGCTTGTTCACCGCCGGGCCCACGAGTCCGAAATGCGTTGCAGCCCAGCAGCCGAAGGCGACGCCGCACAGGCCGCCCACGGTCAGCCAGTCTGGCCGCGCACGAAGTGCCCGACCAACAGCGACGCCGAGGAGTGCCGTCGCCAACGCACCCATCGTCGACAGCAGGCCCTCGGGGTCGTAGCCGAAGGCACCCTGGTTGTAGATGTGTGCCGGGCCGAACAACGCACAGGTCGAGGTGACCTGGCACGTTGCATGCAGGTGTGATCACGCCCGTTCCGCACGCCAGGGGCACCCGCACCAACAGTTGGGCGTACAACACCAGCAGACCGCCGGCGATCAACAGCATCGGCCAAATCCCGCGACGGCAGGCAACGACGACAACACCACACGCCAAGCTGACCAACGCCGATGCGCTGCAACACACCTGGCCAACGGGCATCGGTGAAATCGGCGCCGGCGCCGTCCCATGCATTGAAGAGGACGCCGAGCACGAGCAGCGCGATCGCCCGGCGAGACCAACCGCAACAACGATGCGCGGCCGCGACGACGCACCAGCTCGTCAATACCGATGCCGGCCAGAAACAAGAACGCCGGAAAGACAAGATCAGCACCGGTCCAGCCGTTCCACACCGCGTGAATCAGCCACGGATGCCGTCGCGGGCCGGTCGGAAGTTGCTCCACGACGAGCATCCCCGCGACCGCCACGCCCCTCGCGGCGTCAAGACCAGCCCATCTGCCGTGCGCCTCCCTCGTACGCGCGGCGTCGTAGCTGATCCCAGCGGGAGCCGGCGCGATACCGGCCAGCGGAACCATCGTCACCGCCATCGCTGGGCCTCCCCCGACGAGTCAGCGCTCTGCGACCCGCTGAAGAGAACGCTACGAACGGACGGCGGCAGCGCGCCCTAGCGGCAAGGCAAGGGTTTCCTCGGCCGAAGGTCACGGAGGAAAGCCTCGCTCGGTCGCTAGGGCAACGGATGGCGCCCGCTCCTACCGTCGGCCTATCAGTTGCCGTCTCGACCCACGTGAAGGAAGCACCCCGTGAAGATCATGTGCGGTTGGACTCTCGCTACTGCCGCGGTCGTCGTCGGCCTCGCCATTCCCAGTGGCCCGCCAGCCGCGGCATCTCCGCACCCCGCCGTCGCGTCAGCGACGACGCCGGAGGTCGTTCAGATCGTCTACCCGGCGTACACGCGGCAGAACGCGACGCTCACTACCGGTACGACTGGCACCTTGCGGGTGGTCGGATCAGACGGTTCCGGCGACCGCGTGCTGACCACGCCGACGCCGGTCGCTGGCGAAGTGAGATGGAATCCAGCCGGTACGCAGATCGCTTACGTAGCCGTGCTTTCGGACGGCAACAACCAGGTGTGGACGATCAACGCCGACGGCACCGGCGCGCACGCCGTGACACCCGAGGGTTACCAAGAGCCGACCTGGTCACCGGACGGAACCAAACTCGCCGTCATCAATGTCGGAACCAGCGATCACAACATCGCAATCGCCGACCTTGCGACGGGCACGACCCACTCGATTACCACCAACAGCTTCCAAGCGGGCGGTGCAACATTCGGCTCGCCGGTGTGGGCACCGGACGGGTCGAGACTCGCGTTCGTCACGGCCGTGTTCGATGAGGGAAGCGGCGGTGATGCCACTGTCAACGTCGTCAACGCTGACGGCACCGGGCGCATCGAGCTGCCCGAACCGATGGATGGCGCGCTACAGGATGCACGCGAGATCGCCTGGTCACCGGACGGCAGCTGGCTGGCATTCGACGGATATATCGCAGCGGGGAGCAGCTCCCACGGCGCCCTTCAGATCGTGCATCCGGACGGCACGGGACTTCGAACGATCAACGCCGGCAGCGGCACGGCCTACGGCGACGGCGACATCGCCGGGTTCTCCCCAGATGGCAGCCGCGTGTTGGTTACGTTGGAGGAATCCCCGCCCTCCCGGGTGGTCGCGGTGTCGCTCAACGGCGCTGTTACGACGTTCCATGTGTCCAGTCCCGACACCCCAGTCGCCGGCAACCCCTATGGCGACACAAGCACGTCGTGGTTGCCCTCGGGTACCCAGATCGTGTTCTGCGTGCAGACGTTCACCTCAAACGACACCTATGTCTCGAACCTGTTTGCCGACGGAGCCAACGATTCCGGATTGGGACAGCTCACGACGTCCGGTCAAGCGTGTGACGGTTCCGTCGCGTCAGCTTCGCCGCGCTACGCCGGCGCCGATCGGGTCGCAACCGCAATCTCAGTCTCGAGAGCGAACTTCACGCATGCATCCGCCGTGGTGATCGCCCGCGCGGATCTCTACCCCGACGCGCTCGCGGCTGCCCCGCTGGCCGGCATGTTCGGCGGACCGGTCCTGCTGTCGCCGTCCGACCAAACGACGCCCGCGTTGATAGCCGAGATCAAACGTCTTGGCGCAACAACGGTCTACCTGATCGGGGACACCACGGCGCTGTCAGCGAACGTCGCTGCGGCCGTCGCGGCAGCCGGGGTTACGACGACGATCCGCATCGGCGGGACGTCGCGGTACGACACCGCTGCATTGATCGCCGAGCGCGTCGGTGGCACATCGGTGTACGTCGTGCGGGGCGATGACTGGGCGGACGCCGCCGCAGTGTCGGCGCTGGCCGCGTTCCAGCATCGACCAGTACTTCTCACGCCTGCCACAACATTGGCACCGGCGGTGTCCGATGCGATCAATGTGCTGCACGCTACGTCGGCCACAATTGTCGGCGGCACCAGCGCGGTGTCGACCTCAGCCGAACTCACGCTGAACGTCATGGGTGTGTCCGCGACCCGACTCTCCGGTGCTGATCGGTGGGCAACCTCGGCGGCGGTAGCCTCGAGCGCCGTGGCGGCGGGCATGACGGGGCCGCCCTGGCTGGCCTCGGGGTCGAACTGGCCAGACGCGGTCAGCGCTGGCCCAGCGGCAGCGGCGAGCAAGGGCGTGTTGCTGCTGGTGGCACCAACGACGCTCGCTGCCTCAGCTGCCTCGCGAACCTGGCTCGCAACCCATCGGTCGAACGTCATCGTCGCCATCGGCGGCGCAGATGTTGTATCTGCCCAGGACGTCGCCGCCGCCCGCGGTTGATCGATTACTGACCGAAAGTGAAACGTAGGTCGGCGTTGATGAGCTGGTTCAGTCGTGAACGCAGGTGGCGGATCAATGGGTCTTGGGGAATCGGTTCATCGACGTACAAGGTCCAACGAAGCGCAGTCCCGCCGTCCGGGCTAGGAGGTAGCTCGAACTCCACCACTGCATCCGGCCGTTTGATCCACAGTGACGACCAGACCACGACGTCCGGAACTTGGCTGCCCAACACTTTCGGGCGCTGCTCGTCCTTCAACAACGTCAGCCAGGGTCGGTACGGGTCCCGGTCGGGCTGCGTCAATGCCTCGAACACGACCCACGGCGGGGCTGGTTGTGCGCGCCTGCGGCTGCCGATTTCGATCACAACCCAACGCTAGGGCAATCACCGGCTCCGAGCCGTCGCTCGCGCCGATCGACGATCAGTCGACGTGGGTTTCCATCAGCTGGCGGCCGGCCTCGGTGATCGACCCCGACAACGACGGATATACCGAGAAGCTTTGCGCGATCTGATCGACCGTCAGCCCGAGCTGCACACCCATCGTCACGGGCAAGAATCAGTTCGCTCGCTCGCGGCGCGACCACGACACCGCCCAACACGACACCCGTTCCCGGCCGGGCAAAGAGCTTCACGAATCCGTCGGTAACGCCGGCCATCTTCGCGCGCGCGTTGCGCGCGAGCGGCAACTTTCACCGATCGCGCTTCGACCAACCCGGCATCGACCGCGCTCTGCGAGATTCCCACCGCAGCGATCTCAGGATCGGTGAACACGTTGGCCGCGACCATCGACAGTCGCAGTGGCCGCACTGCTTCACCGAGCGCGTGCCACATGGCGATCCGTCCCTGCATCGCTGCGACGGACGCGAGCATCAGCAACCCGGTGCAATCGCCGGCCGCGTACACGCCGGTCGCCGACGTGCGGGACACCCGGTCGACCTCGACGTAGCCGGCTGCCGATACCCGCACGCCCGCCTCCTCCAGGCCGAGATCGGCAGTGTTCGGCACTGAGCCGACCGCCATCAGGCAATGCGAACCGGAGACCGTGCTGCCGTCAGCCAGCGAGACGAGCACACCATCCGCCGTCCGGGTTACTGCTGTGGCGCGCGCGTTGTTCACGACGGTCATGCCGCGACGTCGAAAGACCGATTCGACGACGGCTGCCGCATCGGCGTCCTCGCCAGGCAGCACTCGGTCGCGCGACGACACGAGCGTCACTTGCGACCCGAGTGCCTGATACGCGCCGGCGAACTCCGCACCGGTGACTCCTGACCCGACGACGATCAGTTCTTCGGGGAACGCGTCGAGGTCGTAGATCTGGTGCCAGGTCAAAATCCGTTCCCCGTCCGGCACCGCAGTCGGCAATACGCGAGGGTGCGCGCCGGTCGCCAGCAACACGACGTCCGCATCGATCTCGTCGACACCGTCAGCTGTGGTGAGTGACGACCCGGCGGCCGGCGACGGTCGGTGCCGCGAGCCGGGCGGATCCGGCGATGACCTGCACGCTCTCCCCCGCGAGCCGCACCGCGATGTCGTCGGACTGCGCCTTCGCCAGGGAGCGGACGCGGGCGTTGACCTGGGTCGCGTCGGCGCTGATCTTTCCCGCGTCGTGGTCGGTGCCGCCGTCGAACCGGACGCCGAGACGTGGCGACAGTGCGAGGGCCGTCATCGCCTCAGCCGTGGCGATGAGGGTCTTCGACGGCACGCAGTCGGTGAGGACGCAGGCGCCGCCCACGCCGGTGCGTTCGACGATCGTGACCTGCGCACCGAGCTGCGCCGCAACCAGCGCCGCCTCGTAACCGCCTGGACCACTCCCGATAATGGCGATGCGCGTCACGTGCCGCATTCTGTCGTAACCGTCTAACCTTCGGTGCGTGGCCCTCTACGCCGCCTATGGCAGCAACCTCGATCCCGAGCAGATGCTCACGCGGGCACCGCATTCCCCAGCGCAGGGAACCGGGTGGCTGCAAGGGTGGCGGCTGACCTTTGGAGGCGAGGAATTGAGCTTCGAGGGCGCGCTTGCCACGGTCGTCGAAGACGCCGACAGCCAGGTGTTCGTCATGCTCTACGACGTCCCGTCCTTCGACGAGCCCGAACTCGACCGCTGGGAAGGCAACGCGCTCGGCTTGTACGACAAGATCCGGGTCAGGGTCGCGACCCTCGAGGGCGACCTGACCGCGTGGCTCTACGTCCTCAACGGCTACGAGGGTGGCCTGCCGTCGGCGCGCTACCTCGGCATGGTCGCCGACGCGGCCGAGACGGCCGGAGCGCCGGCCGACTACGTGAACGAGTTGCGGCTGCGGCCCGTGCCGATCGGTCGGCGAGACCTTGCTGGACGATGACGGGCTGGACGACGGGCTGGACGACGACGGGCTGGACGACGACCAGGCGGGCGACGCGTGAGCGCCTTGACGCCGGTCGAAGCTGCGGCGCAGGCGGCGGCTCGGCTGGCCGAGCTCACCGGCGTCGAGCGACACGACGTCGCGATCGTGCTCGGCTCCGGCTGGGTGCCGGCCGCCGATGCCATCGGCACTCCAACGCACGACATCGCGGTCACCGATCTCCCCGGGTTCGCCGCACCCGCAGTGCTCGGGCATGCGGGTCGGATCCGCTCGATCGATGCCGGCGGCCGCCGAGTGCTGGTGTTCCTCGGCCGCACCCATCTCTACGAGGGCCGCGGCGTCGATGCGGTCGTGCACGGCGTCCGGACGGCGGCGCAGGCGGGTTGCAAAGTCATCGTGTTGACCAACGGGTGCGGCGGGCTGCGCGCCGACTACGCGCCGGGCCAGCCGGTGCTGATCGCCGACCATCTCAATCTGACCGCGACCTCTCCGTTGCATGGCGCGACGTTCGTCGACCTGACCGATCTCTACAGCACCCGGCTGCGCACGATCGCGCGCTCGGTCGACCCGACTCTCACCGAGGGCGTGTACGCGCAACTGCCCGGGCCGCACTACGAAACTCCGGCCGAGATCGCGATGTTGCGCGACGCTCGGCGCTGACCTGGTCGGCATGTCGACCACCCTCGAAGCGATCGCCGCGCGCGAGGCCGGTGCCGAGGTGCTCGGCATCTCGCTGGTCACCAACCTCGCTGCGGGCATGACCGGCGAACCGCTTGACCACAAAGAAGTTCTCGCCGCCGGAAACGCCTCGGCCGCCCGCATGGGTGCGCTTGCTGGCGCAGGTCGTGTCGCGGCTGTGAACTTCGAAGCGGCTGCCCGCACGTGGCTCGCAGAAGACCCGGACGCCGACACGCGCGCGGAGCTTTCGGAGCTACTCGACTCGCGGGACGCCGAGGGGCTGGCCGACCGGTTCAGTGCGCGGCTTCAGTTCGGGACAGCGGGACTGCGCGGCGCACTCGGCGCCGGCCCGAACCGGATGAACCGCGCGGTCGTCATCCGCGCCGCCGCCGGGCTCGCGGCGTACTTGCTCGAGACCGGCGGTACGTCGGTCGTCATCGGCTACGACGCGCGGCACAAGTCCGATGTGTTCGCCTGGGACACCGCCGCGGTCATGGCCGGCTTCGGGTTGACCGCTTCGGTGCTCCCGCGGCCGCTGCCGACGCCGGTGCTGGCATTCGCGATCCGCCATCTCGGAGTCTCGGCCGGCGTCATGGTCACCGCGTCGCACAACCCTCCGCAGGACAACGGGTACAAGGTCTACCTCGGTGACGGCGGGCAGATCGTGCCTCCTGCGGACGCCGATATCTCGCGGCACATCGACGCTGTCGGCGCGCTGGCCGACGTCCCGCGAAGCGATGCTTGGCACTTGCTCGACGACGCGGTGCTCGACGCGTACCTCGACCGGCATCACGTCGATGCCGTTGCTCGCGACGTTGCCGGATCGCGACGTGCGGATCGCGTACACGCCGCTCCATGGCGTCGGTCGCGACGTCGTGCTCGCCGCGTTCGCGCGCGCCGGCTTCACGTCGTTGTCGGTTGTCTCCGAACAGGGTGCGCCCGACCCGGATTTCCCGACCGTCGCGTTCCCGAATCCCGAAGAGCCCGGCGCGATCGACTTGGCATTGGCGCTGGCTCGCGCCACGTCGGCCGATCTCGTTCTTGCCAACGATCCGGACGCCGACCGGTGCGCCGTGGCGATTCCCGATGCGGCCGTTGACGGTGGCTGGCGGATGCTGCGCGGGGACGAAGTCGGGGTGCTGCTGGCAGATTTCCTTTTATCGCAAGGGGTTTCCGGCCGGTACGCGACGACCATCGTGTCGTCATCGTTGCTGTCTCGAATGGCCGCTGCGCACGGGATGCCGTACTCCGAAACGCTGACCGGCTTCAAATGGATCGTGAACGCCGGCGCCGATCTCGTGTACGGGTACGAGGAGGCGCTCGGCTATTGCGTGGCGCCGTACTTGACCCGCGACAAGGACGGCATCAGCGCGGCACTGATCGTCGCGCTGCTCGCGGCGAAGCTGCGGGCTTCAGGGTCGTCGCTGGTTTCGCGTCTTGACGAGCTCGCACGCGAGTACGGGTTGCACGCGACCGACCAGGTGTCGGTGCGGGTTTCCGACCTCGCCCAAATCGGCGCCGCAGTTGACCGGCTGCGGGCTGCTCCGCCGTCCACGCTCGGGGGTTTGCCCGTCACCGGCGTCGAGGACCTGTCGCTCGGCGGCGCCGGACTGCCACCGACCGACGGGCTGCGCTACTGGCTCGACGGTGCTGCGCGCGGCTGCGGTCAGGGGCGTGTCGTGGTACGGCCGAGTGGAACCGAGCCGAAGCTGAAGTGCTACCTGGAGCTTGTGGTCTCCGTTGATAGTTCGATCGACGACGCGCGGGTGTTGGCGCGCAAGGTGCTGCACGAGATCGGCACCGACCTGCGGGCCGCGCTCGGGCTTGATTGAGCGTTCCGTGCGATGAACGCCAAACAACTTGTTCGCGAGATCGATGAAGAGCTACGAGGCCTCGGCGATCCTGACCGTGCTGTGCACGAGAAGAGCTACCTGAAGAGCGAGTTGGCGCACTATGGCGCGAGCGTCCCTGCGATCCGCGCGGTGGCAAAAGGGGTTGTCTCTCGCTACCCAACGCTCGGTCACGACGAAGTCATCGCGCTCGCAACTGCACTGTGGGCGGCGCCAATTCACGAGCGGCGCATGACGGTGGTCGAGTTACTTGATCTGTACGGTGACCGGCTCGGACCTGCCGATGTGCCGGTCATCGAGCGCATGCTTCGCGAGGCCAGAACGTGGGCCCTGGTGGATGGGCTCGCAGCGAATGTTGTCGGTCGCCTCGCAGACCGCCATCGCGAGCTTGGCTCCGTGCTTGACCACTGGGCTGGCGACAGTGACTTCTGGATCCGCCGCTCCGCGCTGCTCGCGCTGCTTGGTGCGCTACGTCGAGGAGAAGGTGACTTCGAGCGCTTCTCGCGATACGCGGACGCGATGCTCGAGGAGCGAGAGTTCTTCATTCGCAAGGCAATCGGCTGGGTGTTGCGGGATACGGCCAAGAAGCGCCCCGACCTGGTCTATCGCTGGTTGCTCCCGAGGGCATCACGGGCATCAGGCGTGACCATCCGCGAGGCCGTGAAGCCGTTGTCGGCACCGCAACGCGAAGCCATACTCGCGGCCCGCTGAACGCTGCTCCCTCGGCTCCATCTCTCGACTGTCGCCAGCCGAGTGACCGAACGACCAACCGGGCCGACCGGCGATATGGTGAATCAATGACGCTCACTACGTCGGCGATCCCGACGGACGTCGCCAGTTCCGACTCCGCCTTGCGCCGGTTCCTGCACGGTTTGCCCGGGTGTCGACCAGGTCGGCGCCCAGGCTCGGGCGGCGGCCCTATCTACCCGCTCCATCAAGACCGACGCGAAGCGCTGGGCCATCGACACGGCCATCTCGATGATCGACCTGACGACGCTCGAGGGCCAAGACACCCACGGCAAGGTGCGTGCGCTCTGCGCGAAGGGCATCCGCCCCGACCCGTCCGACGCCAGTTGCCCGAGCGTCGCGGCGATCTGCGTCTACCCCGACCTCGTCCCGACCGCCAAGGAGTACCTCGGCGACAGCGGCGTCAAGGTCGCCAGCGTCGCGACCAGCTTCCCGTCCGGCCGAGCTGCGATGACCGTCAAGCTCGCCGACGTCCGCGACGCGGTCGCAAGCGGGGCCGACGAGATCGACATGGTGATCGACCGCGGCGCGTTCCTCGAAGGCCACTACCTCGACGTCTACGACGAGATCGTGCAGGTGAAGGCGGCGTGCAAGGACGCCCACCTCAAGGTGATCCTCGAGACCGGCGAGCTCGCGACCTACGACAACGTGAAGCGCGCATCATGGCTCGCGATGATCGCGGGTGGCGACTTCATCAAGACCAGCACCGGCAAGGTCGCCCCAGCCGCGACGCTGCCAGTCACGCTGGTCATGCTGCAGGCCGTGCGCGACTTTCGCGACACGACGGGCCGCCAAGTCGGCGTCAAGCCGGCCGGCGGCATTCGCACCACGAAAGACGCGATGCGTTACCTGGTACTCGTGAGTGAGACGGTCGGCGACGATTGGCTCAGCCCCGACTGGTTCCGCCTTGGTGCGTCGAGCCTGCTCAACGATCTCCTTCAGCAACGCCAGAAGCTGGCAACCGGCCACTACTCCGGCCCCGACTACGTCACGATCGACTGAGGCGCGCACATGACGAGCAAGCTGTTCCCGTATTCGCCGGCACCCGAGTCGCGAGCGATCGTCAACATCGCCAGCTCCTACGGGCTGTTCATCGGCGGCGAGTTCGTCGAGCCCGACGACGGCGAGATGTTCAAGACGATCAACCCGGCGACCGAAGAGGTGCTCGCCGAGGTCGCCGAGGCCGGCCCTCGCGACATCGACCGCGCAGTCGCCGCCGCCCGCAAGGCCTTCGACGGAGCATGGGGCGCGATGCCCGGCAGGGAGCGCTCGAAGTACCTGTTCCGCATCGCCCGCATCATTCAGGAACGCTCGCGCGAACTCGCGGTGCTCGAATCTCTCGACAACGGCAAACCGATCAAAGAATCGCGGGACGTCGATCTGCCGCTCGTCGCGGCTCACTTCTTCTACTACGCGGGCTGGGCCGACAAGCTCGAACACGCCGGGTTCGGTGCCAACCCCAAGCCGATCGGCGTGGCTGCTCAGGTCATCCCGTGGAACTTCCCGCTGATGATGCTCGCGTGGAAGATCGCGCCCGCGCTGGCTTGCGGCAACACCGTGGTACTGAAGCCCGCCGAGACGACACCACTGACCGCGCTCGTGTTCGCGGAGATCTGTCAGCAGGCCGGCCTGCCCGCTGGCGTCGTGAACATCGTCACCGGCGCGGGCGATACAGGTAAGTCGCTGTCGGGCACGACGGCGTCGACAAGGTCGCCTTCACCGGCTCGACCGAAGTCGGCCGGGCGATCGCGAAAACCCTTGCCGGCACGCGGAAACGGCTCAGTCTCGAGCTCGGCGGCAAGGCCGCCAACATCGTGTTCGACGACGCGCCGATCGACGAAGCGGTCGAGGGCATCGTCGGCGGGATCTTCTTCAACCAGGGTCACGTGTGCTGCGCAGGCTCGCGGTTGCTCGTGCAGGAGTCGGTCGCCGACGAGGTGCTCGACCGCTTGCGTCGGCGGATGTCGACGCTGCGCCTCGGCGACCCGCTCGACAAGAACACCGACGTCGGCGCGATCAACTCGTACGAACAGCTCGCGCGCATTCGCGAACTCTCCGACATCGGCGAGGCAGAAGGTGCCGAGCGCTGGTCGCCGGCGTGCGAGCTGCCCGAACGCGGCTACTGGTTCCCACCGACGCTGTTCACCGGCGTGACACAGGCACATCGCATCGCCCGCGAGGAGATCTTCGGACCGGTGCTTTCGGTCCTCACGTTCCGCACGCCCGGACGAAGCGATCGAGAAGGCGAACAACACGCCGTACGGTTTGTCGGCCGGCGTCTGGACCGACAAGGGCAGCCGGATCCTGTGGATGGCCGACCGCCTGCGCGCCGGCGTCGTCTGGGCGAACACCTTCAACAAGTTCGACCCGGCCTCGCCGTTCGGCGGCTACAAGGAGTCGGGCTTCGGTCGCGAAGGCGGCCGGCACGGTCTCGAGGCCTACCTCGCGAAGGGGAAGTAACGCGATGCGAGCCAAGAAGACCGAGGCCGACCGGATCGGCGTCCGCAAGACCTACAAGCTCTACATCGGCGGCGCGTTCCCGCGCAGCGAGTCGGGCCGCAGCTACCCCGTGACGAATCATCACGGCGACTTCGCCGCGAACGCCGCGCTCGCATCGCGCAAGGACGCGCGCGATGCCGTCGTTGCCGCGCGCGCCGCATTCGCAGGCTGGTCGCGCGCGACTGCCTACAACCGCGGGCAGGTGCTGTACCGCGTCGCCGAAGTCATGGAAGGTCGCCGCGACCAGTTCGTCACCGAGGTGCATGAAGCCGAGGGCGGCAAGCCCGACGCAGCGGCAGCCGCCGTCGACGCGGCGATCGACCGCGTGGTCTGGTACGCCGGCTGGACCGACAAGGTCGCCCAGGTGGTCGGTGCAGCCAACCCGGTGGCCGGGCCGTTCTTCGACTTCTCTGTACCCGAACCGACCGGCGTCGTCGCGATCGTCGCGCCGTCGTCGTCCAGCTTGCTTGGCTTGGTATCGGTACTCATGCCGGCGATCGCCACCGGCAACACCGACCGTCGTGCTGGCGAGTGAGCTGCGACCGCTGCCGGCGATCACGCTGACCGAGGTGCTCGCGACGTCCGACCTGCCCGGCGGCGTCGTGAACATGCTGACCGGCCGGGTCGCCGAGGTGGCACCGTGGCTCGCGTCGCACGCCGACGTCAACGGCCTCGATCTCACCGGCGCACCGCTCGCGCTGTGGCGCGACCTCGAGGTGGCAGCCGCCGACAATCTCAAGCGAGTAAGAAGGCCGGACGACGCGGAGCCGGACTGGTCACGCGACCCCGGCACCGATCGACTGACCACGTTCCTCGAGACCAAGACCGTCTGGCACCCACTCGGCGTCTAGTTATCGTGCGTCGCGCAACCTGTTGCCACTCGTGCAACAGGTGGGGGCTCGGCTCTTCTGGCCGCGATGACGCGGGCCGATCCGGCCGGCGTGCGGGCACCGTCTCAGGCGAGGACGATGGTGTGGTGGGACCGCAGACCGACATTGGAGATCGACGATGACGGCAACACTGAAGATGACGCATAAAGCAATCGGAGTCGAGGTTCGACGGGGCACGTACGACATCGTGGTTGATGGTCAGCGGGCCGGTTCGCTCGACATGAACGACACGATCGAGATACCAGTCGAACCTGGAAGTCACACCGTGCAAGTTCGCAGTGGCCGAAACTCCAGCCGAACTCGAACCTTTGAGGCCGGCGAGAGCGAAACCGTCGCGTTCCGATGCACTGGGAAGAGCTTTCTGCCGATCTTCCTCGCGTCCTTCGTTGTCCCAAGCCTGGGGCTCCAGCTTCGCCGTGAAGCCGGATGATCGGTC
>CAWGTF010000010.1:0-1008138 GCA_963825425.1 uncultured Actinomycetes bacterium
TGAACGCACTGTTCTGCCGCCTGGCGCGTTCAGCTGACGCAGCTGAACGCGGCCGCACGGATTAGCCGCCCGAAAGTGTCGGTGGGCGTGGGTAGCGTGCGGTCATGGAACTGGTTGATTCTTCTTCGGTAAGCCGTTCGCTGGGTGAGTTGTCACTCGATGAGCTCGGTAAGTCCATTGTCGATTTCTCGGGTCGGATCGCGGCGGCGGCATCGAGATGGTTGCTCACGGTGGCGGAGTTCGATGCGCGCGAGGGCCATCTGGCGTTCGGGTTGGCGTCGACGGCTCAATGGCTTTCACACACATGCGGGATTGCGCACCGCACCGCAGTCGAACACGTGCGGGTCGCCCGGTCGCTCCTGCAATATCCGCGGCTGGCCGCCGAAATGGGCGCAGGTCGCCTGTCGTCTTCGCAGGTGCGCGCGATCAGCCGCATCATCGAGCCGGGTGAGCATGCGCTGGTCGACGACCTGATTGAGGTGGCGCAGCACGGCACGGTGGCACAACTTGAGGTCGTGGTGCGCGGGCTGCGCACCGTCGACCACAACGAGCAGGCCACCGATCCAGGTGAATACCTCAAACAATCCTGGACATCCGACAGCCGCTGGCATCTCTCGGCGCGACTCGACCCCGAGCGGGGCGCGTTAGCCGCGGCGGCGATCGACGCGATCATGCAGCGCGACGGCTGCAGTCCGACCGATGCTTTCCTGCAGCTTGTCGAAATCGGCCTGGCGAGCCTGGCTGATGCGGGCAATCCGCCGCGAGAGTTACGTGGCGACGAACGCGCCGCGGTGGTCATCCACATGGAGGCCGCGCGGGTGCCGGCGCGTTCACCCGAACGCAGCGCAGATGACCCGAGTGACCCGCGTTCAGCGGAACGCGACCCGCACGAGACATCGGTTCCGCGTTCACGTGAACGCGACCCGGATAGTGAGCCGCTGGCACGTTCAGCAGAACGCGACCCGGATCAGGTGTCGATCGTTGCCCGGCCTTACGCGCGGATCGCCGGTGGGCCCGGTCTTCCCGACCGTGTTGTACTGAGGCTGCTGTGCGAGGGTCGCATCCGCACAGTGATCCACGACAGTGCATCGAACGTGCTCGACGTCGGGCGATCACACCGCCTGGTGACCGACCGCCAGTACCGCGCCTTACTGCTGCGCCAGCACGGTCATTGCGCCCACCCCGGCTGTCCGAACACCAAGAATCTGCACGCCCACCACCGCATCCACTGGATCCACGGTGGCCGCACCGACCTCGACAACCTTGTGCTCCTGAGGCTGTCGCACGAATCGCGTGTCGCCGTAGCGTTCAGGGGGTGCTGCGGGAGAATTTGGCATGGCCGTGAATGTGCGTTCTGGGGATGTCGATCAACTGCTGTTGATGCCGTTGTCGGTGCGGGATTGGCTGCCTGAGGATCATTTGGCGTTCTTCGTCTTGGATGTGGTCGCTGAGTTGGATGTGTGGCCGTTTCTGAAGGCGCATCGCCTCGATGGTCGTGGTGGGGCGGTGTATGACCCGGCGATGATGCTGTCGGTGTTGCTCTACGCCTATTGCACGGGTGAGCGATCGTCTCGACGTATTGAGCGGCGGCTGAGCGAGGACGTTGCCTATCGGGTATTGGCGGTCAATCAGCGGCCGGATCACGCGACGCTGGCCAGGTTCCGGCGTCGACACCTTGGCGCGATTGCCGGGCTGTTCGGGCAGGTCCTTGCTTTGTGTGTTCGGGCTGGCCTGGTCGATGCCGGTGTGGTGGCGATCGACGGTACGAAGATCGCGGCTAACGCGTCGTTCTTCGCTAATCGCAACCGCGAGGACCTCGAAAAGATCGCAGCTGAGATCTTGGACGAGGCCGAGCGGATCGATGTTGCTGAGGACGAGTTGTTCGGGGACCGTCGCGGCGATGAGCTTCCTGCTGAATGGGCGGGCGGGCGGGATCGTCGGGAGCGGATCCGTGCAGCGTTGAGTGAGCTGGATCGTCAAACCAGCCGCGACTTTGAGTCACGGCTAGCTGAACGGGCGGAGAAGGAAGCAGCTCTTGGTCGCAAACTGACTGGGCCGAAGCCGAAAGCGGATGCCGCGCGCCGGGCTCAACCGCGGCGCGCGAACACCACCGATCCGCACTCGCGGGTCATCGCGCAGGCTTCGAAGGGTGTGCTGCAGGGCTATAACGCGCAAGCTGCCGCGACGGTGGAGCAAATCGTGGTCGCGGCCGAGGTCACCGCGACGACAAATGATCAGAGCCAGTTCGCGCCAATGGCCAGCGCAGTGGCTGAGAACCTCCTCGACGCCGGCTATGACAGCGGGGTGGGTGTGCTTCTCGCCGACGCCGGCTACTGGAGTGCTGCCAACAGCGCGACCGATGTCGGTGCTGAGGTATTGATCGCGACGCGGAAAAGTCCATGGCGCAAGGCCGACAAGCCCGACGACGACAAGCTCGCTGTGTTGGCGAAGGTTAATCGCGGCGAACTATCCCAACGCAAAGCAGGGGAGATCCTCGGCGTCTCCTACACGTGGGTGCGAGACATGACCAAGCGGTACTTCGGGCAAGAAGGGCAACGGATCACCCGCTCAACTGAACCCGAACCCGCAGAGTGGCTGCCCGTCATCGAACAACTGGCCCGAGGTGAGATCTCCAAACGGGCAGCCGCTGACCAGCTCACGGTCTCCAACAGCCGCGTCAACACGATGCTCGCCCACGTGCGAGGCGAAGCCATCGACCCGACGATTGCGCGAGTTGTGATGGACGGCAAGCTGGCCGAGGAACCCAACGCCGAGCGATATAAGAAACGCGGATCAACGATCGAACCCGTGTTCGGCAACATCAAAGCCAACCTCGGCTACCGGCGATTCAGTCTTCGCAGCCTTCCAGCGGTCAACAGTGAATGGCGCCTCATCTGCACCGCGCACAACATCCTCAAACTGCAGCACACACTCGGCTGATCGGAAACTCTGCCCCTCCCAGCAGCAGCTCAACGCGTCGGCGACACGCGGGTTCGTGCGACAGCCTCTGCTATGTGAGCGCCACCACGTGGCTCACCACGCCGGCGAGTTCGAAATCCTGCCCGCCGGTCGGCGGGCAGGTTCCGTTTCGTCGCCTCCGACGGCCGCGACCTCAGTGCACCGACCCGACGCCCGGCCAGCCCAGACACCCGACCTCTCGAGGACGAACAGACAGATGTCGCCGCCGACGCCGCCACTCCACGATGTGACGGACAACGACTCGACCGTCCCTACGCCATCAGCGTCCTAGCCCAACGCCGGAAAGCTGCCAGCTGACGCCGCGGCCCGCCGATGCGCTGCCATCGCTGACGTTCAGACAGATGCTGCCGCCAACGCGTCGGCACCACCAGTGCAAACCGGACACTACTGGCGGCGATGACGCACTTCTGAGCCTGGCGCTGAACGCGAAATCTGCTGCCGTACTTGCGACAACCGAGCATTCATATCGACTAATGCCCGACGTCGCAGGAGCCGAACTCGTTTGAGTGGTCTCGGAGCGGGCCGTGGCCGACTGACGAGGTATGGAGGTTCGATGACATCCCTGACGGACGATCTATCGGCCGGGTCTGAGTGGATCTCGCAGGCTCTATGCTCGTCCGGCTATGTCGCTGATTTCAGCCCGGCAAGCCTTTGGTCAGTGGACCGATTCCTCGACGATCACGCGCCCGCCGGCCAGCCGCGCCGCTGTGGCCTGCGTCCCGGCGACGGATCTGGGAAACCCGGCCGCTTCCCTCGGCGCTGGAGACACGGAGCAGGTCCTGCGTTGCAATCTTCGGCGGCCAGTGGCAGACCGACGACGCGATGGCCCAGGGCGAACTGAACGTCGCCTTGGCGCTGCCAGTCGGCGATGTTGTCTTTCCGGTGCAACGTGTCATGAAGCGGTTCAAGAACGGACCCGAAGATAGCGTTGCAGCCTACGGAGCCGCATTGGGCCTGGTGGTTGGCACGGATCCGAAACCCGCAAGGCGCCGTCTCTTCGGACGATGAAGGCACGACTAGGCCGGATCCATTCAGTCTTAGGAGCCGTACATACCGTCGCTGAGGATCGCGTCGTAGACGCGCAGGTAGTCGTCGACCATTCGATCGGCACCGAATCGTGCTGCGGCACGTGCACTGACCGTGCTGCGATCGAGACCCACAGCCTTAGAAACGGCTGCGACTGCCCCGTCGACGTCATGCACCAGGAAGCCGGTCACGCCCTCGTCGACGACCTCGGGCATCGACCCTCGCCGGTACGCGACGACTGGAGTGCCGCACGCCATCGCTTCGACGACCGAGAGCCCGAACGGCTCGTCGAAGACGATCGGATGAAGCAGGGCTGCGGCCGATCCGAGCACGTCGGCGCGCTGCTGCGGACCGATCGATCCGAGATAACGGATCTGGTCGCCGTCCACGTGTGGCTGCACTTGCTCGGCGAAATACCGCTCGTCTTGCACGATGCCGCAGATCACCAGACGGCGGCCGGCCCGCTTCGCGATCGTGATCGCGTCGGCAGTGCCCTTGTCGGGATGGATCCGGCCGAAGACCACGAGCTCGTCGCCTGGCGTGGTGTTCAGCGGCAACTGCGTGAGGTCGACGCCGTGGTAGATCGTCGCGAGGTAGTCGAGCTCGGGGGAGCGGTCGGCGTCCGAAATCGCGACGTAGTGCGAGCGGGCCCGCTGGTAGGCGGGCAGGATGCCGGCGCCCGAGAACCCGTGGATCGTGGTGACCATCGGCGCGGCGCAGTGGGCCGCAAATGCGAGCGGCAGCCAGTCGAGTTGGTTGTGCACGAGGTCGAAGTTCTTTGATTCGGTCAAGGCGTTGGCGACATGCATCGCCTCCCAGATCCGGCCGTCCATCGACGGGTCCTCGGCGTATCCGTGCGGGCTGATGCCCTGCAGCTGCGCGCTGGTCTGCGAATCGAGCGTCGCGAACAGCGTCACGTCGACGCCTCGGGCCACCAGGCCCTCGGTGAGCAGACTCGTCACGAGTTCCCATGGGCCGTAGTGCAAAGGCGGCGTCCGCCAGGCGATCGGCGCCAGCATCGCGACCTTCATATGCGCGGGCTCATGCGCACATTCTCCCCGATAAGACCCGGACGTTGGGCCGATGGGGGGAAATCGGGCGGAAGTCACCCAATCCAGGACGTCGGGGGCTTAGGCTCGTGCGCGTGCGAAGAGGACGACGGGTGGCTCGGGCCGCGGTGGTGGTTGCCGTTGTTGCTGCGGTGGGCGGCGTGTCCGCGGGTGTGGTGGGCGGCGTGTCCGCGGGTGTGGTGACATCTGCGGCCGCGGCGAGCGCTGGTCCTGCGCTGTCCGTTGACGCGGCTGCGGGCCGGCACGCGATTAGCAACGACATCTACGGCATGAACTTCAGCGACGCGTCCCTCGCGACCGAGCTCGGTCTCACCGCTGATAGGTGGGGCGGCAACAGCACGAGCCGCTACAACTACACGAACAACACCCACAACACCGGCAGTGACTACTACTTCGAGAACATCGTCGACTCGACCTCACTCGACTCGTTCGTGGCGACTGATCTCGGGCACGGCGACAACCCGCTGGTCACCGTTCCGGCGATCGGATGGGTATCGAAGAACTCTCCCTCGTCGCATCCGTTCGACTGTGGCTTCAAGGTTTCGGTCTACGGAGCGCAGCAGTCGACCGATCCGTTTGACGCGAACTGCGGGAACGGCAAGCACACCAACGGCACTGCGATTACCGGCAACTCGCCGTCCGACACGTCGGTGTCTGAAGGCGGCGCTTTCGATCAGGCGATGGTGGCGCACCTGGTGTCGAAGTTCGGCACCGCGGCGACTGGCGGTGTGAAGAGTTACGAGATCGACAACGAGCCGACGCTGTGGAGCAGCACGCACGTCGATGTGCATCCTGCGCCACTGAGCTACAACGAGTTGTGGACCAAGTCGCTAGCCGCGGCACAGGGCATTAAGGCCGCAGACCCGAGTGCGACTGTCGATGGGCCGGGCGACTGGGGCTGGTGCGCGTACTTCTATGCGGCCGACGATCCAGGCGGATGCGGGCCTGGTCCCGACAAGACCGCGCACGGAAACCTGCCTCTCGCGGCCTGGTACCTGCAGCAGTTCGCCGCTTACGACAAGGCGAACGGCCAGCGGCTGCTCGACTATTTCGACGAGCACTTCTATCCGCAGGAGACCGGCGTCGCGTTGTCGACGGCCGGCAGCGCCGCGACGCAGGCGCTGCGGTTGCGGTCGACCCGTGCGCTGTGGGATCCGAGCTACACAGACGAATCGTGGACCGCCGATCTCGGGCTTGGCTCGGTCCAGCTCATTCCGCGGATGAAGCAGTGGGTAGCGCAGTACTACCCGGGCACGAAGATCGCGATCAGTGAATACAACTGGGGTGGACTCGAGTCGATGAACGGCGCCCTCGCGCAAGCTGACGTGCTGGGGATTTTCGGTGCTCAGGGCGTCGACCGCGCACAGTTGTGGAGCCCGCCAGCATCGTCAAGCCCTGGAGCTTTCGCGTTTCGCATGTACCGCAACTACGACGGCCACGGTTCGCGATTCGGCGATGAGGGTGTCAGCGCGTCGAGCGCCGACCAAGGTCAACTTTCGGTGTATGCCGCACAGCGTTCAACCGACGGTGCGCTGACCGTGCAGGTCATCAACAAGACCGGCAGCGACCTGACGAGCACCCTTTCTGTGCACAACGCATCGACATCAGCGGCCCAGGTATTCACTTACAGCGCAGCAAATCTGAACGCCATCGTGCAGGGTTCTGACGCCACGTTCTCGGCCGGTTCTGTGTCGCGCACCTACCCCGCGAACAGCATCACGCTGCTGGTCATCCCGACCAACATCGCGGTGTCTCGAGTCGGCGGCGCGAATCGCGACGCGACCGCGGCGGCAGTTGCGCTCGCAGCGTTTCCGACAGCTGGATCGGCGAAGGCCGTTGTGCTGGCTCGCGACGACGTCTACGCAGACGGGCTGACCGGCTCGCCGCTAGCCAGCGCACTCGGTGGGCCGCTGTTGTTGACCAACCCGACGGTTCTGTCTGCTGATGCGCGGTCGGCGATCACTCACTCATTGTCTTCCGGGGGCACTATTTACCTGCTCGGTGGGACCAGTGCTATTAGCGCCTCGACTGCGGCGACGCTATCCGGGCTCGGGTACAAGATCGTCCGCCTTGGCGGCGCAGACCGCTACGCGACCGCCGGTCTCATCGCTGATCAGATCGCGGCCACGCACAGCGTCAGTCATATCTACCTGGCTACCGGTCTGAATTTCCCGGACGCCGAGTCGGCCGCCGACGCAGCGGCGGTGACCAATGGCGTCGTACTCCTCACCGACGGGACGGCGGTGGCCGCGGAGACCGCGCAATGGGAAGGTGCACACCCGGGCATGACCATCGTGGCGATCGGGGGATCGGCGGCCGCCGCGGATCCATCGGCTACGCCGGTGGTCGGTGCGGATCGCTACGCCACGGCAGCGAAGGTCGCCGCGAGCGTCTTGCCGGCCCCCGCCGGTGTCGTGATCGCGACCGGCGCGAACTTCCCCGACGGGCTCGCCGGTGCCGCGTACGCCGCGCACTTCGGCTGGGCGATGGTGCTCGTTGCTCCGGGCTCGACGACATTGGACGCCGACCAGGCCAGCTACTTGCACGCAGCGTCGAGCACCGTGAAGACGCTGGTCACGGTCGGCCAAACTGTCGCGGTGCCGCCAGCCACGGTCAGTGCGGTGTTGGCAGGGCTTGGCTGAGTCTCCGCAAGCTGACCTGCCCTGGCAGGATCGGGCAGGTGACTGAGCTGCCGAGTGCGCTGCCGACCGTGAGCACGCATCTGCTAACGGTGGCTCAGGTGGTCGACGTCGGCCCGCGGATGCGCCGCATCAGCCTGGTAGGCGAGGTCTTGGCGGATCTTGCCCCGCTGCCTGGGCAAGACGTCGTCGTGCACGTTAGCGATGGCCACGGTGGCGGAGTCAGTCGTCGCTACACCATCCGCAATCTCGATCCCGTTACGCGCCGACTCGACCTCGACGTCGTGATGCATGGACATGGGCCTGGTGCCGCGTGGGCCGCTTCGGTCGCGATTGGCGACGATGTCGAGGTGTTCGGCCCGCGCGGCAAGGTGCCGCTCGCTGACGCGAGCTGGCAGCTGTTCGTCGGTGATGAGTCCGCGATCCCAGCGATCGCGGAGATGATCGCCGCGCTGCCAAGCGGGACGGCGGCGGTTGCGGTCATCGAAGTCACCGACGCCGATGACGAGCAGCTGATCCCTGCGGCGGGGCCGGTCGACGTCCGGTGGCTGCATCGGCTTGACAGGCCGGCAGGCGAGTCGGAGCTGCTCCAGATGGCGGTCGCGTCGATAGAGATTCCGGACGCCGACCGGCACGCGTACCTGTTCGCCGAGAGTCGGGTGGTGAGACAGCTGCGGGACGACTTGGGCGGTCGCGGCCTGCGTCCGCAGGAGATTTCGGCGAAGGGTTATTGGAACCTCGGCCGCGTCAGCCAGTCCAGATCGGCCGAAGCTCCATCACTCCGCGAGTAGCGAACGGGTGCGCCGCGGCGACCTCGATCGCTTCGGCCATGTCGCGGCATTCGAGCAGGTCGAAGCCGCCGAGTATCTCCTTCGTCTCCAGGAACGGGCCGTCAGTGACCAGCACCTTGCCGCCGCGCACTCGCACAGCGGCTGCCAGGCGTTCTGGCGCGAGCCGGTCGCCGGCCAACCGCAGCCCGCGCGCCCCCATCGTCTCGACCCACTCCTCGACGTCTCCTTCGGGGCCAGGCGGAGGCGCGACCGGGGACGTGTCTTGACATACGAGCATCAGGAATTGCATGACGGGTGCTCCTTTGCAGGTTGCCTCATGGTCTCCCGACGAGCCCGCTCAGCCGAATTCGACGTTTCGAGTGTGCCCAACATGTGGCCCGTACCGTCGCCAGGCTCTACCGTCGGCGGGTGAGCTTCGATGTCGGCGCGGACGCGTATGGCCGGTTCATGGGCCGCTACTCCCAACCTCTCGCCGCTGCGTTCGTGCAGCTCGCCGGGGTAGCGCCGGGCCAGCGAGCACTCGACGTCGGCTGCGGCCCGGGAGCTCTGACGGCGGAGCTGGCGCAGCTCCTGGGTGGTGAGGCGGTGTCGGCGGTCGATCCGTCCGAGCCGTTTGTCGCCGCGGTTCGCTCGCGGTTTCCTGATGTCGACGTACGGCTTCTGAGCGCCGAACACCTGCCCTATCCCGACGGCGGTTTCGACTGCACGCTGGCTTCGCTTGTCGTGAGCTTCATGACCGATCCGGTGGCCGGCCTCGCTGAGATGGCGAGAGTCACCCGCCCGGGAGGCCTGGTCGGGGGAACGGTGTGGGATCACGGCGGGAAGACCGGAGGACCGCTGGCGCCATTTTGGGGCGCGGTCCGCGACCTCGATCCGGACGCTCCCGATGAGTCGGGACGCGCCGGTGTCCGGGAGGGTCAGTTGTCCCAACTGTTCGACGCCGCCGGCCTGCATGACCTGGTCTCGACGACCCTGACCGTGCACGTGGCCCTTGCCGATTTCAACGATTGGTGGGAGCCGTTCACGCTCGGAGTCGGCCCGGCCGGCGACTACGTTGCGCGCCTCGATGAGCGTGGGCGCGAGCGGTTGAAGGCTCGGTGCGCTGAACTGTTCCCGAGCAGCGGGCCGTTCGAGGTCGCCGCGTCTGCGTGGACCGTGCTCGGCCGCGCCTGAATCAATTTCAGCGCGCCCTGCCGAAGAGCAGGTACGCCGTGCCACCGAACGGAATCGAGAAGAGGATGGCGATGGTCCAGCCCCGCCGAGTCAGGTGGAGCAACTCGTAGTCGTCAGTGCGAGCAAGTTCTCGCAAGCAGAAGACCTCGAACCGAACCACCACGGCGATCACAACGACCGCGAGGAATGCGATTAGCGCCGCCGCTGGCCAGGACATGGCTCCATTGTCCACGAACTAGTCGCCCACGTTGCGGACCGCGGCTCGCCGACGCAGAATGCAGGCATGTCACTTGAGCGCGGCACGCCACCGGATCCTTTCGACGTCCTGCCCGTGAAACCGTGGTTTCGCTTGGACAGTGACGACATCGTCGACGGTGCGCCGTTGGCACTGACCTTCGTGCACGACAGCGCCGGAGGGGAGAACCTCAGCCCGCAGTTGCGATGGTCCGGATTCCCGTCACAGACCCGGTCGTTCGCGGTGACGTGTTACGACCCAGACGCTCCGACGCAGAGCGGTTTCTGGCACTGGGTGCTGGTGAACCTGCCGGCCGACGTCACGGAGTTGGCGCGCGGCGCCGGCAGCCCAGCCGGGCTTCCAGCAGGCGCCTTTCACGTGCGTGGGGATACCGGCACCAAGGCCTACGCAGGCGCCGCACCGCCTTCGGGCGATCGACCGCACCGGTACGTGTTTGCCGTGCACGCGCTCGACGTCGACAAGCTCGACCTCGACGATTCGGTGAGCCCAGCGATCGTGGGCTTCAACCTTGCGTTCCACACGCTCGCACGCGGGGCGCTCCGCCCGACGTACCAGACCTAGAGGTCATCGCGGGGCTCATCGCGCGGTTCATCGCGCCGAAACAGGATTCGTCGTTGTGGCCGACCTGTATCGAGGGATTGGGCCCGCTCCGCGTCGCGCCGCAGCCGGCCCCTTCCTCGCCTAGATCGCGGCAACAGCAAGGCGATGCGCTTCTCGGCGATTGCCTGCGTTTGCTTGCTCAGCCACCAGCACAGTGCCGCCAGCGGCAACTCAACGACGACCGCGAAGGCGATCGACACGGGGAGCTCGTGGTGGCGCGACGTCAGCACGTCGAACCACGCGTCGACGATCAGCAACGTGCCCGCGGACGACGCGGCGACGGACAAGTTGCGCGACCGTCGCAGTGCGAAGTACGCGGTCGCCGCGAGCGCGATGAGCAACATGCCGTCGAAGCCGGACCACGCGAAGTCGTAGTGCCGCGACAGTTGCCGGGACGGCAGCACGTTCGCAAGGAAGACGATCCATGGGATCAGGAGGAGTGACAGCACCGTGAACAGAGGCCCGGCGATGCGGATCAGCCAGTGGTCGTCGATGAGCACTTCGTTGCCGAGTTCCGGCGCCGGTGGCACCAGCTCATCGACCCGCTTGGCCGCCTTCATCCACCGCCGAAAGATCATGAGATCTGGTTACCCTGTGGCCGGCCGTTCACGCTAGCCCAGTGATTAGCGGTTCCGGCCTTCGGCCAACAGTCGCTCTTTGATCTCGAGCATCTTGACCTGTGTCGCCGGGTCGACCTTCGGGTACTGCGGATCGATGTCCATCAGCGCGTCGAGGATGATCCACGAGGCCGCCAGTCTGGCGAACCACTTATGGTCGGCCGGCACGATGTGCCACGGCGCGTACGAGGTACTCGTGGCGCCCAGCATCTCTTCGTACGCGTGCTGATAGTCATCCCAGCGCTCGCGCTCCAACGCATCTGCGACGTTGAACTTCCAGTTCTTGTCCGGTTCGTCGATGCGGTCGAGGAACCGCCGTCGCTGCTCTTGTTTGGAGAGGTTCAAGAACAGCTTGACGATCCGCACACCGTTGTCGGCGAGGTACCTTTCCCAGTCGTTGATCTCACGGAAGCGCCGCTTCCAAATGTCGGTCTTGGCTCCTGGCAGGTGCTCGTTGCCGAGTAGCTCAGGATGGACTCGGACGACCAGCACTTCCTCGTAGTGCGAGCGGTTGAAGATGCCGATCGCGCCTCGCTCGGGCAATTGCAACTGATAGCGCCACAAGTAGTCGTGCTGGAGCTCGATCACCGAGGGCACCTTGAACGGATGGACGCTCACTCCCTGCGGGTTGACGCCACTGAGCACATGTTTGATCGTGCCGTCCTTACCGGCGGCATCCATCGCCTGCAGGATCACCAACACCGCGTAGGTGCTCTGTGCGGCCAGGCGCGCTTGGTACTCACCCAACTGGCGGACACCCTCGGCCAGTGCCACCCCGGCGTCCGCCTTGGTAACGAACTCGTCCCGAAACCCGGGGTCGAAGTCCTTGGAATCGTCGCCGAGGCGCACGGCCGCCCGCGGCTTGACCCGAAACGGCGCGATGCGCTTGCGTAGGTCGGCGTGACGGACAGGGGTCGATGCGGTGGTTTCCATCACCGCATCATGCCAAGTCTGAACCGGGGACGTCACGGCCCGCGAATGCAGGGGACACTGACACGGCAGAGCACGGCACCCCGGAAAGGATCAGGTTTGAGCCCGAGCGTGGAGAAGGTCGACGCGGTCCGCGCCCGGGGGCCGCAGCCGGTCCTTGTGCGGCACCGTGGCACTACGGCGGTGCGCGCGGCCGCGCTGGTGCTACACGGGGGCCGAGAGGTCAGCGTCGCGCCTGTCACAGCGCGTCAGCTCGCGGTGTTGCGCATGGTGCCGATTGCGCGTCACCTCGCAGCGGCCGGCCACGCCGACGGGCTCGGAGTGTGGCGGCTGCGCTTCCGCTACCGCGGCTGGAATGGCGAGGCTGCCCCGGTCGCTGACGTTCGCTGGGCGGTGGACCAGCTGCGAGAGCGCCACGGTGACGTGCCGGTCGTTCTGGTCGGTCACTCGATGGGTGGCCGCGCCGCACTGTCGGCGGCCGACGAGCCAGGCGTGGTCGGCGTGGTCGGCCTCGCGCCGTGGGTGACGCCGGACGAGCCCTACAAACAAGTGATCGGACGCCGCTTGCTGGTCGTTCATGGCACGCGCGACACGCACGACGTCAGCGAAGAACTCGAGGGCGCTGGTCGACGCCGTTCGTGCCGAGTCCGGTGTGGACGCCGACGTGGCTGGGGCGCCCGGGGACGCGACGTTCGTGCATCTGCGCGCAGGTGGTCACGCGATGCTTCGCCGGGGCGGAGTGTGGAGCGACCTGACCACCGATTTCGCGCTCCACGTCGGGCTCGGCGTGCTGCCAGGCGCCCGTCTCGCAGCGGCAATCGAGGCGGCGACTCGCGTTATCTAGAACGTACTGAGCCGGGTCAACGTTCGAGGACGAGTTGGTGCACGTTGAGGTAGCCGCTGGCGAAACCCCGCCTCGCAGTAGGCGAGGTAGAACCGCCACATCCGAGTGAAGCGCTCGTCGAACCCGAGCGCATGGACTGCCGCGGTGTTCGCGTGGAACCGCTCCAGCCACGAATGCAGGGTGCGTGCGTAGTCGTGGCCGTACGCAGTCGCGGAGCTTATCCGCAGCATCGTGTGGTGTGCGACGACATCACGGACGGCGTTCAGCGACGGGATGATGCCACCGGGGAACACGTACTTGTGGATCCACGTGTACGTGCCCTTCGTCGCGAGCAATCGTTGATGCTCGATGGTGATCGACTGCAGCGCGACCCGGCCGCCCGGTGCGAGAACGCGGTCGATCGTGGCGAAGTACTCGGGCCAGTACTCAAGGCCGACCGCCTCGATCATCTCGACGCTCACAACGGCGTCAAAGGTTCCGGTGACTTCGCGGTAGTCGCGCAGCTGGACGTCGACGAGGTCGCCCACGCCGGCCAGCTTGGCTCGCTCGATCGCCCAGGCCTGCTGCTCGCGCGACAGCGTCACAGTGGTGACCTTTGCGCCTCGGCAGGCAGCACGGACGGCGAGTTCACCCCAGCCGGTACCGATCTCCAGCAACCGCGTACCTGCCCGGACCCCTGCGAGATCCAGCAGCCGGTCGATCTTGCGGATCTGCGCCGCGGTCAGGTCTTCGTGGGGTTCGTCGTCCCAGATCGCGCTGGAGTAGGTCATCGTCCGGTCGAGAAAGAGCGCGAACAGCTCGTTCGACAGGTCGTAGTGCCGGGAGATGTTCGACGTCGATCCCTGCAGGTCATTGTCGATCGGACGCCGGTTGGCGGGCGTCGTACCAGCGCCGCGCCCGCTGCAGGACGCCAGGGACCAAGCCCGGCCATCCGTCGCGCGAACGGCGTGAGGACGCCGAGCCACGTCGTCGGCGTCCCAATCGCCGGCCATGTAGCTCTCGCCGAAGCCGATGAGACCGTCGTGGCCAAGGCGACGGAAGAACTGGGCTGGCCGATGCAGGCGCATCACCGGCGCCGCAGCCGCCGGGTCGCTCTGCGTCCCCGAGGGCTTCGACGAGCAGCCGCCCGTCGGGCAGTTCGACGGCGACGCCGAGACGCGCGGCCGCCCTGGTAAAGATCCGCCGGGCGATCGCGGCCTGGATCGGAGCACGTGGGACGGCGGGTAGCTGGGTCCATGGGCCTGCCGGTGTACTGCTTGCCTGTCGTGGTTGGAGCTCGAACGTGGTCACGCCTGGCCTCTCGAGGTCTCGGAGCGGTTCAGGGTTTGGAGCGTCCTCCGGAGTCGTGTGGTCATCTGCTGCGGGTCGCCGAACGACAGGCAGGCCGCGCAGGAAGAGCTTGATGCCTTGGTAGCGAATCAGCGCCGTCACGCGCAAGGCCCCCAAGGGGTAGTGCGCGAGGGTGCTTCAGGGTCGTCGCGGTTGTGACCGGCGAACGCTGCCCGTTCAGGGTCGCGCTAAACGCGACCTGCCCGTCGCGCCGCAAGACGATGCCGACGTGGACGACGTCCGTCGGCATCGTGAAGCGCATGTCGTAGCTGCCGTCGACGGGGTTGAAGGGGGAGACGTAGAGCGCCTTGTCGACGCTCGCCCGCCCCGCGGCGTCGGGCGTGAGGAGGTAGCAGTGCCGGCCGCCGTAGGTGTTGTGTACCTCTGCGACAACGCACCGCATGGTGCCGCCGGCCAGGCACCAGTAGACCGTGATCGGATTGAAGACGTAGCCGAGCATGCGGGGATTGGCGAGCATCAGGATCCGGTCGCCCGACACGTCGATGCCCTGGCCCGCGATCCACTCCACGACGTTGTCGCGAATCGTGCGCGTCGGGTCGCCGAGATGATCCCGCGCGTCAAACCGAAGCAGCCGGCCGAGCAGCGCACCCTGTGGCAGCTGCCCAAGGTCGACCAGCCACATCGGGTGCCGGTAGCGGAAGCCGTGGTGCCACGGCCGACGACGGGTGTGTCCGATCTCGGTTCGATACAGCGCCGGCGTGACGGTTACCACTTCACGCCGAGACTCTCCGCTGCGCGTACCCCTGACGCGCAGCCGTCTTCGTGAAATCCCCAGCCGTGGTAAGCCCCTGCCAGCGCCATCACACCGTCGGACAGGGACGGCAATTCGGCCTGCGCTGCTAGCGACTGCGTCGTGTACATCGGGTGTGTGTAGTCCATCGTCGCGATGACGTGTTCGGCAGCGATCCGGTCGTCCGCATTGAGGGTCACGACGTAGCTAGCGTCCTCGGACAAGCCTTGGAGGCGGTTCATGTCGTAGCTGACGCGCACCCGATCCGCTGTCGTCTGGCACGCGTCGAGGCGGTAGTTCCACGAAGCGCGGACTCGCGGCGACGTCGGCAACAGTGACGCGTCGGTGTGGAGCGCCGTGCGATTCACCGAGTAGGTGAATGCGCCAAGAATCCGCCGCTGCGCAGGTGTGGGATCGGCCAGCAAAGCCAGCGCCTCGTCGGCGTGCGTGGCGACGACGACCTGGTCGTGCCGATGCGCCCGCCCGTCGGCGTCCCGGATCTCGATGCCGTTGCTGCCTCTGATCAGCGCCCGAACCGGGGTTTGGGTGCGAACGGCGGTGAGCTCCTTGGTGGCCCGCTCGACATAGGTGCGGGAGCCACCGACGACGGTGCGCCACGTTGGCGACCCGGTGACCGACAGCAGACCGTGGTGGTCGAGGAACTGGAACAGGTAGCGCGCCGGATACATGAGCGCGGTGCCCGGCGAGCACGACCAGACACACGAGACGACCGGCACCATGAAGTGCTGGACGAAGTAGCGCGAGTAGCGTCCTTCGCGCAAGAAGGCGTCGAGCGTGCGCGGGTTCTCCTCCTGTTGACGCAGCAGTCGCCGAGCGGCGATGTGGAACCTCTTCACCTCGGCGAGCATGCGCAAGTACGCCGGATTTCGCCACGAACTCGCGTGCGCAAAGACGCCGCCCAATCCCTTCGAGCCGGCGTACTCGAGACCGCATCCGTCGCAGCGCACTGACATGCTCATCTGCGTCTCGCGCGTTTCGACGCCGAGCTCGCCGAATAGCCGCAACAGGTTCGGATAGGTCCGTTCGTTATGGACAATGAAACCGCTGTCGACAGGCACGAAGTGATCGCCGACCGGCACGTCGTGGGTGTGCGCGTGGCCGCCCAGCCTGGGCAACGCTTCGTAGAGCGTCACTTCGGCGTGGCGTTGCAGGATCCAAGCCGCCGTAAGCCCCGATACTCCGGCGCCGACGACCGCGACCGACCGCCTCGTCGTCCCGGTCATGATGCGTTGCTCGCCGGGGTGGTTATCCGTGCACGTCGGGGGAGCGGGAAGAAGCCGCTCGTCTCCGCGATGTACCTGCGCGTAGCCGGGCTTGGATGTCGCGAGGTGCGACTCGAGCAACGGCTTGCCGGTCTTGCGAGCCAGGAACCAGGTCATCAGGGCGGGGGAGGCGATCGTCAAGATGCCGGGCCAGTGCGCGAAAGCGATCAACGCGAAGCCCCACCATTGGGTCGCGTCGCCAAAGTAGTTGGGGTGTCGGGTGTATCGCCAAAGGCCGCGGTCCATGACCTTGCCCTTGTTGGTCGGGTCATTCCTGAATGTGTTCAGCTGCCAGTCGCCGCCGGCCTCGAAGACGAAGCCGATGACCCAGACCGCGACGCCGAGCCAGCCAAGCCAGCCGATCGATCCACCGCGGACGGCGGTCACCTGGAGTGGCAGCGAAACGAACCACATCGCCAGTGCCTGAATGACATACACCTTGCGCAAGGCGTACACGGTGCGGTTGCCGGGAGCGTCCGCGAGGATGGCGACGTACCGTGGATCCTCGCCCTCGCCGCGACTGCGTAGGCCCATATGAATCGCCAGGCGCAGCGCCCAGATTGCGGTCAGCACCGTGATGAGGGTGCGCCGAGCAGCTCCCCCGTGGTGCGCCGAGCCCATTGCCACCGCGTCGGCGGCCAGCAGCGCCACCAGGAACCCCAGCCCCCATGCGGTGTCGATGACGTTGTGCCGGCGAATCCGCTGCGCCGTCGCGAAGGTGATGGCGACGACGAGGACGATGCCGCCGAGCGCGGCTAGCGAGGCCCAAGCCATCGTCGTCCAGGCCCAGCCCTCCGTCCCAAATGAGGCGCTCACGCCTGACTGTTCGTTCGGTTGGGCCCGACTGGATTGGTGCCTGAGCGGCGGACTGGGCTTTCTGGGCGGGCTCAGGGCAGGGTGAGGACTTCGGCGCCGGTTTCGGTCACCAGGATCGTGTGTTCGAACTGCGCACTGCGGGCGCGGTCTTTGGTGACGATCGTCCAGCCGTCTGGCCACACGTCGTAATCGACCGTGCCGAGCGTCAACATCGGCTCGATGGTGAACGTCATGCCCACCATCATCGGCAGGTCGTATTCGGGCAGGTCGTAGTGCGGGACGATGAGGCCCGAATGGAACAGGGTGCCGATGCCGTGCCCGGTGAAGTCACGGACGACGCCGTAACCGAAACGCTTCGCGTAGCTCTCGATAACCCGGCCAATGACGTTGAAGGATCGGCCAGGCGCTACCGCGCGAATCGCCCTGTCGAGCGCCTCCCGGGTGCGCTCGACGAGCGCCTGAGATTCGTCGTCGACTTCGCCGACCAGGAACGTCGCGTTCGTATCGCCGTGCACGCCGCCGATGAATGCGGTGATGTCGATGTTGAGGATGTCGCCCTCGACCGCTTCGGTCGAGTCGGGGATGCCGTGACAGATGACCTCGTTCAGCGAAGTGCAAAGCGACTTCGGAAAGCCGCGGTAGCCCAGCGTTGACGGGTACGCGCCGTGGTCACACAGGAACTCGTGCCCGACGCGGTCGAGTTCATCGGTGGTCACGCCAGGGACGACGTGGCGGCCGACTTCGGCGAGGGCAAGTGCTGCGAGTCGGCCGGCGATCCGCATGGCGGCGATCGTGTCGGCGTCCTTGACCTCGACCTCGCTGCGCTGCTGCCAACGCGACTCGTGGACGTAGTAGGGCACCTCGATCGACGACGGGACTTCGCGGCGCGCGGTCTGGACTCCTGGCCGAAGCAGGCCGCGTCGAGGGGTTGCGTCCAGCGGCGGCATGCGCCTCAGTCTACGTGTCGCGGGGTTGACCTATTGCTCCGCAAATTGACGCAGCGGCGGCTCCCGATGGTGCGTGGGAGCTCGCCGCCTCGTCGTGACGTCGTGCCGTCTGCCTTGCGGAACGGTACTTCGGTGTAGCTGTGGTTCGTTCCCTAGCTCGCTGTAACGCGCTTGCGCGGAGCCGCCTTGCGGGCGGTCGTCTTCTTGGCTGCTGCCTTGCGGGGAGCGGCCTTGCGGACGGTCGTCCGCTTCACTGCTGCCTTGCGGGGAGCGGCCTTGCGGGCTGTGGTCTTCCGTGCGGTCGTCTTGCGAGCTGTGGTCTTGCGCGCGGTGGTCTTCTTGGCCGCAGTCTTGCGGGCTGCGGTCTTGCGGACCGTGGTCTTGCGCGCGGCCGTCTTGCGAGCTGCGGTCGTCTTCTTGGCCGCAGTCTTGCGGGCGGTCGTCTTCTTGGCTGCTGCCTTGCGGGGAGCGGCCTTGCGAGCAGTGGTCTTCTTCGCTGCGGTCTTGCGCGCGGTGGTCTTCTTGGCCGCAGTCTTACGAACTGCGGTCTTGCGCGCGGTGGTCTTCTTGGCTGCTGCCTTGCGGGGAGCGGCCTTGCGAGCAGTGGTCTTCTTCGCTGCGGTCTTGCGGACCGTTGTCTTCTTCGCGGCGGTCTTGCGGGCTGCGGTGGTCTTGCGGGCCGCAGTCTTACGGACAGTCGTCTTCTTGGCTGCTGCCTTGCGGGGAGCGGCCTTGCGAGCAGTGGTCTTCTTCGCTGCGGTCTTGCGGACCGTTGTCTTCTTGGCCGCCGTCTTGCGAGCAGCGGTCGTCTTCTTCGCGGCCGCCTTACGCGGGGCCGCAGCCTTGCGCGTGGTGGTCTTCTTGGCGACTGTCGACGATGCACTTCGATCGTCGACGCTGGCGCCTGACAGGTTCTTTTGCACGGATGCAATCGCCGCCTTTGCAGCTCGTAGGTTGGGATGGTCTGCTGACGTAGCCAGAATCTGACCGGTGGGGCCTTCGAGAGTGAACGTGAACTTGCCGGTCCGGCCCTTTCGCAATACAACCTTCGCCGGCACGCATGCCTCCTCGGCAGATGGTTCCGGTCTTCGACCGGGACGTCGAACACAACGATGACACTGACATCAACGCGATGCCAGGAACCATGCCGCAATCTTCACGGACATTTTGTAGCCCTTTTTTGGTGCTGAGTGGTGTCGATGTGACGCGTGATACGTGAAGATGTGCCCCATGAGTGGCCTCGTTGAACATATTTTGCGGTTACCAAGTTGGATCGCGTTACTTGTTGTGTTCGCGATGCCCGCACTGGAGGCGTCGACATTCCTCGGTTTCATCTTCCCTGGCGAGATCGCATGCCTGCTCGGTGGCGTGCTCGCATACGAGAGCAAGGTGGCGCTCGCGCTGGTCATCGTCGTTGCCGTCGCGGGTGCAGTGATCGGTGACAGCGTCGGCTTCGCCGTTGGTTACCGGTACGGCGACGCGCTGCTCAACAAGGTTCCGGAGCGCATCATCAAGCCACACCATGTCGACCGCACGAAGGAATTGATCGTGCGCCTTGGTGGTCGTGCGGTGTTCGTCGGACGCTTTACAGCAGCGTTGCGCGCGCTCGTGCCGGGCTTCGCCGGTGTGTCGAAGATGCCGTACAGAACGTTTCTGATCTGGAATTTCGCCGGCGGAACCCTGTGGGCGACCGGAGTTGTCGTCGCGGGCTACCTCGCGGGCAACGCGTGGCACCGGGTGGCGTCCTACATCAGCATCATCGGCTGGAGCGTGCTCGGCCTGGTTGTCGTCATTGGTGTCGCTTGGTTGCTGCGTCGGCGTCATCGGAATCGCTGACCGTATCGAGGATGCGGCCCAACCGTCGCCGAACTGCGCCGAAGCGGCCCTTCGACGTGGTCGGTGACTCGCCCGCGGCCGCGCTGACCAGGTGAGAGACCACGTCGAACTCCGGAACCACGATTCCCTCACTCGCCGCTTCGGGCACCCACAGACTCTCGTGGGCGAGACCCTCGAGCTCGGTGCTGCCGGCATCCAACGCGAACACGGTGGCGCCAATCCTTCGTGCATCTGCCACCCGTTCGAGCAATTGTTCGGGTGCGGCGTCGGGCGCGACGACGAAGACCGTCTCGCCTCGCGTGATCTGTTCCAGCCGCCGCAGGCCAACTGCTAGATGAGGCGGCGCATTGGGTGGGGGAGACCACCGCACCAACACCGGCGCGAGCCCAGGCAGGTCCGACCAGCGGGCTTCGTCATCGAGATGTGCGGCGAAATGCCACGGCTCCTCTGTAGGGGTGCCCACCAACAGCAGGCCGCCGACCTCATGAGGTGCGCGGCGTAATGCCTGACCGAATGATCGAGTGCGTTCGACCCATCCGGTGCCCGCGAGCAGGTCGCGCATGAGCGCGATGCGTGCGCGGTCCATGCACACCTCCAGCTAGGACGCGTCGAGGGCGGCAGCTGTCTCAGTATGGCGGCGCGACTGCGAAGATGACGTCATGACCGACTCGCAGCTCGGGACGATCGGCATTCTCGGCGGCACTGGCGATCAGGGCCGTGGGCTTGCGTACCGGTGGGCCGTGTCCGGCATAGATGTCGTCATCGGCTCGCGAGACATGCAGCGAGCACACGCAGTGGCCGCCGAGATCGGGTTCGGTGTGCGGGGCGATGCGAATCTTGGGGTAGCCGCGGTTGCCGACATTGTGGTTGTTGCCGTGCCGTGGGAGGGCCACGCCGAAGTGCTCGAATCGGTGGCTGCGTTGTTAGTAGGCAAGACAGTGGTCGACTGCGTCAACCCGATCGGCTTTGACGAGAAGGGCGCGTACCCGGTTCAGGTCGCCGAGGGGAGTGCGGCGCAACAGGCTGCGGCGATCCTGGCGGACAGTCGGGTCGTCGCCGCGTTTCACCACGTGTCGGCGGTGCTGCTCAACGATCGCACGGTCGAAGCCATCGATTGCGACATCATGATTCTCGGCGAGGACCGCGCCGCGACTGACATCGTCGCGCAGCTGGCCGCGAGGATTCCTGGTGCGCGTGGCATCTATGCGGGTCGATTGCGTAACGCGCATCAGATCGAAGCGTTAACAGCGAACCTGATTTCGGTTAATCGTCGTTATCGAGCACACGCCGGAATCCGTCTGACCGACATCTGACAGCGTCAGGTGTACGAGTGCTCAGCGTCTGGGTAATCGCGCGACTTCACGTCGTCCGCGAAGTGCTGTGCCGCTTCGAGCAGGACGCCGCGTACATCGGCGTACGGCTTCACAAACTTCGGGCCCGAACCGCTGGCGCGCATCCCGGCCATGTCGGTCCAGACGAGCACTTGGGCGTCGCACTCGGGGCCGGCTCCGATGCCGACTGTCGGGATCGACAGCTCGGCGGTCACCCGCTTCGCGAGGTCGCTGGGCACCATCTCGAGCACGACGGCGAAGACGCCGGCGGACTGCAGCGCGAGGGCGTCATCGACGATGCGCTCGGCGTCCGTGCCACGACCCTGCACCCGATAGCCGCCGAGACCGTAAACGCTTTGCGGTGTGAAGCCGACGTGGCCCATGACGGGGATCCCGGCGTCAACCACCGTGCGTGCGTGCTCTGCGACCCTCGCACCGCCCTCGAACTTCACGGCATGCGCGCCGGCTTCCTTCATGAATCGCACCGATGTCTCGAGGGCCTGCTGGGGTGACATCTGATACGAGCCGAAAGGCAGGTCGGCGACCACCAGGGCGGTCTGGGTGCCCCGCACCACCGCGCGGACGAGCGGCAACAGTTCGTCGACAGTTACCGACACGGTGTCGGGATAGCCCAGCACGTTGTTCGCGGCCGAGTCTCCGACCAGCAGGACGTCGATGCCGGCGGCCTCGAAAATGCCGGCCGTGAGCTGGTCGTAGGAGGTGAGCATCGCCCAGCGCTGCCCAGCATCCTTGCGCCGCTGGAGCTCGAGGACGCCGAGCCGAGCTGGGCGTGGCGCGACCGCGGGACCTGCCATGGGTGAACCCAACCTTTCAGGCCTCGAGTCGCCGTTCGGCGTACCCGGGCAGCTCCCATTCTCGCACGGGGTTGCCTGAACCGGCGGCGGGTTCGCGCCAGCGATTGGTGATTGGCAGGCGGCGGTCGCGACCGAAGTTGCGTCCGCTGATCTTCGGCCCGGGCGGGTATTGGCGTCGCTTGTACTCCGAGCCGTCGACAAGGCGGATCACCCGATCGACAACGGCCGGATCGTGGCCGGCTGCAACAAGTGCATCGCGCCCGAGGTCATGCTCGATGTAGCCCTCGAGAATGCGATCGAGCACCTCGTAGTCGGGTAGCGAATCGCTGTCGAGCTGGTCTGGGCGCAGTTCGGCCGACGGCGGCTTGTCGATCGAGTTCTGCGGGATCGGGGGCGGCGAGCCGGTAGTCACCTGCGCGTTCCGCCAGCGAGCCAGCCGCCACACCAGCGTCTTCGGCACGTCCTTGATGGGCGCGAATCCGCCGGCCGAGTCGCCGTACAGCGTCGAGTAACCCGTTGCCAGCTCGCTCTTGTTGCCGGTCGTGAGCACCAGGTGGCCGTGCTCGTTCGACAACCCCATGAGAATCGTGCCGCGCACCCGCGCCTGCAGATTTTCGGCGGCCAGTCCGTGCAGCTCGACGTCCTTTTCGAACGCAGCGACGACGTCGGCGATGTTGACTACCGTGTGCGTGGTGCCTTGGCGGCGCGCGAGCTCCGCGGCGTCCGCCAGCGAGTGCTCGCTCGACCAGCGGCTCGGCAACGCCACCGTATGTACGGCAGCGGCGCCGAGCGCGTCGACCGCAATCGTCGCGACCAGTGCGGAGTCGATGCCACCGGAGAGTCCGAGCACCACAGAGGTGAACCCGTTCTTGCGCACGTAGTCGCGGGTCGCGGCCACCAACGCTCCATAGACCTCGGCTTCGGGACCCAGCTCCGGAGCGAGGCCGCCTGGCAACGCTTCGTAGTGCGGCACTGGTGGTGTGTGCAGGTCGACCCGATCGATGTGCATGAACGTGCCATCGCGGACGTCGACACTGCCGACGCGATTGTCGAGCGCCGCCGGTAGCCCGAGATCGATGACCACGAGTCCTTCCTCGAAGCGTGGCGCTCGAGCCAACGGTTGACCGGCCGGGGTGACGACAAACGAGTCGCCGTCGAAGACCAGCTCGTCCTGGCCGCCCACCATGTTGACGTAGGCGAGCGTTGCGTTTGCTTCGGCGGCGCGCCGTTGAGCAAGCCGCAGGCGAACGTCTCCCTTGCCGCGTTCGAACGGCGAGCCGTTGATGTTGACGACCAACCCGGCAGTTGCGTGACCCGCTGCCGTCAGTGGCCCGCCGTCCTGCCATAGGTCTTCGCACACCGTCATCACAATGTCGACGCCGAGGTGCCGCACGACCGGCAGTTGGTCACCGCGGCTGAAGTAGCGGAACTCGTCGAAAACGCCGTAGTTGGGCAAGTGATGTTTCGCATAACGGGCGACGACATGGCCGCGGAACAAGAAGGCGGCCGCGTCACAAGGCAGCTGATGTGCGGCGGTACCAGATCTGGTGACAGGGACGCTCGCGATCCGGCTCGGTCGATCGAGGTAGCCGACGATGACGGCGAGCTCGCCAAGACCGACGGCCGCGAGCTGCGCTGCGAGGCTCTCGATCAGCGTGGCAGACGCCTCGACGAAGGAGTCCCGGAGCACCAGGTCTTCCGGTGGGTAGCCGGTGAGCATCATCTCGGGAAACGCGACGACGTGGGCGCCGCGCGCGGCTGCGTGCTTCGACCAGGAAACGACAAGTTCGGCGTTGCCGGCCAGGTCGCCGACGACGGGGTCGACCTGCGCCAAGGCGAGTCTGAGCTGGGGCACCTCACCAGCGTAGTTGGGGGTTCAGGCACCCGTCGTTCGGCGCGGCGTAATCCCGAAGTAACGTGATATCGAGAGGATCACCTTATGGATAAACAAACCGAGTTCGTGCTGCGCACCCTTGAGGAGCGCGACATCCGCTTCGTGCGGTTGTGGTTCACGGACGTGCTCGGCTTCCTCAAGTCGGTTGCCGTTGCACCGGCCGAGCTTGAGGGCGCCTTTGCCGAAGGCATTGGGTTCGACGGCTCCGCCATCGAGGGATTCGCCCGCGTCTACGAGGCGGACATGCTCGCCAAACCAGACCCGGCGACATTCCAGATCTTGCCCTGGCGGTCCGAATCGCCCGGAACTGCGCGCATGTTCTGCGACATCTTGATGCCTGACGGATCGCCGAGCTGGGCGGACTCCCGCTACGTGCTTAAGCGCGCGCTCGCCCGCGCCTCCGAGCTGGGATTCACGTTTTACACCCACCCGGAGATTGAGTTCTTCCTCTTCGAGCGCGCACCAAGGCCCGGCGAGGTGCCCGTACCGGCCGACTCGAGCGGGTACTTCGACCACACGCCGCACGGTGTCGGGCACGACTTTCGCCGGCAGGCGATCACGATGCTCGAATCGATGGGCATCTCCGTCGAGTTCAGCCACCACGAGGGTGCTCCTGGGCAGCAGGAGATCGACCTGCGCTACGCCGATGCGCTGACCACAGCCGACAACGTCATGACATTTCGGCAAGTGATGAAGCAGGTCGCGCTCGAGCAGGACGTCTATGCGTCGTTCATGCCCAAGCCGTTCACCGAGTTTCCCGGCTCGGGGATGCACACCCACCTGTCGCTGTTCGAGGGCGACCGCAACGCATTCTTCGAAGCCGGCGCGCAGTATCAACTGTCCAAGACGGCTCGCGCGTTCATCGCGGGCATCTTGCGGCACGCGGCAGAAATCACCGCTGTTACCAACCAGTTCGTCAACAGCTACAAGCGGTTGTGGGGCGCGACCTCTCTGTCGGCAGGTGCCGGAGGCGAGGCGCCCTCGTATGTGTGCTGGGGTCATAACAACCGCTCAGCGTTGGTTCGGGTGCCGATGTACAAGCCCTTGAAGGGGAATTCCACCCGGGTCGAGATCCGGTCACCCGACCCGGCGTGCAATCCCTATCTCGCGTTCGCGCTGCTCCTTGGTGCTGGGCTGAAAGGGATCGAGGAGGGATACGACCTTCCCGAGGGCGCCGAGGACGACGTGTGGGCGCTGACCGAGGCCGAGCGCCGCGCCATGGGCATCGAGCCGCTTCCGGCGTCGCTCGCCGAAGCCATCGCCGTGATGGAGACCTCTGAATTGGTCGCGAACGTGCTCGGCGAGCATGTCTTCGACTTCTTCTTGCGCAACAAGCGCGAGGAGTGGGCCGACTACCAGCGGCAGGTCACCGCGTACGAGCGCGACCGGTACCTGCCGATCCTCTGACCGATAACGTCGAGGCGTGACCAGCGGCGAGCAGGACAGGCACGCCAGCCGCCAGGCCAGGCTCGCTCGGTTGGGTTTCACCGATGCGGCACGGGCCGACGTGCTTGCGGCCCGAGCCGAGCTCGGGTTCGGTCTGCTGACCGAGCTTGCCGCCAGCGCCGATCCCGATCTCGCGCTGGAGTCGGTCGTGCACCTCGTGGAGGCCACCCAGACGTCCTTCGCGCTTGACGATCAGCACAACGCGCTTGCCCTACACAACGCCCTGCAGACGGACGTCGACTTTCGGCACCGCTTGTTCGCCGTGCTCGGCTCCAGCGCGGCGCTTGGCGACCACCTGGCGACCCATCCGGTCGATTGGACCGAGCTTGCGGACCCGGGCGTCGACGACAGCCGGCCGAGCTGGCTCGGGCTTCGGTCGACGCTGATCGCGGCGGTTGCGGGCAAGAGCGGGCCGATCGCCGAGGCCGCCCTGCGATCGACCTATCGCCGGTTGCTGCTGCGCCTCGCCGCCCGAGACCTCACCGGTACGGCCACCGTCGACGACGTCGCCGCCGAGCTCGCCGACCTCGCCGCCGCGACCCTCGACGCGGCGCTCGTGGTCGTGCAAGCCGAACTGCTGCCCGATGCGGTGCCGTGCCGGCTCGCCGTCATCGGCATGGGCAAGTGTGGGGGTCGCGAGCTCAACTACATCAGCGACGTCGACGTGGTGTTCGTCGCTGAACCCGCGGGCATCGAAGGCGCGGACGTCGATGAGGTGGCCGCCCTGCGCACGGCGACCCACCTCGCCTCCGGAATCATCCGCGTCTGTTCATCGATCTGGGAGGTCGACGCCGCACTTCGGCCCGAAGGCAAGATGGGGCCGCTGGTCAGGACGCTCGCGAGCCACGTCGCGTACTACCAGCGTTGGGCGAAAACCTGGGAATTCCAGGCCCTTCTGAAGGCACGCCCCGTCGCAGGTGATCTTGAGTTGGGCCGCGCCTACATTGACGCGGTGCGGCCGATGGTGTGGAGCGCCGCAGGTCGCGAGCACTTCGTCGAGGACGTCCAGTCGATGCGGCGGCGAGTCGAGGCGAGCCTGCCGCCGGCAGAAGCCGAACGGGAGATCAAGCTCGGCCCGGGTGGTTTGCGCGACGTCGAGTTCGCGGTGCAGTTGCTGCAACTCGTCCACGGGCGTGCCGACGAACTGCTGCGCAGCGTCACCACCTTGAATGCGCTGGCCGATCTCGCCGCCGGGGGATACGTCGGTCGCCAGGACGCCGCGTTGCTGGCCGAGGCGTATCGCTTCCTTCGCATTCTCGAGCACCGGCTCCAGTTGTACCGCCTGCGGCGCACCCACATGTTGCCGCTCGCTGCCGCAGACGTGCGCAGGCTTGGTCGCAGCATGGGATTTCGGCGCGATCCGGCAGGCGAGCTGCACGCCGAGCACGCCCGGCACGCCCGCGAAGTTCGGCGGTTACACGAGAAGCTCTTCTACCGTCCACTTCTCGCCGCTGTTGCGCGACTTCCTGGGGACGAGGCACATCTGTCGCTCGACGCCGCGGCCGCGCGACTCGAGGCACTGGGATACGCCGACCCTGAGAACGCGTTGCATCACCTCGAAGCGTTGACGAGCGGCGTCAGCCGTCGGGCCGCCATCCAACGCACGCTGCTGCCGGTCATGCTCGGCTGGTTCGCCGACGCGCCCGACCCGGACGGCGGGTTGCTCGCCTTCCGCCAGGTGTCGGACTCGCTCGGCGATACGCACTGGTACCTGCGATTGCTGCGGGACGAGGGCGCGGCGGCGCAGCATCTGGCGCTCGTTCTGGCTACCAGTCGGTACGCGGCGGATCTGTTCCTGCGGGCCCCTGAATCGGTGGCCATGATGGCTGACGCCGGCGACGGCCCGCACCAGTTGCGCCCTCGACCCGCAGCCGACCTGCGTGCAGAACTGATGTCGGCGGTGCGTCGCTACGACGACGCCGGCGAGGCCGCGTCGACGGCGCGCGGGCTGCGCCGACGCGAACTGCTGCGGGTCGCATGTGCAGATCTGCTCGGTCTCCTCGACACCGCCGAGGTGGGGCAGGCGCTGTCCGATGTCACCTCGGCCACGCTCGACGCGGTGCTCGACGCGGTGCTTCGCCAGGTGCGTGCGGATCGTGCGACCCGGGGCGAGCCTGGCGTGCTGCCCATGAGGATCGCCGTCATCGGGATGGGTCGCCTTGGCGGTGGTGAGCAGGGCTACGGCAGTGATGCCGACGTGTTGTTCGTGCACGAACCCATCGCAGGAGCCGACGAGGCGCAGGCCGCGGCCGTGGCGCACCTGGTCGCGAACGACTTACGCCGGCTGCTCGCCGTACCGGCGCCTGAACCGCCCGTCGACGTCGATGCCGACCTGCGACCCGAGGGCAGGCAGGGCCCACTCACCCGCAGTTTGGGCTCGTATGTCGCCTACTACGCCCGCTGGTCGAAGGTCTGGGAGAGCCAGGCCTTGCTGCGGGCGACTCCGGTCGCCGGCGACGCCGACCTTGGCGCCCGATTCATCGAGGCGATCGCGCCGATCCGCTGGCCGCCCGACGGCCTGGCGCCGGGCGACGTGCGCGAGGTTCGGCGGATCAAGGCGCGGGTGGAGAAGGAACGGCTGCCCAGAGGAGCCGACCCGACACTGAACACCAAGCTCGGCCGGGGCGGACTGTCCGACGTGGAATGGACCGTCCAGTTGCTCCAGCTGCGGTTCGCGGGCCAGCTCGAAGCGCTGCGGACGACGTCGACGCTGCGCGCGTTGGACGCCGCCCTCGAGGGGGGTCTGATCGATGAGCTGGACGCCGCGACGCTCGCCTCGGCGTGGCGGCTTGCGACGAGGGTGCGCAATGCCCTCGTGCTAGCCCGCGGCAAGCCAGCCGATTCAATACCGATCGACTTCCGGGATGTCGTCCGGATCGCCCGTATGGTTGGCTACTCTCCGTCGCAATCCGGTGACTTCTTGGATGTGTACCGTCGGGTGACCCGGCGATCCCGGGCCGTCGTCGACAAGGTGTTCTACGCGTGACAGATGTCTTAGGTGCCGCAAGTCGCAGATCGGTGCCGTCCCCAATCGGGCGTGCCCTGGCCAACCGCGAGTTCCGTGGCCTCGCCACTGCCCAGATCATCAGCGAGTGCGGTGACCAGATTGCCGGGATCGCGCTGTCGTATCTCGTCTACACCCGATCGAACAGCCCGTTCCTCGCCGCCGCGACGTATGCGGTGACGTACATTCCGTGGGTTCTCGGCAGCATCTTGCTGTCGCCTCTCGTCGACCGGCTGGCGCGCAAGCGCGTCATGGTGGTCTGCGATATCGGCCGCGCGGTCACTGTCGGTGTGTTGTCGTTGGCTACCACGGTGCACCACGTGCCGATCCCGGTGCTGATCGCTCTCGTGTTGATCTCGAGTTGCTTCTCGACGCCGTATAACGCGGCCCGCGGGGCGAGCCTGCCGGACATCTTCGAAGCCGACCCTGGCTACGTGGGCGCGGTTGCCATTGGCCGGATCCTTCAGCAGGTCGACGCGGTGTTCGGCTTTGCGTTGGGCGGCGTCATCGTGGCTGCGGTTTCACCGCCAGCCGCGCTCGGCATCGACTCGGGGACATTCCTGGTGTCGTGCGCGATCACTCTTGTCGCGGTGAAGGATCGGCCGGTGGCCGTCGTCGGCGGGTGGCCGAGCGTGCGATCGATCTTCGTCGACGTCAGGCCGAACCTCGTGCTGGTACTCCAGAGCAAGACCCGCCGGGCGATGTTGCTACTCGCCGGGGCCGCGCTGCTCTTCCTCATCGCACCTGAGAGTCTGGCGGTCGCCTACGCTCGACAACACGGCCATGGTGCGATCGCCGCTGGTTTGTTGATCGCCTCGCAACCTCTTGGCATTGCGGTCGGGGCGTGGTTGTTCATCAAGTACGTACCGCCTCGCCGGCAGGGGCAGCTGTTGCTGCCCCTAGCGGGTGCTGGCGCGGCCGTGCTCGCGTTCACTGCCTTGGTCCCGCCGATCTGGCTGGCCTGCGTGTTGTGGGGCCTAGCCGGGGTGATGCAGTGCTTCCTGGTAACCACGATCGCTGCCTACAACGTCGCGACCGAGCGGGCGCTGCGCGGCAGGGCAAACGGCATTGCGAGCGCGACCATCGCGGTCAGTCAGGGCCTCGGGTTCTTGATCTGGGGCGCCGTCGGACAGTGGCGCGGTGCCGCCGCTGCGGTTGCCTGGGCGGGCGTGGCTGGTCTGCTGATCATGTCGCTGGTGCGGTTCAGCTGGCCCTACGACGACATCGAGGCGGCCTGGGACAACCTCGATGCCGCCCAGCGCCTGTCGGCTTAGCGCCTGTCGGCTTAGCGCCTGTCGGTCTAGGGGCTACCTAACTGTTCGGCGCGGGCGCTGCTGCGTGACGGTGCAGGTGCTCGGGGATGTCTTCGATGCCCGGACCGTAGACGTGCCGCCCGGTGAGCAGCCGCTGAATCAGGAAGCCGCCCAGCAGGGCAACGACGCCGCCTGCTGCATCGATGGTGTAGTGATTCGCCGTCCCGATAATGACGAAGAACGTGACCACCGGGTACAGGAGACCGAGCGCGCGAATCCACCAACGGCCGCTCAGCATGAACAGCGTGATGCCCGCCCACAGCGACCAGCCGATGTGCAGCGACGGCATTGCGGCGTATTGGTTCGAAACCTTGGAGATGCCGTTCGAGCCCCACGAGCCCCACGTGTGGTATTTCACGACGGTGTCGATGAAGCCGTGGTTGGGCAGCAACCGCGGCGGGGCGAGGGGATAGAACCAGAAACCAAACGCCGCGATGAGATTCGTCGCGTACAGAACTGTGCGTGCGGACCGGTAGTTCAGCGGCCGCTTCACGTAGAGCCAGACCAGCACGCTGACGACCACGATGAAGTGCATCAGGGCGTAGTAGTAGTTCGCGAAGTTCGCGAGGTAATGCCAGCTACCCCAGCGCACGTGATCGAAGAACTTGTTGACGCTGAGCTCGAAGTTCAGGCCGACGTGTGCCTCGGCATACAGGATCTGCCGGCCGCGCAAGAGCGCCGGGCGTTCGTGGGTCGGCACCGCGTCGCGGATTTGCGAGTAGACGAAGTAGCTGACCGCGATGAACGCGATCTCCTGCCAGAGCTTTGGCCGCAGCTGCCGCCGCATCCGAGCAGGCAGCAGGGGCAAGATCCGGCCCGGACGCCGAAGCGCGGCGTCGGCGGGCCGCTGAGCGCCTGCCGTGTCGGTCATCCCCACGAACGGCCATCTTGTCAGACGGCGGGGACGCTCCTCGCTCCGTTGACCCATATCCCAACGTGGGTCGGCTCGAACGAGCGTTGCGCATTGTGAGGCTTCCGGCTCGGAAATGTCACGGCCAGTGAACGCTCATCTGATTGGGCTTGACCTTGACGCTGGGTCAGGGTTGTTCACTTGCGCCATGACCATCACACCAGCCATCGAGATCGTCGGGCTTACGAAGTCCTACGGCGATCAACCAGTACTCAGGGGCGTCGATCTGAGCGTCCCATCGGGCACCATCTTCGCCCTCCTCGGCTCCAATGGCGCCGGCAAGACCACGGCGGTGAAGATCTTGTCCACCTTGCTCAAGTCCGACGGCGGAAGTGCAGCCGTCAACGGGTACGACGTCGCCACCCAGCCCGCGAAGGTACGCGAATCGATCAGCCTTACCGGGCAGTTCGCCGCCGTCGACGAGATCCTCACGGGGAGGGAGAACGTCGTGCTGGTCGCCGAGCTGCGACACCTTAAGGACCCCGGCGGAATCGCGGATGACCTGCTTGCACGATTCGATCTGACCGACGCGGCCGGGCGCAAAGTGGCAACGTATTCGGGCGGGATGCGCCGTCGCCTCGACATCGCTATGAGCTTGGTCGGCGACTCTCCCGTGCTGTTCCTCGACGAGCCGACGACGGGCCTCGATCCACAATCGCGGATCGAGGTCTGGAGGACAATCCAAGTACTTGCCGGCCAGGGAACCACGGTGCTCCTCACCACGCAGTACCTCGACGAGGCCGAGCAACTTGCCGACCGGATTGCGATCCTCCACGAGGGACGAATCATCGCCGACGGCACGCTCGCCGAACTCAAGCAACTGCTTCCGCCGAGCAAGGTCGAGTACATCGAGAAGCAGCCGACCCTCGAAGAAATCTTCCTCGCGATCGTCGGCCACGACGGCCCCGGAAAGTAGGAACCCAACGATGACTCGCTACACGTTCCGCGACACGGTCGTCCTCCTCAAGCGATCCTTGCGCCACATCCTGCGTAGCCCCGACACGATCATCACCACGGCCATCACGCCGATTGCCATGCTGCTGTTGTTCGTCTACGTCTTCGGTAGCGCGATCAACGTCGGCGGCGGCAAGTACGTCAACTACTTGCTGCCCGGGATCCTGCTCATCACCGTCGCGTCTGGCATCGCCTACACCGCTTTCCGGCTCTTCACTGACGTCTCGGGCGGCATCTTCGAACGGTTCCAGTCGATGCCGATCGCCCGCTCAGCGATGTTGTGGGGGCACGTGCTGACCTCTGTCGTCGCGAACCTGATCTCCCTGGCGCTAGTCGTACTCGTCGCCGTGGCGATGGGCTTCCGCTCCGGGGCCGGAGTGCTCGCCTGGCTCGCGGTACTCGGGATCCTGGTGCTGTTCACTCTCGCGCTGACCTGGCTAGCGGTCATCCCCGGGCTGACCGCGAAGTCGGTCGACGGGGTGAGCGGGTTCTCCTACCCGTTGATCTTCCTGCCGTTCATCAGCTCGGCGTTCGTGCCCACTACCGGCATGCCAGGCCCGGTGCGCTGGTTCGCCCAACACCAGCCCGTCACGTCGATCGTGACCACCATCCGCGACCTCTACGCCGAGCAATCGGTCGGCAACAATGGCTGGATCGCCATCGCCTGGTGCGTCGGATTGTTGCTGGTCGCCTATGCGGTCGCGATCAGTACCTACCGGCGCAAGACCGCCTAACACCCACCACTGAACACACCAGCCGACGGAGATAACCATGACCAAGCCCTCGACCAAGATCATCGGCGAGAAGAAAGATTCATGCTGACGATCAGCCAGTTCGCGTCGTACGCCGGCGTGACGGTCCGCGCGGTCCGGCACTACCACGCCAAAGGGCTGCTGCCGGAGCCCAAACGCGATCACTCCGGCTACCGGCGCTATGACGCCGCTGCCGTCGTGGAGCTCATCAGGATCCGCACCCTCGCCGAAGCCGGTGTCCCGCTATCGCGCGTGCGCGAACTGTTGGCGGCGGGTGAGGAGGACTTCGCAGCCGCGGTCGGGGAAATCGACCGCCGCCTGCGCGCCGAGATCCGCGAACGCCAGCGTCACCGCGAGCGGATCGCCCAACTCGCCGCCGGCGACAGCCTGGCGCTGCCGCCCGAGGCGGTCGCCTACCTCGACCGGATGCACGAACTCGGGTTCCCAAAGCGGCTGATCGAAATCGAGCGCGACAGCTGGATCCTGATCGCGGCCCAAATACCGGACGAGGTGCCGGCCTTCATGGCAATCAAGCACGCACAGATCGAGCAAGAGACGCTGCGCCGGCTGTATCTGGACCTCGGAGACCTCGCCGACTGCGGGCCTGACGACCCGCGGCTACCAATGCTCGCGGACCGGGCGGCAGCCTTCATCGAGGCGGCCGCCGCCGAGGCCACGGGGACGGACGTGGACCAGCCAATCAGCGACGACCTGGTCGAACTGCTCGATGCAGCCTTTGTCGAGTCCTTCCCGTGCGCGCCGCGCCTGTTCGAGCTCCTTGAGGAGCGCGGCTGGACCGGCTGGACCAACATCAGGCGCATCGACTCGCAGTAGCGCCTTCGCGCCGGGTCCTGCTAAATGTCGAAGTAGAGCTCGAACTCGTGCGGGTGCGGGCGCAACCGCATGGCGTCGATCTCGTTCTTTCGCTTGTACTCGATCCAGGTGTCGATCAGGTCCTGGGTGAACACGCCGCCAGCGAGCAGGTAGTCCTGGTCGGCCTCGAGCGCGGCGAGCACTTCCGGCAGCGAGCCTGGCACCTGCGGAACACTCGCGTGCTCCTCGGGCGGCAGCTCGTACAGGTCCTTGTCGACCGGGTCGAGCGGCTCGATCTTGTTCTTGATGCCGTCGAGGCCAGCCATCAGCATCGCCGAGAACGCGAGGTAGGGGTTGCACGACGGGTCGGGCACCCGGAACTCCAGGCGCTTGGCCTTCGGGTTGCTGCCGGTGATCGGGATCCGGATACAGGCCGACCGGTTGCGCTGGCTGTAGACCAGGTTGACCGGAGCCTCGAAGCCCGGCACCAAGCGGTGGTAGCTGTTCACTGTCGGGTTGGTGAACGCGAGCAGGGACGGCGCGTGCGCCAGCAGGCCGCCGATGTAGTGCCGCGCCATGTCGGACAGCCCCGCGTACCCGAGTTCGTCGTAGAAGAGCGGCGCGCCGTCCTTCCACAAGCTCTGGTGGCAGTGCATGCCCGAGCCGTTGTCGCCGAAGACCGGCTTCGGCATGAAGGTGACGGTCTTGCCGTTGCGCCAGGCGACGTTCTTGATGATGTATTTGAACGTCAGCAGGTCGTCGGCGGCCTTCAACAGCGAGTCGAACTTGTAGTTGATCTCGGCCTGGCCGGCGCTGCCGACCTCGTGGTGCTGGCGCTCGACGGTGAGGCCGGCGTTGATCAGTTCGCGGCTCATCTCCGCACGCAGGTCGGCGTAGTGGTCGGCCGGCGGAACGGGGAAGTAGCCGCCCTTGTTGCGGACCTTGTAGCCGCGGTTGCCACCCTCCTCGGTGCGACCGGTGTTCCAGACGCCCGCTTCGGCGTCGATGTAGTAGTAGCTCGAGTGCTGGTTGGTCTCGAACCGCACGTTGTCGAAGATGTAGAACTCGGCCTCAGGGCCGAAGTAGACCGTGTCGGCGATGCCGCTGCTCGCCAAGTAGGTCTCGGCCTTCTTTGCGACGTTGCGCGGGTCGCGGCTGTAGGCCTCGCCGGTCAGCGGATCGTGGATGAAGAAGGTCAGGTTCAGCGTCTTCTCGGTGCGGAACGGATCAAGGACGGCAGACGTCGGATCGGGCAGCAGCAACATGTCCGATTCGTGGATCGCCTGGAACCCGCGGATCGACGAGCCGTCGAAGCCGAGACCGTCGGTGAATGTCTTCTCGTCGAAGGATTCAACGGGCACGGTGAAGTGCTGCATGATGCCGGGCAGATCGCAGAAGCGCACGTCGACAGACTTGACGTCGTTATCCCGGATGTACCCCAGAACCTCGTCGGCACTGGTGAACATGACTCTCCTCCTTGAACGCTGGAACGTGGCGCAGGCTAAGGGAATGCGATTTCCCGTGCGTTTCTCATGTGTTTCCTGGGCGTAACGTCACCCACCGGCGTCGTGGAGATGCGCATTCGGCGGAAGGCTATCGTGGCTGGCGTGGGCAGGGTTAGTGGGTCTTGGCTCGACGGTCCGGGTGGCGGTACAGCGACTGCGGGCGCCGGCACCTACAGCGGCGAGCGGCTCGGTCTACCCCCCGAAGGTGCCCGATCGGTCGCCGGCTTCGGCCCTCGGCTCGGCGCGCTGTGCATCGACTGGCTGATCGCGGTGTTGATCGCCAGCCCGTTTACCGGGCACCGGCCGTTCACGCCGGGCAGCAACTCGCCGTGGGTGCTGGCGGTATTCGGTGCCGAGTACGTCGTCTTGGTCACCTTGATCGGGCGCACGATCGGCATGCGGCTGTGCGGAATCGCGATCATGCGGCTCGACGGGCGTCGGGTGAGCTTTCCATGGGTCGTCGTGCGCACCGTCCTGCTGGTACTCGTCGTTCCCGCGGTGATCTACGACCGCGACCGGCGCGGCCTGCACGACAAGGCTGCCGGCAGCGTCGTCGTCCGGCTGTGAGCTTCGAAGTCCTACCTGGCGACAGTGCGTTCTAGCGCGGCGGCAGCTTTACTCCCTTGGGCATCCGCGCGCCTTTCGGCATCGGGCCCTTCGGAAGCGGGATCGGCAGCGTACCGAGGGCGCGCATCCGGCCTTCGATCTCGTCGACCGTTGCGCCCTTGAACGTGCGCGGCAGGCGAGTCATCTTCTTCTGCAGCTTCCGCAGCGGGATCTGCCCCGGCTCGACGCCGACGATCAACACTTCGATCGGAGTGCCGGCGGCGACGCGTTGCACCCGCTTGCGCTGGTCCGCGAGCAACGGCGCAAGCCGGTCGGTCGAACCCTCGCCGACCAAGATGACGCCAGGCTTTCCGACGACCCGGTGAACGACGTCCATCGATCGCGTTGCGGCGACGTTGGGCGTCAACCGCCAGTCACCGCGCATGCTGTCGATGATCGCGGCCGCCGCGCCGGGCTGGCCCTCGATCTCACCGAGCGCGGAACGCTGAGCGCGCTGGCCGAAGACGATGAACGTGACGAGGACGGCGCTCATGACGCCGAACACGGTGAACAGAACCGGGCCGCCGAGAAGGATTCCGACGAGCTCGAAAAGGGCGACCGTGCCGACGAACGCGAGCGCGAGGTACGGGATCAGCCGCTTGTCACGGGCTTTGGTGACGACGAAAGCCTCGCGGATCTGCGCGGATCGTTTCGGCTGGCCTGCTCGGGCGGCCTTGCGCGCTCTGCGCGCAGCACGACCTTTGAGCGGTGCGACGTTCTTTTCGGGTTTCGGCATAGTGCGGTTCAGGATACGGGCGCGATCCGGGCGGCGTCGCGCTGGGCGAGTGCCTCGCGGTAGAGCCGGCCGGCCCGGTAGGAAGAACGAACGAGCGGCCCGGACATCACGCCGGCAAAGCCGAGCTCGCGCGCCTCGGACTCGAGGTCGGCGAACTCGGCCGGTTCGACCCAGCGCTCGACGGGGTGGTGGCGAAGCGAGGGACGTAGGTACTGGGTGATGGTGATCAGGTCGCATCCGGCGTCGCGCAGGTCGATCAGCGTCGAGCTGATCTCGGCGCGTTCTTCACCCAGGCCCAAGATCAGGTTCGACTTGGTGACCAGCCCGCGATCGCGCGCCAGGTCAATGACCTCGAGGGACCTTTCATAGCGGAATCCGGTGCGGATCGACTTGAAGATGCGCGGCACCGTCTCGAGGTTGTGCGCGAAGACTTCGGGCTCGGCGTCGAAGACCTGCGCGAGCAATTCGGGCCTGGCGTGGAAATCCGGGGTCAGCAGCTCGACGCCGCAGCCGGGCACCGTCGCGTGGATCTCGCGCACCGTCTGCGCGTACAGCCACGCGCCCTCGTCGTCGAGGTCGTCGCGGGCGACGCCGGTGACCGTGGCGTAGCGAAGGCCCATCGTGGCGACCGACTCCGCGACCCGGCGCGGTTCGTCACGATCCAGCGGCTCGGGCCGCCCGCTGTCGATCTGGCAGAACGAACAGTTCCGCGAGCAGGTCGCGCCCCCGATCAGGAAAGTCGCTTCGCGGTCTTCCCAGCACTCGAAGATGTTCGGGCAGCCGGCCTCTTCGCACACCGTGTGCAACCCCTCGCTGCGCACGAGGTCCTTCAACGCGGTGTACTCCGGACCCATCCGGGCGCGGGTCTTGATCCACGACGGCTTCTTCTCGATCGGAACCGCCGCGTTGCGCGCCTCGACCCGCAGCAACTTGCGACCCTCGGGCGCGATCGCGCTCATGCGGGCACCTTGCTGGCCTTGGTTGCGACGCTGGCTTGGGTCGCGCCGAGTAACGCCGATAAGTGCCGTTCGACCAAGGGGAGTGCTTCATCGACCCTGACGTCACGGCCGAGCTCGCGCGACAGCGACGTTACGTCGGCGTCATCGATTCCGCATGGCACGATCCGCCCGAACCAGCTCAGATCCGGGTCGCAGTTCAGCGCGAACCCATGCATCGTCGTACAACGAGAGATCCGGACGCCGATTGCCGCGATCTTGCGCGCCGCTGCCCCGCCGTGACCGGGCACCCACACCCCCGAGCGGCCGGCGATCTGGATCGCGGCGACTCCGAAGTCCGCGCACACCGCAATCAGGGCTTCTTCCAGCCGCCGCACGTGCCCGACCGCGTCGACCGGCATCGGCAACCGCACGATCGGATACCCGACAAGCTGCCCCGGGCCGTGCCACGTCATGCGCCCGCCACGGTCGACGTCGATCACCGGCGTGCCATCGACCGGCCGTTCGAAATCCTGGGTGCGCCGACCGGCGGTGAACACCGGCGGATGCTCCAAGAGCAAGCAGGTGTCGGGAATCTCCTCCGCCACTCGAGCGGCGTGCACGTCGCGTTGCAGGTCCCACGCCTGTTCATAAGGGACGACGCCAAGGTGCCGGAACGCGATCACGCGGTCCACGATACGGGTTCGAGCGCGCGCTGGTACGCGCTCGGGGCTGTGGACAACCCCGACGGGCTATGTCTTTTGTGCGGTGCAATGGCGGCGTGGACGACTTCTCGCTGCCGGGCTACCACGTCGAAGAGCTGGTGGGGTTCGGCGGCTCCAGTGAAGTCTGGCGCGCGCGTGACGCGTCGACCGGCGAGGTTGTCGCGCTCAAGCGCCTGCGAGGCGACGCAGCGTCCGCGAGTTCGACCCCGCAGCTGCAGCGGCAGTTGGAGCGGGAGGCGGCGCTACTCGCGACTATCCGCCACGACCACGTCGTCGCGCTGCGGTCCGTTGTGTCGACGAACGACGGTCTTGTCCTGGTGCTCGACTACGCCGAGGGCGGCAGTCTGGCGGCGTTGCTCGGCGTCCGCGGCCGGTTGTCGGCTGGTGAGGTGGTCACGATCGGCGCGCCACTGGCGCAGGTGCTGGCTGACATTCACGCGCGGGGTCTCACCCACGGCGACGTCACCCCGGGCAACATCGTGTTCGACCAGTCGGGCAAACCGTTTCTGGCCGATCTCGGCGTTGCGAAGCTGGTCGGCGACCACGCGGGCCCGATCGGGCGGACGCCGGGCTATGCCGACCCGGCGCCCGGTGGCGGCCCGGCGAGCGACCTCCATGGCCTGGCTGCGGTCTGCTTCAGTGCGCTCGCCGGCGTCCCGCCGTACAGCGACGCCGACCCGATGGTCGCCCTCGCACTTGGGCCGCTCGCGCCCGGCGTTTCGGCAGAGTTGGTGACCGCGATCGAGGCAGGGCTGCACCCCGATCCCGCCGCCCGGCCCGACCCCGCGGCGTTCGGCCGCGCGTTGTTCGCCTCGTGCACGCCCGTCGCGGTTCGGCTCGCACCGGGGAGCTTGCCGGTCGGGGGAGCCGCAACAGCGACCACGCACGTGGTGCCGGGAGCGGCGCGCGCCGCGGGGGTGTTCCCAGATCCGGAGTCGCCCCGGGCGTCACGCCTTCATCGCGGTCGGCCGGTGGGTCGGCATCGCTGGTCGGTCGACCGTCGGGTGCTCGTCCGTCGGGTAGTTGCGGCGTCATGCGTGGTGGCCCTGCTGGGTGCGGCCGTCATCATCGGGATGGCCTGGGGGTGGGCCGACCACGGTCACGGCGCGGCAGCGAGTGTCCCGCTCGCCACCCCGGCGTCCACGTTCGTTGGGTCGGTGCTGCTGTCACCGGAGCCTGACTGGCGCACTGTGTTGCGTGCACTCGACCGCAGCCGTGATGCCGCGTTCGCGGACGCCGACGCGAACGAACTCGACGCGGTCTACGTGCCGGGGTCCCCAGCGCTGGCCGCCGACCGCGCGACGTTGGGCCGTCTCGTCGGCGCCGGTCAGCGAGTGCGCGGTCTGCAGTTCGTCCTCGAGTCGGTGCGGCTCGTCTCGCAGTCGTCGGGCGACGTCACGCTGGCCGTCGATGACACCCTCGCCGGGTATGACGTCGTCGACGCCAGGGGAGTGGCGACCCACGTTCCCGGCCGTGGCGTTCGGACCTGGAGCGTCGTGCTTCGTGCGCAGCCCTCCAGTGGAGTGGTGGGCGAGGCGACGACGGTCCCGCAGAGTTGGCGGATTGCCTCGATCGAGTCCGGCTGAGGCAAGGAGCCGTCGGTTTAGAGGATGAAGAGCATCTCCTGATACGTAGGGAGCGGCCACAGGTCGTCGGCCACTACTCCTTCGAGCTGGTCGGCAGCCGAGCGCACCGCAGCCATCGCTGGGAGCAGCGCGTTTCGGGCATGCTCTGCTTCTTCGAGAGCGCTCGAACCGGTGTGATCTGCGAGGGCGGCACGCAGGGTACTGAGCCCCGCACGCAGCGCGCCAAGTGGCACCGACACTTCGTCGAGTGACGTGGTGTCGGTCGCGACGCCTGCAGCCTTCAGCGCGGCGAGGTTCTCCGCCAACTCTGTCTGGTAGCGAACCGCCGCTGGCAACACCGACGTTGTCCCGATTTCGAGGGTGAGCCGTGCCTCGACTCCGACACTTAACACGTAGTGCTCGAGGCCGATCTCATAACGGCTGTGCATCTCGCGATGGGAGAACACGCCGTACTTGCTGAAGAGTTCCATCGAAGGTTCGGAGATCAGCTCCGGCAACGCGTCGAGTGTGGTGCGCAAGTTCGGCAAGCCACGCTGCGCAGCCTCGACCTGCCACTGCTCGGAGTAGCCGTCACCGTTGAACACCGAGGCGCCGTGCACGGTGATGATTTCTTCGAGGATCTTCTGCACTGCGACGTTGAACTCGGCGCCTGCAGCCAACGCTGTTTCGAGGCTCGTCGCGATGTAGTCGAGTGCCTCGGCCATGATCGTGTTGATCGTGACCATCGGGCCGGCGACCGATTGCATCGAACCCGGTGCCCTGAACTCGAACCGGTTACCGGTGAAGGCGAACGGGCTGGTGCGGTTGCGGTCTCCGGGATCGGTCGGGAGATTGGGCAGCGTGTCGACGCCGATGGTGAGCGTGCCCTTTTCCTTTGACGAGGTCGCCCCGCCCTTCGCGATCTGGTCGAAGACGTCGGTCAACTGGTCACCAAGGAAGATCGAGATGATCGCCGGCGGCGCTTCGTTCGCACCAAGCCGATGGTCGTTGGACGCCGATGCGACTGATGCCCTGAGCAATCCGCCGTACTTGTGGACGGCGCGGATCACGGCAGCACAGAACACCAGGAACTGCGCGTTTTCGTGGGGCGTGTCACCAGGCAGCAGCAGGTTGCCCTCGGTGGAGTTACCGAGTGAGAAGTTGACGTGCTTGCCCGAGCCGTTGATGCCAAGGAACGGCTTCTCGTGGAACAGACACTCCATGCCGTGCTTTTGCGCGAGGCGCTTGAAGGTCGACATCAACAGTTGCTGGTGGTCGGCGGCGACGTTCGCGCGTTCGAACATCGGCGCAATCTCGAACTGGCCCGGCGCGACCTCGTTGTGCCGGGTCTTGGCTGGGATGCCGAGCTTGAACAGCTCACGCTCGGTATCCATCATGAAGCCGAGCACTCGCTCGGGGATCGCACCGAAGTAATGGTCGTCGAACTCCTGGCCCTTCGGAGGCTTCGACCCGAAGAGGGTGCGGCCGGCGTTCAACAGGTCGGGGCGGGCCAGGAAGAAGTGGCGGTCGATCAGGAAGTACTCCTGCTCGGCGCCACAAAACGACACGACGTGGTCGGGGTTCGGGTGACCGAACAGCTTCAGGATGCGTTCGGCGTGGACCGCCATCGACTGTTGCGAGCGCAGCAGCGGCGTCTTGTGGTCGAGCGCGTCCCCGGTCATGGACACGAAGATTGTCGGAATGCACAGCGTGTTCCCGTTCGGGTTCTCCAGGACGTACGCCGGACTCGTGACGTCCCACCCGGTGTAGCCGCGGGCCTCGAACGTGTTGCGCAGCCCACCACTGGGGAAGCTGGAAGCGTCGGGCTCGCCTTGGGTAAGTGTCTTGCCGGCGAACTCGGCCAGCGCGGAGCCGTCGCCTGCAGGCTCAAGGAAGCTGTCGTGTTTTTCAGCCGTGAGGCCAGTCAGTGGGTAGAAGACGTGCGCGTAGTGGGTCGCCCCCTTCTCCATCGCCCAGTCCTTCATGGCGGCCGCCACCGAATCAGCGACGAGAGGGTCGAGCGGCGCGGAGTGCTCGATCGTCGCCATCACCGACTTGAAGACCGACTTTGGCAGCCGCTGTTGCATGACGGCCTTGCTGAAGACGTTCTCGCCGAAGATTTCCCCGGGTGTCTCGGTCGCCATGAAGCTCACGGCCGGAGGTACGTAGGCCTCGACGTCTTGAATGGCTTGGAGACGAACGTTATTGCCGCTCATAGGGGCACCCTTCGAAGACGCCTGTGTTTCCGGCTGCGAACCCGACGCGGTGACACTAGGGGTCCAACGCATCGGGAGTGTTTCCTCGATGTGAACGCTGCGCGTCAAGGAGCGGGCAAGCGCGACGGCGGGCTTTTAGCGCAACCTCAGGTTTCGTTGTCATCATGGCCAGATGGACGACGACCACACCCCCCCAGCGTCCCGCTGGCGTCGCGTGCTGGTGATCGAGGTGTGGATCGTCTTCGCGATCAGCCTTGGCGCGAGCGGTGTCGGCGCGTTCCTCTCCCTGGTCGACGACCTCACGAAGAAGCACGTCGCGCTGTCGTCGCAGCACACCACGCTGAACGGTTCCGTCACACCAGATCGGCCGTGGCTTGATCTCGCGTTCCAGCTGTTCGGTATCGCCACCGGCCTGGTTCCGGTCGCGTTGGTCGTCTACCTGCTGCACCGATCGCGCGAATCGCTACGCACCATCGGTGTCGACCGGTCGCAGCTCGGTCGCGACGTCGGGCTCGGCGCACTGCTCGCGGCGTGTGTCGGTGGCGCCGGTCTCGCGCTCTACATCGGCGCGCATGCGGCCGGCGCGAATGTGGTCGTGGTCCCGACGACGCTCGGGCCGCATTGGTGGCGGATTCCGGTGTTGCTGTTGTCAGCTGCGCAGAACGGGATCTACGAAGAGGTGATCGTCAGCGGCTACCTGCTGCACCGGCTGCGGCAGTTCGGCTGGGGAGACAACAAGGCGCTCGCGACGAGTGCGTTGTTGCGCGGTTCGTACCACCTCTACCAGGGATTTGGCGGCGCGCTCGGCAACTGCGTGATGGGCCTCATTTTCGGCCGGGTGTATCAGCGCACCGGGCGCACGTTGCCGCTGATCATCGCGCACACGCTGATGGACGGCGCGACGTTCATCGGCTACATCTACTTGGCGCACAAGGTTTCCTGGCTGCCAACCTGACCACCGGCGTCGGCTCTCAGGCGTTCGCTTCGACGAGGGCCTGCAGCGCGGGTCCGATCTCGGAATACCCGAACTCGAAGCCGGCATCGAGCAGCCGCTTCGGCAGCACCCGCTGGCCGCCGACGACATTGCCCGCGAACTCGCCGAGCACCGCTTTCAGGGCGAGCGACGGCGCCGGGAACAATGCCGGCCGGTGCAGCGCGGTCGCGATGGCTTTCGTGTATTCGCGATTGGTGACCGGGTTGGGCGCCGTGAGGTTGACCGGTCCGCTGACGTCGTCGGCGTCGAGTAGGAATCGCATCGCGGCGATGTGGTCCGGGCGCGCAATCCAGCTGACGTACTGGTGCCCCGAGCCGAGCCGGCCACCGACGCCGGCCTTGAACAGCGGGAGTACCTTGCCGAGCGCGCCGCCTTTGGTGCTCAAGACGATGCCGGTGCGCAAGAACACCGTGCGGATCCCCGCGTCGGTTGCGGCAACGGCTGAGGCTTCCCACTCACGTCGCGACCGTGGCCGCGAAGTCGTGCGCTGCAGGAGCGCCCTCGTCGACGAAGCGATCGCCGGTGTCACCGTAGAAGCCGATCGCCGAGCCTGACAGGACGACGCTCGGCTTGGGGTCGAGGCCGGCGAGAGCTTCGGTGAGTAGGCGGGTCGACGACATGCGGCTGTCGAGGATTTCCTTCTTGTAGCCGTCGGACCATCGGTGATCGCCTAGCCCCGCGCCAGCGAGGTTGATCGCCGCGTCGACGCCCTGAAGCCGCTGCGGATCAGGACCCTGACCGGCGGCCGGATCCCAGCTGATCTCGTCGGCCGCCGTTGCCTCACGGCGCACTAGGCGCAGCACCTCGTGGGCATGCCCTTCACCCTCGCTGGCCAGCACGCGGACTAACGCGGAACCGATCAGACCGGAGGATCCGGTAACGACGATCTTCATGGCGCTCCGGTCCTAGAGGCCGAGGTCGGCTTCGAAGCGCCCTTCCTCGAGTCGGGCCTTGATCGTGTTGAGGAACCGTGTTGCGTCGGCGCCGTCGACGAGTCGGTGGTCATAGGTCAACGCGAGGTAGACCATCGAGCGGATCGCGATCGTCTCACCGAGGTCGCCGTCGTCGACGACCACCGGACGCTTGACGACAGCTCCGGTGCCCAGAATGCCGACCTGTGGGGGCAGCAGGATCGGAGTGTCGAAGAGCGCGCCCCTGCTGCCGGTGTTCGTCAGCGTGAAGGTGCCGCCAGACAACTCGTCGGGGTTGACCTGGTTGTTTCGGGTGCGGTTCGCAACGTCGGCGATCTTCCTGGCAAGACCGCCGAGGTTGAGGTCGCCGGCGTCCCGCACGACTGGCACCAGCAGGCCACGCGGAGTGTCGACGGCGATACCCAGGTGCTCTGCGTCGTGGTAGGTGATGGTGCCGGCAGCGGTGTCGATGCTCGCGTTCACGACCGGGTGCTGCTTCAACGCCTCGACAGTGGCCAGCGCGAAGAACGGGAGGAACGACAGCTTCACACCTTCACGCGCCTCGAAGTCAGCCTTCGCTCCATCGCGCAGCCGCGACACGCGTGTGACGTCGACCTCGACGACCGTCGTCAGTTGCGCGGCGGTGTGCAGGGATTCGACAAGACGAGAAGCGAGGACGCCGCGAAGCCGGGACATCTTCTCTGTCCGACCACGCAGTGCGGCTGCCGCAGGGCTGGGCTCGGCGGCCGGTGCCGTCGCCGCAGCCGGCGCACTCGGTGCCGTCGCGGCAGCCTTCGCGGCCCGCGCAGCTTCGGCTGCGGCGAGCACGTCCTGCTTGCGGATCCGGCCACCGACGCCGGTTCCGGTAAGGGTGCTGAGGTCGACGGCGTGTTCGGTGGCCAGCTTGCGCACCAGCGGCGTCACGTAGGACGGGTCACCGCCGTCGCCTGTGTCGGTCCCGACCTGCGGCGCGGGGGCAGCAACCGCAGGCGGAGCGGAGACGGCGGCGGGCGGTGCTGGGGCGGCGGGCGGTGCTGGGGCGGCGGGCGGTGCTGGGGCGGCGGGCGGTGCTCGGGCGGCGGGCGGTGCTGGGGTCGGTGGCGCTACCTCAGCCGCTTGTTCGCTGGCTGCCGGCTGCGGCGCGGGCTGATCGGCGTCCGGCTCCGAGGTTTGTGCGGGCGCTGGCGCACCGCCGGCGGATCCGTCGTCGATGACCGCCAGTTCGGAGCCGACCTCAACGGTTTCGTCCTCGGCGACGGTGATCTTGGACAGGATGCCGGCGACCGGCGAGGGGATCTCGGTGTCGACCTTGTCGGTCGATACTTCGAGCAGCGGTTCGTCGACGGCGACCTGGTCGCCCTCTTTCTTCAACCAGCGGGTGACGGTGCCCTCGGTGACGCTCTCCCCGAGGCGGGGCATCGTGATGGAGACCGACATGAGGGCTATGACTCCCAGGTTTCGCAGGACGGAGTGGAGCGGAGCAGGTGGGGCGGGCAAGTTGCAGTAGGGCGGCTAGCTGTGCACGTGGAGCGGTTTGCCGGCTAGGGCCATCAGGGCCTCGCCGATCGCTTCGGTCTGAGTCGGGTGCGGGTGAATCAGCTGAGCAACCTCGCTCGGCAGTGCTTCCCAGTTGTAGATGAGTTGGGCTTCGGCGATCAGCTCGCCCACCCTGGCCCCGACGATGTGGATACCCACGACCGGGCCGTCGGCAACCGCGATGACCTTCACCGCGCCCGAGGTCTTCAGGATCTGGCTCCGACCGTTACCCGCGAGGTCGTAGGTGAAGGTCTTCAGGTTGTCGCCGTACTTCTCCTTGGCCTTGGCCTCGGTGAGCCCGACAGAAGCGACTTCAGGTTCGGAGTAGGTGATGCGCGGAACCCCGTCGTAGTCGATCGGCACCGGGGAGAGGCCGCCCAGCCGCTCGGCGACGAGGATGCCCTCGGCGAAGCCGACGTGGGCAAGTTGCAGTGTCGGGATCAGGTCGCCGACCGCGGAGATCGTTGGCACGTTGGTCTGGCAATACTCGTCGACTAGGACGAAGCCGCGCTCGGTCGCGACGCCATTGTCTTCGTAGCCGAGACCGGCCGAGACTGGGCCGCGACCGACGGCAACCAGGAGGTACTCGGCCTCGATCGTCTTGCCACCCTCAAGAGTGACGACCACGCCGGCGTCGGTGGTCTTGACGCCTTCGAAGCGGACCCCGAGCTCGTAGTTGATGCCGCGGCGGCGAAACGCGCGCTCGAGCAACTTCGAGCTTGCCTCGTCTTCGAGCGGCAGCAGGTGCGGCAGCGCCTCGACGATCGTGACCTCGGAGCCGAAGGACTTCCAGACGCTCGCGAACTCGACGCCGATCACACCGCCACCGAGGACGACGACCGATGCCGGGACCCGGTCGAGCCGCAGCGCGTGCTCGCTGGTGATGACCCGGTCGCCGTCGATGTCGAGACCAGGCAGCGACTTGGGCGCCGAGCCGGTTGCCAGCAGGACGTGCCGGCCTTCGTACCGCTGCCCGCCGACCTCGACCGCTGTGGGGGAGACCAGCCGGCCCGCACCCTCGATGTAGGTGATCTTGTTGGCTTTCACCAGGCCTTGAAGACCTTTGTGGAGGCGGTTAACGACGCCGTCCTTGTAGGCGTGCACGGCCGCAACGTCGATGCCGTCGAACGTCGCTTTGACGCCGACTGACGCACCGTCGCGCACGCCGTCGGCGATCTCGGCCGCGTGCAACAACGCTTTGGTCGGGATGCAGCCGCGATGCAGGCAGGTGCCGCCGACCTTGTCCTTTTCGATCAGTGCGACCGAGAGCCCAAGCTCGCTCGCCCGAAAGGCAGCCGCGTAGCCGCCGCTCCCACCGCCGAGGATGACCAGGTCAAACGTGCCGTTCTCGTCTGCCACGAGCACTCCTTACGCGAGTGGTTGCGCACCGGTGGTGGCGCGCCTGCGGGATCGCCGCGACGGCCAACATCATTCTCCCACGCCGGTCCAGCGCACGTGTGGGGCGCGGACCGCGCAGGTGTGGGGCGCGGACCGCGCAGGTGTGGGGCGCGGACCGCGCCTCAGACCCGGCCGGTCGCGACGTCGTCCGCGAGTTGCACGAGGGTGCGGACCGCAGCGCCGGTGCCGCCTTTCGGGGTGTACCCGTAGGCGTCGCCCTGATTGAACGCCGGACCGTGGATGTCGAGGTGGGCCCACGTGATCGGCTCGCCGTCGCGCTTCCCGACGAACTCGCAGAGGAAGCTCGCGGCGACCAGCATGCCGCCGAACGCGTCACCCATGTTCGCGATGTCGGCGATGGAGGAGTCGAGCGACTTGCGAAGCTCCGGCGGCAGTGGCATCGGCCACATGTGCTCGCCTGCTCGCGTCGCGGCGTCGACAACCGCCGTCCGAAAGTCGTCGTCGTTGGCCATCACCCCCGACATGCGGGTGCCGAGGGCGACCAGCTGCGCGCCGGTCAACGTCGCGGCGTCGACGATCAGATCGGGCAGCTCTTCACTGGCGCGCGCAAGGGCGTCGGCCAGGATGAGCCTGCCCTCCGCATCGGTGTTGAGCACCTCGACGGTCTTTCCGCCGTAGATGGTGATGACGTCGGACGGCCGCTGTGCGGTACCCGACGGCATGTTTTCGGCGAGCGGCGCCCAGCCGGTGACGTTGACCCGCAACTTCAGCCGGGCGATCGCCACCATCGCCATCAAGACTGCTGCCGCGCCGCCCATGTCGGACTTCATCCACTCCATCGGCGCCGCCGGCTTGAGCGAAAGGCCGCCGGAGTCGAACGTGATGCCCTTGCCGACAAGGGCCAGCGTCTTCGTCGCCTTCGGGTGGCGGTACGCCAACCGCACCAGTCGCGGCGGATTCACCGAGCCTTGCCCGACGCCGATGATGCCGCCGTAGCCGCCCTTCTTCAGGGCTTTCTCGTCGAGGACCTCGATCGCGAGACCGGCCCGATTCGCTTCGTCCGCCGCGATTTCGGCGAACTCGCGCGGGTGCAGATCGGACGGCGGTGTGTTGACGAGATCACGGGCGGTGCACACCGCGTCGCAAACGATCTTGGCGCGCGCGACCGCCTGCCTGGCTGATCGCGGTATCGGGTCGGCGACGAGAACCACGACGGATCTGACCGGAGGGAGGTAGCCGTGCAGCGTTGCATGTCGGTACCGCCGGTAGGAGTACGCGCCGAGCAGCGCACCTTCGGCGACGGCCGTGATGGCCTCGTCGGAAATCGTGCCATCGGCAGCGGTACCCAGCGAGATCGCGACCTTGCCTGCACCGGCAAGCGAACGAAGCGCGACGCCAGCGGCTCGGCGTAGCACTTCGGGCACGAACTGCTGTCCTCGTCGACTTGGCGTGCCGAGGCCGACGACGACAACCACAGGAGCCGCGGTCGCGCCCAAAGTGGCGATCCGATGGCACTCGCCAGCCTGACCGGTCGCGCCGAGGCTGACCAGCGTGGCCACCAGTCGCCGGCGCAACGCAGCGTTGATGGTGTCCGAGCCCGGAACGAGCACGGGCCGACCGTTTTGGCCGGCAGCGACGCCGACGACGACGGCATCCGCCTTGATCTGGTCGGCGGGTTCGGCGGCGAGCGCGATGGCAGTCACGGCCGCCGATCGTATCCGGTTAGTGCTCGGCCGCCGCGGGCTGAGGAGGCGCGCTGTGGTCACGGGCACTTTGCTCGACAGCGGCCACGTGGGCGTGGCGGCTCGGCAGCGTGAGGCCGAGCAGGGCTCCTGCTACCGCGACAAAGCCGGCGACGAAGAACGCGCGGTCGAATCCCGAACTCAAGGCGACCGGCGTGCGCAGGCCCTTCGAACGGTCGGTCGCGATGGTGGCCAGCGCCGCCAGGCCGAGTGCGCCACCAACCTGTCGCGTGGTGTTGACCAGGCCGGACGCGAGACCGGCCTCCGCGCGGTCGACCCCCATCGTCGCCGCCACGGTCACCGGCACGATGGACAGTCCGAGCCCAAAGCTGACCAGCATCATCGGCGCCAGCAGGTGGGTTGAGTAGCTGCCGGCAGCAGGCAGCCGGGAAAGCCACCACATGCCAACAGCGGCCAGCACCGCGCCGCCGACGATGATGCGGCGGGGACCGACCTTGCTCACGAGCCTCGATGCGCGTCTGCGCCCCGATGATGATCGCCACCGCGGCGGGCACAAACGCGAAGCCAGTCTTCAGCGCGCTGAAGTGCAGAACGTCCTGCATGTAGAGCGAGAGGAAGAAGAACATCGAGAACATGAGCGCGCCGACTGTGACGGCGATTCCGTTGGCCGATGACAGTGCGCGCATCTTGAAAATGCGCAGCGGCACCAGCGGTTGGGGCGTGTAGTGCTCGATCGCGACGAATGACCCGAGCAACACCACCGCAATGGCGAGGGTGACCAGCGTGCGCGCCGATCCCCACGGGTGCTCGTTGGTGCTGACGATCGCGTACACGAGCACGGCCAGGCCGCCCGTCACCGTAATCGTGCCCGGGAAGTCGAGGGCCCGGACCGTGCGGATCTGGCCACGCGACTCCCGAAGGGAGACCCAGGCCGCCGCGAACAGGACGGCCCCGATCGGCACGTTCACGAACAGCACCCACCGCCAGCTCAGCTCGTCGGTGAGGATGCCACCGGCCATGACGCCGAAGGCGCCGCCGCTGCCCGCTGTCGCACTCCAGAGCCCGAGCGCGCGAGCTCGCTCTCGCTGCTCGGTGTAGGTCGTGGTCAGCAGGCTGAGCGTCGAGGGGGCGAGGATGGCGCCGCCGAGGCCCTGCGCGGCACGCGCGATCTCGAGCATCGTCCCGTTCTGCGCGAAGCCACCGACGAGGCTCGCGCCAACGAAGACGATCAGGCCCAGCAGGAAGATCTTCTTGCGGCCGAACAAGTCACCGGCGCGGCCGCCCAGGAGGAGGAAGCCGGCGAACGTCAGCGCGTAGGCGTTGACCACCCACTGCAGCTCGCTCTGGTTCATGTGCAGCGACTGGCCCATCTTGGGCAGCGCCACGTTAACGATCGAGATGTCGAGCACGACCATGAACTGCGCGGCGCAGGCGATGGCGAGCACGGCCCACGAGGGGACATGTGCGTGGGTCGCCGACTCGTGCTCGGCGGGAGCGTGCGCAGACGTGTTGGTCGGGTTCTCGCTCATACGGGACCTCTGGTGATCTGGCCGAGATGGGGCTCGGGTATGGCGTGTGCTGGCCGACTTCGTCGAACTCTATGGGCTCAACCTACGAACGCCCTCTGACATTTCCGCGGGCAGGGTCTGGGCAGCGCGGGTGGTGGCCCCCAGGGCGGTGGCGGCCATGGACGGCGCTCGCGAGGTCGGACGCGGTAACGTCCGCGCATGACAGAAGCGCCCGAGCACGGCCACGACCTGATCCGCTCGCCATTACACGACCGCCACGTTGCGCTCGGCGCGAAGATGGGCGAATTCGGCGGTTGGACGATGCCTCTGGAGTACGCCGGCGGCGGAGTCATCGCCGAACACAAAGCGGTCCGCGAGAACGTCGGCGTCTTCGACGTGTCACATCTCGGCAAGGCCTCTGTGCGCGGCCCCGGCGCTGCCGCCTTCATCGACGCCACGTTGACTAACGACCTCGACCGGATCGCTCCAGGGGCGGCGCAGTACACCCATGGCGCGCGCGGCGCGCAGTACACCCTGTGTGCGGACGACGCCTCGGGCGGTGTCGTCGACGACCTCATCGTCTACCTGCGCGGCGACGACGACGTCTTCCTCGTGCCGAACGCCGCGAACACGGCCGAGGTGGTGCGTCGGCTCGCAGCCGCCGCACCAGACGGTGTCGAAGTTCGCAACCTGCACCGCGATTTCGCGGTCCTGGCAGTACAGGGGCCGCGCTCACCCGAACTGGTCGAAGCGATCGGGCTGCCCGCGGAGCACCCGTACATGTCGTTCGTCGATGCAAGGTGGACGCCGGGTGCGGGCGCCAGCACGGACGTCACCGTCTGCCGATCGGGCTACACCGGCGAACGCGGGTATGAACTGGTGGTTGCCAGTGCGGACGCCGGCGCCGTGTGGGATCAGCTGTTTGCAGCCGGCGCGCCCCTCGGCGTCCGGGCTTGCGGTCTTGGTGCTCGTGACACGTTGCGCACCGAAATGGGCTACCCGCTGCACGGCCAGGACCTCTCGCTCGACATCACCCCGAACCAGGCACGCGTGGGCTGGGCGGTCGGCTGGAAGAAGCCTGCATTTTGGGGACGTGACGTCCTGCTGGCAGAACGGGCCGCCGGACCGTCCCGCGTCTTGCGTGGTCTCTTGGCCCTCGACCGGGGCATTCCGCGACCGCACATGGTGGTGAAGTCCGCAGCGGGCGAGGTGGTCGGTGAGGTGACTAGCGGCACGTTCTCGCCCACCCTGCCGCGTCGGAATCGCCCTCGCGTTGTTGCGGCCCGACATTGTCGAAGGCGACGAGGTCGAGGTCGATGTGCGGGGCAGGCCAGCTGCGATGCGCGTCGTGAAGCCGCCGTTCATCGAGGGGAGCCGCGCAGTATGAGCCGGGCGCGAGCGCGTCGTGCTTATCGGCATGATGGGCGCCGGCAAATCGACCGTCGGGGCAAGCCTGTCGAGGCTTACCGGATGGCCCTACATCGACAACGACGAGGTCGTCGAGCAGATGGTCGGCATGCCCACCCGCGACCTGATGCAGCAACGGGGTGTTGCGGCGATGCGCGCGGCAGAGTCTGCTGCGGCCATTCAGGTTCTGACGCATGCCGGCGCCACTGATTGCCGGCGTGGCGGCCGGCATCGTGCTCGATCCGGCAGTCAGCGCACAGGTTCATGACGGAGCGTTCGTCGTCTTCCTGCGGGCGCGAATCGAGACGCTGGCCAAGCGCGTCGAAGGCACCTACCGGCCGTGGCTCGGCGACGATCCCGAGCGCGACGCTGCGCAAGCTGTACGAGGGCCGCGAGCCGCTGTACGAGAAGCTGGCCCATCTCGTCCTCGACGTCGACGACACGACACCGGACGCCGACGCGCAGCGGATTCTCGACGCCGTTCAGGGCGCCGCAGACGCAGCGCTAGTGCCCCATCGCGGTGATCAGGAAGCAGGTCATCGTGGCGATTTCGCCGCACGCGCCGATAACGTCCCCGGTGACGCCGCCGAAACGGCGTATCGCGTGCCTGCCCACGAGGCGCGCTACGGCGAGCGCCGCGAGCACCGCCGCCAGTCGCTGAATCGCGTTGTTGACCTGCTCGATGTTGGCGTCGAACGGTCCCCAGAGAACTGCTCCTGCGCACAGCACGAGGGTCCAGAAGATCGCGACGATCCGCGACACCGAGCCGGCAACCAGTGCGCCCATGCCATCGGTGCGGGCCGCCGGGATGCCAGGGGTACAGGCCCACAGCATCGACACTCTCCCCGCGACGACGCCGAGCACCAACGCCTGCGTACCGCGGTGCACGAGTGCATTGCTCGTCAATGCGAGGACGTCGATCCCGAGGACGCCGATCAGAGCCGCGGCCCCCAGCGCGCCGACCCGCCCGTCGCGCATGATCGCAAGAGCTTCGTCGGCCGGTTTGCCTGAGGCCAGGCCGTCGACGGTGTCGGCGAGCCCGTCGAGGTGCAGGCCGCGGGTCAGCAACGCCAACGTGAGGATCGCGAGCGCCGAAGCGATCAGCGGCCCTTCGAACACCGGATTCGCGTGCCGGATGTACAGCGTCGGGCCGGGATAGACGAGCCGTGCGACGACGATCACGCCCGACGCAATGAGGGCGAGGAGACCACCGATCACCGGGCTCCACGCCATCGACGCTCCGGCGATCGCGTCGATTGACCCGGCCCGCCTTCACCGGTGCCACGGTGAACATGGTCAAAGCGAGACGAAGTCCGGCAAAGTCAGCCACGGTTGCTGACGTTCGCCTCGCCGAATGTCGCCATACCTTCGAGGATATCGGCCGCCGCAGTGATGATCGGTACGGCCATTAGCGCGCCGCTGCCCTCACCGAGGCGCAATCCGAGATCGACCAGCGGGTGCAGCCCCAGCGTCTCGAGGGCGAATCGGTGGGCCGGCTCGACCGAGCGGTGGCCAGCCGCCCACCATGCTGCCGCGCCAGGAGCCAGCCGTTGCGCGAGCAACGCGGCAGCTCCGCTGACCAGGCCGTCGAGAAGGACGGGGGTTCGGCGGACCGCGGCTTGCGCGAGAAATCCAGCCATAGCGGCGATGTCGGCACCTCCGACGGCTGCTATTAGTGCAAGCGGATCCTGCATCGTCTCAGCTCGTGCGATTCCGGTCGCGACAATCGCACGCTTGCGAACGAGGCCGTCATCGTCGATGCCGGTGCCGCGTCCGGTGACGACGTCGGCATCGAGATCGGTCAACACACCGATCAGAACCGACGCTGGTGTCGTGTTGCCGATTCCCATATCGCCGGGGATCAGCAAATCAGCCCCGGCGTCGATCTCCTCGTCGGCAATCGCTTTGCCGGCGTTGACTGCTTGCACGGTTTCGTCTGGAGTAAGGGCATTCTCGACGTCGAGTCGACCCGAGCCGCGTCGCACCTTCCACCTGGTGACCTCGCTCGGCAGCACGAGGCCGGGCAGGTCGGAACTGACCGCCATGTCGACCACCCGCACGCCGGCGCCGACGCCACGTGCGAGCACATTGACGGCCGCGCCGCCCGCGACGAAGTTGGCGACCATCTGCGCGGTGACCTCACTCGGGTACGCCGATACACCCGCAGCGGCTACGCCGTGGTCACCCGCGAAGATCACCACTCGGATGCGCTGCGGCCGCACCGGCGGGCAACGGCCCTGGACACCGGCCAGCCACACCGACACGTCCTCGAGCCGACCCAGCGCGCCGGTCGGCTTGGTGAGGATCGCCTGGCGAGCAATCGCCTGCTCGCGGGCGACCTTGTCGGGCTCGGGTACCGCGTCGAAACGGACTGTCGCGGGGCTGGCGGTCACGTTGACTCCTGGTCAGATGTTTGGAGAGTGTGCGGCCGCAGCAGCGAACGGGGGATACCGGCTTCCACGACAAACACCTCGTCGGACTCCGCTGCGAGCCGGGCATTCAGACTTCCGAGCTCGTCGCGAAATCGCCGTCCGCTCGGGTACGGCGGCACGACGCCTGACCCGACCTCGTTGCTGACCGCGACGACGCGAGCAGCCGTCGTCCGCCAGGCGAGTAACAAGCCGTCGACCGCCTCGGCCACCTCGGCGTCAGCCCGCGGGTTGCGAACTGCGGCCCCGCCGTCAGCTGACCACAAACCGGCGTCGTCCATGATCGCGGCGAGCCACACGGTGAGGCAGTCGATGAGCAACGGTGGATCGTCGGCGCTAGTAGCGGCCAGCAGTTCGGCGAGCGCGGTCGTCTCAACCGTCGTCCAGTGGTCGGGTCGCCGCGATCGGTGCACGGCGATCCGGTCCCGCCACTCGGCGTCCTTCAGCTCTTCGTCGGCAGTTGCCGTTGCGACGTAGACCACCGCCGGCGCGCCGGCCAACAGTCGTTCGGCGGCCAGGGACTTTCCGGACCGCGCACCGCCGAGGACGAGGGTCCGCCGCGGGAAGGTGCTACCTGCCGGTGCAGCAGTCAATGTGTCGTCGAGACGGATCACGGCGCCGTCCGGCAACAGCTCACTGCCTATCGCGGCGAGCCGCGCACGCAGGATCGACGGCGCCGGATTCCCGTGTCCGAGGTGAACAGCAACGACGCGACTCTGGTCGTCGATCGCTTTCTCACGTCGCAACCGAGCCAGGGTCGTGGCGAAGGATGCGAGCCCGTGGTGGCCGGTAGCACCGGCAACCGGGCGATCGCCCCAGCTGTCTTCCAGAAGCAGCAGGTCGTAGCGCGCGCCGACCGGTGTGGTGAAACTCGGACCGGTATCTGTCGCGTAGAGCAGCCGATGTGTCGACGTGGCCACGTCGTAGATAACTGCTCCGGCACTGTCGTGGTCGGCGGCGATCACCCGCACGGTGTACGCGCCGAGAGTCAGTTGGTCGCCCGGTGCTACAGCACGGCACTCGACCCCAGGATCAGCGGGCGGCAGCCACTGCGACAGCCCAGCCAATGCTGACGCTGGTCCGACTACCGTCACGGGGTCGCCTTCGCCGAGAGCCCAGCGCCGGGTGAGCAGAGCCGCTCCGCTCGAATGGTCGTAGTGGTCGTGCGTCACAAGCAGGTAGCGAACAGTGTCAAGGCGGATGCCGAGACGCACGGCCGATCGAGGAACGTCCTGTCCGCAATCGATGAGTAATACGTCGTCTACCAATGCAGCAGTGTGTGAGCGGATCTCCCCTTCCGCATATGTCGCGGCGCATGACGCGCAATTGCAGAACGGGTGCGGCCAGCCGGCTGCATCACCGGTGCCGAGCAGCGTTATCTCCATAAGCGACTCAGCCGCCGTGGTCAATGGCGATGACAGGCGCGGGTACAAACGAGACCGGTGCCGTGAACGCCGCGCGACGTGCCGCGCGCCTGAGTGCGAGCAGGACGGCACGGCCGGCGATCAGAACGAGAACGGCGTTTCCGATTGCCCTGGTGAGGTCCCAGCCGACCGAGGTGGCGACATAGAACGCCGCGTAGTGGTGGACCTCGGTGACCCAATTCGCCCCTGGTACGTAGGAGATCTGTGGTGAGAGGCCGCTGGTTTCAAAGGGCCAGAACCACAAGTTGGTGATCGCGCCGTACAGCAACCCCGCGGCCGCGCCATACGCGGCGAGCATCGCGATCTCCAGCTTGCCGCGCAACGGCGGCAGGCAGCCGGCGAACAGGCCGACCCACCCGGCCGCCAGCATCTGGAACGGCAACCAGGGTCCGACGCCGCCGGTCAACAGCGCGCTTGCGAACAGCGTGAGGGTACCGAGCACGAATCCGAAGCCGCGGCCGAGAACGCGACCGGCTGGGATCAGCAGGAAGAACACGGGCGAGGCGCCGGTGGCGTCGATGCCGAGTGGTCGCAATGCGGCACCGCACGCAGTGAGGACGCCGAGCAGCGCGATGGCCTTCGCGTCCATCCCGCCGTCGGCGACTTCGGCAAGCACCACGACCAGGAGCAGCGGCAACACGATGGCGAAGATCCACGGCGCGTCAGCGGTGTGCGCCGCGTTGACGTCTGTCTGCCTTGCTGTGCAACAAGAATGGCCAGCCGAAAGCGAGTACGCCGAACCCGCTCGCCACCGTCAACGCGAACGTCGAACGAAGGTGCAAGCCACAGCGGCCGGCGTCGGGGGCACGCGTGCCGCGATGCTCGTCAGGCGTCACCGCAAGCGTTGCCCGCACTTGCGCCACGGTCAGCCATGGCAGCGGCGCCAGGATCTTCGCGACCTGCGGTGCGAACGCGGGGGAGGCCGTGACAACCTCGCGCGTCGGTCCGTCCGCGACGATCTCGCCGTCCGCGAGCACGACCGTCCGGTGGCTGACCTCCGCCGCGAGTTCGACGTCGTGGGTGGCGAGGATCACCGCAGTGCCGGCCGGCGGCAAGTTCTCGCAGCACGTCGACGAGGCGTGCCTTGCCTGGGTAGTCGAGGCCGCGGGTCGGCTCGTCGAGCAGCAGCACCGGCGGACGGCCGGCGACGACGAGGGCGAGCGCGAGTGCGAGCCGCTGTCCCTCGGACAGATCGCGCGGATGCGTGTGGCCGGCGATGCCGGGCGCGAGCCGGTCGAGCAGTGCTCGCGCGTCGGCCCCGGCGCCGGCGCACTCGTCGTCGACCGTGTCCGCCAAGAACAGATCGGCTGGCTCCTGGGGGACGAGACCGACGTCGCGGACAAGGTCCGAGCCACGGCGCCGGTGAGGGATCGTGGCCCGCGACGATTACCTGGCCGTCGTGCGGACGGTGGAGCCCGACCAACTGCGCGAGCAGCGTCGACTTGCCGGCGCCGTTGCGGCCCATCAGCGCGACGATCTCGCCCGGGCGTACGAGCAGGTCGATGCCGCGTAGCGCGACGAGGTCGTCGTAGTTCGCCTGCACCTTGCGCACCGAGACGACGGGCTCGCCGATCGCCGGCTGCCGCTGTTGCGGTGTGGGCATCGTGGCCAACTGCGCACGCAAGGTGTCGGCTGATCGCCGCGCGTCGCGTACCGACAGTGGCAACGGCGTCCATTGCACGAGCCGACCCAGCTCGACGACCGGCGGCGCGACCGCGCTGCTCTCCATGGCGAGACTCGGCGTTGTGTCATGTACGCGACCGTCTCATCGACGTGAATGACTCGGTCGGCGTATTGGATCACTCGCTCGAGTCGGTGCTCGGCGGCCACCACCGTGACTCCGAGATCGTGCACGAGCCGGGTAAGCGCGGCGAGAACGTCGTCGGCCGCGGGCGGGTCGAGTGCGGACGTCGGTTCGTCGAGCACCAGAACCCGAGCGCCAGCGGTCAGCACCGAGCCGATGGCGACTCGTTGTTGCTCGCCCGAGGACAGCGTGCGCAATGGCCGCTGGCGCAGGCCGGTCAGGCCGAGCGAGTCGAGGATGTCTTCGACTCGACGCCGCATCACCGCGGGCGATACTCCCAGTGATTCCATCGCGTAGGCGAGTTCTTCTTCGACGCTGTCGGTGACGAAGCCGGCCAGCGGATCCTGACCGACGTAGCCGACGACGTCGGCGAGTTCGCGCGGCGGATAGCTGCGGGTGTCGCGCCCATCGACGGTGACGCGGCCCGCGAGGGTGCCGCCGGTGAAGTGCGGCACCAGCCCGTTGATGGCCTTTAGCAACGTCGACTTGCCCGCGCCGGTGCGGCCGATGACCAGGACGAGTTCGCCTTCGGGGATCGACAGCTCGACGTCGCGAATCGCCGGTGTCTCGGCGTCCGGGTAAGTGACGGTGACCGATTCGAAGCGAATCATCGGCCGACTCCGGCTGGTGCGGGGGAGTCGCTGATCGGTTGCCGTGGCGTGGAAAACCCTTGCAGGGCAGGGGTTTGCGGCGACGTGGCCCACGCCGGGATCAAGCGCAAGCAGAGGCCGATCATGGCCGGCCATGGCACCTGCGGGACGACGAGTGGGTACGTCGTCGTGTGCAGCGACCCCGGGTACAGACGACCCGCGACGAGCATGCCGGCGAGCGCCGCAACGCCGGACGTGACCACGATCCACTCCGACGCGTGCCACGAATCCGGCCGGTACTTCGTCCGGGTTGGTTGGCGACCCCCGAACAAGCACGGCACCGCACGCGATCGCGGTGCCGAGCACGAGCAGCGGAAGTCCGATCGACGTCGGCGACGTCGCGTCAAGCAGTTCGTAGACCGCGATCGCGACCGCGACGAGTCCGGCGACGACTGCCGCCGAGACCAGCGGCGACGGATCGCCGACGCGGCCCCGCGCCGGCCGAACCCGCGCGAATCCATCGCGGCCGCGAGTTCGATCGAGCGCTCCAAGCGCGTCCTCGAGGACGGGTAGGGCAATACCAAGCCACGAGCGGACGCCGGACGACGGGCGTCCGCGTAGTCGCCGGGCTCGCCGCACCCGCACCGCCGCGGCAGCAAGCTGGGGAGCGAATGACATGGCGACCGTGATCGCGACGCCGGCCTCGTAGAGCGCGCCCGGCATCGCGCGAAGCAGCCGGCGCGGGCTGGCCAATGCGTTCGCCGATCCGACACAGATCAACAGCGTTGCGAGCTGCAGGCCGCCGTAGACCGCCGTGAGCAGGCCTTGGACGGTGATGTTCCCGCCGAGATGCAGGCCCGCAGCCCACCCGGGCAGCGGCACGGTCGGCACTCGCAGCAATACGTCGCCGGTGGGTTGCGCGCCGAACACGATGTCGAAGACGACGCGGACGACGAGCACCACGAGGCCGAGGCGCACGAAGAGAGCGAACGACCGGGAGCTATGCGGTGACCGCCGGGCCGACACGGTGAACCCGGCGACCGCAACGAGCAGCAGCAGGACGATCGGGTTGGTGGTGCGCGTCGCGGCCGTGGCCAGGGCAAGTGACCACGCCCACCATGCGCCCGGGTGCAATGCGCGTGCCGGTCGACCAGCTGTGCAGGCTCATGGTCATCGCCCCCGCGTGCGGGTACGCCAGAGCGCTCCCGCGCCCAGGACCGACGATGAGTGACGATCCCGATGATCGTTGTCGCAGGGACGCCGCGACCGTGGCGAGTGCTCGATCGCAATGCTGCGAGCGAAAGTGCCGATGCCGGCGCTTGCGCCGGTCCGGCTGACGGCGCTCGGGGCAGCTGACTGCGCTGGGCGCCGAGACCGCCACCGAGGCGCGAGGCCGCGACTGTCGGGCTCGAACTGGAGACCGCCGCGTCGTGGTGTGCGGTCACTGTCGCGGTCGTCGGCGAATCGGTGCTCGCGCGTCGGGATTGCGGGTGATGTTGTCGGCGGTGGTGCGTGGGTCGTCGCCGCAACCGCGCACTCCGTCTTCGGGTAGCCGTCGATGCCGCACACGAGTCCGGCGTCCGAACCGGTGCCAATCCGCACGGCAGCAGCGGCGGCCAGGACGTTCGCGCCGGTGTCGCCGTCGTGCACGTAGACGCAGCCAGGCACGACGGCGGCTGGCGGACGCTCATGAGCCGGCGCGTCGGTCGCGACGCCGAAGTCGACGACCACGCCGACCCGTAGCTCGCCAGCCTTCGCAGGGGTCGACGCGCACAGCTTCGCAAAGTCTGGTGCGGCTCGGGGCAGCAGCCCGTTCGTCGCGTCAGCTTGCACCGCGAATCGCCAACCCTGAACCTCGCCGTCGACGGGGTACTCACTCGCCGGCCCGCGCTGCGAGTACTGCCAGCTTGAGCCGTGCGCGACGTAGAACGCCCAGTAGCGGTAGGCCGTCGCGGCACTCGCGTGCCCGGGAATCGGTGATGACGATGGCGGCGCAACCCGCCAGGGCGGCCAGCCCGAGACTGGCTGCCCTGGTCAGCATCATCTGGTCAGCACCCGTGCTGGCCCACCCGTCGGCGACCGGGCCGGCTCATCGAGCACCGCGGCAGATCCCCAGCCCGACCAGCGACGCGGCCAGGACACCGAGCGGCATTGCGTCGGTCGTCCCGGTGGCCGGCAGGGTCGCGACGGGGGTCGCGATCGGCGACCGGGACGGCGGGGCGGCTGGCGGCGTCGCCGCGGCCACTCGCTCGGTCGCCGCCAGCGTGGTTGTCAGGTCGACGCCGCCGAACGCACCGGGGTCGATCCCACTCGCGTGGGCGACCAACAGCAGCGTTGCCAGTGGCCCGGGCGCGAACGCACCTGCCGCCTGCACGTATGCCTTGGCGCCTGCTTCCAGTGCGGTCAGTGCCGAGGCGACCGCAGTGGTTCCGGCGCCCGCGGCCTCAAGGTCGAGCACCGCGTTCGCTGTCGTCGTCCAATCGGTGCCGCTGCCAAACGCTGAGGGGATCGCCCCCTTCGTCGCCGCCAGCCGCGCAGCGAGGTAGCTGGTGGCTGCCGCGGCCGACGTTCCCGCGTCGGTCACCGTGGCGGGGCAGGACGCAGCCGACCCGGCCGACCCGGCCGCGGGTCAGCGCGAATGCCTTACCGAGTTGGCCGAGCAATGCCTGCACAGTCGCGTAGTCGTTGGCGTGCAGGGTGGCTTCGCCCTGGAAGTCGTACGCACCGGCCCCGGTCGTGGCCGAGCACGCGATCTGCACCGACCGCAGGTAGTCGTCACCGGTCTTGCCGGTCGTCGACGTGACCGTCGCCGGGTCGACGCCGGCTGCAGCCAGCGCGCTGAGCGCGAGGCCGGTGGAGTTTGCATCCGACGCCGCAGGGCCGAATGCGGTGTTGTCGTAGAACCCGCCGTCGGCGAGTTGGAAATGCTTCAACGCCGCGACCGCGGTCGCTGTCGGCTTACCGAGGGCGACCAGCGCCTGGATCGCGGCCGCGGTCGCGTTTTCGTCCTCGGTAGCTGGCGTGCATGCCGCCGACGTGATTTGCGCGGTACGCGGTGAACGCACCGTCAGAGCACTGCTGCGCGAGCAACCATGCGACGGCGGGGGCGTTGGGGGTGTGCCCGGTCGCTATCAGGCCGAGGATCGCGAGGCTTTGCCGGTAGACGCCGTCATAGGTCGGATCCTGCGCACCGAACAGGCCGACATTGGTTGGCGCGACGACGGCGATCGGAGTTGCCGTTGCGGCCGCGGGTGCCGCGGCCGCGGTGGCGGTGAGCAGCGCGGTCGTGCCGAGCACGGTGACGCCGACTGCGGTGAATGCGGCGAGCGATCGAAGGGCAGACCCGGCCCTTCGGCGCGCTGACTCCGGGAAGTGAGGCTCCGGGAGCTGCCGGGATCCGTGCGGACATCAAATTCCTCTCGGGACGTGGCCGTGGGTCCTCGTGGTAGATCCCGGCCGTCGTACGCGCCCCTGACAACACGAACCCCACGAGCGCTTACGGCGCAGCGTGGGGGCGTTGGCGGATCGGTGCGACCCGGGCTCCGCCCCGCGAACCTCGGCAGGCGATTGGAGCCAATTCGCATCCGGCAGGTAATCCGGCTCGCCGTACCGGTGCCAACGAAAAGAAAGCTGCACTGGTGCGGCCTACGGTTGCGGGTCAGCGCCGGCTTTGGACCGGCTTCCCCTGAACGCGGATGCGTATTCAGTTGTGGCGAAGCGAAACCATGAAACTGTGGGCGCGAGCAAACCACGAGCGGTGGCGCGCAGTCAAAGGGCTTGAACGCGCTAGCCTGCCTAGCGGTCCTGTTGAAGCCGCAAGTGGATCGGGGAACCCATGGTGAGCTGGTCATGGCGGTACGAGAGTGCTGACGGCGATCCCGTCACACCCGCTGACCTGCCGCCAGCCGAGAGCTTCCCGACCCAGTCGGACGCCGAGTCGTGGCTCGGCGAGGAATGGCGGCCGTTACTGGCAGCGGGTGTCGCCCGGGTGAGCCTGCTCGAAGGCGACCGGGTCGTCTACGGCCCAATGAGCCTCGACCCTGCGTCCTAGGGGGCGACCTAGGGCCGTTTCGTCGGCTGCTCAGTCTTGCGGGGATCACGCTCGATGATCGGATCGAGGATCTCGTCGATCCGCTTGAGCAGGTCGGCGTCGAGCTTGACCCCTGACGCTGCGACGTTTTCCTGGATCTGCTCCGGCCTCGTGGCGCCGATGATCGCGCTCGACACGTTCGGGTTGTGCAACACCCACGCGAGGGCCAGTTGCGACAGCGGGAGCCCGGCCTCCGCGGCGAGGGGCTGGAGGAGCTGGACGCGGGACAAGACGTCGTCTTCGAGCCAGCGCGAGACGAACCTCGCCCCGCCCTTGGTGTCGGTGGCCCGCGATCCAGCAGGCGGTTCGGCGCCTGGCGTGTATTTACCGGTGAGCACACCTTGCGCCAGGGGCGAGAAAACGATCTGGCCAATGCCTTCGCGTTCGGACAGCGGAACGACCTCCGCCTCGATGACGCGCCAGAGCATGTTGTACTGCGGCTGGTTCGACACGATCCGGTCGAGACCCATCTCGTCGGCGATGCGCAGGGCAGAGGCGATCTGCTCCGCCGTCCACTCGCTTACGCCGATGTAGTGGACCTTGCCCTGCCGCACGAGATCGTCAAAGGCTCGCAGCGTTTCTTCAAGCGGCGTTTCGACGTCGAAGCGGTGTGCTTGATAGAGGTCGAGATGGTCGGTCTGTAGCCGCCGCAGCGAGGCATGGCAGCTCTCAATGATGTGTTTGCGCGACAAGCCGCGGTCGTTGCGGCCCTCGCCGGTCGGCCAGTACACCTTTGTGCAGAGCTCATATGACTCGCGTCGGATGCCCGCGAGCGCATCACCAAGGACGGATTCCGCCCTTGTTCCGGCGTAGACGTCGGCGGTGTCGAACGTCGTGATGCCGACGTCGAACGCGGCTCGAACGCAACGCGTCGCGGTCTGCGCCTCGACCTGCGATCCGTGGGTGATCCAGTTGCCGTACGCGATCTCGCTGACGATGAGACCGCTCTTGCCGAGGTGTCTGAATTCCATGAATTCCAGCCTATGACGTCGGAGCGGATCGTGCGGCGGGTGGTCGTGCGGGTCTGCTGGTTAGACCTTTGTTCCGCGCGCGACCCGCGGACCCGGCATTCGCATCCGCCGAAACTGCAACGCCCGCATCGCGGCGTACAGACCGATGCCCCTCGTCGACTCGGCGGGAAAGCGAATCGCGATCTGCTTGCGGATCGCCTGCGCCATCAGGATCGAATCGAAGACCGAGCCGAGGATGTAGGCGTACAGGGCGAACGTCGTGATCAGAACGACCACTTTGACGTGCGGGAAGATGAATCCGAGCAGGATGACCGGCACCGCGATCGGCACAAAAAGGCCAAGCACGTTGCGCCGCGCATCGACGTAGTCGCGTGCGAAGCGCCGGGCAGGGCCGCGATCGCGCAACGGCAGCGCACTGTCGTCGCCACGGCGCATGGCCTCGCGACGCAGCCGAGCCTGCTCCGGGGTGAGCCGACCGCGTTTGCCGGTTCCGCGCACGGCTCGCCCGCCCGCACCGATCGCCGAGACCTTCCGCGCTGCCTCGGCTTCGCGTCGTTTCGGAGTCGCCTTCCCCTTTGTGGGGGCGGCCGGAGACGTGCCGAGGGGATCCCGTGGGTTCGCAACCCCGGCGGCGTCTTTGGTTCCACGTCCGAACACGGAGCACAGGTTAGCCCCCGCGGGAACCCTCTGCCGGTGCGGTCCGTCGACACATAGGGTGGAGATGCTCGATGCGACCGCCAATGAAGGAGCCGGCACCCATGGGTGTGATGAAGCGCATGTCGCTCATCTTCAATGCCAAGGCCAACAAGGTCCTTGACCGCGCTGAAGACCCGCGCGAAACACTTGACTACAGCTACACCAAGCAGCTGGAGCTGCTGCAGAAGGTGCGGCGCGGCGTCGCCGACGTGGCGACGTCCCGCAAGCGGCTTGAGCTCCAAGCGACCCAACTGCAGCAGCAGGCCGACAAGTACGACGGCCAGGCCCGCGCGTCGTTGGCCGCGGGTCGCGAAGACCTCGCCCGCGAAGCGCTGACCCGCAAGTCGGCGCTCACCCAGCAGATCAGCGACCTCCAGACTCAGCACGCCTCACTGTTGGCCGAGGAGGAGAAGCTGACGCTGGCGTCGCAACGCCTCCAGGCCAAGGTCGACGCGTTCCGGACGAAGAAAGAGACGATCAAGGCCACCTACACGGCCGCCGAGGCCCAGACGAAGATCGGGGAAGCCTTCTCGGGTATCTCCGAGGAGATGGGCGATGTCGGCCTGGCCGTGCAGCGGGCCGAAGACAAGACCCAGAGCATGCAGGCCAGGGCTGGTGCGATCGACGAGCTGCTCGCCTCGGGTGCGCTGAACGACCCGACAGGCACCAGCACTGACGACATCCAGCTCGAACTCGACCGCATGTCGAGCACCAACGACGTCGAGTCGCAGCTGGCCGCGATGAAGGGCCAGCTCGCCGGTGCTCCGGCAACTCCGGCCATCGAGGGCGCGGCCACTACTGCAACGCCGGCCGCGCCAGCAGCCGCCGCGCCAGCCGAACAGCCAACCGCCCAGCCGGAGGAGTCGTCATGATCCTGCGCATCCTCGGCGAAGGCCAGTTCGATATCGCAGACCACACGGTCGAGGCGCTGAACGGCCTCGACAACGAGTTGCTCGCCGCGGTCGAGAGTGGCGACGAGAGCGCGTTCCGGCGCACCCTCGCCGAGCTGCTTGCCCTTGTCCGCGAAGTCGGGGAACCGGTGCCCGACGACCACCTCGGCCCGTCCGAGTTGGTCCTGCCCGGCGCTGATTCAACCCTGGAGGAGGTGCGTGCGCTGCTCGGCGACGAGGGACTCATCCCTGGCTGATCGGCGTCCGTCTTATGGCCCGAACCCGTTTTGCCGCAGACCGCGGTCTGTCGGCCCGCATGGTCTTTGTCATGTTCCTGCTCGGGCTCGTGTACGTCGTGTTCGTCGGCGTGCTCATCGCGATTCACCTGTCACCGATTCTCATCGCCGTCATCGCCGGCGGCTTCTTCCTGTTCCAGTTCTTCGGCTCCGACCGCATCGCGTTGTACGCGATGCACGGCCGGATCGTGACGCCGGAGGAAGCACCAGAGCTGCATGCCATCATCGACCGGCTGTGCGCAATGTCGAACACCCCGAAGCCGAAGGTCGCGATAGCCGATAGCGACGTGCCCAACGCATTCGCGACCGGCCGCAGCCAGAAACGAGCGGTCGTGTGCGCGACCACTGGCATCATGCGCCGGCTCGACAACGAAGAGCTGGAAGGCGTGCTGGCTCACGAGATGTCGCACGTCGCACACCACGACGTCGTCGTGATGACGATCGCGTCGTTCCTCGGCGTGCTCGCCGGTCTGGTCACCCGATTCGCGTTCTACGCCACGATGTTCGGCGGTGGAAACCAGCGCGGGCGCAACAACAACCAAGACAGCGCTGCGCTTGTCGAACTCGTCGTGCTGCTCGCATCGGCGATCGTCTACGCGATCAGCTTCTTCCTGATCAGGGCGCTTTCGCGATACCGCGAGCTATCCGCGGACCGGTCGGGTGCGCTGTTGACCGGGCGGCCATCGTCGCTGGCCAGTGCCCTGCAGAAGGTGACTGGCGCGATGGGTCAGATTCCGACTCGCGACCTGCGCTCGGCCGAGAGCTTCAACGCGTTCTTCTTCACGCCGGCTCTTGCTCCCGGCTTCTCGCTCTCGTCGCTGTTCTCGACCCACCCGTCGCTCGACAAGCGGCTCCAGCAGCTGGCTGAGATCTCCCGCGAGCTCGGTCAGGGCAGGTAGGAATGGGTTTCTTCGACACGGTGCTCGGCCGGACGAAACCAGTGAAGGCCGACCTCGACGACCTGTTCGCGTTGCCGTCCGCGGCCCTGACTCTTCAAGCTGGGCTCGACTTCGTGCCCACGGGCCTTGGGTCGGTGTGCTTCAAGGCCGCCGAGGGCGCCGCGTTCGCGCGCACGCAGGCCGACGTCCAGCAGTTGCTCGATTCTTCGTCGGCGGGGAGCGCCCCGAAGGTCGAACTCAGCAAAGACAGCTTCGGTTACACCTGGTTGCTGGTACGCCACGACGCCGCCGACGTCCCAGGTCTCGTCACTGACCTGCATGCGGTCAACAGTGGTTTGCAGGACGCCGGGTTCGGACCACAACTGTTGTGTTCGCTGATCTCCTTCGCGCATGCCGACGGCCGGCGCCTGGCGCTTGTCTACTTGTACAAACGCGGCACGTTCTATCCGTTCGCGCCGCTCGGCACCGACCAGCACCGTGACAACGCGCTGGAGATCCAGGCGCAGGGCACGCTCGCAAACGACATGAAGGTCGAGCCCGAGCTGACCCGTTGGTTCCCGGTCTGGGGTGCGCCCGGGCTGTGAACCTGCGGCCGGCTGCACCACGGCGGGTGCTCGTCGCGTCCGACTCGTTCGGCGGCTCGATGTCGGCCAACGAGGCTGCCGACGCGATCGCTGCCGGATGGCGCGAGGGTGCGGCCGCGGACACCGTGACGGCACTGCCATTGTCCGACGGTGGGCCGGGCTTCGTCGACGTCCTCAACGCCGGATTGCACGGCACGCTTGTCGAGCTCGAGGTTCGCGATCCACTCGGCCGCCCGGCTCGAGGCGCCGTGCTCGTCGTCGACTCAGGCGGTCGCCGCACGGTCTATGTCGAGTCGGCGCAGGCCTGCGGACTGCACCTGCTGCAGCCGTCCGAACGAGATCCGAGCCGGACGACGTCGGCGGGGGTCGCGGCCCTGCTGCGGGCTGCGCTCTCTGCGGGCGCAGAGCGGATCGTGGTCGGCCTTGGTGGTTCCGGCACCAACGACGCCGGCCGCGCCATGATCGAAAGCCTTGGCGCCGACGCCGAACGCCTGCGCGGTGTCGAGCTCGTGGTTGCGACCGACGTCGACAACCCGCTACTGGGGCCACTCGGTGCGACCGCGGTCTTCTCGGCGCAGAAGGGCGCGACACCTGACCTGATGCCGGTACTGGAGGAGCGGCTCGCCAGCTTCGCCGACCTCATCGGGCCGGAACATGCGCAGCTCCCCGGTGCCGGCGCCGCCGGCGGCCTCGGGTTTGCCCTGTTCGCGCTGGGTGGGCACCGCGAGAGCGGCGCCGACCTAGTGCTGCGGGAGCTCGACGTTGCCGACCGGATCGCGGCATCCGACCTGGTGATGACGGGGGAGGGGTCGCTAGACGGTCAGTCACTGCGGGGCAAGCTGCCGGTGCGGGTGGCCGCGAGGTGTCTCGACGCGGCGGTTCCGTGCGTGGCGATCGCCGGGCGAGTCATGCTGGGACGCCGTCAGCTGGCCGCCGCAGGATTCGTCCGCGGGTATTCAATCGAGGACTACGCCGGCTCGCTCGAGGCGGCGATCGCGCTCGGGGTCTCGGGGCTTCGCGGGCTCGCTGCCCAGGTAGCCGGGGAATGGCGGCCGGCGACGCCGCGCGGTGGCGGACTTTAGGGCCGCATTGGGGATGACCGGCGCCTCAACCGGTGTTGGTCATGAGACGATGGGATCAGAAGCGTTCTTACCAGGGAGCATATTGATGACCGCTCAAGGCGACACCACCACACGACCTGACGCTGACGCCGACACGGCGACCGGCGTCACTGGGATCGTGCTGACCGATCACGCCGCCGCCAAGGTGAAGGCGCTGCTCGAGCAAGAGGGTCGCACCGACCTCGCCCTGCGCGTAGCGGTACAGCCCGGTGGCTGCTCAGGTCTGCGCTACCAGCTCTACTTCGACGACCGCTCGGTTGACGGCGACCAGGTTCAAGACTTTGGCGGCGTCAACGTCGTCGTCGACAAGATGAGCCAGCCCTACCTCGCCGGTGCCTCGGTCGACTTCGTCGACACGATCGAGAAGCAGGGCTTCACGATCGACAACCCGAACGCCGGCGGCTCGTGCGCCTGCGGCGACTCTTTCCACTAGTCCTTCCCACCTACCGGCCCTGCCCTCGGCAGGGCCGGTGGCATGTGGGCGATCGTGTGGTGCCTGCGATGATGGGAACTGATGACTGAGCAGATGCGCATCGCGGTGACCGGATCGATTGCGACCGATCACCTGATGTCCTTCCCTGGGCGGTTCGCCGACCAGCTGATGCCCGATCAGCTGCACACGGTCTCGTTGTCGTTTCTCGTCGACAGCCTGGAGATTCGTCGGGGCGGCATCGCGGCCAACATCTGCTTCGGCATCGCGGCGTTTGGCCTTCGTCCGATCCTGGTCGGCGCGGTCGGCTCGGACTTTGACGACTACCGGTCCTGGCTCGAACGGCACGGCGTCGACACGGTGTCGGTGCACATCTCCGACTTGCACCACACCGCACGCTTTGTTTGCACGACCGACTCCGATCAAAACCAGATCGCCTCGTTCTATGCCGGCGCCATGAGCGACGCCAGGTACATCGAGCTCGGCCCGGTCGCGTCGCGGGTCGGCGGCCTCGACCTCGTCGTCATCAGCCCGAACGACCCTCAGGCGATGCTGCGGCACACCGACGAGTGCCGCGCCCGTGGGTACCGCTTCGTGGCCGATCCCTCGCAGCAGCTGACTCGCATGGACGGGCCCGAGATCCGCCGGCTCATCGAAGGCGCCGCCTTCCTGTTCACCAACGAGTATGAAAAGACGATGACCGAGACGAAGACCGGTTGGTCGGACGCCGAGGTGCTGGCGCGGGTGGGAGTCAGGGTGACCACACTCGGCCCGCGTGGGGCCATCATCGAACGGGCCGGCCAGCCGCCGATCGAGGTGGCGGCGGTACCCGAGCGGGGGCTGGCCGATCCGACCGGTGTCGGCGACGGTTTCCGGGCGGGGTTCTTTGCGGGGCTCGCCTGGGGGGTCGGACTCGAGCGGTGCGCGCAGATCGGCTCGTTGCTGGCGACCTACGTGATCGAGACGGTCGGCCCGCAGGAGTACGAGGTCAAGCCCGGCGCCTTCTACGACCGCTTCGCAGAGACGTTCGGCGACGTCGCGGCGGCCGAGATCGGGCACCTGGTCGACGCCGGTTTGAACTGACCCGTCGACCTCTCGCCGCGCCAGATAACGAGTGCGCCCTGTGGCGGTTGGGCAACCTGCCTGGAGTAGGGTTTTGCCGACCCCGCACGGGCGGGTGCACACGCCCGTCTAGGGCCCGTCCGGCCTGTTCACGGAAGGCGACACGTGAGTCCGAGCACCGACGGATCATTGCCGCGATCCCGTCGTCGGCCTGGTCGGTCCGGTCTGGTCGTCCGCTCGGTCATGACCGTGGCGATGCTCGTGCTGGTAGCGGGCTGCTCGAAGGACAACGTTCCGCGATTCGCCATGCCGACGCCGATCACCAAAGAAGGCCGGCAGATTCTGTCGCTGTGGCAAGGCAGCTGGATCGCCGCTTTGTTCGTCGGCTGCCTCGTCTGGGGCCTGATCATCTGGTGCGTGATCGCCTACCGCAAGCGCGACGAGAGCGCCGCGCCGCAGCTCGCTTTCAACCTGCCGATCGAGATCCTGTACACGATCGTGCCGGTCATCTTCGTCGGCGTCCTCTTCTACTTCACGGCACGCGACGAAAGCTCGATCGACAAGCTGTCGCCGAACCCCGACGTCACCGTCGAAGTCGTCGGATTCCAGTGGGACTGGCAGTTCAACTACCTGAGCAGCGCCAACGATGCGTCGGCGGTGACGGTGGCAAGTATTACCGGCGACAACGCCCACGGGTCGCCGGCCACTCTTGAGTTGCCGGCGGGCGAAACAGTGCGCTTCAAACTGGTGTCACCCGACGTGATCCACGCGTTTTGGGTGCCTGCGTTCTTGTTCAAGCGCGACGTCATCCCCGGGCGCACCAACGAGTTCGAGGTACACATCGACGCCGACAAGGCGGGCAATACCTACGAGGGTCGGTGCACCGAGTTCTGCGGCCTGAACCACGATCAGATGCTGTTCCACGTCAAGTTGGTCACTCCTGCCACGTACAACGCTGACCTGGCGAAGATGAAGCTCGCCTTCAAGTCGGGGAGTAGCACATGACCGCCGCAGGCATCGCCCAGCCCATCGTTCGTCCGCAAAAGCGCCGTGGCTCATCGCTCGTCAACTGGATGACCACCACCGACCACAAGCTGATCGGCCAGCTCTACCTGGCGACGTCATTCCTGTTCTTCCTGCTGGCTGGCGTGATGGCGCTGTTGATGCGCGCCGAGCTAGCCAGGCCCGGGCTTCAGTTCCTCACCAACGAGCAGTACAACCAGCTGTTCACGATGCACGGCACGATCATGCTGTTGCTGTTCGCGACACCATTGTTCATCGGCTTTGCCAACGTCATCGTGCCGTTGCAGATCGGCGCACCCGACGTCGCATTCCCGCGGCTGAACATCTTCAGCTTTTACCTGTTCCTGTTCGGCGGCCTCATCACCGTGGCGGGCTTTCTTACCCCCGGTGGCGCTGCAGACTTCGGCTGGTATGCCTACACGCCCCTGACCAATGCAGCCCACTCACCAGGTGTCGGCGGCGACATGTGGATCATGGGTCTTGTCGTCTCCGGGCTCGGCACGATTCTCGGTGGCGTCAACTTCGTCACCACGATCATGGTGATGCGTGCCCCCGGCATGACGATGTTTCGGATGCCGGTCTTCACCTGGAACATCCTCCTGACGTCAATGCTGGTGCTGCTCGCGTTCCCGGTGCTGGCCGCGGCGCTGCTTTGCTTGGAGGCCGAGCGCAAGCTCGGCGCGAAGATCTTCACCACCGAAAACGGCGGCCCGATTTTGTGGCAGCACCTGTTCTGGTTCTTCGGTCACCCCGAGGTCTACATCGTCGCGATTCCGTTCTTCGGGATCATCACCGAGATCCTGCCGGTGTTCGCACGCAAGCCGGTGTTCGGCTACAAGGGCCTCGTGTTCGCGACGATTTCCATCTCCGGCCTGTCCATGACGGTGTGGGCGCACCACATGTTCTCCACCGGTGCGGTGCTACTGCCGTTCTTCTCGTTCATGACGTTCCTGATCGCGGTCCCGACTGGCGTGAAGTTCTTCAACTGGATCGGCACGCTGTGGCGCGGCCAGCTGAGCTTCGATACGCCGCTGCTGTGGGCGCTCGGATTTCTGGTGACGTTCCTGTTCGGTGGGCTGACCGGCATCATCCTTGCGTCCCCGCCACTCGACTGGCATGTCACCGACACGTACTTCGTGGTTGCGCACTTCCACTACGTGCTGTTCGGCACCGTGGTGTTCGCCATGTTCGGCGGGTTCTACTTCTGGTGGCCGAAGATGACCGGCAAGATGCTCGACGAGCGTCTTGGCAAGGTGCATTTCTGGACGCTGTTCATCGGCTTCCACACCACGTTCCTCGTGCAGCACTGGCTTGGCGTGATCGGCATGCCGCGCCGGATCCCCGACTACCTACCCGGTGACGGATTCGCCACGCTGAACACGGTGTCGACGATCGGTGCGTTCATCCTCGGGCTTTCGATGTTCCCGTTCTTCCTTAACGTCTGGAAGACATGGCGGCATGCGCCGCTAGTCGGCGTCGATGATCCGTGGGGTTGGGGTGCGTCACTCGAGTGGGCGACGTCCTGCCCGCCGCCGCGGCATAACTTTGTCCGGATGCCGCGGATCCGCTCGGAGCGCCCGGCGTTCGACCTGCACCATCCCGAACTGACCGGCCGCGCACATGTACCGGTCGCGGCAGTCTCGGCGGCCGACGGGAGGAGCGTCTGATGAAGACCGAAGGTCTGCTGTTTGCGGGTTGCGCGTTGTTCTTCGCAATCGTTGACATCGTCTACTGGACGCTGTCACGCGACCCGACCGGCACCACGGCGCTGGCGCTCGCGGTCGGCCTCGCCTTCCTGGTGGGCTTCTACCTTTTCGTGACCGGTCGGCGTACCGGGATGCGTCCCGAAGACCGACGTGACGCGGAAATCTCTGAATCTGCAGGCGAATTCGGCTTCTTCAGCCCGCACAGCTGGTGGCCGTTGTTCACGGCCGCATCGGTCGGCGTCGTCGCGGTCGGCGTCGTGTTCGCGTGGTGGCTGGCCATTCTCGGCATGATGTTCGTCATCTTGACGGCGTTCGGATTCGTGCTCGAGTACTACCGCGGGATTCACATCCCCTAACAGCGAGTCGCGTCGATCCGATTTCGTCGACCGTCAACACGATCCCACGACGCGTCCGATGAGTGTCCGGCGTCGCACTTGCGGCACCAGTGGCCGTTCACTTGTCGCGCTCGGTGGCTCTTGCTTGCGGCTCGCTACCTGCTGGTTGTGCACAGGCCGGTGGTTCGTGCACAGCTTTGAGTGTGCAGTGCCGTCTGCGGAAAGTGTCGGTGGTCACGGATAGCTTCGTTGCATGTTGATCGCTGATGTCGATGCTGATGTCGATGTCGACCTGGATGTCGATGCCCGTGCGGTTGCCGCGTCGTTGTTGCCTGATGCTGGGCCTGGGTGGTCGAACGAGGATCTGCTAGCTCTTGAGCCGGGTCGTTTCATGGTCAGTTACTTGTCGTTGCTGGACATCGAGTCCCTCGACGAACACTCCGCGTCGGTCGCGTTGGAGCTGGTGGAACGCCAGCAGGCATGGCTGGCCGAACTCGCGGTGCGGGTCACTGCACGGGTGGCCGGTCCGACTCCACTCCCGCCTGATCCGGATAGCACTGATCCGCTGGTGGCTGACCCGATCGACGCGGGGGCGAACCTGGTGGCGGCGACGTTGGGGATGACCGGCGGCGGCGCCCGGGCCCGGGTCGATACGGCGCGGGCGATCACCGAGACGTTGCCGAAGTGCCGGTTGGCCATGGCGGCGGGGTTGATGGGGTACTGGCATGCGCGGGTGGTCGCCCAAGCTGTGCGCGAAGCGGGCCTTGACCGGGTCGGTGTGGCGGCGGTCGATGCCCGGGTCGCGGCGAAGATCAAGGGGCAGAGTTGGGCGGCGTTTCGGCGGACGCTGCGCCGCGCCATTGTGGCGGCGAACCGTGATGTGGTGTTGGCAGAACACGCCGCGGCGATGCGGCACCGCCGGGTGGACAAGTTCGACCTGCTCGATGCGGTGATGAGCGAAATACAGGTGACGATGTCGTCCATCGACGCCCAAACGGTGTGGCTGGGATTGGATGCGACCGCGACCCAGTTGCAGGCCGCCGCGAAAGCTGCCGGGCTCGTTGATGAGGGGATCGATGCTTACCGGTCTGATGCAATGGTCGCCTGGGCGAACCACGCGCTGGGCGACCCGAACGCACCGCGCCGGCACGGGCGCCGCCAGCAGGTGCAGTTCATCACCGACCTGCCGAGTCTGCTCGGCCTAGCGGACAACCCCGCCGAGCTGGTCGGTTACGGGCCGATCCCGGCCGCGCTGGTCCGCGACCGTGCGACCGAGGCGGATTGGTCGCGGCTGGTCGCCGACCCGGTCACTGGCCACCTATTGGACTACGGCACCAGGGTCTACCGGCCGCCGGCCGAGTTGGCCGACTACGTGATGGCCCGCGACCGGCGCTGCCGCTTCCCCGGCTGCAACACCCGCGCCACCATCTGCGACATCGACCACAACATCCCCGCACCCCGCGGTGACACCTCCGCCAAGAACTGCTGCTGTCTCTGCCGGCGACACCACAGACTCAAAACCTTCAGCGGCTGGACCGTGCAACTCCAACCCGACGGCTCCTGTCTGTGGACATCACCCAGTGGCCGGCAATTCGTCTCCGACCCACCACCCCAACTCGACTAGCTCGCCGGGGCCAACTCTTAGTCGGTGTGACCTTCGCCGGACGTAAGTTCGGTCTGCTCGGCGGCCGGCAACTCGGCGTCCGCGTGGCCGTTGCTTGCGTGGCCGTTGCCGTGCCCATCGGTCAGCGGCTCGACGTCGGGCTCGTAGAGGAACGCACCGATGCGACCGCGGACCTTCTCGATCGGATTGTGCCGCGACTTTGAGCGCACGCCGTGTTCGTCGACGGGGGGCTCGAGCGCGGGCGGCGGTCCTTGCCGGTACTCAAGGCCCATGCGCGCAATGGCTTGCTCGGGCAGCGCGGCCTCGACTTCGATGAACTCGCCGTTGGCGAGCATCACGATGCGGCCGGTCTCATACCCGTGCTGCGCACTGTGCGCGTCGCGGTACTGCAAGCCGAGGCAGATGCGGCGAGTCGCCATGAATGCGAGCGGCGGCAGGATGAAGAACATCGCCCGGAACGTCCATGTGGTCGCGTAGAGGCTGATGTCGTATTTCGCTGCAAGGACGTCGTTGCCACCGGCGAGCAAGCACACTCCGAGTTCAGTCAGCACCGCGACGCCGAGCGCAGTGCGGCCCGGCCGGTTACGTGGTCGGTCGCAGATGTTGTGGATCGCGTAGTCGCGGGTGACCCAGGCTTCGAGGAAGGGATAGATCGCCATCGCGGTGAACAAGACTCCGGGGATCACCACCGCGGGAATCAGCACGTTCCAGCTGATGGTGTGTCCATCGATATGCGTCTCGAGGTTCGGCATCATGCGCAGCGTGCCCTCGAGCCAACCGATGTAGAAGTCGGGCTGCGACCCGGCGCCCACCTGCGCGGGGTTGTACGGCCCGTACAGCCACACCGGGTTGATCTGCACCAGCGCTGAAAGCCCTGCGGTTACAGCAAAAACGGCGAAGAAGAAGCCGCCGGTCTTCGCCATGAACGCCGGGTAGAAGGGCGCACCGACGACGTTGTCGTTCGTCCGGTGCTCGGCTGGCCACTGCGTGTGCTTCTGGTACCACATCAGGAGCAGGTGCGCCGTGATGAGCGCGAGCAGAATGCCGGGCACGAGCAGGATGTGGATCGTGAACAAGCGGGGGATGAAGTCGGGTCCGGGGAACTGTCCGCCGAACACGAAAGAGCCCAGGTAGGTGCCGACGATGGGTATCGACTCGATGATGCCGTAGGCGATCCGAAGACCGGTGCCGGAGAGCAGGTCGTCGGGAAGGGAGTACCCGGCGAAGCCTTCGAGAAGACCGAGCGACACGAGCGCGACGCCGATCAGCCAGTTCACCTCACGGGGCTTGCGGAACGCGCCGGTGAAGAAGATGCGGCAGCAGTGCGCGACGATCGCGGCCATGAAGAGCAGCGCCGCCCAGTGGTGGATCTGCCGGATGAGCAAGCCACCGCGGACGTCGAACGAGATGCGCAGCGTGCTCTCGAACGCTTCGGTCATCGGAAGGCCGCGCAACGGCACGTAGTTGCCGGTGGTGGGGTAGACCACGGTATTGGTGCCCGGCCGGAAGAAGAACGTCAGGAAGGTGCCCGACAGGAGCAGCACGATGAACGAATAGAGCGCGATTTCGCCGAGCATGAACGACCAGTGGTCGGGAAAGACCTTGTTCATGCTGCGCTTTAGATAACCCGCGAGGCCGAACCGGCTGTCGACCTCTCCCAGGGCCTTCTTCAGAATCTTCGGTGCCGGTGGTGGTCCGACCGGTGATCGCGTGGCGGTGTCGCCAGCTGTGGCGCTCCCCGCAGGTTTCTCGCCCCGGCGCGGCTTCGTCGTGCTCATGAGCGCTCGAAGAAGCTCGGCCCGACCGGCTGGTCGAACGACGCCGTCGCGATGAATTCGCCGTCGGCGTTGACCGAGATCGGCAGCTGTGGCAGCGAACGCGCGGCGGGACCGAACACCACCTTGCATGCCCTTGGCACGTCGAACGTCGATTGGTGACAGGGGCACAGCAGCTTGTGACTCTGCTTTTGGTACAGCCCGATCGGGCATCCGACGTGAGTGCAGATCTTCGAGTACGCGACGTGGTCTTGATAGGCCCAGTTCTCGCGGCCCGGCGCCGGCCTGTTGATCCCGGGCTCAAGCCGGATCAGGAGCACGGGGGTCTTCGCGTAGTCCTCCTCGGACATGTCCTCGACCTTGGCCGGCAACACCGTCGTGAAGGATCCGACCTCGAGATCTCCAAGCTTCACCGGTTCGCCGGTCTCGGCGTTGAGCAGCACCGAGTTCGCCTTCCACAGCGTGGTGTCGAGGGTCTTCCGCGGGAGCGGACCCAGGTCGCGCAACAACAGCACGCCGGGCAAGGCAAAGAGGCCGAGAGCGAGCCCGAGTGAGCGCTTGAGCAGCGACCGGCGCGCGATGCCACTCTCCTGCGCACCGACCACGATGACTTGAGCGGCGGCTTCGAGTTCTTCGTCGGGCGCAGCGAGTTCGTGGCGTTGTTGCACTACCTCGTGCGCGGGCATCAGCCAGCGCACCCACGCGATGATGCCGGCCGCAATACCACCGAGGGAGAGGGTGAGCGAGATTCCGAGCCAGAAGTTCGACCACCGAACGTCTTTGGTCGTCGACAGGCGGGGAATCGCGACGTACGCCACGATGAAGCCCACCGTGCCGATCGCCGACAGCAAGAACATCAGCGCGATCTTGCGCTCGGCGCTGTCTGCTCGCTTCGGGTCGGCATCTTGAGGGCGGATGACGCGCTCGACGATGGGCGGCCGCAGCGAACTCCCGTCGTGCAACTCGACGTGATCGCTCATCGTGCCCGCCTTGCCCGTGCGCCGATCCACATCGCGAAGCCTGCGAGAACCCCGATCCCGGCCAGCCAGGCGACCAGGCCCTCGGCGATCGCCCCGGACCTGCCGAGGTTGAAGCCGCCCGGATCTGGCTCGGCCTTCATGCCCTGGACGTAGGAGATGATGTCCTTCTTCTGGTCGGGCGTCAGTTGGCGGTCACCGAATACGGGCATTGTGCCGGGACCGGTCAACATCGCCTCGTAGATCTGCAGGTCGGTGGCGTTCTTCATCGCGGGCGCACTTCTGCCGTAAGCCAACGCGCCTCCTTCGCCGGTGAAGTTGTGGCAGGAGGAGCAGTTGGTGCGAAACAGGTTGCCGCCCAGCGCCATGTCGGCGTCCGTCGGTGTGTATTGATCCTTCCCGGGCACCGCGGGGCCGGGCGCCAGCGCCGCGACGAACGCGGCGATCTCGGCGGTCTCCTGGGCGGTGTAGCGGGGGGGCTTGCGGCGGGCCTCTGCCTCCTGCTGCTGCAACGGCATCCGGCCGGTGCTGACCTGGAAGTCGACGGCGGCTGCTCCGACACCGATCAGCGACGGAGCATCGGTACCGCCCTCAGCCGCGAGGCCGTGGCAGCTCGAACAACCCTGCAGATACAGCGCCTTACCCTGCAGAACCTCTTGGTTGGGGTTGCCGGCCTCGGCAACGCCAGGTCGTTCGGTGGCAAATCCGTAGGCGGTGCCGACCCCGAGCAATGCAAACGCGATCACCGCATAACCGGCCAACCGACGACGGCGACGACTCCGTCGGGGTTCGTGAGATGTCGACATCAGCGGATCACCGGATCAGGAAAATCATCGAGAAGAGACCGATCCATACGACGTCGACGAAGTGCCAGTAGTACGACACGACGATGGTGCTGGTGACCTTCTCCGGTGTGAACCGACCACGCGACAACCTAGCGAGCAAGAACACGAATGCGACCAGACCGCCGCTCACGTGCATCGCGTGAAAACCCGTTGCCAGAAAGAAAATCGAGCCATAAGCGGACGACGAGATCGTCATGCCGCCGTGGCCAGCGAAGTGATCCTTCACGTAGTTCGTGTACTCGAAGATCTGACCGCCGACGAAGATCGCACCCATGAAGAACGTCAGGATGAACCACTCGCGCAGACCCCACAGCCAGAACTTCACGAGGGGTCCGGAGCGATGCAACCGGCGCTCTTCAGCGGCGAACACGCCGGCCTGGCAGGTCACGCTCGAGAGCACCAGGATGATGGTGATCGCGCCGTCAAACTTGGTATCGAGGATGAGGCCCTTCGGTGGCCACGAGGTGCTGACCGAGCGGAGCGTGAAGTAGATCGCAAAGAGTGCGGCGAAGAACATCAGCTCCGACGAGAGCCACACGATCGTTCCGACGCTGACCAGGCTCGGCCGCGTCAGTGAGCCATGCGCCGGGTTTTTCCCGAGAGTCGTCGCGGTGGCCACGAGGGCCATTATTGCGATCCCCATCCACGTTCACACCGCGACCCCCTAACCCGGGCGAGTCGGGGGTCACAAGCATCCTGCGATGCGGCGCGGCGATAGCATCGCGGGCGGTACGGTTCGCCCGCCAAGCCCGCCAAGCCCGGCCGTTCGCATCCCGCCCGCCCGACGTTCGCAGCTCGCCAGAGGGAGCGCCATCGCGATGAGCAGTGTCGAGTCGCCACCGGCCGTCATGACCGTGCTGGTGTACAGCGATGACATCACGACCCGCGAGCGCGTGCTGTTGGCCGTTGGCGCCCGGCCGGTCACCGACCTGCCGAGCATCGAGTACGTCGAGTGTGCGACCCACCGCGCAGTGATCAAGGCTGTCGACGCGGGCGGCATCGACGTCCTGGTCCTCGACGGCGAGGCGGTGCCGAGTGGCGGCATGGGTATCTGCCGGCAACTCAAGGACGAGATCTACAACTGCCCGCCGATTCTGGTCATCACCGGTCGCCGGGACGACGCGTGGCTGGCGTCGTGGTCGCGTGCGGACGCCGCGGTGCCGCACCCGATCAACGGCATCACGCTGGCGCCCGCGGTGGCCGAGTTGATGCGGCAGCGGCTGGCGCACGCGCCGGTTCGCTGACGCGATCGCGATGACGACCTCGGCACCGGGCGGCCACCCCCCAGCCGAACCAGCCGAACCAGTCGAACCCACCTGGCCAGGCCTGCTCACATCGCTCTTACATCGCGCCGACTTGACCAGCGAGCAGACCGGCTGGGCAATGGCACAGATCATGAGCGGCGAAGCGACGCCCGCCCAGGTCGCCGGCTTCGCGATCGCCTTGCGGTCGAAGGGCGAAACCGCCGACGAGGTCAGCGGGCTGGCTGCGACGATGGTTCAGTTCGCGGCTCCGGTTCCGCCGGTCACTGCGGCCCTTGACATCGTGGGCACCGGCGGTGACCGCAGTCACACGGTGAACATCTCCACGATGGCCGCGATCGTGGCGTCGGCGACCGGCGTTCCGGTGGCGAAGCACGGCAATCGGGCAGCATCGTCGTCCTGCGGTTCGGCCGATGTCCTCGAAGAGCTCGGTATTGCGATCGACCTCGCCGGTGCAGGCGTCGCGGCGTGTGTCGCCGAAGCCGGGATCGGCTTCTGCTTCGCGCCGGTATTCCATCCGGCCTTTCGATTCACCGCCGTCCCGCGTCGAGAACTCGGCGTCCCGACGGTCTTCAACTTCCTCGGTCCGCTGACCAATCCGGCGCGGCCGACCGCAAACGCTGTCGGCGTCGCGGACTCGAGGATGGCGGCTGTGATGGCCGGGGTGCTGGCGAAGCGGGGCAACCGAGCGCTCGTCTTCCGTGGCGATGACGGCCTCGACGAGCTGACCACCACGACGACGTCGCAGGTGTGGGTCGTCAACGACGGCCAGGTGACTGCCACGGTGCTCGATCCGGTTGCACTCGGGCTGAAGCCGGCGCAGCCAGCCGACCTGCGCGGTGCTGACGCTGCGCACAACGCCGCCGTCGTCCGCCGTGTGCTGTCCGGAGAGAAGGGTGCGGTACGCGATGCGGTCGTGCTCAACGCCGCCGCTGGACTGGTCGCGTACGCAGGCCCTGACGCTGCCCGGCTGGTCGAGCAGCTCGAGGCTGCCATGGTCACCTGCGAGACGGCGTTGGACGACGGCTCAGGGGCCCGCAAGCTCGACGTCTGGATCGCGGCCAGCATTGCCGCCCGCGCGGCTGGTTAGGGCCGCCCGCGCGGCGGTTAGTTGTCGCCGAGGCCGAGCGAGAACGCGGATTCCAGGTCATGCCGCGAGTAGGTGCGAAACGCCACGTGCGTCTCGGTCGCGAGCACGCCGTCGACCTTGTTCAGGCCGCCGGGGATGACCTCAGCGAGTTCTTCGTGCTGGCGCACCCGGACCATTGCCACCAGATCGAACTCGCCAGTGACGGAGTAGACCTCGGTGACGGCTGGTAACTCGGCGATGGCCTGGGCGACGTCGGGCACCCGGTCGACCGCGGTTTTCACGAGCACGATGGCGGTGATCACGCCCGAACACTAACCGCGGAAGACTAGCTCGCGCGAGCCGGGCGGTGCACTGGGCGCAGGCCGCGCCGGTCAGCGAGCGGGTCGGGATCGGACTCGAGTTCGATGGCGAGGTCGAGGAGTAGTCGCTGGCCGCCGGCGCCGTGAGTGGGACATGACCACGAGCCGTCGACCTCGACGAGCCGGACGCCGGGTGAATCGAGCCATCGCAGCACGTACTCGATCTCCTCCGCGCTGGCCGCCGCACTACCCCTCGCGGTCACACTCTCGAGTGCTGTCGACCACCATCGTGCTGTCGACCACCATCGTGCTGTCGACCACCATCGTGCTGTCGACCACCACTGTCTCCGCCGTGGCGATCAACGCGTCAACGTAGGGTCGCGGCGCCGCACCCGGCGGGATGGTGCCGGACGCCGCGAGCCGACCGTGCCGCACGACGACCACCTCGTAGCCATTTTCGGGCGTCGGTCGAGCGGCTACCAGCTGGGCACAGCCGGCCAGTGCCGACAGTCGTTGCCCGCGGGCGGCTGCCCGGATGAACGCGGCGAGCCGATCGCGCTGGGCTGCCGCATCTTCGTATCGCAGCATTGCGGCGAGGGTCTCGATGCGGCGCAGCAGGGTCTTGACTACTGACCGCGCGTCGCTCTCGATGGCGTCTCGCACGGCAGCAACATGTGCGGCGTACTCGTCGACGCTCTCGCGGCCGTCACATGGCGCGCCGCACTTGCCCATCTCGGCGAGAACGCAGGCGGAGATCGGCCGTCGTGGATGCAGCCGCGCGCGACATTGCCGAATCGGGACCGCTTCGTGGACCGCAGCGATGGCGAGCTCGGCCGAGCGAGTCGACGAGAACGGACCAAGGTAGCTGCCCTTGTCAGCCTTCACCCCCCGCACGATCGACAGCCGCGGAAACGGCTCGACAGTGAGCTTCACCCACACCGAACGCTCGGGATATTTCGAGCGACGGTTGTAGGGCGGCTTGTGCTGCGCGATCAGTCGCAGCTCGCGCACCTGCGCCTCGAGTTCGGTGCTGCAAACGATCGGGGTGACGTCGTGCGCGATCGCCACCATCTCGATGATCCGCTGCCGCATCTCGGACGACGTGAAGTACGTGCGCACCCTGCTGCGCAGGTCTTTTGCCTTGCCGACGTAGAGAACCCGCCCACGTTCGTCTCGAAATACGTAGACGCCGGGAGCGTGCGGCATCACCTCCGCGAGGTGGCGCTTGCTGCGTTGCTGCGCGGTGACTTGCCCGGTGAACGTGCGCAACTCGTCAAGCGAATGCACACCGAGCCCGCCGAGGCGTTCGAACAAGACATGCAGGACGTCGACCGTTGCGCGTGCGTCGGCGAGCGCGCGGTGGTTGGGCTGCACGCTCGCGCGCAGCACGCGGGCGAGGGTCGAGAGCTTGCAGTTGGGCGCTTCGTCGCTGGTCAGGACGCGCCGCGCCAGTCGCGCGGTGTCGACCGAGTCGAAGCCGGGCCAGTTGACACCGAGCCCGGTGCAGGCGGCCTTGAGGAATCCCAGGTCGAACGGCGCGTTGTGCGCGACCAGCACGCAGTCGCGCGCGAATTCGAGAAACGCAGGCAGGACGGCGTCGATGCGCGGCGCGGTCGCGACCATGCCGTCGGTGATGCCGGTGAGGACGGCGATAAACGAGGGGATCGGCTCGCCCGGGTTGACCAGGGTGTGCAGCTCACCGAGCACCTCGCCGCCACGCACCTTGACCGCGCCGATCTCGGTGATGCCCGACGTCGCAGGCGAGCCGCCGGTGGTCTCGAGGTCGACGACGACGAAGGTCACCTCGCGCAGCGGGACGCCGAGTTCGTCGAACGTGCCCTGGACGGCGATCGACCTCGTGCTCACACCCCGGACGGTAGGGCGGGCAGCGGACAGTTCAGCGGCGCCACGCGGCGTCCGGCCGACTTGCGGAAACTGTCAGGGCCGGTTTCCGGAAAGTGTCACTGCCCGTTTCTAGGGTCGTGGTGATTGCCGGGCGGCTAACCCCGAGCCGCTCGAGACGAAGGTGGAGGAGTCCTCGTGCTGATCGACTGCGACAGCTGCGCCGTCCGCGGGCTTGCCTGTGGCGATTGCGTGGTCACGGTGTTACTCGGCGTCTCACCGGCCGGCGTCGAACTCGACGCCGCCGAGCAGGCGGCGATCAGCGTCCTCGCCGATCAGGGCCTGGTGCCGCCGCTGCGATTGGTCCCAGCTGGGCCGCTACAAGAGGGTCAGGAGAGGCCAATGGGGCAGGTGGGACAGACGAGGTCTGCAGCATCCTGAGGTGCGGTAGCCCGTTCGGGTGATGAGACGAGCGGTCCGGTTCGCTGGCTGCTAACCTGCCCGCGGGCAACCGTTTCCCAGCCGTGAACCGTGCGGCGGCGGTGCCTGCGCCTGAATTCGCTCGATGCGGTCGTTTGTCCCTGACGCTGGTTCAGCGCTAGCTGTTCAGTAAAGGGCGGAGGCCGCAGCAGCGAAGCCGGGGACCCAATCTCCGTTGGGGTGAATCGAGCACGGTGGTGAACCAGTCCGCCGTCTTGTAGGGCCGCTTCCAGCCCGAACCCGTCAGCTAACTTGGCCGGCGCCGAGGAAGAAGGAGATCGCCCACGTGGCGTCCCCTCAGTTCGTTTTGGCGTTCCGGATCGCGAGCCCGCGCCGGGCTGCCCTGCTTGCGGGGCTCACCGCGACGCTGGCCCTGACTCTGCTGCCGGCAGCCGCAGCGCAGGCCGACCAGGCCACGACTGTCGATACCGCCGCTGGCCAGGCTCAAGTCCAGGCTCTTGCCGACAAGGCCGAGATCGTCGTCGAGAAGTACGACGCCTCGCAGGACGCACTGGCCGCCGCGCAACGTCCAGCTCAGCGCTGACCGGGCCGCTATCGCGGCGGCGCAGCGGACCGTCGACTCCACCCAGGGTCCTCGTCGACGCAATCGCTCGCGACGCCTACGAAACGGGCGCACTCGGCGGCGCGGCCAGCGTGCTGCTGTCCCAGGACCCGCAGGCCGCCATGCGTGGCGCCGACTACTTGCAGCGGCTCGCGCAGAACCGCGACCGCCAGCTCGCGCAGGCGACCTCCGCACGCAACGCGCTGGTTCAAGCGCAGGCGGCGAGCAATCAGGAGCTCGCGAGCGTTCAGGCCCTCCAGGCGTCGCTGCAGGCCGAGCAGCAGACCATCAACGCCCTGATCGGCAAGCAGCAGGCCGTCCTGGACGCGACCACCCAGACGCAGGCTGCGGCACAGGTCGCCGCGACCACCCAGGTGAGCCGAGGGCCAGACGAGAACTGCACTGCCCACGGGCTGCGCGGCTGTCAGCCGTCGCCAAGGCTGCGGCGCCCGTCGCAAGGGCAGCCGCGCGCAGGCCGCTGCGCCGATTGCCGCCGTCCCTGCTGTGACGAGTAGCAAGGCCGCCGCAGTGTTGCGGTTATGCCTATGCCCAGCTCGGCAAGCCCTACCGCTACGGTGCTGCGGGCGCTCGGACATTCGACTGTTCGGGACTCACCATGAAGGCCTGGGCGGCGGCCGGCGTGGCGCTCAGCCACAACGCGGCCGCGCAGTATTACTCGACCAAGCACGTCGCGCGGAACGCGCTGCAACCCGGCGATCTCGTCTACTTCGGACGCCCGATCCACCACGTCGGCATCTACATCGGTGGTGGCAAGTTCATCGAGGCGCCTTACACCGGCGCACGATCCGGATCTCCAACCTCAGCACCCGCCACGACTACGTGGGTGCGTCGCGGCCCTGAAGCCCTGCCGTCGAACTGCTTCACCGGTCGGCCGCCCTACGATGACGGCGTGACGCGCACGCTCGTCGTGACGAACGACTTCCCGCCGCGCGCGGGCGGGATCCAGTCCTTCGTCCACGAGCTCGTGGCCCGACTCGACGACGTCGTCGTGTACGCGCCGGCCTGGGAGGGCGCTGCCGCCTTCGACGCCGCGCAGAGTTTCGAGGTGGTGCGGCACCCGTCGTCCCTCATGCTTCCGACGCGGGGCGTCTCGAGGCGAGCTGCGGCGCTGCTGAAGGCCCACCGCTGCGACGCGGTCTGGTTCGGCGCGGCGGCGCCGTTGGGGTTGCTCGCACCGGCGCTTCGAGCGGCGGGGGCACGGCGGATCGTCGCGACGACGCACGGTCACGAAGCAGGCTGGGCCCAACTTCCGGTGGCCCGACAGACGCTGCGCCGAATCGGCGACCGGGTCGACGTTGTGACCTACCTCGGTGAATACACCCGCGGCCGTCTCGAGCGTGCACTCTCGGCGTCCGCGCAAGGACGTCTCGAACGGTTGGCGCCGGGCGTCGACACGTCGTTCTTCAAGCCCGGTGCAGGCGGCGACGTTGTCCGCCACGACCTTGGACTGGCCGACCGCCGGGTCATCGTGTGCGTGTCGCGGTTGGTGCCGCGCAAGGGCCAGGACGTCTTGCTGCGCGCGCTTGCCCGCGGTGCTGCGGTCGGTACCCGACGCGGCGCTGTTGATCGTCGGCGACGGACCCGACCGCAAGCGGCTCGAGGCGATCAGCTGATCGCGAAGGGGTCCGGGCCGCCGTCCGTTTCAGCGGACCCGTCGCGTGGGCGGATCTGCCCGCGCACTACGACGCGGGCCAGGTGTTCGCGATGCCGTGCCGCACGAGACGCAGAGGGCTGGACGTCGAGGGGCTCGGCATCGTGTACCTCGAGGCGTCCGCGACCGGGCTGCCCGTCGTCGCCGGCCGCTCGGGTGGCGCGCCGGACGCGGTGCTTCTCGGTGAGACCGGTCACCTGGTCGACGGCCGCGATGTCGCTGCGGTGGCCGGGTCGATTGTGGCGCTCCTGCGCGATCCGGCTGCTGCGGCCGCGATGGGTGCGGCGGGACGCGCGTGGGTCGAACGCGACTGGACCTGGGACGCCGCGGCGGCGCGGCTCGCGAGCTGCTGCGAGGGACAGCGGTCTAAGCGGCGACCAGGGATTGCGGCGCGTCCGGGGTGGCTCGAGTCGGCTGTTGGTGCCGCCAGGTCAGCACTGTTGCCGCGACGATGGCGATCACGGTGCCGACCAACCACGCGCGTGTTTGCGCGGCGCCGATGTGACGTGCGAGCTCGAACGGGCAGGTACGTCTTCCACGGTGAGTGGTTGGGTGCCGCCCGGCACCCAGTTCACGATCGATCCGAAGGCGTGCAGCGCGACGCTCGACGGCAGCGAGGCCGGCGAAAGCCGTCCGGCGGATCGCGCGTTGTCGATGTCCATTCACGCCAGGCGATGGTGAGCAACGGAACGCACAAGGTCAGCCCCTCCAGCGGGGTGCGGTAGGAGTAGAAGCCGTCTCCGCCGCGAGAATCGGCTGACCCAGATCTGCACGGTGACGTACGCAAGGCCCGACACCGTCGCCGACCGCACCCACCATGGCGCGACCCGCCACGCTGCGCGGCAGCCGGGCAGCAGCAAGCAGCAGCGCGGGGGTCATCACCAGCACGCCGCGCTCGGGTGACACGAAGATGCCGACGATCCCGACGCCGAACTCGGCGATGGCGTGCCCAGATGCCAGCGCCGGGTCGGCGTAGCCGCCGAATATGGTCCACCCGCCCCACACGGCGTGGTTGTACAGCAGCAGGATCCACAGACCGACGGCCGACGCCGACGCTGATGAGCAGCGGTCGAACGCTTCGCTCACGAACCGCCGCCGCGACGCCGAAGGACGACGGCCACCACGCCGAGGTGTGGTCGGATCAGGATCGCGAATCCTGCCGGGATTCCGGCCAGCAACCACCGTCGATGCGAACAGCACGAGCAAGCGTGAGGAGCACCGCCGCCTGCGCTGGCCCGTGCGTCCACAACTCTTTGGCGGACACGGTCCAGGTACCGGTGGCGAATGCCAACGCAAGTGCAGCGGCAGCAGCTTGCCGACGAGACGCGACGCGACAGCACAGCGCGAACGCGAGCCCGATGGCGATCGCCGAGGCGACGGCCGCTGCGAGCGCGCTGGGATAGATCGGTCGGAGGGTTCCCTCGGCCCAGTACCGCATAGAACGGCGCCGCCCAAAAGATGGTGCCAGGGAGTCGGTTCGTCACGTAGCGCGGGCCGACGTGGTAGAGCCAGGCGACGTGGCCTTGGAAACCCGTGAGCGTCGCATTGCCGTGGATGGCCAGCTGCCACGCGGCAATCGCCGTCGACTGCGTGTCGTTGTTAGCTTGGTGGGTGATAGTTCGCGGTTGCGGCGAAGACTGCGAAGGCGATGACGCCGACCAGGAAGGCGTCGAACCAAACGGGGCGCACGCCTAGGCGGCCGACGTCGACGTCGGCTGGTCGCACTAGCCCGCTACGGGGTGCAAGAGCTGGTAGCCGTACTCCCGTTGAGGCCGTTGCACGTCTTCTGGAACTTGGACTTCACCACGCTACCCAGAGCAAAGACGACAACCACGATGACGGCGGCGATTGCTGCGATGAGCAGCCCGTATTCGACGGCGGACGCGCCTTTGTCGTCCTTCACGTGGCGGCGCACTGCCACCATGTAGGCGATCATGGACGAACCCTTCGCGGCGGATCGGTGCTGACCCGGGTTGCCCAGAGTCAACTGCTAGGCGTAGCCCACCCAGCGTCTTGAGCCTGCGCCTTCCATCTGCCACGCGGTATCGGACGGCTGGTCGAAAACCGTGTACCGACGGGGGATAGCAGACCGCGGCATTCCGGACTATTGTGCGCGCCCACAGCTGCGCGGGTGCTGCTTACTGCTCCGGCGACTTGATCAGCCGCAGTCGCATGGCCGACATCAGCGCTTGGGCGCGGTTGGCGGCGCCGAGCTTCTCGTAGAGCTTGGAGATGTGCGTCTTCGTCGTCGACTCGCTGATGTAGAGCTGGCGGGCGATGGCGGCGACACCGAGGCCGTCGGCCAGGAGCTGCAGCACTTCGCGTTCGCGCGGACTCAGCTGTGGTCCCGACGGCGTGAGCCGGCGGCGCATCGCCTCGGCCAGATCGCTCGCCGAGAACGACCTCGGTGAGACCACAGCGTGGCGGGCGGCAGACACGACGTCCTCGGCGGGCGCGTCCTTCGCAACGAAGGCGGAGGCGCCTGCCTCGAGTGCACCGAACAGTTGCTCGTCGCCCGCGTACATGGTGAGCACGACGATGCCGATCTCGTCGTTCTGGTCGCGCAGCGCGCGGGCGAGGTCGAGCCCGTTCCCGTCCGGCAACCGCACGTCGACCACGACCACGTCGGGCTGATGCTGCTTCGCCAACGCCACTGCTTCGGCTACGGACCCAGCTTCGGCGACGACCGAAAAGTCCTCAGCCCGCTCGAAGGCCCGACGCAACCCTTGGCGGATCAGCTCGTGGTCGTCGACAAGCAGCACGGTCGCGACCATCGCAGTTCCCTTCTCCTCGCACCTGCGCACCCACTACACCACTACAGAGCACGTGCGTACGTATGCTCGCCGCCGACGTTATCGTGCCGAGCGCGAATCGGGTCGCACCGGTGCGTCGTCGAGGTCGTCCAAATCTTCGTCCACCGCTCGCGTGGACCGAAAACTCGCCCACCCGGATGTCGACAAAGGTGCCGTGGGGCTCGCGCGAGCCGATGGTCAGGTCTGCCCCCAGCCGGACGGCACGCTCGCGCATGACCTCGAGACCGAAGCTGTCGTGGCGCTTCGTGCCCATCCCTCGGCCGTCATCCTCGATCCTGAGGTGGGCGGCGGGCGGATCGACCCGCAAGGTGACCCACAAGTGCTCCGCCGCCGCGTGCTTGCGGGCGTTCGTGATCGCCTCCTGCGCGATGCGCAGCAACTCGGTTTCGGCCGCGATCGGGAGCCGGTCCGGGGCTTCGTCCAAGACCAGGTGGACTGAGAACGTGGTCCCGGCGCTGACCGCACGCACGTAGTCCGAGAGTGCGGTGCCGAGCGCAACTTGTGCCTGGACCTCGCTGCGCAGGTCGAAGATCGACAGTCGGAGCTCCCCGACCATCCGGGTGATCTCGCCGCGCAGTTTGCGCAGCACGTCGGCCATCGGTGGGTGACCGGCCCGCGGCTGTCCGTCCGCCTCTTGTGATGCCTCGGCGACCAAATCGTCGACGGCGTAGCCCAGCGAAGCGAGCTCCTGCGCGATTCCGTCGTGGATCTCACGCGCCAGGCGACGGCGTTCCTCGGACGTCGCAATGGAACGAACCTCACCGAAGAGCAGCGCGGTCTCCAGGCGAAGCGCAGTCTCGTCGACCAGGCGCATCGCCGGCTCGACCAGGCGCAACTCGGAGTTGGCGGCTCCGGTGCGGTAACGTCGGGGGGCGCTGACGGGTCTCGAGAGCGACCAGCCCGATCGTTCGTGAACCCATCCGCAGCGGCAGGACGGTGTGCCCGAAACGGGTCGGGTCGGACGCCGTCGGGCTGTCGCCGAGCGGCTCGCTGGCCAACGTTGGGCCTGGCGCGAGCCAGGCTTTGCCCAGCGGAGTGTCGTCGGCGAGGGAGGTATCCCAGTCGACGAAGCTGGCGCCCTCGAGGGCCAGCGGAAGCAGCCGGCCACCTTCGGCGCGCACGAACACCGCGCCCCGCTCGTACGGCAACTGGGTGCGCAGCGTCTGCAGGAGGCCTTGCGCCAAGCTCACAGGGTCGAGTCCGCCGACGAGCTGACGGCTCACGGTGCGCAGCTGGCTGAGCAGTTCGTACGCGTCTTCATACGAGCGGTTCTGATCCGAGCCGGCCGATGCGGCAGCGAGCCGGCGAATCCATGCGGCGAGCAGGCCGACCGCGAGCGCGAGCAACACCCATTGACTGGAGTTGGCCGCAAAGGTGTGCAGCGCGGTGGGATTCTTCGCGATCAGGTGGCCGGTCAGCAGGACGAAGGCAGCCATCCCGGTCGCGGTGACGGCCGGGACGAGACCGTAGATCAGTCCCGCCGCAAAGGCCGGAGCAAGCAGGTAGGGCAGCAGCCCGGTTCGGTCGGAGGGTGGCGCGATGACGGCACCGGCGGCGATGCAGGCCTCAAGAGTCGGGAGCAGTCGCCGCACGACCTCGTTTCTGCTCGGTATGTAGGCGACTGCCGCCGCGACCACCAGAACCAATGCGCCGGCCACGGTGCGCCGCGGGTGCGCGTCGAGCGCGGCGACGACGAAGCAGAAGCCGAGCAACCCGAGACGGACGGCGAACGCGAGCGCGCGCGGCTCAGCGAGCCTCGCCCACCGTCGTCCCGATTTCATCGCAGTTCCAGCATCGTCGCGCGCCTAGTGGTGGAACAGCGAGTGGTAGGCCGAGATGGCGGCGGGTCCCATGACGACGATGAAGAGTGCCGGCAGGATGCAGAAGATCAACGGGAACAGGATCTTCACTGGCACCTTCTGCGCCATTTCCTCGGCGCGCTGGCTGCGCTTCACCCGCAGGTCCCTGGCCTGCACGCGCAGCACGTTCGCGACCGGGATACCGAAGGAATCGGCCTGCACCATGGCCGTGACGAACCCGCGAAGTTCCGCCACGTTCGTGCGCTCGGCGACCGCGCGCAAGGCATCGATTCGGGCCAAGCCGATCTGCATCTCCTGGAGCACTCGGAACAGCTCTTCGGCCAGCGGACCGCGGGTATTGCGGGCAACTTGTGACAATGCCGCGTCGAACGGGAGGCCGGCTTCGACTGAGATCGTCAGCAGGTCCATCGAATCCGGCAGATCACGGCGGATTCGTTCAGTGCGGTTGTACGCAACTTGATAGAGCACGAGGTCGGGGGTGAAGTAGCCGAGCGGGCCTAGCACGACTGTCACGCCCGCCGTGACAGCAAGGCCGCCGCTCAAGGCCAGTGGCAGGGCAATGCCGACAGCCACGCCGCACACGAGGCCGATCACCTTGAACGCCAGGATGCGTTCGACGTCCCAGCCCGCCGGGCTTCCCGCAAGATCGAGGCGATGGCGCAGATTCGACGCCTCATCGCGCGGGCTTAGCTGGCCGCCGAGGCGGCTGAGACGGTGCAGGATCGGGCTGAATACCCGCTCGACGAATGGCCGGTCGAGTTCACGCCGCACCTCGTCGCGCCGAGGGCCGAGTGCCTCGAGGGCGGCCAGCGACCGGTTGACCTGCTGGCGGTCAGACGCCGTCGCACCAAGCGCCATCACGAGGCCGACGATGCTCGCGAAGATGGCGATCACACCACCCACAAGCAAGAGCTGCTCCGCCATCTCAGACCTCGACTCTGACGACGCGGCGCAGCCAAATGACGCCCGCAATCATCAAGACGATCAGGACGCCGAGCATGGTGACGCCCAGTGGGTCGGTGAAGAGCGGCTTGACGTAGGTCGGGCGCACCAGGATCAGGTAGGTGGCGAAGATCGGTGGCAGCGCGCCCAGAATCCAGGCCGAGAGCCTGCCTTCGGCGGAGAGCCCGCGGACCTGTCGGCGCAGCCGCTCGCGCTCGCGGATGGTGGCGGCGACCGTGGTCAGGATCTCGGCAAGGTTGCCGCCGACCTCGCGATGGATCCTGATCGCCATCACCACCCACGCAAAGTCCTGACTCACCATCCGCGTTGAAATCCCTTCAAGGGCGTCTTCGACCGGCATGCCGAGGCGGGTCTCGACCAGTGCCCGATTGAACTCGACGGACACCGGTTGAATGTCTTCGCGGACGACGGCATCCATGGCCTGCGCCAGCGAGTGACCGACCGAGATGCTGCCGGCGATGAGTTGAAGCGTGTCAGGCAGTTGCTCGAGGAACGCGGTGGAGCGGCGGCTTTCGCGAACGACCAGGTAACCGATCGGTCCGCCAATCCCGATCAACACGCCCAGAATCGCGGCGACCGCGGAGCCTCCGCCCAGCAGGAGGAAAAGCACGCCGAGGCCAGCGGCCGATCCGGCCTGTACGACGAGCCATTCCGCAGGCCTGAGCGGCACCCCGGCAGCCTCGAGTCGTCGTCCCAGCCGTGCATCGAAGTCACGTGACACCACCAGCCGACCGGCGAGTTGGACCGCCGAGCGCGTCACGGAGCTGTCGCCGAGTGCCGTGGGTTGCGGCTCGGCGCGGGTATTCCTGCCGGTGAGCGTGTAGAACGACAGTCGGCGGCGCATTCGTGTGTCGCGGGTGTCGAGCAGCTTGGCGTTGAACGCCAGCAGCAGGAAGAGCGCGAGTAACCCCACGAAGACAGCGCCGATCCCGATGACGAGATAGGTGTGGCTGCCCAGGGGGGTAATCGTCACTTTTTCTGGTCGTGGGCTCGCTGCCCCAGTGGGTTGCGAGGCGGCACCACCGGCCGCAGCAGGGCTCGGAAGCGCGGTTGCGGTGCCGTCGAGTGCGACTGGACCCAGACCCAGCACCAGCGCCGCGATACCGGTCACCCCGGTCGCCCACACGCCGGCGCGCCTCATTGCGGGTAGTCCGCCTGGTCAGCGTGCGCGACGGCAGGTACTCCGATCGATGTGGGGTCGACGCGAATGCCTGCTGCGGCGAGCTTGGCCACGAAGTTCGACAGCGCACCCGTCGGCCGCAGTGATCCGAGCGGGCGGCCGATGTCGTCGTAGCCAGGGCTGTGATCGAACAGATACAGGTCGTGCAGTTCGATGCTGTCGCCCTCGGCCGCGATGCCGACGACCTCGGTTACGCAGGTGATCAACCGGCTGCCGTCCTTGAACCGCGCTTGGTGCACGATCACGTCGAACGCACTCGCCATCTGCTCGCGGATTGCGCGCACGGGTAGCTCCATGCCGGCCATCATCGCCATCGTTTCGATGCGCGCGAGCACATCCTTGGGCGAGTTCGCGTGCACCGTGCTGATCGATCCGTCGTGACCAGTGTTCATCGCCTGCAGCATGTCGAGCGCGGCGGCGTCGCGAACCTCGCCGACAACGATTCGATCGGGGCGCATGCGCAGGGCATTGCGCACCAGGTCGCGGATCCTGATTTCGCCGCGTCCTTCGATGTTGGGCGGCCGCGCTTCGAGCCGCAGTACGTGTTCCTGGTGCAACTGCAGCTCGGCGGCGTCTTCGACGGTGATGATGCGTTCGTCCGACGGAATGAACGACGACAGCACGTTCAGTGTCGTTGTCTTGCCGGCCCCGGTGCCGCCGGAGACCAAGATGTTGAGCCGTGCCTTCACGCACGCGCGCAGGAACTCGGCGAGTTCTGGCGTCATCGTGCCGAAGCCAATCAGGTCGTCGGCTTCGTAGGGATCGGTCGCAAACTTGCGGATCGTCAGCAGCGAGCCGTCGACGGCGATCGGCGGCACGACGGCGTTGATTCGGCTGCCGTCGGCGAGTCGGGCGTCGACCATCGGGCTCGTCTCGTCGACCCGACGCCCGACCTGGGCGACGATCTTGTCGATGGTGCGCCGCAGGTGCGCCTCGTCGACAAATGACGCGGCGACCGCGTGCAGCCGGCCCGCGCGTTCGACGTAGATCTGGCTCGGGCCGTTCACCATGATTTCGCTGATGTCGGAGTCGCGCAGGAACGGCTCGAGCGGGCCGTAGCCGAGGATGTCGTCGGCGATCTCTTGGGCGATGCGGGTGCGGTCGGCGACCGACAGTGGGGTCTCTTCTTGGGCGAGCACGCCTTGGAGGGTGTGCCGCACCTTCTGCTCGAGGTCGGCCTGGGTGAACCTTGTGTCGTAGAGCTGGGGGCCGAGGTTGTCGAGCAGCGTGGCGTGCACTGTGCGCTTGAGGTCGATGAATGGGTCGGCGGTGCGGCGCGCGGCCGAGGCCTGGGCCTCGAGGGCCTGTGTGGTCGAGTCGGCGCTCGCATCGCGCGACCGGCGGGCTTGGGCAAGCCGATCCGCGAGGCTCATGACGTCTTCGACTTTCTCCGCAAGATCCCGCGACGATCCGCTCGCAAGTTCGATGCGATCGGGTCGGCAGCTCGTGCGAGGGGCAGCACGTAGTCGTCACCGAACTGCCGGATCGCCAGGCTCACCGGATGGCTCGGGTCGTCAAGCATGATCGGCACACCACGGTTGATGGACGCCGGCACGGCGCGCGACGACGGGATGTGCAACGCGATGGGCACCCGCAACGTCTTCTCCACCTCCGACAATGCAAGCCCGACCTTGGAGTCAGCCCGGTTGAGCACGACCCGCAACCGCTCGCGCGGATAGTTGAGCAGGTCGAGCGTTTCGAGGGTGAGCTTGAGATTCTTCAGCGCGGGGATGTCGAGAGTCGCCAGTAATGCGATCACGTCTGACTGGTCGAATGCGGCCAGCACGTGGTCGGTGAACGCGGGTGGTGTGTCGACGACGACGAACGCGAATTCCTCGCGCAGCAACTGCAGGATCGTCGTGATGAGTGATGCGGGCACCGTTTCGGCGGAGCCAGGCTCGACCGGCGCGACCAACGCCGACAGCCCGGGCGAATGCGGTGTCAACAATGCTGTGACCGCAGGCAGGTCGAGCGTTTCGAGGAGGGGCACCGCGTCGGCGAGTGTGTGCGCCGGGAAGAGTTGCAGCACGATCGCAACGTCGCCGAAGTTCAGGTCGAGGTCGACGAGGCAGACTTCACGTCGCCCGCCGTCAGCGAGTGATGCTGCGAGATTGCTTGCCAGCGTGGTCTTTCCGCAGCCGCCCTTGGCCGAGAAGACCGTCACGACCACTCCGCGGCGTCCGTCTTCGCCGTCGCCATGCGACGCACGCTGCCGCATCGCCGCAGCGACGTCGCGAACCCGCCGGACCGCGTCGTTGACCCCCGCGAGATTGCGTTCCTCGACCACTTCGCGAATGCCGTTGCGCAGTGCGTCAACGAGCAGGGGAGTGTCGATGCGTCGACGCACCAGGACGACGCCGAGACTCGTGCGGGTGATCCGCATGCTGTCGCTCAGATGGAAGGCGGCGTCCTGGTCGACGGACGGGCCGAGGACGACGGCGTCCTCGCCTGGGTGTGCCTCGAGGTGGCGGCGAAGATCATCGAGCGTCTTCAGGACAAGGACGCCCGGCCCGAGCGCGGACCGCAGAGTCTCCGCTCGGGTGGGGTCGGCTTCGACGATGACGCTCATGACCGGGTGCTCACTGGCCTGCGCCGTCCGCGACGTTCGTTGCCGTCGTCGGCGGCAGCGAAGGCACTGAGGAGTTCGCGGTCAGCAAGCGTCAGGTAGAGGCTGCCGGCCGACTGCGCGTAGATGAGTGTCTGTGCCTGTGCGGCCGTGACCCCGAACGTGACGACGTCGGATTGCTGCGTCGGTTCCGGTCGCTTGGCCGGACGACGGCACGAGCGTGCGGCTGCCAACCGCGATGACCGAGACGCGGGGCAGGATCAGCTTCGTGGTGCCGGCCGAGGTGAGGAACACGGCCACCTGCGAACCCGGCGCGATGAAGCCGTTGACCCCCGCGGGCCCGGACAGCGAGATGCTCAACGCCATCGTCCCCGCGTGTGGGGATCGTCAGCGCGCTCGACGCGTTCTGTTTGCCGAACTTCTGCAGGAGGATCTGCTCACCGGGGTAGATCGGCGCCAACGCGACCAGGTTGGCGACCGGCTCGATCGTTGCTAGCGCCCCCTCGGCGACGGCCTCGCGCGCGACCTTGCACGGATTGGAGGTCGCCTTCGGCCGACGCCGCCGCCCCGCGTCGTGCCCGCTGGAATGATCTTTTTGGCGACCAGGATCTGCTCGGGTGCCTCGCGGGCCTTCACCTTCTGGTTGACGTCGTGCACGTAGATCAGCACCAGGCCGGCGCCGATGGCGGCGACCAGGACGGCGGCGACGAGCAGGACAGTGCGGCGTCCCATTCGGCGTCACCACTCCCTTCAGGTGCGAAAGTGCGCCGGGCAGCGGCCACACTTGACGCGCATACTCGCACCTCCGCGGGCGGCCGGGCAGGCCAGGCACGCAGGACGCGTTGACTCTGGTACCGCAAGCCTACGGGGGCGGCGGGACTCCGGTCATCTTGCTCGGGGTCGGTTCAGCCGTTCGACACGGCGGCGACGACCCTCGAGCGCACCGATGGGTCGTCCCAGCGACGGAAGCTCTGGGCCATCGACAGGCCGCTGAGTGCGACCAAGCCCGATGCGAGCACGAGGGCGGAAGCAAACGATCGCTCGTGGGCCGCCAAGGAGAAGAGCAGGCCGATGAGGGTCGTGACGGTCGCGAGCCGCACCGAATAGACGGCCATGGCCGCCGGCGGCGCCGGGGTGTCGCGGTGGCCCCGCAGGTCCGCTCGATGCGGAGTGCGGATCGACAATCGCAGGCAGGTGGCGACAGGACGACGCGCGGTGCACGACACGAGGCAGCAGGCCATGGCAACGAGGTCGGCGACCGTCGACCGGTCCGGCGGCGCGCACGCTGCCGGCGATTGCCGCCACGAGGCAGCTGCCGCCGATGGTCTCGCCCAGCACGATCGTCTTGGCAGTGACGGCCAACCGTGGCGGGCTGGCAGCGACGCCAGCCAGGTCGCGCCACCCGCGTCGAGGCAGAACATGTTGACGCCGTACAGCAGTCCGGCGCCGGCGGCAACGAGCGCCGGAAGCAGAACGAGCGAGTCCCAGCGCAACGCCGCACCGGCCGCGACCACGCCGGGTAGGACGGCGAGCACGAACAGGCCGCGACGCAACGGTGCTGCCCGCCAGACGTTCGCCCGATCGACGCGGATCAGGGTGGCGAGCGTGCTCGGCGGCGTCGGCCGGCGGCGCTCGACGCGCGACTCCCGGAACCTCGTCCGGTCGCCGGGACGCCGAAGCGCCCACGCGCAGATCCGCGGCCCGCACCACAGGCAGCCCAGCAAGACCACGCCGAGCGCGACCGTGCCCGGACACCCAGGCGGCGTATCGGTGCGCACCACCGGCGAGGACGGCGGCCACGGCCGGCCTCGTCGGCGCGTTGTCCAGCACCCGGTACCCGAGGTGGGCGCTGCAGCGACCACGATCGTCGCGACCACGATCGCGCCGTCAGAACCCACACGGCGCGCCTGCCGAGCCAGGCTCTGGCGTGCGCCGATCAGGATCCACGCGACCATCTGACCAGCGACCGTGACCATGGCGACGTAGACAAGAGTCGTGACCAGCGCGAGTCCGAGGCCGGGGCGGGCGCCGGTCACGAACGACGTCATGCCGAAAAGCAGCACGAACTGGCTCATCCACGCCAGGTTCAACGGCGCGACGAGAATCGACTCGAGGAAGTGGGTCGCCGGCCGGATCGGGTACGCGACCAGCTGTTCGGGAGGGAACAGTTCGTTGCCGCCGCCGGCCGCGAGCGGCGCGACGAGCGAGAGCACGGCGAAGCCGAGGAATGCGGTCGGCCCCAGGACGGTGACGTCGAAGGATCGGGAGCGCGGCGCAAGCTGACCGGCGATGACGGCGGCACACAGCAGGCCAGGGACGCACGCGGCCAGGACGAGCAGCCCGATCGCGGACGCGTTCCGCCCTGACCATCTGCCAGCGCAACCGGACGAGGGCAGGTAGCTGACGCCTGTCAGGGAGCGCGGTCGTCACGAGAGGAGCGCTCGGTAGCGCAGTTCGCCGGCCTCGCCGCGCAGTTCCGCCGACGGGCCGCCGCCGACGATGCGACCGGCTCGCAGCACGACAACCTCGTCGCAGGCCGCGGCCGCGAGTTCGAGCAGGTGCGTCGAGACGACGCACGGCGCAGCCGTTGTCGCGAGCCTGTGAAATCACTTCAAGGGTCGCGTCGACGCCAAGCGGGTCGACGCCGTCGAACGGTTCGTCGAGCAGCAGCACCGACGGCTCGTGCAAGACGGCGAGCACGACCGAGAGGCGGCGGCCCATGCCGTGGGAGAACCCGGCGGTCGACCCGATCGGCGGCGCCGACGAGATCGAAGAGTTCGAGCAGTTCGCGTGCGCGCTCGGTCCAGTCCGGGCCGAGCCCGCGCAGCTTCGCCGCGAGTGCAAGGTGCTCCCAGGGTGTCGCGCGGGGGATCAGCCCGCCGACGTCCGGGCAGTATCCGACGTGCGCCTTGGCTGCCGCGGGGTCACGCGTGACGTCGACACCCGCGACCATGACCTGGCCGCTGGTGGCGCGGCAGCACGCCGGCCAGGACGCGCAAGGTGGTCGACTTGCCGGCGCCGTTGCGGCCCACGAGGGCAACGGCTGACGCGGGCTGCACGGTGAGGTCGAGTGAGTGGACGGCGACGACTGGGCCGAACGCGACCCGCAGGCCGATCGTCTCGACCTGGGCAGGCGTGCGGGCGATCACTACTCACCTCCGGCTGCGGGCGATCTCGCATGTCTGCTCGACCGACTCTGCATCCATCTGTTGACCCCCACGTACCTACGTCTCAGGGTGCCATCTTGGGGGCCGGTGCCGGGGGTCGAATACAAACCTTCGATCTCGTCGGCGAACTCAGTCATGACCACGCTCCGTCGCAACTTGAGCGTGGGCGTGAGCTGACCGCCAGCTTCGGTGAAGTCCCGATCGAGGATCCGGAAACGTCGGATCGACTCGGCCCGCGACACCACCCGGTTGGCGTCTGCGACCGCGGCTTCGATCTCGGCCAGCAGATCGGGGTCATCGCGCAGTTCGGCAAGTCCCAACGACGGGTCCTTCCCGACCTTGGTCTTCCAGGTACCGAGCGCCTCGCCATCGATCGTGATCAGGGCGGCGATGTAGGGCCGCCGGTCACCAACCACCATCGCCTGCGCGATCAACGGATGACCGCGTAGCCGGTCCTCGAGTTGGGCGGGTGACACGTTCTTGCCGCCGGCTGTGACGAGGATTTCCTTCTTGCGGCCGGTGATGGTGATGAAGCCGTCGTCGTCGATGGCGCCGAGATCGCCGGTGTGCAGGAATCCGTCGGCGTCGCGGGCAGCCGCAGTCGCTTCGGGGTCGGCCCAGTACCGGTCGAAGACATGCTGCCCGGCGCACCAGCAACTCGCCGTCGTCCGCGACCCGCACTGTGGTGCCGGCCAGGGGCGGTCCCGACGCGTGCCGATCTTGACGGCATCGGGGCGATTGACGGACGCGGCGGCGGTTGTCTCGGTCAGGCCCCACCCTTCGAGTACCGGGATTCCGGCACCCCGAAAGAAATGGCCAAGCCGGGTGCCGAGCGGCGCACCACCGGAGATCACCCACTCGACGTCGCCGCCGAGCGCCGCGCGGAGCTTGCGGAAGACGAGAACGTCGAGCGCGGCACGCTTCAGGCGCAAGACCAGCGGGACCTCGCCGCGTTCCATCGCCTCGCTGGCGTCGGATCGCCGTCGCCGCCGCCAGCGCGAAGATCTTCCCCTTGTTCTGGTCGACGGCCTTCTGCTGCGCGGCGGCGTACAGCCTCTCGAACACAAAGGGGACGGCGAGCAGCAGCGTCGGCTTGAAGGCGGCGAGATCGTCCTGCAGCGAACGCGTGTTCGGGCAGTGACCGACGGGTACGGCCGCGTGTACCAGCGCTACCTGGATGTCACGCGCGAACACGTGCGCCAGCGGCAGGAACAGCAGCGCACTGGTGTTGCCGATGAACAGCGCGGGCAGGCTCTCGACGGCGCTGGTCGCGCCGAACAAGAGATTGCGATGGGTGAGCGCGCAACCCTTCGGCCGCCCGGTGGTGCCCGAGGTGTAGATGATCGAGGCGAGTGACGCCGCGTTGATCGACTCTGCGCGCGGTGGCGAGCGCCGCGGGGTCGGCGGTGTCGCCGTCGCGGGCCAGCCCATCGAGGTCATCGTTCTCGATGACCCAGACCTCCCGCAGGTCTGGGAGCTGGTCACGGATCTCGGCGACCGTGGTGGCGTGCGCGGCCGTCTCGACCACGACGCCGACGGCCTGGGAGTCGCCGAGGATCCAGCAGATCTGGTCGGGGGCGGACGTCTCATAGATCGGAACGGTGACCAGGCCGGCGTGCCAGAGCGCGTAGTCGGTCAGGGTCCATTCGTAGCGGGTCCTCGACAGGAGTCCGACTCGCTGGCCCGGCGCAAACCCGACGGCAAGGAAGCCAGCAGCCAGCGACTCGACCTGCGCGAAGAACTCCGCCGCGCTGACCGGCGTCCAGGCAGTGTTTGTTGTCGTTGCGGATTCGGCCGGACGGCGGCGGAACATCACGGCGTCCGGCCTCGTGGCGGCATGCGTCGCGACGATGTCGGTCAAGGTCGCGTCGTCGGCGATGGTGACCACTGCCGGCGAAGTGAACTCGCGCACCGGACCTCCAGACAGCCGAGCTCTCAGGCCGAGACGCTCGACGGCTCCGCGACGGAACGTATCGGAGCAGCGGCTGGGTCGGGCTAGGCGCCAGACCTGTGGATGCCGGGGGACTAGGCCATTTGCCACCCAAGGGTCAAGGCGCCCGCCCGGACTGCCGACGACATCGACGTGAGCGATCAGGCCGATTTCCGCTGCCCGCACTGCAGCGCGCTCCTGCGCTCGGGCGCGCAGTGGTGCACCTTGTGCTACGCCGACCTTCGGCCCAAACCTGAACCGGAGCCCGTTGCGGTAAGCGCTGGTGCGCCCAGCTTGACCTCAGGCGCGGCGCCCGGCACCCCGGCCGACTCGCTCACGGCCCTCGAAGCGGCTGCGCAGGCGCTCGTGCAGCAGGCCGCACCGGGTACCGAGGCTGATCCCTCGGTTGCGCCGAAGGGCTGGCCTTGTACAGGGTGCGAGGCGATCGTGTCGTTCGACGAGGACGCCTGCCCGACGTGCGGCACCCGATTCCTCGACGGCGCACGAGGCGAACCGGACTTGCTCGATCGCATCGGACCAGGGGGGCTGCCCGTCAGTACGCAGACCCTCATCATTGCCGGCGGAGCGGTCGCGATCATCGCGATCATCCTCGCCGCGATGTACATCATCGGCACGGTCTTCTGAGCGCCACGCTGTGCGCTACCGAAGTGGGTTACCGGCCTCCGGCTACCAGTAAGGTGTGCGCGGTGACTGAAGTCAGCCGGTCGAGCATTGTCATCGACGCCGACCCGGCCGCAGTGATGAAGGTCATCGCCGACTTTCCGTCGCTACCCGCAGTGGATCACGTTCATTCAGGCAGTCGAGGTCCTCGACTCTGACGAGACAGGACGCGCGACGGTGGTCCGCTTCGTGCTCGACGCCGGAGTCGTCGTCGACGACTACGCGCTTGCCTATACGTGGTCGGACGACGAGGTGAGCTGGCAGTTGGTCCGCGCAACGTCGATCAAAGCGATGGACGGCAGTTACCAGCTCAAGCCAGCGGCGCGCGGAACTGAGGTCGCCTACGCGCTGTCGATCGATATCGACATGCCGCTGCTTGGGGTGTTCAAGCGCAAGGCCGAGCAGGTCTTGATCGACACCGCTCTCCGGGCTTTGAAGGTACGCGTGGAAGCATGACGCCATGGGCCTGACGATTGGCGTCGACGTCGGCGGCACCAAAGTGCTGGCCGGCGTGGTCGACGAAGACGGTCAGATCCTCGAGCAGGATCGGCAGAGCACGCCCAAGACCGACGGTGAGGCCATTGCCGAAGTCATCGCCGGCCTCGTCGCTTCACTGCGTAGCCGCCATGACGTCGAGGCGGTCGGGATCGGCGCGGCCGGTTGGATCGATCTCGATCGCGCGAATGTCATGTTCGCGCCGAACCTGGTGTGGCGAAACGAGCCGCTGAAGATGCGCGTCTCGAAGCTGATCGACCTGCCGATCGTCGTCGAGAACGATGCGAACTGTCACGCGTGGGCCGAGCACAGATTCGGTGCCGCCCGCGGACACGACACCGTCGTCGCGGTCATTCTCGGCACCGGAATCGGTGGCGGCATCGTGCTCGAGGGTCGCCTGTTCCGCGGTGGATTCGGTATCGCCGGCGAGCCCGGCCACATTCGCGTCGTGCCCGACGGGCGCCTGTGTGGTTGCGGCAATCACGGTTGCTGGGAGCAGTACGCGAGCGGCAACGCGCTGGTCCGGGCGGCGCGCGAGATGGCCCGCTCGGCGCCGTCCAGCATGCCGTCCTTGATGAAGGCTGTCGTCGGCCAGGTCGACGCCATCACCGGACCACTGGTGACCCAGGCGGCGAACGCCGGCGACCCGGGGGCGCGAGAGTGCTTCGACACCGTCGGCCGGTGGGTCGGACAAGGGCTCGCCGACCTCGCCACGATCCTTGACCCGGTGTGCTTTGTGGTCGGGGGTGGTCCGGCGGACGCCGGTGCCGTGCTCATCGATCCGACCCGAGAGGCCTTCGACGCGGCATTGAGCGGCGGCGCCTACCGTCCCCACGCGCAGATTCTGACCGCCGCACTCGGCAGCTCGGCCGGCCTGGTCGGTGCCGCCGATCTCGCGCGCATCCGCTGAGGCCTTTCCGTCGCTAGCCTTGAGCGTTATGCGGCGACTGGGTAGGCGGCGATCTGGCACGCGCCGGTGATCCGCGCCGCGATGCTGGTGCTGCGGCGGTCGAGTTCGCCCTGGTGCTGCCGATCCTGGTTCTGATCCTGTTCGGGATCATCGATTACGGCCTGTACTTCAGCAACACGCTCAGTGCCGAGTCTGGCGTGCAAACCGCGGCGCGGCAGGCGATCGTCGGCAACCTCGATCCCGACTGCACGACACGAGACCCACCGCCGGCGGTCGTCGCGATTCAGACTGCCGCACTGATGTGCTGGTGAAGGCCAACACGGGCTCGATCACGGGCAAGGCGTACGTCAAGGTGATGCTCCCGGACGACCCGCCAACCCGGCGCCAACCCGCCCGGCTGGTTCCCGGGACAGCAGTTGTTGTCTGTGAGGTCATCGACGTCCAGGGCCTCACGGGGTACGTGCCGTTGCCACGCATGACGGCGGTCGGATTCGCTCGAAGGTTGTCGACGCAGATCGAGAACGGTCGCGCCTGCGAACCAGCAAGCCGATTCAGGGGCCGAGGATGACTCGCCGCCGGGCGGTTGGGGCTGGTGTACGTGATTCGGCGCATCTGTCGCAGCCGCCGAGATGAGGACGGCGCGGTCGCTGTGCTTGTCGCGCTTCTGTCGGTCGTGCTGTTCGGATTTGGTGCGCTCGTCATCGACATCGGTCACGCGCAGGTGGTGCGATCGCAGGGCCAGAGCACGGTCGACGCAGCGTCGCTCGCCGGTGTTCGCGTACTGGCGAGCGAACCGTCTGACCCCGACGTGCTTACCGACGTCGTCGCCGCGGTGAAGAGCTACGTCCTGGCGAACATGGGAATCACCGTCACGCATTGGGCAGGATGTGACAGATCCGGCAGCCCTCGGTCCGCAGATCGATACAGACGTCACGTCGGATACGTGCATCTCAGATTCGACGTCGCCGACCCAGGGATCAACGTCGTTTCAGGTCCGGGTCAAGCTGCCGACGCAGCATGTGCCGGCGACCTTCGGCGGACTATTCGGCGTCAGCTCGATCGGGATCTCGCCTGTTGCACAAGCACTGTCGGGCCAGCCGCTCCCGCCCGAATGCGGACCGTGCGATCCGGTGCTCGACGAGAGCACTGGCCAGCCGACAGCCGCAGCCCCCGCCGACCGGGTTGCCGGCCGCAATCCGAGCGATGCTGCCGAATCCAGACGCGCTGCCGACTTGATCCTGACTTCCTGCCGCCCGGTGTACGTGGACAACGACGGATGTCCAGCGCCTGGCACTTACGACGACGGGCGTAGACGGTGGGACGCGGACACCTGCACGCTGAACCCGGCCTCTACGTCTTCAACGACGCCAACCTCGACGTCGCACAGCGCGAGTCTCATCGAGCTACTTGCAGCCAGCCGATGCAACGCTGGCGACCCGCCAGACGGTACTGGCGTCACGCTCGTCTTCTACGGCACTGCGACGCTGACCGTCGAGAACGGTCGGCAGCATTACAAGGCGACACATGGCGAGCCGTGATCCGCTGACCGCGACACCACCGCAAATGTCGAGGCAGCCGGGCGAGCCGATTCCAGGCGTTGCCATCGTGTTCGATCAGTTCGGATCGCGACGCCGCGCACAGCCAAGCGTCGATCCGGCGCCGTCGACGAGCGTGCTTCTCCCTCGGGGATGACTTCAATATCAGCGGCAGCGTCTACGCGCTCGACGGGCAGACGACTTGGGCGACGGACGTCGGGCGACTGCATGCCGGTCTACGTGCCACCTGCGCCGTTCAAGGACGACGCCGCCGGACGGCCAGTCGGTGCATCGCCACGACGGCAACCGCATTTGCTCCTGATCCCGGATGGCACCGATCGGATCCCTACAGTCGCTACCGACCACCCGATGGCTGAGCCGCCGCCTTCGCCGCCACACCTGGTCAAGTAACTCCACATCGCCGAGTAAGGGGCCTGCGTTGCCGACGCAGTTGCGCGTTCTCAGCTACAACGTGCGGTCGTTGCGCGACGATGCGCAAGCGGTGTCGACGGTGATCCGGTCGTGCAGCCCTGACGTCGTTTGCATCCAAGAAGCACCGCGTTTTCTTCGGTGGCGTTCGAAATGTGCGGCCCTGGCGAGGGAATCCGGCCTCGTTGTCGTCACCGGGGGTAGGCCTGCTGGCGCGATGCTGCTGCTCGCGGCATTGCAGGTGCGGGTGCTTGAGGTCGCCGATGTGTTGCTCAGTCGCAAGAAGGGATTGCATCAACGCGGCGTCGCGCTGGCGACACTCGAGCTCGGCGGCACCAAGTTCTCACTCGGCAGCATCCACCTCGATCTCGATAGCGACGAGCGCCGCCGGCACGTCGACGAGATCGTTGCGCGCACATCGACGTGCGGTGCGCCCGTCATCGTCGCGGGCGATATCAACGAGGAGCCCGACGGACCTGCGTGGCGAGCGCTTGCGAGTAGTTATGCCGACGCATTCGCACTTGCCCCTAGTGGAGGCGAGTACACGTACAGCGCGGTCGAGCCGGTGAAGAGGATCGACGGTATCTTCGTCGACGCAGCGATCAAGGTGCGAAGTTGTGGTGTCCCGGACGTGCCTGGCATCGAGCGGGCGAGTGACCATCTACCGGTGCTGGCTGTCGTCGAACTACCCTGACCTCCGCGAGAACACGCGGTTCGCGTGAGCGATTCTCACAAGGGCGGAATTTGCTTAGTCCGCAACTAACAGGTCGTCAATAGGCTTCACTCGATCTGTGGACGAGCACTAAGCGATGTGGCCCTGTGGACATTCTTGCTTATTCCATAGGCATTCTTGGCCGCGCGTTTCTGTCGGTGGTCGTCGTTAGCTTGTTGTCATGAGTTCGACCGGCGCCGATTATCAGCATCCCGCTCTTGATGCGGTCGCGATGATCGTTGCTGGGTTGGATGCGCTGGCAGAAGCATCGTTGTGGTCGCTGTCCACAGCTGAGGTCGGCTCGTTTGGTGGTCGCGGTCGAACGCATCGGTCGGCGGCTGGCTGCCACCCAGGTTGCGGGTGCTCGCGCAGGCTGATAGTTGTGGTGTCGCCGACCAGACCGGTGCCTCCTCTACTGCGGTGTGGCTGCACAACGTCGCTGACCTGCCCGTGGGTGTCGGCCGGGCGCGGCTGGCGTTACATCACGCGTTGACGTCGCGGCCGGTGGTAGCCGCAGCGTTTAGTTCCGGTGATATTGGGCCCGAGGCGGCGTCCGCGGTGTGTGCCGCGATCGACACGCTGCCTGGTGGGGTGCCGGCAGCCATGTACACCGAAATCGAGACATTGCTGGTCGACACCGCCCGCGATGAAGGAACCAAAGCGGTTGTGGCCCGGTCGATGGAGATCGCGAACCGGTTCGACCCCGACGGGTTCGCCCAACACGAAGAAGACGCCCGCGCCCGCCGCTTCCTGCATCTGATCCGCCAACACGACGGCACGCTGAAAGTCCGTGGCTGTCTGGACAAGGAGGCCGGTGCGCTGGTGCTGGCGGTCCTTGACCCACTCGCCGCACCCGAGCCGGTCAACGAAGGCATCCGCGACCTGCGGCTGGCCGAGCACCGCTACGCCGACGCCCTGGTCCAGCTGTGCCAGCTGGCCACCCCGACATTGCCCGAGGTTCGCGGCGAACGCCCGCACATGTTCGTCACCACCACCTTGGAATCGTTGCAACACGCCAGCCGGCAGCTGCACTGGGCACCCTGGAAGGCGGCTACCTCATCAGCCCCAGCGCGCTCCGCCGAATCGCGTGTGACGCCAACATCATCCCCGTCGTACTGGGCAGCGCCGGTCAACCGCTTGACATCGGCCGCAGCACCCGCATCGTGCCCCAAGGGTTGCGCCGCGCGCTGATCCTGCGCGACGGAGGATGCGCGTTCCCCGGCTGCGACCGCCCACCGTCGTGGTGCGACGCCCACCACATCGACCACTGGGCCAACGGCGGACCCACCTCGATATGCAACACCGCGCTGCTGTGCGTCCACCACCACGACCGGGCCCACCGCGACGGCTGGACCATCACCATCACCGACGGCCTCCCCTGGTTCATCCCACCAACCTGGCTCGACCCCGACCAACGACCCCGACAAAACAGCCGCTACCGCATCCGCAAACTCGACCCGTAGGTGGCGTCGGTTGGAGTTACGGTGCCCGTTGGTCGTCTGCGTAAAGCTAGACGACCGCGCCGTCGTCGGGGTCGGAGTCACTCGGTCGGTCCTCGCGCATCATCGCGACGAGCCCGACGAAGCCACCGACCACGAACAGGACGCCGAGGAAGACCGCGGCGGGCACGGCGTCCCAGAATGCGCGGCCGACAATGAGCACAACGCCAACGAGGATTGATGCGAGCGACCACCGGGTGCCCCGTCGAAGTCTTGGCAGCGGTGGCGGCGGTTCGGGCACGAAGTGCTCGTCAAGGATCGAGAGCGGGTCGTACTCCCCGCTCGGCGTGGCAGTGGTGCCACTCGACGTCCCGGCATCGAAGCTTGGGTCGACAGGCCGCACGATGCGGCGCGGTACGGGCGACTGGTCGCCCGGCTCGTGCGCACCGGTGTACATGCTTTCGATCGATGATGGGCCGAGCCGGCGGTCAGAGCCATCGCCTGGTTGGTCGGAATCTGGAGGCAAGTCCTCGGCGAGCGGCCACGGGCCGGCTCCGGCGTTTGTCGGCAGGTCGAAGCCCGCGACGATCTGCGCCCACACGTCGTCGGTTGAATCGCCGCCGAAAGGCGCGCCGTCGACGTGGTCGTCGGGATGTCCCTCGGGCCGCCCCCCGCCGTCCATCTTTCCGCCGCCCGCACCTCCGTCGTCGAACTGGTCTGGCGTAGTCGCCGCTGCGATGAGGTCGGGTCGGTCTCCGTGGACGTTGAGCAGCGTCGACGCGCGATCGTGGTGCCGGCGGTCAACCCACAGCCGGTCGCGCGGGCGTTCGGGAAGGTGCACCTCGAGATAGCCGCCCAGCTGGCCGGTGCTCGGGACCACGTAGGCCGCGATGCCTTCGGCGCGCAGCGCTTCGAGCATTGCGTCGGCAAGCCGCGGGTCAAGATCGGCAAGCGGAACGTAATGGCGAGCGACGAACCCGTTGTCGCGACCTGGCATGACGTCAATCCTGCATGAGAAAAGGAGCGGCTGCGTTGACACGCCGGACTTATCCCAAGTATCCCGATGTAAAGAGCGCCTTGGGGCCTGGTGAATCCGGCGGTGGAACCGTACTCCTCGCCAACTACTCGGCGCGGAGGCCGGGCAGCGGTATGGTGCGGCGAGGACGTGGCTCGTGTGGCAGGTGTGGCGCGGGCACGTGTGGCAGGTGTGGCCCGTCACATGTGGCAGCTGTAGCCGGTAAGGCCACGGCGAAGGGACCCAGGTGTTGTAGGTGTTCTATTGGTTCCTGAAATGGACGCTGGGGGCCAGCCTGCGGCTGATCTTTCGGCCCAAGGTCGTCGGCCTCGAGAACGTCCCCGCGCACGGCGCCGCGATCATCGCGAGCAACCACCTGTCCTTCTCGGACTCCTTCTTTGCCCCACTGGTGATTCCCGGCCGCAAGGTCACGTTCATGGCCAAGTCGGAGTACTTCAATCGCCGTGGCATCAAGGGCACGTTGAGCCGCTGGTTCTTCAGCGCGATCGGGCAGTTATCGGTGGACCGGTCTGGTGGTAAGGCCAGCGCGTCAGGCTTGAACACTGGCCTCAGCGTGCTGCAGGCCGGGGAGCTGCTTGGCATCTATCCCGAGGGAACGCGCTCGCCAGATGGCCGCCTGTACCGAGGCCGCACGGGAGTGGCGCGCATGGTGTTGGAGGCCGGCGTACCGGTGATCCCGTGCGCGATGGTGAACACCGACCGGTTGCAGCCGCCCGGCCACGTGGTTCCGAAGGTCATTCGCCCCGAAGTGCGATTCGGCAAGCCGCTCGACTTCTCGCGCTACGCCGGCATGGAGGGGGATCGGCTGGTGCTCCGGGCGATCACCGACGAGATCATGTACGAGCTCATGAGGCTCTCCGGGCAGCAGTACGTGGATATTTACGCAACCAAGGCGAAAGAGGAGCTGAAGGCGCGCGGGAAGCAAGCTGATCGTCACGACGGCGACGAGCCGGACATCGCCCGCTCGGCCTGACTCGCTGGTCGCCTGACTTGCGTCGCCTGACTCGCGTCGCCTGACTCGCGTTGGCTGCCTCGCGCGACCTCGCCGGACCGCAGGCCGATAGGCTGACAGTCGCCGTCGCTGTCGGCGATGGCTTCAGGTATCCGTTGGAGGAATCGAGCCATGCGAGTCGGAGTTCTCACCGGCGGCGGCGACTGCCCCGGGCTTAACGCTGTCATCCGTGCCGTCGTTCGGAAGGGCATCCAGAACTACGGATACGAGTTCGTCGGATTCCGTGACGGTTGGCGCGGGCCGATCAACGCCGACACCGTTCCGCTCGGTATCCCGCAGGTTCGCGGCATCCTGCCTCGTGGCGGCACGATCCTTGGGTCGTCGCGGACCAACCCGGCGAAGATCGACGGCGGCTTCGACACGATTGCGACCAACTTCGAGAAGCTCGGCATCGATGCGCTCGTGGCCATCGGCGGCGAGGACACGCTCGGAGTCGCCACTGAGCTCGACGCGCGTGGGCTCAAGGTCATCGGCGTCCCGAAGACCATCGACAACGACCTGTCCGCTACCGACTACACCTTCGGCTTCGACACCGCGGTCAACATCGCGACCGAGGCCATCGACCGTCTACACACGACGGCGGAGTCTCACCACCGTGCACTGATCGTCGAAGTGATGGGCCGCCACGCCGGCTGGATCGCCTTGCACGCAGGCGTGGCCGGCGGCGCGAACGTCATCTTGATCCCGGAGATTCCGTTCGACATTGAGCAGGTGTGCGCCTACATCGAGCACCGGTTCCAAAGCCACTACGCGCCGATCGTCGTCGTTGCCGAAGGTGCGACACCTGCTGAGGGCACGATGGAGGTCTCGACCGGCGACCTTGACGCATTTGGTCACGTGCGCCTGGGCGGCATCGGTCAGCGGCTGGCCGACGAGATCGAGAAGCGCACCGGCAAAGAGGCTCGGACCACCGTGCTCGGGCACATCCAGCGTGGCGGCACTCCCACCGCGTTCGACCGGGTGCTCGCAACCCGGTTCGGGCTGCACGCGATCGACGCTGTCCACGATGGCAACTTCGGCATGATGGTCGCTCTGCGCGGCACGGACATCGTTCTCTCGAAGCTGTCCGACGCGACTGGTGTGCTGAAGACCGTGCCAGCTGAGCGTTACGCCGAGGCACAGGTGCTCTTCGGTTAAGTGTCACTGCGGTTAAGTGTCACTGCGGTTCAGTGTCACAGCGGCTGAGCTCGCCGCGGGCTAGCCCAACCCGCGACCCCGGTAGACTCGCCGGGTGCAGGAAATCGATTCGTGGCGTGCGCTCCATGTTGCTCAGGTGCCGGTGTGGCCTGACCAACAGGCGTTGCGTGGTGTCGTCGAGCAGTTGGAGCAGCTGCCACCCCTCGTCGTCCCGGAAGAATGTGACCGACTCCGGTCGCGGCTAGCTGACGTCGCGAAGGGCAAGGCGTTCCTGCTACAAGGCGGCGACTGCGCCGAGACCTTCGCCGATGCGACCGTCGCCAAGGTTCGCGACAAGATCAAGATCCTGCTTCAAATGGCGGTCGTGCTGACCTACGGCGCAAGCGTGCCGATCGTGAAGGTCGGCCGGATGGCGGGGCAATACGCCAAGCCGCGGTCGAAGAACACGGAGTTCGTCGATGGGGTCGAGCTCGACAGCTACCGCGGTGACGCCGTGAACTCGATCGAGCGGACGCCGGAAGCTAGGGTCCCCGATCCGGCCAGGCTCGTTGAGGCTTACCACCGCGCAGCCGCGACTCTGAACCTGATCCGCGCCCACGCGACCGGCGGCTTTGCCGATCTGCGCAAGGTCCATTCGTGGAACTCCGACTTTGTCGGTCGCAGTCCGGCGGGGCAGCGGTACGAGTCGATTGCCATGGACATCGATCGGGCGCTGTCGTTCATGCAGGCGTGCGGTTTCGATCTCGAGCGGGCTGACGTTGCGCACCAGGTCGAGTTGTTCTCCAGCCATGAGGCGCTGCTCCTCGACTACGAAGCTGCCCTCACCCGATGGGACGACGACCGGTCGGCGTATTACGACCAGTCGGCGCACTTGGTGTGGGTAGGGGAGCGGACCCGTGCACTCGACGGCGCCCACGTGGAATTCGCCCGTCAGATTGCCAATCCGATCGGCGTCAAGCTCGGTCCTTCGACGACGCCCGACGCGGCCGCTCGCACTTGTCGACAAGCTCGACCCTGACCGCCGTCCCGGCCGTTTGATGTTCGTCACCCGCATGGGCGCCGAGCGAGTGCGCGACGTGTTGCCGCCGATCGTTGAGAAGGTGACGGCGTCCGGCGCCGAGGTTGTCTGGAGCTGTGACCCGATGCATGGCAACACCATCGAGTCCGCGAGCGGGTACAAGACGCGGCACTTCGACGACATCGTCGAGGAAGTCACCGGCTTCTTCGAGGTTCACCACGGCCTTGGCACAGTGCCCGGGGGGCTGCACGTCGAGCTGACCGGCGAGGACGTCACCGAGTGTCTTGGTGGCGGCGACGACATCGCGGACGCCGATTTGTCCGGCCGGTACGAAACCGCGCTCGACCCCCGGCTCAACGTCGGACAGTCACTCGAACTCGCGTTCCTGGTCGCGTCGATGCTCCAAGATGGCCGCCGCGACCGCGCCTGATCAGCAGATGTGACCGCATTCGGTGGATTGGGACACTTTGATCCTCGGCCGTTCGGTTGCACTTTCAGCATTGCCCTCAAGGTTTCGGCGAGCAGAGAAACAATCAGCCCACGTACGCCGATGCGGGGGATTTCATGAAGCTCGTTCGTCCGGGGATAGTGGTTACCAGCCTTGCGCTCGCCATCGCGGTTCCTCTCGGAGCAGGCGCCGCAGCGTCCAACTCAGGCGTCCACCCGACGACAGGCACTATTGCCGGTGCTGTAACTGATATTTCCAACAACCCGTTGCCGGGTGTGTGTGTATACGCACAGCCAACCAATCAGGCAATACCCCAGCCGGCGACCGTGCAGACGGCCATCGACGGCAGCTACTTACTGAGCAATGTGCCGACGGGCACGTACACCATGAGCTTCGGTGTGTGCTTCGGGACAATGACAGCGCCGAACGTCCAGTCGCAGTACTACGACAACACGCAGGTGCTTTCTCAAGCCTTGCCAGTCTCGGTCGTAGGCGGCGTCACCGTTAGCCTCGACACTCAGAAGCTGAAGGTGGGCGGGGCGATCATCATTCACCTGATCCTGCCGCCAGGTGTGCCGATCACAGCCGTTTCGCCACAGGTCGAGCCAATTCCCGGCCAAGCGGACGGCCCGAATCAGATCGGCATTTTGAATCTGCCGACTGCCAACGGGCTGTGGAGCGAGTCGAACATGTTGCCCGGAAAATACGACATCTACTACAGGTACTGCGACACGTCCTGCCGTCCCGGCTTCATCGGCTCTTACATGGGGGCCGGCGTGGGCGGAACGCCTACCCCTGTCGAGGTCGGTACGGGCACCGTCGAGTCCGTGATTGACACTGTCACTGTTCCGCCATTCCTGGCGAGCGCGACGACGGTCACTGCGTCGCCCTCATCGGTTGTCCCGGGAGCGTCCACGTCAGTTGTTGCACACGTCACTGACTCCGACGCAAATGTGACGCCGACGGGCAACGTGTCGTTCTACGACGGTTCGACGTTCCTCCGTACCGACGCGCTCGACTCGAACGGCGATGCCACTTTCGTCGATTCGGGACTAACGCTAGGCAGCCACACGATTAGCGTCGATTACTTTGGCGATGGGGAGTCGTCGGTGAGCTCTGGAACGGCCACGATCTCGGTCAGCGCGCCGAATTCGGGGGGCAGCGGATCTGGCGGCGCCGGATCTGGCGGCACGGGTTCCAGCGGCGGTAGCGGCTCAAGCGGTAGTAGCAGTTCGAATGGTTCCAGCGGCGGCGGTGCGGGAGCTCTGGTTGCCACCGAGGCGCCGGTGACCCGACTCTCCGGAACAGATCGACTCGCAACAGCTGTCGCCGTGTCGCAGAACTCATTCCCGGCTGGTAACGCAGGTGCTGTCGTTCTGGCACGCGCCGACGATTATCCCGACGCGTTGGTCGGTGGGCCTCTGGCAGCCGCTAGGAACGCGCCCTTGCTCCTTACCGAAGGCTCGACGCTGCCATCGGAAACGGCAACCGAGGTCAAGCGTGTACTACCGGCGGGTGGCACGGTTTACGTTCTCGGCGGCACGTCGGCCATCCCGACCAGCGTGACTAGCCAACTCATCAGCCTTGGCTACACGGTCACGCGTTACTCGGGTGCAGATCGATATGCGACCGCGGTCGCGGTCGCCACGGCCCTCGGCAGTCCGACGACAGTGTTGCTCGCGACCGGCACGAACTTCCCTGACGCGCTCGCCGCCGGTCCTGCGGCGGCTCACGTGCATGGCGCGATCTTGCTGACCGACGGCTCGGCTGTACCGGCGGAGACCGCGACCTACCTCGCCGGTGTGCAGGTGAAATACGCGATTGGAGGGCCAGCCGCGGCCGCAGTGCCGTCCGCCACGGCGATCCTGGGCGCCGATCGGTATGCGACGGCAGCGGCTGTCGCGACGAAGTTCTTCCCGTCGTCCGCCGTTGTCGGCGTCGCGACCGGCACCGGGTTCCCAGATGCCTTGGCTGGCGGCGCGCAGTTGGCATTGATGGGCGGACCGTTGTTGTTGTCAAGCGCCGCGAGCGTGCCTGCAAGTACCAGCAACTACCTCGCCACCGATCACAGCACCCTCGCGAAGGTCTACATATACGGCGGCACATCGGTGCTGGGCGCGAACGTTGTGACCGAACTCACGGCTGCGATGGGCGGCTGACCTGACCGCATTCGGATGATTAGCGCGCTTTGGCCGTCAGCCGCTCGGTTGGTCCCTCTGACTTCGATCTCGGGTTCGATGGCGCCGCGAGATACTCAGACCACGTACGCCGATACGGGGGAAGCTCATGAAGCTTGTTCGTCCGGGGATCGTTCTCACCACGGTTGCGCTCGTCATGGTCGCGCCTCTCGGCGCCAGCGCGGGCGCGTCCAGTCCTGGAATCCAGGCATCGACCGGTACCGTCACCGGAACGGTTACCGGGCTCGGGTCGGCGCCGGTGGCAGGTGTGTGCGTGTACATATCCGGAGAGAACATCCAGTTGCCGATGGTGCACACCAGCGCGTCGGGTGGTTACTCATTCGCCGGACTAACGACGGACTCAAGCGCCGTATACACCGTCTCGGTCGACCCGTCGTGCAGTTCCGATCCCGATGCGAAGTACTACGAGACCGCGTATACATCCGTACCGATGACGACAGCCGCGACTGTCACGGTCAACTTCCCGCTAGTGCTCGGGGGGTCGATCAGCGGATCTGTTACCAACTCGCACGGCAGCCCGATCTTGAACGTATGTATTGGGGCCGATACCGCAGACCACCTCGGCGGGTCATTCGCGCAATCAGCGGCTGACGGAACATTCGTGATGACCGGTGTGGCACCAGGCACCTACATCGTAAGGATCGACGGATGCGGCGGAATCCAGGTGCCGCCGACCGAGAACGTTCAACCGCAGTACTACAGCGGCACCGTGGACGAGTCGTCAGCGACACCCGTGGTGGTAACGGCCGGTGCCACGACCGCGCTGACCCCCCAAACACTCACGGACGCGGGCGAGATTGACCTCACCTTCACACTTCCGGCAGGCGTCACCCGCGCCGAAGTCTTTCCCGTAATCCTTCCGGTGGATAGCCCTGCGAACGCTCTTGAGGTCGACAACAACACTGACGGTCCGGACACCAACGGTGTCTATCGATTCCTCAACTTGATGCCCGTCGGTTACACGATTTCGTACATGTATTGCCCTCTGGGTGGGCCGATGTGCCGCGATGGGGTCGACTTCTATAAGAGTCAGGGGCTAGACGGCACGCCGACGGTCGTCACGCCCACACCCGGCGTGCTCCAGACCCTCACCGACACCGTGGTCATCCCTCCGTTTGTGTCGTCAACCACGACGCTGAGCATCTCTGCTGGCCCGTACATCGCGGGCCAGTCCGTCACGCTCACAGCCACCGTGACACCTGCGAGCGGCTCACATGTGCCGACGGGACCTGTCTACTTCAGCGATCTGGATTCGAATTTCGGCGACCCGGGCAACATCTCCGGCCAGGCGCCCCTCGTACACGGCGTAGCGACGCTGGTCGTGCCTTCAGTCGGCGTCGGCGATCACAGCATCGTCGCTGGCTACGTGGGTGATGGAGGCTTAGCCACGAGTACGAGTTCTGCGTCGAACTTCACGGTCGCTCCGGCTCCTGCGGGAGGCGGCGGCGGCGGTGCCGCGCCGGCCGCTCCGGTAACCGCCACGGTTCCTGCTGGAGGGTCGGTCTCCTCCGATCCGGCGGGAGCGACGGCGGATGCGTCGAACCCACTCGTTGTCGGTGTCACCAGCCCAACGGGTGGCACGGTCACGATCGACAAGACGCCGCCTGACACCTCAGTCGCGCACTACACCGTGCTGGGTATCGGCGCCACGATTACGGCACCACCTGCGACGACCGCGAATCCGTTGACCTTGACCTTCCAGGTGTTCGACAAGTCGTTGCCAGCTGGTTCCGGGCCCGCAGACCTGACGGTGTTTCGTGATGGTGTCGCGGTTGGTGCCTGCACCGGCGCAGGTGCCACGCCCGATCCATGTGTGGCGTCCGAGAGTACGAGTGGTGGCGTCACGACCATCGTCATCCGCAGTTCACACGCCAGTAAGTGGGACGTCGAGGCTGCGCGCGTCGGACGAGTGGCAGGAACGGATCGACTCGCAACAGCTGTCGCCGTGTCGCAGAACTCATTCCCGGCCGGCAATGCCGGAGCGGTCGTCTTGGCCCGCGGCGACGACTACCCCGACGCATTGGTGGGTGGTCCGCTCGCGGCCGCTAAGAACGCGCCGCTGTTGCTGACCGAGGGTTCGATACTGCCAGCAGCGACCGCCGCCGAACTCAAGCGCGTATTGCCTGCGGGTGGCACGGTTTACGTTCTGGGTGGTACGTCGGCCGTCCCGGCCAGCGTTGCTACCCAGCTGACCGGGTTCGGCTACAACGTCGTGCGCTACTTCGGTGCGAACAGGTACGCGACTGCGGCTGCGGTCGCTAAGGCGTTGGGCAGTCCGACGACAGTGCTGCTCGCGACCGGCACGAACTTCCCGGACGCATTGGCGGCTGGTCCCGCGGCGGCGCATGTTCACGGCGCGATCCTGCTGACCGATGGCTCGGCAGTGCCGACGGAGACCGCAACCTACCTCGCCGGTGCCCACGTAACCTATGCAATCGGCGGCCCGGCCGCGGCAGCTGTGCCGTCTGCCACCGCGATCCTGGGTAGTGACCGATACGCGACGGCCGCGGCCGTTGCGACGAAGTTCTTCCCGACGTCCGCCGTTGTCGGTGTTGCTACCGGGGCGAGTTTCCCTGATGCACTGGCCGGCGGCGCGCAGCTGGCGTTGATGGGTGGGCCGTTGCTGCTGTCGAGCCTGGCTAGTGTGCCGGCGAGTTCGAGCAACTACCTCAACGCCGATCACAGCGCGTTGACGAATGTCTACGTCTACGGCGGTACGGCAGTACTCGGCACCACCGTTGTGGGTCAGCTGACGGCGGCGTTCGGCAGTTGACCGCGCACCCGATAGCGTGGCGGCATGCCTGACAGGCGCAATGCTTTTGGTCCATTTCAGCCCTGGATCGCGCCTGCTCTCGGGGCCGGCCTGATGATCGCTGGTATAGCGATGGTTGCTGGAATGGCGCCGAAATATGCGCCCTTCGTAGCGGCGGCAATTGCCGGGGTCGTGTTGGTGTTCGCGAAATGGCGAATGAGCCGCAGCCCGCGGCCCTGACCGGTTGCGGCGCTGCCAGCGCCTAGTGCTGTTGCGGGTTCGGCGGCCAGTAGCTCGGTGGCGGTGAATACATGGGTGCGGCGGGTTGTCGGCGTCCACGCAGCGAGACCAACCACACGATGAGCAGGATCACGCCCACGATGCCCAAGAGGATTCCCACGACGAGCGACACGACCATCGCCGTCGGCGGCGAACCTGCCGCCTTGATCCGCGAAGGTGAAACGGCGAGGTAGCTTCCTTGCGTCTCGTCGGTCGTGTACGTGAAGGACACCGCATCTCCTACCGATTCCGCAGGCGCGCCGGTGACGATCGCATCGAAACCGCTGTCCACCTGAGTCATCGAGGTACTTTTGCTCGTCCGGTTGAAAATATGAGTTTCGGTCCGCGTCACCAAGGTCGTTCCGGAAAACACATGCACCTGTAGTTGCGAGCCTTGAACTGCCGTGACTGTGCCGTACGTCGCCGATGTGTTGTCGGGATTGCCGATCCGGCTCGCGGCCAACGCCCACTGCACCGCGTAGCCGGCAAAGAGCGCGAAAGCGATGACTGCTGCGGCGACGAAACCGATCCACGTCCAGAGCAACCGGCGGCGCCGAGGCGGCCCGGGCGGCTGGTAACTAGCGCGCGGCGTATATCCGGGCGGCCACCCGTATGCCGGCCCGTAGGGCGATGGATAACCCGGAGCCGGTGGCTGCCCGGGTGCGTAGGGCGGCGGATAGCCCGGCGGCGTCTGCGGCTGGCCGTACGGGTACCCGGGCTGATTCGGCTGCTGGTACGGCGGTTGCGTCACATGATCCAAGATCCTTGACGGTTCGGCGAGAAGCAAGCCGACCGGCGATCGCACCTACCGTTTTGACGTGTGTCGCGTCACCGATCGCGCAAGGTCCTCATCAGGGCCAGATCCTCACGGTGTTCCGGCGCCTTGCCCGGAGTCTCGAGAACCAGCGGGACGCCACGAGTTGCCGGATGCCGGAACAGTTCGGCGAAGGGCTCGACGCCAATACGCCCCTTGCCGATGCGCTCGTGATTGTCGCGATTCGATCCGCACGCGTCCTTGGAGTCGTTGGCATGCAGCAACTTCAGTCTGCCTCTGCCGACGGCTCGTACGAGTGCATTCAATGTCGAGCGGACGCCGCCTGGTTCGGCGAGGTTGTGTCCGGCGGCAAATGCGTGGCAGGTGTCAAGACAGATGCCGAGCTTCGGATGGTGGTCGAGCGAGTCGAGGTACCAACCGAGGTCGTCGACTGTCGATGCGAGCGATTGGCCGGCGCCAGCGGTCGCTTCGATGAGAACGTCTGGGCCACCGTCAGGGATTTCGTCCAGCAACGGCAGCACGTTTTCGCGGACCTGCTTCATCGCATCGTCTTTGCCGGCGACCGTCACCGCAGAACCTGCGTGGACGACGACACCGCGCGCGCCGATTGCACCCGCACGAAAGAGCGCATGACGCAGCGAGAGCACCGAGTTCTCCAGCGTCGACGGTGTGGGCGAGCCGAGGTTCACCAGATACGCAGCATGCACGAACGTCGGGATCTTCGCGATTGCGCACGACGCGCGGAACTCGTCGTCTTGCCGAGGGTCGCCGACAGATCGCGCCCAGCCGCGTGGGTTGGACAGGAACACCTGGATCGCCTCGGCGCCGACGTCGTGCGCGTACGCAAGGCCGCCACTGGACAGCCCGCCCGCGACCGGTACGTGAACTCCGACCGGCGATGGCTTGCGAGGTGGCACCGGTCAAGGATGTCAGACCAGCCTTGAGCGACGAAGCCGCCTCGGAAATCTACTGAATCTACTGATCTACTGGGCGTAGATGGTGATGACGGTGCCGAGCGGCTGCATCGAGCCGCCCTTGGGACTTTGGCTGGTCACGACGCCGAATCGGCCACTCGAGCCGACCTTGACCTTGAAGCCGGCGTCGGTCAACGTCTTCGTCGCTTGCTGAATGCTGATCCAGTTCTTCGGGTCACCGTTCAAGTTGCTGTGGACGTCAGGCACCTTGAACAGCTGTGGGCCTTTGGAGATGTCGAGCGTGACGGTGTCACCGAGCTTGCCTGTCCCAAGATTCGGTGATTGGGAGATGACCAACCCGGCCTTCACCGTCGTGCTGTAGTCCTGGGTGGGTACGACGTTGAAACCGGCTGTTGACAGGGCTTGCGTGGCCTGGTCGGCCGGCTGATTCGTGTAGTCGACGATCGGGATCGGCTCCGGACCAAGGCTGACGGTGACAGTCACCGTCGTGCCGGCTTGCTCGTTGGTGCCGACCGACGGATCGACGGAGATCACGTTCCCGGCAATCACTGTCGGGCTGTATTGAGTCGTCGGGGGATCTGTGATGTTCAGGTGCGCCGCGATCAGCTCTGATTTGTAGTCGACTAGGGATGTGCCGCCGCCAGGGTCGTACTGCGGCACCTGGAACAGCTGCGGCCCCTCCGAGAGCCGGATCGTCACCGTGTCTCCGCGCAACACCTTGTGCTTGGCAGTCGGCGATTGCTCGACGACGGCGTTCTTGGGGACGGTGGCAGAGAACTCAGGCTCGCCAACCTGCACTGTCACATGGGCGGCTTTGGCTTTCGCTGTGGCGTCGGACGACGACAGCTTGACCAGATTCGGGGTGGCTGTATATCGGCCCGCCGCGAACCACCAGCCGGCCGCCGCGGCGGCGGCCGCCAGCAACAAGATGATGAAGAAGGCGATCCAGCCCTTCCGGTGTGGATGCGGCCGGCGGTAGTCGTCCTCGGGTGGTTGCGGCGGTTCGGCGTAGCGCGGTGGCTCGGCGTACCGCGGCGGTGCGCCCTGACTGCCGTGGTTGCTCTGACTGCCAAGGCGGAGTGGGTCCAACGGTCGCGGTGTCGGGGAGTTCGACGACGAGCGTGCGGTTGATCAGGGTGGTCAGGCTCCCGTCGTCCGCATCGGACATCACCAGGCCGCCGCGAACCCGCACGACCTCCGCCAGGAACGCGCCTGCGTCGTGCGGGCGCCGGTCCGCGTCGCGAGCGGTAGCCCTGGCGACGAGCATGTCGACGGAGACAGGGATGCCAGACACCAAGCTGGACGGCGGCGGCACATCCTCGTGCGCATGCTTCAGCGCCACCGATACCGCGGTCTCGCCGTCGTACGGCGGGCGGCCGGTCAGCATCTCGAACAGCATGACGCCGGCCGAATAGACGTCGCTTCGCTCGTCGGCGATGCCGCGGATGACTTGCTCGGGCGACAGGTAGGCGACCGTCCCGATGAGGCTGGTCGCGCTGGTCGCTTCGAGATTGGCGGCGGCTCTGGCCAGTCCGAAGTCGGCGACCTTGACCCGGCCGTCGTCGGCGAGCAAGACGTTCTCGGGCTTCACATCGCGGTGCACCAGACCTGCGGCGTGCGCGGCCGAGAGCGCGGCGAGCACCGGCTCCAGCACCGACAGAGCTTCGGCAGGGGTGAGCCGGGTGCGCTCGCGCATGAGGTCGCGCAGCGTCCGGCCCTGGACGTACTCCATCGCCAGGAAGACGTAGCCGCCGTCTTCGCCCTGGTCGTAGACCGCGACGACATTGGGATGCGAGAGTCGCGCCGCCGACTTGGCCTCGCGGATGAACCGCGCGACGAATTGATCGTTTTCGGCAAAGAGCTGGTGCATGACCTTGAGCGCGACGACGCGGTCCGAGCCGGGTGTCCAGCGCGCGGTACACCGTCGCCATCCCGCCGCGGGCGATGCGTGCCTCGACCCGGTAGCGGCCGTCAAGGACGCGGCCTACCAAGGCATCCGACATCGTCGTATCCACGGCGTCGAGCATACGTGCGCGAACGGCTCGCAACGGGCAGGCGCGGCGCGCCCCGGCGGGAGGCTACGACAGAATGGCGGGCGTGCAGCCCGGCGTCGTGCTCTTCGATCTTGACGGCACGCTGACCGCCTCCGCGCCCGGCATCATCCGCTCCGTGACGGCCGCGCTCAGCGCGCTGCAGCTTCCGCTACTTGACGAAGCGGCGCTCCTGCGGTTCATCGGGCCGCCGCTTCTCGACTCGTTCCGCGACATCGCGGGCCTCGATGAGGCCACCGCCCTCGACGCGATGGTCGCTTACCGTCGTTACTTCGCCGAGTACGGCATCGCCGGGAACGCCGTCTACCCGGGCATCCCCGGCTTGCTGCGCGAGCTTGTCGATACCGGACGCCGATTGGCTGTCACCACATCAAAGCCGCTGCCGTACGCCGTTCCGATCATCGAGCACTTTGCACTGGCCGAGTACTTCGAGGCGGTGTTCGCCCCCGCGATCGACGGCGACGGAACCGACAAGAGCGCGGTGGTCGCACAGGCGCTCGACCTGCTGGGCGTCGAGCTCCACGATGTGGTCCTCGTAGGCGATCGATCGCACGACGTCGTGGGCGCGCAAGACAACGGCATCCGGTGCATCGGTGCGCTCTGGGGATACGGCTCGCGCGAGGAGCTCGCGGGGGCCGACGCACTAGCGGCGGACGTCGACGAGCTCGCGTCGCTGCTCGGCCTCGCGCGGGATCACCCGACTGGCGGGGACGACGCCTTCGCGTAGCGGCGGACCGGGATCCGTCCGGCGAGCCGCGCCAACCGACCGGCCACGACGGCGTTGCGCATCGCCTCGGCCATCAGCGCCGGGCGTTGCGCACGGGTGACGGCGGAGGCCAGCAGCACCGCATCGCAGCCCAACTCCATCGCGAGCGCCGCGTCGCTCGCCGTCCCGATTCCGGCATCGAGAACCACGGGGACTCCGGCGCGCTCGACGATCAGCTCGATGTTGTGCGGGTTGCGAATGCCGAGCCCGGAGCCGATCGGCGAGCCGAGCGGCATGACGGCGACGCACCCCACCTGTTCGAGGCGGCGGGCGAGCACCGGGTCGTCGTTCGTGTACGGCAGCACAAGAAAACCCTCAGAGACAAGGGTTTCTGCCGCGTCGAGTAGCTCGATCGGGTCGGGCAACAGAGTGTGTTCGTCGGCAATCACCTCGAGCTTCACCCAGTTGGTGCCGAGCGCCTCGCGACCCAGGCGTGCCGTGAGAACGGCATCGGCCGCGGTGTAGCAGCCTGCAGTGTTCGGTAGCACGCGGACGCCGCGCCGGGCCAGCACGTCGAGTATCGAACCGTGCGCGGCCGGGTCGACGCGGCGCATCGCGACCGTGGTGATCTCAGTTCCGGACGCCTCGAGCGCGGCCTCGAGAACGTCGAGGCTGGGAACGCCGCCGGTGCCCATGATCAGGCGCGAGGTGAAGGTCTCACCGGCCAGCACGAAGGGGTCGTCCACGGCTCAACCTCCTTGCACAGCAGTCAGAATCTCGACTTGATCGGCCTCGACCAAGGCGGTCGACGGCCATTCACCGCGAGGTACCACGCTGCCGTTCAACGCAACGGCGACGCCACGCGCAGCACTTGTCAGCCGCGCGACTACGTCGGTCAGTGTCGTGTCGTCAGGCAGGTCATGGCGCTGACCGTTGATCACGATGGTCATGCAGGTACCTCGGCTCGCGCGAAGCGGCACGGGTCGAATCGATCGAACCCGGCCGGCAGGGCGCCGGAAGTGAGCAACCCGACAACCGCGTCCGCGGTGATCGGAGCGAGCAGGATGCCGTTGCGGTAGTGCCCGGTCGCCACCACGAGTCCGGGCAGCGCGCCGGCGCCGATCATCGGGGCGTTGTCGGGTGATCCCGGACGCAGCCCCACCGATGCCTCGACAAGCTCGATCTCGCTCACCCGTGGCAGCAGTTCGCGGGCGTCGGCCAGCAGGTCGCCAGTGCCCTCGACGGTGAGTCGGGTGTCGAATCCCTTTTCCTCGCTGGTAGCTCCCACCACGATCTCGCCGTCTGCACGCGGCACGAGGTAGATCGGCCGGCCCGCGGACGAGTGCCCGCACGTTGCGCTGAAGCGTCGGATGCTCGACGTCCTCGCGCAGCCGCAGGATCTGACCCTTCACGGGCCGCACTGGCGGGCGCGCGTGATCGGGGAGTCCGCCCAACTCACCTGACCAGCAACCGGCTGCGAGCACGACGGATCCGGCGCTGATGTCGTCGACGCCGACGACGCGATCGCCGTCGACCCGAAGGTCTCGAGCCGGCACCGCGGCGGACGTCGACGCCGGCTCGCGTGCACGCCACCAACAACGCCGCGACCAGCCGGCGAGGATCGACCTGGTGGTCACCGTCGACGAGCAGGCCGCCACGTACAGCGGTTGACAGGTAGGGCTCGAGCTCGCGGCACTCGCGGGCGGTAACGGGCTGCGAGCGCAGCCCAAGTGCGGCCTGGTAGTCGTGCAAGTGGTCGAGCGCTGCCTTGTCGTCGACGTCGAAAGCGACGGCGAGCGTCCCGGTCGCGCGGTACCCCACCGACGTCTCGCTGGCGTCTTCGAGCTCTGCGACAAAGCTCGGGTAGCGGGTTGCCGACGCGAGGTTCAGGCGGAGCAGGTCCTCCTCGCCGTAGTGCACTTCCGTGACGGGTGCGAGCATGCCCGCGCCATGGTGTGAGGCGCCCATCCCTGGTGTGGGATCGAGGACGGTGACCGTGACGCCACGCAGTGCGGCTTGCCAGGCGATGGCGAGGCCGATGACGCCACCGCCGACAACGACGACGTCACGACCGGCGACATCACCACCGTGGCCGGCCATCGCGTTGACTCCCTTCGCCGGCATTACCCGGAGCAGGTTCGACGGTCGGCGGCCACTAGCCGCCCTCTCAGCCCGGTCGAGCCGGACTCCCGTGTAGGCCCCGAGTCTAGCCGCCGCTCACCGCGGCCGCGTGTGCACCGAGCAGGATGAGCAGTGAGCTGCCCGACTCGACGATCGACACGATCGCGAGTACGAGTGCTGCGCCCGCCATCCAGCGAGCCGCCCGATGCGCGGCGAGGTCGGGATCGATGCGCGCCCCGCTGTGGGCAAGGTACGCCAACAACAGGGCGAGCAAGCCGAGCCCGAGCTGGACGAGAGCGCTGACCCGGACGCCAAAGATGCTGTTGGTCGCGGGATGGGCCAGGACGATCGAGTTGACTAGCAGGTACGTCGGCAGGAGCCCGATCAGGCTGATGATCGCCAGCACCAACGCCGTGATGCCGAGCGTGATCGGGCTGGTCAGCGTCGCCGACCAACTGCTCGCGGCAATCGCACGGTCGAGGTCGTCGAGTTCGTCGTCGAAGTCGTCGTCCTCCTCGGCTCCGTCGAGCAGGTCGTCGTCCGGGTCTGTGTCGCCGAGGATTTCGCTCATGCCGACGACACTACCGGTTCGTGACGAGCACGCTGTCTTCCTCGGGTGCCGGCGCATCGGGTGGCTCGAACGAGACCTTCGGCGTGATTCGGTCCAGCCACTTCGGCAGGTACCAGTTCCGGTCGCCGATGATGTGCATCATCGACGGCACCAGGATGGTCCGCAGCAGGAATGCGTCGAGGAAGACGGCGCTGGCAAGGCCGATACCGAACAGCTTGATCGCTCTCTGGTCGCCGAGAACGAAGCCGCCAAACACGGCGATCATGATGAGTGCCGCCGCCGTGATGATGCTGCCGGTCTCGGCCTGGCCGACGATGATGGCGCGCTTGTTGTCCTTGGTGTGCAGCCATTCCTCGTACATGCGGCTGACCAGGAAGACCTGGTAGTCCATCGACAACCCGAACAGGATCGCGAAGAACATCACCGGTGCCCACGCATCGATGGGGCCGCCCTTGCCGAACGCCGAGCGCCTCAGAGCCCCAGCCGAACTGGAAGATAGCCACCACGACCCCGAACGATGCGCCTGCGGCGAGCAGGTTCATCGCGGCCGCAGTCAACGGAATGACCAGGCTACGGAACGCGACGAGCAGCAACAGGAACGACAAGCCGACGACGGCGGCGATGAAGAGCGGCAGTCTTGGCCGCGAGCACCTTCGCGAAGTCGACCTGGATCGCCGTGTCGCCGTAGACGTAGACGTGATTCGACGTGCCGTCATAGACCGGTGGCAGCGTGTGCGCCCGCAAGGTCTTCACCAACGAGTACGTCTTCGCGTCCTGCGGAGACGTCGTCGACTTGAAGGAGACGAAGGCGACCGCACTGTTCAGCGGGATCGCGTGCACGCTCGTCGGCTCGACGCCGGAGGTGCCCTGCAAGACGCCGGCGACCTTCTGCAGGTACGCGGGGTCGGTTGCTCCCGGGCCGTCGACGACCGCTTCGAGGGTGGAGTTGTAGCCGACCCCAAAGCCCTGCGCGATCAGGTCGTAACCGGCGCGAGTCGTCGTCCCCTTCGGATCGTTGCCTTGGTCACCGGCTCCGAGCCGCATCGAGAAGAACGGCGCCGCGAGCACCACGATGACCGCGCGCCGCGACCGAAACTGAGCACGAGCTTGTGTCGTGCGACGGTGTTCGACCAGCGCGGCCCAGAAGCCGAGTGGCGTGCAGGTCGATGAACTCGCCAGCTCGCACCGCACGTCGTTGCTTGCGGGGGAGCACCTTCAACCCGAACAGTGACAACAGTGCAGGCAGCAACGTCAGCGATGCAGCCATGGTCAGGCTCACCGCAACCGCGGCGCCGATCGCCATGCCGTTGAAGAAGCTGACGCCAAGTGCGAGCAGGCCGAGCAGCGCGATGCAGACCGTGATGGCAGCGAAGAGGACGGCGCGGCCGGAGGTGTCCATCGACGTGACGATCGACTCGCGAACGCCGATGCCGCGCCGCAGGTTTCGCCGATGTCGAGTAACGATGAAGAGCGCATAGTCGACGCCGACGCCCAGCACCATCAGTTCGGTCAGTTCAGGAGTGATGTTCGAGACGTTCATCGCGTGGGTGAGGATGCCGATGAGTCCGAGTCCGGCGCCGAGCGCGCCGACGGCGCTGGCCAGCGGCAGCACGGTCGCGCCGAACGTACGGAACACGAAGATCAAGATGATCAGCGCGGCGATGAATCCGAAGGCGAAGGGCGGCAACCCTTGCGTATTCTGCCCCTGACCCTGGAACGCGTTTCCGGTGAACTCGACTTGCAGCGTTGAGGATCGCAGTGTCTTGAGATCGTCGAAGACGCCCTTGAACAGCCGCTGGTCGTAGTGGTTCGACGTCCAGGTGATGCTCGACCAGATCCGGTGGTCGATCCTTCGGCAGTGTTGAGCAGCTTCGGATCGCCGCCGGTGACTGCGGCGCTCTTCGTGCAGTCGATCGACTGCCACGGCGTGCGGATGTCGGCGACCTGGTTGCCGGAGGAGCACAACGCAGTCAATGCGGGTGCGACCGTCGCTGGCGCGGAGGTGAGCGCCCCGGTCTTGGCCTTCAAGACGACGGTGCCGGTCGCGCCGTTCTGGTTCGGCCAGGCCGGCGTTCTTGAGGACCTTCGCGACCGAGGCCGTCTCGGTGTGCGGCAGGCTGAAGGTGTCTTTGTAGGCCGGACCGCCGAGTGCGCCCGAGATGCCTTGCGCGACCACGATGAATGCGAGCCAGCCGGCGACTGACCCACCAGCGGTGTTTGACCGCAAAATTGGCAAGCGTCTTCATGCTCGATCTCTCCCGTCACCGCGACGTGGCCCCCACCCCGCACTCGGGTGGACCAGCTCACCGCGCCCTTGTTGTCCTCGAGTCGGTCATTCTAGACGGAGGCGCGGACAGTCCCGACCGATGGTAAGGCGGGCCTGCTGGCTCCTGCGAGCGATTTGCCGCGGCCCCGTGCGTACGCGCGCGAGTGGTCGCGTGGCAGGCTATCGGGGTGCCCGGCGTCGAAGATCTCATCACCGAGTGGCTCAGCGTTCCCGACGTTGCCGAGCGGTTGCACGTTGATGTCACAAAAGTTCGCCAACTGTTAAGAGAGCGCAAACTGCTTGGCGTCCGGCGGGACGGTGTCTTGTGGGTGCCGGCGATCTTCGTCGGTGACGGTGCGATCCTCAAAGGCCTGCCCGGCACGTTGAGCTTGCTCGCTGATTCCGGGTTCAACGACGACGAGGCGCTGCGCTGGCTGTTCACGGACGACGGATTACCAGGGTCTCCGGTGCAGGCGCTGGCCGAGAACCGCGGCACGGAGGTGAAGCGGCGTGCCCAGGCGCTCGCTTTCTGACGCACGGCTCTATCTATGTGTCGACGCGCGCGAGCGTGAGGGCGACCTCGCTGAGTTCCTCGACGCCGTGCTCAGTCATGGCGTCGACATCGTGCAGTTGCGGCAGAAGGGCATCGAGGCCAAGCACGAGCTGGCGGCTCTCCGGGTGTTCGCCGACGCATGCGAGGCGACACGGCGCCTTGCTGGCGGTAAACGATCGCGCCGACGTCGCGTGGGCTTGCGGTGCGCCGGTTCTGCACCTCGGGCAAGACGATCTGCCGGTGTCGGTCGCCCGCGCGATCGTGGCTGAAGACGTGTTGATCGGGCGGTCCTCCCACACCGAGAGCGAGGCGGCCGCAGCAGCTGTCGAAGAGGGCGTCGACTACTTCTGTGTCGGGCCGTGCTGGCCGACGCCGACGAAGCCCGGCCGACCTGCACCCGGCCTCCCGCTGGTGACCTACGCGAGCGGCTTGGGGACGACCCGGCCGTGGTTCGCCATTGGTGGGATCGATCTGGGCAACCTCGACCAGGTTCTCGACGCGGGTGCTCGGCGGGTGGTTGTGGTCCGCGCCATCACCGAGGCGGCCGACCCGGGTGCCGCGGCTGCCGAGTTCGCGACGAGGTTGCGCGCCGCCGTGCCGGTACCCTGAGCGCATGTCGCTGGGTCGCCCGTCGGTGTTGAGTGAGCGCACCCGCACGATCAAAGAGCTCCTCGCGCAGGGCGGCCATTCGTTCTCCTTCGAGTTCTTCCCACCGAAGACCGAGCAGGGCGAACGGTCGTTGTTCCAGACGATCCGCGAGCTCGAACAGCTACGGCCAACCTTCGTCTCGATGACCTACGGGGCGGGCGGCTCCACGCGTGACACCACGGTCCGCATGACCGAGCGAATCGCGACCGAAACGACGCTCACTCCGGTCGGGCACCTCACCGCGGTGAATCACTCGGTCGCCGAGTTGCGTCGCATCATCGGCCAATACGCGGACGCCGGTGTGCGCAACGTCCTGGTTCTGCGCGGCGACCCACCGGGCGACCCCCAGGGCGAATGGGTAGCGCATCCGGAGGGTTTTCAGTACGCGGAGCAGCTGGTGACGCTGGTGAAGAATTCCGGCCAGTTCTGCGTCGGCGTCGCTGCCTTCACTCGCAAGCACCCGCGCTCGCCGACTGTCGAGGATGACATCGCGAACTTCGTGCGCAAGTGCAGGGCGGGCGCCGACTTCGCAATCACGCAGATGTTTTTCTCGGTCGACGACTATCTCGTGCTGCGTGACCGGATTGCGGCTGCTGGCTGCGATGTGCCGATTATCCCCGGCATCATGCCGCTCACATCGATCGGTCAGATCGAGCGTTTCTCGATCCTGTCCGGAGAAGACTTCCCGCCCGAGCTCGCGCAGCGACTGCTCGCGGTCGCCGATGACCCGGATGCGGTGCGAGCGATCGGCCTCGAGGTTGCTAGCGACATGTGCGAGCGGTTGCTGGCCGAGGGAGTGCCGGGCCTGCACTTCATTACGCTCAACAAGTCGACGGCCACTCGCGAGATCTACCAGAACCTCGGCCTCCCCGACCTGTAGCCGAGCTCGTCCGATTGCCCGCGGAACCGGGCGGCCATTGTCGGCGTCCAACTGGCACGTTCCACCCGCTGCCATCTGTGCCCGGAGGTCGTCATGTCGCTGAACCCGGCTGTGCGCTCGGTTGCCGTCGGAGTTGCCGCCGCCCTGATCGTCGTAGCCGCCTACGCCTGGGGACGCGGTGGTAAGGCTTCGGCTGCTCCGGCCAATACCGCTCCTACCGTGCCCACCGTTCTCACGGCGGCGCCGGCAAGTCCCGCGCCGTCAGGTGTGTCCTCGGGCGCCGGCATCAGCGTGAGCGGCACTGGACAAGTGACCGGGACGCCGAATCTGCTGCGGCTCAGCAGCTCCATCAACGTCACCAAGCCCACAGTGACCGCGGCGATGCAGGAAGCCAACACGGTCATGGCCGCCGTCCAGCAAACCCTGAAGTCGGACGGCGTGGCAGCCGCCGATCTGCAGACGTCGGGGCTGTCGGTGCAGCCGCAGTACACGTACGCCAACAACACCCCGCGGCTCACCGGATATCAAGTGAGCGAGAACCTGTCGGTGGTGCTTCGCGACCTGACCAAGGCCGGTTCGATCATCACTGACGCGGCGCAGGTCGGCGGTGACGCGCTGCAGATCGGTGGGGCGACTCTCGACCTCGACCAGGACGGCGCATTGATCACGCGTGCGCGGCAGGCAGCGTTCGCCGACGCGCTGGCGAAGGCCAAGACCTACGCCGACGCGGCCGGGCGCACACTCGGTGCGGTGACGAGCATCTCGGAGTCGACCGACTCGCAGCCTGTGACGTTCTCCAATTCGGCGCCGATGGCATCGGCTGCGGCTGCGGCATCGGTCCCGATCCAGGCCGGGTCGCAGGACGTCACGGTCAACGTCGCAGTGACGTGGGCACTCAGCTGACGACAGCCGGTTTCCGTTAGCCGCCGGCGCGACGCCGGAAGGTGCGCTGGACTTTGTCGTTGCTGGTCGGCGCGGTTGCTTTGTCTGAGCCGTGTCCGGTTGCCGCTGCTGATCCGCCGGCGCGCTTGCGTTCGAGCGCCTCGAGATACCGGCGGCGCAAGTCCTCGTCGGCCGACGCTGTCACCTTCGCCGGTGCAGCTTCGTCAGCGGACGGCGATTGGTCGGGGTCTGCAGTAGCCATGGCGCCATTCTGCCTTAGTCGCCCACGGTGGCGGGGGTGCCACCGGTGAGGGTGAGCAGTTCGTCGAAGGTGGTCGGGAAGACGGCGTGCGTGTGTCCGGCGGCAGCCCACACGACGTCGTAGTCGTTCAGCGCGATATCGACGAGCGTGCGTAGCGGACGTGGGTGACCGACGGGGGACACGCCGCCGATCGCGACGCCGGCGTGTTCGCGGACGAAGTCGGCGTCAGCCCGGCTGACCTTGGCCACACCGACGAGCTCAGCGACCGTCGCGGTGTCGACGCGATGGCGGCCGCTGGTCAAGACGAGCAACGGCTCGCCGTCCGCCACAAAGACCAGGCTGTTGGTGATCTGGCCTACGTCGACGCCCAGGGCGGCAGCAGCTTCGGCGGCGGTGCGGGCCGATTCGTCGAGCATCCGTACGCTGCCCTTCGCGCCCGCGGCGAGCAGCGCGTCTTGAATGCGCAGGACGTTCGGGTGCAGGTCGCTCATTCGATTACCTCCGGCACGCGTTCAAAGCTCGATCCTAGAGATCCCATGGCCCTGCATTGACGTCATTCGAACATATGTTCGATACTCAAGGGATGCTCCGCTCCGCATCGGCACTCGAGGCCTTCCCGCCTAAGGTGCTGTCACCTGACCTCCTCGAACAGCTTCGTGGGGCCGGCAGCAAAGAGCTTTTGCCGGTGCCGCAGGCGTTGGCCGAGCTTTTTCCCGAGGGGGGCGTGCGGCGAGGTTCGACGATCACCGTGAGCGGCTCGTCGTCCCTGGTGCTCGCGTTGCTGGCGGAGGTTTCCCAGCACCAGGGCTGGTGTGCCGAGGTCGGTTCGCCGTTGCTCGGCAGTGCCGCGGCGGCGGAGGCCGGAGTCGAGCTCGAAAGGTTCGTCCGGGTCGCCGAGCCGGGGGAGCAGTGGCCCTCGGTCGTCGCCAGCCTGCTCGAGGCGTTCGACATCGTGGTCATCCATCCGCCGCCGCGGGCCCGCGAAGCAGACATGCGTCGGCTGAGTGCCAGGGCACGCGAACGCTCGGCAGTGCTCCTTGTCACCGGAAATTGGGAAGGCTGCAGCGTTAGGTCTCACGGTCATCGAGCAGCGCTGGCACGGGCTCGGGTCTGGCCATGGATACCTGCAGGCCCACGAACTTGAGGTGCAGTCGCTCGGCCGTGGGGCGGCGGTCCGGCCGCGGCGAACGACAGTCTGGTTGCCGCAGGCCTTATGACAGCAGTTCGCGCTCTTGCTGTCTGGTGTCCTGACTGGCCGGTGATCGCTGCCGGCGGCAGCGCCGAGTTGCCGGGTGCCGTCATGCACGCGAACCGCGTCGTTGCCTGCTCAGCCGCTGCCCGCCTCGACGGAGTGCGGCGCGGTCAGCGACGTCGCGATGCCCAGTCGAAGTGTCCTGAGCTGACGGTCTATAGCCATGACCCCGGTCGTGACGCCCGGCTTTTCGAGTCGGTGGCAGCTGCGGTCGAAGCGATCGTCCCGGGCATCGAGATCATCCGGCCTGGGTTACTGGTCGTGGCTGCTCGGGGTGCAGCCCGTTATTACCAAGGCGAATTGCCGTTGCTCGCCACCATTGCGCGAGCTGTCAGCGATGCGACCAGATACGACGTCCAACTCGGTATTGCTGATGGCATCTTCGCTGCTACCCAGGCTGCCTATGCGGCGTCCATCGTGCCTGCCGATGAGGCGGCGGCCTTTCTCGCGCCGCTGCCGATCCGGGTTCTCGACCGGCCTGAACTCGCTGATCTGCTGATCAGACTCGGCATCCATACGCTCGGTGATTTCGCCGGCTTGCCGCGGTCCGATGTGCTTGCCAGATTCGGGCCGGACGGCGCCTACGTGCACGATCTCGCCCGCGGTATCGAGATACGACCACCGTCGGCTCGCGTCGCGCCGCCCGATCTCGACGTCGAGATGACGCTCGACCCACCGATCGACCGCGTCGACACCGCCACCTTCGTCGCCAAGACGCTGGCGCAACAGTTGCATGAACGGCTGGCGGCGCGAGGGCTTGCCTGCATCCGCATCAGCATCGAGGCGTGCACCGAAAACGGTGAACAGCTGGCGCGCAGTTGGCGACATGGTTCTGTTTCGACCACCGGATTCACTGCGAATGCCATTGCCGATCGCACCCGCTGGCAACTCGACGGCTGGTTGTCGGGCACCATCCGGTCCGATGACGGGCAGCCGTCGAGCGGGTTGGCGTTCTTGCGGTTGGTGCCCGACGAAGTCATTCATGACGACGGCCGGCAGCTTTCGTTGTGGGGCGCCGCAGGCGGGTGCGAGTGGCCCGGGTGGCGATCTCGAGCAGATCGACCGCGCACTTGCCCGCGTTCAAGGCATGCTCGGGCCCGACGCAGTGGTCACCGCGGTTGTTGGTGCAGGCCGCGATGTGGCCGAACAGATCAGACTGGTGTCGTGGGGTGAACCTCGCGAAGTACTGCCTGCTGATGCGTGGCCGTGGCCAGGCCGATTGCCCGCACCCTCGCCGGCCACCGTGCTCAAGTCAGCACAGCCGGCCACCGTCACCGACATCGGTGGCAACCCCGTGGCGGTTACCGGCCGGTGCGTCGTTTCCGCGGCTCCTGGTTGGTTGCGTATCGGGCAGCAACCACCGGTGGCGATTGCCGGTTGGGCCGGACCCTGGCCCCTCGACGTCCGCTGGTGGGACCGCCTGACGGCGCGCCGCCGTGCACGTTTCCAGATCGCGACCGTCGATGGTGCCGGTCTGCTGATGGTGTGCGAGAACGGCCGCTGGTCGGTCGAGGCCATCTATGACTAGCGCGCGCCTTCGGCGCGACATGACTAGCGCGCGGCTTCGGCGCGACATGACTAGCGCGGGTCGCGGAATGCTGCGGGTCCGGGGGTTGTTGTGGGCTTCAATAATCCCGATATTCCGTGGCGTGAGCTCGAACGCCAACTGTCGGGGCGACCTAAGCCGGCACCCACTCCTGGTTACAAGCCGGTCGACGGCGATGGCGGTGACAGTCCGGCCTGGTCGCGCAAACGCGAGCGTTACCAGCCGGTCGAGTTGCCACCTCCAGCCGGGTCGACGCAGCCAGTGGTGCCGTACGCCGAACTGCACTGCCATTCCAACTTCAGCTTTCTTGACGGCGCCAGCGAACCCGAAGAACTAGCCGAAGAGGCGGCGCGACTCGGGATCGAAACCCTCGCCATCACCGACCACGACGGCTTCTACGGTGTCGTGCGCTTCGCCGAGGCGGCCGGTGAACTCGGCGTCCGCACGGTGTTCGGTGCCGAACTCAGTCTCGGTCTACGCACACCGCAAAACGGCATCGCCGATCCTGAAGGTGACCATCTGCTCGTCCTCGCGCGTGACCCGGAAGGGTACCGCCGGCTCTCGATGGCCATCAGCGCAGCGCAACTCGCCGGCAAGGAGAAAGGTCGGCCCATCTACGACCTCGAAGAACTGGCGGAGTCGCACGACGGTCACTGGGTCATTCTCACCGGCTGCCGCAAAGGCAGTGTCCCCAAAACCCTTGCTGGAGAAGGGTTTTCTGCTGCTGCAGCTGAGCTCGACCGGCTCGCCGCACTGTTCGGTCGCGACAATGTGTTGGTCGAATTGACTGATCACGGCAACCCGCTCGATTCCACCCGCAATGAGGCGCTCTTCGATTTAGCCGGACGCCGACAGGTGGGCGTGGTTGCCACCACTAACGCGCATTACGCCACTCCTGGCGGGGGTCGGCTCGCTGCGGCACTGGCCGCCGTCCGCGGTCGTCGTGGTCTTGACGACATGGACGGTTGGCTGCCGGCCGCCGGTACCGCGCACCTGCGCTCAGGTTCTGAGATGGCAGCGAGGTTCGCGCGCTATCCCGGAGCTGTCGACCTGGCCGCTGAGATCGGTCGTACGTGCGCGTTCGACCTGCGGCTCGTTGCCCCACGTTTGCCAGACTTCCCTGTACCTGCCGGACATTCCGAGATGAGTTACCTGCGTGAGCTTGCTATGCGAGGTGCGCTAAAGAAGTACGGTCCGCCGGACGCCGAACGGCAGCCGGGTGCCTACAAGCAGCTTGAGCACGAACTCGAGGTGATCGAGCAACTCAATTTTCCCGGCTATTTCCTGATCGTCTGGGAGATCGTCGAGTTCTGCCGCGCCAACGACATCTTGTGCCAGGGCCGCGGGTCGGCCGCGAACTCGGCAGTGTGTTACGCGATCGGTATCGCCAAGGCTGATCCGGTGTACTTCCATCTGCTGTTCGAACGGTTCCTTTCACCAGAGCGAGACGGGCCGCCCGACATCGATCTCGACATCGAGAGCGGACGCCGTGAAGAAGTCATCCAACACGTCTACACGCGCTATGGGCGCACGAATACGGCCCAGGTAGCCAACGTGATCAGCTACCGGCCGAAGTCGGCCGTGCGCGACATGGCCAAGGCGCTCGGGTACTCGACCGGCCAACAAGATGCGTGGTCGAAACAGATCGACAGCTGGGGATCCGTCACCTCCGATGCAAGTGGCACCGGTGCAGGTACCGACCACGACATCCCTGGCGATGTCATCGAACTTGCCGAGCAGATCCTGCGCTTTCCCAGACATCTCGGCATTCATTCCGGTGGCATGGTCATCTGCGACCGGCCGGTCACCGAGGTGTGCCCTGTCGAGTGGGGTCGCATGGAGAACCGCACGGTCTTGCAGTGGGACAAGGATGATTGCGCGCGTACCGGTCTGGTGAAGTTCGACCTGTTGGGTCTGGGCATGTTGTCCGCGTTGCATGGTGCGTTCGATCTGCTGCGCGAGCACTACGACCTCGACCTGCAACTCGACACGGTTCCGCCCGAAGATCCCAAGGTCTACGACATGTTGTGCGCCGCCGACTCGGTCGGAGTTTTCCAGGTCGAGAGTCGTGCGCAGATGGCCACCTTGCCGCGCTTGAAACCGCGAGAGTTCTACGACCTGGTCACCGAGGTCGCCATCATCAGGCCCGGACCCATTCAGGGCGGCTCGGTGCATCCCTTCATCCGCCGGCGCAATGGTCTCGAAGAAGCCACCTATGCCCATCCATTACTGAAGAACTCGCTCGAACGCACCTACGGTGTTCCGCTCTTTCAGGAGCAAGTGATGCAGATGGCGATCGATGTCGCCGGCTTCACGGCGTCCGAGTCAGATGAGTTGCGGCAGGCGATGAGTTCGAAGCGATCGACGGCCCGCATGGAACGATTGCGCGGCAAGCTCTACAGCGGGATGGCGCAGCGCGGCATTACCGGCGCGGTCGCCGACGAGATCTACGAGAAGCTCACTGCATTCGCGCACTTCGGCTTTCCCGAGAGTCACTCGATCAGTTTTGCGTACCTCGTCTACGCCAGCTCGTGGTTGAAGTTGCACTACCCGGCGGCCTTTTGTGCCGCGCTGCTCAATGCGCAGCCGATGGGCTTCTACTCACCTCAGTCGTTGGTCGCTGACGCGCGTCGCCATGGCGTCGAGGTGCGGCGTCCCGACATCAATGCGAGTGCCGCCCTGACCACTCTCGAACCAGTCGATGAAGAGGCGTGCAGCGGTGCGCGGGCAGTTCGGCTCGGGCTGACCTCTGTGCGCGGGATCACCGATCCCCTAGGCGAGCGCATCGCGGCGGGTCGTCCCTACGCGGACATGACCGATCTGGTCCATCGGGTCGGGCTCAGCGCTGCTCAGGTCGAGGCGCTGGCGACGGCTGGCGCCTTCGACTGTTTCGGGATGAGTCGGCGGGTGGCGTTGTGGGCAGCTGGTGCGGCAGCCGAAGGGTCTCCTGATCGCCTCGCCGGCACGGTGCTCGGAACGCACGCTCCCACCCTTCCCGTGATGAGCGACGTCGAGGTCACGGTGGCCGACCTGTGGGCGACCGCGATCACGACCGATGGCTATCCGACCCGACACGTGCGCGATCGACTCGACGAACTCGGCGTTCTCACGGCCAGCGCGCTGCGTACTGCAGAAGCCGGACGCCGGGTCCTGGTCGGGGGAGTCGTGACCCACTGGCAACGGCCGGCCACCGCGGGAGGGACCACCTTCCTCAACCTCGAGGACGAGACCGGCATGGTGAACGTGATCTGTTCGCGCGGGGTCTGGACCCACTACCGACGGGTGGCCCGCACCGCCGCTGCGCTCTTGGTGCGAGGTCGGCTAGAACGTGAGCAGGGCGTCGTCAATGTGGTTGCCGAGCGTTTCGAGCGGCTGCCGTTGGCGGTGCGTAGGACATCGCGCGACTTCCGCTGAATGGGCTTGACGAATCTTGGGGAGGCACATACTGTGAACTTGTTCGAACATATGTTCGAACAAGTCAGTCGGGCGAGGCGGGTGGGGTCCCGCGAAGCTCGCTGGGGGCGCTGCCATTGCCCGGGCCACGGTCCTCGACCCACCGCGGCCCGGGCGCCGGTAGTGCACCGGACTGCGGCACCTAAGGGCACCTGAGACCCGAGGGCACCTGAGGAAGGTGACGTCATGGTGACGAACTCCACCGTCAGCTCTAGTCAACCCGTCCGGCGGGGTTACTCGCAGCGCGAGCCGTTGCCCGCCGCCCTCGGTCTGCTCGCGGCCGCCCGCCACGGACTGGACGAAGCCGCCACCAGTTCGCGACCCGCGCAGCGCTATGCAAGCGCGCACCTTGCTGCGCTCCGCTGTGCGGCTGCCGTGCTTGCCGCCCGCGCTCGGCCCGAGCTTCCAGCCCCACTTGGTCATCGTCGGGTCCGTCGATCACGCAACGCCTGGGTCTTGCTCACCCAGGTCGCGCCGGAGCTTGCCGAATGGGCCGCGTTCTTCGCCGCCGGCGCGACGAAGCGCGCGGCAGCCGAAGCCGGGCTCGACGGATCGGTGAGCGCCCGTGAGGCCGATGACTTGCTGCGCGACAGCGCTACTTTCCTCGCGCTGGCCGAGACCACCATCGGTGTCACGCATCAACCGGCCCTGCCGGTCGAGGCAGCGCGAGCGCAGCTAGGCGGCGGCGCGGCCGGATAGGGTGCGCCCATGGCCGCTGACCGACTGCGTACTCGCGGCTCGGTGCGAACCGCCGTCGTCTGGCGCAGCGTTCGTTCGCTGCTGGTCGACCTCGTCGACCTGACCGGCCGCGACCAACTCGACGTCCTTGATGCCGGCGGTGGCACCGGTGGGTTCGCCGTGCCCTTAGCCGAGCTCGGCCACCGGGTCACTGTGGTCGATGCCAGTCCAGACTCGCTTGCCGCACTTGTTCGTCGCGCGGCTGATGCCGGAGTGACCGATCGGATCCGCAGCGTCCAGGGCGATGCAGCAAGCCTGCTCGACGTCGTCGCGCCCGCCTCATTCGACCTCGTCCTCTTGCACAGCGTGCTCGAGATCGTCGACGACCCAGCCGCAGCGCTCGCGGCGGTGGGCGGGGTCTTGCGGCCTGGCGGTATGGTCAGCGTGGTCGCGGCGAACAGGCTGGCCGCGGTGCTGCACCGCGCTGCCGCCGGGCGTTTCGATGAGGCGCTGTACGCCCTGCGCGACCCGCTCGGGCGCTATTCGGCCACTGACCCGGCGCCTCGCCGCTTCGCCCTGACCGACCTCGAGGCACTGCTCGCCGCCGCGGGATTGACCGTTGTCGCGACCCACGGCTCTCGGGTCTTCGCCGACCTGATTCCGGGCGGATCGCTAGACGCTGACCCGGCCGCGGTCGAGGCCTTGATCGCGTTGGAGTTCGAGGCCTCTGAGGTGCCGGCCTTTCGGGACATCGCGACCCAATTGCATGTTGTCGGCCGCCGCAGCTGAAGGTGCTCCAGCCGCCGCCCTGGCCGCCCGATACTCACAGAACGGACCTGTCTCACGCAGTCTCTTTGTCATCGCTTGCCCAACCGGCTTTCGCCGCTCACGGCAGGCTCGTATCCTAAAAGCGCGACGGCCGGCCCGGTTGTCGCTCGACAAGCCGGTTCCGCTCTGATCGTGTTGCACACTGGTAGGCAGCAGTGGGCAGCCAGGGTCGTGTTTGAGTCGGATGCGTGGTTGGTCGGGGGCATGGTGGGGATGTCGTTGGGAGGGCAACGTGCCGCTCTCTGAGCACGAGCAGCGAGTGCTCGAGCAGATCGAGCGAGCCCTCTACGCCGACGACCCGAAGTTCGCAGCGACGGTTCGCGGCATCGACCCGCGCACGCTGCATCGCCGCCGCTACCTTCGCGCGACCCTCGGCGCCATCGTCGGGGTCATCTTGCTCCCGGTCGGCATCGCGGTGCAGCAGCTCGAGCTGAGCGTCGCGGGATTCGTCTTGATGTTGCTGGCCTTTTTGTACGGCGCATCGACCTGGCGCCAGCGTCGTGAGGCTTCGGAGGTCACCCAACCAGGCGCCGCACGAGCCACCGATATGCCGACCGTGCGCCGCGGCCGCGGCAAGAAACTGGGCACGCCGCCCACACCTAAGCGCACCATCGTGAAGCGATTCGAAGATCGCTGGGATCGTCGGCGCGACGGTCTTGGTGGCGGCGCTCGCGGCCAGGACGACGACCGCTAGTCCGCTAGTCCTGCTGGTCGCGGCGCCCCGGTCGAGGGAGTCGGCCACTGATCCAGCGCCGCATGGCGAAACCGGCGGAACGCCAGGAGTCGGAGATCCAGGCGGTCGCAGACACCGCGATCCGGCTCGACGACGACGGCGCGAGGCGCGCGCGCAGCCGGCGGCCACGTGAGACCGAGTGGAACAGTGCCTTACGGACGGTGGTCTCGTCTGCGCGCGGATCTTCATCGACCCATCGAAGCTCGTCTGGTCGTGCGGCATACCGGGCTAGTTCCTCGGCTCGGGTCAGCCGCGACAGCGCCTGCTCGGCAGCAACGTCAGTCGCCAGCCTTCGAGTCGCGACCAACGTCGCTGCTGCCCTTCGCGGCGTGTCGGTATGACCACGCCAGTCCAAACCAAGATCGCGCATGTCGTCACCAAGCTCAGCCCATGCGGCGTGGGCTCGAGCTGCTTGCGAGTCGGCGGATGTCCATCGACGGCGGCGAGTCAGCCAGCGCGCGATCGGGGCGATGACGATGGCGATGAGGACGACGAGCAAGGTGAACAACCACCCCACGGGGAGGTGGCGAAACACCGGGAGCGAGCTCCCTGTCTTGTGGACCGGCTTTAAGGGCGTCGGCCGGAATCCCTGGATATCGAGCGGGGCGCCTCTGCCGCTTGTCGTCGCCGTCACCGAGGCCGTCGCCTGCGGGCCGAGGGTCAACGGTGCGTAGGCCGGCGTGGTCGTTTGGCCATCGGCGCGCGGCGTCGGCTCGAAGCGCAGCCACCCGGCGTCCGGGAAATACAACTCGGGCCACGCGTGGGCGTCGGCAGTGGTGACGAGGTAGGTGTTGGTACTGCCGACCGGTGCGCCCGGCGTGAAGCCGACATCGACCCGGGCTGGGATCCCCTCAACGCGAGCCATCAACGCCATCGTGGCAGCGAACTGCTCGCAGTAGCCGCGACGGTCGGTGAGGAATGTCAGTAACGCGTTCTGGTCAGTGCCGGTCTTGATCGTGATGTCGTAGGTGCCGGCCTGGAACCAAGCCTGCAAGGCGATTGCCTTCTGGTAGGGCGTCACGGCGTGTGCGTTCGCGATGATCTGGTCGGCGACCTGCCGAACCTGTTGGGGCAGGTTCGACGGGTGTTTCGAGGTCGGGTGCGACGCTGGCATCTGGGTCGACTGCCGGCAGCGAGTTGAGCAAGACCGCCGATGGCTTATAAACAGCACTCGTTGCGGTGTAACTCAGATGCGGTGTTGCGGTATCGACGCCGTAGATCGCGGGATTCACCGGGTTGTAGCGCCAGTCACCACGCGCGGTCACCGCGGTCACCGTCGAGGGGACCGGCAGATACGCCTGCCGAAGGCCGGTGATCACGACGTTCGTCGTGGCGGTGCCGGTGCGTTGCATCGTGACGCCCGCGGGCGGCGGGATGCCGTCCTTGTCGATCCGCGTATCGTCCGGCGACGTGACCGACGACACCTCCCACACGGTGCCGTCGAATCTGTCGAGCGTCAGCAGTCGCAGGTAAGTCGGCGTCCCTGTGGTGGTGTACGTAAACAACGACGTCGGCCGCGGCTCGTTCAGGTCCTGGCGGATGCTGACAATCGGGCTGATGCTGACCGATCCACCCTTGTTGTTGGCCGAGAAACCACCCACGCCGTTCGTATGGTGGGTGCCGAACCAGCCGGAGTGCAGCCCGGGGATGATCACCGGCAGCACCACCGCGATGCTGATCGCCGCAAATCCCACGCGGCGTCCGACTTGGGTCAACTGGCTCGTCGCTGCTTGCCCACGGACCACCGATCCGCGAATCGCCCGCACTGGTCGTCCCCACCGACCGACTCGATCGCGTCCCTCCGCCAACAAGAGTGAAAGGTAGCCCGCGGCAGCGAACACGAACGGCCGCCATCCGACACCAGCGGACAGCGTTGCTGCCGACACGGTGAAAATGGCCAGCAACGGGAGTCCGGCGACGGCCGGTCGCCGAATCCCGCTCGCGAGCGTCTCGACGACGACGGCGACCAGCCCGACGCCTGCAGTCGTCAGGAGACTCAACCCGCGGGTGACCATGACGGGCGCCGCGAGTTGAACGGTGTCGGTGAAGCCCGACGACATCGTGGTGTGCAGGAGGCGCAAGGCGGCCGGCCCCGGGATGAACCCGAGTGGCGCAACGGAGTGGGCATAGAGCGCGGTGATCAGCCCGGCCCACACGGCAATCATGGCGAGCGGGATCACGGCGGTGACGACGCGGATACGTTGCAGCGCAGCCGATGTCGCGGCGATGGCCAACACCATCAGTACGACGCGCGGCAACCACCCCATCGAGTCGAAGACGGGTAGCAGGCTGAGCGACCCAAGAACGGTCGCCAAGGCGGCGAAGATGGTGACCCGAAGTCGTGGGTTCATCGGCTGGCCAGGACTTGGGAGTTGGTCGCCGCGTTGCCCCACATCGTGCGCATGTCCGTGCGCGCGTTGACGGATACGACGCGCCATCCCGCGCCGGTAAGCAGTGCGCACGACTGCGCGTGGTCGCGCTGGCGGACGACCGGCTGGCCTGGCACCGGCGGGTGCGCTGTCGTCCAGCTACCGGTGTCGAGCATGATCGCAACGCAGGCCGATGCGTGATGCCGGAATCGGGCGAGCGCGTCAAGGTCGGCATCGGTCAGACTGCCGAGTGCCGCGATCACCAGCCCGCCGCCGCCGCCACGTCGAATGCCGGCAAGTCCGGCAGTGAGCGAGTGCGCGCCGGACATCGAGACCAGCGCGAGTGTGTCGAGCAGCACGGTCTCGAACGGTGTTCCGGCCATCGCGTCCGCTGAGTAACCCGAGACCTCGCTGCCGGACTCTGTCGTGAAGCGAAGTCCGAATCCGTCGCGAGCCAGATGGGAGCCGATGGACGCGATCGCGCTGACCGCCCATTCGAACGACGAGCCTGGGCCTTCGCCACGATGGGCCGTCACCCGGCTGTCGAGCAGCAGGACGCCCCGGTTCTGCCACGGCTGTTCTTCGCGGCGCACCATGAGTTCGCCGTACCTAGCGGTCGATCGCCAATGCACCCGGCGCAGGTCGTCGCCGTGGCGGTACTCGCGGGTCGTCACGTCGTCCTCGCCCATAGTCGAGATCGAGCGTGCCCTGCTGTCGCCGCCACCCGCCCAGTCGCCGCCCAGTCGGATCGCCGGCAGCGGCACCACGGTCGGCGTGACGACGAGGGCATCGGTCGTCGTGAACGATCGGGTCAACTCGACGAGTCCGAACAGATCGGCGAAACGTAGCGACAACGGACCCACGACGAAGCGCCCACGAACATCGCTGCGCACCGGATAGGAAACCTCACGTACACCGAGCGATTCGATCCTGTTGACGACGAAGCGCGGGCGACCGCCGAGGCTGTAGGGCAAGCGATCCTCCAGCAGGAGGATTCCGGTCGCCACCCGCGACAAATTCTCGACGCGCAACACGACCTGCGCGGTCTCGCCGACCGGCACGCGTTGTGGCTCGATGCGGCGAACGCACGAGAGTCGATAGCGGGTGCGCGCTACGACGATCGCGGTGGCGATCGGCAGCGCACACAAGAAGATGCCAACACGCAACAAGTCCATCTCGCGAAGCACGAGACCGCACAGGCACGCAGCTATGCCAGCCGCGAGGAAGCTCCGACCGCGGGTAGTGAGTCCGGAAAGCGCCGCTCGCATTAGTGCGGTGTTGCTCGGGAACGCTGGCTGGACGACGGAACCGCAACTCTGGCCACAATGTCGGACAAGATGTCGGACGCACTGCGTCGCGAGATCTGCGCTTCCGCGGTGATGAGCAGGCGGTGCGTGAGGACTGGCTGCGTGAGCATCCGCACGTCGTCTGGCAGCACGTAATCGCGATCGTCGAGTGCTGCTGCGGCCCGCGCGGCCCGCAGCAGCTGCAGTGTTGCGCGCGGCGATGCGCCTAGCCGAAGCTCAAGTGACGCACGCGTGGCCGCGACCAGGTCGACGGTGTAGCGGCGGACGTCGGGTGCGACGTAGACAGTGCGGATCAGCTCGATCGCATTCGCGACTTCAACGGCGTCAGCGACGGGACGCAGGTCGTCGAGCGGATCGTGGCTGCCGTGGGAATCGAGCATTTCGAGTTCCGCGTTGGCGGACGGGTAGCCCATAGACAGCCGCGCGGTGAAGCGGTCGCGCTGTGCTTCGGGCAGCGGGTAGGTGCCTTCCATCTCGATCGGGTTCTGGGTGGCAACGACCATGAACGGCGCCGCAAGTCGGTAGGTCGTCCCGTCGACGGTGGCCTGCCGCTCTTCCATGCTCTCGAGGAGTGCCGACTGTGTCTTTGGCGAAGCGCGGTTGATCTCGTCGCCGACGACGATGTTGGCGAACACCGGGCCGGGCTTGAATTCGAATTCGCGGGTGTCCTGGCTGAAGACCGACACACCCGTGATGTCGCTGGGGAGCAGGTCGGGGGTGAACTGGATCCGGCGGACGGAACAGTCGATGGCCTTCGCCAACGCCTTGGCCAGCATCGTCTTGCCGACGCCGGGCACGTCCTCAATGAGTAGGTGACCCTCGGCGAACAACACCGTGACAGCAAGTTGCACGACATCGGGCTTGCCTTCGATCACCTGCTCGACGGCAGCGCAGATACGCCGACCGGTTTCTGCGACCTCTTTGAGGTCGCCCCCCGCTGTCCCCGGGAACGCTGCCACCCGTCCTCCTTGCTCGTGTATCTGGCCTTCGCGTCTGACGAGTCTCTCAGGCTGACGAGTCTCTCAGGTCAAGAGCATGCAAACGAGTGATCCCGCTAGTCGAACGCACGACTCCGCTTATCGGTTCGCTTCGCCGGGCCGCGCGATTTCGCTGACCCAGGGAGGGATCCCCGCGATCGATGCCGCCAAGTTGCTTGAAAGTGGGGGAGTGTGGAGTATGGTGGCGCGAAATGGAGAGCAAGGGTATGGGCCGGCGGGCGGCCAGGATCGGTCGAGCGGAGGTGGGCGGTGTTCCTCGGAACCCACGCCCCTCGACTCGATGAGAAGGGCCGACTCTTCCTGCCGGCGAAATTCCGCGACGAGCTTGCGGCCGGTCTGGTGATCACCAAGGGCCAGGAGCGCTGCCTCTACGTCTTTCCCGCCGCTGAGTTCGGCCGCCTGACCGAGGCGCTACGGACCTCACCGGTGACCCACAAAGGCGTGCGTGACTACTCGCGGGTGTTCTTCGCGAGCGCGTCCGACGACATCCCCGACAAGCAAGGCCGCATCACGATCCCGCCCGCGCTGCGCGAATACGCCGGCCTGAGCCGTGACTGCGCCGTCATCGGCGCCAACACCAGGGTCGAGATCTGGGACGCCGCGGCGTGGGAGACCTACCTCGCTGCGCAAGAGCCGGTCTTCTCCGAACTCGGCGAGGAGGTGCTGCCCGGCGTCCTCTGACGACCATGAGCGCCACGCGCTCGACATTGAGCACTTCGTGCGACGAGGCCTCCGGCCGCTCGCTCTCCTGGCACACCTTCCCCGGCGCCAGGCGAACGGGAACCTCCGGTGAGCGGCTGGGAACCCCGACGCACGAGGCGCTCCATTTCGCACCACCACCCCACGCAAGACAACACCAGCCCACCCACCCCAGGACGCGTCACCAGCCACATCGAAGGGTCGAGAACAGTCAAATGGACGACGTCACGAGCTACCGGCACGTGCCGGTACTCCTGGGTCGGGTGCTGGAGCTGCTCGCTCCGGCACTGACCGCGCCCGGTGCGGTGGTCGTCGATGCGACGCTCGGTATGGGCGGCCACGCGGAGGCGCTCCTCATCGCGCATCCGCAAGCACGCCTCATCGGCATTGACAGGGACACCGACGCGCTCGCCCTCGCGACCACTCGCCTCGCCCCCTTCGAGACGCGGACCACTTTGGTCCATGCGGTCTACGATCAACTTCCCGTTGTGCTCGCCGAGCTGGGGCTCTCGACGGTCGACGGGGTCCTGTTCGATCTCGGCGTCTCCTCGCTTCAGCTCGACGAGGTCGATCGCGGGTTTTCCTACGCCCACGACGCGCCGCTCGACATGCGGATGGACGCAACCACCGGCAAGACAGCCGCCGACGTCGTCAACACCTATTCAGCCGCCGAGATCGCTCGAGTGCTGCGGGTCTATGGCGAGGAGCGCTTCGCGTCGCGAATCGCCAACGCGATCGTCCAGGAGCGCAGCCGCCAGCCGCTGGTGTCGGGGGCGCGCTTGGCGGAGTTGGTACGTGACTCGATTCCGGCCGCGACCCGGCGTACCGGCGGGCACCCCGCAAAGCGCACGTTCCAGGCCCTGCGCATTGAGGTCAACGCCGAGCTCGCGGCGCTCGAGCGGGCAGTTCCTGCCGCGGTTGCAGCCGTCAGTGTCGGCGGCCGGGTCGTCGTGTTGTCCTACCAGTCGCTCGAAGACCGTCTGGTGAAGCAGGTGTTCGCCGCCGGCGCCGCCAGCACATCGCCGTCCGAACTGCCGGTCGAACTGCCGGACCATGCGCCGCGGTTGCGACTGCTCACCCGCGGCGCCGATCAGGCGAGTGCCGATGAGATCGCCGCCAATCCGCGGGCCGCGTCGGTGCGGCTGCGCGGGATCGAGCGGATTCGGGCGGCCGCGTGAGCGCGCTTCCATCCGTTGAGGTGCGGGTGACCGAGGCGACGGCATCCGACGTCGCCATCGACGGTGTCCTGATCGCGCCCGCGACGACTGCGCCGGTCCGCACATCCCCGCCGAATGCGCCGGTCAGTCGGCCCACGACCCTTCGAGTCGTGCGGCCGCGAAACGCGCCGCCGCGCGCCCCGTTCGTGTTGCTCGTCTCGGCGCTGCTCGCCGCTGGCCTGGTCGGCGTGTTGGTCATCAACACCAAGCTCGCACAGGGCTCATTCATGGTCGACCAGCTCCAGCGCCAAGAGTCGAGCAATGCCGATCAGGTGCAGGCACTCAGCCGATCCGTCGCCGACCAAGGCGCACCGCAGGCATTGGCGGCGCGGGCGATCGCACTGGGCATGGTCGCGGCGCCGAATCCGGTCTTCAAGCGATCGGCGGACGGCGGGGTGCTCGGCGCCGCGACGAAGGCCTGGCGTCCGGCCCCACCACCCGCCCCAAGCCGTCCCCGACGCCGCAGGCATCGGCATCGACAAGCCCGAGCGTGTCGCCGTCCGGATCAGTGTCGCCCTCCGGATCGGTGTCGCCATCGGGATCGGTGTCGCCGTCCGCGTCGGTGTCAGCGTCGCCCGACGCGTCGCCGTCGGCGAAGGCCAGCCCGTCGGCGTCGGGTAAGCCGACGGCGAACCCCACCGCCAAGCCCACGCCGACAGCTTCGGCCAAGACGCCAACCAAGCCGTCACCGACTCCTGGACCAACCGCGAAGCCCACGGTCAAACCGACGCCGACAGGTGGTCACGGGTGAAGCGGAGCGGACCCCCTGGCAGCACGCACCAGCGACCTAGTAGTCCTCGATCCGCCACGCCGCGCGGTGCTGCACCTCGCGCAACGGCGCCACGACCTGCCGCCCGGCCCCTACCTGGGGCTCGACTCCGGGGCCGCTTCCGGGGGCCCGCCTTCCGGGGGCCCGCCTTCCGGGGGCACTGCGCAGCGAGCGCTCGCCCACCGACGTCCGGCAGGTACGGCAGGCCGGCCGATCAGGACAAGCAGGCCAGCCACGGCAGCAGCCGCGGGGGCCTCGGCAGCCTCGGCAACCGGCGAGTCGACGCCCGCCCGCCCGTCGCCCCCCGCGACCTCCGCGCCGCACCATCGGTCGACTCGGCTTCCCTGCGCGCCGACTCCATGGCGCGCTGCTGGTGATCGGGTTCGTCATGATCGTGTTCACCGGTCGCCTGTTGCAGTTGCAGGGCGTCGACTCCACGGTCTACGCCGCGGACGCCAACGCTCAGTACTTGCACAAGGTGACCCTGCCGGCGCAGCGCGGCTCGATTGTCGATCGCAACGGCGCGACGCTCGCCGACACGGTGAACGCGAGCGACATCATCGGAGACCCGAAGGTCGCTACGAATGCAAAGAAGACGAATCCGTGGACGATCGCGGGGAAACTCGCGCCGATCCTCGGTGTCAGTCAACTCACGCTGGCCGGCGAGCTGACGGGCAAGAGTCAGTTCGTCTACTTGGCCCATGCCGTCACGCCGCAGGTTGCCAAGCAGGTGCTGACGCTCGACCTTCCCGGTGTGACGACCGAGAACACCAACAAGCGGCTGTACCCGGCGGGCAACGTTGCGGCGAACGTCGTCGGTTTCGTTGGATCCGACGGCAAGGGCCTTGGCGGCCTCGAGTATCAGTACCAGAGCTTGTTGGCGGGTAAGTCGGGCCAACTGACGGTGCAGGTTGGGCATGACGGGCAGGTCATTCCGGACGGCGTCGGTGGTGGGCAGCCCGCTGTGCCGGGTCAAGGCATCGAACTCACGATCGACCGCGATATTCAGTGGAAAGCGCAACAGGCGATCGCTGCGCAGGTCAACGCGACGGGTGCGGACGGCGGGTCCGTGATCGTCATGCAACCGCGCACCGGGCAGATCCTCGCGATGGCGACGACGCCGACTTTCGACCCGGCCGACCCGGGTGCTGCGCCTGCTGCAGACCGTGGAAACTCTGCTCTGTCTGATGTTTTCGAGCCTGGCAGCACCAACAAGGTCATTACGATGTCGGCCGCAATTGACTCTGGTGTGCTGACACCGATGTCGCCTATCGATGTCCCGCCGACGCTTGTTCGTGCGGGCAAGGTCTTCCATGACGCGGAGTCGCACGGACTTCTGCACCTCACCCTTGCCGGTGTTCTCGCCGAGTCCAGCAACATCGGCACGATCCTCACGTCCGAGAAAGTCGGCGTCGACCGGCTTTATGCGTACCTGCAGGCATTCGGGCTCGGTCAGCCATCGGGCCTGAAGTTCCCCGGCGAGAGTCCGGGCATCCTCGACCCGCTGCGCAACTGGTCTGCGACTCAGCAATACACCGTTCCGTACGGTCAAGGGCTAGCGGTAAATGCTCTGCAGGTCGCCACGGTCTACTCGACGATTGCCAATGGTGGCGTGCGCGTCGAGCCCAGCCTGGTCAAGGGGTTCTTGCAACCCGACGGTTCGGTGAAGCCCGCGAATGCGCCGACGCAGACTCGGGTCGTGAGCGAATCAACGGCCACTCAGGTCGAGAGCATGCTGGAAGCTGTTACTACTGACCAGGGCACCGCGCCGGCGGCCCGAATCCTGGGCTACCGCGTTGCGGGAAAGACCGGAACTGCGCAGCGCGTCGACCCCACGTGTGGGTGCTACCGCGGCTACACCGCGTCCTTCGTCGGATTCGCACCGGCCGACAACCCGCAGCTCGTCGTCCTTGTGGTGCTGGACAATCCGATCAACGGCCACTACGGCGGCTCGGTCGCCGCGCCGGTTTTCAAGGACGTCATGTCGTTCGCGCTCGAGTCGGAGAAGATTCCGCCGACGGGTACGACACCGCCGGTCGTCAAGCTCAGCCTTCCCTGACGGGTAGGGTTGAGCGCCGTGCCCGGCCAAGATCCGCGTTCGACCTCTTTGCGTCCGGTAGCGACTCCGGCGCGGCGGCTTGTCGACCTCGCTGATCGCCTGGGCACAGCCCTGGTTGCTCGGGTCAGCCCGCTCGATGCCCCGATCACCGGGGTCACCCATGACTCGGCCGCGGTACTGCCCGGTGACCTCTATGCGGCTCTGCCGGGTTCTCGGACGCATGGCGCGCGATTTGCCGACCGGGCGGTTGCTGCAGGAGCGGTCGGTGTCCTGACTGATCAAGCCGGCCGGTCAATCGTGGAGACCGTCGGTCTCGACGCGCCCGTCATCGCCGTCAGTGACCCGCGCGCCGAACTTGGCGGCGTTGCGTCGTGGATTTACGGCGAGCCGTCAAAGCGGCTGCGGGTACTCGGCGTGACTGGCACGAACGGCAAGACGACGACGTCATACTTGCTCGACGCGGGACTGCGTGCAGCAGGCGAGAAGACCGGCTTGGTCGGGACCATCGAGACCAGGATCGGGGAGTGGGTTGCCCCCAGCGCGCGTACGACGCCGGAGGCCCCGGATCTGCAGGCCCTCCTGGCCGTCATGGCGGAGCGCGGTGTCGGATCGGTCTCGATGGAGGTCTCCAGTCACGCGCTCGCGTTGCACCGCGTCGACGGGACGGCCTTCGAAGTTGTGGCGTTCAGCAACCTGTCTCAGGACCATCTGGATTTCCACGCCGACCTCGACGATTACTTCAACGCGAAGGCGCGACTGTTTACCCAGCAATTCGCGCGCGCGGGGGTGGTCAACGTCGACGACGATCACGGACGCCGATTGCTCGAGGTCGCAGATATCCCGCTGACCACCGTGTCGGCAACGACACGCGACGCGCAGTGGTGGGTGAGTGACCAGTCATACCGCTCCGCAACCGGCGACGCGGGTACGCGACGTACTGATTTCGTCGTGCACGGTCCTGACGTCATGTCTGCGGTCTCGATCCAGCTTCCTGGGTCCTTTAATGTGGCCAACGCACTGCTGGCGTTTGTCACACTCGTCATCGCTGGCGTCGATCCACAAGCCGCCGCTCAGGGAATCGCAGGCGTGCTCGTCGTGCCCGGTCGGATGGAGGCCATCTCGGGGTCGCAGCCCTTCACCGCGCTCGTTGACTACGCACACACCCCTGACGCGGTCGTGACGTTGCTGACCACCCTGCGCCCGACAACTGCTGGCCGGCTGATCGTCGTCCTTGGCTGTGGTGGTGATCGCGACCGCGCGAAGCGGCCACTCATGGGTGCGGCCGCCGCGCGCCTCGCCGATGTCGCGGTGCTAACGAGCGACAATCCGCGCAGCGAGGAGCCAAGCGCAGATCCTCGCCGCGATGCTCGAAGGGGCGATGGGAGTCGCGTCCAGAGCAGCGCGCGCAGGTGATCGTCGAACTCGATAGGAAGACCGCGATCCAGATCGCTGTCAACCAGGCGCGGGCGGGTGACGTCGTCGTCGTTGCAGGCAAAGGCCATGAACAGGGGCAGGAGGTCGGCGGCGTGGTGCACGAGTTCGACGACCGCACCGTCCTGCGGGCAGAACTCCTTGCGTTGACCAACGGCGCCGGCGCTTCATGATGTCGCTCACGGTCGGCGAGATCGCCCAACTGAGCCATGGCGTGCTGTCGCACGTTGCTGATCCGACCGCGCGCGTCATCGGCCCGGTGGTTGTCGACTCGCGCCGAGTGACTCCTGGCTGCCTTTTCGTTGCGGTCTCAGGAGCGCGCGTCGACGGCCACGACTACGCCGCGCAGGCAGTGGCCGACGGGGCTCCCGTCGTGCTGGCGAGCCGGCCACTCTCGGTACCCGCGGTTGTCGTCGGTGACACGGTGCGCGCACTTGGCGACCTCGCGCGCGGCTATCTCCACCGGCTGCCGAACCCCGTCGTCGTCGGCATCACCGGGTCCAGCGGCAAGACGAGCACGAAAGACATCGTTGGCCAACTGCTCACCAAACTCGGGCCGACGGTAGCGCCCGAGGGCTCGTTCAACACCGAGGTAGGACTGCCTCTCACTGTGCTGCGGGCAGACCAAGACACCAAGTATCTGGTCCTCGAATACAGCGCACGCGGACTCGATCACATTGCCTACCTCTGCGGGATTGCTCGGCCGCAGGTCGGCGTCGTGCTGAATGTCGGCGCTGCCCATCTCGGCGAGTTTGGCAGCCGAACTGCCGTGGCGCAGGCCAAGGGCGAGCTCATCGAAGCCTTGCCGGACGACGGTGTCGCGGTGCTCAATGCTGATGACTATGCGGTGGCCGCGATGGCGTCGCGGACCGATGCGCGCGTCGTCACGTTCGGACTCGGCGCGCACGCCGACGTTCGAGCATTCGACGTCGTGCTCGACGCGTTGGCTCGGCCGTCGTTTCGGATGCGCACCGCGCTGGGCGAGGTCGGTGTCTCGCTCTCCTTGCATGGCGCGCACCATGTGTCGAACGCTCTCGCCGCAACTGCGGTGGCCCTCGAGCTCGGCCTCGACCTCGACTCCGTGGCTACCGCGTTGGCGGGAGTCGAAGCCGTTAGCCGCTGGCGTATGCAGGTGTCCGAGCGGGCCGACGGTCTCGTCGTCATCAACGATGCGTACAACGCGAATCCGGAATCCACGAAGGCCGCACTAAGCGCACTGGCGGCGATGGGCTCCGGGGGGGAGCGTCGAATGCACGCCGTCCTCGGGGTGATGGCAGAGCTTGGCCCGACCGCGGCGTCAGCACATCGCGAGGTCGGCGCTGCGGCGGCACTGATCGGCGTCCATCAGCTTGTCGTTGTCGGTGCTGCAGCAGCCGGCATCGCCGACGGTGCAATCGAGGGCGGCCTCGAACCCGCGCGAGTGAGTGTCGTTGACGACGTTTCCGAAGCGGTGTCACTCCTGGAAAGAGACCTTGGTCGTGGCGACGTGGTGCTGGTGAAAGCATCGCGCTCCGCCGACCTGCAGCGGGTTGCTGAAGCCTTGCTTGCCGGGCCGGTCGGCAAAACCAGGGCGAGCCGATGAAGGGGATCCTGGCCGCGGGCTCGATCTCGCTGATCGTGTCGCTGTTCGGCACCCCGTTTGCGATCCGGCTGTTGCGCAAACGCGGCTACGGGCAGTTGATCCGCGACGACGGACCGACGACGCATCACACGAAGCGCGGCACGCCCACGATGGGCGGCACCGTCATCTTGCTCGCCGCCATTCTCGGCTACGTGGCCGGCAATATGCTGAGTGCGAGCGGCCCGACTGCATCCGGTTTGCTGGTGCTCGGACTCGCGACCGGCCTTGGCCTGGTTGGCTTTCTCGACGACTTCATCAAGGTTCGGATGCAGCGCAACCTCGGCCTCCGCGCACGCACAAAGCTGCTCGGTCAGACAATCGTCGCGGTCGTCTTCGGCGTTCTCGTGTTGCAATTCCCTGACGACTCAGGCATTCATCCTGCGTCTACCCACATCTCGTTCGTGCGCGACACAACAGTGGCACTCGGGGCCGTTGGATTTGTCGTATGGGCGCTGGTCATGGTGTCGTCGACGTCCAACGGGGTGAACCTCACAGACGGCCTCGACGGTCTCGCGACCGGAGCCTCGACGATGATCTTCGCGGCCTTCGTCATCATGACGTTCTGGCAAGGCCGCAACGACTGCCTCACCAAGAGCGCGGCAGGCTGCTATCCGATCCGGGACCCGTTCGACCTCGCGATCCTTGCTGCCAGCTTTGCCGGTGCGTGCGCAGGGTTTCTGTGGTGGAACGCAGCGCCGGCGCGCATCTTTATGGGAGACACCGGCTCGCTCGCGCTCGGCGGCGCGCTCGCGGGCATGGCTATCATGACGCGCACCGAGTTGTTACTTGCGGTGCTCGGTGGTCTGTTCGTCGTCATCACGATGTCGAGCATCATTCAGATCAGCTACTTCAAGATGACGCATCGCCGGGTGTTCAAGATGGCGCCGCTGCAGCATCATTTCGAGCTCAAGGGTTGGGCCGAGGTGACCATCGTGATCCGGTTCTGGATCATCGCGGGTCTCGCCGTCGCGCTCGGCCTCGGCGTCTTCTACGCCGAGTGGATCACATGGCAGAAGTGATTCCGTCATGGTTGCCAGCAGCGGCGCATGACGCGCCATGGCATGAGTTGACGGTTTGCGTTGCGGGTGTTGGCGTTTCCGGTGCTGCGTGTGCGCACGCGTTGCGCGCGCTGGGTGCCGAGGTGATCGCGGTCGACTCCGGTGCCAGCGATAGACAACAACAAGCCGCGGTCGAGCTGCGGACGCAAGGTGTCGATGTCCGGCTCGGCGACGGGGAGACGCTGCCAACCGCTGCTCAACTCGTCGTGACATCTCCCGGCTGGCGACGGGAGTCACCGCTGTTCGTGGCAGCGGCGGCATCCGGCGTCCCGGTCTGGGGCGAGCCCGAGCTGGCCTGGCGGTTGCGCAAGCCCGGTGCGCCGGCCTGGCTCGTGGTCACTGGCACCGACGGAAAGACCACAACGACGCTTATGCTCGAGTCGATCCTGCGTGCGGCCGGGTACCGCACCGCAACCGCCGGCAACATCGGCACCGCGCTCGTCGACGTGGCCAATGGCCCCTATGACGTGCTTGCGGTCGAGCTCGGCAGCTTTCAGTTGCACTGGTCGCGTTCCGTTGCTCCGACGGCTGCCGCGATTTTGAACGTCGCTCCCGATCACCTCGATTGGTGGAGCGATTCGTTCGAGGATTACGCGGCGGCCAAGGGCCTTGCGTTCGCGCACGAGGAGACGTGCGCGGTCGGCAATGCGGATGATCCGGTGAGCACTCGGCTGCTGGCTCGCGCGCGCGGCCGCCGGGTTGCGTTCACGCTGAACAGTCCGCGTCCTCACCAGTTCGGCGTGGTGGAGGACGTGCTGGTCGATCGGGCCTTCGTTGCGGATGCCGACAATGAAGCTGTCGAGGTTGCCACGCTGGCCGATGTCCCCGTTCCGGGCCTACACAACGTCGCGAATGCGCTTGCCGCAGCCGCGCTCGCACGGGCGTACGGCGTCGCGCCCAGTGCGGTCGCCAAAGGCTTGCGCAGTTTCACGCCCGCGCCACACCGGATTGCCGAGGTTGCCGTCATCGACGGCGTGCGTTTCGTAGATGACTCGAAGGCCACCAGCCCGCATGCGGCTGCGGCATCGCTCACGTCATTCGATTCCATCGTGTGGATCGCGGGTGGGCTCGGGAAGGGCATTTCGTTTGACGATGTGGTTCGAATAGCCGCGCCTCGGCTGCGGGCAGTCGTGCTCCTCGGTGCGTGCAGAGCCGAAATTGCGGACGCACTCGCGCGACACGCACCAGATGTCCGCGTGGTCGAGGTCGTCGGGCCCGAGACTGACCAGGTGGAAGCCGTGATGGATCGCGTGGTCGTGCAGGCACTTGCATTAGCGACCGCCGGCGACACCGTTCTGCTTGCTCCTGCGGCGGCGTCGATGGACATGTTCCGCGACTATGGCCACCGCGGCGACGTGTTCGCGGCTGCGGTACGCAGGCTTCAGGAGCGCTCGCGATGACCACAACGACGGGAACCAGGCCGGCGCCGACACCGTCAACACCGACCTCGTCGACACCGACCGACGCCGCTGCCGGGGGCACGGTTACTGCGCTGTGGTCGAAGCTTGAGAACCCGCCGGTGCTGTGGCGGCCGCTGGCGTCGTACTACCTGCTGCTCGCGAGCACCGCGCTGCTTGTCGGATTCGGCGTTGTCATGGTGTGGTCGTCGTCGTACGTCGAGTCTGACCAAGTGTCCTTCGCCGTGGTCCAGAAGCAGCTCCTGTGGTTGTCGATCGGCATCCCGTTGATGTTGGTAGCGAGTCGGCTGCCGGTTTCGGTGTTCCGGTACCTCGCCTATCCCGCGCTCTTTGCCTCCTGTGGGCTGCTGGTCGCCGTCCTGATCCCCGGCCTCGGCGTTTCGGCGAACGGCGCGACGCGTTGGGTCGCCTTGGGTGGCCCGTTCACGATTCAGCCTTCGGAGTTCGCCAAGCTGGGGTTGGTGTTGTGGGGCGCAGACTTGCTCGCTCGCAAACACAAACTTGGCACTCTCGACAGCTACCGGCGGATTCTGGTGCCGCTGTTGCCGATTTCGATATGCGTGCTGGCGCTGATCGAGAAAGAGCACGACCTCGGCACCATGCTCGTTGTTCTCACCATCGTGTTGTCGCTGCTGTGGGTCGTCGGCGCGCCGCTACGGCTGTTTGTGGTCACGATGCTCGCCGTCGTCGGTGGCGTCACCTACCTCGCGATCAGCGAGCCATACCGACTTGCAGCGACTGTTGAGTTTCGGCCACCCGTTCAAGGATTGCCTCGACACCGGGTGGCAGGCGTGTCAGGGCATCTATGGCCTCGGCGCAGGCGGCTGGTGGGGCGTCGGGCTTGGCAGCAGCCGGCAAAAGTGGGGTTACTTGCCCGAGGCGCACACCGACTTCATCTTTGCCATCATCGGCGAGGAATTGGGGCTCGTCGGCACGATCGCTGTCCTGATTCTCTTCGCCGTACTGGCCTACTCAGGCATCCGGGTAGCACAGCGCAGCCGAGACATGTTCTCCCGTCTCGTGGCGTCAGCGATCGTTGCGTGGCTCATGGTGCAAGCCCTCGTCAACATCGGCGCGGTGATCGGATTGCTTCCGATCACGGGCATTCCGTTACCGCTGATATCGGCTGGTGGGTCGTCGCTGATACCCACCATGTTCGCGCTGGGCATTTTGATGTCGCTGGCGCGTCGCGAACCGAGCGCCGCGGCTGCGATTGCCGCGCGAGGTCCGCACGTGTTTCGACGCGCACTGCGGAAGACTGCGGTCGTGCTGCATCTGTCCCGTGGCGGTCGGTGAAGTCGGGTGCATGTGGTGCTCGCCGGCGGTGGTACCGCCGGCCATGTTGAGCCCGCTCTTGCCGTCGCTGATGCATTGCGACGTCGCGACCCCGAGGTCGGCATCACCATGCTCGGCACGGCGCGCGGACTCGAGACCCGGTTGGTGCCGGCGCGCGGCTACGACCTCTCACTCATACCGCCTGTTCCGTTGCCGCGTTCGCTCACGCCGTCCTTCCTGACGGTCCCGACCCGGATGCGGACCGCCGTGCGTGAAGCAACCGCCATCTTCGAGGGCGTCGGCGCCGACGTCGTCGTTGGGTTCGGCGGGTACGTGGCGTTGCCGGCCTATCTCGCGGCCAGGGGCGCCAAGCTGCCGTTCGTGGTGCATGAGGCCAACGCCAAGCCGGGCCTGGCCAACCGATGGGGCGCGCGCTTCACGCCCTACGTCGCAGCGAGCACACCAGACCCGAAGCTGCCACATGCGCGGGTGATCGGCGTCCCGCTCCGGCGAGCGATCAGCACCCTCGACCGGGTAGCGGTTCGCGGTCGCGCGCGCGCTGAACTCGGTCTACTCGACGACGTCCCGACCTTGCTCGTGTCAGGGGGCTCGCAAGGCGCGCGTTCGCTGAACCGGGCGGTGGTGGGCGTGGTCGCTGACCTGCTGGCGGCGGGCATCCAGGTGCTGCACATCGCGGGTCCGACCCAGGTCGCCGACGTCGATGCCGCAAAGCCCGAGCCGATTGCCGGACAGCCGCCCTATCTGCTGGTGCCCTACGTCGACCACATGGAACTGGCGTACGCCGCGGCCGATCTGATGCTGTGCCGTGCAGGGGCCATGACGTGCGCCGAGCTCACCGCGGTGGGATTGCCCGGGGTCTACGTCCCGCTGCCGCACGGCAACGGCGAGCAACGGTTCAACGCCCAGCCGATCGTCGACTCCGGCGGCGGACTTCTGGTGTCGGACGCCGAATTGCGCCCAGCATGGATCCGCGACCAGGTCATCCCGTTAATGACGAACGCGCGCCGGCTGCGCACCATGTCGGTACGGGCCGCCGATTTGGGTCGACGCGACGCAGACGAGAAAATGGTCGACATGATCGTCGAGGCGTCGCGAAGCCACGCCGACCGAGCGGGGCGCCCACGCGGCGGACGCGGCAGATGACGACGACTTTGCAATCGGACGCGGTGCCGGTCGGCGAGCTCGGTGTGGTGCATTTCGTCGGCATCGGCGGCGGCGGCATGTCCGGCATCGCGCGCATCATGCTCACCCGCGGCGCGACGGTGACCGGCAGTGACGCAAAGGAGACCCGGGTGCTCGCGGCACTTCGGGTGCTCGGAGCCAAGGTGTTCGTCGGGCATGACGCTGCAAATCTCGGCGCTGCCGACACCGTGGTTGTTTCCACCGCGATTCAGGAATCCAATCCCGAACTCATCGAGGCGCGTGCGCGCGGCTTGCGGATACTGCCACGTGCTGCCGCGCTTGCGTCGGTGATGGCCGGCCGTCGGGGAATCGCGATTGCCGGTACGCACGGGAAGACCACGACGACCTCGATGCTGGCGCGGGCATTGCAGCACTGCGGCGAGGACCCTTCCTTCGCGATCGGTGCAGACCTGAACGAGCCGGGCTCCAATGCTCACGACGGTGTCGGCGGGTTGTTCGTCGCCGAGGCGGACGAGAGCGACGAGAGCTTCCTACTGCTGGCACCGTTCGCGGCGATCGTGACCAACATCGAGGCCGACCATCTCAACCATTACGCCGGACTAGCGGAGATCCATCAGGCCTTTGAGCGCTTCGCGCAACGGATTGCAGCGGACGGGTTCCTTGTGGTGTGCGCGGACGATCCGGGCGCGATGCAACTCGCGCGTTTCGCACGGCGGGCCGGGATCGACGTCCGGACCTATGGCGAGGCGGTTGATGCCGACGTGCGAATCGCCAAGCTCGAGTTGGTGGGCACCGGATCGTCGTTCCAGATCGTCGCGGGTGGTCGACGACTCGGCGAGGTGACGCTGCGGGTGCCCGGTCGGCACAACGCACTCAACGCGGCGGCCGCGACGACGGTCGGTCTCGGCCTCGACCTCCCGTTCGCCGAGTTTGCAGCGGGCCTCACGGTCTTCACCGGAGCGCGGCGGCGGTTCGAGCCCAAGGGGGTTGTGAACGGGGTGCGCGTGTACGACGACTACGCGCACCATCCGACCGAGATAGCGGCGATTTTGCGGGCAGCGCGCGAGGTCGTCGGCGCCGGGCGATTGGTCGTCGCCTTTCAAGCACACCACTACTACCGCACCGCGGACTTCTGCGCTGAGTTCGGCGAGGCTCTCGGGTTGGCCGACGACGTCGTGGTGATGGAGGTCTACGCGCCCGGCGAGACGATGCTGCCCGGTGGCACCGGGACCGCACTTGCGGCGGCCGTGACGTTGCCGCCCGAACACGTCGTGTTCGAACCGTCGTGGTCCGCCGTGCCCGCCCAGCTGGCGCAACGTGCACGGCCCGGCGATCTGGTGTTGACGATGGGCGCTGGGGGAGACGTCGCGATGCTCGGGCCGGAAGTGCTCGAGGCGTTGCGGCAGCGCGCGCAGCCGCCTGCGGTGTTGCCGTAGTCGCACGTCCGCTACAGCTGCTTCGCTAGCTCGCACGACAGCTGGCTCGCAAGCTCGCGGGCGACACGCCGTGACCCGCGTTGACCCTGCGCGGTTCGTGGCTCTAATCTTCGTGGCGTTCTCAGGTTGACATAACTATAACGGTCTACTTGAGGGTGAGGGTCGCGCAGATCCGCTCTGCGATCTCGTTGTCGGTGGTGGCTTCCCCGCATCACCGCCCGCGAAGTCTCGACTCACGCACTCTGGTTGAAAGCACGACTGGTTGAAACCACGACCGGGTTGCGAGCCCAGCGTGAACTGACGATTGGCCTACGAGGGAAGGCAAGGCGAAAGTCCGTGGCAGCACCGCAGAACTACCTCGCGGTCATCAAGGTCGTCGGAATCGGTGGCGGGGGCGTCAACGCCGTCAACCGAATGATCGAAGTCGGTCTCAAGGGTGTCGAGTTCATCGCCATCAACACCGACGCGCAGGCGCTCCTCATGAGCGACGCGGATGTGAAGCTCGACATCGGTCGTGAACTCACCCGCGGCTTGGGCGCCGGCGCAGATCCCGAGGTTGGCCGACAGGCCGCCGAGGATCACACCGAGGAGATCGACGAGGTGCTCAAGGGCGCCGACATGGTGTTCGTGACTGCCGGTGAAGGCGGCGGCACTGGTACCGGTGGCGCGCCTGTCGTCGCGCGACTTTCGCGCGCGCTCGGCGCGCTGACCATCGGCGTCGTCACGCGCCCGTTCGGATTCGAAGGCCGTCGTCGTGGCGAGCAGGCCGACGTCGGTATTGAAGAACTCCGCGATGAGGTCGACACCCTCATCGTCATTCCCAACGACCGCTTGCTGTCGATCAGCGACCGCAAGATCAGTGTGCTCGACGCGTTCAAGTCGGCAGACCAGGTGCTGTTGCAGGGCGTTTCGGGAATCACGGACCTGATCACGACTCCGGGCCTGATCAACCTCGACTTCGCGGACGTGAAATCGGTCATGGCCGGCGCAGGGTCGGCGTTGATGGGCATCGGTTCAGCGCGCGGTGAAGATCGCGCGGTAGCCGCCGCCGAGATGGCGATCTCCAGCCCGCTGCTCGAGGCGTCGATCGAGGGCGCGCGTGGCGTCTTGCTCTCAGTCGCCGGTGGTTCCGACCTCGGTCTCTTTGAGATCAACGAGGCCGCGCAGCTCGTCGCGGAGGCCGCCCACCCCGACGCCAACATCATTTTCGGCGCCGTTATCGACGATGCGCTCGGCGACGAGGTCCGCGTCACGGTCATCGCCGCAGGATTCGACGGCGGTGCGCCTCGACCGGCTCGCCAATCGGCGCGCCGGGTAGTCGAGACGCCACGGACGACAGATGCGATCGATGACGCCATCAACGTCACCACCGCCCCGCCCGCGCCCCGGCTCGAGCAGCGAGAGGCCGAGCGGGTGACGCTGCCCGAGGCCGGACAGCTTCCCCGTCGCGAGCCGGCTGCGCCGCGTCGCACCATCGTGTTCGAGGACGAGGTCGAAGAAGAACTCGACGTCCCCGACTTCTTGAAGTAGGTGCTCTGGCTCGGAAGTCTCGGCGGTGACGTGCGGTTCGCCTTCACTAGCCGACTCGGCGGGTTTAGTGCGGCGCCGTACGACAGCCTCAACCTGAGCTTCAACGTTGGGGATGACCCAGACGCGGTGCAGCGGAATCGACGCGAGGTACTCGAGCACTTGGGTGTCGCGCGTGCCAGCTGGCTGCAGGCGCAGCACGGCGCGGTGGTGCAGGTGGTCGACGGCATGCACGAACATGGCGCTGAGTACGCAGCCGACGGGCTGGTGACCACCGCGACCGATCTCGCCCTTGGCGGGTTGTCGGCGGACTGCGCGCTCGTCGTGCTCGCCGATCCCAGCGCTGGATTGGTGGGCAGCCTGCACTGCGGGCGGCCTGGCCTGCTCGCCGGCGCGGTCGATGCGATGGTCAGCGCGTTGCGTGCGAACGGCGCGCAGGCGATCCGGGCGGCGATCGGCCCGACCGTGTGCGGAAGTTGCTACGAGGTGCCGGCCGAGATGGCAGCAGCCGTTCTCGCCGTCGTCCCTGCCGCCTTCTCCCGGGCCCGCGGCGGCGGTCCGGCTTTGGACGTGCGCGCGGGTGTTATCGATCAGTTGCGCCACGCTGGCGTGCGGGTCGTGCGGCTGGTCGGGGGATGTACGCGAGAGGATCCGACCACGTTCTCCTACCGCCGTGACAAGGTCACCGGTCGGATGGGCGCTTTGATCTGGCGGGCAACGTGACACCGAGGATCGAGTCGACGGATGCGAGACGCCGCGAGCTGGCGGCGAACCTTGCGCAAGTTCGACAGCGCATCGTCGCGGCGTGCGCCGCCGCCGGCCGACCGGTTGACGAGGTGTCGCTCATTGCGATCACGAAGACATTCCCGGCATCAGATGTTGTCCTGCTTGCCGAACTGGGCGTCACCGATGTCGGCGAGAACCGCGACCAGGAAGCAGCTGCCAAGGTTGCCGACGTGGCGACGCCGTCGTACTCGAATGCCGGGTACTCGAATGCCAGCGATCTGCGATGGCACTTCGTCGGCGCGTTGCAGACCAACAAGTGCCCTTCCGTCGTCCGGTACGCGAGCCTGGTTCATTCAGTCGACCGGTTGCGCCTGGTCGAGGCACTCGGCCGCGCCGCACAACAGGCAGTTGCCCCACACACCGTCCGATGTCTCGTCCAGGTCGACCTCGATGAGACGAACCGTCCGGGTCGAGCAGGCGCCCGGCAAGAAGAGGTCGCTGCGATTGCCGACGCCATCGCCGGCGACTCCCATCTCGAACTCGCGGGGGTGATGGCCGTGGCCCCATTGCACGCCGACCCCGCTTCCGCCTTTCGAAAACTCGCGGCTGTCGCCGACTCGGTCCGCCAGCGACACCCGGCTGCACGCGTGATTTCGGCCGGGATGAGCGGTGATCTCGAGCAGGCAGTCGCGAACGGCGCGACTCACCTGCGTGTCGGCTCGGCGTTGCTGGGCACTCGGCGGCATCCTGTCCGGTAAGGTCCGGACGAAACCGACGTCGGAGGGGACCAGAGGGAGACACGGATGGCCGTCATGCGCAAGGCGATGGTCTACCTCGGCCTCGTCGAGGACGACGCCGAGAACTACGACGAATACGACGAGTACGAGGCGCCAGCCCCGGTCCCAGCCGGACGGCGGGCAGGTACGCAGGTCGACCGCGCCGCCTCGGCCGAAATCGACTACGGACGCCGCAGTGCAGCGCCCGACCTGCGTGATCGCGCTCCGGCCTACGCGGGTAGCCGGTCCGGTGGGGGCGCCACCGCGATGGCCGTCGCACCGATGGGCTGGGCTGACGCAGCCGCAGGCCCGATCCGTGTAACGACATTGCATCCGCGGACGTATAACGAGGCACGCGCGATTGGTGAGCATTTCCGCGAGGGCACGCCGGTGATCATGAATCTCACTGAGATGGATGACGCCGACGCGAAGAGGCTCGTCGACTTCGCGGCTGGGCTGATCTTCGGTTTGCGTGGCAGTATCGAGCGGGTGACCGCGAAGGTCTTCTTGTTGTCGCCGCAGGACGTTGAGGTGACTGCAGAGGACAAGCAGCGGATCGCCGAAGGCGGATTCTTCAACCAGAGCTAGGCGGCCGGCACGACGTGGGCACTGTGTGGCGGGTCCTGGCCGACGTTATCGTTGCGTTTATCGTCGTGATGTTCATTCGGCTAATTTTCGACTACGTGCAGCTGTTCGCGCGAGAGTGGCGCCCTCGTGGCGTTGTTCTCATCGCTTTGGAAACGTGTTATTCGCTCACCGACCCACCGCTTAAATCTGTGCACCGCTTACTGCCCCCACTGCGGGTCGGCGCCTTCAGTGCAGACTGGACTGTTGCCTGGATCGCCGTCATCGGCACCGCCTACATTCTGTTATCTGTAGTGGGTTCCCTATAGTTTGTCCGGCGCGTACCCAACGATTCCCCGAGGTGACCCGATGCCGCTGACCGCTGAGGACGTGAAGAACAAGCAGTTCACGCCTACCCGCTTCAAGGGCGGCTACGACGAAAAGGAAGTCGATGACTTCCTCGACGAGGTGGAAGCCGAGCTCACCCGCCTCGTCAGGGAGAACACCGACCTGCGGGCTCGCCTCCAGGTAGCGGAGCAGGCCGCGCGGCAGCCCGGTGCCTCGGCGCCGGCGGCTGCGGCCCCCGCGCCGGCCGGATTCAGCGTGCCGCCGCCGGCCGCAGTCCCCTTGCCCCCGCCGCCGCAGGCAATGGCTCCCCCCGCCCCGGTCGCGCCGCTCCCGGTCGCGCCGCTCCCTGTCGCTGCGGCGCCGGTCGGCAGCGACGGCAGTCAGGAGGCAGCGCTACGCATGCTGGCTATGGCGCAGAAGACCGCCGAGGACACCGTCGCCGACGCCAAGCGCGAGGCCGACAAGGTGCTCGGCGAGGCGCGGATGCATGCGGATCAGCTCGAAAGGGAAACTCAGGAGCGGCACCGCAACGTCGTCGGCAATCTCGACAGCGAGCGCGAGCGGCTCGAGCGCAAGATCGAGGAGCTGCGGTCGTTCGAGCGGGAGTACCGCGCCCGGCTCAAGTCCTACCTCGAGGGGCAGCTGCGTGACCTTGACGGTCGCGCCGACGGCATCCAGCCCACCGCCCCACGGCCGGTGCCGGTGCCCGTCGGTGCTGGCGCCCCAGGCAGCCCGGCCAGCGCCACGGCGTCCCCGTCAGTGAGCGTCACCGGATCGGTCACGGTGCCCCCGGCGTTTTCTGCACCTCAGCAGCCGTCCCAGCAGCCGTCCTCAGCCAGCACCGGACCGGTTCCTGCGATGGCACAGCCGCCTCGGCCGCCGAGCCCGTTCTCACCGATGCCGCCCCCGCCCGTCCCTGGGTCCCCGGCCGCGCCCGGCTCGTCGTCGCCGCAACCGGCTGGCCCCAGTGGTCCGCCCCAGGCCGGTGGCCCCGGCGGTCCTCCGAGGCAGGCGACCACTGGTGGGTTCGAGGTCGACGAGGGTCCCGAGGTTCCGCCGTCCAATGGGTGATCAGGCCCGCGCGGTTACCACGGCCCGCAGGTGTTGGTAGTCGAGGGCGTCCGGTGATCGGCCGGTGCTAGTCATCAAGATCAGCGGCGCCGCCGTGTTCGTCGCCGCGGTGTTCGTCGGCGTCGGCGTGTTGACCAGCCGGATCCTGTTCTACGACATCGCCATTGGCATTGGCAGGGGCCGCACTGCTTGCGGTGATCGTCAGCTCGATTCGCTGGCGGCGGCGGCCGTCGGGCTACTCCTGACCCGGCACTGACCTGACCCGACTCCAGGGTCAGACGTTCACGCGGCGGAACGGGTCGCGTGCGGGTGGCGTCGCCAACGTGAGACGGGTGCCGTCCAGCGACAGCCCGGTCAGGGCCAGGACGCGGGCCAAGATCGACGCGGTGGTCTCGCCGGCGGCGACGCCCTCCGCGGTCACCATCGCGCGGTAGATCGTCGCGTAGTGCTTGACCGGCGTGTTGTAGCTCCAGTCGACCGAGCCCAAGTGCAGGGCGTGGCCGCGGCTGCCACCCGGACCGTCGAAGGCCCCGCTCCAGATCTGGATGCCGGCCGGGCCCGCGGCGAAGTTGCCGCCCTGCCCGACGTCGTAGGTACGGGCCTGGGCGATCAGCTCACGGGTCTCGCGTTCGGGGAGTACCAAAGCGGGCCGAACCTGGCTCGCCAGGGCCGGTACCGCCACCGCGCCGGGTCGCAACGCCACGGCGGTCATCGGTTGACCGAAGTATGGTGCCGCCGCCATCTCGCCCTCCATCTCACCGCCGAACTGTCGCGGCGCCCCATAGGTAAGCGGTGCCAGCTGACGACTGCTTATGCCGCGATGATGTGTGGATCGGCTCAATGACCCCGTCACCTTAACTACGCTGTTCGGGTGGTTGCGCGTTCGCCCGCGCAGCGCAGGCCAACAACCCGCGGATATCACCCGTTTGCCTCGCCTGGTCAGCCGCCGGCGACCCGCATCCAGATGGTCAGGCCGAGCTCAGGCGTCCGTGTGGGGGGTGATGTCGGCGCTAGGTCGTCCCTCGGTCAGCGTGACCGCCAGGATCTCGGCGCCGATCGCCGCCGAGTGCTCGCGAAGTGCGGACACCAGCCGATCGTCCCCGGCCTGCCACCAAAACTCGATTCGGTCGCTGATCTCCAGACCGCTGGTCTTGCGGGTCTCCTGAGCGAACCGGATGGCCTCCCGCGCCATGCCGGCCCTCCGGAGTTCTTCGGTCAGCTCGAGATCGAGGGCGACGGACAGACCACCGTCACTTGCGACCGCCCAACCAAGCGTCGGCGTCTCGGTCACCACGAGGTCGTCAGCTGTTAGTTCGACCGCCAAGCCATCGACCCCATCGGCGCCCTCAAGACCAAGAACCACGATGGACGCCGGTCCGCCGGCACCAACAGTCGCGGCCAGCGCCGCGTGGTCGGCGAGGGCGATCGCCTCTGCGACCGCCTTGGTCTGGTTCCCGAAGCGCTTCCCGAGCACCCGGAAGTTGGGCTTGACCACGGTCTCGACGACCGCGAGCTCGCTGGCGGCGTCCAACGCGTCGACCTCGCGCACGTTGAGTTCGTCGATGACCTGGTCCTTGAGCTCTTGTGGAAGGTCGCGCCAGCCTGCCGCATGAACGAGGGCGCGCCCCAGCGGCTGCCGGGTTCGCACCTTGGATTCGGCTCGCGCCGACCGCCCGAGTTCGACGAGCCGCCGGACGAGCGACATGTGCTCGCTCAGCGCCGCGATCGACCAGTGCACCGTCGACCTGCGGCCAGTCCCGCAGATGAACCGAGTCTGGTAGGTCGCTCCATACTTCGGCGACCAGGCGTTGATGGATCTCCTCGGTGATGAATGGTGTGAACGGCGCCATCAGCCGGGTCAGTACCTCGAGGCATTCGTGCAGGGTGGCGAGCGCAGATACGTCACCGTCCCAGAACCGGCGACGCGATCGCCTGACATACCAGTTCGACAAGTCGTCGATGAAACGCGCGAGGCGGCGCCCCGCACGTGCGGAGTCGAAATCCTCCAAGGCTGCGTCGACTTCGAGCACCGTGGCGTGCAGCTCGGAGATCGCCCAGCGATCCAACAGCGGCCGTTGCGACACATCCGGCACGGGTGCGGTGCCGGGCATCCACTGACTCGCGTTGGCGTACAGCACGAAGAAAGCCGTCGTGTTCCAGTAGGTCAACAGCACCTTGCGCACGACATCTTCGAGGACTTCGTCGCCGATCCGGCGCGCCGCCCATGGCGAACCACCGGCGAGCATGTACCAGCGCAACGCATCGGCGCTGTGTTTGTCCATGAGCGCAATGGGCTCGAGGATGTTGCCGAGATGCTTGCTCATCTTGCGGCCGTCTTCCGCAAGGATGTGACCAAGACACAACACTGTGCGGTAACTGGACTGGTCGAAGACGAGCGTGCCGACCGCCATCAATGTGTAGAACCAGCCACGGGTTTGATCGATCGCCTCGGCAATGAAGTCGGCCGGATACGAATTCGCAAACTCCTCGCCGGCCACATGCGGATACCCGAACTGCGCGAACGGCATCGCGCCAGAGTCGTACCACCCGTCGATGACTTCGGGCACCCGCGTCTTAGGCTTGCCGCACTCGGCACAGGTGAAAGTGACCTCGTCGACGTACGGCCGATGCGGATCGAGACCGGAAAGATCGAGACCGGCGAGGGCACCAAGCTCCGCGCGCGACGCGACGCAGGTGAGGTGGCCGTCTTCGCAGCGCCACAGCGGGAGCGGCGTTCCCCAGTACCGATTACGCGACAGTGCCCAGTCGATGTTGTTGCGTAGCCAATCGCCGTACCGGCCGTGCTTGATCGTGTCGGGATGCCAGGCGGTCTGCTCGTTCTCTCGCAGCAGGTTGTCTTTGACTGCCGTCGTGCGGATGTACCAGCTTGGCAAGCGCGTAGTACAGCAAGGCAGTGTCGCAACGCCAGCAATGCGGATAGCTGTGTTCGTAGGGCGAAAGCCGGAACAGCAGGCCTCGATCACGCAGGTCGGCGACGAGCACGTTTGTCGGCCGCCTTGAAGAACATGCCGCCGACCAACGGCAACGATTCGTCGAAGGTGCCGTCGGGTCGCACCGGGTTCACGACGGGCAGGTTGTAGGTCCTGCTGACCGCCAAGTCATCGGCTCCGAATGCTGGCGCTTGGTGGACGAGACCGGTGCCGTCTTCTGTGGTGACGTAGTCAGCCAGGACGACGTAGTGCGCGCGTTCGCCGTCGAAGTCGACAAGTTCGAAGGGCCGTTGATACGACCAGTGCTCGAGTTCGCGTCCGCTGAAAGTGCGCAGGATCTCGTGCGGTCGATCACCGATGACCTTCGCTACCAAAGGCCTCGCGATCACCAACCGCTCGGCCGGCGCGTCGTCGGTGGCCGACAGGCTGACGATGTCGTACTCGACGTCGGGATGGACCGCCACCGCGGTGTTGCTGACCAGCGTCCACGGCGTGGTCGTCCAGACCAGCAGATCGGCTTGCCCGGCGAACGGGCCGGAGGTCACCGGGAAGCGGACATACACGCTTGGGTCTGTGACGTTCGAGATACCCCTGGGCGACCTCGTGGTCGGACAGCGCCGTGCCACAGCGGGGGCAGTACGGCGCCACGCGATAGTCCGATACGAGCAGGCCCTTGTCGAACACGGTCTTGAGCGACCACCAGACGCTCTCGACGTAGCTCGCGTCCATCGTGCGGTAGGCCTTGGACATGTCGACCCAGTAGCCCATCCGCTCGGTGAGCTTCTCGAACTCGTCGACGTGTCGCTCGACTGAGGCTCGGCACCTGGCGTTGAACTCGGCGATGCCGTATGCCTCGATGTCCTTCTTGCCGTTGAGCCCGAGTTCTCGCTCGACCTGGAGTTCGACGGGTAGGCCGTGGCAGTCCCAGCCCGCCTTGCGCGGGACGTGGTAGCCCTTCATGGTCTTGAAGCGCGGGAAACAGATCCTTGAAGACGCGCGCCTCGACGTGGTGGGTGCCGGGCATGCCGTTGGCGGTCGGTGGCCCCTCGTAGAACGTCCACTGTGGCCGGCCCTGCGTCGCGGCCAGGGATCGCTCGAACACCTTCGACTCCCGCCAACGCCGCAACACCTCGTGCTCGAGCGCAGGCAAGTCGATCTGGTTGGGCATCGGGGTGAACATCGAACCTCCGTCGTCGGCGCACCTGGTGGGTGCAGTCTTCGCCGAAGGGACGAGACCGTGCCGGCCGCCACCGGCCGCGGTCCCGCGGTACCACCCTCCTTGGACCGATGACGGATCGCTTACCAGTGATCCCCATCGTTCCCACTCTTGTCTCGCGACGCCGGCTCTAGTGGGCGCGACCGATGGCCGCACCGTTCTGCCGGCAGCTCAGGGGTGATCTTCGCCGCGTGCTCAGCTCCGGGCTCACACCGTCCCCGGATCGCTCGTGCCTGCGTGCGCGACTACTCGTCCCCTTCGACGCCTCCCGCGGCCCCCGAGTCTACGGGAGTGATCAACCCACGCCGCCGCAGTTCAACGCCGAGTTGCTCGGGCGATTGGAAATGAATCGCGTCAAACCCCAGGTCCGCAGCCGCTTCCACGTTGCGGGTCGAGTCGTCGACAAACATCGAATGCCGGACGTCGACGGCGTGCCTGTCGATGAGCAGCAGGTAGATCGCCGGGTCAGGCTTGATGAGTCCGACCGAGCCCGATACCAGCACCGCGTCGAAGTCGTCGAGAAAGCCGAGGCGAGGCCGCACCCGCGGGAAGGTCTCGGCCGACCAGTTCGACAGCGCGACCAGCCGGATCCCGGCCGCCTTCAGCTGTCGGACCAGCTCGACGGTGCCGGCGATGGGGTCGCCGACCATCTCGTCCCACCGGCCGTAGTAGGCCTCGATCAGATCAGCATGCTCCGGGTGCTGCGCGACCAAGATCGCGGTCGCCTCGGCCAGGGTGCGGCCGCGATCCTGCTCGGCGTTCCATGCCGGGGTACAGACGGTGGCGAGGAAATGCTCCATCGCTGCCTCGTCGGCAAACATCGAGCGGAACACGTACCGTGGATTCCAGTCGATCAGGACCGCACCAAGATCGAACACCGCGGTCGTGATCGACTCGCCTGTGTCCGGCCGGTAACCGAGGGTGCGGGCTGCGTCGGGGAGTCCGTGCCACCAGGTGACGTGGGCTCACTGCAATGGCTCTGAATTCACTTGCAAAACCCTAGGCCACCCGGTCGATCGGCGATCGGGCGACTGAGTACGAAGGCCGGTATCGACCTTATCCACCAGGAGCGGTACGAAACGGGCGGCGCGCCGCGTTGCTGCTGGCAGCAACCGCCCTTATCCTTCGCCTGACTTGTCGGCGATCATGATCGCGAACGATCGAAAGGCCTCTGAGATGGCAGCACAGCGCGCTGACGGCGGCGGAGCTCGGCGCTCAGCGGGCCGAGCCGGTTCCGCCGCGCCCAAGGTGGCGTGCGCGCCGACCCGTGCAGGCTGCTCCGCGTGCAGCCGCCAAGGCCATCAGCCGCACACCCAGCGAAGGCTGCCACCCGCCGGGCGGCGACGAAGCTGACCGTCGCAAGGCAGCGCCAGCGCGCAAGGCCGCGCCAGCACGTAAAGTTGCGCCGGCCCGCAAGGCCGCGCCGGCCAAGAAGGCAGCTGCTGCCAAGAAGGCAGCACCTGCCAAGAGGCCGGCCGTGAAAGCCGCTTCGGCCGCGAAGCCGCGAGCTGTGAAGAAGGCCGCGCCAGCCACGAAAGCCGTCCAGGCTAAGAAGGCCATCCCAGCGAAGAAGGCAGTACTCGTGAAGAAGGCAGTACTCGTGAAGAAGGCAGTACCGGCCAAGAAGGCCGCACCAGCGAGGAAGGCGGTTGCCGCGAAGAAGGCTGTACCCGTGAAGGCCGCTGCCAAGAAGGCCGCGCCAGCGAAGCGACCCGTGGTAAGAAGCGGTGCCGGTGAAGAAGGCCGCGCCGGCTAAGAAGGCAGCGCCCGTCGAAGGCCGCGCCAGCTAAGAAGGTCGCGCCGGCGAAGCCTGCAGCCAAGAAAGCCGTGCCAGTCAAGAAGGCCGTACCAGCCAAGAAGGCCGTGCCCTGCGAAGGCGGTCCCAGCCAAGAAGGCCGTGCCAGCGAAGGCGGCACCTGCCAAGAAGGCCGCGCCGGCCAAGAAGGCAGCGCCAGTCAAGAAGGCCGTGCCAGTCAAGAAGGCCGCGCCAGTCAAGAAGGCCGTGCCAGTCAAGAAGGCCGTGCCAGCGACAAGGCCGTGCCAGCCGGCGAAGGCCGCGCCGCCACGAAGGCAGCCCGCCGTGAACGCGGCACCTCGACGAAGGCAGCACCGGCCAAGAGCCGCGCCCCGGCCAAGCAGGTCGTCGCGCCCCCGCCTGCGGCACCGGCAAAGACGGCCCCGGCCAAGGCCGTCGCGACCTCGACGACGCCGCCCGTCCCGGTCGCGGCAGCCGCCGCGCCGCTCCGGCCTGGCAGCCGCACCGGCACCCGTTGCTGCGCCGGTCGCCCGAGTCGCTCCCACACCCGTGAAGCCCAAGCTGCCGCCCCCTGCGCCGGTGATCCCTGACGAGCCATGGACCAAGCGCGAGCTGACGGCGATCCGCATCGAACTCGAGGCCGAGGCAGACCGCCTGCGCGGTGAAATCGAGATCGCCGAGTCCGAGCTCGCCGACCGCTTGCGCGATGGCGGCGACGGCGCCGGCGATGATCAGGCCGACGCCGGCACGAAGACGTTCGAGCGCGAGCACGAGATGTCGCTGGCCAACAACGCGCGTGACCTGCTCGTTCAGACGGAGCACGCGCTGGGCCTCATCGACGCCGGCACCTACGGCCGGTGCGACAACTGCGGCAACCCGATTGGCAAGCTTCGACTTCAGGCCAACCCTCGTGCGACCCTGTGTGTGTCATGCAAACAACGCGAGGAACGTCGCTAGGCGGGCCAGGAGCCAGCACCGAGCCGGGTTCGAACGTCATCGGGGATCGGCGACGCCATGTCGGCGTGCTGTTCGCCGTCGCGGCGTTCGTCCTCGTGGCCGACGTTGTCTCCAAGATCATCGTCGTCGCTCAGTTGTCCGGCCGGGCACCGGTGCGCCTCCTGCGACGGCTTGCTGACGCTTGGACTACACCCGCAACGCCGGTGCGGCATTCAGCATCGGAACCGGCGCTACCTACCTGTTCGGGATCGTGGCTATCGCGGTGATCGCGGTCATCCTGCGCACCGCGCGGCGGCTGTTCAGCCGGCCCTGGGCGGTCGTGCTCGGGTTGCTGCTCGGCGGGGCGACGGGCAACTTGATCGACCGGCTCGTTCGCTCGCCCGGGTTCCTGCGCGGCCATGTTGTCGACTGGATTCAGCTGCCGCACTTTGCGGTGTTCAACCTGGCCGATTCGGCGATCAGCATCGGCGGCGTCCTCGCGGTGCTGCTCGCGTTGATGGGTCGCCAACTCGATGGCTCGGTTGCCCGATCGCGCAAGGCGGAGGAGCGGCACGGGATGCACCCGACGCCGGGTGCCGATCCGTCAAGCAGCGCGGACGAGCCCGAGTCGTCAGCCGGTCTGTCTTCGTGAGCGGGCCGAACTGGTGAGCACTGCGGCGTCCGAGCCCGGCACTGTCCGTGCCTTGGCGGTGCCCGAAGGTCTAGAAGGCGAGCGTCTCGACGCAGCGCTTGCCCGGTTGTTCGGCTTTTCGCGCACTCGTGCAGCGGAGCTGATCGGGCAGGGCAGGGTGCAGCTGGACGGCTCGGCACCGATCAAGTCCGACCGGGTGACGGCTGGCGCGTGGCTGCAGGTCGAGCTGCCCGAGGTGGCCGCCGCCGGGCCAGCGATCGTCTCGACGCCGGTCGCCAACTTGCTGATCGTCTACGACGATGCCGACATCGTCGTCGTCGACAAGCCGGTCGGCGTTGCGGCTCATCCGAGCCCCGGCTGGGATGGGCCAACCGTCGTCGGTGCACTCGTCGCGGCCGGCTACCGGGTGTCGACATCGGGTGCCGAGGAACGGCAGGGCGTCGTGCACCGCCTCGACGTCGGCACGAGTGGGCTGATGGTGGTGGCGAAGAGCGAGCACGCCTACACCGTGCTGAAGCAGGCGTTCCGGGATCGCACGGTCGACAAGACGTACCACGCGCTCGTCCAGGGTCATCCTGATCCGGCGCGGGGCACCATCGACGGGCCGATCGACCGCCACCCGGTCAACGACTACAAGTTCGCCGTGGTCGCCGACGGCAAGCCGAGCATCACGCACTACGAGACCCTGGAGGGGCACGCCATGGCGAGCCTGCTCGAGGTCAAGCTCGAGACCGGGCGCACGCATCAAATCCGGGTGCACATGGCAGCGCTGCGCCATCCGTGCGTAGGCGATCTTGCGTATGGCGCCGACCCAACCCTCGCGGCGAAGCTGCGCCTCACGCGGCAATGGCTGCACGCGGTTGCGCTCGCGTTCGCCCACCCAGGCGACGGTCACTGGGTCGAGTTCACCAGCGCGTACCCACCCGACCTTGAGTACGCCCTCCAGACGGTGCGCGCCGGGGTCGAAGGCGAACGCCGTGCACACTCGTGAACTGCAGGTCACCAGCGGTCGGCGCGCGATCTGCAGGGGTCCGGCCACGATCGGATCGGCACGATCGCGACTGTGGCCACTCGCCGTCCGGTATGCCCACCAGCACGGCTCGCCGGGGCACGGCCGTGATCACCTGCTGCCCGCTTTCGTTTCGCCGTCGGTCGTGCTGCCCGTGGTCGATGGAGCGCCCGCGCTCGGCACCTGGCAGAGCGTCGTCCTCGTCGACAGCAATGTCGACAATCCGCGACGCACGGTGCGGCTGAGCTTCATCTCCGGCTGATTTCGGTTCGGGTCTGTTGGCCGTCGTGTCCCTCCCGGAAGCTGTCTGTACCGGGGCATAGAGTCATGCCGGTCGGGTCCGGGTGAGGGCTCGAGCCGCAGGTACTTGAGGTAGTGGCAACGGCAAGGCCGCCTTCCCCCGGTCGACGTCCCGAGCACCACCGCACAGTCGTAACCGGGGCGTCCAGAGATTGGGCGCGGACGACGGGAGGTCGCGCAGCAGTGGCAGCGAGCAGCGACTCCTTCGTGCACCTGCACGTGCATACCGAGTACTCGATGCTCGACGGCGCAGCTCGGCTGACGGACCTCTTCAAGGAGACCGTCGCGATGGGCATGCCGGCGCTCGCGATGACCGACCACGGCAACGTTTTCGGCGCTTACGACTTCTACAAGCAGGCCAAGGCCGCCGGCGTGCAGCCGATCATCGGCATGGAGGGCTACCTCGCGCCCGGGCAGCCGATTTGAACGCAAGCGCGCGGCGTTGACCGGCGCACCGACCGACGGCAACGTCGGTGAGATGTACACGCACATGACGCTGCTCGCCGAGAACACCGCAGGCATGCACAACTTGTTCAAGTTGAGCAGCCTCGCGAGCCTCGAGGGCTACTACTACAAGCCACGCATGGATCGCGAGCTGCTGCAGACCTACGCGAGCGGCATCATCGCGACTACCGGCTGCCCCAGCGGCGAGGTCAACCGGCTGTTGCAGCAGGGCCAGTACGAGCTCGCGAAGAAAGCAGCGTCCGACTACCGCGACATCTTCGGCCCCGAGAACTTCTATTGCGAACTCATGGACCACGGCATTGACATCGAACGCCGCCACCGCGACGACCTGTTGCGGTTGGCCCGCGAACTGCAGCTGCCGTTGCTCGCGACCAACGACCTGCACTACACCTACGCGAAAGACTGGGAGGCGCACGAGGTCTTGCTCTGTGTGCAGACCGGAAAGACGATGGCCGATCCGAACCGCCTCACGATGGGCGAGGGTCAGCTCTACCTGAAGACCGCCGCAGGAAATGCGCGAGCTGTTTCGGGAGCTGCCTGAAGCGTGTGACAACACGCTCGCGATCGCCGAGCGCGTGCACATCGAGTTCAATGAGGGCGCGAACCTCATGCCGAACTTCCCCGTTCCGGCGGGTGAAAGTGAAGAGTCCTGGCTGGTCAAGGAAGTCGAGGTCGGGCTACACAAGCGCTTTCCTCGCGGCATTCCCGACGCGCATCGGCAGCAAGCCAATTACGAACTCGGCGTGATCCACCAGATGGGCTTTCCTGGTTACTTCCTCGTCGTTGCCGACCTCGTGAGGTACGCGCAGGACAGCGGCATCCGGGTCGGCCCCGGGCGAGGCAGTGCAGTCGGATCCATGGTCTCTTACGCCCTGGGCATCACCCAGCTCGACCCGATCCATCACAAGCTGTTGTTCGAGCGGTTCCTCAACCCCGAACGCATCTCGATGCCCGACATCGACATGGACTTCGACGAACGTCGTCGCGGCGACATGATTCGCTACGCGACGGAGAAGTACGGCGAGGAACGGGTCGCGCAGATCATCACCTACGGCACGATCAAAGCGAAGCAGGCGGTGAAAGACTCCGCGCGCGTGCTGGGGTTCCCGTTCGCCACGTCCGACCAGATCACCAAGGTCATGCCGCCGCCCCTGATGGGCAAGGACGTTTCACTCGCTGGCATCTTCGATCCCGACCATCCGCGCTACAGCGAGGCCGGGGAGTTTCGGGCACTGTACGAAGCCAACCCTGATGTGAAGAAGGTCGTCGACACCGCACGCGACCTCGAGGGTCTGAAACGACAGTGGGGCGTCCACGCGGCCGGGGTCATCTTGTCGCGCGAGCCACTGCTCGACGTCATTCCGATCCAGCGGCGCGATCAGGACGGCGCGATCATCACCCAGTTCGACATGGGGGCCTGCGAGGCACTTGGGCTGCTGAAGATGGACTTTCTCGGCCTGCGCAACCTCACCATCCTCGACGACTGCCTGGCCGGCATCAAGAACAACCGCGGCGACGATGTCGTGCTCGAGACGCTTGATCTCGACGCCGACCAGAACACCTACGATCTGCTCGGCCGCGGCGACACGCTCGGGATCTTCCAGCTCGAAGGCGGCGGCATGCGCGCGCTGTTGCGCTCGATGCGCCCGACCTCGTTTGCCGACATCTCTGCGGTCGGCTCGCTCTACCGCCCTGGGCCGATGGGCGCGAACGCGCACAACGACTACGCCGACCGCAAGAACGGCCGCAAGCCGGTGGTGGCGATCCACCCCGAACTCGCCGAACCGCTTGACGAGATCCTTGGTGAGACTCACGGCCTGCTCGTGTACCAAGAGCAGGTGCTGGCGATCGCGCAGAAGGTGGCCGGCTATTCACTGGGCCAAGCCGACTTGCTGCGCAAGGCGATGGGCAAGAAGAAGAAGGAAATCCTCGACAAGGAGTACGACTTCTTCAGCGCCGGCATGCGCGAGCGCGGCTACAGCCCAGGTGCAGTCAAGGCGCTGTGGGACACCCTCGTGCCGTTCTCCGACTACGGATTCAACAAGGCACACAGCGCGGGCTACGGCGTCGTGTCGTACTGGACCGCGTATCTCAAGGCGAACTACCCCGCCGAGTACATGGCGGCGTTGCTGACCAGCGTCAAGGACGACAAAGACAAGTCGGCGCTGTACCTGCACGAATGCAGGCGGATGGGCATCAAGGTGCTGCCGCCCGACGTCAACGAGTCCGACTCCAACTTCACGCCACGCGGAACCGACATCAGGTTCGGCCTGTCGGCGATCCGCAATGTTGGCGAGAACGTCGTCGGGTCCATCATCGAGACGCGCCGCACCAAGGGCCGCTACAAGGATTTCGCCGACTTCCTTGCCAAGGTCGAGCCGGTTGTCTGCAACAAGAAGGTCGTCGAGTCACTCATCAAAGCCGGCTCCTTCGATTCGCTCGGGCACACGCGGCGAGGGCTCGTCGCTGTGCACGCAGAGATCATCGACGCGGCGATGGGCACCAAGCGCGCTGAGGCGGTCGGCCAGTTCGACCTGTTCGGTTCGGCGGACGACGACCAGGGCGAAGCTGGCTTGGGAGTCGCATTCGAGACCGCGATCCCATCGACCGAGTGGGACAAGACCACGTTGCTCGCCGCCGAGCGCGACATGCTCGGGCTCTACGTCTCCGACCATCCGCTGTTCGGCATCGAGCACGTTCTTTCGCGGCTGGTCGACTGCTCGATCAGCTCGTTGACCGCCGACGAACACGCCGAAGGCGGCATCATCACGATCGGCGGCATCGTCTCGGGCTTGCAACGCAAGATGACCAAGCAGGGCAATCCGTGGGCGATCGCGACCATCGAGGATCTCGAAGGCTCGATCGAGGTGCTGTTCTTCCCCCAGACCTACCAGCAGTACGCGATGTCGCTGTCCGAAGATGCAGTCGTCTGCGTCAAGGGCCGGTTGAGCCACCGCGACGACGGGCTGAACCTGCAGGCGATCGAGTTGTTCCTGCCCGACGTCGGTGAAGCTGCCCAACGCGGGCCGGTGGTCCTGCAGCTGCCCGCGGCCCGCTGCACGCCACCCGTCGTAGAGCGGTTGCGCGAGGTACTGGCGACCCATCCGGGCGTCACCGAGGTCCAGCTGCAGCTGCGCAACGGCGCACGGACGACGGTGCTGCGGCTCGACGAGAATCTGCGCGTCGATGCGACACCCGCACTCATGGGCGACCTCAAGGCGTTGCTCGGCCCGTCCTGCCTCGTTTAGCTGCTCGCGCCCTCGTCTGGTGGCGTCGACAGGGGCATGATGGTCACATGTCAACCGTTGGCCGTCGTTCAATCTTCGCCTCCCTGACCCTCGCGATCGCCCGCTTCCTGCGTCGTCGACGGCGCGGCTTCTAGGGAACGAGGGCACTTACTGGCCCAACCGTGCGGCACCGTCGGATCGATCATCGTGCTGTTGTCGCTCAGGTGTGGTGACGAGTCCCCTCGGTAGGCCATACTCCCCTCAGTTGGCGGCCCAGACCCAGTCGCCTGAGGGGGAGTTCCGATGGTGGCCAGAATCGCACTCGCTGCCGGTGTGAGCCTCGTGGTCGCCGTCAGTCTGGCCGCCGTCCCCGGCAATGCCGCCTCGGACGCTCATGCAGCGACCTCGCCAGCACCGCGGCCGTCCGCGGCGAATACCGGCGTCCCGCCCGGTACCACGTTGACCCGCCACGACGGCGACATCACGATTACCAAGGCAGGCACCGTCCTGAAGAACCTCGACATTCATGGGTTCGTCGTCGTCGAGGCGTCGAACGTGACCATCGAGTCGTCGATCGTTCGGGGTGGCGTCTCGCACGGCGATACTGCGCTGGTCAAGGTCGTGTCTGGCACTAACGTGTTGGTCGAAGACACTGAACTGGTCCCCGAATACACATCGGTGCAGATCGACGGGATTCGCGGGGCCAACTACACGGCTCTGCGCCTGAACATCCACGGCACAAACGATGCTTCGAAGATCACTGGCGACAACGTGACGATTGCGGACTCCTACATCCATGACCTTCCCTTCTTTCCGCACGATCCCGACCAGGGTGGGAATCCGGCGCACAACGATGGGGTCGAGATCTTCGTCGGCAAGAACTTGCACATCACCGACAATGCTTTCTACATCCCGACCACCGGTAACACGGCTATGCAGGTCAACCAGAACCTCGGGACCGTCACCGACCTGCACTTCACCGGCAACTACGCCGACGGCGGCAACTGCACGGTGAACCTCGTCAACACGCCGCGACCGTCGATGTCCGGCGTCCAGGTCGACAACAACAGGTTTGGCCGCAATACGCGCATTGCGAATTGCGCAATCTTTGCGAAGTACGCCGTCACTCTTACTGACGTCAACGATGTCTGGGATGACACCGGCCTGCCAGTCACGCTCCGCCGCGCCCACTGATTGGCGCCCACGCCCGCCGGTTAGGCTGCTCGCGACATGACGGCCGCCAAGCACCAGGGTGCCGAGCCGGGAACTGCCCCGGGGATTGCGTACGTCGTCAGCGGTCTCTCGAAGGTCTACCGGGCAAAGTCGGGCGACGTCACGGCGACTGACGACATCGACCTCGAGGTCCGCCGCGGTGAGGTGTTCGGCCTGCTCGGTCCCAACGGCGCGGGCAAGACGAGCCTGGTGCGGCAACTCATCGGGTTACTGCGACCGGACGCCGGCCGCATCGAGTTGTTCGGCCGCGACGTCGTTGCACACCCCCGCGTCGTCCCTGATTTCGTTGCGTACCTGCCACAGGACGACGCTGCGCTCGCGGACCAGACCCCCGCTGACGCTCTTGAAACGACGGCCCGGCTGCGTGGGCTCTCCCGCCGCGACGCAGCGGCGGAGCGCGACGCCGTGATCGACGAACTTGGGCTGGCCGGGTTCGCGGACCGGCCCATCTCCAAGCTCTCCGGGGGCCAGCGCAGGTTGGCCGGCGTCGGCGCCGTGCTGGTCGGCGACCGGCCGGTGCTGGTTCTCGACGAGCCGACGACTGGTCTCGACACCACCGCGCGGCGCGCAGTGTGGAACGCAATCGAGCGCCGTCGGTCGGAGTTGGCGACCACTGTGGTGCTGGTGACCCACAACGTGCTCGAGGCCGAGACGGTGCTCGACCGGGTCGCGATTGTGGATCGCGGCCGGCTCATCGCCAGCGACACGCCCGGCCGGTTGAAGGCGATGGTCGATCGTGAGGTGCGGCTCGAACTCGCCTGGCGGCGCGATCCGCCGGACGACGATCCGCTGGCGTCGTCGCTTCGGGCGCGGGCGATCGAGCACGGCCGGCGGTGGAGCGTGCGGTTGCCCGCCGACGAGGCGCGCGCGGCGCTCGCGGAGCTGACGAACGGCCCGCTGTTTGCCGTACTCGACGACTTCACGCTGTCGACGCCGTCACTCGAAGACGTCTACGTCACCCTCGGCGGCGCGGCGCGCGACTTGGAGCGCGCGTGATCGAGCACCCCAAGCCGGCCCAGCGGCCCACTTTCACCGCCACGTTCGCAGCCATCTTCAAGGGTCAGTTGTCGCGGGCGAAGACCGCCGCGATCCCGATCTTTCTGGCCGCAACCCTGCAATCGGTCGGCCTCGTCGTCCTCCTGAAAGGTCTCGTCGACACCGGCAGCCACGTCACCCAACAATCGGTCGTGGCCGGCTCGTCGGTCACCGTCGTGTCGTTCGTCGCGCTCAATCTGTTGGCGCAGCGGTTCGGAGCGCTGAAGGCCTCGGGTGCTCTGGACTATTTCGGTGCACTGCCGATCAGTCCGGCCGCGGTTGTCACCGCGACCGCAGCCGCGTGGGCGAGCTTTACGGTGCCCGGTTCGATCGTGGTCGCCGTCGGGGGAGCAGCGTTCTACCACTTGCCGCTCTCGCACGTGTGGGTGATCGGACCGGTTGTCGTGGCCGCCGGCATCTCGCTCGCCGGTCTTGGCGCGCTTCTCGGCCTGATCGCTTCGCGGCCCGAGATCGCCACCGTCGCCGGGCAACTTGGCATGTCGCTCGTGATGTTCCTCGGCATCGTGCCGGCCCATCGGTTGCCGGGCGTGATTCAGGCGGTTCGAGCCGCGGTCCCGTCGACGTACGCGGTCGACGCCTTTGCCGAATCGTTCAAACACGCACCGCGTTGGACGACGATTGGTGCTGACCTGGGGATCTGTGTCGGCGTTTGCGTGCTTGCGCTGGCAGCTTCGACCTGGGCGTTTCGGCGGGCCGTCAGATCGGGCTGACCCAACCCCGGTTACGGTGAGGACGTGAGTGACGACGCGACGCATGGAGCGGCCGACCAGCCGGAACCGACGCTCGCGTATTCACAGCCGCGGCCCATGCCGTACGGCTCCTCGCCGTACGCCGTGAGCGTCACACCCGCCACTGATGCTCGCGCGCGCAGCCGCTCCCCGGTCGAGCTCGCGGACGTCTGGACTGCGCTGCTCGGCACGTTGGCCGTTATTCCTCTCGGCGTCGTCGCCGGCTTCTTGTGGTTGTGGATCGCGACGCGGCCGCACGGCGTGGTGTCGGCTGGCAATGGCAAGACCGTGGTGTTCGACTCTGCGAACAAGGTCTTTGCTTCGGCCGACGTGACGTTCTTGTTCATCGGTGTCGGCGCCGGCCTGGTGTGCGGCATCGTCGCGTCGATCCTCGCCCGCCATCGTGGCGTGGCGGTGAGCATCGCGATGGCGGTCGGCGGCACGTTTGCGTCGCTGCTCGCGGCCTTCATCGGTCGCGCGCTGACCGGCGGGCCGCAGGACCACTGGTTGGCACGGGCCAGCGTCGGCCCGCACCACTACTTCATCGAGTTGACGACCCGGCAGTTCCTGGTCGGCTGGCCCATTGCCGCCCTGCTGGTCGTGATCGTCGTCGGGTTGTTCACACCCGATGAGGCGCTCGAGATCGAGCCGACCGAGCCGGCGCCTGCCGAATCGGCACCAAACGGCGGCTTTGGCTAACCCGTTAGTCCCTCGCGATCACCGCGGTCTTTGCCTGCGTCATGGCGACCAGATCTTGGGCGGCGAGCTCGATGTCGAGGCCGCGGCGGCCGGCCGATACATAGACCGTCGGGTGATCGAGCGCAGAGGAGTCGACGACGGTTGCGAGGCGCCGGCGTTGACCAAGCGGACTGATGCCCCCGGCGACGTATCCGGTCGCCCGTTCGGCTACGGCGACGTCGGCCATGGCGGCCCGCTTGCCACCGACGGCGTCGGCGAGGGCTTTCAGATCCAGCGACCCCGAGACCGGAACGACGGCCACGATCAGCTGGCCATCGACGTCCACGAGAAGGGTCTTGAAGACCCTCGCGGGCGCCACCGCAAGTGCAGCTGCGGCTTCCTCGCCGAAGGATCTGCTCGCCGGATTGTGCTGGTACGGATGAACCGTGTGGGCGACGCCCGCCTTGGCAAGTACCAGAAGTGCCGGGGTACCCCTGCCATTCACGGGCAAAAGTCTAGATTCTCCGGGCGGCAAGATCACTCGCCGCGCCGGTGGGGCTGTCCACTGCACCGGGCGCCCGATGCGCAGTCGCACTGCTACGTGATCGGGACGACGGCCAAACAGCCGTCCCTCCCGCGGGCGAGCCGCCCGCGAGGCTACGTCCCTCCCAGGATCGCGTCCCTCCCCAAAACGAGTGACTGATCCTTTGGCGCGCGCATCTTGCCATCCGCGCTCCACGTCGAACCTGACGATGATGACGATGCCTCCGCAATACCGACGGAGCGTCACCTTTTATGTCTGCCCCTTACTACTCGTCCACGCCCACGCGTTCCTCTGGCGGGTCCTCCCGTGCCGGAGCGCCGACTCGCAATAGCGCGCCTTCGCGGTCTTCGTCCGCAGGGTCTACCCGCGGTAGCGCGCCGGCTCGCCGTCCGAACCGCGGCGCCAGCAAGTCCACCCAGTCGCGTGCGCCGAAGGTCTCCGCGGTGTCCGAGCTCGAGCGGTTGCTCGACCTCGCGATGGCACAGCCGGCCACCGATCGCACCTTCGCCGAACTCGGGCTGCCGAAGTCCCTCGTCATGGCGCTGAGCAAGCGCGGCATCGAAAAGCCGTTCGCCATCCAGTCCCACGCGATTCCGGACGCCTTGGCCGGCCGCGATGTCCTCGGCCGCGCCCAGACCGGTGGTGGCAAGACGATGGCATTCGGCTTGCCGATGCTCGCCCGCCTCGCGACGTCCGGCTCGATGCGAATGTCGAAGGCGCCACGAGGGTTGGTCCTCGTCCCCACTCGCGAACTCGCGATGCAGGTCGCCGACGCATTGCGCCCACTGGGTGAGGCGCTCGGCTTGAAGTTGTGTTGCGTGTTCGGCGGCGCGCCGTACGGCAAGCAGATTGACGCGTTGAACCGTGGCGTCGACCTTGTCGTGGCCACGCCTGGCCGGCTGATCGACCTGCTCGAGCGGCGCTGCCTGGTGCTGTCAGGCGTCGAGGTCTCAGTGATCGACGAGGCCGACCACATGGCCGACCTGGGCTTCCTGCCCGCAGTTACGACGATCCTCGACCAGACAGCGCCCGATGGGCAGCGCATGCTGTTCTCCGCGACGCTCGACCGAGGCGTCGACAAGCTCGTGCGCGCCTACCTCAAGGACCCCGCGTTGCACGCGGTCGCCACGTCGTCGTCGCATATCGACGCGATGGAGCACCGGGTCTTCACGCTCCGGTCCGAGGACAAAGTCGCGGTCATCACCGAGCTCGCCGCGCGCCCGGCTCGCACGTTGATCTTCGTGCGGACCAAGCACGGTGCCGACCGGCTCGCGATGCAGTTGGCCCGCGGTGGCGTGCACGCTGCGGCGATTCACGGGAACTTGAAGCAGAACGCTCGCCAGCGTGCTCTCGACGGGTTTGCCGCTGGCCAGCCGAGGGTGCTCGTCGCGACCGATGTCGCAGCGCGCGGCATTCACGTCGACGACGTCGACCTCGTCGTGCACTTCGATCCGCCGAACGACTCCAAGGACTACCTGCACCGGTCGGGCCGCACGGCCCGCGCGGGGGCGAGCGGCACCGCGTTGTCACTCGTCCAGCCCGGCGAGGTCCGCGATGTTGCCGCGTTGCACAAGGGCGCCGGTGTCACGCCGGTCGCGCAGGACGTGCACCCCGGCCACCACGCGGTGCGCGAGCTGGCGGCCTCGGGCGAGCCCGTCGTCGTCCGGGTCGTGCCGCGTCGCGACACCCAGACCACCACGAGCCGCCCGGCCACCCACTCGAGCAGTCGTCGCAGTGGCGCGCCATCGGTGCGCACCGCGCCGTTCCAAGGGCCCGGACGCCGGCGCCGGAGCGCGTAACGGCTCTCGGCTCGCGCGTTATTCGCTGGCGCCGCGCCGATAGGCTGGCGCCGCCCCGATCAGACGACGTCGCCTGACGTCCTGAGGCTGCGGAGTCACGGATGTTGCGTCGGATCGACCTTCGTGGTCGGACGCCCGGCACGATCGAGATTCGTGGGCTGCTGCCGCGGGCACCGGTCCAGGTCGAGTCGGCGCTCGCATCTGTCGCCCCCATCTGCGACGACGTGCGAGCCCGCGGTGCGCTCGCCGTTCGCGACCTCACCAAGCGATTCGACGGTGTCGACCTCGCGACGTTGCGAGTGCCGGCGCAGGCGCTGGCCGCAGCTCTCGCCGACCTCGATGACTCCGTCCGCGCCGCGCTCGTCGAGGCAGCGCGGCGGGCGCGCCTGGTGCATGAGGCACAGCTGCACGCCGACGTCGAGATCGAGGTCGCGCCGGGGGGTCGGGTCCGCGAGCGATGGGTACCGGTGCGGCGCGTCGGTCTCTACGTGCCGGGCGGCCTGGTTGCCTATCCGAGCAGCGTGGTGATGAATGTCGTGCCCGCGCAGGTCGCCGGGGTCGAATCGCTCGCGGTGGCTTCGCCGCCGCAGAAGGCTTTCGGTGGATTGCCCCATCCGGCGGTGCTTGCCGCGTGCGCCCTGCTTGGCGTCGACGAGGTCTACGCGGTCGGCGGGGCGCAGGCGATTGCCTTGTTCGCCTACGGCAGCACGTACGAACAAGGCGAAGTTATCGAGCCGGTCGATGTCGTGACCGGTCCTGGCAACGTCTACGTCGCTGCGGCCAAGCGTCTCGTCAAAGGTGTCGTCGGCATCGACTCCGAGGCCGGACCCACCGAGATCGGCATCCTCGCCGACGACTCAGCCAACGCCGCCTATCTTGCGGCCGACCTCGTCGCGCAGGCCGAGCACGACGAACTCGCGAGCTGCCTGCTGGTCACCGACTCCGCCGAGTTGCTCGACAAGGTCGACGCCGAGCTCGAGGTGCAGGTGCCGGCGACCCGGCACGTCGAGCGGGTGCGGGCCGCGCTTGCGGGTCAGTCGGCCTACGTCCTCGTCGACGACGTCGAAGCCGGGCTGCAGGTGGTCGACGCATGGGCCGCCGAGCACCTCGAGGTGGTCACGCGCGACGCGCAGAAGGTTGCCGAGCGGGTGCGCAATGCCGGCGCCATCTTCGTCGGCACGTGGTCTCCGGTGAGTCTGGGCGACTACCTAGCCGGGTCGAATCACGTGCTGCCGACCGGTGGCACCGCACGCTTCACCGGCGGGCTGTCCGTGCAGGCGTTTCAGCGCATGATCCACGTCATCGACTACGACCGGCATGCGCTCGCCGACGTTGCCCCGCTCATCGATGCGCTCGGCGGTGCCGAGGATCTGGCCGCGCACGTGGCCGCGGTCCGGATCAGAGTGCCGCAGACAGGCTCGCCATGAGCGGGCTCGATTCGGTGCCGCTGCGCGACGACCTGCGTGGCGAGCTTCCGTACGGTGCGCCGCAGATCGACGTCCCGGTGCGGCTGAATGTGAACGAGAACCCCTACCCGCCGTCCGCCGCGTTTGATCGCCGACATCGCGGCGGCGGTCGGTGCGGCCGCGGGTGGGTTGAATCGCTATCCCGATCGAGAGGCGCGGCAGCTGCGAGCCGACCTCGCGGCGTACCTCAAAGACTATCGAGCAGGTGGACGTCGATCCGGCGCGGGTCTGGGCGGCGAACGGTTCGAACGAAGTCATGCACCAGCTGATGCTGGCCTTCGGCGGTCCTGGCCGAAGCGTTCTCGGGTTCGCGCCGACCTACTCGATGTACCCGCAGTACTGCAGAGACACGTTCACGCACTACCAGACCGTCGACCGCGAGCCCGACTTCACCCTCGACGCTGCGGTGGCGACGTGCGGCTGTTCGGGCCCGCCAGCCGGTCATCACGTTGCTGACTTCGCCGAACAATCCGACCGGTACCGCGCTGCCACAAGACACCGCCCGAGCTGTTCTCGACGCGGCTGCCGAACATGGCGGGCTCGTCGTCGTTGACGAGGCGTATGCCGAGTTCCGGCGTCCGGGTACTCCGACGGCGTTGGAGCTGCTCGGTCAGTACTCGAACCTGGTGGTGACCCGCACGATGAGCAAGGCGTTCGCCTACGCCGGCGCACGCGTCGGGTACCTGGTCGCAAGCGAGCCGATCGTCGACGCGGTGCGCATCGTGCGGCTGCCCTATCACCTCTCGACGGTGACCCAGGCCGTCGCCAGTGCGGCGTTGGCGCACGCCGACGAGTTGCTGGCGCAGGTGAACGCCCTGCGGCAGGGCGCGACGACACCGTCGATTGGCTTCGGGCGCAGGGGTTCTCGGTCGCCGACTCTGACGCCAACTTCGTGTTGTTCGGCGAGTTCGCGGATCGGCACGCCGTCTGGCAGGGTCTGCTCGATCGCGGGGTGCTCATTCGCGAGTCCGGGCCGGCGCCCTGGCTTCGGGTCAGCGTCGGGACGCCGGCCGAGATGGCGGCGTTCAAGCAGGCATTGGTCGAAGTGGCCGCGACCGCGGTGGGCGAGCGGAGCACGGCCCTACGGGAAGGTTGAAGCGTGAGCCGAAGCGCGCGAGTGCAGCGCACCACCAAGGAATCCGACGTGCTCGTCGAGCTCGAGCTCGATGGCACCGGCGGCGTCGACATCGCGACGGGGGTGCCGTTCTACGACCACATGCTTGCTCAGCTCGGCAAGCACGCCGGCTTCGACCTGCAGGTGCGCAACGGCAGGCGACATCGAGGTCGACGCGCACCACACGGTCGAGGACACCGCTCTCGCGCTGGGCCAGGCGCTGCGCGAAGCGCTCGGCGACAAGGCAGGAATCCGCCGGTTCGGCGACGCGTTGGTGCCGCTCGACGAGACCCTGTGCCAGGTTGCGGTCGACCTGTCGGGGCGGCCGTATCTCGTGCACACCGAGCCCGACATCGTCGAGCTCATCGGCAGCTACGAGACGACACTCACCAAACATGTCTGGGAGTCGTTCGTCGCCGAGGCAAGAATTTGCCTGCACGTCAGGGTTTTGGAAGGCCGCAACGCACACCACGTCAACGAAGCGCAGTTCAAGGCGGTGGCTCGCGCACTGCGCGATGCGGTCCGGCTCGACGGGGTTGCCGGCATCCCGAGCACCAAGGGCGTGCTCTAGGCGATGGCGCGCACGCTCGTCGTCCTCGACTACGGGTCGGGAAATCTGCGCTCCGCCGAGCGCGCCCTGCGCCGACTCGGCGCGCAGGTCGAAGTGACCTCTGACGCTGCGGCAGCGCTGGCCGCCGACGGTCTCGTGGTACCCGGAGTCGGAGCGTTCGCCGCGTGCATGCGCGGCCTCGACGCGATCGATGGCGCGCAGATCGTGCGCAAGCGGGTCGCCGCCGGTGGTCCGGTGCTCGGTATCTGCGTCGGCTTCCAGGTGCTCTTCGCCTACGGTGAGGAGCACGGCGAACGTACCGATGGCATCGGCCGCTGGCCCGGCGGCGTCACGAAGCTCGCCGCGCCGGTGCTTCCGCACATGGGCTGGAACGTTGTGGTCCCGCCACCCGAGTAGCGCGTTGTTCGCCGGGGTCGGTCACGAGCGCTTCTACTTCGTGCACTCCTACGCACCCCGGTCGGCGCCCGGCCTGGTGACCACCGCAGAGCACGGCGAGCGGTTCGTTGCCGCCGTCGAGGACGGCCTTGTGTCGGGCACCCAGTTCCATCCGGAGAAGTCCGGCGACGCCGGCGCCCAACTGCTGGCGAACTGGCTGGAGACGCTGTCGTGACATCGCTGACCCCCTGACCCTGTTGCCGGCGGTCGATGTCGCCGGTGGCCAGGCGGTGCGGCTCGTGCAGGGCGAGGCCGGATCGGAGACGCACTACGGCGAGCCGCTTGCCGCTGCTCTCGCGTGGCAGCAGGCCGGCGCGCAGTGGATTCATCTCGTCGACCTCGACGCGGCCTTCGGTCGTGGCTCGAACCGCGAGTTGCTGGCGGCGGTCGTCGGCGAGCTCGACGTCGCCGTCGAGATGTCGGGCGGCATCCGTGACGACGAGTCGCTGGCGGCCGCCCTCGCGACCGGGTGCCGGCGGGTCAATGTCGGCACCGCTGCGCTGGAGAATCCGTCGTGGGTGCGCGCGGCGATTGCGCAGTACGGCGACCGAATTGCGGTCGGCCTCGACGTCCGCGGAACGACGCTGTCGGCCCGTGGCTGGACGCAGGACGGTGGCGAGCTCTTCGACGTGCTTTCCCGACTGGACGCCGACGGGTGCGCGCGGTACGTCGTGACCGACGTGCGTCGCGACGGCACGCTGACCGGGCCCAACCTCGAACTGCTGAGGTCGGTGTGTGCCGCCACCGACCGGCCGGTGGTCGCGAGCGGGGGCGTGTCGTCGCTGGCCGACCTGCGAGCGCTCGCCGAGTTGGTACCGCTCGGAGTCGAGGGCGCCATCGTCGGAAAAGCCTTGTACGCAGGCGAATTCACCCTCGAGCAGGCCCTGGCGGAGGTGTCGCGGTGATCCAGAGAATCTCGTCCGGATCGAAGTACGAACCGATCGTCGGCTACAGCCGCGCGGTGGTGGCCGGCCCGTACGTCGAGGTCGCGGGTACGACCGCACCGCAGGCCGGCGATACGCCGTACGCCCAAGCGAAGGGTGCGCTCGAGATCATCGGCGCGGCGCTCGCGGAAGCCGGTGTCACCTTCGCCGACGTGGTCCGCACGCGGATCTTCGTCACCGACATCAGCCAGTGGGAAGAAGTCGGTCGAGCCCACGGCGAGGTGTTCGCCGACATCCGCCCGGTCACCACGATGGTCGAGGTCTCGGCTCTGATCGACCCGACGATTCTGGTGGAGATCGAAGCCACCGCCTACCGCGGCCCGCAGTCGTGACGACAACCGACGCGCTGCTCGCCGTCCGCGTCATTCCTTGCCTGGACGTCGACGCCGGGCGCGTGGTGAAGGGCGTGAACTTCGTCGACCTGCGCGATGCCGGCGATCCCGTCGAGATGGCGCGGGTGTACGACGCCGAGGGCGCCGACGAGCTGGTGTTCCTCGACATCACCGCCAGCAGTGGTGACCGTGAAACCACCTATGACGTGGTGCGGCGCACCGCAGAGCAGGTCTTCATCCCGCTGACCGTCGGCGGGGGAGTCCGCGAGGTGGACGACTTCAACCGCCTGCTGCGCGCCGGGGCCGACAAGGTCGGCGTGAATACGGCGGCGGTGATGCGCCCGGCACTGCTGGCGGAGGCCGCCGATCGCTTCGGGGCGCAGTGCGTCGTGCTGTCGATCGACGCCCGACGCGCAGCGACGCCGTCTGGCTTCGAGGTCACCACCCACGGTGGCCGCCAGGGCACCGGGATCGACGCGGTCGCGTGGGCGGCCGACGCGACCGAGCTCGGTGCGGGCGAGATCTTGCTCAATTCGATGGATGCCGACGGCACCCTGGCCGGGTTCGACCTCGAGTTGATCGCGGCGGTCCGAGCCGTCGCGTCGGTTCCGATTATCGCCAGCGGAGGTGCCGGAAAGGCGTCCGACTTCGCGCCCGCGGTCGCTGCCGGTGCGGACGCGGTGCTCGCGGCCAGCGTGTTCCACTTCGGCGCGCTGCGCATCGGTGACGTCAAAGCCGCGCTGCGTGCGGCCGGCCAACCGGTCCGCTGAACCTGCTGTGCTGTTACGAGGACGGCTGCTACCGGGCTAGCCGTTACGACGCCAGCTGTTACGAGGCGCGCGGCCTGCGCAAGACGGTGTCGACGTCGTCGACGGTCGCGAGCTCGCGCGATAGTCGGCGCAGCATCAGCTGGCGGCGGACACGGCGGCGGATCTCCTTGCGAGTCGTCCGTACCGGGGACACGGGAATCGCGGGGTTCACGCCGTTCCTTTCGGATTCGGTCATGACGCTCCGAATGGTCTCAACTGTAGTTTCAAGTACTTTGACCCATTTGCGCATGATCCATTCGGCTCCACCTAGCCCGCCGAACGGCGGTATCTCGTGCGACGCCGGACACACTGCCCCGGCACAATGACTCCATGGCACTCGTCCACACCGCTCCAGATTCCCCAAATTCAGCTGCTCCGAACCTCGACCCCGAAAGCCCGGCGTCCGAGGCGTCGGCCGGGCTGCGCTCGACCCGGCCGTCAGCGCCCGGCTCAAGCGCGACGAGCACGGGCTCTTCCCGGCGGTCGCCCAGCAGTACGACACCGGCGAGGTGCTGATGGTGGGCTGGATGGACGACGAGGCGTTGCGTCGCACTCTGACGACCGGCCGTTGCACCTACTGGAGTCGCAGCCGGCGGGAGTACTGGGTCAAGGGCGAGACGTCGGGCCACCAGCAATGGGTGAAGTCGGTGGCGCTCGACTGCGACGGCGACACCGTGCTGGTGCAGGTCGACCAAGTCGGCGCGGCCTGCCACACCGGCGACCGCACCTGTTTCGACGCCGGGCAGCTGGCTGCCGTCGTCGGCGTGGCCGCTTCATGAGCTGCAGGCGCGAGCGAGGCGGTCACCGCCGGACCGGTCAGCCGGGTCACCCGCAAGCTCCTCGCCGACGGTGAGACCGCGGTCGGCCTCTACCGCAAGCTCGCCCAGGACCGGCCGGGCACCTTCCTGCTGGAGTCCGCCGAGAACGGTCGCTCCTGGTCGCGTTACTCGTTCATCGGCGTTCGCGCGGCGGCGACTCTCACCGAGCGGGACGGGCGGGCGCATTGGATCGGCGACCCGCCCCCCGGCGTCCCGACTGTTGGTTCTCCGCTTGAGGTCCTCGCCGGCACCGTCGCGGCGCTGCGTGGCCCACGCGACGCCTCGCTGCCTCCGCTGGTCGGCGGCATGGTCGGCTTCGTCACCTACGACGCCGTGCGCCGGCTCGAGAAGTTGCCCGACGACACGATCGACGATCTGCACCTGCCCGAGCTGGTGATGTTCCTGGTGACCGACCTCGCGGTGCTCGATCACCACGACGGCAGCGTGCTGCTGATCGCCAACGTGCTGCCGGGCGATTCGGCCGAGAACGCCGAGAAGCGCCTCGACGAGATGACCGTGGCGCTGCAAAGCCCGGCGCCGTCGACGGTCGCGATCATGAGCGACGCGGTTGACGCCGCCGCCGTTGCGCCGCACGTCGACCGAGGAATACATGTCCTGGGTCGAGCGGGCGCGTGAGTACATCCGGGCCGGCGACATCTTCCAGGTCGTGCCGAGCCAGCGGTTCGAGACGACCGACGACGGTCAGCGCTCTCGACATCTACCGGGTGTTGCGGGCGCGCAATCCGAGTCCGTACCTGTATCTGTTGCGGTTCGACGGCTTCGACGTCGTGGGTTCGAGTCCCGAGGCGCACGTGACGGTGATGGACGGTCGGGCGACGATGCATCCGATCGCCGGCAGCCGGCCACGCGGGTGCGACGCCCGAGGACGACAACGCGCTGGCCGCCGAGATGCTCGCGGATCCGAAGGAGCGCGCCGAGCACGTCATGCTCGTCGACCTGGCCCGCAACGACCTCGGTCGGATCAGCACGCCCAGGCACCGTCGAGGTCGTCGACTTCATGACGGTCGAGCGGTACAGCCACATCATGCACATCGTGTCGACCGTCATCGGGCAGGTCGATCCGTGCGCATGATGCGCTCGACGTGCTCGCCGCGACCTTTCCGGCGGGCACGCTGTCGGGCGCACCGAAGGTTCGGGCGATGGAGATCATCGAGGAGCTCGAGCCGACCCGGCGCGGGCTTGTACGGCGGGGTGGTCGGCTACGTCGACTTCGCCGGCGACCTCGACACCGCGATCGCGATCCGTACGGCGGTCGTTCGCGACGGCACGGTCTACGTCCAGGCCGGCGCCGGCCTGGTCGCCGACTCCGACCCGGCCACCGAGGATGCGGAGTGTCGGCACAAGGCCAACACGGTGCTGTCGGCCGTTGCCATCGCGCACGCGCTGCGCGCACCGTGACGTCGGTGACGCACTTCGATGACGCAGTGATTTCGATGACGCCGTGAGTTCGATGACCGAGTCGGCCGAGACGTCGACGGCAACGACGCGGCCCGGACGTCGGGGCCTTGGCATCGCCGTGACCGGGTGCGTGCTCAGCGGCGCGGTCGCGCTGTTCGCGGTCGGGCGGGTCTGGCTGCACTACCGGGTGCCCCGAAGCGGGCTGGCCGATCTGCCGTCGACGGCGACCGGTCACGCAGTCGCGGGGGCCGCCGCGACGCTCGCACTCGTCGTCCTGGCTGGTGTTGTCGTGCTGCCGGCAACCCGCGGGCTTGGCCGCCGCATTGCCGGCGCGGTCATTGCGCTCGCCGGCCTCGGCATCGGGTTACCTCGCGGTGCTGACGATCCCCGTCACCACCGACCAGCTTGATGTCCCGGCAGCCAGTACGTACACCGACGGACGGGCCACGGCGTGGCCGTGGATCACCCTCGTTGCCGGTGTGCTGGCGCATTGCCACTGGCGTGTTCGCGACCGTCAGCGCAGCGGTCGGTGGCCGGCGATGGGTCGGCGCTACGAGTCGACGGGGTCCGCGAGGCGCGGGCCGGTCGACCGAGACGTCGATGTGGGACCGCCTCGACGAAGGCGACGATCCGACCGCCTAAGGGCTGGAGGGGCCCGTACATGCCTCGAACAATTCCTCTAACACGGCGTTGCGCAGGCGTTGCCGACGATATGGACGACGATGCTGCTCTAGCGTCCGTATCGGGAGGCCACAAATGACGGAACGTACCACCGCGCCGCCGGTCCCGCCGGCGACGGTTCCGCCAAGGGTCTGGTCCTGGTGATCGAGGACGAGCGGGCGATCGCCGACCTCGAGCGGATGTACCTGAGTCGCGAAGGGTTCGGCGTCCATGTCGAGTCGGACGGAAGGGCAGGACTCGCAGCCGCGCGCAACCTGCACCCGGTCGCGATCGTGCTCGACGTCGGGATCCCGACGATCGACGGCACCGAGGTTTGCCGCATGCTTGCGCGCCGACGGCGACTGGACTCCGATCCTGTTCGTGACCGCCCGTGACGACGAGATCGACCGGATTCTCGGTCTCGAGCTTGGGGCCGACGACTACCTGACCAAGCCGTTCAGCCCGCGCGAGCTGGTGGCCCGCGTCAAGGCCGTCTTGCGCCGCGGCAGCACCGACGCCGGCTCGCAGGAGCGGGTGTACGTCGTCGGCCGGGTGACCGTCGACCCGGCGCGCCGACGCGTGATCGCCGACGGGCAATCCGTCGACCTGACGGCGACCGAGTTCGAGCTGCTCGAGTTCTTGTGCCGGCGGCCCGGCCGGGTCTTCCCGCGCGAGCACCTGCTGTCGGAGGTGTGGGGTTACGACGCGGCCGCCGGGACCCGCACTGTCGACGTCCACGTCGCTCAGCTGCGCGCAAAGCTCGGTGACTGCGAGCCCGATCCGGACGGTGCGTGGGGTCGGATACAGCGCCGATGTCTAAGCGTGCCGATGTCTAAGCGTGCCGATGCTAAGCGCCGCACTGGCCTGGCGACCCGCATCGCGCTGGTCACGACGTTGGCCGCGGCGATCGCCGTTCTCATCGCCGGCCTCGTGTTGGCCCGCGCGATCAGCAAAGCGGCGGACGATACCGGCCGCAAGGTTCTCAAGCAGTACGCCAGCCTTTCCGTCAGCGCAGCGGACGTCTCGAGGACGGGCCGCGTCGCGGTGCGCGCGCAGATCATCGCGTTGCTGCGCACGCAGCAGGTGCAGCTCGTCGTGGTGCAGCCCGATGGCCTCGTCACGGGTCCCGGGCGGCGCCGTCGCGACGACCGGTTTCCTCACCCCGACCGAAGTGGCTGCGCTGAAAGCGGGCAGGAGCTTCTCGGAGAACCGTCGGATCGCTGGCGGCCGTTACTACCTCGAGGGACGACCGATCACGACCGGGTCGGCTGCAGGTGGCGGCGTCGTCTTGGTGCAAAAGGTTGCCGACGCGCGCTCTGCGGGAAGCCAGGTCGGCCTGCGGTTGCTCGTCGCACTCATCGCCGGTCTTGTTGTGGCGGCGCTCACGGGCGTCCTGCTGGCACGACGGTTGGCGAGCCCGTTGCAGCACGCAGCCGGCGCGGCCAGACGACTGTCGACGGGAGCACGCGACGTCCGGCTGGTGCCCGAAGGACCTGCGGAAGTCGCTGCGGTCGCCGATGCGCTGAACGCCCTGAGCGCTGCTTTGGCGACCAGCGAGGGCCGGCAACGCGAGTTCCTGCTGTCGATCTCGCACGAGCTCCGTACGCCACTGACGGCCGTGAAGGGATACGCGGAAGCATTGGCGGACGGCGTGGTGCCGGCCGCCGCGGTCGAGGCGACCGGCCAGGTGTTGCTGGCGGAATCCAGCCGCCTCGAGCGACTGGTTTCGGACCTCCTCGATCTCGCCAGACTTGGGGCCGACGACTTCCGCATCGACGTCACCAGGCTCGACCTCGTCGCGCTCGTCCGGCAGGCCGCCACCGTGTGGTCGGATCGGTGTCTGAAGGAGGGCGTCGAGTTCGGTCTTGAGGCCCCGGACTGGCCCGTCGTGATCGACACCGACCCGACGCGCGTTCGGCAGATCATCGACGGTCTCGCCGAGAACGCGCTTCGCGTGACCCCAGCCGGGCGCCCCATCGTGTTCTTCGTCGGTGCGTCCAGTTCTGAGGCGATCCTGCAGGTGCGCGACGGTGGCCCGGGCCTCACCGAGGATGACTGCAAAGTCGCGTTCGATCGCTCTGCGCTGTACGACCGATATCGCGGTGTGCGCCGGGTCGGGACGGGGGTCGGACTTGCCCTCGTGTCTGGCCTCACCGCGCGGCTGGGCGGTCGCGCGGCCGCCGGCCGGTCGCCAGAGGGTGGTGCCTGCTTCACGATCACGCTGCCGTTCCGGCCGGGAGGGGCGCAAGCCGGTTGATGGTGGCGCGCTAACTCCCCGTTCGGCCGGGGGGTCGATGGGCGTGATTTCCCCGGCCGCTACCCTGAGGCAGTTCCAGACAGTGTTCGATACGGGCTCGACAAGCTGGCTAACAAGGCGCACGAGGGGATCGCTAGGTGAGCGTGCTAGACGAGATCCTGGTCGGCGTCCGCGCCGATATGGAGCAACGCCAACGCGCCCTGCCACTCGATGCACTCAAGGTCATGGCTGCGAAGCGGACCGCTCCGGCAGACGGAGTGGCCGCACTGAAGCGCGACACGGTGACCGTGATCGCAGAAGTGAAACGGTCGAGTCCCTCCCGCGGCGAGCTTGCCGCTATCGCAGACCCCGCTGCGCTGGCATGTGCGTACGAGGCCGGCGGGGCTGCCGTCATCAGTGTGTTGACCGAGTCGCGCAAGTTCAACGGGTCCCTCGCCGACCTCGAGGCCGTGCGCAAAGCCGTCGAGATTCCCTTGCTACGTAAAGACTTCATCTACCACTCGTATCAATTGTGGGAAGCCCTCGCCTACGGTGCCGACCTCGTGCTCCTCATCGTTGCCGCACTCGACCAAAGCGCACTGGTGTCGTTGGTCGAACGGGCGGGGTCGCTCGGCCTGACGCCGCTCGTCGAAGTGCACGACGAAGTTGAGGTCGATCGGGCTGTCGACGCCGGTGCCCGCGTCATCGGCGTGAACGCCCGCAACCTGCACACCCTCGAGATCGACCGCGCGCTGTTCGCGCGGCTGGCTCCGCGGATACCTCCCGGCATCGTGAAGATCGCAGAGTCGGGCGTCCGTGGGCCGCATGACCTGTTCGCGTATGCGTCGGCGGGCGCCGATGCCGTGCTCGTTGGCGAAGGGCTGGTGACCGACAAGGATCCGCGCCAGGCGGTGGCCGACCTTGTCACGGCGGGGGCGCATCCGGCCCTGCGGCACGGGCAGTAATGGTGGCGCCGTTTCCGGCCCTTAAGCTTGATCGGTGATCGCGCCCAAGCTTCCTGACGCCAGCGGCCATTTCGGCCCCTTCGGCGGTCGGTTCGTACCCGAAGCTCTCGTCGCTGCACTCGACGAGTTGGGCGTTGCCTACACCGAGGCGATGGCCGACCCGGCGTTCACGGCCGAACTCTCGCGGTTGCTCTCGACGTACGCCGGCCGCGCGACGCCGATCACCGATGCAACCCGGTTGTCCGAGCACGCTGGTGGCGCTCGGATCCTGCTGAAGCGCGAGGACCTCACCCACACCGGTTCTCACAAGATCAACAACGTGTTGGGTCAGGCGCTGCTGACCGTGCGCATGGGCAAGAAGCGGATCATCGCCGAGACCGGAGCCGGTCAGCACGGGGTTGCCACGGCAACAGCGGCGGCGCTCTTCGGGCTCGAGTGCACGATCTACATGGGCGAAGAAGACACCCGCCGCCAGGCCCTCAACGTGGCCAGGATGAAACTGCTCGGCGCCGAGGTGGTTCCGGTGACCGCCGGGACCCGAACGTTGAAGGACGCAATCAACGAGGCCTTCCGCGACTGGGTCACGACGGTGGACGAAACGCACTACCTCTTCGGCACCGTCGCAGGCCCGCACCCGTTCCCCGCGCTGGTCCGCGATTTTCAGAAGGTGGTCGGCGAGGAAGCCCGCGCTCAGGTCCTGGCGCTGACCGGCCGGCTCCCCGACGCCGTCACTGCCTGCGTCGGCGGCGGCTCGAACGCGATCGGGATCTTCACCGCGTTCCTGCCCGACAACTCGGTGCGCCTGTATGGGTTCGAGGCAGGGGGCGACGGAGTCGCGTCCGGCCGGCACGCTGCGACGTTGAGCGCCGGCACCCGCGGGGTTTTGCACGGCGCTCGCACCTACGTGCTGCAAGACTCCGACGGACAGACGCTCGCGTCACATTCGATCTCCGCCGGTCTCGACTACCCCGGAGTCGGGCCTGAGCACGCATGGCTCGCCGAGACGGGCCGGGTCACCTACCTGCCGATCACTGACTCCGAGGCGATGGACGCGTTCTTGCTGCTCGCCAGGACCGAGGGCATCATCCCGGCCATCGAAAGCGCGCATGCACTCGCCGGCACGTTGCACCTCGGCCGCCAGCTGGGACCGGACGCCGTGGTGCTGGTGAGTCTGTCGGGGCGCGGAGACAAGGACGTCGACACCGCGGCGTCCTGGTTCAACCTCGAGTCCTCGCCTGCGGTGGCTCGATGACAGCGATGCCCGCGACAATCGCGCCAACCAAGCTGCACGAGACGCTCGCCCGCTGCAAGGCCGAGGGCCGCGCCGCGCTCATCGGCTACTTGCCCGCGTGCTTCCCCACGCCGGACCGGGGGATCGCGGTGCTGCAAGCACTGGTTGAGGGCGGGGTCGACGCGATCGAGGTCGGCCTGCCTTACAGCGATCCGGTCCTCGAGGGTCCGACCATCGCGCGCTCGCACGACGTCGCGCTGCGGGCTGGATCGACGACCGCTCACGTGCTGCGCACCGTGAAGGAGGTCGCTGCCACGGGCGTGCCCACCGTGGTGATGACGTACTGGAATCCGGTCGAGCGGTACGGCGTCGAGCGGTTCGCCGGCGATCTCGCCGCAGCTGGCGGATGCGGGCTCATCACCCCCGATCTGTTGCCCGACGAGGCCGAGCCGTGGGTCGAGGCGAGCGATGCTCACGGTCTCGACCGCATTTTCGTGGTGGCGCCGAGCAGCACCGACCGGCGGCTCGCCATGACGGCCCGATATTGCCGCGGCTTCATCTACGCCGCATCGGTGATGGGGGTCACCGGCACCCGTGCACAGACCAGCTCTCTCGCACCCTGGCTTGGTCGCCCGGATCCGAGCGACGACGTCGCTACCGGTCGGGGTCGGGCTCGGCGTGAGCAACGCGGACCAGGCGGCCGAGGTTGCCGGCTACGCCGACGCGGTCATTGTCGGATCGGCCTTCGTGCGCCGGATTCTCGAGGCGCGCGGCACCCACGACGAGGCAGTGGCGGTGCGCACGCTAGCCGCCGAACTGGCTGCCGGCGTTCGCCGCCGATAGCGTCGGACTAGTGATGATGCCAACCGCACTGACACCCCTTCACGCGCTGCACGACTACATCCCGAGCCCGAGCGACGGTGTCTGGCGCCTAGGCCCGGTTCCGGTTCGCGGCTATGCGCTGTGCATCATCATCGGCATCTTCGCGGCCGCCGTGCTCGCCGATCGGCGCTACCGCGCGCGCGGCGGCGCGCTGGGTGCGATGAACGAGATTGCCGACGTGGGCGGTGCCGTTCGGGCTCGTCGGCGGCCGGCTCTACCACGTCATCACCGACTGGTCGGACTATTTCGGCAAGCACGGCAGCCCGATTCGCTCGCTGGAGGTTTGGAAGGGCGGTCTCGGCATTCCCGGGGCGGTCGCGCTCGGCGGCCTCGGTGTTTACATCGCCTGCCGTCGGCGAGGCGTGTTGATGCCGCCGATCGCCGACGCCGTCGCCCCCGGTCTCGTGCTGGCACAGGGCATTGGCCGCTGGGGAAACTGGTTCAACCAAGAGCTGTACGGTCGGCCGACCTCGTTGCCGTGGTCGGTCCGGATCGACGCTGCACATCAAGTGCGGCGTGATATCGAGCGCGTACCAGACCAATGCTGTGCAGGCCGAGTGTCAGTCCGGTGTTTTCACGAATGTGTACGGCTATTTTCAGCCGACGTTCCTCTACGAGTCGATCTGGGACATCGGCACCGCGATCGCGCTGATCCTGCTCGACCGCAAGTACAAGCTCGGCCATGGTCGGGTATTCGCGCTGTACCTCGTCATCTACGGCATAGGGCGCGGCTGGATCGAGGCGCTGCGGATCGACCCGGCGCATCACTTCTACGGTCTGCGGCTCAACGACTGGACGAGCATCGCCATCGTCTTGGCCGGTGTCATCGGATACCTGGTGTCGGCACGTCTGCGTCCCGGCCGTGAGGTCGTCCTGGTCCGCGCTGGCGTTCCTGCCGAGATGTCCCTCGATTCGGCTGTCGAGGCGCTCGCGCCCGACGACGCAGCTGGCCAGCGAGTCCGCCGAGGTGCCGGCCGACGACGCAGCTGCCGACGAACCACCGACGTCCTTGATCCCGAGGCTGCCCGTCGAACCCGAGGCTGACCCCGAACCCGAGGCGGCCCACGAACCGGTCGATGCGCTGGATCCTGCTATGGATGTCAACCTCCTCTATCACCCGGTGAAGGCAGCTGAGCCGGTGGCGGACGTCGAGCCGGTGACGGACGTCGGCGCGTCGGAAGCACGACGCAGAGCCGACGGCGGACCCTGAGATCGCGGACGAGCCCGAGTTCGCCACTGACGACGCGCTGAATCGAGCGAATCTGAACCGGACCCGCCGTCGCGCCACGAAGGCGACTCGTGACTACCGGACACGGTGAAATCGCCGCCGCCCAGCCGCGACCCGAGGTGCATCACGACCACCGCGACGTCACCGGCGGCTGGCTGCGACCGGCCGTGTTCGGCGCGATGGACGGCCTGATCTCCAACTTCTCGCTGATCTCCGGTTTCGCCGGCGCCAACGCGTCGCGACACCTGGTGATTCTGAGCGGCCTCGGCGGCTTGGTCGCCGGCGCATTCTCGATGGCCGTCGGTGAATACGTGTCGGTGGCTTCCCAGGGTGACCTGGCACGGGCCGAGATCGAGGTCGAGCGGTACGAGTTGCGACACAACGCGGCAGCCGAGCAGGCCGAACTCGCCGAGCTCTACATCTCCCGCGGCGTCGACCGTGCGCTCGCGCTCGAGGTCTCCAAGCAGCTGTCCCGCGACCCAGACCAGGCGCTGGAGATCCACGCGCGCGAGGAACTCGGCGTCTCCGCGGGCGATCTGCCGTCGCCGTACCTGGCCGCCGGATCGTCCTTCGTGTCGTTCTCGATCGGAGCAGCGCTGCCGTTGCTGCCGTTTGTGTTCGGCGCGTCGGCGCTGTGGCCTGCGGCGATCGTCGCCGGCCTCGCGTTGTTGCTGGCCGGGACCCTCGTCGCTCGCATCACCGGGCGGCCCTGGTGGTACGGGGGATTGCGCCAGCTCGTGCTGGGCGCGATTGCGGCCGGTGTCACCTTCGGCGTCGGCGCGGCAATCGGCACCCACATCACCTGAGTCGCCCAGGCGGCCCCAACCGGGCCATGCGCTAATCTGTGGGCGTATTGCGCGTGAGATTTCGCGCGGGTAATGCGAGCATGGGTCAGGGCCAACGTCGTCCCTGTGGAACGTGCACGGCAGCGGCGCTAAGCGTCGCGTCTGCACAGGTGCGCAGCAGGCGACGGGAGAGCCATGTCGAGTCCAACCGCCCGGTGGGCTGTACGACCCGGCATTCGAACACGATGCCTGCGGTGTCGCGTTCGTCGCCGACCTAGCTGGTGGCCGCAGCCACGACGTCGTCGCCAACGCCCTGACCGCGCTGCGCAACCTCGAACACCGGGGTGCTACCGGGCGCGAGATTGACACCGGAGACGGCGCCGGATTGCTCACCCAGATCCCGGACGCGTTCTTCCGTGCGCGTCGTCGACTTTCCGCTGCCTGCGTCGGGCGCTTACGCCGTCGGCATCGCCTTCCTGCCCATCGACGACGTCTGCCGCCGGCAATCGCGGTCGCGGCATCGAGCGCATCGTCGCTGACGAAGACCTGCACGTTGCTCGGCTGGCGCGAAGTTCCCGTCGTCCCCGATCTTGCTGGTCCGAGCGCGCGGGCCATGATGCCGCGCTTCCGGCAGTTGTTCGTCGCGGCCGAACGACCCGACGCTGACCGGTCATGGCGCTCGAGCGCATGGTCTTTCGCGCACGCAAGCGGATCGAGCGCGAAGTCGAAACGTACTTCGCGTCGTTGTCCGCCCGAACGCATCGTCTACAAGGGCATGCTCACTGCGCCGCAGCTCGAGCCGTTCTTCCCTGACGTGTCCGACCCGCGGTTCGCCTCGTCGCTCGCCCTCGTGCACTCGCGGTTCTCGACGAACACGTTCCCGAGCTGGCCGCTTGCGCATCCGTACCGCTACATCGCACACAACGGCGAGATCAACACGATCAAGGGCAACCGCAACTGGATGCGCGCGCGCGAGAGCCTGCTGGCGAGCAGCTTGATTCCCGGCGACCTCGAGCAACTGTTCCCGATCTGCACACCGGGCGGCAGCGACTCGATGAGCTTCGACGAGGTGCTCGAGCTCCTGCACATGGGCGGCCGCTCGCTTCCGCACGCAGTCTTGATGATGATCCCCGAGGCGTGGGAGAAGAACACCGAGATGGACGCCGCGCGGCGGGCGTTCTACGAGTTCCACGCGAGTGTGATGGAGCCGTGGGACGGCCCCGCGTGTGTGACGTTCACCGATGGCACCCTGATCGGCGCGGTGCTCGACCGCAACGGTCTTCGCCCCGCTCGCTACTGGGTGACCGACACCGGTCTCGTCGTGCTTGCAAGCGAGGTCGGAGTGCTCGACATCGATCCTGCGTCGGTCGTTCGCAAGGGCCGCCTGCAGCCGGGCCGGATGTTCCTCGTCGACACGGCTGCTGGTCGCATCGTCGACGACGCCGAGATCAAGTCGCAGCTCGCAGCCGAGCACCCCTACGACGACTGGTTGCACGCAGGGCTGTTGAAGCTCCCGAAGCTGCCCGAACGCGAGCACATCAGCTATTCGCACGAGTCGGTGCTGCGCCGTCAGCAGACGTTCGGCTACACCGAGGAAGAGCTGCGAATCCTGCTCGCGCCGATGGCGAGTGCCGGTGCCGAGCCGATCGGTTCGATGGGCAACGACACCCCACTCGCGGCATTGTCCGTGCGGCCACGGCTGCTTTTCGACTACTTCAGCCAGCTGTTCGCGCAGGTCACCAACCCGCCGCTTGACGCGATCCGCGAGGAGCTCGTCACGTCGCTTGCCGGTGCTCTCGGGCCGGAACAGAACCTGCTTGAGCCGGGCCCGATCTCATGTCGGCAGATCGTGGTGCCGTTCCCGGTCATCGACAACGACGAGCTCGCCAAGATCCTGCACGTCAACGACGACGGTGACTTGCCGGGCCTGGCGCCATTCGTCGTGCGCGGCCTCTATGACGTCGATGGTGGGGGAGAAGCACTCGAGCGCCGGCTCAGCGACATCGCTGCTGAGATCTCGGCGGCCATCGACAGCGGCGCCCGCATCATCGTGTTGTCCGATCGCGACTCAGATCGCGAGCTCGCGCCGATCCCGTCGCTGCTGCTGACGGCTGCCGTCCACCATCACCTCATCCGCGAGAAGACGCGCACGAAGGTTGGTTTGATCGTCGAGGCTGGCGACGTGCGCGAGGTGCATCACGTTGCGCTGCTGATCGGGTATGGCGCAGCGGCGGTCAATCCGTACCTCGCGATGGAGACCGTCGAGGACATGACGCGCACCGGAGCGATCACCGGCATCGACGGCGATATCGCGGTGCACAACTTGGTGAAGGCCCTCGGCAAGGGCGTGCTGAAGGTGATGTCGAAGATGGGTATCTCGACGGTCGCCTCGTACACCGGCGCCCAGGTGTTCGAGGCACTCGGCCTATCCCACGCCGTTGTCGACCGCTACTTCACCGGTACCTCGTCGAAGCTCGGCGGCGTCGGTCTCGACGTGATCGCGCGCGAGGTCGAGTCGCGGCATACGCACGCGTATCCGATGGGCGGCGTGCAGCAGTCACACCGACGGTTGCAGGTCGGTGGCGACTATCAGTGGCGGCGAGAGGGTGAGCCGCACCTTTTCAACCCGGAGACCGTGTTCCGGCTGCAGCACTCGACGCGAACGGGCCGCTACGAGCTCTTCAAGGACTACAGCAAGCTCGTCGACGATCAGTCGCGCGAGCTCATGACGCTGCGCGGGTTTGTTCAAGCTGCGCACTGGTATCCGCCCGTCGGTGCCTCTCGATGAGGTCGAGCCCGTTTCCGAGATCGTGAAACGGTTCTCGACCGGAGCGATGAGCTACGGCTCGATCAGTAGCGAGGCGCACGAGAACCTCGCCATCGCGATGAACTCGCTCGGTGCCCGGTCGAACACCGGCGAAGGCGGTGAGGATGCGGATCGCCTCTACGACAACCGGCGGTCAGCCGTCAAGCAGGTGGCGAGTGGCCGGTTCGGTGTGACGAGTGAGTACCTCACCGGCGCCGACGACCTGCAGATCAAGATGGCGCAGGGCGCGAAGCCGGGCGAGGGTGGCCAGCTTCCGGGCCACAAGGTCTACCCGTGGATCGCGAAGACGCGCTACTCCACCCCGGGCGTCGGCCTCATCTCGCCGCCGCCGCATCACGACATCTATTCGATCGAAGACCTGAAGCAGCTGATCCATGACCTGAAGAACGCCAACCCGCAGGCACGGGTACACGTGAAGCTCGTCGCCGAGGTTGGTGTCGGTACGGTCGCGGCCGGAGTTGCGAAGGCGCACGCCGACGTCGTCCTGATATCTGGTCACGACGGCGGTACGGGTGCGGCTCCACTGACGTCGCTGAAGCACGCAGGCGGTCCATGGGAACTCGGCCTTGCGGAGACCCAGCAGACGCTGATCGCCAACGGTTTGCGCGAGCGAATCGTCGTGCAGACCGACGGCCAGCTGAAGACCGGTCGTGATGTCATCATCGCGACGTTGCTCGGTGCCGAGGAGTTCGGCTTCGCCACTGCGCCGCTGGTCGTGTCCGGCTGCGTGATGATGCGCGTGTGTCATCTCGACACGTGCCCCGTCGGTGTCGCGACGCAAAACCCCGAACTGCGCAAGCGCTTCAGTGGCAAGCCGGAGTTCGTCGTGAACTTCTTCGAGTTCATCGCCGACCGAAGTGCGCGAATACCTTGCCGAGTTGGGTTTCCGCAGCATCTCGGAGGCGATCGGCGAGGTCGAGTTCCTCGACACAACCGACGCGATCTCGCACTGGAAGACGAGCGGGCTCGACCTCGCACCGATCCTGCACGCCCCGGTCGATCGCAGCGAGCCGCGCCGGAACCTGATTGGCCAGGATCACGGTCTGGAGAAGGCGCTCGACAACACGCTGATTGCGCTTGTCCGAGGGCGCGTTGAACGAGGGCACTCCGGTGAAGTTCGAGATTCCGATCCGCAACGTGAACCGCACGGTCGGCACCATGCTCGGCCATGAGGTGACGAAGCGCTATCGGGGTGCAGGCCTTCCCGACAACACCATCGACATCACCTTCACCGGTTCGGCGGGCCAGTCGTTCGGTGCTTTCGTGCCGCGCGGCGTCACGCTGCGGCTCGTCGGTGACGCAAACGACTACGTGGGCAAGGGTTTGTCGGGTGGGCGCATCATCGTTCGCCCTGCCGACGACGCGCTCGTTCCCGGCGGAAAGCAACGTCATCGCTGGCAACGTCCTGCTGTATGGCGCGACATCTGGCGAGGCGTTCGTTCGTGGAGTCGTTGGCGAACGTTTCGGCGTCCGCAACTCAGGAGCGAGCGCGGTCGTCGAAGGCGTCGGTGACCACGGCTGCGAATACATGACGGGTGGTGTGGTCGTCGTCCTCGGGACGACGGGGCGCAACTTCGCCGCTGGCATGTCGGGCGGAATCGCTTACGCCTTCGATCTCGACGCGGCACGGGTCAACACCGAGATGGTCGAGATCGAAGCCCTGGATGCCGCGGACGGCCAGGTGGTGCTTGATCTGGTACGCAGGCACGCCGACGAGACAGGCTCGCGGTTGGCAGCGGAGATGCTCACTGACTGGTCGAAGGCGATTGATCGCTTCTCCAAGATCATGCCTCGCGACTACAAGCGGGTGCTCGCGGCGCGGGCGAAGGCCGAGCACGAGGGCCTCGATGTGAACGAGCAGATCATGGCGGCCTCGCATGGCTGACCCGAAGGGCTTCCTGACGACCGCCCGCGAGACGGCACCGACCCGGCCCGTCGACGTCCGCATCATGGACTGGAAAGAGGTCTACTACCCGTTCCCGCACGCCAGCCTCGAAAAGCAGGCCGGCCGATGCATGGACTGCGGCATTCCGTTCTGTCACAACGGGTGCCCGCTCGGGAATCTGATTCCCGAGTGGAACGACCTGGTCTGGCGGCACGACTGGCGAGAGGCCGCCGAGCGCTTGCATGCAACCAACAACTTCCCTGAGGTCACCGGGCGGCTGTGTCCCGCACCGTGCGAGGCCGCGTGCGTGCTCGCGATCGATCCGTCGCAGACGGGTGGCTCGGTCGCTATCAAGCAGGTCGAGCATGAGATCGCCGACCGTGCATGGGACGACGGCTGGGTGACCCCGCAGGTATCGGGCCGGCAGACCGGAAACACCGTCGCTGTCGTCGGGTCCGGTCCGGCCGGCCTCGCCGCGGCGCAGCAGCTGACCCGCGCCGGCCACACGGTCGCCGTCTACGAACGCGCCGATCGCATCGGCGGGCTGCTGCGCTACGGAATTCCGGAATTCAAGATGGAGAAGGCAGTTCTCGACCGCCGACTTGCGCAGATGTCTGCCGAAGGCACCAGGTTCCGTCCCGGCGTCGAGATCGGCGTCCATCTCACCGCGCGCGAGCTGAAGTCCCGCTACGACGCCATCGTGCTCGCGATCGGTGCGACAGTGGCTCGCGATCTGCCCATCACCGGGCGCCACGTCGGCGGTATTCACCAGGCGATGGAGTACCTGCCGATCGCGAACCGCGTACAGCAGGGCGACCTCGCAGAACCGACGATCACTGCGGCCGGCAAGCACGTCATCATCATCGGCGGCGGCGACACCGGTGCCGACTGTCTTGGCACGGCGCATCGGCAGGGTGCCGCGTCGATTACGCAGCTCGAGATCCTCCCGCAGCCCCCTGATAGCCGCGCTGCCATCACACCGTGGCCGACATGGCCACTGATGTTGCGCACGTCGTCTGCTCACGAAGAGGGTGGCGAACGCAAGTTCGCTGTGAACACCGAGGAGTTCCTCGCCGACGAGGCCGGCAACGTGCGCGCTCTGCGTGTCGTCGAGGTGGTGATGACCGACGGAAGGGTCGAGGCGATTGCCGGCACCGAAGTCGAGATTCCGGCCGAACTCGTGCTGCTCGCGATGGGATTCACCGGCCCGGAACGCGCGTTGGCCGAGCAGTTCCGGCTCGACCTCGACAGCCGCGGCAATCTGGCCCGCAACTCGTCTTACGCGAGCAACGTGCCAGGTGTCTTCGTGGCTGGCGATGCCGGCCGCGGCCAGTCCCTGATCGTCTGGGCCATTGCCGAGGGTCGCGCGGCGGCGTCGGCGGTCGATCATTTCCTCACCGGTCTCGACCGGCTTCCGGTGCCCATCAAGCCGACCGCCCGGCCACTCACCTGAGCGCCCGCGTGCCGACGGTCAACAGGTGCAGTTCCCGCTCTAGGCTGACGACATGAGTCGCCGCGCGAAGATTGTCTGCACCTTGGGGCCGGCGACCTATTCGGCCGAGGCAATCCGCGGCGCTCGTCGATGCGGGCATGGACGTCGCGCGGCTGAACCTCAGTCATGGCACGCACGCCGATCACGAGCAGGTCTACCAACTCGTGCGTTCGGCGTCGGACGCCAGCGGCCGAGCTGTCGGCATCATGGTCGACCTCCAAGGCCCGAAGATCCGGCTCGGTCGGCTGGCCAGCGGGCCCGTCACGTTGGTTGCCGGCGCCGAGTTCACGATCACGACTGAAGACGTTCCCGGCAGCAAAGTGCTTGCGTCGACGACGTATGCGGGGTTACCCGGCGACGTCCAGCCCGGCTTGCGAATCCTGATCGACGACGGCCGGGTCTGCCTGGAGGTTGTCGCCGTCGATGGCCCGCGGGTCCTCACGACGGTGATCGAAGGCGGCACGATCTCAGACCACAAAGGGATCAACGTGCCGGGTGCCGCTTTGTCGGTGCCCGCGATGAGCGAGAAGGACCTCGACGACCTGCGATGGGGTTTGCGGATCGGCGCCGACATGATCGCGTTGTCGTTCGTGCGATCGGCCGACGATTTTGCCGACGTCGCCAAGATCATGGACGAAGAGGGTCGACGCGTCCCCGTCATCGCCAAGATCGAGAAGCCCCAGGCGGTCGACCGGCTCGAGGAGATCATGGAGGCCTTCGACGGCTTCATGATCGCGCGCGGAGACCTCGGGGTGGAGATGCCGCTCGAGGAAGTCCCGCTCGTGCAAAAGCGGGCGATCGCCCTGGCGCGGCGAAACGCGAAGCCGGTCATCGTGGCCACCCAGATGCTCGAAACGATGATCGGCGCGTCGAGACCGACCCGTGCCGAGGTCTCTGACGTTGCGAACGCAGTCCTGGACGGCGCTGACGCGTTGATGTTGTCGGGGGAGACCAGCGTCGGAGCACATCCCACGCTTGCCGTGCAGACGATGGCGCGCATCATCGCCACCGTCGAGAACGGCGCCCTCGACACGATCCCGGTCGTCGACCGGGAAGGCGCGGACGAAAGGCGGCGCGATCGCGCACGCCGCCGCCGAAGTCGGTGCCGACCTTGGAGCGCGCTACCTGGTCGCGTTCACCGAGACTGGCGACAGTGCACGACGACTCTCGAGGTACCGGTCGGCCATCCCGCTGCTCGCCTTCAGCCCGGTCGGTTCCACCCGAAACCAGCTCGCGCTGACCTGGGGCGTCGAGACATTCCTGGTGGCGCCGGTGTCGCACACCGACCAAATGGTGCGCCAGGTCGACCGAGCCCTGCTCGAGTTGGAACGCTGCCAGCTTGGCGAGCTGGTGGTGATCGTCGCGGGCAGCCCTCCCGGGTTGCCCGGCTCGACGAACACACTGCGCGTGCACCGCATTGGCGACACGCTCGAAGCAGACGCCGCCGCGTACAGCTAAGCGCTACCGATCACCGGATGCCGATCACCGTGGCACCTCGAACACGATGTCGGATGCGAGCCGGGCGCCGCCCACGACACCTGCGAGCCCCCCGAGTTCGGACAAGACGATGGCCAGATTCTCAGTCGCCAACGGCAGCGAGCGCCGGTACACGGCGCTGCGGACCTCGGCGAGCAGGGTGTGACCGAGCCCGGCGACGCCCCCGCCGATCACGACCAGCCCAGGATTGACGAAGCTGACGAGGCCAGCTATGACGTGGCCGAGGCGCCGACCGCCCTCGCGCACCAGCTCGATCGCCACGACGTCGCCCGCTGCAGCGGCGATGCCGACGTCGACGGCGGTCAGCTGATGACCACCCGCCAACCGCTCGCTGAGGACCGGGGACCGGTGTTCTTTGGCCGCAGCTGTTGCGTCGCGGGCTAGTGCAGCGCCGCCGAAGAACGCCTCGAGGCAGCCCGCGTTTCCACAGGCGCACCACGGTCCGTCGTCTTGGACTCGGATGTGGCCGATGTCGCCAGCACTGCCGCTGACCCCGCGATGCACCCGCCCTCCGAGGACCACTCCGCAACCGATGCCGGTGCCGAGCTTGATGAACAGGAAGTCGTCGGCGCCGCGGGCGACGCCTGCCTGGCGCTCGCCCATGGCCATGATGTTGACGTCGTTGTCGACCACGACCGGACAGCCGAGCTCTTGGCTGAGCAGGTCGCGGACCGGGACGTGATGCCAGCCCGGCATCAGCGGCGGGACCACCGGGGCGCCATCCCTGAAGCTCACCGGCCCGGGCACGCCGACGCCGGCGCCGAACAGGTCTTGGACGCCACGCTTGGCACGCAGCTTCGCGGCAAGTTCGACCACGGTATCGATGACCGCCCTCGGACCGTCGCGAACGTCGCACGGCTGGCTCACATGGTCGAGCACCCGTAATTCGCCGTCGGTCAGGGCGACGTCGACCGACGTCGCGCCAATATCGATGCCGAGGAACCGCAGATCGAGCGCCAGCCTGGCCATCGTCGAGCGACGACCGCCGCGGGACACCGCAGGTCCGGCGTCCTCGACGAGACCGAGGTCGACCAACCGGCCGACCTCGATCGCGATCTTGGTGCGCGACAGCCCGGCGGCGTCACCGAGTTCGGCGCGGGAGAGTGGCCCGTTGTCGCGCAGCATGCCGAGCATCCGGGCCTGATGGGCGTTCTCAGGGCGCGCGGCTGCCCGCTTCATGGGTATCCCTTCGGCAGGCTTCCCTTGGTAACCGGCGGGTCGACGGCCGACCGCGCGAGAAGCGTAGCCGCGGATACTCGCTGTTGGCTTCATCGGGGCGGAATTCTTGCACATACTTTCGCAACTACCGAGACAAAGTTAGGCGCAGCCAGAGGGTCTAATGGCGCAGAATTGATTGTCTTGTGTCTTGCGTGCTCGAATCTTCTGTCAAGAACCCTTGACTACGTCGGCGGGCCGTCCCTAACTTTGCGCTTGGGCAAACGAATGCGGGCAGATGGCGGGGAGGCTTGATGGCACCACTGCTCGAGATGACCGGAATCGTCAAGGAGTTCCCCGGCATCCGTGCGCTCGATGGAGTCGACCTCGAGGTCCGCACCGGTGAGGTGCAGTGCCTGCTCGGCCAGAACGGCGCTGGCAAGTCAACGCTCATCAAGGTGCTGTCCGGTGCGCACCAACCCGACGCCGGGGTCATCAAGTGGCGTGGCGAGGCAGTGACACTCGGCTCTCCGACTGCGGCGCTCAAGCGCGGGATCGCGACGATCTACCAGGAACTAGATCTCGTCGATGGCCTGTCGGTAGCCGAGAACATCTACCTTGGGCACGAGGTCTCCGCCGGTGGCTTCACCCGGCGCGGCCAGCTGCGTGCCTACACCAAGTCCCTGCTCGCGCGGTTAGGTCACTCAGAGATTCCCGCGGGCCGCGAGGTAGGGCGGCTGTCGGCCGCGGGCAAGCAGATCGTCAGCATGGCCAGAGCGCTGTCGTACGACGCTCAAGTGATCGTCATGGACGAACCTTCCGCCGTCCTCGCGAAGGACGAGGTCTCTAACCTCTTCCGGGTCATCCGCGACCTCACGACAACCGGCGTGGCGGTGATCTACATTTCGCACCGCCTCGATGAAATCCGTGAGATCGGCGACCGGGTCACCGTGCTCAAGGACGGTCGCACGGTGGCCACCGGACTGCCGGCGAAGACCACGCCGACGCGCGAAGTCGTCGCGCTGATGACGGGCCGCGACATCGAGTTTCCATTTCCTCCGCGGGCACAAGCAAATGACGGCGCACGTACCGAGGTGCTGCGCGTTGACGGCCTGTCTCGTACCGGTGAGTTCCAGGACGTCTCGTTCACCGTGGCCAAGGGTGAAATCGTCGGGTTGGCCGGCCTGGTGGGCTCGGGCCGCTCGGAGATTCTCGAAACCATCTACGGCGCCCGCAGGCCGTCGAGCGGATCCGTGACGTTTGCGGGTCGGCGACTGCGACCGGGTGCCTTGCCGCGCGCCGTGGCGTCGGGTATGGGTCTGGCGCCCGAAGAGCGCAAAAGCCAGGCGCTGTTTTTGCGCGAGACGATTGCCACGAATCTCTCCGCGGCAACGCTGAAGAGGTTCTCGACGCTTGGTTTCGTCAATCGCGGTCGTGAGTTCGCCGCGGCGGACGATCAGGTCAAGGCGCTCGATATCCGGCCGCGTGACGCCGGACGCCGGATGATGACGCTCTCGGGCGGCAACCAGCAGAAGACAGTGCTCGGCAGGTGGCTCATGCACGGCTGCCGTCTGCTGCTCCTCGACGAACCCACCCGCGGTGTCGACGTCGGAGCCCGCTCCGAGCTCTACGAGTTGGTACGGCGGCTCGCAGACTCCGGCGTCGGCGTCCTGCTGGTGTCCAGTGAGGTGAACGAGGTTCTCGGACTCGCCGATCGGGTGCTCGTCATTCGAGACGGCCGCATCGTGCACGAGTCGCCCGCTGTTGCTCTTGACGAGTCGCAGGTACTCGACCTGGTGATGGAAGGAAGTGCCGTGTGAGCGACCACACCGTGCCTCCCGTCCCTCCGGTGCAGGAACAAGCCCGCGTCGAGCAGGCGGCGGTCGAGGCTGCCGCTCCGCGACGCACGGCGTTGGCTTCCCTCAGCGAGGTCCGCAACCTCGGGCTGATCGGCGTCCTGGCTGTGCTCGTCGCAATCGGCTGGATCACCAAGCCGCACTCGTTCCCGACGAGCGGCAACGTGACGACGATCCTTACCCAGGCGTCGGTCATCGGCGTGGTCACGGTCGGCATGACCTTCGTCATCATCGGTGGCGGCATCGACCTCTCCGTCGGTGCGCTGATGGCGCTCGCGTCGGTGTGGGCGACAACGGTCGCCACCCAGGACATGGGTGGCTGGGCGGTCGCGATGGTGGCGGTGCTCGTCGGCCTCGGGTTCGGCCTGATCAACGGGTTGCTGATCGCCTATGGCCGGCTGGTGCCGTTCATCGCGACCCTGGCGATGTTGGCGACGGCGCGCGGTCTTGCGCAGAAGATCTCCAATCAACAGACGCAGATCGTGCGCTGGAAGAGCATCAACCACCTCGCGGAGAACAAGATTCTCGGTCTGCCGATGTTGGTGTGGATGTTCGCGGTGGTCGCCGTTATCGGCTGGGTCGTCCTCAACCGGACGACGTATGGACGCCGCACCTTTGCGGTCGGCGGAAACCTCGAGGCGGCTCGCCTCGCCGGTATCAACACGCGTGTACACACTGTCTCGCTGTACATGGTGTCGGGGCTTTGTGCGGGAATCGCCGCCATCATGATCGCCGCGCTGACCAACACCGGTTCCAGCACACACGGCGAGCAATACGAGCTCAACGCGATTGCAGCGGTCATCATCGGCGGCACGCTGCTCGCGGGTGGCTCAGGCACGCTCGTCGGTTCGGTTCTCGGTGTGCTGGTGTTCACGACCATCAGCAACCTGCTGATCCAGAACAACCTCAAGACGGAATACCAGAACATCGCGACCGGCGTGATCATCGTCGTCGCCGTGTTGCTGCAACGGCGCAGCATGGAGGTCCGCAGCTAGCGGGCCCGGGCGGCAGGCTGCGCGCGTGGCCGCCCGGCGTACCGATGCCGCGCACCGTGCGTGAGGCAGGCACTCGGGTGCCGCCAGCTGTTGTGGTTCGTGTGTCCCCATTTCGGATCAACCTCTCTCCATGAGCTTCTGAAAGCCCCTCAACCAACCAAGGAGTCCTGATGTCAGACCACCGTGACGGCCTCGACCGCCGGCACTTCCTGCTCGGTGCCGTCGGCGTCGGAGCAGGCGCGATGCTCACTGCATGCACGGGCAACAGCAAGAAGGCAGCTAGCGCTACGACGGCCGCAGCGGCGGCGAGCGGCGGCGTAGGGGGTGGCGCCAACGACGCGCCCGGCAAGACATTGACGATCGGATTCTCATCGCCGGCCGCCGACCACGGCTGGACAGGTGCGATCGCGAAGAACGCGACCGCGGAGGCCGGGAAATACTCCGACGTCAAGCTCGAAGCCGTGCAGGCGACGAACGACGTCGCGGCTCAGATCGCTGCGATCCAGACGCTCATCAACAAGAAGGTCGACGTCATCGTGATGCTGCCGTACGACGGCAAGCAGTTGACGCCGGTGGCCCTGCAGGCCACCCAGGCCGGTATCCCGGTCGTGAATCTCGACCGCGTGTTCGACACCCCGCGCGCGTCGCGCGTGTGGATCGGCGGTGACAACTACGGCATGGGCGTGAGCGCCGGGCAGTACATCGGTTCGACGCTGAAGAAGAAGGGCGTGAGCAACCCGATCATCGGGGAGATCGCGGGCATCGACAGCCTGCCGCTGACGCAGCAGCGCAGCCAAGGGTTCAAGGATGCATTGAGCGAGTTCGGCTTCAAGGTTGGCCCACGACAGGCTGCCCAGTTCACCGTCGAGTCAGGTCAGTCGGTTGCCGCCAGCATGTTGCAGGCCACGCCGAAGTTCGACGCGATTTGGAACCACGACGACGACCAGGGTGTGGGCGTGCTCGCTGCGATCAAGCAGGCGAACCGTTCGGAGTTCTTCATGGTCGGCGGTGCGGGTTCGGCAAACGCCATGCGCGAGATCAAGGCCGACTCCGGAGTGCTCAAGGCGACCGTGCTCTACCCGCCGACGATGGCCAACTCGGCGATCAAACTTGCTCGGCTCATCGGCCACAACAAGGGTCTCAGTGATCTTGCACAGCAGGAAGTGCCGGCGTCGATCACCCTGTTCTCAGCGACTGTCGACAAGACGAACGTCGACCAGTACCTGCCGCAGGGCTTTGAGTCCTAACTGAATGCGACGTGCTGCAGAGGAGTTCCGGCGACAAGTAGATCGGACCTGCGTTGAATAACGACACAAAGCCGACGCTGGGCATCGGGATGATCGGCTACGCGTTCATGGGTGCAGCTCATTCACAAGCATGGCGGACGGCGGGTCGGGTCTACGACCTGCCGTTGTGCCCTGCGATGGTCACCGTGTGCGGGCGCAATCGGGCAGCTGTAGAGGCTGCTGCTGGTCGGCAGGGTTGGTCGTCGTTCGAGACCGACTGGAAGCATGTCGTCGGGCGCGACGACGTCGACCTCATCGACGTGTGCGTACCTGGCGACATGCACGCGGAGATTGCCGTCGCGGCGCTCGAGGCAGGCAAGCACGTGCTCTGTGAGAAGCCTCTTGGCAACACCGTCGCAGAAGCGGAGGCGATGGTGGCGGCAGCGAACGCGGCCGCACAACACGGCGTCCGGTCGATGGTGGGGTTCAACTACCGGCGGGTGCCGGCGCTTGCGCTCGCGCGGTCGATCGTGTCCTCAGGAAAGCTCGGCGTTATCAGACACGTCCGCGCCGTCTATCTGCAGGACTGGATCGTCGACCCGGCGTTTCCGCTCGTCTGGCGGTTGCAACGGAATCGGGCCGGCTCAGGTGCGCTCGGCGACATTGGCGCGCACATCATCGACCTCGCGCAGTTCATCGTCGGTGACCTGCTCGTCGGAGTCAGCGCGCTCAGTGAGACCTTCGTCAAGGAGCGGCCGTTGCCTGAGGAGTCGAGCGGCCTGTCCGCGACCGGCGGCAGCGCGCGCGGTGCTGTGACTGTCGACGACGCTGTCCTGTTCATCGGCAGGTTCGCGAAGGGGGCGCTCGGATCTTTCGAGGCGACCAGATTCGCGAGCGGTCGCAAGAACGCCATGCGCATCGAGATCAACGGCTCGGAAGGCAGCCTCGCGTTCGATTTCGAATCGATGAACGAGTTGTTGTTCTACGACCACACGGAGAATCCGGAGCTCGGTGGGTTCCGGCGGATTCTCGTGACCGAGCCAGGGCATCCGTATCTTTCGGCCTGGTGGCCGCCTGGTCACCTGCTTGGCTACGAGCACAGCTTCACCCACGAAGTCCGTGATCTCGTCGAAGCGATCGGCCTGGGTCAGGACCCCAGCCCGTCATTCGCCGACGGCCTTCAGGTGCAGCACGTGCTCGCTGCCGTGGAACAGAGTGCCGGTGCGGGGTCGGGCTGGCAGCCCATCCCCGCGCCGGTGCCCTGACCTCAGATCCGCCAAAGAAGTCGCACCGGCCAACTACCGATCGCCTGATACTCGGAGGAGTGCACACATGGCCAGGCCCGTCACGTTGTTCACCGGCCAATGGGCCGATCTGCCGTTCGAAGAGATGTGCAGGCTCGCATCGGGCTGGGGTTACGACGGCCTCGAGATTGCCTGCTGGGGTGACCACTTCGAAGTCGACAAAGCCGTCGATCCGGCCTCCGGCGACGCGTACATCGAGGGCCGGCTCGAGGTTTTGGAGAAGTACAACCTGAAGGTCTGGGCGATCTCGAACCATCTCGTCGGGCAGGCAGTCTGCGACCATCCGATCGACGAGCGCCATCAAGGCATCTTGCCCAAGCGCATATGGGGAGATGGTGAACCCGAGGGGGTGCGGCGTCGGGCCGCTGAGGAGATGAAGGACACCGCGCGAGCGGCGGCCAGGCTCGGCGTCCGGACCGTCATAGGTTTCACCGGTTCGTCGATCTGGCACACGGTCGCGATGTTTCCGCCGGTGCCGCCAGCGATGATCGAGCGCGGCTATCAGGACTTCGCCGATCGCTGGAATCCGATCCTCGACGTGTACGACGAGGTCGGGGTTCGGTTCGCCCATGAAGTGCACCCGAGCGAGATCGCCTACGACTACTGGACGACGGTGCGCACGCTCGAAGCGATCGGGCATCGGCCGGCGTTCGGACTGAACTTCGACCCCAGCCACTTCGTGTGGCAGGACCTCGACCCGGTCGGCTTCCTCTCCGACTTCCGCGACCGGATCTACCACGTCGACTGCAAAGAGTCCGTCAAGCAGTTCAACGGACGCAACGGGCGGCTTGGCTCGCACCTGGCGTGGGCCGACCCGAGGCGCGGATGGGACTTTGTGTCGACAGGTCACGGCGACGTCCCCTGGGAGCCGATCTTCCGGATGCTCAACGCGATCGGCTACGACGGACCGATCAGCGTCGAGTGGGAGGACGCCGGCATGGACCGCTTGGTTGGCGGTCCTGACGCGCTGGCGTTCATCCGGAAGCTGACGCAGATCGAGCCACCGAAGGCTGCCTTTGACGCGGCCTTCAGTTCACAGAGCTGACGACCGGCCCCGCTCGCTGCGCTCGGTACCCCGGGTCGGATTCGAACCGACACTGCCCACGGTGCGGTTCTCATCCGTCCCGCTCGCTGCGCTCGGTACCCCGGGTCGGATTCGAACCGACACTGGATGGTGTTTGAGACCATTGCCTCTGCCGTTGGGCTACCGGGGCTGCCGCCGGCTTCCCGGCAAGGCTTGCAGTGCGCGGGTCAATCTATCGTTCCGGATAGGCTGCCGGTGTGCGGGAGGACCACGTGGGGGGCAAGCAGGTGCCCACGCCGGCCGACATCGCGAAGGTCCGCCAATCGCCGTCCCGCCCAGGCCTGCGGTCGAGCGCGGATGAAGGGCAGCCCACGCCGCCCACCCGGTCCCGGGTTGTCATCGCCGAAGACGAAGCCCTGATCCGGCTTGATCTCAAGGAGACCCTCGACGAGCTCGGCTACGAGGTCGTCGGTGAGGCAGGCGACGGTGAACAGGCGGTCGCGCTTGCCCGAGAACTGCGCCCCGATCTCGTGATCCTCGACGTCAAGATGCCGGTGCTCGACGGCATCAGTGCCGCTCAGCGAATCGCGGCCGCGCGGATCGCGCCGGTCGTCATCCTGACGGCGTTCTCCCAGCGAGATCTGGTCGAGCGGGCGCGTGACGCCGGGGCGATGGCCTATCTCGTCAAACCTTTCAGCTCCACCGACCTGATGCCGGCGATCGAGATGGCCGTCAGCCGGTACGCCGAGGCGGCCGCGCTCGGTGCAGAGGTCTCGAATCTGACCGAGCAGTTGGCGACCCGCAAAGTGCTCGATCGTGCCAAGGGCATCCTCCAGGCAACGCGGCAGCTCAGTGAACCGGAAGCGTTCCGCTGGATTCAGCAGTCCGCCATGGACCAACGCGTCTCGATGCGCGTGGTTGCGGACGCCGTGATCGCTTCAGCGAGTTCGTCGGCAGCGCCTGAGACGGCGTCCGGAGACGCCGGCGGCGCCTGAGACGGCGTCGCGGAGACGCCGACGGCGCCCTTCCACCGATTCGGCCATAACATACCAAATCGCCATATCGCGGTCACCATTGGAATAAGATTTGGTTACGACCGCAACTAATAGGCAGCAGGATTTATCAACAGGCGCCAGGTCGGCTACTGTCCCACGCAGTCATCAGCACGCGCGGCACCTGTCCGCGCGCTCTATTCGTTCTATTCGTTGGAGGCACCTCGGTGCGGAAAAATGTCCTCACGACAGTTGTGACAGCTGGCGCTATCGGTGCGATGGTTCTGGCCGGCTGCTCGAGCAGCAAGAAGACGACTGGTGCTCTCGGCGGATCCTCGTCGGCCGCCGCGTCCGCGTCCGCCGGCGGCGGCTCGTGCAACGGCACCGGTACGACGTACAAGATCGGCTACCAGGGCCCGCTCACGGGCGACAACAAGCAGCTCGGTATCAACATGATCAATGCCGTCAACCTTGCGGTGGACGAGGCCAACGCGGCGAAGAACCTGTGCTTCCAGCTTGCGGTTCTCCAGTCCGACGACGGTGGTACCCCGGCTGGCGCCCCTGCCGCTGAGGCCGCTCTCGAGCAGGACACTGCGGTTGTCGGTGTTATCGGCCCGGCATTCTCCGGCGCCACCGCAGCCGTGGGCGCCAAGTACGCGGCAGCGAACCTCGCGTTGATCAGCCCGTCGGCCACGAACGCGACGCTGACCAGCCAGGGCTTCACGACGTTCCACCGCATCGTTCCGACCGACGGCGTCGAGGGCAAAGCAACCGCTGACTACCTCGCCACCAAGTTCAAGAGCGTCTTCGTCGTCGACGACACGTCGACCTACGGTGCCGGCGTCGCCGGGGTGGTTGCGACCGAACTGAAGGCCAAGGGCATCAAGGTCGACACCCAGTCGATCGCACCGACCACGGACTACAGCGCGGTTGCGACGAAGGTCGCCGGATCCAGTGACGACGCCATGTACTACGGCGGCTACGACGCCCAGGCCGGCTTGCTGGCCAAGGCGCTCCAGGCTGCTTCGTACAAGGGCTTCGAGATCTCCGGCAACGGTGGAAAGTCCAGCGTGTTCACGTCAACGGCCGGCGCAGCCGGCGACGGGTACTACTTCGCTTGTGGCTGCCTTGACGCGACGACGGCACCGTCCGCCGCTGCCTTCAACAAGGCGTACACGGCGAAGTTCAACACCCCGCCGTCGACCTACTCGCCGGAGGCGTTCGACGCCACGAATGCGATGATCTCGGCCATTTCGGCAGCGCAGAAGGCTGGCGCTGTGACCCGGGCAGCAGTCGAGACGGCGGTCAACGCTTTGGACTACACCGGCATCACGACGACGGTGAAGTTCACTCCGACCGGCGAGGTCGCCCAGGCGACGGTCAACCTGTACGAGCAGAAGGCCGGCGCCATCGTCCTTCTGGGTGACATCACCAAGCAGTAGTCAGGCGCGATCCGCGCATCGGCGCATTGACGGCGCCCCGGTATCCGGCTCATCGGATGCCGGGGCGCTGTCGGTCAGCTTGACGGCTGTTGCACACTGTCTCCGCAGCGATGCTCCGCCGGAGGGATACCAGGCATGACCCAGTTCTTCGACTACTTGATCCTCGGACTGACCCGCGGATCGATGTACGCGCTGATCGCGCTGGGCTACACCTTGGTCTACGGGGTCCTGCAACTGATCAACTTCGCGCACAGCGAGGTCTTCATGTCGGGGGCCTTCGGCAGCTACATCGTCGTCCACCTCATCGTCGGCAACGGCGGAGGCACGGCGTCCTGGGAAGTCCCGTTCGTCATCGTCATCGGGATGCTCACGGGCGCGCTGACTGCCGCCGGGATCGCGTGGACCCTCGAGCGGGTCGCCTACCGGCCGCTGCGAAGACGGGGCGCGCCGAAGCTCGCGTTCCTGATCGGCGCCATCGGTGCGTCCTTCTTCCTGTCCACCTTGGCGAGCAAGTTATTCAACAGCCAAACCACAAACCAGTTTCCGCTGTTCTTCGACCACAACACGACGTTGTTCATCATCGATCACGCGCACGTCAAGGTCCTGCAAGTCGTCATCATCGTTTCGGCGATCGTGATGATGGTGTTCCTCGACCGGCTGGTGAGGCTCACCAAGCTCGGCCGGAGCATTCGCGCGGTGTCCGAGGACGCGCCGACCGCGGCGCTTATGGGCATCGACATCGACAAGACCATCTCGCGCACGTTCCTCATCGGCGGCTTGCTCGGCGGCGCGGCCGGCTTCCTGTTCGGTCTCAACTTCAGTTTTGCCTACAACATGGGCTTCGCGCCCGGCGTGAAGGCGTTCGCGGCTGCGGTTCTCGGCGGGATCGGCAACATTCGCGGTGCCATGATCGGCGGCATGCTGCTCGGTGTCGTCGAAAACCTGGTGCTGCTCATCCCCGGGTTCGACGCGAGCTGGACTGATGTCGTGGCGTTCATCGTGCTGATCGGCGTGCTGATGTTCCGGCCGACCGGCCTTCTCGGCGAGCGGGTTGGGACGGTCGGCATGACCGACGTACCAGTACAGAGCGTCGCGGCCCCGCGCGCCGTCGTCCGCGCACCCTCGCGACGCAGCATTCTGCTCAAGCGCCTCCTGGCGTGCCTGGCCGGTGGCGTGGTGCTGGCCATGATGGTCGGGCTCCCAGGAAGGCACGCAGGCCGACTACGGCTACGGGTTCCACCGGTCGGTTCTCGAGCCGCGGATCTTCGTCTTCCTCGCCATCGGCGTCCTGATGTTCTTTGCCATCACGTACTGGCCGGCCATCGTTCCCTACCTGACCCGCCCAGGCTTCTGGCCGCTGCTCTCCGGTGCTCTCGCGGTGCTCGCCGCCATCACGCTGATGCACTGGTACGACCCGGTTGGTGGCGGGAAGTTCTCGTCGACTGCAGCCGCCGTGAGCCACACGAGCGGCATCTCGCCCATCGCGAGCGCGTTCTTCGGTTGGCTGGCCTGGAGCCAGATCATTGCGATCGTCGTCGCCGGTGCGGCATCGCCATCATCGTGGAGTTGCGCTGGCTCGCGGTCGGGGTCGCCGCCGCCGCCATCGTTGCGGCAGTCGATCGGCTACTTGGCACATCAGGAGGTCGTCGAGCTCGGGGCGGCCGAAGGTCGACCACTCGCTCGGCTACGCGGCGGCGATCGTCGGCTACCTCGTGATTGCCGGTGCGATGCTCGCCTCGGCCACCACCAAGGCGGAGCAGGCGCAGACCAAGGAGTTCGTCGGTCGCATCCTCGGGTTCCGTCCCGGGCTGCCGCTGGTGTTGCTCGGTGCGGTGCTCACGTTGCTTGCCTTCCTCGACGCGCGTTGGTTCTCGCCGGGGAGCAAGAACACCACGCTGTCAGCGAACCCACAGCTTGTTCGCGGGCAGCGGCCTCACGTCGATTGCGTACTCACTACCTCGGCTGGCTGAGCTGGGTGCTGTTTGCGTTGGCAGCGGTGTCCGCCGCGGCTGCCGCCTGGATGCGCAGTCGACGAATCGGCTGGGTAGCGGCGGCGGTCGGCGTTGTCGCGTTCGATCATCACGCTGGTGACGCTGTTCGACATCAGCAAGTTCGGCGCGCACGACAAGGTCGATAGCGCCACCGGGCCTTGGCAAAACCTCGGCTCCGGCGGCTGGATGGCGTGCGCCGGCCTGTTCCTCCTCGGTGCCGCAGGCTACGTCGCGGCGACCGCGCCGCGCGAAGGTGATGCCGTCGACGCGTACGCCACGTCCGATGTGGTTGGTGGCACCGCCAAAGCGGGTGCGCCGTCGCGCTGTGGGTTATCTCAGTGCGCCAGGTGCGGCCCGCTCGGCACTTCTCATCGCGGTCGCAGTTGCGTTGTTCTACCCGCCGACCGCGACGCCGTTCTGGCAAGAGGTCGTCGTGTCCGAGATCGGCATTTCGATGCTGCTCGCGGTCGGCCTCAACGTCGTCGTCGGCTGGGCCGGTCTGCTCGACCTCGGCTTCATCGCGTTCTACGCGATCGGCTCCTACACGACGGCGTACCTCGTCGGTTCGCTGCCCGTGAAGCCGCCGCACTGGCTGCACATGACGCCGCTGTTGACGATCCCGTTCGCGATCGTCGTCTGTTTGCTTGCCGGCTTGGCGCTTCGGCGCGCCCACGCTGCGTTTGCGCGGCGACTACCTCGCGATCGTGACGCTCGGCTTCGGCGAGATCATCCACCTCGCGGCGGTCAACTCGCGAGGGCATCACCAACGGCAGTGAGGGACTCACGAACGACACCGCGCGCCATGTGAAGTCGGTGCCCAACCCGTCGATTCACATCGGGCCCATGCACATGCGAAATGGGGGCTCAACCAGCTGCAGTACTGGTACTTACTGCTGATCTTTCTTGTCGTCATCATCTTGGCGTTCCGCCGGCTCGAACAGTCGCGGCTCGGTCGTGCGTGGGCAGCCGTGCGCGAGGACGAGGTTGCGGCGCAGGCGACCGGCATCAACACGATCAAGGTAAAGCTGGCCGCGTTCGCGATCGGTGCGTCGACGTCCGGTGTCGCGGGTGTGTTCTTCGCGAGTCAGATCGGGTCGATCACGCCCGACAACTTCGTGCTTGAACAACTCGATTCTGATCGTGGCGTACGTCGTCTTCGGCGGCATGGGGTCGTTGCAGGGCGCGATGGCCGGTGCGGCGATGCTGACCTGGCTGCCGGAGTTCTTGAAGTACCAGGTACCGCCCGCTGACAAGCTGATGTGGATCGGCGCCGTCGTCCTGCTGATGATGATCTTCCGCCCAGCCGGCCTCATACCGGCGAGACGGCGCAAGGCCGAGTTGTCCGGCCTCGATGCTCCATCGAGCGCCGAGACCGTCGCCGTGGCCGCGTCGGAAGGGTTGTGAGGACACGATGACGGCCATCGACACCGCAGCTCGCGTTCGGCAGCAGACGACATCGTCTTCGACGTCGACCGTGTCACGCTTGCGCTTCGGCGGAGTGACCAGCCTCAACGCGGTTTCGCTGCAGATGCACCGAGGCGAGATCCTCGCAGTGATCGGACCGAACGGCGCCGGCAAGACATCACTGTTCAATTCGCTGACGGGCGTCTACACGCCCGCAGGAAGGCTCGATCTTGCTGTCCGGCCGCGTCGGGGACCCGCTGGTCAGCGTGCTTGGTATGCCAACCCACAAGGTGAATCACCTCGGCGTGGCGCGAACGTTCCAGAACATCCGGCTCTTCCCGGCGTTGACTGCATTGGAGAACGTCAAGGTCGGCGTCGAGACGCGACAGAAGTCCGGCCCGGTCGCGGCGATGCTCGGCATGCCGTGGCAGCGGCGTGAAGAGCGCGAGAGCACCGCACGGCGCGTACGCGCTGCTGCGGCGGGTGGATCTAGCCGAGCGAGCCAACGACATCGCATCGTCGCTAGCGTACGGCGAGCAGCGGCGGCTCGAGATCGCGCGCGCGCTCGGAACCAGCCCCGGTGTCATCCTCCTCGACGAGCCCGCTGCCGGTACCAACCCGGCGGAGAAGCGCGAGCTGGCAGACCTGATCAAGAGCATCAACGTCGACGACGGCATCGGAGTCCTGCTCATCGAGCACGACATGAAGCTGGTGATGTCGGTCGCCGACCGCATCGTGGTGCTCAACTTCGGGCAGAAGATCGCGGAGGGTACACCCGAGCAGATTCAGCGGGATCCTGCCGTGGTCGCCGCATATCTTGGGACGTCGACCGAACAGGCCAAGGATCAGGCCGCGCATCAACCCGAGGTACAACTGATCGAGATCGATACAGAGGAACCGGAAGGTGAGCGCCCATGACGCTGCTCCAGGTCGATCAGATCGAGGTGCGCTACGGGAACATCCGCGCGCTGAAGGGAATCTCCTTCGAGGTCGGCGAGCGCGAGATCGTCGCGTTGCTCGGCGCCAACGGCGCGGGCAAGACGACGACTCAAAAGACCATTTCGGGAATGCTGCGGCCGACCCTCGGCTCGATCGTGTACGACGGTCAGCGCATCGACGGCATCGCTGCCCACGACCTGATTCGGCTCGGCATCTGTCACGTCCCTGAGGGGCGGCACGTATTCCCGCGCATGACCGTCGCAGAGAACCTCGAGATGGGCGCGTTCCGCTTCAAGTCCGTCGACCGAGGTGACCTCGACCATGTTCTCGACCTGTTTCCGCGACTGCGCGAGCGTTTCAAGCAGCAGGCGGGCACGCTTTCTGGTGGCGAGCAGCAGATGCTGGCGATCGGGCGAGCACTCATGGGCAAGCCAAGGCTGCTGCTGCTCGACGAACCGTCGATGGGTCTCGCGCCGATCGTCGTCGCTCAGATCTTCGACATCGTCCGGCAGGTCAACAGCGACGGCGTCACGGTGCTGCTCGTCGAACAGAACGCGGCCCAAGCACTCGCGCTCGCCAACCGTGGCTACGTGATGGAGACCGGCGAGATCGTGCTGTACGGGCACCGGCGGCGAGCTCCTCGCCGATGACCGCGTGCGCGCCGCCTACCTCGGGGAAGAAATCGCCAGCTGACGCGCATCGCCCGTCGTCCGCTTCCCAGGCAGCTGCGCAACCATTCGCGGGAGCTGTCCGTGTCTACTCGTTCCGCATCGGGTGCTGCGTCGCTGATCGGCGCCGGAATTCTCTGGGGCACAGGTGGGGTCACCGGTCGTGCTCTCACCAACCGCGCGCACTTGTCCGGGATCGCGGTCGGCGCTTACCGGCTGGGTCTGGGCGGACTGCTGTTGGTCGTCGTGCTGCTCGCGGTCGGTGGTCGACCGCCGGTCGCCCGTGCCGCCTGGCAGCGGATCGGCGCCGTCGGCGGCGCTCGCGGCCATCTACCAGGGCGCCTTCTTCAGCGCGGTAGCGCTGTCGTCGGTCAGCCTTGCCACGCTGGTTGCCATCGGGTCGTCACCGGTTTGGGTACTGATCTACGAGGCCTGCGCGCAGCGCCGGTGGCCGTCGCGTACCGGCGGGATTGTCGTGCTCGTCGCGCTCACCGGCTTGGCTCTGCTCGTCGGTCTACCTGCGGACCGATCAGCGCCAGGACGGCTCCTCGGCGGAGCAGGCCTCGCAGCGCTGTCGGGTGCGACATTCGCGGCGTTCACGCTCCTTGGACGCCGTCCCCTGGTCGCTGTCGATCAGCGCACCGTCACCGGCTACGGCTTCTTGCTGGGAGGCGTCGTCCTGGCAGTCGTGACTGCCCCGACAAGCGGGCTTGGATTCGCGCTGTCGCTCGACACCGTCGGCTTGCTCGTCTTCCTCGCAGTGGTACCGACAGCGATCGCCTACGGCCTGTTCTTTCGCGGGCTGCGGTCGGTGACGGCAGCAAATGCAACCGTGATCGCGTTACTCGAGCCCCTTACCGGCACGCTGCTGGCCATCGCGTTGCTCGACGACAGATTGTCCCCGGCAGGAGTGGTGGGCGGCGTGCTCCTCGGGCTCTCGATCGTTGCAACGGTTCGGACGTCGATCCCGCCGGTGGGTCTGTGAGCCGCGGTCAGCAGCACCGTGAGCGAGCCCGGGCACTGTTGGCGCCGTCCAAGCCTTCCCCGGTCTTGGACGTTCTCTACTGGGCACCCGGGCTCGTCGGGAGACACCGTACCGAGGTCATGATGGTCACGGCAAAGCCTCCCGGCGATTCGCCGAAGAAACCTCGCGCGGTGACCGGCGATACCGTTTCTTTCCCTGGACGTCGTCGTTCGTTTACCGTCGGCGCTCGCACTCGGCCGACCACATCAGCTCCCGCTGCGGCCTGGTGTGAGTGGTGCAGGTGAGATTCTTTTCGCGCAGCGTCCGGCCGGTGAACACGAAGCGTAGTAGTGCCATTTCGAAGCGTGATCGCGAAATCCGACACCAACTAATCAAGCCGCCGAAAACGCTGACGAGGAACATCGCTCGCTTGGGCTACTTGTCGTAACTGCGCCAAAAGTGCAGACACGCCGCTCTCGGCTCGGTGGTTGATCTTTCTTCTCCGAAGGGCTGCACATCCCTGCCATTCCTCGCTACGCTCCCGATCTCCGGGTAAACAGCAGGTGGCCTCCCCGCCGGTGCCGTTTGAGAAACAGTTTGATCACAGTTTGGCCACGCTGTCGGCACGGATTTTGCAGCCCGGGGGAGTGAACTCGAGGCGGCCTAAGCGGTCGCACTGAGGAGCGCAGGATGAGCCGTTCTCACATCACGGTGCGAGCCGCCGGCGCGTCCGACGTTGCCGACCTGGTCGTGCTGTGGGGCGAGCTCAAGCGGTGCGGTGCCTTGAATGGTCGGCACACGGCTGTCCCCGATGACCGCAGTATCGAAGAACGCGTCCGCCGACTGCTTGAGCCGTCCGAGCGGTCGCATCCTCCTTGCCTTCCTCGGCGACGATCCAGTCGGCATGGCCATGCTCACCACCGTCCCGCTAGGTGCGCTCAACGAAGCCGCGTGCGTCCAGGTCGAGTACACGGTGGTCGCCGAGGGCTTTCGCCGTCGCGGCGTCGGTCGCGCGCTGATGGGTGCGGCGGCTTGCTACGCCGAGGACATCGGTGCGGAGCAGGTCACGGTCAGCGTCTCGCCGATGTCACGTGAAGCCAACCGGTTCTACGCCCAGCTCGGTCTCGCGCCGTTGTCGGTACGCCGGGTCGCTCCGGCGTCGGCGTTGCGGCGGCGGATCGCGACCCTCGACCACGGCCCCGCTACCCACGACCTCCCGACCGGCCGGCGGCCGCTCGGTCAGCGTGCCGGGATGCGGGCCGCGCTGCGCCGCATGGCGATCGCCTCCGCGGTGGCGGAGCACCCGAACGACGCCTGACCTGATCGCGCCGACCGGGATGTCGGCGTGATGGCCTTGCCTGTCCGGGCCTGTCTCTGGTGGTGCCTAGGATCACAGGGTGCCCAACGCATCTGCATCGCCCGCCGCGCCCGCTCTCGTTTCGATGAATTCCGCTGATCGGCCGCGGCTGCTGTTGATTGACGGTCACTCCGTGGCATACCGCGCCTTCTTTGCTCTGCCAGTCGAGAACTTCTCGACCACCACCGGGCAGCCGACGAACGCCGTCTACGGGTTCACGTCGATGTTGATCAACGTCTTGCGTGACGAGAAGCCGACACATGTCGGAGTGGCGTTCGACATCTCGCGGCAGAGCTTTCGCACCGAGACCTTCCCCGAGTACAAGGCGAACCGATCGTCGACGCCGAACGAGTTCAAGGGCCAGATCAGCCTGATCCAGGAAGTCCTTGCGGCGCTGGCAATTCCGGTGATCACTGCTGAGGGCTTCGAGGCCGACGACGTGATCGCCACGTTGGCGACGCAGGCCGAGGCGGACGGTCTCGACGTGCTGATCTGCTCGGGTGACCGCGACGTCTTCCAGCTCGTGAGCGCGCAGGTCACCGTGCTGTACCCGCGCAAGGGGGTCTCCGACATGGCGCGCATGACCCCAGCGGCCGTCGAAGAGCGATACGGGCTCACGCCCGGGCAGTACGCAGATTTCGCGGCGCTGCGTGGCGATCCGAGCGACAACCTGCCGAACATCCCGGGCGTCGGTGAGAAGACCGCCGCCAAATGGGTACGCGACTACGGGTCACTGACGGCACTCGTCGACCGGGTCGACGAGGTCCCCGGCAAGGCCGGCGGCCTGCTGCGGGACCACCTCTCCGCGGTGCTACGCAACCGGCAGTTGACCGAGCTGATCCGCGACGTGCCGCTCCCTGTCGGCCCACACGATCTGTTCCTTGGCCAGTGGGATCGCGAGGCTGTCCACCGGGTCTTCGACTCGCTCCAGTTCCGGGTATTGCGCGAGCGTCTCTACGCGACACTGTCCGCGCCAGAACCCGAAGCGGACGCCGGATTCACTGTCGATGGTGGCCAGCTCGGCGCCGACGAGGTGGCCGCCTGGCTCGCCGAGCACAGTGCGCCTGGGGTACGGCTCGGTGTCTCGGTTGCGGGTAGCTGGGGCCGCGGCACCGGTGTCGTCACCGGCCTTGCGCTCGCCGCCCCCGACGGCACTGGCGCCTACGTCGATCCGACCCAGCTGACGGAGGCCGACGACCGCGCGCTAGCTGCGTGGTTCGCCGATCCCCATCAACCGAAGGCGGTGCATGACGCGAAGGGCCCGATCCTCGCGCTGGCCGCCCGTGGGTGGCCACTGGCTGGCCTCAGCAGTGACACCGCGCTCGCCGCCTACCTGGCGCTGCCAGGTCAACGGTCCTTCGATCTGGGTGACCTCGCGTTGCGCTACTTGCATCGTGAGTTGCGCGCCGACGGCTCCGGCGGCCCGGTCGAGGCTGCACAGCTCTCACTCGATGGCCTCGACGAAGACGGCAACGCGGTCAACCAGATCGTGCGCGCCCGCGCCGTGCTCGATCTCGCAACGGCCCTCGACGGCGACCTCGGCGAGCGTGGAGCGGCCAGGTTGCTGACCGATGTCGAGTTGCCCTTGATCGGCGTTCTCGCCGGCCTCGAGCAAGTCGGCATCGCCACCGACCTCAATGTGCTTGCCGACTTGTCGAGTGAGCTCGGGGCGTCGGTCAAGGTCGCCGAGCAGGCCGCATTCGCAGTCGTCGGCCGTGAGTTCAATCTCGGCTCTCCCAAACAACTCCAGCAGATCCTGTTCGACGAGCTCGGGCTGCCCAAGACCAAGCGCATCAAGACCGGCTACACGACAGATGCCGACGCTTTGCAGAGCCTGTTGGCGCAAACGGAGCACCCCCTGCTCGAGCACCTGCTGCACCACCGCGACGTGTCGCGGTTGAAGACAGTGGTCGACTCGCTGATCCCGATGATCGACGACCACGGCAGGGTGCACACCACGTTCAACCAACTCGTTGCGGCGACCGGCCGGCTGTCGTCGACGGATCCGAACCTGCAGAACATCCCGATCCGCACCGCAGAGGGTCGACGGATCCGGCAGGCTTTCGTGGTCGGTGCCGGGTTCGAATCGCTCATGACCGCCGACTACAGCCAGATCGAGATGCGCATCATGGCCGACCTGTCAGGCGACGACGCGCTGGTCGAGGCGTTCAGCTCGGGCTTCGATTTCCACGCCACCACGGCGGCCAGCGTCTTCGGCGTCCCGCTTGCACAAGTCGACGGCGTGCTTCGCAACCGGGTGAAGGCGATGAACTACGGCCTCGCCTACGGTCTGTCGGCGTATGGGCTGTCGCAACAGCTCGGGATCGGCACCGACGAGGCGCGCGCCTTGATGGACGAGTACTTCGAGCGGTTCGGTGGGGTGCGCGACTACCTGAGCCGAGTGGTCGAGCGCGCGCGGCAAGACGGGTACACCGAGACGATTCTCGGTCGCCGCCGCTACCTGCCCGATCTCAACAGCGACAACCGGCAGCGGCGCGAGATGGCCGAGCGCATGGCGCTGAACGCGCCGATCCAGGGGAGTGCCGCCGACATCATCAAGGTGGCGATGCTCAACGTCGACCGCGCGTTACGCGGCGCGCAGTTGAAGTCGCGGATGCTGCTACAGGTTCACGACGAGCTGGTGTTCGAGATTGCGAACGGCGAGCGGGCGGACGTCGAGGAGTTGGTTCGACGCGAAATGGCCAGCGCCTATCCACTCAAGGCGCCGCTCGACGTCTCGGTGGGGGTCGGCCTGAATTGGGACGCGGCCGGACACTGAGCAGTATCCGCTGCGCCGCTCTCATAACGGTTTCGCTGCTCTGGTGGTCCTCTGCGGGCGCCGCCGGTATCTTCTTGCCGTCCACCTCCCTGGGTTCTTCGGAGTCTGGATGTATCAAGCGGCGGGCGAGGGTCTCTTCACGAGTGGTCGCCCGCCGACTGGTTGCAGGTACTTGATCCATCTATCTGGGGAGACGCTCGTGAGCAAGACCACATCGTTCCAACGCCTCGGGACCGCCGGACTTGCTGCGCTCGCGGTGGTCGGTCTCCTGAGCGGCTGCGCAGCGAAGAAGAAGACGGCTGCCACGTCATCGACGGGATCCACCGCATCGGCGGCCGCGCCCGCTGCTACGAGTGCCGCGGGGGCTGCGGCCGCTTCAGCGCCGGCGGCTCAACCGTCGAAGGTCGTTGCCACCGGCGGCGGCAAGTTCTGTAAGCAGGTCGCGTCGGCGGTCAACAACACGGCGGCCAAGGACGCCCTTACTGGCGGCGGCACGGACTCCCTCAAGCAGAGCGTGCAGAACTTCAAGAGCCTCGAGGGCAGCGTGCTTGGCTCCGCGCCGAAAGAGATCAAGCCTGATCTCGTGACGTTGTTTGGTGCGCTCGACCAGTTCTACAGTGCGCTCCAGAAGGCCAACTTCGACTTCACCAAGATTGACCCGAGCGTCGAGGCCCCGCTCCAGGCACCTGCCGTGCAAACCGCGGAACAGAACATCGACGCCTACATGAAGAACACCTGCGGCATCGACATCGGGGGCAGCGGCAGCCAGGCCAATTCCTCGGCTCAGGCCGCGGCATCCGCTGCGGTCGCGTCCGCGCTGGCAAAACTCACGGCGTCCCCCTCGAGTTGATCCGCTTCAGACCGTGACATCACCGGGTGGCTCGCCAAGCTCCTTGGCTAGCCACCCGGTTTGTCACAGACGAAGATGGCCGTGCCGGGAATCAGTCGGCCACGCAGCGGTGACCAGCCACCCCACGCCCGCAGGTTGTCGGCCGGCCATTCCGGCTCGATGAGATCGGTCAATGCGAAGCCGGCGCCGACGATGTCGCGGACCCGGTCGCCAAGTGTTCGGTGGTGCTCGACGTAGGTTGCTCGCCCGTCGGCGTCCGCTTCGACGTACGGCGTGCGGTCGAAGTACGACGAGCTGACCGTGAGGCCGCCAGGGCCCGGGTCGTCGGGGAGCGCCCAGCGGATCGGGTGGGTCACCGAGAACACGAACCGGCCGCCGGGGCGCAGCACGCGGAACACCTCGCGCAGCACGTCTGCGGAGCCGGCCACGAAGGGCAGTGCGCCGTAGGCGCTGCATGCGAGGTCCACGCGGGAGTCCGCAAGTGGTAGCGCGCAGGCGTCACCCTGAATGAGGTGGACGCCTGGGTGCGCGGCCGCGTGGGTCAGCTGGCGCATCGACAGGTCCATCGCGATGCAGTCAGCGCCTTGAGCGGCCAACCACCCGGAGCACTGGGCCGCACCGCAGCCAACCTCAAGCACCCAGCTGCCGGCCAGGCGAGCAACCGGGCCCAGCAACTCGGCGTCCGCTTCGTCCAGGCCCTCGGGGCCCCAGATGAACCTGGCAGCACCGCGGCCGCCGAGGAACTCCCCGTGCTCGGACTGGTAGTCGTCGGCGGCGGCGTCCCACCATCGGCGGTTGGCCCGCACCGTCTCGTCGGCGCCGACCACCCGCCGTCCGACTTCGGACGTCACAGCTGCCCCCTCCTCCCATGATCACGACGGTCAATCCGGGCTCCGATGGGCCGGATTGACCGGTTCACAGCGTGCCACGTAAAGTGGCGGGTGCGTGTGGGCCTGCGTGTACCTCGGTATGGAGCAGGTTCGCGATCGCTTCGGTCGACTTCGGTAACCCCTCCCGCGCTTAACAGACGCAGTGTGGCCGCCGTATCGCGGCTGAGACGACGGGCCCGGGCGCGCTACCCGACCTGTTGTCCGCGACCGGAGTCCACCCCCTTATGACCAGCAGCACCTACGTACGACCCGAGACCGTCCTCGGCGCCGCCCCCCACGTGTCTCCCCAGGTGGCGGTCAACGACATCGGATCCTCCGAGGATTTCCTCGCCGCGATCGATGAGACGATCAAGTACTTCAACGACGGCGACATCGTCGACGGCACGATCGTGAAGGTCGACCGCGACGAAGTGTTGCTCGACATCGGCTACAAGACCGAGGGCGTCATTCCGTCCCGCGAGCTGTCGATCAAGCACGACGTCGACCCGAACGACATCGTCAAGGTGGGCGACCACATCGAGGCCCTGGTTCTCCAGAAGGAGGACAAGGAGGGTCGGCTGATCCTGTCCAAGAAGCGCGCCCAGTACGAGCGCGCCTGGGGCACGATCGAGCAGATCAAGGAAAACGACGACATCGTCACCGGCACCGTCATCGAGGTCGTCAAGGGCGGCCTGATCCTCGACATCGGCCTGCGCGGCTTCCTGCCGGCGTCCCTCGTCGAAATGCGTCGGGTGCGCGACTTGCAGCCGTACGTCGGGCGCGAGCTCGAGGCGAAGATCATCGAGCTCGACAAGAACCGGAACAACGTGGTGCTCTCGCGCCGCGCATGGCTTGAGCAGACCCAGTCCGAGGTTCGCCAGACGTTCCTGACGACTTTGAAGAAGGGCCAGATCCGCAGCGGTGTCGTCAGCTCGATCGTCAACTTCGGTGCGTTCGTCGACCTTGGCGGCGTCGACGGTTTGGTCCACGTGTCCGAGCTGTCGTGGAAGCACATCGACCACCCGAGTGAGGTCGTCGAGGTCGGCAACGAGGTAACCGTCGAGGTGCTGGACGTCGACATGGACCGCGAGCGCGTGTCGCTGTCGCTGAAGTCGACGCAAGAAGACCCGTGGCAGGCCTTTGCACGCACGCACGCGATCGGCCAGGTCGTGCCCGGCAAGGTCACCAAGCTGGTTCCGTTCGGTGCCTTCGTGCGCGTCGAAGAGGGCATCGAGGGTCTGGTGCACATCTCCGAGCTCGCCGAGCGGCACGTCGAGATCCCCGAGCAGGTCGTGCAGGTCGGCGACGAGATCTTCGTCAAGGTCATCGACATCGACCTCGAGCGCCGGCGCATCAGCTTGTCGCTGAAGCAGGCCAACGAGAGCAGTGGCGACAGTGCTGTCACCGACAGCCACTTTGACCCGACGCTCTATGGCATGGCGGCGAACTACGACGCCGAGGGCAACTACATCTATCCCGAGGGCTTCGACTCCGAGACCAACGAATGGTTGCCGGGGCACGAAGAGAAGCAGGCCGAGTGGGAGCGCCAGTACGCCGAGGCTCGGGCGCGCTTCGAAGCGCACCAGAGCCAGATCGTCGAAGCCCAGAAGGCCGAAGCGGCCGCCGGCACGGAAGAGGGCGCGAGCTCTTCGACGTCGTCGAGCTCGACCACACCAGACGCGCCCGCTGACGCGGCGACCCCGGACGTCGACCCCGACGCACCAGCGGGCAGCCTTGCCTCGGACGCGCAGCTCGAAGAGTTGCGGCGCAAGCTGACGAGCGGCGAGAGCTGATCGCCAGCTGATTGACGGCCGACTCCGGTTGGTCGAAGCCGTGTCGGCCGAAATCGGCGGGTCTCGCTTCGGCGGGGCCCGCCGTTTTTCGAGCCTCACAAGGATTAGCCTGCCGCCATGGCAGTCCGAAGCTGGCGCGTTGTGGCTGGTCTCGCGAGTCTTGCGGTTGCGGTAGGCGCCACCGCGTGCACATCCAAGGCCAAGCCGATCCTGCCCGCGCCGGTAACCAGCCAGAGCAGCAGCAGCGCGGCACCGACTCTCGCGCCCACCCCGACCGTCGCAGTGGCGAGCACGTCGACCTCCGTCAGCGCGTCGCCGTCCGCCCCTGTACTGCCCGCCGGTTGCTCCCAGCTGCTGCCGCTCGGAACGCTCGAGCGCATTCTCGGCTTCGGCATCCTGGGGCAGGTGAACTACCTGAAGGCGGCCCCTGTGCCGCAGTCGGGGCGCACCGGCCGAGTTACCTGCACGTATGGGACGGCGCCGGGTGCCGCCACTCCCGCTGCTCCGAGCCCGACGCCGACGGTGGCGAAGCCGACGGGAGTGAAGCCGACGACGCCAGCGCCCGTTCCGCTCGTGCAGGTGTCCTACATCACTTACATCAACGCGTCGACGGCCGCAGGACGGGTGCAGACAAGCGTGGAGGCCGACGGGGCAAGCGCGGCTGTCTCGACCGTCACCGTCAGTGGCAAGCCCGCGTACATTCTGATCGGCCCGACATTCAGCGAGCTGCTCATGAGCGATGCTGCCCGGACTGTCGTCGTCGAGCTGTCGCCGGCTCTGGTGACTTCCGACAAGGCGCCGGCCGCGTTGGAGGGGATCGCCGCCGCAATGCTGCGCTTCGGCCAGTCCCCGTCGACGTCGCCCTCGCCCGGCGGATCCGCGTGAGCAGGCAGTGCCGGCACTGACGGTCGGCCTGACCGGTGGCATCGGTTCGGGCAAGAGCGCGATTCTCGACGACTTGGTCGCCTTGGGCGCGGTCGGCATCGACGCCGACGCGGTCGCCCGCGACGTGGTGGTGCCGGGAACCCCTGGCTTCGATGCGGTGGTGGCCGCCTTCGGCTCGGACGTGGTCGCGAGCGACGGCGGGCTCGATCGGCGGCGACTTGCTGCCATCGTCTTCGCTGACGCCGGCGAGCGCGCCCGCCTTGAGGCCATTACCCACCCATTGATCCGGGCCGAAACGGAGCGTCGGGTCGCTGCAGCGGCGCCTGACTCGATCGTCGTGAACGCGGTCCCGTTACTGGCTGAGGCCGGCCTCGCGGCGCGGTACGACGTTGTCGTGGCGGTGCAGGCGTCGCTCGCCGTCCGCGTCGCGCGCGTCGTTTCGTCCCGCGGGATGTCAGTCGCAGATGCACGGGCCCGAATCGCCGTCCAGGCCTCGGATGAGCAACGCGCAGCGATCGCCTGGTGGGTGATCGTGAACGACGGGACCAGGGAGGAATTGCGGGTCGAGGTGGCGCGGCTTTGGGCGGCGCTGCTCGCGCGCCGCGACGCTCGTTAGGACGCTCGTTCGGGCCGCGAATTACGTGACCCCCCGAGCCGAAGCCCAGGGGGTCACATTGCAAGTGGCTCCCCGCCCGTCACCGCCGACCGAAGCCAGCTGCGACACTTTCCCGGTTGCCCGGGAGTGGCGGATCACTTCTTGCGAGACGAAACGTTAGGGGAGAAAACCCTTACTGGGAAGCGAATTTTGCGAGAATCTTTGGCAACTGTGACACCAACTATCACCGCCCGTCACACCCGTCCCGACCGTACCTTCCGGTCGAAGGCCTGGTCGCGGGGCCCCAACTTCACTCCGCATCCCGGGTGGTTGTTCGACGGGGCGTTTTGGTGGGTTTCGGCAACCACCAGGGATGCGAAGTGCGGATACCCAACCGTCACGCGCCACGCCAACGTCCCACCTCGAGGAAGGTGGACCGATGAACGTGAGTGGACGGCGATGGGTGGGCGCGGTCGGAAAGGCTGGCCGCAGAAACTGTCCGGCGGACCACGTACGGTGTTCTGCGTGAGACCCGTCACCGATCTTGTGCGCAGCGTGGCACCGCTGCAGGTTGTCAGCGACTTCACCCCGTCCGGCGACCAGCCGACCGCGATCGCCGATCTTGAGGAGCGGATCAAGCGCGGCGACCGCGACGTGGTACTCCTCGGCGCCACCGGCACCGGTAAGTCGGCGACCACCGCCTGGCTGGTCGAGCGCCTTCAGCGGCCCACCCTCGTGATGGCCCCGAACAAGACCCTGGCGGCCCAGCTTGCCAACGAGCTGCGCGAGATGCTCCCGAACAACGCGGTCGAGTACTTCGTGAGCTACTACGACTACTACCAGCCCGAGGCCTACATCCCGCAGACCGATACCTACATCGAGAAGGATTCGTCGATCAACGACGAGGTCGAGCGGTTGCGGCACTCGGCCACGAACAGCCTGCTGACGCGCCGTGACGTCGTCGTGGTGGCGAGCGTTTCCTGCATCTACGGCCTTGGCACACCGCAGGAGTACGTCGACCGCATGGTCAGGCTGAAGGTCGGCGAAGAGATCGAGCGCGACAAGCTGTTACGCAAGCTGGTCGAGATTCAGTACACCCGCAACGATGTGGCGTTCACGCGCGGCACGTTCCGCGTGCGCGGCGACACGATCGAGATCATCCCTCAGTATGAAGAGCTTGCCGTGCGCATCGAGATGTTCGGCGACACGATCGAGCGGCTGTCGACGCTGCATCCGTTGACTGGTGAGCTGGTCACCGAAGACAAAGAGCTGTACGTGTTTCCGGCCTCGCACTACGTCGCAGGTCCGGAGCGTATGGAGCGAGCGATCGCCGGTATCGAGGCAGAGCTTGAAGAACGCCTTGCCGAGCTTGAGAAGCAAGGCAAGTTGCTCGAGTCACAGCGGCTGCGCATGCGCACGACGTATGACCTCGAGATGATGCGCCAGGTCGGCAGTTGTTCAGGTATCGAGAACTACAGCCGGCACATCGACGGCCGCGCTCCAGGTACCGCACCGAACACGTTGCTTGACTACTTTCCCGAAGACTTCCTTCTTGTCATCGACGAGTCACATGTCACGGTGCCGCAGATCGGCGGTATGTACGAGGGCGACATGTCGCGCAAACGCAACCTCGTCGAGCACGGCTTCCGATTGCCGAGTGCGATGGACAACCGGCCCCTTCGGTGGGAGGAGTTCGTTGATCGCATCGGCCAGACGGTCTACCTTTCGGCGACTCCAGGGCCCTACGAGTTGGGCCGGGTCCAGGGCGACGTCGTCGAGCAAGTGATTAGGCCGACTGGGCTCGTCGACCCCGAGATCGTGGTCAAGCCGAGCAAGGGCCAGATCGACGACCTCGTGCACGAGATCCGCTTGCGCGCCGAGCGAAACGAACGGGTGCTCGTCACGACACTGACGAAGAAGATGTCCGAAGACCTCACCGACTACTTGCTCGAGCTCGGCATTCGAGTGCGCTACTTGCACAGCGAGGTCGACACCTTGCGTCGCGTCGAGTTGCTGCGTGAGCTTCGGCTCGGTGAGTTCGACGTGCTCGTCGGCATCAACCTCCTGCGGGAGGGTCTCGACCTGCCAGAGGTGTCGCTGGTGTCGATCCTCGACGCCGACAAAGAAGGGTTCCTTCGCTCTGGCACGTCGCTGATCCAGACCATCGGCCGGGCCGCGCGCAACGTGTCGGGCCAGGTGCACATGTACGCCGACACCGTCACCCCGTCGATGGCGCATGCGATCGACGAGACCAACCGGCGCCGCGCGAAGCAGGTCGCCTACAACGTCGAACGAGGAATCGACCCGCAACCGTTGCGCAAGAAGATCGCCGACATCCTCGACTCGATCGTTCGCGAGGACGTCGACACGCAGGCGCTTATCGGCGGCGGCGGCCGGCAGATGAGCCGAGGTAAGGCGCCGGTGCCCGGGCTGTCGTCTCGCGGTGCCGGAGCGCACGCCCGGGAGCTCGCGGGGATGCCACGCGAAGAGCTCGGCGAGCTGATCACCCAGCTCACCGAGCAGATGCACGCTGCCGCGACCGAGCTGCACTTCGAGCTGGCGGCGCGGCTGCGCGACGAGATCCACGAGCTCAAGAAGGAACTGCGCGGCATGGAGGCCGCCGGCGTCCGCTGATAGCCGATCCTTGCGCTTCCCGCTACCGCAACCAGTCCTGTCGAACGAGGGCATCCGTCGGTATTGTCGCTCGCGATGAAGTACGTCTTGATCTACGAGTCTCCCCAGAACCTCGACATGGAGGAGTTGCGGGCGCAGTTTCCTGCGCACCGCGCTCGGTGGGCCGTCTTTCAGGAACAGGGCACGCTGCTGCTGATTGGCCCGTATGCGAACCGCGAAGGCGCTCTCGCTGTGTTTACCACGCGTGAAGCTGCCGAGGAGTTTGTGGCAACTGACCCCTTCGCGCTGAACGGTCTCGTTGCCAAGTGGCATATACAAGCCTGGCACGAGGCGTTGCTCGAGCCACTTTGATGCGCGGCGTTATAGCCGCGGATACTTGCTCCTCGGTGCGGTAGCACCTGCGCGGGATCGCCGGCGGCGCAAGTTCATTCTGCGGGCAAAGGCAATGTCAGCCATCGATGATGCACGGCGAATGACATGACCTTCGCGTCGCGCTCGGCGGTCCATCAACCCGAGCAACGTGCCGACCCCGAGCACCACGGCAGCGATGATCAGCCATACCCAGAGCACCATCGCGACCTCCTGTGTCGTGCCGAAACTTACTACGGGTCGGGCTTCGAAACCTGGGTCTCAGTCATTGCTCGGTGTTGCCCTGTAATCTGTAGCGATGCCAGAACGGCGGACGCCTCAGTGGTACCGGCTCGGCGGCGTGATTTGGGCACTCGTCGGGGTGCTGTACTGGGTCGCCGAGGTACTTCAGCCGAAGCCACTGCACCTAGCTCTCGGGATCCTGTTCACCTGCGTCGCCGTCACCTACTTCGTTGGCGCAAAGGAATTTGCGCGACGTGCAGCCGCGCGGCTAGCGAGCCGCTGGCAGCTACCAGACAAGTAGCCGCGTCACTACCAGCCGCGGGCGCGCCATTCGGCTAGGTGCGGGCGCTCGACGCCTAACGTCGTGTCGGCACCGTGACCGGGATACACCCAGGTCGCATCCGGAAAGACGCCGAACACCTTCGCCTCGAGGTCGTCCATCAGCGACGTGAAGTCGGCAACGTTCTTGTGGGTGTTTCCAGGCCCGCCGGGAAAGAGCGAGTCGCCGGTGAAGATATGTGGCGCCGCAGAATCCGGGTCGTAGACAATCGCGATGCTCCCGGGGGTATGGCCCTTCAGATGAATGACCTTCACTTGGGCGTTCCCGATCGCCAGCACATCGCCGTCCTCGACCGTTTCTGTCATCGGTATCGGAAGACCGGGTGCGTCGAGCGGATGAGCAATGACCGCCGGGCCGGTCACGCCGACGACTGCCTCCAGGCCTTGCCAGTGATCGGGATGCTGATGTGTCGTCACCACACTGACGAGCAACCCGTCGCCGCGCGCTGCCAGCAGGCGATCGGGTTCGGCGGCCGCATCGATCAGCATCGTGTCGCCGGTGGCCGTGCAGCGAAGCAAGTAGGCGTTATTGTCGTAAGGCCCGACCGCGATCTTGGTGATCCGGAGTCCGGGCAGTTCGCGCACGGCGACCGGGCCGCCGACCTTCACGTCGCCTGTGTACTCATGAGATGCCATGTCGATGATTGTGTCCGATCGGCGGCGTCGAGACGAGATCAGGTCCAGGCCGGCGGCGTCGGTAGCTGCCCGCCGGTCACTTCGAGCGCCGAGCCGTCGTCGCGGCCGAGCACCCACATAGCGAGCGACGATGCGGCGCCGCGAACTTCGACCGCCGAGCCCCCGGCCAGGTCGATGCGGACGGCGACGTCGGTGGGCACCAAGGTCACCGGCTCGATCCCGCGGACCTCGAACGCGGGCAAGATCGAGACCAAGATCCTTAAGGCCAACTGCGACGACCAGTCGGACGCCGAGTAGCCGGCGTCGAGATCGACGTGATGAATCGCCACCTCGCGAAGCCGCGCGTCGAGGATCTTCGACGCCGGCCGTGACTCGCCCGACATCCAGCGCACCTCGTGTTGCCAACATCGGGCCGGCACCGCGGCGGCGGCGGCCACGAACCGCCGGTGCGACGCCTCGATGTCGGCCAGTTGCTCCGCCGCTGGGCGGGCCGCGCCGGCGGCAATCCCCAGATCGCGGGCCTCCCGGCTCGGGTACTGCGGATGCTCGACTCCGGTCGTCGCCGAGGTCAGCAGGTTGACCAGGCTGTCGGCGTTGCGGGCGAGGTGGGTCAGCACATGACCCCGGGACCACTCGGGCAGGCCGGACGGCGCCAGCACCTCGGCGTCCGACAGGGTCTTGGCCGTAGCGAGCAACCGGGACGTCGCCGCCTCAATCTCGGCGGAATCGGGCGCGGGATCCCAGTGTTGGCTCACCTGCCGGACGCTACCGGCGAACTGGCGTCAACCGCTCCCAATTTGTGCGCCCGAGTTTCTGTCGGAGACCGCACCTACGATGGACGAGCCCGGGGTACAGCCGGGCGAGCGGGCTCGAGCAGCAGGCTTGAGACGACCCGAGGTGACGGGATGGGGCAGCCGCGGCATGGTCGATCGTCTGGTGATTCGCGGTGCTCGCGAGCACAACCTCAAGGATGTCTCGCTCGACCTGCCGCGCGACGCCTTGATCGTCTTCACCGGCCTGTCCGGGTCGGGGAAGTCGAGCCTGGCTTTCGACACCATCTTCGCCGAGGGCCAGCGGCGCTACGTCGAGTCGCTGTCGGCCTATGCGCGTCAGTTCCTCGGCCAGATGGACAAGCCCGACGTCGACTTCATCGAGGGTCTCTCGCCCGCGGTCTCGATCGATCAGAAGTCGACCTCGCGCAACCCGCGATCGACGGTCGGCACGATCACCGAGGTCTACGACTACCTGCGGTTGCTGTATGCGCGCATCGGGCATCCGCACTGCCCGGTCTGCGGCCGGCCGATCTCGAGGCAGACCCCGCAGCAGATCGTCGACCGCATCCTCGAACTCGACGAAGGCAGTCGCTTCCAGGTGCTCGCGCCGCTGATCCGCGGTCGCAAGGGGGAGTACGCCGACCTGTTCGCCGACCTGCAGACCAAGGGGTTCGCGCGGGTGCGCGTCGACGGCGTGGTGTACCCATTGACCGAGCCGCCGAAGTTGAAGAAGCAGGAGAAGCACACCATCGAGGTCGTCGTCGATCGACTCGCGGTGAAAGAGTCCGCGAAGCGCCGGTTGACCGACTCGGTCGAGACCGCGTTGAAGCTTGCCGGTGGCTTGCTGACCCTGGAATTCGTCGACTTGCCCGACGACGATCCGCATCGCGAGCGGGTCTTCTCCGAGCACCTCGCGTGCACCTACGACGACCTGTCGTTCGAAGAGCTCGAGCCGCGCTCGTTCTCGTTCAACTCGCCCTTCGGTGCGTGCACCGAATGCACCGGGCTCGGCACCAAGCTCGAGGTCGACCCTGACCTGATCATCTCCGACGGCAGCCTGTCGATCGCGAAGGGCGTGATCGCACCGTGGTCGGGCGGCCACGGCTCTGACTACTTCGCACGACTGCTCGATTCGCTCGCCGACACGATGGGCTTCAGCACGTCGACGCCGTGGAACAAGCTGCCGATCAAGGTGCGCCGGGCCGTGCTGTACGGGTACGACGAGCAGGTTCACGTCCGCTACAAGAACCGCTACAACCGCGAGCGCTCGTACTACACGACCTACGAAGGCGTGATCCCCTTCATCGAGCGCCGGCACGGCGAGGTCGAGAGCGATTGGAGCCGCGAGAAGTTCGAGGGCTACATGCGCGAGGTGCCGTGCCCGGAGTGCCATGGCAATCGACTCAAGCCGGTCTCGCTCGCAGTGACCCTCGACGACAAATCCATTGCGGACGTCGCGGGGTTGCCGATCGGCGAATGCGCGACGTTCCTTCGAGGCCTCGAACTGTCACCGCGTGAGAAGCAGATCGCCGAGCGGCTGCTCAAAGAAGTCAACTCCCGCTTGGGATTTCTGCTCGACGTCGGCCTGCATTACCTGTCGCTCGATCGGGCCGCCGGCACGCTCGCGGGTGGTGAGGCCCAGCGCATCCGGCTGGCAACGCAAATCGGGTCTGGGCTCGTCGGCGTCCTGTATGTGCTCGACGAGCCGAGCATCGGTCTGCATCAACGCGACAACCACCGGCTGATCGACACGCTGATCCGGCTGCGCGATCTCGGCAACACGCTCATCGTTGTCGAGCACGACGAAGACACCATTCGCACCGCCGACTGGGTCGTCGACATCGGCCCGGGCGCGGGCGAGCACGGCGGCCAGGTCGTCGTGTCGGGCTCGGTCAAGGATCTCCTGGCCAGCAAGGATTCGTTGACCGGCGCCTACCTTTCAGGGCGTCGCAAGATCGACGTGCCGGCGAAACGTCGGGCACCTGATCCGAAGCGGGCACTGGTGGTCAAGGGCGCCCGCGAACACAATCTGCGCGACGTCGACGTGAGCTTCCCGCTCGGCTGCCTCGTCGCCGTTACCGGTGTCTCCGGCTCCGGCAAGTCGACGTTGGTCAACGACATCCTTTACGCCGCGCTTGCGCGCGAGCTTTACGGCGCGAAGACGGTGCCCGGCAGGCATCTGCGGATCACCGGGCTCGACCAGGTCGACAAGGCCATCCACGTCGACCAGAGTCCGATCGGTCGCACGCCACGATCGAACCCGGCCACCTACACCGGGGTCTTCGACAACATTCGCAAGCTTTTCGCCGAGACCACCGAGGCCAAGATCCGCGGCTATCTGCAAGGCCGATTCTCGTTCAACGTCAAGGGCGGCCGCTGCGAGGCGTGCGCCGGCGACGGCACCATCAAGATCGAGATGAACTTCCTGCCGGACGTCTACGTCCCGTGCGAGGTGTGCCACGGCGCGCGCTACAACCGCGAGACGCTCGATGTGCATTTCAAGGGCAAGACGATCGCCGACGTGCTCGACATGCCGATCGAGGAAGCAGCGGAGTTCTTCGCCGCGATCCCGGCGATCGCTCGGCATCTGGTCACGCTGGTCGAGGTCGGTCTCGGCTACGTGCGGCTCGGGCAGCCGGCGCCGACGCTGTCCGGCGGCGAGGCGCAGCGGGTCAAGCTCGCGTCGGAGCTGCAGAAGCGGTCGACCGGCCGCACCGTCTACGTTCTCGACGAACCGACGACAGGGCTGCACTTCGAGGACGTCCGCAAGCTGCTCGGCGTCCTGCAATCCCTTGTCGACAAGGGCAACACCGTCGTGGTGATCGAGCACAACCTCGACGTGGTGAAGACCGCCGACTGGGTCATCGACATGGGCCCCGAGGGTGGGTCGGGCGGCGGGCTCGTGGTCGCCGAAGGTACGCCCGAGCAGCTCGCCGGCAGCGACGACAGCCACACCGGGGTGTTCCTGCGGCACTTGCTGGCCGCGCAATCGGCGACGGCACACTGCCGCCACTCGACGTCCCCGGAAGGTGGCCGCGGCACGGGCGTAGCCCGCGCGCTCGACCGGGAGTGCCGAGTCGGCCACGCACAGGCGTCGGCGAAGCGGCCGCGCGGCGCGAGCCGCGTTTCGTCGTCGCCCGTCGGTAGGCTGGACGCCGTGGTAGACCCCGCGAGTTATCGGCCCGCGACGGGCTCGATTCCCGAATCGCCGGGTGTCTATCGGTTCCGCGATAGCCAGGATCGGGTCGTCTACGTCGGCAAGGCGAAGAACCTGCGGTCCCGGCTCAACTCCTACTTCGCCGACGTCGCGTCGCTGCACCCGCGCACCCAGGCAATGGTGTGCAGCGCAAGCCGCGTCGACTGGACCGTCGTCGCGACCGAGGTCGAGGCTCTCCAGCTCGAATACAACTGGATCAAGGAGTTCGACCCGCGGTTCAACGTCAAGTACCGCGACGACAAGAGCTACCCGTATCTCGCCGTGACGCTGTCCGACGATGTCCCGCGTTCGATGGTGATGCGCGGTGCGAAACGCAAGGGCATCCGCTACTTCGGTCCGTATTCGCATGCCTGGGCCATCCGCGAAACCCTCGACCTGCTGCTGCGGGTCTTCCCGATGCGCACCTGCTCGAACGGTGTCTACCGGCGAGCCGAGCAGACCGGTCGGCCTTGCCTGCTCGGGCACATCGGCAAGTGCGCAGCGCCGTGCGTCGGCTGGGTCTCGATCGACGAGCACCGAAAGATCGTCGAGGACTTCTGCGACTTCATGGCCGGCCATCCCGACGCCTACCTCAAGCGGCTCGAACGGGAGATGAAGCAGGCCGCGACCGAGCAGGAGTACGAGCGCGCCGCCCGGTTGCGCGACGACATCGCGGCGCTACGGCGAGCGATGGAGAAGCAGACGGTCGTGCTTGCCGATGCGACCGACGCCGACGTCATCGCGATGGCCGAGGATCAGCTCGAGGCAGCGGTGCAGGTGTTCTTCGTCCGTGGCGGCCGGGTGCGCGGCCAGCGTGGTTGGGTTGTCGAGAAGGTCGAGGACGTCACGACCGCCGACCTGGTCGAACATTTCGTGACCCAGCTCTACGGCGAGGTCGACGAGCTGGTCGGTGCCGCCGCAGAGGTGCCTCGCGAGGTGCTGGTGCCCGAACTGCCTGCCGAGCTCGAGACGGTCACCGAATGGTTGAGCGCACGGCGCGGTTCACGGGTCGACTTCCGGGTGCCGCAGCGCGGCGACAAGCGGGCGCTGATGGAGACCGTGGCTCGCAATGCGGCGCAGTCGCTGATGCTGCACAAGACCAGGCGAGCCGGCGATCTCACCGCCCGCGGCCGGGCCCTGCAGGAGATCCAGGACGCACTCCAACTCGACGAGGCTCCGTTGCGCATCGAGTGCTACGACATCTCCAACCTGCAAGGCACCGACGTCGTCGCCTCGATGGTCGTCTTCGAGGACGGCCTCGCCCGCAAGAGTGAGTACCGCCGGTTCGCGATCACATCGGTGGGTAGCGGCGCGTTGCCACCCGATCCAGATCCGCATGCCGAGCCCGAGCCCGAGCCTGCGGATCGGGCTACCGCGAACGATGTGGCGGCGATTCACGAAGTCATCACCCGCCGGTTCCGTCGTTACCTCGATGAGCGCGCCGCGAGCGACCTGCAGATGGACGAGCTACCGGAGCCTGACGAGAGCGATCCGCATGGGTCCGTGCGCACGATGATCGATCCCGACACCGGGCGGCCGCGCAAGTTCGCGTACACACCGAATCTGGTGGTCGTCGACGGCGGTCCACCGCAGGTAACCGCAGCCAAGAGGGCACTCGACGAGCTGGGGATCGACGACATCGCGCTGGTCGGTCTTGCCAAACGACTCGAGGAGGTGTGGCGCCCCGACGACCCGGATCCGGTGATCCTGCCGCGCAGCAGCGAGGGCCTCTACCTTCTGCAGCGGGTTCGAGACGAGGCGCACCGATTCGCGATCAGCTATCACCGGGCGAAGCGGTCGGCGTCCATGACGCGCAGTGCTCTTGAAGGAATACCCGGGCTCGGTTCCACCCGACGTGCCGCGTTACTGCGACACTTCGGATCGGTGAAGCGGGTGCGGGCGGCGACGGTCGATGAGCTCGCTGAGGTGATCAGGCATCGGGCGAGGGACGGCGGAAGTGGTGCACGCGGCCTTAGCAGGGACGGCGGCAGCGGCAGGTACGGCGGGGACGCTGGCCGGCGAGGAGACGAAGACGTGAGCGTGACGCTACCGGCGCCGGAGCAAGAACCGCTCCAGCTGGTTGTGCTGACCGGACTTTCGGGGGCCGGCCGCAGCACGGCGGCGAAGTGTCTCGAGGATCTCGGTTGGTTCGTCGTCGACAACCTGCCGCCCGGCTTGCTCGACACCATGGTCGAGCTCGGTACCCGCAGCGGCGGGGCGATCACCAAGATCGCGGCCGTGGTCGACGTCCGCAGTCGGGGCTTCACTTCCGATCTGCAGAGCGCGCTGTCGTCGCTCGAGCGACGAGGCGCCGAACCGCAGGTGCTGTTCCTCGAAGCGTCCGACGACGAACTCGTCCGGCGATTCGAGAACGTGCGCCGTCCGCATCCGTTGCAAGGTGATGGTCGCCTGGTCGACGGCATCGCGCGCGAACGCGAACTGCTGCGCGATGTGCGGGGCGATGCCGGCCTCGTCGTCGACACGACGCGTCTCAACGTGCACGAGCTGCGTGCGAAGATCGTGTCCGCGTTCGCCGACGCCAATGAGCCCACGATGCGGGCAACCGTCGTCTCCTTCGGCTACAAATACGGGCTCCCGGTCGATGCCGACCTGGTCGTTGACTGCCGGTTCTTGCCGAATCCGCATTGGGTTCCTGAGCTGCGGCCGTTGACGGGGCGCGACGAGCAGGTTCGCGACTACGTGCTGAGCAGGCCGGGCGCGCAAGAGTTTCTCGATCGCTACACGGAAATACTCGCGATCCTGGTCGAGGGTTACCAGCGCGAGGGCAAGCGGTACATGACCCTCGCGGTCGGGTGCACCGGCGGCAAGCACCGCAGCGTCGCGATCGCCGAACAGCTCGCCGCGCGGCTCGAGGCGCTGCATCCCCGTTACTCGACCCGTGGGCACGCCACCCGGGCCGGCGTCCCGCCGCGCGACCCGATCGAGGTTCAGGTGACGCACCGGGATCTAGGCCGCGAATGACGTCCGCGGTGCCTGGTTCTGGGCTCGAACGTCGAGCGCCCGGGTTGCCGCCCGGGCTCCGCCTCGGAGATGTCGGCGGTCTGTTACCGCCGACCGCCCCGGCCGGTCGCGGCCCACGGGTGGTCGCACTCGGTGGCGGTCACGGCCTGGCGGCGTCGCTGTCGGCTCTGCGCCGCGTCACCGACAACCTGACCGCGGTCGTGACGGTCTCTGACGACGGGGGGTCGAGCGGTCGGCTGCGCCGTGAATTCGGCGTCCTGCCGCCCGGTGACCTGCGCAAGGCGCTGGCGGCGCTCTGTGGCGACGACCCGTGGGGGCGCATCTGGGCCGAGGTCGTGCAGTTCCGGTTCGACAGCACCGGCGAACTGAATGACCACGCGCTCGGCAATCTCCTGATCGTGGCTATCAGCGAGCTGCTCGGCGACCAGGTGGCCGCACTCGAGCTCGTCGGCCGGCTGCTGCGCGCCCACGGCCGGGTCCTTCCGATGTCGGTCACGCCGCTCGACATCGAGGCCGAGGTGACCGGCTTCGATCCGGCAGATCCGACCGCGACGCGCACGGTGCGCGGACAAGTCGAGGTGGCGACCGCAACAGGACGCGTGGTGTCCGTCACCCTGGTGCCCGCTGACCCGCCGGCGTGTCCGGAGGCGGTCAGCGCGATCCTCGACGCCGACTGGGTCGTCCTCGGCCCCGGCTCGTGGTTTTCCAGCGTGCTTCCGCACTTGCTGGTGCCCGAACTGGCGAAGGCCTTGATCGAGACGCCGGCCCGGAAGATCGTCGCGCTCAATCTGGCCCCGCAGCCGGGGGAGACCGCGGACTTCTCGCCGGAGGCCCACCTCGATGTGTTGGCGGCTCACGCGCCGGAACTGTCGGTCGATGTGGTGCTCGCCGACGAGAGGGTTGTTGCCAAGGCAGATACGTTGCGAGCAGTAGCCGCTGACATGGGAGGTCGGTTGGTGTTGGCCCCCGTCGCGATGAGCGACGGCAGCCCGCGCCATGACCCCGAACTGCTTGCGGCCGCGTATGCGGGGATTTTCAAGGGGAGCTTTGAGGACACGGATCTTCAAGGACACTGATCTTCAGGAACGGACGGTAAGACGATGGCGATGACGTCTGCGGTGAAGGACGAACTGTCGCGGCTGACAGTCACCAAGTCGTGCTGCCGCAAGGCTGAAACGTCGGCACTCTTGCGCTTCGCCGGTGGGCTGCACCTGGTGGGGGGCCGGGTCGTCGTCGAGGCAGAGCTCGACACCGGGTCGTCTGCGCGGCGGTTGCGCAAGGACATCGCGGAGCTCTACGGCCACGGCTCCGACATCGCGGTTGTCGCGCCGGGCGGCCTGCGCAAAGGCAGCCGGTACGTCGTGCGGGTGGTGAAGGACGGCGACCTGCTGGCCAAGCAGACCGGCCTGCTCGACGGGCGCGGCCGACCGATCCGGGGACTGCCGCCGCAGGTCGTGTCCGGCGGCGTTTGCGACGCGGAGGCGGCCTGGCGTGGCGCGTTCCTCGCTCACGGATCGCTGACCGAGCCTGGCCGGTCGTCCGCGCTTGAGGTGACCTGCCCTGGGCCCGAGGCGGCGCTGGCGCTGGTCGGAGCAGCCCGGCGCCTCGGCGTCCAGGCCAAGGCTCGAGAAGTGCGAGGCGTCGATCGAGTGGTGATCCGCGACGGCGATGCGATCGGGGCGCTGCTCACGAGGCTCGGAGCGCACGACAGCGTGCTGGCGTGGGAGGAACGGCGAGTCCGCCGCGAGGTGCGGGCGGCCGCCAACCGGCTCGCCAACTTCGACGACGCGAACCTGCGCCGGTCGGCCCGCGCGGCGGTGGCTGCCGGTGCCCGCGTCAAGCGGGCCCTGGAGTTGCTGGGCGACGAAGCCCCAGAGCATCTGGTTGCGGCCGGACACCTGCGGATCGAGCACGCGCAGGCGTCGCTCGAGGAGCTCGGTGCGCTTGCTGACCCGCCCATGACCAAGGATGCCGTCGCCGGTCGCATCAGGCGGCTGCTGGCGATGGCTGACAAGCGGGCCAGCGATCTCGGTCAGCCCGGCACCGAGGCCGGCCTCACACCCGACATGCTGGTGCCCTGACCGGCTTCGCGCCGTAATAGGGGCGGGAGCGTTCTCGGCGAATCCGATGAGAGACCACGCTGCGTGATCCGTTAGGGTCGTGATGGAGCTTTTCTCTCGAACGAGGAGCACAAGTCGTGAGCATTCGTGTCGGCGTCAACGGTTTCGGTCGTATCGGACGTAACTTCTACCGCGCTGTTGCAGCCTCGCCGGGCAGCAACATCGAGATCGTGGCGGTCAACGACCTCACGGACACCAAGACGCTGGCACACCTGCTGAAATACGACACGGTTCTTGGCACATTCGCGGGCGAGGTCAGCTTCGGCGAGGGCTCGATCACCGTCGACGGCAAAGACGATCAAGGTGCTGTCGCAGCGCGACCCCGCGTTGCTCCCGTGGGGCGAGCTCGGGGTCGACATCGTCATCGAGTCGACTGGTCACTTCACCGACGCCGAGAAGGCGAAGGCTCACCTCACCGCTGGGGCGAAGAAGGTCATCATCTCCGCACCGGCCAAGGGCGAGGACGCCACGTTCGTCCTCGGGGTGAACGACGGTGACTACGACAACGACAAGCACCACATCATCAGCAACGCGTCGTGCACGACGAACTGCGTCGCGCCGCTCGTCAAGGTCCTCCAGGACAGCTTCGGCATCGTCAAGGGCTTCATGACGACCGTGCACGCCTACACCAACGACCAGGTCATCCTCGACTTCCCGCACAAGGACCTTCGCCGGGCCCGCGCGGCGGCGCAGAACATCATCCCGACAACCACCGGTGCCGCTAAGGCCGTTGCACTGGTGCTGCCGGAGTTGAAGGGCAAGCTCGACGGGTTCGCGCTGCGGGTGCCGGTTCCCGACGGCTCGATCACCGACCTCGTCGTGGAGCTCGAGCGTGAAGTGACCCGCGACGAGGTGAACGCCGCGTACAAGGCTGCCGCTGAAGGGCCGCTGAAGGGCTACCTCGTCTACACCGAGGACGAGATCGTCTCCTCCGACATCGTCGGCACGCCCGCCTCCTGCACGTTCGACTCCAAGCTCACGATGGTCAGCGGCAAGACGGTGAAGGTTCTCGGCTGGTACGACAACGAGTGGGGCTACTCGAGCCGGCTGGCCGACCTCACCGCGCTCGTCGCCTCGCGTCTCGGCTAGGCGACGAGTTCATGCGTACTGTCGACGACCTCGAGGTCGCCGGCCGGACCGTACTTGTGCGGGCCGACCTCAACGTGCCGCTGGACTCCAGCGGTGACGGCCCGCCAGTCATCACCGACGACAAGCGCATCAGGGCCAGTGTTCCTACCATCCGCGACTTGGCAAATAGGGGCGCCCGCGTTGTGGTGATGGCGCATCTCGGCCGCCCCAAGGGCGTCATCAACCCTGCGTTGTCCTTGCGACCAGCGGCTGCACGGCTCTCGGAGTTGCTCGGTCGGCCGGTCGGCTTCCCGGACGACGCCAGCGACGGCATTGCCGGAGTTTCCGCGCAAGCGGTCGTGGAGGAGACCCAGCTCGGCGGGGTCGTCATGCTCGAGAACCTGCGGTTCGAAGCTGCAGAAACGAGCAAGGACGACGCGGAGCGGGCGGCATTCGCCGACCAGCTCGCCGCATTGGCGGGGGAGGGCGGCAGCTACGTCGGTGACGGGTTCGGAGCGGTGCACCGCAAGCATGCGAGCGTCTACGACCTCCCGCTGCGGCTGCCGCACGCAGCCGGCGGTCTGGTCGTCGCCGAGGTTTCGGTGCTGCGGCGGCTGACCGACGACCTCGCGCGGCCCTACGTGGTCGTGCTCGGCGGCGCGAAGGTCTCCGACAAGCTCGGGGTGATCGCGAACCTGCTCGACAAGGTCGACCGGCTCTTGATCGGCGGCGGCATGGCGTACACGTTCCTGGCTGCGCAGGGATACGAGGTCGGCAACTCGCTGCTTGAGAAGGATCAGCTCGACGTCGTGAGCGGGTTGATCGCCGACGCGGACAAGCGCGGGGTCGACCTGGTCCTGCCCGTCGACATCGTCGCGGCGACCCACTTCGCGGCCGACGCGCCGCATTCCGTCGTCCCGGCATCGCGGATCCCTGCCGATCGCGAGGGCCTTGATATCGGCCCGGAAACTTGCGCCTTGTTCGCGTCGAAACTCGCCGATGCCCGCACAGTGTTCTGGAACGGTCCGATGGGTGTTTTCGAGTTCGACGCGTTCGCCGGCGGGACGAAGGCCTTGGCATCAGCGCTGACCGCGGTAGATGGACTGACCGTGGTGGGCGGCGGCGACTCGGCGGCGGCGGTTCGCAAGCTGGGATTCGAGGAGAGTGACTTCGGCCACGTGTCGACGGGCGGTGGCGCGAGCCTTGAGTACCTCGAGGGCAAGACGCTGCCCGGCCTCCAAGTCTTGGAGAACTGATGATGGCGTCCAAAGCGACCCGGAAGCCCCTGATGGCGGGCAACTGGAAGATGAACCTCAACCACCTCGAAGCCATCGGCCTGGTGCAGAAGCTGGCCTTCTCGTTGTCCGACGCTGACTACGACGCCGTCGACGTCGCGGTCTTGCCGCCCTTCACTGACCTGCGCAGCGTGCAGACCTTGGTGGACGGCGACCGGTTGCGGTTGCTGTATGGCGCACAGGACGTGTCGGCGTACGGCTCGGGCGCCTACACCGGTGAGATCTCCGCCGCGATGCTCGCCAAGTTGGGCTGCACGTTCGTCGTCGTCGGTCACTCCGAGCGCCGCCAGTACCACCTCGAGGACGACGCGCTGGTCAACGCGAAGGTCAAAGCCACCATCGCTGCCGGGATGACGCCGATCCTGTGCATCGGTGAGGCGCTCGAGGTGCGCAAGGCAGGGCGGCAGGTGCCACATACGCTGGTTCAGCTCGACGGCGGACTGGCCGATATTGCTCCTGAACACGCGGCGCAGATCGTGATCGCGTACGAGCCGGTCTGGGCTATCGGCACTGGCGAGGTGGCCACGCCGGAAGACGCTCAAGAGGTATGCGGCGCGATCCGCCGTCGGCTAGGGGAGCTGTACGAGCCGTCTGTTGCGGCTGCGACCAGGATTCTGTACGGGGGCTCGGTCAAGGGAATTAATGCGGGGGGAATCATGGCTCAGCGTGACATCGACGGCGCTCTGGTGGGAGGTGCAAGCCTCGATCCAGACGACTTTGTCCGTATTGTCCGCTTTCTTGACACGGATTAGCGTCACTTTGGTGACAGGTCGTCTAGCGAGATCCACTACGTAACTCTTGTGTCACAATTTGCGTTAGGTTCAGCCCAAAGAGTGCCCGACTAGGCATCCGGTGGCTACAGTCACCGCGACCGCTGCGGCGGGCGTTCGCCTTAATCCCGGCGTACGGGAGTCACTACTCGCGGACCACCCACAAGGCGGCCGCCAGAAGGAGAGACATGCTCGTCAGACGTAGAGGTATTCAGATCGCGGCGAGCGTCGCCGTCATCGCTCTTGCGCTCGCAGCGTGCAGTAGTAGCAAGAAGAAGGCCGCGACTCCCTCGAGTGCAGCTCCCTCGGCTACCACGGGCGCCAGCTCCGCGAGTGCGAGTGGCAGCGCCCCGGTGACGGCCAGCAGTGCGCCCGCGTCGCAAAGCGCGGCCAATCAGACCAAGACCGGAAACCGGCTCACCGGCGACGCCGAACACGATCAACTCCGGCTCGGTGAGCAAGGGCGGGACGCTCACGTACTCCCTTGAGAAGACGATCGACAACTGGAACGTACTGACGTCCGCCGGCAACACCTTCGAGACCGCAGAGGTCGAGAACTCGATCTACCCGAACGTCTTCAACGTGCTGCCCTGACCTGAACCCGACCCTGAACACCGACCTCATGGTCAGCGCGGACGTCGACGAGTACATCGCCGCAGACGGTCGTCTACAAGATCAATCCCAAGGCGGTGTGGTCCGACGGCAAGCCGATCAACGTCGACGACTTCATCTACCTCTGGAAGGCGCAGAACGGCACCGACTGCCCGAAGTGCGACATCAACTCGACCACGGGCTACGCCCAGATCCAGTCGGTCGTCGGATCCGACAACGGCGCAGACGGTCACCGTCGTCTTCAAGACGCCGTTCTCTGACTGGAAGTCGCTGTTCAGCACCCTGATGCCTTACCACGCGGCCGTTCCCCAGGGTCTTGACCCGGTCAGCCTGGAGAAGAGCTGGGACACCGGCTTCGCGGCGGTTCCGACCGTCTCGGGTGGACCGTACGTCATCTCGGACTTCCAGAAGGACCAGAGCGTCACCACGACCGCGAACCCGAAGTGGTACGGCGCCAAGGGTCCCTTCCTCGACAAGATCGTCTACCGCATGATCACCGACGCGACGCAGGAACCGCCGGCGTTGACGAACGGCGAGATCGACGCGATGTACCCGCAGCCCGAGGTTGACCTCATCAAGCAACTCGACGGCATGCAGAACATCAACTACCAGCTCGACCTCGGGCTCGTTTTCGAGCACATCGACCTGAACCTGCAGAACCCGGCGTTGCAGAACGTCGCGCTTCGCAAGGCTCTGTTCACCGCGGTCGACGTCAAGGGCATGATCGCTCGTACGGCCGGCCAGACCGACCCCGGCATCGCGCCGCTCGGCAACCGGATGTTCGTGCCCGGTCAGAAGGGTTACCAGGACGACATCACGTCATTCGGGTACGGCACGGGCGACGTGGCCGGAGCTCAGAAGATCCTGACGGACGCCGGCTACAAGATCACCGGCGGCAAGCTGATGGATCCGAAGGGCGTGGCGGTTCCGTCGTTGCTCATGCGGTACACCGTTGGTAACGCCGTCCGCGCTACCGAGTGCCAGCTCTTCGCGGCCGCGGCCAAGCAGCTCGGTGTCACGGTCACCGTGTCGCCGACTGACAGCCTCGGTGGCACGCTCACCCAGAAGGACGCGAACCACAAGTACGACATCATCGTGTTCGCGTGGGTTGCGACGCCGTTCGGTTCCAGCAACGCCACGATCTACCAGTCCGACACCGCACAGGGTGCGGCTGGTAACTGGGGCAGCAACTTTGGTCACTACACCAACGCGGCCGTCGACAGCTGCTCTCAAGGACTCGACTACGACGACCGATCCGAACCAGGAGCTCGCCGACCTCAATACGGCCGACAAGCAGATCTCGGCTGACGCGTACACGCTCCCGCTGTACCAGAAGCCGCTGATCCTGGCGTACAACTCGAAGTTCGCAAATATCCGCGACAACGCGACGTCTGTCGGGCCGCCCTACAACACGCAAGAGTGGGGCATCCGCACGGCGAGCTAGTCCGCTCCGTCGAAGTAACGGTGTGGCCCGCTCAGATGAGCGGGCCACACCTGTTCGACCCGGTGTTCGAATCGACCAGTCCCGACACTTCGGCTCATGGCCGGAACGTTGAGCGAAGGGGACGCCGGGGAGTACCGTCAGTCATGGGTCTTCGGCCCAGGTGAGCGCGTGGGCCCCAGGCCCATTCGATTCAACCGGGCCGCGTCGCCTTTAGCGTCTCCTGAGCGGGGCCTGGATGCTTGCGTACGCTGTTCGGCGGGTGCTGATCTCGATCCCGATCCTGCTCGTCGCGACCTTCATCGTGTTCCTGCTCGTGAGCCTGTCGGGCGACCCGCTGGCGAATCTCAAGACCAAGCAGCCCAAGGTTCCTGAGCAGACGATCAGGCTCGCCGAGCACCGGCTGCGGCTCGACCAACCGCTGCTCGAGCGCTACTGGCACTGGATAACCGGCGTCGTGCACGGCAACTTCGGCCCGTCGGTCGCGGGCGGCGGCACGCTCGACATTGGCACCGAGATCGGCCACCGGGCGTTGGTGACGTTGCGTCTGGTCTTCTTCGCGATGGTTCTCGCGGCGCTGATCGCGATCGTGGTGGGCGTGATCAGCGCGACGAAGCAATACAGCCGGCTCGACTACTCCTTCACCTTCACCGGGTTCCTGTTTCTCGCGATGCCGACGTTTTGGTTCGCCATCCTCCTCAAGGAGGGTGCGATCTGGTCCAACGTGCACTTCGGCACGAAGTTCAAGACCATCAGCCAGAACTCCCCGAACATCTCGCCGGGCTTGTCCGCGCACCTTTTCGACGACTTCAACCACCTGATATTGCCGACCATCACGCTGGCGCTGATTTCGTATGCATCGTGGAGCCGCTTCAACAGGGCGTCGATGATCGAGGCCCTCACGAGCGACTACATCAGGCTCGCGCGCGCGAAAGGGATCTCACCGAGTCGAGTCCTTATCCGGCATGCATTGCGCACCGCGTTGATCCCGTTCGTCACGGTGACCGCCCTTGATATCGGTGCCATTCTTGGCGGTGCGATCATTACCGAATACATCTACCAGTGGCGAGGCATGGGTGACTTCCTGCTCCAGCAGGGCCTGAACAACTATGACCCCTACGTGGTGCTCGCATGGTTGTTGGTCGCGGGAGGTGCGGTCATTCTCTTCAACCTGATTGCTGACCTTCTTTACGGCGTACTCGATCCGAGGATCCGCTATGAGTAGGGCGCCACGCGACATCCCAGTCCGCCTTATCGACCCCGAGACGTCGCGGCAAGGCGACGGCGCGGCGCCAGCGACGGACGTCGACAGGATCGATCCCCGGGAGCCGGTTGGCACCTTGCAGATCCGTAGCCCGTGGCGGATGGCGGCTCGGCGGTTCCGCGCGCACAAGATGGCCATGCTGAGTCTGATCCTGTTGGTCATGATTGTGCTGCTGGCGTTCATCGGGGGTGCGCTGTGGCATTACAAGTACAACATCTACAGCAATGACCTCAGCTTCAAGCCGAGTTTGAAGCACCCGTTCGGTACTGACTCAACGGGCTTCGACACGTTCTCGCAGGTGCTCCGGGGCACCCAACGATCGCTTGAGATCGCCATGTTCGTGTCCGTGAGTTCGACGATCGTCGGAACGATCTACGGCGCGGTCTCCGGTTACGCAGGAGGCATGGTCGACTCGTTCATGATGCGGGTCGTCGACCTCTTCTTGACCTTCCCGATCATCGCCGTCGCCGCGGTGCTCACGCACAACATCGGGCCGAAGGCAAACGGCTGGTTCTGGATCTCGATGATCCTCGCGTCGCTGACCTGGCCCTATGTCGCCCGAGTCGTGCGCGGCAACGCACTGGCGATTCGAGAGAAGGAATACATCGAGGCGGCACACGCTCTCGGTGCCTCGCGCACCCGCGTCATCTTCCGGCACGTCGTGCCGAACGTCATCAGCGTCGTCATCGTCATCTTCACGATTTTGGTGGCGACCTCGATTCTGGCCGAAACGGCATTGTCATTCGTCGGCTTCGGCGTGCAGCCACCTGACACCTCACTGGGTCTGCTCGTGAACAGCGCGCAGACCGCGGTCGCAACGCGTCCGTGGCTGTTCTACTTCCCAGGGCTCTTCATCATCATGATCGCGCTCACCGCCAACTTCATCGGCGACGGCTTGCGCGACGCGCTTGACCCGACGGCATCGAAGGGCCGCGCGTGAGTCACTACACCACCGGTGGCGCGACCCCAGTTCGAACGGCAGGCTCAGCGGAAACGGTGCTCGCAGTCGACGACGTTTCGGTCAGCTTCCGCACCGAGGACGGCACGGTTCGGGCCGTGCGGGGCGTCAGCTACGACCTGCATCGCGGCGAGGTCCTCGGGATCGTCGGTGAGTCGGGATCCGGCAAGTCCGTGACGTCGCTCGCGGTCATGGGTTTGCTGCCACGGACCGCGCACGTCACCGGCTCTGTCCGGCTCGGCAATGACGAGTTGCTCGGGCTGTCTGAACACCAGCTTGCGCACTACCGTGGCCAGCAACTCGCGATGATCTTCCAGGATCCGATGACCAGTCTGAACCCGGTGTATTCCGTGGGCTGGCAAATCGCGGAGGCCCTCACCGCACACCAGCACCTGAGCAGGGAAGCTGCACATGCCCGCGCTGTGGCGTTGCTGAAAATCGTCGGCATCCCGAACGCGGAGGAACGTGCCCACAGTTACCCGCACGAGTTCTCCGGAGGAATGCGGCAACGCGCAGTCATCGCGATCGCGATCGCGAACGGCCCCGAGGTCATCATCGCGGACGAGCCGACCACCGCCCTCGACGTCACGGTGCAGGCGCAGGTGCTCGAGACCTTGAAGACCGCCCGCGACGAGACTGGCGCCGCGATGATCCTGATCACCCACGACCTCGGCGTCGTCGCGGGCCAAGCCGATCGGGTGTTGGTGATGTACGCCGGCCGCGCTGTCGAGGTCGGCACTGTCGAGGAGATCTTCTACACGCCGCGGATGCCATACACGTTGGGCCTGCTCGGCAGTTTGCCCCGCCTTGACCGCTCGGCGCACGCGAGGCTGACGCCGATCACCGGTGTACCGCCGTCCCTGATCGACATGCCACCCGGTTGCCCGTTCGCGCCCCGCTGCCCGATGGCCGAGGACATCTGCCGCGTCGAGGAGCCGATTCTTGCTCCCACGTCGTCAGCCGATCACGTCGCCGCGTGTCACTTCAGCGATCGACTCGAAGGCATGGAGCCCGGCGACTTGTTCAAGACGACGTCCAAGGACGACGCGCTTCCAGCTGAGGTCGGCGCTGCTGTTCCGTTGCCTGGGGACGCGTCGTGACCGTCGCTGACGTGAAGAGCAATCCGGCCCCAGCGCCCGGCGCTGCTCCGGTGCTCTCGGTACAAAACTTGGTGAAGCACTTCCCGGTGCGCAGTCGTGGTCTCATTCGCCGAGTCATCGGCTACGTGCACGCGGTCTGCGATGTGTCCTTCGACATCTACCCCGGCGAGACTCTCGGCTTGGTCGGCGAATCGGGGTGCGGCAAGACAACGACAAGTCGAGCCGTGTTGAACCTGCAGCCCGCGACGTCCGGCCGTGTCCTTTTCAACTCGGTTGACATCACCAAGGCACCGACCCGTGAGATGCGTCGACTGCGCCGCGAAATGCAGATCGTGTTCCAAGACCCGTACGCCTCGCTGGATCCCCGGATGTCGGTGCACGAGATCGTCGCCGAACCACTGAAGATCCATGGGCTGTATGGCCACGGCGGACACCAGCGAGTCACCGAGTTGCTGCGAACCGTTGGGCTGAGCGCCGAGCACGGCAACCGGTATCCGCACGAGTTCTCCGGTGGCCAACGGCAGCGCATCGGAATCGCGAGAGCCCTCGCTCTCGAGCCCCGGTTGCTCGTGCTCGACGAACCGGTGTCGGCGCTCGACGTGTCGATCCAAGCCGGCGTCGTGAACCTGCTCGAGGAGATTCAGGAGCGACTCGGGCTCGCCTACCTGTTCGTCGCCCACGACCTGTCGGTGGTCCGGCACATTTCCGACCGGATCGCGGTCATGTACCTCGGGCGAATCGTCGAGATCGCGAAGACGGACGATCTCTTCAGCTCACCGGCGCATCCGTACACGCAGGCGCTCATCTCGGCGATCCCGATTCCCGACCCAGTCAAGGAGCGGGCCCGCCAGCGAGTGATCATCACCGGTGACGTCCCCAGCCCGGTCGACCCACCGAGCGGCTGCCGGTTCCGCACCCGTTGCCCCAAGTTTGCGAACGAGTTGCGCAAGGACCAGCAGCAACATTGCATCGACGACCTCCCCGCGCTGACCGACCGTGGGCATGGCCACCCGGTGGCCTGCCACTACGCCGAGGTCGTGGATGTTCTGTAAGGCGGTAAGCTCGGTAGGCTTGGTGGAGTTCTCGATGGTAGGCAGGAGTCGAACGTGATCGGCACATTGGAGATCGTCATCTCGGTGACGAGCCTGCTGCTCGTCGTCCTGATCCTGCTGCACCGCGGCAAGGGTGGCGGGCTTTCCGACATGTTTGGCGGCGGCTTCACGTCGAGTTTCGCCGGGTCATCGGTGGTCGAGCGCAACCTTGACCGTTTCACGCTGCTCACGGCGTTCATCTGGTTCGCCTCGATCGTCGGCCTGCTGCTGCTGTTCAAGGGATAACTGGCCAAACCTTGCCGGTCCGGGCAATCTCACCCGGTCATGGCCGTAGAATCGTGCGCAGGCGACAATCTTTGCCTGTTGGCAACCTGCCGTTTGCTCAGAACATCTGTTCGTCCAATATCAAGGAGATCGTTGTGGCTGGTGGCAACGCGATACGCGGAAGCCGGGTAGGCGCTGGGCCGATGGGCGAGGCCGAGCGGGGCGAGTCCGCGCCACGCCGCCGGATCTCGTTCTGGTGCGCGAACGGTCATGAGACGCGTCCGTCGTTTGCCTCTGACGCCGTCATCCCCGAGTCGTGGGATTGTCCCCGCTGCGGCCTGCCTGCCGGTCCCGACCGCGACGTGCCGCCGACTGCGCCGCGGACCGAGCCCTACAAGACGCACCTCGCCTACGTGCGCGAGCGGCGCAACGACGCCGACGGCGAGGCGATCCTTGCCGAAGCTCTCGAGCGGCTGCGCACCTCGAAGGTCTACCCGCGCATTTAGCGAGCGCGTCAGGGTGACGCGATCCGCGACATGCTCCTCGGCAACTTGTTGGCGGCCGCTTCATCTAACAGCCACAGTGTCCGCTGGCGTCCGTGCGCGCCGGCGGCCGGAATCTCGACCGGACCTGCGCCGCTGAGCGCGAGGTTCACCGCAGCGGCCTTGGCGGCGCCCGCCGTGATCAGCCAGACCTCGTGCGCCGACGCGATCGACGAGAACGTGAGCGACAGCCGGGTCGGCGGTGGCTTGGGGGCACCGCGGACGCCGACCACGGGCCGTTCGTCGAACAGCGCCGGCATGCCGGGGAACAACGACGCCACGTGCCCGTCCTCACCGACGCCGAGCATCAGCACGTCGAAGGCAGGGACGACGCCGTGGTCCTCATGGCGTGACGCGGCCGCGAGTTCGGCTGCGTAACGCACGGCCGCGGCCTCTGGGTCGTCACCGTCAACACCGTCGCTGCTCGGCATCGAGTGCACGTGTGCGGCGGGGATCGGGACGATATCAAGCAACGCGGCTCGCGCCCCGACGTCGTTGCGATCGGGGTGCCCGGCTGGCACGAACCGCTCGTCGCCCCACCACACGTGCACGTGCGCCCAGTCGATCGCGTCCCGCGCGGGAGAGGCCGCGAGTTCGGCCAGCACCGCAGTGCCCACGCCACCGCCGGTGAGCACCATGTGGGCATGTCCGCGCGCCGACTGCGCGTCGACGATGCGGGTGACCAGCCGGGCCGCGACAGCGCGTGCCAGCAGGGTGGCATCACGATGGACGACGACCTCCGCCGTGTTCACTGCGGACTCACGCTCTTCACTGTCGACTCACGCTCCGCGCCGCGGCACTTTCTTAGCGGGCACTTTCGTAGCGGGCGCTGTCTTTCTTGCTGGGGCGGCCTTTCTTGCCGCGGTCTTCTTCGCGACCGGCGCTACCTTCTTCGGCGGCGACCCGCTTGGTGGCGGCCCGCTGCAGTTGCGCTGGCCTTCCTGCCGCGTGCCGGGGTATCGGCCAGATCGGACGCCCGCTGCGCGGCGGACTTGCGGGCGGGCGCCGGCCGCCTTGTCAGTTGTTGGGCTTGCGCGTCGGCGACGGCTGCCCGGCGTCCGGCTCTGTTGCTCGTGCCGAACAGGCACCTGATCGTCTCGTTGTAGACGTCGTCGGGGTCGAGTCGGCGCAACTCCTCGGCGAGCAGTTCGTCGGTCGTACGCCTGGGCAGTGGCACCGCACGGTCGGGCTGGCCGGTGCGAACCAAGCGCGCGAGCCGACCGTCGGGGCGCGTGATGGTGATCTCACCGCGCCGGGTCAGCAGCCGGACACCGGTGATACCGGGACCCCTGGTGGTCTTGCGAGTGACCTCGATGTCGAGGCGGTCTTCGAGCCACGCGGCCAGCAGCTCGGCACTGGCGTTGTTGCGCGCGGCGTCGACCTCACCACCAATGAGGTCGTCGAAAGGCTGGTCGAGGGCCGCCGCGAGCAGGGTGCGCCACGGGGTGATCCGCGTCCAGGCGAAATCGGTGTCGCCGGGGGAGTGATCCAGCGCGCGCGCGCGGAGTGACTCGGTCGGCCTCGTCGACGATGCGGCGTCGGTGACCCGGCGCTGCGCGAGCAAGCCGAGCGGGTCGAGGGACGGAACTGCCGGACCCTGGCCTGGCCACCAGACCAGTACCGGAGCGTCCGGCAGCAGCATCGGCAGCACGATCGAGTCGGCCTGCTCGCGCAGCAGCCCGTACAGCCGCAGGATGAGGACTTCGCCGAGCAGGTTCTCGTCGCCGACCCGGATTTCCGCGTCGAGCCGCGGCGCCGACTTGCCGGGCCGGCGAATAACGGTGACGATCCGGCACGGGTGCTCGCGGGCGGCCGCATTCGCCGCCTTGAGTGCGTCGTAGTGCTCGCTCTCGGTGGCGTCGATGACGAGGGTCAACACCATGCCCATCGCGGCGCTGCCGGAGCCGCGCCGCGTCTCGGTCAGCGCGTTCAGAATCGCCGACGAAGTTGGTGTCGTGGAGATCGCGGTTCATGGCCGCCTCCAAACCCGTCCGTCGCGCGCGAGCATCTTGATCGACGAACTCGGACCCCAGCCGCCCGATCGGTACTGCTCGGGTTGGCCGAGGTTCTCCCAGAAATTCTCGATGGGATCGAGAATTTCCCAGGAGAGCTCGACTTCTTCGTGCCGCGGGAAGAGCGGCGGATCGCCGAGCAGGACGTCGAGGATCAACCGCTCGTAGGCCTCGGGGCTCGACTCGGTGAACGACTCGCCGTAGGCGAAGTCCATGTTGACGTCGCGCACCTCCATCGCCGTGCCGGGCACCTTCGAGCCGAATCGCATCGTGACGCCCTCGTCGGGCTGGATGCGGATGACGAGCGCGTTCTGCCCGAGCTCTTCGGTCGCGGTCGCGGCGAACGGCAGGTGTGGGGCACGCTGAAACTCCAGCGCGACCTCAGTCACCCGGCGTCCGAGCCGCTTGCCGGCCCGCAGGTAGAACGGGACGCCGGCCCATCGGCGGGTGTCGACCTCGAGCTTGATGGCGGCGAACGTCTCGGTCTTCGACGACTTCGGGATGCCGTCCTCGTCGAGGTAGCCGAGTACCTTCTGGCCGCCCTGCCAGCCGCCCGCGTACTGACCGCGCGCGGTATACGCCGCGAGGTCGTCGGGGATTCGAACCGCCGACAGCACCTTTGTCTTCTCCAGCCGCAGCGATTGTGCCTCGAAGCTGACCGGCTCTTCCATGGCGATGAGCGCGAGCAGCTGCAGCAGGTGGTTCTGGATGACGTCGCGCGCGGCGCCGATGCCGTCGTAGTAGCCCGCACGACCGCCGATGCCGATGTCTTCGGCCATCGTGATCTGCACATGGTCGACGTACGAGCGATTCCAGATCGGCTCGAACATCGTGTTGGCAAAGCGCAGCGCGAGGATGTTCTGCACCGTCTCCTTGCCCAGGTAGTGGTCGATGCGAAAGACCGAGTCGGGCGGGAAGACGTCGCTGAGGGTGTCACTCAGTTCGCGCGCGCTCTGCAGGTCGTGACCGAACGGCTTCTCGACAACGACCCGTCGCCACTGGTCGCCGTTCTTGGCGGACAGTCCGGATCGCTTCAGTTGCTCGACGACCACGGGGAAGAGCTTCGGCGGGATCGACAGGTAGAACGCGTGGTTGCCGCCGGTGCCACGCACTCGGTCGAGGTCGTTGATGGTCTGCGCCAGCGCGTCGAACGCGTCGTTGTCGTCGAAGTCTCCCGGCACGAAGCGGAAGCCCTCGGCGAGCTGCGTCCAGACCTCCTCGCGAAAGGGCGTGCGCGCGTACTGCTTCACGGCGTCGTGCACGACCTGCTCGAAGTCCTCGTCGGCCCAGTCGCGGCGGGCGAACCCGACGAGCGCGAACCCCGGCGGCAGCAGGCCGCGGTTGGCGAGGTCGTAGATCGCCGGCATCAGCTTCTTGCGCGCCAGGTCGCCGGTGACACCGAAGAGCACGATTCCGCACGGCCCGGCTACCCTCGGCAGCCGTCGATCACGCGGATCGCGAAGCGGGTTGATCGCCTCGCGACCGACCGGGCTCATCGAGCCAAACCGGCGGCGTCGAGCAGCTGTTGAAGGCCAACCGTGCGATCGAGCAGATGCAAGCGGATCGCCGGCCGCCCTCGTTGCTGCAGGGCACGCAAGTCACCTAGCGCCTGTGCCATCTGCAACCGAGCGAACCCGAACGGTCGTCCGGGAATCGCGAGGTCGTGATCGACGACGCCGGTGATCTGGAGGAACGCGCCGGTCTGCGGACCGCCCTTGTGGTACTGCCCGGTCGAGTGCAGGAATCGAGGCGCCCAGCCGAACGTCACCGGTCGCTCGGTGTGGCGCGCGAGAGACCGCCGCAGCAGCGCGGCGGCTGAGTCAGCGTGTCGATCGAGATAGGCCATGACCGCGACGTAGCCGCGGTCTGGCACCGCGCGCAGCAGCGCAGACAGTGCGCCACGTGAGGTCATGCGCGCCGCCGAGCAGGATCGGGTCGTCGGTGTGCACCTCGACGACGCCGTCGGTGAAGATGGGCCGGCCCTCGGGCAACGGCCCGTTGCCTGCTTCATCGAGGATCTTGCCGGTGTTGTCCTTGGACTCCTGCACGTTCGGCTGGTCGAACGGATCGATGCCCAGCACGCGTCCGGCGACCGCCGTGGCGTACTCCCACACCATGAACTGCGCGCCGAGTGATCCCGAGATCGTGGTGCCATCGATGTGCAGATGCTGGCCAAGTGTCACCAGATGACGGTCGGGACCCTCGCCGAAGCCGGGGACATCGACCGACTCGACGACAACGGGAAGCAGGCCGGTGCCCTGCTTGCCCGTCGACTCGGCGACCAGCTGCTCTGCCCAGTCGCCGAATCCTGGATGCCGCGACCCAAAGTCGGCGATGACGACCTTGTCGCGACCCGCGCGACCAGCCTCGCCCAGGACCGCGCCGAGCGTGAGGCCGGGGTTGTCGTCGTCGCCCCCGAGAGCGGGCAACAACGCGGCGGCGTCGTCCAGCAGGCCGGCGACGTCGACCCCGGCAAGCGCGGTCGGCACCAGGCCGAATGCCGACAGCGCGCTGTAGCGGCCGCCGACATTTGGGTCGGCCAGGAACACCCGGTAGCCGGCCGCTCGCGATGCCTGCTCTAGAGGCGAGCCTGGGTCGGTGACGACCACGATGCGCTGCACGGGATCGATCCCGGCGTCGCGAAACGCCTGCTCGTACACCCGCCGGTGGCTGTCGGTCTCCAGCGTGCCACCGCTCTTGCTCGAGACAACGAGCACGGTGTGTTCGAGACGGTCAGCGATGGCCGCGGCCACCTGTCCGGCGTCGGTCGTGTCGAGAACAGTGAGCCGGACGCCGGCGGTCGCCGCGATGACTTCGGGCGCCAGCGACGACCCGCCCATGCCGGCGAGCACCACGTGGTCGATGCCGTCGGCAAGCAACCGCGCGTGCAGGTCGCGCAGTTCGGGGATGTATTGCCGGGAGCTGCTGGGCAGGTCGAGCCAGCCGAGCCGGGTCGCAGCCAGCTCGGCCGCGTCGGGGCCCCACAGGTTCGGATCCTTGCTCACCAGGCTTTTCGGTACGCCCGCGTCGACCAAAGTCGTCGTCGCGTTGCGGGCTGCCATGACGAGGTCGGTGCCGTTGATCGTCACGGTGATCCCGCCGGCCTCAGCCGTGGTGGAGGGTTCCTTCATGCCGGTCAACTTCCTGCCTTCTGATCGAGTGACTTGGAAATCGTGGCAATGAGGTCGACCCACGAGGCTTCGAACTTCTCGACACCTTCGCGTTCGAGAGTGAGCACGACGTCGTCGTAGTCGACGCCGACCGCGGCGAGCTTGTCGAGAACACCCTGCGCTTGCGCATAGTGACCCCTGATGGTGTCGCGTTCGATCACGCCGTGGTCATGCACTGCGTGCAGCGTCGGCTCCGGCATCGTGTTGACGGTGTGGTCGGCGACGAGGTCGACGACGTACATCGTGTCTTCGTAGGCGGGGTCCTTGACGCCGGTCGAGGCCCAGAGCGGGCGCTGCACTTTGGCACCGGACGCCGCGAGCGAAGCCCAGCGCTGCGAGGCGAACATCTCCTCGTACAGCCGGTACGCGAGGCGCGCGTTTGCGACCGCCGCCTGGCCCTTTAGCGCCGTCGCCTCCGCCGTGCCGATCTTGTCGAGACGCTTGTCGATCTCGGTGTCGACTCGGGAAACGAAGAAGGAGGCGACCGAGCCGATGGGGGCGAGGTCGAGCCCAGCGGCTCGGGCGCGCTCGAGACCGTCGAAGAAGGCGTCGATCACCTTCGCGTACCGGTCGAGGGAGAAGATCAGCGTGACGTTGACGCTGATGCCCTCGGCCAACGCTTGGCTGATCGCGGGCAGGCTGGCCAGCGTGGCGGGGATCTTGATGAACAGATTCGGGCGGTCGACCATCCACCACAACGATCGGGCTTCGGCGGTCGTCTTTGCGGCGTCGTCGGAGATTCGTGGGTCGACCTCGATCGACACACGACCGTCGACCGTGTCGCTCGCGTCGTAGGCCGGTCGCATCACATCACAGCCCCATCGCACATCAGACGTCGTGATCAGCCGCAGGGCTTCGCCGACGTCGACCCCGCGGGTCGCGAGATCGTGGAGCTGAGCTTCGTAGGCTGCGTCGCCGCTGATTGCCTTTTGGAAGATGGTCGGATTGGTCGTGATGCCGACGACGTGGCGGTCGCGCATGAGGTCGCTGAGATTGCCGGTGCGCAGCCGCTCGCGACTGAGGTCGTCGAGCCAGACGGCGACGCCGGCCGCACTGAGCTGGCCGAGCGGATCGGTCTCCGATGCCATGGGTTGCTCCCTGCTCGCGTTTCGTTAGTTTCCGTCCGACGCTGCGTAGTTGTCTGTCCGTCGTTAGTTGCCCGTGGTGCTGCCCTTCGTGCCGCCGACCTTTGACAGGCTCGAGTGCACCGCGGCGACCAGTCGGTCGGCGGTCAAGCCGAACTGCTCGAAGAGCACTGCTCCCGGTGCGCTGGCGCCGTAGTGGTTGAGGCCGAGCATCTCGCCCTGGTCGCCGACGAAGTCGCGCCATCCCATCGTGACCGCTGCTTCGATGGACGCGCGAACCTTGACATCGGGCGGCAAGACGAGCTGGCGGTAGGCGGCGTCCTGCTCCATGAACCACTCCTGGCATGGCATCGAAACAACTCGGGTCGCCGTGCCCTGCGCCTCGAGCAGTTCGCGCGCCGCGATGGCGATCGACACCTCGCTACCGGTGGCGATGAGGATCGCGTCGGGCTTGCCCGAGCTGGCGTCGGCGAGGATGTACGCGCCCTTCGCGACGCCTTCGGCCGAAGCGAAGACGCTGCGGTCGATGATGGGCAGGTTCTGCCGGCTGAGAATCAGCCCGGCAGGTCGATCGATGTTCTCGAGGATCGTTCGCCACGCAACCGCCGTCTCGTTCGCGTCGGCCGGGCGAACCACGTCGAGGCCAGGAATCGCGCGCAGCGCGGCAAGTTGCTCGATCGGCTGGTGCGTCGGACCGTCTTCGCCGAGCCCGATCGAGTCGTGGGTCCAGACGTAGGTGACCGGCAGTTTCATGATGGCGGCGAGGCGGACGGCGCCGCGCATGTAGTCGCTGAACGTGAGGAATGTGCCGCCGTAGGGACGGGTGCCGCCGTGCAGGGCGATGCCGTTGAGGATCGAACCCATCGCGTGTTCGCGGATGCCGAAGTGCAGCACCCGACCGTAAGGCCCGCCGGGGAATGCCTTGGACTGACGGTCTTCGGGCAGGAATGACGGCTGGCCCTCGGGCGTCGTGTTGTTGCTTTCGGCGAGGTCGGCCGACCCGCCCCACAGTTCCGGCAGGATCGGCGCGATAGCAGTGAGGATCTTGCCGGACGCCGCACGCGTCGCGATGCCCTTCTGGTCTGGTTCGAATACCGGCAGTGCGCTTTCCCAACCCTCCGGCAGCCGGCGTCGAGACATCCGTTCGAGGAGCGCAACGCCGTCGGGGTTCGCCGCGGCCCACGCGTCGTAGCTCTCTTGCCACTTCACCCGCAGCGCTTGCCCGCGATCGATGACGCCACGAGCGTGGTCGAGCACCTGCGATGGAACGTCGAACTTCTTGTCCGGGTCCATGCCCATCACGGTCTTGGTTGCCGCGACTTCTGCTGCACCAAGGGCTGAACCGTGGGCCTTGCCGGTGCCCTGCTTGTTCGGTGCCGGCCAGCCGATGATCGTGCGCAGCGCTATGAACGACGGTCGATCGGTAACCTGCTGCGCGGCCAGGAAGGCGTCGTCGAGCGCGCCGACGTTCTCGACGTATGAACCGTCGTCGTCGAGCCAATCGACCCGTTGCACGTGCCAGCCGTATGCCGCGTAGCGGGCGACGGTGTCTTCGGTGAAGGCGATGTTCGTGTCGTCCTCGATCGAGATGTGGTTGTCGTCCCACAGCAGCGTGAGGTTGCCGAGTCGCTGCGTGCCGGCGATGCTCGACGCTTCGCCGCTCACGCCTTCCTCGAGGTCGCCATCGGATGCGAAGCAGTAGATGTGATGGTCGAACGGGCTCTCACCGGGCGCCGCGTCAGGATCGAGAAGCCCACGTTCGCGCCGGGCTGCCATCGCCATGCCGACCGCGTTGCCTACGCCTTGGCCGAGCGGCCCGGTCGTCGTCTCGACACCAAGGGTGTGACCGTGCTCCGGATGTCCCGGCGTGAGGCTGCCCCACGTGCGTAGCAAGTGTGATGTCTTCGAGGGTCAAGCCGTAGCCCGACAGGTACAGCTGGATGTACAGCGTCAGGCTCGAGTGGCCGCACGACAGCACGAAGCGGTCGCGGCCGAGCCAGCCGGGCTCCGTCGGGTCGTGGCGCAACAGTCGCTGGAACAGCAGGTAGGCCGCGGGTGCGAGGCTCATGGCGGTCCCGGGATGTCCCGACCCGGCGGCTTCGACGGCGTCCATCGCTAATGCCCTGATGACATCGACGGCTTTCGCGTCGATGTCGGACCATTCGACGGCGCCGGAACGGCCGCCCGTCTGGTGATTCGCCATGGGCGTCGTCACTGCTCCTCTTGACGGGATTTGAGTGTCACCCTACCGATGCTGCGGCGTACCGGTAGACCTGCGTACATCTGGCGAGGATGGCCCACGACCGAGCGCGCGAGCCGGTGCTCGGTAGGATGCGCCTGCAGCCCTGTACCCGTCCGTCCGTGCCACGATGCGGGCCTTGCGAAAGCTTTAAAGTGGTGTCCGGTTCGTGCACGCGGCGTCGGTGGGGATGATGGTTTCGTGACCGTTCTGGTGCAGACCGTTGCCCCGAGCTCCGACGGGACGACGGCCGGCTCGCCAACTGGTCGGCGCGTACGTCGCGTTGACCAAGCCTCGCATCATCGAGTTGCTCCTCGTGACCACCGTGCCCGCGATGATCCTGGCTCGCCGCGGCATGCCGTCGTGGTGGCTGGTCGTGGCCACACTGGTCGGCGGTACCTTCGCCGCGGGAAGTGCCAACACGATCAACTGCTTCGTCGATCGCGACATCGACAAGGTCATGCGCCGCACCTCTCGGCGTCCGCTCGCTCGTGCTCTTGTGCGGCCGGCCGAAGCACTGCGATTTGGCATCGTTCTTGGCGTCGTTGCCACCCTGGTTCTTGGGTTGGCCGTGAACTGGCCGTCGGCGCTGCTGGCTGACGCCGCGATCTTGTTCTACGTCTTCGTCTACACGCTCGGCTTGAAGCGCCGGACGCCGTCGAACATCGTGATCGGCGGTGCGGCTGGTTGCTTCCCGGTGTTGATCGGATGGTCAGCGGTCACCGGGGGAGTCGGCTGGCCGGCCGTCGTCCTGTTCGGCGTCATTTTCGCCTGGACGCCGCCGCATTTCTGGGCGCTGGCGATGAAGTTTCGCGACGACTATGCAGCGGCCGGCGTGCCGATGCTTCCGGTCGTCGCTGACGCGAGAACCGTCGACTCGCAAGATCGTCGGCTACTCCTATCTGATGGTCGCCGTGTCGTTCGTGCTGGTGCCGGTCGGCCATGCCGGACTGCTCTACCTCGTCACCGCCGTCGCTCTTGGTGCCTGGTTCCTGGTCGAGGCGCATCGGCTCTCGGCGCGGGTCAAGGCGGGCGAGGATGCCAAGCCGATGCGGCTCTTCCACCTGTCGATCACCTACCTGACGCTGCTGTTCGCTGCGATCGCGGTCGGCCAGTTCTTCAAATAGCGTGCAAGTGCAAATAGCGTGCAAGTGCGGTGCCGGATCGATCAGCTGGCTCGGCGCGACCATGCATCGACCGGGTCGTCGAGCAGGGGTCCGAAGGCGAGCTCGGCCGCCCCGAGCAAGCTGGAGTCTTCGCCGAGCCCTGGCTGGAGTAACCGCACGCCTGATCGACGGGCGAACGTCGACATGGCATCCATCTCGGACTTGATCCGGTCGCCGGTGAGGAAGAACAGTGAGGACAAGGGCCCGCCGAGGATCACGACGTCCGGATTGAGGATGTTCACCAAGCTGGTCAGCCCGCGAGCGACCCACACCGCGATGCTTTGCAGTCCAACGAGCGCGCGCTCCTCACCCAGACTCGCAGCGGCGAACACCTCGACCAGCGCCGCGCGGCCGCCGCCGGCTGTGCGCCCGCAGGCGACGAGCACCGCGTCTTCGCCCACCTCGGTTTCGAAGCAGCCCCGGCTGCCGCACCGGCAGGGGCGGCCGTTCGGGTTGACCATCATGTGGCCGAGCTCGCCGCCGTAGCCGTGGGCGCCGGTCAGCAAGCGTCCGTCGACGACGATGCCGCCGCCGATGCCCACTTCGCCGGACAGGTAGATCAGGTTGCCGATCCCTCGGCCGGCGCCGCGGATGTGCTCGGCCAGCCCGCCGAGGTCGCCGTCGTTTCCGACACTCGTTTGCACCGGTAGTGCGAGGCGCTGGGAGAGCAGTTCGGCGAACGGGACGCCACGCCATCCGAGGTTGGGCGCGAACTCGACAAATCCATCGGCTGACCGGATGGCTCCGGGCACCCCGACGCCAACGCCGGCCAACCAAGCCCCGGGCGGCACCGACTTCATGAGCATTCGCAGCTCATCGGCCAGCCGATCGATGACGATGCCGTGGTCGACACCGGGGCCCGGGAGGCGGTACTCACTTCGAGCGTTGATGATGCCGCCGAGACCGACGGCTGCCACCGTGACAGTGTCGACGCCGAGGTTGGCCGCCAGCACGTACGCGGTGTCTGCTCGCGGACCGACGAGATGCGAGGGCCGACCGGCTCGCAGGCCAGTCTCCGGAATCGTCTCGGCGACCAGGCCGGCGTCGCAGAGGTCGCCGACGAGTGCCTTGATCGTGCTGCGGTTGAGGCCCATGAGAGCTGTCAGTTGGGCACGGGATAGCTGTCCTTGGACGTGGACTTGCCGCAGCAACGTGCTGACGTTACGGCGTCTGATCTCGTCCTGCGTCGCTCCTGACGACGACACCATGCGGCTCAGCGTCCCGGGGTCGGATTGAGCGTGCTCAAGGTCGCGGCGACGGCCACTCACGTCGACACGTCACGTCGGTTTCCGGGTTCGGGACAAGGCGTCGACTGCCGCGGCCACCAAGAGGAACCCTCCGGTGATCACGTATTGGTACGACGCGCCGACGTTGGGGTGGAGTTGCAGGCCGTTCGGGATGATGGTGATGACGAGGCCGCCGAGCACGGCATCGCGGACGCGACCGCGACCACCGAACAGCGAGGTCCCGCCGACGACTGCTGCGCCGACTGCGAACAGCAGCGTGTTGCCGCCACCGGCGTCAGCCGGTACGCCGCCTTGTTTTGATGCAAGCACCACACCGCCGATCGCGGCCAAGGACGAGGAGATGCCAAACGCCGCGATGCGCATGCGTGGGACGTCGATACCCGCGCGCCGAGCAGCCTCGGCGTTGCCGCCCGCTGCGTAGAGGTGGCGACCGAAGGTCGTCTTGCTGAGCAACAACGTCATCGCCACGAGGACGATGAGGATCAGCAGCACCACCCACGGGAGGCCGTGGATGACGTTGCCCTTGTTCGGATTTCGGTTCTTGTTCAGGAAGAAGACCGAAAAGGCACCAAGCAGGGCGAGGATCGCGAACCGGCCAACAACAATGCTGACCGGTGCGGCGGAAAGCTGTTGAGCGCGTCGTCGTACCGACGTATACAGCGTGAACGCGCCGTAGCCGCCGACGAACACGATCAACACGACCCAACTCCACAGCGGCGAGATGTTCGTATTCTCGAGCGCGTTGATGGTCTTGAACTCGCGCGTTGGGAAGGAGTTTCCGGCACCGAGGAATTGGATCAGCACGCCTTGCCACGCAAGGAAAAGAGCCAGGGTGACGACGAACGACGGGATGCCGACTCGCGCCCTCAGGAAACCAGTCAAGATGCCGATCGACGTGCCGGTCGTGACAGCCAGCAGCATCGCGAGCACCTGGTTACTGCCGATGTGGGTGACCAGCACGACACCCCCGAAGAGGATCGCGATCACGCCTGGCCAGAGTCGTTCGCGGGCAGCTACGACAAGGGCGAGCACCATCACGACGATGTACGCGCCGAACATGCCGCCCTTGAGCTGCGTTTCGAGATTGCCGTGAAAGTTGACCGCAATCGCCATGCCGGCTGAGGCCAAGCCGGCGGCCGTACCCGCAGATAGGTCGATCTCGCCAAGGAGCAGGACGAAAACGAGACCCATCCCGATGAGGATCGTGGGTGCCGCCTGCGTCGGCAGGTTTGCCAGGTTACCGCGGGTGAGAAAGATCTTCGTCGTTGTCGAGAAGACCACCAGCAGTACTACTAGGCCAGCGACTGCAGGCAAGGCGCCCACTTCGCCGCTTCGAATGCGCGTCACGTACGCAAGAGCCGCGTCCTTGAGGTTCGTCGCTCCGGCATCGACGGAGAAGCCTGCTTCAGTCGGGGCTTCTGCGGCGACCGTATTCGCCAGGATTGGTGGTGCGGGGGGGTCGGTCGGTTCGGTCATCAGGTCACCTATGCGCTCTGCGCGGCTTCGGCCGGCTTCAGTCCGATGTTGCCGGTGCGGCCGGCGGTGATCAGTTCGACGACTTGGGCGTGGGTGATGTCGGCGGTCTTCACCTCGGCAGCGACCTTGCCCAGATAGAGCGCCGTGATGCGGTCGGCGACTTTCATGACGTCGTTCATGTTGTGCGAGATCAGCACGACGCCAAGGCCGTTGGTCGCAAGGCGCCGAACGAGGGCGAGCACCTGGTCGGTCTGGGCCACACCGAGGGCGGCCGTCGGCTCGTCGAGCAGAACGACCCGGTTGTTCCAGAGCACCGCCTTGGCGATGGCGACCGTTTGGCGTTGGCCACCGGAGAGGTCGGACACCACCTGCCTGACCGATTTGACCGTGCGAACCGACAACCCGGCTAACGTCTTTCGGGCGCTGCGCTCCATCGCGCCCTCGTCGAGGGTGTGCACCGACGTGACATTCTCCCGACCGAGGAACATGTTCTGCACGATGTCGAGGTTGTCGCACAGGGCGAGGTCTTGGTACACGATCTCGATGCCGAGGGCCGCCGCGTCTCGCGGACCGTGAATGGTGCACCGGCGCACCGTCGAACAGGATCTCGCCACTGTCCATGGGGTAGATCCCCGCCACGCATTTCACCAACGTCGACTTGCCGGCGCCGTTGTCGCCGACGAGCGCCATGACTTCGCCCGGGTAGACCCGGAAGTCGACGCTGTGCAGGACTTGGATGGCGCCGAAGCTCTTGTTGATTCCCCGCAGCTCGAGGATGGGTGTACTGGTCACGCTGGCTCTCCCTCGCCGATCTCTGTGCGTGCGGTCAGAAGATCTCTGTGCGTTCGGTCAGAAGACTGATGTATGGCTGGGATTCAGGCAAGAGTGACGATAGGCCCTGCGGCCCGGCCGGGCGAGCAATTCGATGCCCCGGGACAGGAGTCGACGGTGCCGCGGCCCTGTGTAGGCCGCGGCACCGTCGAGTACTAGAACGTTAGCTAACGCCGTACTTGGTGCAGAGTGCTGCGACGTCGGCGGTGCAGATGTCCGAAGCCTTCGCCTGGCCGGCCTTCACGACGTCCTCGACCTTGTCCGCCGTGATCCAGACCGGGGTCTCGAGCAGCCGACGGAACATCCTTGTTGGTCTGCGAGTCATGCGTGGTGCCGTTGACCAACGTGGAGTCGGGCGTCTTGCCCTGGATCAGGTCGATCGCGAGGGTCGCGGCGCCAGTCGCCTCAAGTGAGGTGTCCTTGAACACGGTGCCGCACTGGTCGCCACGCAAGACGCTCTGCAGACCAGGAGTTGTCGCGTCCTGACCCGTGATCGGGCGCCTTGATGCCGTGCTTCTTCAGGACGGTGATGACCGACTGGCCCATGCCGTCGTTGGCGGCGATAACGCCGTCAACCTTGCCACCGGCTGCGGTCAGCAGGTTCTCGAAGATGGTGCCGGCCTGTGCGTTGTCCCAGTTCGGAACGGCCTGCTCGCCCTTCTTGACGTACGTGCCTGCCGCGTACAGCGGGTCGAGCACGCCGTCGTAGCCCTTGGCGAAGAGCGTCGCGTTGTTGTCGGTCGGCGAGCCCTTGAGCTCGATGATGACCGGCTTGGCAATCTTCGCGGCGGTCATGCAGTCGACGAGGCCCTGGCCCTGAAGCTGGCCGACCTTGACGTTGTCGAACGACACGTAGTAGGACGCGCCGCCACCGAGGGTGAGGCGGTCGTAGTCGATCGTCTTGATGCCGGCTGCGGCGGCTGCGGCCTCAACCTGGGCACCCGAGGGGCTGTCGAGGTCGACGACGATGAGGACCTTCACGCCCTCCTGGATCATGCTTTGACCGATCGAGACGAACTTGGCCTTGTCACCGAGCGCGTTCTGGATGTCGACCTTGATGCCAGCTGCATCGAACGCCTTCTTGAGGTTCGGCGTGTCCTGCTGCTCCCAGCGCGACGACGACTGGGTGTCGGGCAGGATGACGCCGACCTGGGCACCGCCGCCGGCTGGGGCGGGGCTCGAGGCCGGCGCGGGGGCGCTCGAGGTCGACGCGGCCGGGCGCTGGCGGTGGAAGCAGCCGCTGGGGTCGACGATGCGGCGGCGGCGAGGCGTCGAGCTGGCCGCCGGCGTGGATTTCTTGCTGCTGCTACAGCCGGCAATGCCGAGCCCGGCTACCGCCGCGACGGCAACGAGCCTGATCGCAGTCTTGTTCATGCACGGTCCCCTTTTGCTTCCTGGGCGCAGGACGTGGTGCCCTGCAGGACTGCCCAGTTGTTGTCGCGCACAACATATGCATCGCGGGCGCGGAACGTAAGGGGCAACGGTCCGTCTCCCACGTTCGGAATGGATCTGTTACATAGACGTGACCCTGAGACACCGTGCAGCGTAAGCGTCTTTATACCGTTTTATGACACTTTCTGATGAGCGTCTGCGTTCCGAACGGAGCTCGTCGAGGGGCCACTGTGCAGCGCGAGGACGACGGCGGTTGCGGTCGCCGCGAGCACGGCCGCGCCAGTCACGTGCAACTCGACGAGCGACACCGGTAGCCCGCTGAAGTATTGGCCGAAACCGACGGCTGCCTGCGCTGCGAGTACGCCGATGAGCAGCCGGGTGCTGCGGCGGGCCACGACGCCGGCCCCGACGGCCGTGACGCACACCGCAAGGGCGGCCGCGACGCCGACGAGCAGCATCACGAGGTCGGCATGGAGCTGGCTGATCGCGGCTGGCCGCAGGTGCAGCCGCTTCGCGGTCGCGTCGCCCGCGTGCGGCCCGCTGCCGGTGACGAGCGTGCCGACGACGAAGACGGCGTAGGTCAGCACCCAGGTAGCCCAACCGAGGCGGCCGACGAGCTGCGGGCAACGGCGCCGCTGCACTGGCCGCCGGTTCGCGGGTGCGCCACCAGAGCACGGTGGCGGCCGCGATCAGCAGCATGGACAACATGAAGTGCCCCGCGACCGCGAGCGGGTTCAGGTGGGTGAAGATCAACACGCCGCCGACCACGATCTGCGCGGGTACGCCGAGCAACGTGACCCAGGCCCAGCGGACCAAAGCACCCCGGCGTGGTGTCGTCCGCCATACGGCGAGGAATACGGCCGCAACTGCGATCACCAGCACCACGGTCAGCGTTCGATTGCCGAACTCGATGGCCTTGTGAGCGGACAGCGCGCGGACGGGGACCAGGTCGCCGCTGGAGCAGTCGGGCCACGAGGGGCAGCCGAGGCCCGAGTTGGTCAGGCGGACCAAGCCGCCGGTCGACACGATGCCGATGTTGGCGATCAGACCCGTGAGAGCGAGCCGGCGCACGGTCGCTGGCGTGGGTCGCCGGGTCAAGGCAGGAGCGACTGCCCGCCAGGGGGCGGTCCGAGTCGTGGACGCTGTCATCGCGATCGATCGTAGGGCCGCGTGTTGCGATCCAGACCGCACCGCCAAACCTGGCACTGCCCAACCCGCGGTAGCCGTCCCGACGAAGAGGGGGTGTGCAGGGGCGGGAGTAAATAGGTAACATTGCTGTTGTGAAATCCCCGACGGTGTCCGATGCGCCCATGGCCGCAGTAGCTGCTGCCGGCCCGGACGACGCCCGCACCCGCGACCGGGTCGCGCGGGCGTTGCACGATAACGGACCACAGAGCGCTGGTGCGCTGAGCGCGAGCTTCGGTCTGACGCCGACGGCGGTTCGCCGCCACCTCGACGGGCTCATTGCCGCCGGCGCAGTCTGCGAGGTTCCCGAGCGCAAGGTTCGCGGGCAGCACCGAGGCCGCGGCCGTCCGGCGAAGCTATTCGCCCTGACCGACGACGGCCACTCGCTGTTTCGCGCACGCCTACGACGACATCGCGGTCGAGGCCCTCAACTACCTGCGGGACGCCGGCGGCGACGCCGCCGTGAGCGCCTTCGCGCGGCAGCGCTTGCACGGCCTGGAGACTCGCTACGCCGCTGCGTTGGTGCAGGTCCCCGCTGATCGGCGTCCGGCTGAGTTGGCTGCGGCGCTCACCGCCGATGGCTACGCCGCGTCCGCACAGGAGGCCGGCACCGGCGTCCAGATCTGCCAGCACCACTGCCCGATCGCCCATGTCGCAGCGGATTTCCCGCAGCTGTGCGAGGCCGAGACGCAGATGTTCGTCCGGCTTCTCGGTACGCACGTCCAACGGCTCGCCACCATCGCGCACGGCGACGGCATATGCACGACCCACATTCCGTTGGTCCCCGTAGCCAGTTCAGCCCACTCGGCAGTTCAACCATCCGGAGAGGTCACCGCATGACGACCATCGAGCGCCCAGAGCTCGACCAGCTCGGCCGGTACAAGTTCGGCTGGTCCGACTCCGACGTCGCGGGTGCGGCAGCGAAGCGTGGCCTGAACGAGGACGTCGTTCGCGATATCTCCGCCAAGAAGAGCGAGCCGGCGTGGATGCTCGAGCAACGGCTGAAGGGTCTGCGCATCTTCGAGAAGAAGCCGATGCCGCGGTGGGGCGCCGACCTGTCGGGGATCGATTTCGACAACATCAAGTACTTCGTGCGCTCGACCGAGAAGCAGGCCGACAGCTGGGACGACCTGCCGGCCGACATCCGCAACACCTACGACAAACTGGGCATACCGGAAGCCGAGAAGCAACGGCTGATTTCTGGCGTAGCTGCGCAATACGAAAGTCGAAGTTGTTTACCACAAGATTCGGGAAGACCTGGAACAGCAGGGCGTGTTGTTCCTCGACACCGACACCGGCCTGCGCGAGCACGAGGACCTGTTCCGCGAGTACTTCGGTTCCGTCATTCCGGCCGGCGACAACAAGTTCTCTGCGCTGAACACCGCCGTGTGGTCCGGGGGCTCTTTCATCTACGTGCCGCCGGGCATCCACGTCGACATCCCGCTGCAGGCCTACTTCCGGATCAACACCGAGAACATGGGCCAGTTCGAGCGCACCCTGATCGTCGTCGACGAGGGCTCGTACATCCACTACGTCGAGGGCTGCACCGCGCCGATCTATTCGAGCGACTCGCTGCACAGTGCAGTCGTCGAGATCATCGTGAAGAAGAACGCGCGCTGCCGGTACACCACGATTCAGAACTGGTCCAACAACGTCTACAACTTGGTGACGAAGCGCGCGGTCGCGCAGGCTGGCGCGACCATGGAATGGATCGACGGGAACATCGGCTCGAAGGTGACGATGAAATACCCGGCGGTCTGGCTCGTGGGCGAGTATGCCAAGGGCGAGACGTTGTCGGTCGCGTTCGCCGGGGAGGGGCAGCACCAGGACGCAGGCTCGAAGATGGTGCACGCCGCACCGCACACGTCGTCCACGATCATCTCGAAGTCGGTGGCTCGCGGTGGCGGCCGCACCAGCTACCGCGGGCTTGTGCAGATCATGGACGGCGCGTACGGCTCGAAGTCGACAGTGAAATGCGACGCGCTGCTGATCGACGCGATCAGCCGGTCCGACACCTATCCCTACGTCGACGTGCGTGAAGACGACGTGTCGATGGGTCACGAGGCGACGGTGTCCAAGGTCAGCGAAGACCAACTCTTCTACCTGATGAGCCGCGGCATGACCGAGGACGAAGCGATGGCGATGATCGTGCGCGGCTTTGTCGAGCCGATCGCGCGCGAGCTTCCCATGGAGTACGCGCTCGAACTGAACCGGCTCATCGAGTTGCAGATGGAAGGGTCTGTGGGCTGATCCATGACTGAGCTCACCACGACCGAGGATCTCGAGCTCGGCGAACTGCAGCGCGCCAAGGCGGAGATCACCGACGCACCCGCGGCGCCGGCGGGTCACACGCATGGGCGCGGCGGCGAAGGCGGCCGCCATCTCGAGCGGACGTTCTCGCGCGACCCCGAGGCGTTTGGGGAGCCGAACAGCCGCCAGGAAATCTGGCGTTTCGCTGCGCTGCCTCGCCTGCGCCCGTTGTTGGCCGCGCCGGACGCCGACGGCCCGCTCGCCTATTCATGGAGCGCGCAGGCGCCCGTACAGGTCGTCCCGATCACTGATCCGCGGGTCGGTGCGGTGCACACACCGTTCGATCGGCTGTCGGCCATCGCGCTGCACAAGGCGACTGAGGCGCTGGTGATCACCGTCGCGGGCGACGCGCTCGAACCGGTCGTTGTCGGCCTGAAGGGTACCGGCGGCGTCGTCTACGGACACGTCATCGTCGATGTCGCACCACACGCGACCGGCACGGTCGTCCTCGACCATGTCGGCACGGCGCAGTACGCCGCCAACGTCGAGATCAAAGTCGGCGATGGTGCCTCTGTCACCCTGGTCAGCATCCAGGACTGGGATGACGACGCCGTCCACGCGTCAGCGCACACGCTGCTCGTCGGCCGCGACGCGAAAGTGCGGCACATCAACATCAGCTTCGGTGGCAGCGCTGTTCGCGTGACGCCGCTCGTGCGTTTTGCCGGTCCGGGCGGGGACGCCGAGATGCTGGGCCTCTTCTTCGCCGATGCCGGTCAGCACATCGACAACCGCTTGCTGGTCGACCACGCGATGCCGCACTGCAAGAGTCGGGTCAACTATCGCGGCGCGTTGCAGGGTGCCGGTGCACGTTCGGTCTGGACCGGCGACGTCATCATCCGCGCGACCGGGATCGGTACCGATACCTACGAGGTCAACCGCAACCTGCTACTCACCGACGGTGCGCGCGCTGATTCGGTGCCGAACCTCGAGATCCTGACCGGTGAGGTTGTCGGCGCCGGCCACGCAAGTGCGACCGGCCGATTCGACGACGAGCAGCTCTTCTACCTGCAGGCGCGCGGCATTCCCGCAGACCTTGCGCGTCGTTTGATCGTGCGCGGTTTCTTCGCCGACGTGATCGAGCGAATCCAGGTACCCGAGCTGGTCGAGCGGTTGCTGGCGACGGTCGACCGCGAACTCGACAGCAGCATGTCGTGACAAGGCGCTACGTCAAGGTTGGTGAACGCGCCCAACTGCCGGCGCCACGGGGCGTATTGCGGGTCGAGCTCGAGGGCGAGCCTGTGGCGATCGTCTGCACCGATGGTGGCAGCTTCTCCGCGATCTCCGACGTGTGCTCACATGCCGAGGTGTCATTGTCGGACGGCGATATCGACGGCGACACCGTGTCGTGCTGGCTGCACGGCTCGCGATTCGATCTGCGCACCGGCAGACCCCTCGGCCCGCCGGCAACACGAGCGGTTCCGGTCTATGACATCAAGTTCGATGGCGATGACGTCTACCTGAGCGCCAGCCCGTCCCACGTTTCTTCCACCGCGTTACCCGGCATTTCACGAGCAGAGATTGAGAGTCCGTTGCGATGAGCGCGCTTGTAATCCGCGACCTGCATGTCGTCGTCAATGCCGGCACGACCGGTGAGACCGGCGCGATCGGCAGCGGTGAGGAGTCGCGCGAAATCCTGCGCGGTGTCAACCTCACCGTGAATGCGGGCGAGACGCACGCCATCATGGGCCCGAACGGGTCTGGCAAATCCACGCTCGCGTACTCGATTGCCGGCCACCCGAAGTACACCATCACCAAAGGCTCGGTCACCCTCGACGGCCAGGACGTGCTGGCGATGAAGGTCGACGAGCGCGCTCGCGCCGGCCTCTTCCTCGCGATGCAGTACCCCGTCGAGGTTGCCGGTGTTTCGGTGTCGAACTTCTTGCGCACTGCGGCGACCGCGATTCGTGGCGAGGCACCCAAGGTCCGCACCTGGGTCGGCGAGGTCAAGAGCGCGATGGCGCAACTGCAGATCGACCCGGTGTTCTCTGAGCGCAACGTGAACGAGGGGTTCTCGGGCGGCGAGAAGAAGCGGCACGAGATCCTTCAGCTCGAGTTGCTCAACCCGAAGTTCGCGGTGCTCGACGAAACCGACTCCGGCCTTGACGTCGATGCATTGCGCGTCGTGTCCGAGGGCGTGAACCGGTTCAGGGCACAGCCAGACCGCGGCGTCCTGCTCATCACGCACTACACCCGCATCCTGCGCTACATCGAACCCGATTTCGTCCATGTCTTCGTCGACGGCCGCATCGTCGAAGAGGGCGGCCGTGAACTCGCCGACCGGCTCGAGGCCGAGGGTTACGAGCGATACGCCAAGACCGCGTGAGGAGGCTGCCCGTGACGAGGTCGATCTGATCGGACGCACCTACGACGTCGAACAGCTGCGCAAGGATTTCCCGATCCTTGAGCGGCGCGTCCACGACAATCAGCCGCTGGTCTATCTCGACAGTGCGAACACCTCGCAGAAGCCCCGGCAGGTCCTCGATGCGCTCGCCGAGTTCTACGAGCAGCACAACTCCAACATCCACCGGGCTACCCACGCACTGGGCGAGGAGGCAACTGCTGGTTACGAGGGCGCCCGTCTGAAGGTCGCGGCATTCATCGGCGCACCAGACCCTGAGACCGTCATTTTCACCAAGAACTCGACCGAGGCCTTGAACCTGGTCGCGAACGTGATGGCGTGGGGATCCCGCGGTTTGAAACCCGGCGACGAAGTCGTCATCACCGAGATGGAGCACCACTCCAACATCGTGCCGTGGCAGATCCTGTGCCAGCGCACCGGCGCGACGCTGCGCTGGTTCGGTGTCACGGACGATGGTCGACTCGATGTCTCCGCTATCGACGAGCTGATCAACGAGCGCACCAAGGTGGTCTCGCTCGTCCACGTGTCCAACGTGCTCGGCACGCTGAATCCGGTCGCCGCGGTCGTCGCGCGCGCCCACGCCGTGGGTGCGCTCGTGGTGCTCGATGCCTCGCAGTCAGTTCCCCAGCTTCCGGTCGATGTCGCCGCGCTCGGCATCGACTTCGCCGCCTTCACCGGACACAAGATGTGCGGTCCGACCGGCATCGGCGTGTTGTGGGGCCGCCGCGAGCTGCTCGACGAGCTACCGCCGTTCCTCGGTGGCGGCGAGATGATCGAAACAGTCACGATGCAGGGGTCGACGTACGCCGGGCTGCCGCACAAGTACGAGGCCGGCACGCCACCCATTGCCCAAGCCGTCGGGCTCGGCGCGGCCGTCGACTACCTGACCAACATCGGCATGGACGCCGTGGCAGCGCACGAAAAGCAGATCACGGCGTACGCGCTCGAGGCTCTGAGCACAGTGTCGGGGTTGCGCATCCTTGGCCCGACCGACGCCGTCGACCGCGGCGGTGCGATCTCGTTCACGCTCGGCGACGTTCACCCGCACGACGTCGCGCAGATTCTCGACGGGCACGGCATCGCCGTTCGCGCCGGGCATCACTGTGGCCGGCCCATCCATCAGCGGTTCGGCGTGAGCGCGTCGACCCGCGCTTCGTTCTACCTGTACACCACGCCGTCCGAGATCGATGCGTTGGTCGTCGGGCTCGAGAACGCGAAGAGGTTCTTCGGCTGATGCAACTCGAATCGATGTACCAAGAGATCATCCTCGACCATTACCGCAAGCCGCACCACAAAGGTCTGCGGGAGCCCTACGACGTTGAGGTGCACCACGTCAACCCGACGTGTGGCGACGAAATTACGTTGCGGGTCAAGCTCGATGGCGACACCGTGACCGATGTGTCGTACGACAGCGCCGGGTGTTCGATCAGCCAAGCCAGTGCCTCGGTTCTCACCGATCTGGTCATCGGTCGTGACGTCGGGGCCGGTCTGGTCGCGCACGGCGAGTTCGTCGCGTTGATGCAGAGCAAAGGAGCGGCGACTCCCGACGAAGACATCCTTGAAGACGCCGTTGCGTTCACCGGTGTCTCCAAGTACCCCGCACGGGTGAAGTGCGCGTTGCTCTCGTGGATGGCCTGGAAGGATGCGACCGCACAAGCGCGCGAGAAGCAGCTCGAACCTGCTGGCGGGATTTCCCCGGCGGCGGCCACGACCCCGGAAGGCAGCACCTCATGACCGCGACTGTTGATGACGTCAAGGAAGCCCTCTACGACGTGGTCGACCCCGAGTTGGGCATCAACGTGGTCGACCTGGGGCTCATCTACGACCTGGCCCTCGACGATCAGGGTGTCGCGACCATCGATATGACGCTGACATCGGCGGCCTGCCCGCTCACTGACGTCATCGAAGACCAGACCCGCAGTGCCCTCGACGGTCTGGTGACGGACTTCAAGATCAATTGGGTCTGGATGCCCCCGTGGGGTCCGGAGAAGATCACCGACGACGGCCGGGAGCAGTTGCGCGCCATCGGATTCAACGTCTGATCGTTGTTCTCCCGGCCCGCCACTGCACGCTATCGAAGGGTATGTTTTCGTGATCACCGCTACCGACGTCGAGATCAGCGTCGGCTCTCGGGTGTTGCTTGACGCCGTGACGTTTCGGGTCGCGCCGGGCGATCGCATCGGTCTCGTCGGGCGCAATGGCGCCGGCAAGACCACGCTGACGAAAGTGCTCGCCGGCGAACTGCTCCCCGCTGCTGGCTCCGTGACGAACACCGGCGAGATCGGCTACCTCCCGCAGGACCCACGCACGGGTGACCTCGACGTCCTCGCTCGCGATCGCATCCTGTCCGCGCGCGGTCTCGACGTGGTGGTCCGTGACATGCGAGCCGCTGAGACCAGCATGGGCAGTGCAGACGATGGGGTGCGCGACGCCGCGGTCCGCAAGTACAGCCGGATCGAAGACCACTTCCACGTCCTCGGTGGCTATGCCGCGGAGTCCGAAGCCGCGTCAATCGCGGCCAGTCTTGGGCTGCCCGACCGGGTGCTCGGCCAACCGCTCGGCACGTTGTCGGGCGGACAGCGGCGTCGGGTCGAACTCGCCCGCATTCTGTTCTCGGGCGCAGAGACGTTGCTCCTCGACGAACCGACGAACCACCTTGACGCCGATTCCATCGCCTGGCTAAGGGAATTCTTGCGATCGCACAAGGGCGGGCTGGTCCTCATCAGCCACGACGTCACGTTGCTCGAGACCACGGTGAACCGGGTGCTGCATCTCGACGCGACCCGCGCGGTTCTTGACGTCTACAACGTCGGCTGGAAGACCTACCTCGAGCAACGCGAAGCCGACGAGCGGCGCCGCAAACGCGAGCGGGCAAATGCGGAACGCAAGGCAACGACGTTGCAGGCCCAGGCCGATCGCATGCGCTACAAGGCGACGAAGGCAACGGCCGCGCAGAACATGGAGAAGCGAGCCCATAAATTGCTTGCCGGCCTAGAAGATGTCCGCAAGCACGACCGGGTTGCGAAGCTGCGGTTCCCCGAACCGGCGCCGTGCGGCAAGGTGCCGCTGTCGGCCACCGGCCTGTCAAAGTCGTACGGGTCCCTCGAGGTCTTCACCGACGTCGACCTTGCCATCGATCGAGGCAGCCGAGTGGTGATCCTCGGCCTGAACGGCGCGGGCAAGACAACGCTGCTGCGCACACTGGCCGGTGTCGAGACTGCTGACACCGGTGAAGTGCTCGCCGGCCACGGCCTGAAGCTCGGCTACTACGCTCAGGAGCACGAGACGCTCGACCCCGATGCGACCGTGCTCGCGACGATGCGCTCCTCGTCGCCGGATCTGGCGGACGTCGAATTGCGGCGGGTCCTCGGCAGCTTCCTGTTCTCCGGTGACACGGTCGAACAACCGACTCGCACCTTGTCGGGTGGCGAGAAGACCCGCCTCGCGCTAGCCCGCCTGGTTGTGTCGAGCGCCAACGTGTTGCTGCTCGACGAGCCAACGAACAACCTTGACCCAGCTAGCCGCGAAGAGGTTCTCGGCGCGTTGCGTGGCTACCGCGGCGCGATCGTGCTGGTCACCCACGACGAGGGCGCGGTCGAGGCGCTATCGCCAGAACGCGTCCTGCTGCTGCCCGACGGCGTCGAGGACATCTGGAGTGAAGAGCTCGCTGACCTGGTGGCGCTCGCCTGAACGGGTGATCGCGACAACCTTGGTGCCTGCGCGGGTGGCCGATGGGCCGAACATGGGTGATCATGGCTGGACAGGGCTCCCATGCACACAATCCGAGCTAGAGAGGGAGAAACCGTGGCCGACACTCTCAAGAAGGGCAGCCGGGTGACCGGCGGCGACCGCGACCGGCTGGCGGGCGACCTCAGGAAGAAGTACGACGGAGGTGCGAGCATCCGCTCGCTGGCCGACGCGACCGGACGGTCTTACGGCTTCGTCCACCGCATCCTGACCGAATCCGGCGCGACCTTGCGGGGGCGTGGCGGAGCCACCCGAGGTAAGTCGAAGCGACCCTGAGGGCGCTGGCCAAGCGCCGGTCTCGGTCGGCGGCGGCCCACGGCCCCCAGCGCGGTCGCTGCGCGGTTTAGGGTCGTAGACATGCCCGTCGAGCAGGTCAGCACCGTGTCGTTGCCGGGCCACGGTCCGACGGCGCTTTGGGCAGCGCTGACCATGGCTGGGCGCGGTCTGACGGGAGCGACGCGGGTGGTGGTGCTGTGCGGGGAAGCCGCCGACTTCTACGCCGGTGCGGCGGCCGATAGCCCCGACGATGAGCCGCCCGGGGCCGCCATCGAGTGGCTGGGCCGCCCTGACCTGATCACGGTTGCGGCGATCACCGGACGAGCCGCCGGTGCCGGACTAGACGTGGCATTGGCCTGCGACCTGCGGGTCGTAGCGGACGACGCTCAGCTGACGCCGTCCGGCTCAGTCGGCGGTGTCGCCCGGCTGGGGGAGTTGATGGGGCACGCGCCTGCGCTCGCGTTTGTCGTCACGGGCAGGGCGATCTCCGGTCGGGACGCCGTCACCTGCGGCTTGGCCAATTTGTCGGTGGAGTCGCAGAAGCTTGACGCAGCGGTCGCGGACCTGGTCACGGCCGTGCTGCGAACGCCACGGGAGGTTGCAACGGTTGCCAAGGCGGTCCTGATCGGGTCCGCTGGGCAGCGGCGTCGCGTTGCCGACGAGCTGGTCGCGGGATTGCGGCTCGCGGCGGCGCACTCCTGAGCGAGCGAGGGGCGTCGGGAAGTCGCAGCGGCCGCGACGCGTTGGGACCGGTGTGACAATGGACCGTACTGAGAATCACGACGTGCTAGCGAAATGACGGGAGACGATGGGCGGGTGACAGTGCGATGAGCATGGGCCAAGGCATGGCCACCTGGCATGCGATGCGCAGCTTCACCCAGGACTCCTCGGTGACCAAGCGGAAGCTGGCACCGGGCACGGTGAAACGGATCATCAAGTTTGCCGCTCCTTACAAGCGGTTGGTCGCGTTGCTCCTGGTGTTGCTCGCGTTTGACGCGGCACTCGGCGCGCTGACTCCGTTGCTGATTCGCGAGATTCTGAACAAGGGCATCGGCAACAAAGGCGTCGGCTCACACCCCCATCTCGTCATCGTGCTCGCGCTGATCATCGGGCTGATTGCGGTTCTCGATGCTGGCTTAGGGCTCGTCGAGCGCTACCAGACGTCGCGCATCGGCGAGGGTCTCATCTTCGACATGCGCGCGCGGATCTTCAGCCACATTCAACAGATGCCGATCGCGTTCTTCACCCGCACGCAGACCGGTGCATTGATCAGCCGCTTGAACAACGACGTCCTCGGCGCGCAGCAGGCGTTCACAAGCACGTTGTCGAGCGTCGTGACCAACGTGCTCACGGTGTCGTTCACGCTCTCGGTGATGTTCGTGCTGTCGTGGCAGATCACCCTCGCCTCGCTCGCGTTGTTGCCGCTGTTCGTGTTGCCGGCGCGCTGGTTCGGCCGCAAACTGCAGACGATTACCCGCGAGAGCTACAACCTGAACGCCGCGATGAACAACACGATGACCGAGCGGTTCAATGTCGCGGGAGCATTGCTGGTCAAGCTGTTCGGCCGCGCGCGCGAGGAGGATGCTGCATTTCGCGCGAAGGCCGGTCGGGTTCGCGACATCGGCGTCACCCAGTCGATGTATGGCGGCGTCTTCTTCGCGTCGCTGATGTTGGTTGCGTCGCTCGGCGTCGCTCTCGTCTATGGATGGGGCGGTTGGCTTGCTGCGAACCGTGAGCTGGACGTCGGTACGGTCGTTGCGTTGGGCGCCTATTTGACCAGGCTGTATGGCCCGCTCACTGCGCTGTCGAACGTCAACGTCTCCATCATGACCGCGCTGGTGTCGTTCGAGCGGGTGTTCGAGGTTCTCGACCTCCCGCCGATGATCGATGACGCACCCGGCGCGGTCGACCTGCCGGCAGGTGCCAACACCATCGAGTTCGACCACGTCGAGTTCGGTTACCCGGCGGCGTCCGATGTGTCGCTGGCTTCGCTCGAATCGGTGGCGGTGCTCGATACGTCGTCCAATCCTCAGGTGCTGCATGACGTGTCGTTCACGGCCGACGCGGGCCAGCTCGTCGCGCTCGTTGGTCCGTCAGGCGCCGGTAAGACGACGATCTCGGCACTCGTCTCACGCCTGTACGACGTCACTGGGGGAGCGGTGCTGATCGGCGGCGTCGACGTGCGGCAGGTGACTCAGTCGTCGCTGCGCGACACAGTCGGCGTGGTTACCCAGGACAGTCACATGTTCCACGACACGATCCGGGCCAACCTGATTTACGCCAAGCCGGACGCCACCGACGACGAGCTCATCGAGGCGTGCAAGGCGGCACAGATCTGGGATCTCGTGGCCTCGCTGAACGACGGCCTCGACACCCTGGTCGGCGAGCGCGGCTACCGATTGTCGGGCGGTGAGAAGCAGCGGCTGGCGATCGCCCGGCTGTTGCTCAAGGCGCCGGCGATCGTGGTGCTCGACGAGGCAACGGCGCACCTCGACTCCGAATCTGAGGCGGCCGTGCAGCGTGCGCTGAAGATTGCCTTGTCCGGCCGGACATCTCTGGTGATCGCGCATCGGTTGTCGACGATTCGCGACGCAGACCAGATTCTGGTCATCGACGACGGTCGGGTGGTCGAGCGTGGCCACCACGACGACTTGTTCGCGTCAGGTGGTCTTTACGCGGAGCTCTACCGCACCCAGTTCGAACGGCAGGCCACCGGCGATCTCGGCGACCTCGATCTCGCCGAGGTCACACCGGAGCCGTCCACCTGAGTTCAAGCGAGCGCTACGGGTGTCGCCGGACCGCACCCTCGACAAGATCAAGCACCGCGTCGAGGTCGTCGTCGGGTACTCCCATCGCTCGATGCAGCACGAGGCCGTCGAGAACCAGCTCTAAGAACGCCGCGAGCGTGTCGACCGGCACATCGGTGCGAAGAGTGCCGCGCTCGACGCCGCGCTGCAGGCGCTCGCGGGCGGCCCGGCCGATGGTGTCCGAGCGGGCCGCCCAGCGGCCACGAAAGTCCGCGTCGGTGCGCAGGCGGCGCGACAACTCCAGCTGGACGCCGAGCCAGCCAGCGTCGCGGTTGCGCAGATCACGCATGACCTGAACCAAGCCGTGTCTCGCGACCACCTCAGCCATCTCTGCAGCGTCATCGTCGGCCACCGCGAAGAACAGCGACTCCTTGTCGCCGAAGTGGTGGAAGATGGCGCCCCTCGAGAGCCCGATCTCTGCTTCGAGGCGCCGCACGGTTGCGCCTTCGTAGCCATCGCGCGCGAAACAGCGGCGAGCCCCGTCGATGATCGTGCGACGGCGGGCCTGGAGGTTGTCCGCGGTGAGCCGGGGCACGATCAGCAGACTACCGACCACGTCGATAGCCTGGCTCGATGCGACATGCTGCTGGCCGTCGGCGGGTGCTCGCGGGAGGTATGGCGGCGACTGCGTTGCTCTGGGGATTGGCCGGTTGCCGGCAGACGGCGAGCCTGTCGAAGCAGGAGATCGTCGTGGTGTTCACCCCCGGCGCGACCGCGACTGATCACGCCAGGGTCTGGGGCCTGTGCCAGCACATCCCGGGCGTCGACCCCGAGCCGTTGGACACCACGAGCAAGTACAAGGCGACGCTGCTCTACAACGTCCGGTTCCGGGTCGATCACGCGACCAACCTTCAGCTACAGCAGCTGTTCAACTGCCTGAAGCAAGATCCGACGGTGGTCGGCACGAACTCCGGTGACAGCGCGGACAACTAGCGATCACTCGCCGCCGCGCGAGGGCGATCCGATCTCGATCATGCGCTCCACGGCGTGCCGTGCGCGGCCAGCGACCACCGGATCGACGTCGACTTCGAATACGTTCTCGCGCAACGAGCGCAGCAGCTTCGCCGGCGTGATCATCTTCATGTAGGGGCAGACGGCACGTGGTGAGACCGGCATGAAGTCGGTGGTGCCATTGAGCTTGTGCAGCTGGTGCAAGATGCCGGTCTCGGTCGCGACCAGCACGCGCGGCGCCGTCGTGGACTTCGCGTATTCGACCATGCCGCCGGTCGACAGTATCCGGGTGCGGTCGGCGGGCAGGTCGCCGGTGCTCGTGAGGTACAGCGCCGTGGTGGTGCACCCGCACTCGGGATGCACGAGCAGGTCGGCCTCGGGGTTGGCGTCGAGCGTTGCACGCAAGTCGGACGGCGAGATCTCGGCGTGCACGTGACACTCGCCAGCCCACACGTCCATGTCGCGACGGGTCACCCTGCGCACGTGCGCGCCAAGGAATTGATCGGGCAGAAAGAAGATCTCCTTGCCCTCGGGAATCGACCGCACGACATCGGCGGCGTTTGACGAGGTGCAGCACACATCGACCTCGGCCTTGATCGCAGCGGACGTGTTGACGTAGGCCACGACGACGCCGCCGGGGTGGTCGGCCTTCCATGCGAGGACGTCGGTCACGTCAATACTGGCTGCCAATGAACATCCGGCATCAAGATCGGGGATCAGCACCGTCTTGTTGGGCGCCAGGATCTTCGCCGTCTCCGCCATGAAATGCACGCCGCAGAACACGATGGTTTCGGCATCGCTCGCTGCGGCGATTCGCGACAGCGCCAACGAGTCGCCGACGTGGTCGGCGACGTCTTGGATGTCGGGCAGCATGTAGTTGTGCGCGAGGATCACCGCGTTGCGCGCGGCCGCAAGTGATCGGATCTCGTCAGCCCAGCCGTCGGGCGGCGGTTCTTGCGGCAATACGGGTACGGGGTAGAGGTCCGCTGTCACGGATTGCCTTCCGTGGAGTGGCCGATCGAAGTGACCGGCGGGCCATCGATACTGATCCGGTCCGTGGAGACGAATTGTGGTTCCTCGCCGTCGCCGACCGGCCCGGCGTTCGCCATCACGACGGCGATCCATGGCAGCACGACCGCGGCCGCCACGCCGACAAGGCGCAACCACCCGGTGAAGAAGAAGATCGCCAGCACGAGGCAAACCACCCGGACCGTCATCGATATGAGATAACGCCGGAGCCGGCCAGACATTTCCTGTGAGTGGCCAGGTCGGGCGGCGGTGACCAGATAGACCGGCGGGTCGCCCTCCTGCGCGCGGTCGCGCACCCGTCTTGCCACCTCACTACCGTACGCCGCGATGATGGGGGACCAGCCGGCAAGCAGGAGGTTTTCATGAGCGACCGCACCTACCGGATCACCGAAGTCGTCGGGACATCGGGCGAAAGCGTCCAACACGCCGTGCGCAACGGCGTCCGACGGGCATCGCAGACCCTCCGGCACCTCGACTGGTTCGAGGTGACCGGTATCCGCGGGCACATCGTCGACGGCGAGGTCGAGCACTTCCAGGTCAGCATGAAGGTCGGCTTCCGCCTCGAGGACGTCTAGCGTCAGGACGCCATCGGAGTCAGGACGCCTGACTCACTGTGCTCATGTTGAAGTCCGCTATCCGCACCGGCGGCATCGCTGTCCTGGTGAAGTAGTCGTTCCATTCGCGGCCGAGGCACCGCTGTGTTGCGCCGACTTCGGTGATCCGATCCAGCAGGTCGACCGGGCTCTCGTTGAACCGGAAGTTGTTCACCGCGCCGACGACCTCACCGTCCTCGACGAGGTAGACGCCGTCGCGAGTGAGGCCGGTGAGCAGCAGCGTCTGCGGATCGACCGCCCGGATGTACCAAAGACACGTCAGCAGCAACCCGCGCTCGGTGCGCTGAACCATGTCGTCGAGACTCGCGGTCGCACCGGCCTGCTCGAAGATGAGGTTGTCGATCGCCGGCGTCACGGGCAGGCCGGTCAGGGCCGCGGTGTGGCGGGTCTGGATGAGCGAGTTCAGCCGTCCGTTGTCGATCCAGGACGTCGGGGAAAGATCGAGACCGTTGTCGAAAACAGAACTCTCGGCGCTCGATGCGTGCGCGACCACGAACGGGATGCACGAAAGGCTCGGGTCTGCGGGGTCGCTGCGCAAGGTCAACGGCAAGCTACTCAGTGACTCACCGACCCGAGTGGCGCCGCCTGGCTTGGAGAACACGGTTCGGCCGTCGTGGGCGTCGCGGGCACCGGCGGACCAGTACATGTAGATCAACAAGTCCGCCAGCGCCCCGGGCGGCAGGATTGTTTCGTAACGCGCCGCCGGCAGAGTCGACCCGCCGAGCCGCCCACTCGAGGCGCTGCGCGAGCGCGTCGGCTTCCCGCGCTACGTCGATGTCGGTGAAGTCGCGGGTGGCTGCTCCTGACCAGGCCGAACGTGCCAGATCAGCCGACTTGGCGTTCATCTCGAGCTTGCCCGTGGGCTGATCGTGGCGAAGCCGCAGGCCTGTTGAACTGCCCATGAAGCTGGAGTTCACGACGTGCTCGGCGAATCCGAACAGCAGTCGACCGTGTCCCGCTGCCTCCGTCAGCGAGGTCCCGAGATCGCCGACGAAGCCCTCGAAGATCTCCGCCGAGGTCTCTTGAGGGGCGTCCTGCCAAGACGGGTCGACCGGGCGGGCCGGCTCGACCAGGGCGCCGGCGTCCTCGGCGGGGGTGTTCTCGCCCGCGGCGGCGACGGCGGCCCGCACGAGGTCGTCGAGATCGCCCGTACGCACCGCGCTTCGCGACACGACGCCCGCCGCCACGCCGTCCGCGCCCTTGACCGAGGCGATCACTGTCAGCCGTCGGCCACGGGTCACGCCGTTGGTCGTGAGGGTGTTGTTCGCCCAACGCAAGTTGGCACTGCTCGACTCGTCGGCGAGCACCACGCAGCCGTCGACGCCGGCGATGCCGGCAGCGATAGCGAGCGCCCGCTCGACGAGCTCCTGCGGTGTCTGGTCGCTCATCTAGCGGCCACCTTCCTGGACGGTGTTCAGGATCTTGACGCCGCGAAACACCGCAGACGGGCACCCGTGGCTGACGGGGGCGACTTGCCCCGGCTGAGCCTTGCCGCAGTTGAACGCGCCGCCGAGCACGTAGGTCTGCGGCCCGCCGACGGCGTCCATCGAGCCCCAGAAATCGGTAGTGGTGGCCTGGTAGGCGATGTCGCGCAACTGGCCGCTGAGGTGTCCGGAGCGGATCTCGTAGAACCGCTGGCCGGTGAACTGGAAGTTGTAGCGCTGCATGTCGATTGACCAGCTCTTGTCGCCAACGACGTAGATGCCACGCTCGACGCCCGCGATGAGTTCCTCGGTCGACGGCCCGCCTGCGGCGGGCTGCAACGAGACGTTCGCCATCCGCTGCACCGGCACCCGGTCGGCCGCATCGGCGAACGCGCAACCGTTCGAGCGGCCAAGACCCTTGAGCTTCGCCATCCGCCGGTCGAGCTGATAGCCGACCAGGACGCCGTCTCGAACCAGATCCCATTGCTGGCCGGCGACCCCGTCGTCGTCGAAGCCAACTGTCGAGAGGCCGTACTCCGCCGTGCGGTCACCGGTGACGTGCATGTGCGGCGAGCCGTAGACCAGCGATCCCAACTTGTCGAAGGTCGCAAAACTGGTGCCCGCGTAGGCCGCCTCGTAGCCAAGCGCGCGGTCGAGCTCAGTCGCGTGCCCGATCGATTCATGGATGGTCAGCCACAGGTTCGACGGGTCGATCACCAGGTCGTAGTTGCCGGCCTCAACTGAGGGAGCCTTCATCTTTTCCGCGAGCAGGCCGGGGATCTCGGCGATTTCCTGATCCCAGTCCCAGCCGGTGCCGGTGACGAACTCCCAGCCTCGACCGACCGGCGGTGCCAGGCTCTCCATCGTCTCGAATCGGCCGGTATCGGCGTCGACGCACACGGCCGTCAAGCTCGGCATCAGCCGGACCCGCTGTTGCCGTGTCGTCGTGCCAGCCAGGTCGGCGTAGAACTTGTTTTCCAAGACCTGCGCGACCGCCGCATCGACATGGTCGATGCCATCGGAGGCCAGCAGCCGCGCGGAGCGCTCGGCGAGTAGCGCCACCTTGTCGCTATCGGGGACGTCGAACGGGTTGATGTCGTACGACGACACCCAGCGCGCGTCGGCGTAGACCGGTTCGTCGGCCAGCTCCACCGGCTCGCGATTTGCCGGTCGGGTTGCCTTGGCGATGGCCACGGCCTGCTCGGTGACCCGGACCGCTTCTTCGGGGGTGAGGTCGACGGCGGCGGCGAAGCCCCACGTGCCCTCGTGCACGACGCGGACGGCGAATCCGCTGTCGACATCGTCGAGACGACCCTCGAGGCTTCCGTCGCGCAGCCGAAGATGCTGCGTGCGGTGCCGTTCGACCCGCAGGTCCGCATGTGAGACGCCGAGCTCCTTCGCCCGCGAGAGGGCGGCGTCGGCGAGGGCTTGTAGCGGCAAGTCGAGAAAGGACTGATCGATCTCGCGGTCGGGCATCGCTTCGGCTACCTCCGGTGGGCCGTCACGGCGGACGGTTGATCGAAAGGCCACCCTACGACGGACGCCGGCCCGGCGACTGCGGCGTACATGCCAACCGCCGCCTGGCCGGGGAGGGGGTCCCGGGCCAGACGGCGGTAGCAGCGGATCGAGTCGAGCAGTGCGGGTGAGTCGAGCAGTGCGGGTGAGTCGAGCAGTGCGGGTGAGTCGAGCAGTGCGGGTGAGTCGAGCAGTGCGGGTGATGCGAGGCCCCGGCGGGTGGGTAGTACCGCTGGGTCGGTGCGGGTGGGGTAGTGCGGGTGGGTAGTGCGGCGGTGCTGACGCGCGCTGGACCTACGGGGATAGGCCTAGCGGGCTTGGAGGCGTGCCGCCCCGCCTGCCCGTCCCCCCGGACCAGGCAGACGAGGCAGCAAGTCGGTGACGTCGAAGTAGTCGGCGGTGTCGACCAAGGCAGGCGACATCGCCGCGAAGCGAAGGCGACCACCTGTCTGGCGCACCCATTCGGCTGCAGCGACGAGGACGGCGAGTGCACGTTCGTGGATTTCGGTGACCCGGCCGGCGTCGACGAGCACGTCGTCGCAGCCCTCGGGCCGGTTGCTCAGCAAGGTGGCCCGCAGGTCGGGCAATGAAGCGACGTCGAGGGAGCCGGCCAGCCGGACGACGATCCCGTCCGCGAGGACGTTGGCGGTCACGGTGTCGAAGGTGTCGGCGGTCATTGTGCTCATTGGGTTCTCCACGCTGCGGGGTGCTGACGTCTACTGGGTCAGTTCGTCTCGCTGGACGACTACTTATTGATCGGGGTCCTTGAGGCCCCCAAGCAGGTCCGGACGGAGCGAGTTTTCTGCGCCGCGCGACGACTCGGAGCCCACCGTTGCGCTGACCGGCGTTAGACCACCCGGCGTAGCTGAGGGCGGTAGTCGCGCTCCCCAGCCGGAGGCGCTTCGCACCACTAGCCCGGATTACCGGTAGCCTCGGCGAGCGACCGATAGTGGCGTCGGCGCCCGGCCGAACCGGGCTCGTGGAAGGACCCGTGTGCCGCGCTCTGTGCTCGTCACCGGCGGTAGCCGCGGCATCGGACTCGCGGCAGCGCAGGCATTGGCGGCGGCCGGCGACCGCGTCGCGGTGACCTACCTGTCGAGCGAACCGCCCCCGGGGTTGTTCGGCGTCCGTTGCGACGTGACGAACTCCGACGACGTCGAGGCGGCATTCGAGCGCGTCGAGGCGGAACACGGCACGGTCGAGGTCCTCGTGGCCAACGCCGGTATTACCCGCGACACGTTGCTGCTGCGAATGACCGACGACGACTGGGACGCCGTGATCGCCACGAATCTCACGGGCGCGTACCGGGTTGCGCGCCGCGCGGCCCGTGGCATGCTGCGGGCGCACAGCGGCCGGATGATCTTTGTCTCCTCGGTCGTCGGTCTCTCCGGATCGGCCGGCCAAGCCAACTACGCGGCGACCAAGTCGGGTCTGGTCGGCTTCGCGCGCTCCTTGGCGCGTGAGTTCGGGTCGCGAGGGATCACCGCCAATGTGGTGGCCCCCGGGTTCATCGAGACCGACCTGACCGCGGTTCTCGGCGACGGCGAGGCGCGCGCAACTGCTCGACCAGATCCCACTGCGCCGTTACGGGACGACGGATGAGGTCGCCGGGGTGATCCGCTTCCTGGCAAGTGACGAGGCTGCATACATCACCGGTGCCGTCATTGCGGTCGACGGCGGATTGGGAATGGGGCACTGAATGGCACTCCACGGTGGCGCCGGGCTCCTTTCTGGCAAGCGGTTGCTGATCACCGGGGTGCTGACCGAGGCCTCGATCGCGTTCGATGCCGCTCGGTTGGCACAGCAGGAAGGTGCGCAGGTCGTCCTGTCGTCCTACGGACGGGTGCGCCGGCTCACCGAGCGGATCGCGGCGCGGCTGCCGGAGCTGCCGCCGGTCATCGAGCTCGACGTGACGAACCCCGACGATCTGGCTGCACTGCCGCAGCGAGTGGGTGAGCACCTCGACGGGCTCGACGGGGTCGTGCATGCCGTCGCCTTCGCTCCGGAGGCTGCGCTCGGTGGCAACTTCCTCAATACCGGCTGGGACGACGTCGCGACTGCGCTGCACGTGTCCGCCTACTCGTTGAAGGCGCTGACAACGGCCGCGTTGCCGATGATGCCGAACGGGGGCTCGGTCGTCGGCCTCGACTTCGACGCAAGCGTTGCGTGGCCTCTGTATGACTGGATGGGCGTCGCCAAGGCCGCGCTCGAGTCGTGCTCGCGCTACCTCGCCCGCGATCTCGGCAAGAGCAACGTGCGGGTCAATCTGGTCTCGGCAGGGCCGATCAGGACTATGGCGGCCAAGGGAATTCCCGGCTTCGACGAGCTGGCCGCGATCTGGGAGACGCGAGCTCCGATGGCCTGGGACGTCACCGACGCCGAGCCGGCGGCCCGGGCGATTGTCGCGCTGCTCTCGGACTGGTTCCCCAAGACCACCGGCGAGATCATCCACGTCGACGGTGGCGTCCACGCCATGGGCAGCTGATCGGCGTCCGGCCTGCTTATTGCGGCGTACCGTTGATCACGTGAGCGCCACGCAGAGCAGGAACGCCCGCCGCCAGCAGCGGCTGGTCATCGCGATCGCGCTCAACGTTGCGGTCGTCGTGGCGCAGATCATCTGGGGGCTGCTCGCCCATTCCCTGGGGCTGCTTGCCGATGCAGGGCACAATCTGGCGGACGTCGCGGGGCTGGCCATCGCCGTCGTCGCGCTGCGGTACTCGCTGCGAAGCGCGACGATGGCCCGGTCGTTCGGCCATCACCGGGCGACCATCCTGGCGGCGCTGGCCAACGGCGGCTTGCTGCTGGCAGTTACTGGCCTGGTGGCCATCGACGCGGTGGCCAGGCTCGTGCATCCGAGGCCGGTGCACGGGGGCATCGTGGCGATCGTCGCTCTGGGTTCGGCGGCATTGAACGTGGTCGGCGCGTCGCTGGTGCACGAACGCCGATCAAGACCCGGCGTGCATGCCGACTTGAACATGTCGGCGGCGACCTTGCATCTGGTGTCGGATGCGGCGGTGTCACTGGCGGTGGCTGCCGCGGGCCTCGTCATCGTGCTCAGTCACGGAACCTACTGGCTTGACCCGGCGGTCTCGCTGGTCGTGTGTGTGGCCATCGCGGGCCAGGCGGTGCGGCTGCTGCACCGCAGCGCCGACGTGCTACTGGAATCGACACCCAAGGCGATCGACCCGCGAGGCGGTGCTCGCGGCGGTGCGCGACGTGCCGACTGTCGTCGATGTCCACGACCTGCATGTGTGGAGCCTGTCGAGCGACCTGCACGCCATGTCGGCGCACGTCGCCGTGTCGGGACATCCCACCCTTGAGCAGGCGCAGGCAACGGGGGAGCGAATCAAAGACCTGGTTGCCATCGACTTCGACATCGCGCACGCGACCATCGAGATGGAATGTGAGGCTTGCCCAGAGCCGGATCCGTGTGCGCTCGAATCGCCGACAGCCGGGTCGGGATTCCAGGTGTTGCACCCGCACCGGCACTGAAACCGGGCCGCCAGACTTCACCCAGCGTTCACCATCGAGTCACCTAGGGTGTGACCACGCACGCTGCGGATACGGCAGATTCTCGGGCGAGCGAACAGGAGGGTCGGCAGATGGCGTCAGAGCGCGCGAAGGTCGGGACGAAAGCGCAGTCGCCGAGCCGGTCGCACTCACCGCGCCGGGAGCGCCGCAAGGTCGCCTGGGCGAGCGTCCAGCTCACCGAGGATCTAGATGCGCTGAGCCTCGAGGCCGACAACGAGGACCTGGACGATCCGATTCTGGTCGGCGCCGACGGCAAACGGGTCGACACCTGGCGGGAGAACTACCCCTACGAGGACCGACTCGAGCGCGGGGAGTACGAGCGGCAGAAGCGGGCTCTCCAGGTCGAGCTACTCAAGATGCAGGAGTGGATCCAAGACCACGGGCAGCGCGTTTGCGTCCTGTTCGAGGGCCGCGATGCGGCAGGCAAGGGCGGCACCATCAAGCGGTTCATGGAGCACCTCGATCCCAGGGCGGCCCGCATCGTCGCGCTGGGAAAACCGACCGAGCGGGAGCTTGGTGAGTGGTATTTCCAGCGTTACATCGCCCAGCTGCCGAGCGCCGGCGAGATCGTGTTGTTCGACCGTTCCTGGTACAACCGGGCGGGAGTCGAACGCGTGATGGGCTGGACCACGGACGAGAAATACGACCTGTTCCTCGGGCAGGTGCCGGTGTTCGAGAAGCTGCAAACCGATGACGGGCTGATCCTCATCAAGTTGTGGTTCTCGGTGTCGCGTGGTGAACAGCGCACCCGGTTCATCATCCGGCGCATCGATCCGGTCCGGCAATGGAAGTTGAGTCCGACCGATCTCGCGTTGATCGACCGATGGGACGACTTCACCGAGGCCAAGGCTGCGATGTTCGAGGTTACCGATACAGACAACGCGCCATGGACGGTCATCCGCAGCAATGACAAGCGACGTGCTCGGGTCGCCGCGATGCGCGAGGTGCTGAGCCGGGTGCCCTATCCGGACAAGGATCCGGAGGTCGTCGGGAAACCGGATTCGCGCATTGTCGGGCCGCCGTGGCGGATCTACGAGCACGACGAGCGCAAGATCAGTCGTCCACCCGGTCGGACGTCAGCCAAGAAGCTTGAGCAACCGCAGGCTGAGACCCGGGTCGTGGAAGCCGCGAAGAAGTAGCGCAGGTCAGTCGGCCCGGTCCGCTGCATCAATCTCGTCGCGCGTGATGCCGAGCAGGTAGAGGATCGCGTCGAGGTAAGGCACGTTCAGCGCCGTGTCGGCGGCCTCGCGCACGATCGGTTTGGCGTTGAACGCAACCCCGAGTCCGGCGCGCCCGAGCATGTCGAGATCGTTGGCCCCGTCGCCGATCGCGATCGTCTGGGTGAGCGGCACGCCTGCCGATGCAGCGAAACGTTCGAGCGCCGCGGCTTTTCCCGGCCGGTCGATGATGGGCCCTACGAGATTTCCGGTGACCAAGCCATCGACGACTTCGAGGGTGTTCGCGGCGGCGAAGTCGAGGCCGAGTTCATCGACGAGACCGTCGGTGATCTGGCTGAACCCACCGCTCACGATCGCCACCAAGTACCCGAGGCGCTTCAAAGTACGTACCAGGGTTCGGGCGCCTGGCGTCAGCACCAGCGAATCGCGTACCTCGGCTAGCACGGTTTCGGGCAATCCTTTGAGCAGCGTCACCCGCTCTCGAAGCGACTGTTCGAAATCCAACTCGCCACGCATCGCGGCTTGCGTAATCGTGGCCACCTGCTCGGCGCAGCCGGCACGTTGCGCCAACATCTCGATGACCTCGCCGCGCACGAGCGTCGAGTCGACGTCCATGACGACGAGCCGCTTCGCCCGGCGGTACAGCCCACTGCGCTGGACGGCCACGTCGACCTGGAGCAACGCAGCCTGCGCGTTGAGTTCGGCACGCAACAGATCGGGTTCAGCGCCGGACACGTCCATCTCGATGCACGTCACCGGGTGGCTGGCGAGCCGCACGATGCGGTCGATGTTCGCGCCGTGGCCGGCAATGCAGCTGGCGACACCGGCCATGGCCGCAGGCAGGAGTGGGTGGCCGAGCACGGTGACGTGCAGCGGGCCGGCCAGTGCGGTCGCTTCTACGTGCGGCCCGACCGTCATTTCGATCTCCAAGCCGAGTTCGCGTGCCGCGTGTGACAGCCCGTCGCGTAACGCGAGTTCGTCGGTTGCGTCGGTGCCGGCGAGGTCGGCGAGCACGCCGAGGATCAACCGACCGCGCAACACAATCTGCTCGGTGTCGAGAACGTGCAGCGGAAACCTCGCCAGCTCGCTGAACAGGCGCGAAGTCACCCCGGGCCGATCGCGGCCGGTCAGCGTGACCAGCAACGTGCGGTCGACGGTCACCGAAGGTCGGGCTCGGCGGCGGCCGCGCGCCCACCCGTGGGCAGGGCGAGTAGGGGCACGTTGTACGCGACCATCGCCGCCTCTCGCACCGCGTGAGACAGTGCGCTCAGCGCCTGATGTCGAGCCTGACTGCCGGACGCCGAGATGGCGCCAGCATCTGCGCGAGCAGCGCGCACAATCCGCCACAGCATGAGCGCACGTTCGGCGAGAGCGCGCGCAGGTGGTGGCCAACCCGGTGGAAATCGTTGCCCCGCAGCACGTAACGCCGCTTCGGCCTCCTTGCGACCGGCGGCGACCTCGGGTCTCCAGTGCGCGAGGTCGAGGGCTGCGAGCTCGTTCGTCGCCGCGCGCAGGGCGCGGCCGAGCGCGCGATCTGCCTGCTCGACCACGTGGAATGGATCGGGCGCGGGCAGGTCGCCAATCGGCGCGAAGGGCGACAACTGAGCCGGAGGTTCGCCGAGAACCGCGAGCTCCAGGGCATCGACCGACTCACGTGCTTCGATCAGGACCTGCCAGCGCCAGCCGCGGTAGGACGACCCCCGCTTGTCCGGCGTGGGGATGAGCCCGATCCGCGCCTGATCAGTAACAAGCAGGACGCCGCATTCTGCCTCGAGTGCGGCGAGCGAGAACGGGCCAGCTCCGGTCAGCCCGAGCGGATCTCCCGCGACCGGCAGCACCAGTGAAACCTCACGCACGCCGATGCGCAGCAACCGCCCGACGACATCGGCGAGGGCAAACTCGACCGCGACCGCGCCAACGTCAGGAACCCTCGTGACCAGCTCCACGCCGTCGCTGCCGTCGATGTGGACTCGCCAATCGGGCCACCCGGTCACCACATGGCCGTCGCTGCCGGCTTCGATCGCCGCCAGCGCCGCGTCGGTGTCGACGCGATTGCCCAGCGCCGCGGCGAACCAGGCAGCGAACCGACCACAGAGTTCGGGGTCGGCGGGAGGCTCGCGGGGGAGCACCTCCTCGGGCGTTGGCACCCCCCTACCCTAAGCGTGGCGGGCCGCGGGTCGGCGTCCCGGTAAGTCGGTCTGCCGGTAAGTTTCGTGCGTGCAGGCAACCGGCGACGTCATTGCGATGCAGGGCGTCGGTGTGGTCCGCGACGGCGCGACGCTGCTCGACTACGTCGACTGGGCAGTCGATCAGGATCAGCGGTGGGTCATCCTCGGCCCCAACGGCGCCGGTAAAACCACGTTGCTGCGGATCGCCTCCACGAGGCTGTTTCCGACGCGCGGGACCGTCGACGTCCTCGGCGAGCGGTTGGGACGAGTCGACGTGTTCGAGCTTCGGCCGCGAATCGGGCTCTCGAGCGCGGCGCTGGGGGAGCGCATCCCCGCTCGCGAGAAGGTCAGAGACGTCGTCCTCACCGCGTCCTACGGCATGGTCGGCCGGTGGCGCGAGCGCTACGACATCCACGACGAGGTGCGTGCAGAGCACGTCTTGAGGCAAGTCGGGTGCGTGCACCTTGCCGACCGCTCGTACGGCACGTTGTCGGAGGGCGAACGCAAGCGTGCGCAGATCGCGCGAGCGTTGATGACCGACCCCGAGCTGCTGCTGCTCGACGAACCTGCCGCGGGGCTCGACCTGGGCGGCCGCGAGGACCTCGTCGCCAGGCTCGCCGCAATCGCCGCAGATCCCAGCGCTCCGACGACGGTGCTCGTGACACACCACGTCGAGGAGATCCCGGTCGGCTTCACGCACGCATTGTTGTTGCGTGGTGGTCAGGCGGTCGCGGCCGGTCCGTTGCACCAGTCGATAACTGAGCAGTCGTTGTCGGAGACCTTCGGTGTCGCTTTGCGGCTGGACTATCGCGACGGCCGATTTGCCGCCCGCGCCCGGTGAAATACCGGCCTATGATCGAGTTATGTCCGCTTGGCTCGTTTGGACGATTGTCGCGGCCGCCTGTGCCGCCGCCGAGGCGTTGACTCTCACACTGGTCCTCGGCTTCGTCTCGATTGCCGCTGTGGTCGCGCTCGTTGTCGCCGTGGTCGGGGGTCCCGTACCGCTGCAGCTCGGCGCGTTCATTGCTGGTTCCATCGGGCTCGTCGGGGTGGCCAGGCCAATCGCGAAGTCGCACCTACGGACACCGGCCGAGCTGAAGAGCGGCATCGACGCGCTCGTGGGCAAGAGTGCGCTGGTTCTTGAACGGGTAGATGCGCACCACGGGCAGGTCAAGATCGGCGGCGAGATCTGGACCGCACGCGCCTACATGGAAGACCAGGTTCTCGAGCCTGGGACGTCGGTCGACGTCGTGAAGATCCAGGGCGCCACCGCCCTGGTCTATGGAACGGAGTAGTTCATGAGTCCGGAACTCATTGCGCTGATCGTGGTTGCGGTTTTCGTATTGCTCGTCGTCGGGCGGACCGTGCGAATCGTTCCGCAGGCGCGCGCGGGCATTGTCGAGCGTTTCGGCCGCTACAACAAGACGTTGACGCCGGGCCTGAACATCGTGGTGCCGTTCGTCGACCGATTGCGTCCGCTCCTCGACCTGCGCGAGCAGGTCATCTCGTTCCCGCCACAGCCGGTCATCACCGAGGACAACTTGGTGGTCGGCATCGACACCGTGTTGTACTTCCAGGTCACCGATGCGCGGGCCGCGACCTATGAGATTGCGAACTACATCCAGGCCATCGAGCAGCTCACAGTGACGACACTTCGCAACGTCGCCGGCGGCATGGACCTCGAGACGCACACTGACCTCGCGCGAAGAGATCAACTCGCAGCTGCGGGTCGTGCTCGACGAAGCAACTGGCAAGTGGGGCATCAAGGTCAACCGTGTCGAGTTGAAGTCGATCGATCCGCCCGCGTCCATCAAGGATTCGATGGAAAAGCAGATGCGGGCCGACCGTGACAAGCGGGCCGCAATCCTGACTGCCGAGGGCTTCAAGCAGTCGCAGATTCTGACCGCCGAAGGCGAGAAGCAGTCGGCCATCCTCAAGGCCGAGGGCCAGGCACAGGCCGCTGTCACCCAGGCGACGGCTGACGCCAAGGCGCAAGCGCTGCGAGCGGAGGGTCAAGCCCAGGCGATCGGTACCGTCTTCAAAGCGATTCACGACGGCAAGCCGGACGCCGAATTGCTGGCCTACCAGTACCTGCAGATGCTTCCGCAGATCGCGAAAGGCGACGCGAACAAACTGTGGATCGTCCCGAGTGAGATGGGTAAGGCGCTCGAGGGTCTCGGCAGCATCGTGGGCGGCCTGACTAACGGCGGCGGGTCGAGTTCGCCGAACGGGTCCGCGCCGACGCCCGCCAAGCCCGCGGCGATCGCGCCCCCAGCAACGGCGCCCGACTCCGCGTGAAGGGGCAGCGCTAGCTGATCTTGGCGGCTAGCGACTCGACGAGCTGGACGTACCAGTCTGCGTGGTTGTAGTTCCAGATCGCCGTCGATAGGGATGTCCCGCCTTGCCCCGCGCCGTTCGCGCACAGGTAGGCAGCCGCGGTGTAGATGGCGTCGGCCGGGTCCATGATGTTGGCCTTGCCGTCGTGGTCGCCATCTCGGGCGTACTCGGCGAACGTCGCCGGCAAGAACTGCATCGGCCCGAGCGCGCCGGCCGACGACACCATCCCGCCCGTTCCGTCATTCGTCTCGACCTGGCCGATGGCTGCGAGCACAGTCCAGGAAAGCCCAGGGCAGGTGGTCGCCGCAGCCTGGAACAGCACCCGGTAGACCGCTGGCGCCGCCGCGGGCTGCGCGCTCGCAGCGGCCTGTGCGGCAGCCGCAGCGGCAGCTGCCTGCGAGGCCGCCAGTGCCGCGGCTGCGTCCTTCAACGCTTGCAGATTCTTGGCTCGAGCTGACGCCTGGTTGAGGAGTGCTTGTTGCTGACCCAGCAGATCCTGCAGATCGGCAAGTCGCGAGTTCACGGCGTCCGCGTTGGAAATGCCGTTGTCGATCTGGTTCTGAGTGGCGTCGAGCGTCACCTTCGCGGACGCCGCTACTGCCAGCGCGCTAGCCGCGCCATCGGCGTCCGACGTGACGATGCTATTGAGATAGGGCACCTGACGCAGGCTTGCCGGATCGCCCGACCGCAGCGCGCTGGCATAGAGCGCGAGCGAACCCCCGGCCTTGTACAGCGCGGCGATGTGGGAGTCCCGCTGTGCGACGAGGGTGTCGGCCTGCTGCAGAAGCGACGAATAGACGCGGCCCGCGGCCACGTTCATCGTCACGGCTTGTCCTAGAGCCGTCAGCGAGGTGTCGTAGGCGGCAAGAGCGGCCACGACCTGGGGCTGCAGCTTGCCGATCTGGGCAGCCAGTTGCTGGGCCTGAGCATTGGCTTGATCCAGGCTGTCGGCCTGCGCGGACGCGCTCGCGCCCAGGATGATCGCCAGTGCACACCCGACGACGGTCACGAGCTGAAGTCGCCCGCGCCACGGTCGGCGGCGCAGCTGCAGGGACTTCACCCTGGTGTAGTCGACCGTTGCTGAACGGCTCTTGACCTTTTGCGGCTTTCGTGACCGAAGTCTCCTCAACAGCAGGCCGCTACGATCGCTTGCGTGCCGGCGCTGAGCCCCTGGGAGATCGCCGGCGTCTTCGGGGCCGGTGTGGTCGCCGGCACCGTGAACACGGTTGTCGGTTCGGGCTCGCTGCTGACATTCCCCACTCTGGTCGCCTTCGGGTATTCGCCGTTGGTCGCGAACGTGTCGAACACCCTCGGACTGGTGCCGGGGGCCGTGAGCGGCGCGGTGGGCTATCGCCGCGAGTTGACCGGCCAGCGGAGCCGGATTCGTCGCCTCGGGGTGATCTCGATGGCCGGCGGGCTGGCCGGGGCCGGGCTGCTGCTCGCGCTGCCAAGCAGTTCTTTCGAGCGGGTCGTGCCGTACCTGGTGGTTCTCGCCTGCGTGCTGGTCGTGGTCCAGCCGCGGTTGTCTGCCCGGATGATCCGGCGGGCTGCGCTGCGGCCCCCGCGGGTGCGCCCGCACCCAGGGCTCGACGTCGGTGTTTTCCTCACCGCGGTCTACGGCGGCTACTTCGGCGCGGCACAAGGGGTGATTTTGATCGCCCTGCTCGGCATCTTCGTCGACGACCACTTGCAACGGCTGAACGCACTCAAGAACGTTCTTGCCGCGCTGGTGAATGGCGTGGCCGCGCTGCTGTTCGTCCTCTTCGCCCCGGTTGCCTACCTGCCGGCCGCGCTGCTGGCCGTCGGTTCCGCGATCGGCGGGCAGATCGGAGCGAAGGTCGGACGCCGTCTGGCGCCCAACCTGCTACGGCTGCTCATCGTCGTGGTCGGAACTGGGGTCGCGGTCAAGCTGTTCGTATCGCCCTGAGGGGCTCGTCGCGTGCAAGATCAGCGGCGGCGGGTCACCATCACCTTGATCGCGAAGCCGAGGACGATGAGTACGGCCGCGATGATGATGAGCGCGTGAATCAGCGCATGAAATATCAGTGCCACCACTAGTCCGGCGACGAAGCCGCTGCCGAACAACGCGGCGCTGGCCCGCACGACGCGCATCACCGACCCCCGGCCGCGGCTGCCGATGACCTGCAGGTCGTCCATGGAACCCAGCTCCCCTTGAGATCTGAGGGATCAACTTGTGTGATCAACTCACTCCACGGTACGCCAGCTGGCGGCGTCCGGGATGATGCGTGCCGTGGCCCGCACGGTGTTCCTAGACGGCGTGTTCTTCGACGGCGAGTCTCTCGATGGCGTAGCAGACCCTGCGCTCGCCGACTACCGCGCTCTGACAGACGTCGAACTGCGCCGTCGTTCCGAACCCGCGCTCGGCATCTTCATCGCGGAGGGCGAGCTGGTCATCCGCCGCGCTTTGCGCGCCGGCTATCCGATGAGGTCGGCGCTGATGACGCAGCGGTGGCTCTCGTCGGTCGCCGATCTCGTCACCGACATCGACGTGCCGCTCTACGTCGGATCCGAGGAGCTCCTCGAGTCGGTGACCGGTTTCCACGTGCATCGCGGAGCACTGGCAGCGATGGGCCGATTGCCGCTGAGGAGCGTCGCCGACCTGCTGCCCCACAGTTCGCGGGTCGTGGTGCTCGAGGAGGTGAACAGCCATACCAATCTCGGCGCGATCTTTCGAAGCGCCGCTGGTCTTGGCATGGACGCCGTGCTGCTGAGCCCAACATGCGCTGACCCGCTCTACCGGCGCTCAGTCCGGGTTTCGATGGGCGAGGTCTTCTCGATCCCGTACGCCCGGATCGAGTCGTGGCCAAGTGGGTTGACCTTGCTTCGCGAGGCGGGCTTCCGGGTGCTTGCGCTCACCCCGGATTCGCGGGCCAGCCCGATCGACGAGATAGCAGTGCGGGACGGCGAGAAGCTGGCGTTGCTGCTCGGGGCGGAGGGTCCGGGGTTGTCGAGGAGCGCCCTGGAAGCGGCCACCAGCGCGGTGCGCATACCGATGGGGAACGGGGTCGACTCGTTGAACGTTGCCGCCGCTGCGGCCGTCGCCTGCTACGCCATTGCCCGCAAGAACTCTCGCGAGGTGCCCAGCTAGCTGCCGCCAGACATGGGGCAAGCCGCCGGGTCGGTGGGGGGTTCGATCCGGCGGCCTGCGGTCTCATTCGCCCGGCGGTCGTTGCTTTTGCAAGTTCTACGACCGGTCGAGCGGGTGGGCTACCACCAATGCTGGTCGCGCATTGCGTTCCTCCAACTCTGGGGGGAAGACGTTGGGGGCGCGTGGTTCATCGGTGCTGGCTGACTCCTCGGCACCCTTCAAGAGAAACTTGAACGCGTCTATCAAAACACTCGAACCGGTCATATCGCACTACCTATGCGCATTGATGGCACAGCGCGTAGAGTTCCTGACTACAGCGGGTGATCATCCGTCGGTTCGTCAGCTGGCTTCATGCACCGGGGGGTGGGCGCAATCGACATCGGCAGCGACGCTGGCGTCGACATCGGCAGCGACGCTGGCGTCGACATCGGCAGCGACGCTGGCCTGCCAGCGAATTCGCCACCTCTCAACCCCGTCGCCGCCACCGCTGTGGCCTCGAACGGGTGGCAACGTCTACTCTGGGCGCTCCCGCGCCGGGCACGGCTTTTCGTGCTGGCGGTGACCGCGCTCTATCTCGGGTCGCTAGCGGTCGGCGTCGTCACGACGCACCCGAAGATGTCGGACGTCCTGACGTTCGCTGTCTTGGCGGCCTGCGCCGTCCTGTCGATCGAAGGATCGTTGCGGCTGGTCTGGCGAGGCCCCAAACCTGGCCGAACCACCAACGACATGCTCGCGGTCTGGACGATCCCCGTCGTACTGCTACTGCCGCCCCTGTACGGCGCGCTGGTCGTGCTCCCGGTCTTCGGATTCCTGCAGCTTCGGGTGGGCAGGCGTCCACTGGTCAAGCTCGCCTTCAGCGTTTCTGCCGCTGGCTTGGCGAACTTCGTGGCATCGACGTTGCACGGAACCCTCGTCGGAGGGCAGCTGCACGAGGCTCAGGCGAACTGGGACGTGCATGCACTGGTGGGTACGCCCGGAGTGCTCGCTGCCACTGTGGCCTGTGTGATGGTGCGACACGCGGTCAACATGGGCCTGGTAGCCGAGGTCATGACGTTGACCTCGCCGTCGGCTCGGCTACGCGACAGCTTCGTCGATTCGGAAGCCTGGGTCGGGATCGCTGCGGAGTCCTGCACCGGGGTGCTCGTGGCACTCGCGTGCGCAGCGTCGCCGTATGCGGTGCTGTTCGCACTGGCCCCCGTTCTGGTGTTGCAACGGACGCTGTTGCTCGCGGAGTTTCGCGATGCAGCCAGGACCGACCCGAAGACCGGCCTCGCGAACTCGAGCTACTGGCGAGAGGTTGCCGAACGGGAGATCAAGCGCGCGCGCGGTGGCGGCGAACCGCTCGCCGTACTGCTGGTTGACATCGACAACTTCAAGGCGGTCAACGACAGGTACGGGCACCTCACCGGTGACGACGTGCTCCGGGGTGTAGCGACCGGACTCACCGATGGGCTGCGTCCGCGAGACTTCGTCGGCCGATTCGGCGGCGAGGAGTTCGTCATCTTGCTCGCCGGCTCTGACCTCGAACAAGCACGCCACACGGCCGAGCGCGTCAGGGCGCAAGTCGCCGAGGTCGCCGTTGCCGCGGCGAATAGACGGGATCAGGTAAGCGTCACGGTCTCAGTCGGCGTCGCCGCGTTCCGCGACAGTGGTCACTCGGTCCACGAGTTGCTCGATGCTGCCGACACCGCTCTGTACGCCGCGAAGCACGCAGGTCGAAATTGCGTACGCGTGGCCGAGGGCGCACGCCAGCAGGTCCTTGATCTCACCGCAGACGGCAGGCGTCTCATCGACCTGCGTGCACAGCACGAGTCCGTCGAGTAGAGCTGCCCCACTGGCAACCTATGCTGGGCAGGTGACTCCCAGCACCTCCGAACGCACCCGTTCCGACGCACGACGCGCGTTGTTCGTCATGGCCGGTGTCATCGCCGTGCTCTGGGCGGTGCAGATCGTCAACTGGATCGACCACTACTGGCTGAGCCGGCACTTTGGGATCGTTGCGCATGAACCGTCGCGGCTGCCGGAAATCTTTACCGCGCCACTCTTGCACTGGAGCTTCTCGCATATTGAGGCCAACTCGGCGCCGCTGTTCTTTCTCGGATTCTTTGCCGCGTATCGAGGTATCCGGCGATTCGTCGTTGTCACGCTCCTGATCGTCGTGACCAGTGGTCTCGGTGGTTGGTTGTTCTCGCCGACGCACAGCATCACTGCTGGCGCAAGCGGCGTGATCTTCGGATATTTCGGCTACGTGGTGGTGCGCGGGCTCGTCGAGCGGCATCTGATCGACGTGGTGGTCGGCCTGGTTGTTCTCGCGTCGTTCTGGTCGATCCTGCAGGGGGTCGTGCCCAACGATCCGCACATCAGTTGGCAGGAGCATTTGTTCGGCCTCATTGGCGGGATCGTTGCCGCGTTACTGCTCAGGCAGCGGATGCCGAGCAGATCGAAGGCCGATTTGCGGCCGGGAAGGCCGGCGGCCGCGGCGACCGGCGATTCTTCACGCGCGGCGTTGCACAAGGAACTCGACGACCTGGGGTTGGGCTGAGGCCGTCCCGGGAATGCTTTCCGTATGGGATATGAGCAAGGCGCGACCGCTCAGCTGGACGCGGCTGCCCCGACGCAAGTGAGGCACGCGGTGAAGAGGACCATGTCAGGCCCGACCGCCTTGTGCGGTGCAGGTCCGATCAAGACCCGCCTCCTGGGGGTTTTCGACAGCACGGCCGACAACGCGTGCGCGCAGTGCGCGGAGCTGCTCGCAGTCTCCTAGACGCCGGCCTACATTGTTCGGCTCGCGCCGCACTACATTGTTCGGCTCGCGCCGCACTACATTGTTCGGCTCGCGCCGAAGCTATCGCGGAGTGCCGTTTGGGCCGCGAGTTCACCGCACCGCCCGTGCACGCCAGGCCCCGGGGGAGTCGAGGCCGAGCAGAGATAGACGCCCGGAATGCCAGTGCGATAAGGGTTCCAGCGAAACGCAGGCCGGCCGAACGTCTGCCGCAGAGTCTGTGCTCCCGACGCGATATCGCCGCCCGGATAGTTGGGGTTATGCGCCTCCTCCTGCGCGGCCGTGCGCACAGCTTTCGCGAGCACGAGGTCGCGAAAGCCGGGTGCGAAGCGCTCGATCTGCGCCTCTATGCGTGCACTCATGTCGACGGTGGAGCCGGCTGGGACGTGGCAGTAGGTCCATAGGGTGTGCTGCCCGGCCGGCGCGCGACTCGGATCGACCACGCCCGCCTGCACGGCGAGCACATAGGGCCGCTCGGGATGCCGTCCTGCTGCGACGTCGTCCTCGCTGTGCGCAACTTCCTCGAAGGTGCCGCCGAGGTGCACGGTCCCAGCACGCAGGCACGACTGCGCCGTCCACGGCACCGCCGCCGACAAGGCGAAGTCGACCTTGCACACCCCGGGGCCGTAGCGGAACTTCGAGAGCGCGCGCCGGTACGCGGACGGCAGTTTCGGGCCACCGAGTTCGAGAAGCGATCGCGGGGTGACATCAAGCAGGACGGCACGTGCTGGCGGCAACTCGTCGAGTGAGGTAATCCATCGATCCGTGAACACGGCACCGCCAGCGTCCTCGATCGCAGCGACCATAGCGGCAACCAGGCTGCTCGATCCGCCCTCGATGACCGGCCATCCGACGGAGTGGCCGAGCGTGGTCAGGAGCAGGGCGACCGCGCCGCTGGGCGGGCGGCTCAGCCGCAACATAGAGTGCGCGGCCACGCCCGCGAGCAGCGCGCGCGCTTCCTCGGAATCGAAGCGCCGCGCCATCATGGACGCCGGCTCCAACGCGGCGAGCCCGAACGCAGCTACCCGCAACGGATGCCGTGGGGGACGGCGCAGGCTCGACAGCACGGTGTCGATGACGTCGTCGGCATTGTGTACCGAGCGGGAGCACCACCGACGATAGGCGGCCGCATCGGCGCCAAAGGCATCCGCGGTCTCGTCCACTGATCGCACGACAAAGCCCGCTCGACCGCCGTCGAGTGGATGCGCAAACTGCACCTCGGGCTCGAGTATCCGAACACCGCGCGACCGCAGATCGAATCGACGAAAGAACGGTGATGCGAGTGCCAAGGGGTGCGCCGCCGAGCACACGTCATGCCGAAACCCAGGCAGTGTCAGTTCTTCGGTTCGGGCGCCACCGCCCGGTGCGTCGGCGCCTTCATAGACGTGCACCCGCAGGCCAGCATCGGCAAGGGTGATTGCTGCGGCGAGGCCATTTGGCCCCGACCCGACGACGATCGCGTCTGGAGCATCACCCATGCGGTTTGGTGCGCAACCGCCGGAACGGTGCTGTCATGATGCGCACTCCTGACTGGAGAAGACTACGGATCGCGGCGTTGTGCCAAACGTTCGTCCAGTGTCGCCACTGTCGGCTGCTATCAACGCACACGACGTTCGCGTCGACAACAGGATCCTCGACCCCTAGATGGTGCGATACCGACGTCAGGGTGTGCTCCCAGAACTTGTTCTCCTTGCGATGGCCGCCGAAGATCAACGCGAGCTCGTAGATCGGGTCGTTCGCACGCAGCAAGACCTGGGCCTGCAGGTTCGTCGTACCCGTCGCCGTCCGCTCGGCACTGAAGGTGATCCAGCCGGCGAACATGTGCCCTTGCGGAGTCATGAAGGTGAACGACTGCTCGTCGGCGTACAAGACCATCACACCGGTCGAGAGCCGAGGCGCACCCGGGGCGAGGGACATATCGATCAGAGCCACGTCGCCAGGATTCAGGCCGGCCAAGCCTCCCGCGAAACGATTCCCCTTCGGCCAGAAGTCGCCGAAGTGCGCACGCCACTCGCTGATCGCGTGTTCCGGTGTCACGTCACGGCCAAGTGACGTGACGTAAGTCTTCTGCCACATCTTCCCGAAGCCCTGAATCGGTCCGGTGAGCCGGCGGCCGGCGACGTTCGTGCCGCGGACGCCGTCGCGCTTCTCGACACTGAGCCGCTGCACGTTGGCCGCCCAGTTCTGCTGGTCGCTCTTCATGTCTTCCTCTTCACCTGGTGGTGAGGGCCGCGAGTGCAGCCGTTTCGTCGTCAAAGATGGTGATGGCTTCGTCGAGTCGGGTCAGCTCGAAGATCTGCCGGTAGTGCGGCGACAAGCCGTACGCCGAGAGTTGCTGATGCTGCCGGTTCGTGCGCACCAGCAACGTCACGAGCATCCCGATGCCGCCGCTGTTCATGTACTCAAGACCGCTGAAGTTCAGCACGACGCGTTGCGTGTCGTTGCCGCTGACTTGCTGATACGCCGACATCAGGATCGGCTCACACGCGGCCGTCACCTCGCCGGCAATGTCGACGACTGCCGTGCCGGCCGCGATGTGACGTACGTCCATGCTCACTGCTGGTGCGTCCATGATCTTCCCCTCTCGACGGAGACCGTCAGGTGCGTTGCTAAGTGGTGATGGCGATGGCGTCGTCGACGTCTGCAAACATCTGGATGAAGTCGGACAACCGAGTGATCTCGAAGATCTGGCGATAGTGCTCGGACAGCCCGCTTGCGGCGACCGTGCGATGCTCTGCACGGGCTTGCGCGAGGATGCCCACGATCAACGCGATGCCGGTTGAGTTCATGTAGTCGACCGCGGTGAAGTCAAGAACGACGCGCGTTGCCATGTCGGGTCCGAGAGTGCCGGCGTACGCCGACTGCAGTGGTTGCGACGCGCTTGCATCGATCTCACCGCGCATCACCAGGACGACCGTTCCCGGAAGCCGTCGAACCTCAACCTCACAGTTGCTCGGCATGCTGCTCTCCTTTGTTGCCGTCGTCTCCACCGGTGCGCATCGTCAGTCGAACGGTGTGCAAGGCGCCGTGCGTAAATACCTCCATGCCGTCGACCATGTTCTGCAGCAGGAACAGGCCCCAACCTCGTGGCCGCTGCTCCCCGCGCAACTTCAGTTCGATATCGGGAATCTCACGCTCGACGTGGTCGGCACGATCCCCGCCGCGATCGGTGATCGTGACCGCGACGGCGTCGAGCGTCCGGATCACGGTGATGTCGACGGGGATCTCCGCGCGGTTCTCGTTGCCGTGCTCGATCGCATTCATGGTTGCTTCAGCGACTGCGGTCTTGAGTCGCTCCATCTGATCGACGAGTCAAGCCGCAATCCGCGGCCGCAGCGGCGACTTCGCGCAGCGCTACCCGCTCGTTTCCCGGCTCGCTTGCCACGGTGAATTCGGCGAGCAGCTGCGGCGTCTCTTCCGCTCGGTTGCTGGTCATCATCGGTCTCCGAGGTCGACGAACCGTGATCCGCCGGTGCGCTGGAGACTGACCAGGGTGATGTCGTCCTCTTGCTCGTGATCTGGTCCGGTGAACCGGTCCAGCTCCGACAGGCACAAATCGATGAGCGCCTCACCCGAGAGCCCGCGGCCGACGACTTCACCGACGCGGGGAAAGCCGAACATCTCGCGGGTCGGGCTGTGTGCCTCTGCGAGCCCGTCGCTGTGGAGCAAGAGGCAGTCGCCGGTCTGCAGCTCGGCGGTCTTCTGCTCGTAGTCCATGCCGGTCATGAGACCGAGCGGCATGCCGCGTGCTTTGAGCTCCACCACGCCGTCCGCAGTTCGCAGGAACGGCAGGTCGTGCCCGGCGTTCGCGTATTCGATCGAGCCGCTCTTTGGATCGAGCAGCAACGCCAGGCACGTGACGAACATTGCCGATGGCATGTCGTGGCAGAGCAGGTCGTTGACGTGGGCCAGCACGGCACCCGGCGACGTCAGCTCGGGCGCAGTTGATCGAAGCAGCGAATGGGTGCTCGCCATCACCAGCGCCGCCGGAACGCCCTTGTCGGTGACGTCTCCGACAACGACCATGACCCGGCCGTCGCGCAGCTGGATGAAGTCATAGAAGTCCCCGCCGACCTGGCGCGCAGGGCGGTAGAACGCGGCGACGGTCCAGCTCGGCAGGTCGGGGAGCTCCTTGGGGAGGAACTGCTGCTGGATCAGCTGCGCGACCTTGAGTTCTTGTTCAATGCGCTCGCGCTGGCGAGCTTCGGCCTGCTGCTCGAGGACCAGCTGGCCAACCCGGATCGCGGGCGCTGCGTGACCGGCGAGGGAGTCAAGGAGGTGTCGGTCGTCGGTGGAGTAGTCGCGCTCAGACAGCCGGGGACCGAGGTGCAGCAGGCCGATCAGTTCGCCGGAGGACACCAGCGGGACGACGAGGACCACGCCGGCCGCCCGCATGGCCGCAAGGCCAGGGGAGTCGAGGACGAGATCGGTGATGTCGACCGGACCGTCCGCGCTCTGGCAGTAGCCCAGGATCGGATCGTTCTGGGCGATATCGAAGGACGGCCCGGCGTGAACCGGTGCGGCTGAGACCGGCAGCGGTGCCGCTCCGGTGCGCCGCCGCAAGCGGGCCAGCCTCGAACGACGGGCGTCTTGCTCTGGGAGCAAGTCGGGCGCGCCGGTGACGGTGACCTCGGTGAGGTCGGGTTCGGCGTGGTGCGACAGCAGGGACTCGGCCATCATGGCCCCACTCTGGTGAAAGTGAGTCTGTTGAGTGTGAGAGGGATACCGGTCAACGGGCGACCGGTGGAAGGCGACCAGCGTAGGACCGGCGGCGTCACATCTGCCCACATCGGCTGCATCAATTCCCTCCCGGCTCGTCGGCTCCTGGCTCGCCAGGCCCTTGTCTTTCGGCCCGGCAACGACCACTGTGGCGGCGCAGCGTTCCGAAAGCGTTACGGTCATCGCGACATTCCTTCCACCGTCACAGCCTTCTGCCATCACAGTCGCAGTCATTTCTCGGAGGGCGCCAGGTGCTGAACGTGGCCCTGCTCGGGCCGCCACATATCGAGTACGACGGCCGGCCGGTCCATTTCGACACCCGGAAGGCCGTCGCTCTCCTCGCGCTCGTCTCGATGTCCGAGCAGCCGCTCAGCAGGGATCGGCTGGCGCTGATGTTGTGGCCAGACTCCGACGCCGAGCGTGCTCGGGGCGCGCTGCGTCGCACGGTGTCCGTGACAGCCGCGGGGGTCGGCGACGCGCTCGTGGTCAGCCGCACGACGATCGCCTTGGACGAAAGCAAAGCCTTGGTGGACGCCGTGAAGTTTCGGCGGTTGACGACAGCAGGCGATGTCGAATCCTTGGGCACGGCATGTGCGTTGTACCGCGGCGACTTCCTGACCGGGATTTGCCGTGCGCGACAGTCCGGATTTCGACGACTGGCAGAACGCGACTGCCGACGACCTGAGGCAGCGTCTGAGCACCGCCCTCGAAACGCTGGTAGCGGCCCGGGTTGCTGGCGGCCAGCTTGACGAGGCGCTCGAACTCGCACGCCGCTGGGTCGCGCTCGATGCGCTGCACGAGCCCGCCCAGCAGGCGACCATCCGGGTGCTCGCCATGACGGGCCAGCGGTCCGCGGCACTTCGTCAGTACCGCGAGTGCGTGCGGGCGCTGGCGGACGAGCTCGGAGTAGCGCCGCTGCGTGAGACCACCGCGCTTGTACGACGACGTCCGCTCGGGCCGCCTCGCCGGCTTGACCAGAGCCGGCGCCCCCCGCCGTCCGGCCTGCTGTTTCTGCGTTGCCGCCCATCGGAGGTGGCCGATGACTTCGTCGGGCGTGACGCGCAGTTGGCGGTGCTCGAGTCCGCACTGCTGACCGAGGGAACCACCGGCCGGCTCGTTGCGCTGGTCGGCGAAACCGGCTCAGGCAAGACGCGTCTTGTCGCCGAATTGGCCACCCGAGCAGGTCGAGTCGACACGAGTGCGTTCGTGGTTCGCGCGCACCAGGGGGAGACGAACCTGCCGTTTACCGTTCTGACCGACCTCCTGATGCAGATCCTTCGTCGCCGACCGGCGATAGCGGACGTCGTACCGGCACACGTCGCGCTCGAGATCGCGCGGCTGGTGCCGGGCTTCTCGGCGGCACCGTCAGCGCCAGCCGAGGCCGTGACGAGTACCGCGGGGCTGACCCGGCTCTTCAATGCGGTGGCGACCGTCTTGGCTGCCGCATCACCCGAGGAGCTCCGGCCGCGCGTGCGTCTTCGTCGTCGACGACGCCCACTGGGCCGACGATGCGACCCTGAGCGTGTTGGGCTATCTCATCAACCGGCTGTCGGAGCTGCCGCTACGTCTCGCGCTGACCTGGGCACCGGAAAACGCAGGGCGGGTTGCGGGATTGCGGGCAGCCGTCGCGGATGCGGTCGCCGATGGGGTGGCCTCCGTAGTTCCGGTCGAGCCCTTCGGGTTGGCCGAGATCGGCGCACTGCTTACCTCGTCGTCGACGTCACTCGATCCGGCGCGCCTGCTCGCTGAGACGCGCGGGCTGCCCCTGCTCGTCATGGAGTACATCCGCGCTGCGCAACACGGGACGGTCGAGAGCCCGCCGGCCGGGGTGCGTGGTCTGCTCGAGAGCCGGATCGATGCTGTGCAAGAGACCACGCTTCAGGTCGTGTCCGCGGCGGCCGTGCTGCAGGGCCGGTTCGACGCCGACCTCGTGCGCTCCGTGAGTGGCCGCAGCGACGCCGAAACCTCGGACGCCCTTGACGAAGCCATCCGCTACCGGCTGCTCGAAGAAACTTCGGCTGGGGCCGAAGACGCATCGGTCGCGTACGACTTCCCGTTCGAGGCATTGCGCCGGGTGGTATTCGAGCGGACGACGTTCGCCCGCCGTCGGTTGCTGCACGGCCGGGCGGCCGAAGCGCTGGCGCGCCGGCACGAGCGGGACTCCTCGGCGTCCGTCTCGGCAGCGGTTGTCGCGCACCATTTCGAGCAATCGGGCCGGGACGCCGAAGCTGCGACGTGGTGGTGGCGAGCGGCTGCCCGGTCGCGCGCTCTCTACGCACACGAGCAGGCGTACTCCGACCTCGCCCGCGCGCTCGCGCTCGGCTACTCACCGGCAGAGGTGTGGGCCGGCACCGGCGATGTACTCGTCGCACTCGGTCGCTATACCGAGGCGATCGGCGCCTACGAGAGTGCCGCAGGCTTGGCAACCGACGCGGCTTTCAGTGCCGGTGTCGAGCACAAGCTTGCAGAGGTACACCACCGGCTGGGCGACTGGGCGGTCGCAGACGACCATCTGCGCGCAGCGCTGGAACTGCTGAACGAGGAACCTGTCGACGGTGACGTGTTGCTGGCCCGGATCAACGCGGACCGCGCACTTCTCGCGTACCGGCGCGGCGATGTCGCGGCTGCTCGCGAACTCGCCTCGGGCGCAGTTGCCATGGCCGAGCCGGCCCACGACGCGATGGCGGGCGCCCAAGCTCTCGACGTGTTGGGCATGGTGGCGGCAGCGACCGGCGATCTAGCCGCCGCGGAATCGAACCTGCGACGCAGCATCGAGCAGGCGCGCACGCTGCCCGACTCCGGCGTGGCGGTCGCTGCGCTGAACAACCTCGCACGAGTGCTGGCCGATAGCGGACGGCGCGACGAAGCGTTGGAGACCGCCCGCGAGGCGCTGCGTCTTGGAGCCGAACGCGCGGACCAGCACCGGCTCGCCGCGTTGCACACCAACCTCGCAGACCTCTTGCATGCGGCCGGCGATGACGATGCCGCGCTCGATCACCTCAAGGAAGCGGCCCGGCTGTTCGCCGCAGTCGACACCGGAGGCGAACCACGAGCCGAGGTCTGGACGCTGGTCGAGTGGTGAGGTCGGGCGTGCCCGCTACCGCTCGAACTAACTCGCGCCGAGCGCGACGCTGACCGCCGTCGCGACCGTCGGCGCCAGTGCCGTCGGGCCACCGAACAACGTGCTCGTGCGCACGGTGACCCGCACGGTCTGGAGATAGCTGGTTGTCGACGACGGCAGCATCGCCGGCGCGGAGAGCAACAGCGGGCCGTCGACGTGCGCCAGGAATGCTCCGCCGCTGAGGGCGTCGGCGAACGTCACCCCACTCGCCACACCGAGCGTGCTCGGGCTGGAGAACAGGCCGGCTGCTGCGACCGCGGTCGCGTAGCGGTCGGCTCCCATCAGGGCGATGGCTGACGGATCTGCGGCAGCCGCCGGCCCTCCGACGGCGTAGACGACGCCGGGATGGGCGCGCAGATAGTCACGCACCGACGCCGGGAGCACCGGGCCGTCGGTGAGCAACACGACGCCATCGACGTGTGCAGCGGCTGGCCCGGCGGCGAGTGCGTCAGGGAAGTTGGTGCCGGTTGCCAGCAAGACCGTACCGGGATTGCCGAGTGCGGCAGCGACCGCGAGGGCGGTACCGAAACGATCCGCACCGCCGAGGCGTTGGACGACGTACCCGAGTGCCGGTGAGCGTGGTTGCGACGCTGGCGGGGATCGCGGTAGTGCCGCCGAGTAGATACACGGTGCCACCGGCAGGCAGGACGCGGACGATCTCGGCCTGCGTCGACGTGGTGAGCGAACCGCCGTTGGCGAAGAGCAGCGGAGCGTTCTTCGCCGCTGCGAATCGGATGCCGACGAGCGCGTCGGGGTAGGCGTCAGATCGGGCGAGTACCACTGCGCCCGCGCTGCCGGTTGTCGGGAACTCCACGACGGACGTCGCAACAGCGGTCGCGAAGCGGTCGGCACCGAAGACCTGGACCGGGACGCTTGAGGGCACCGGCCGCTAGCGGCGACGAACGGCGTGACCGAGTTGGAGGCGACGAACGATGTCGTGCCCGTACCGATCTGGTTGATCGCCGCGACCGTGAACGTGTAACCGGTGCCGTTCACCAGTCCGGTCAGCGTGTAGGTCGTCACGTTGCCGACGGTGATCGGCGACCCGCTCGACGGGGTGATGACGTAACCGGTGATCGCGAAGCCGCCGTCGTTGACGGGCGCAATCCAGGTGAGTGTCGCGGTGGTGTTACCGGCGCTCGCGACGACAGTCGTCGGTGCCGCGGGTGCGGTCGGGTGCGGCGTTACCGAGTTGGACGCCGATGAGTTGGCGCTGGTGCCATGTGAGTTGATCGCTGCGACGGTGAACGTGTAGACAGTGCCGTTCGTCAGCGCGGTCAGCTCGTACGTGACGACGTTGCCAACGGTGACCGGTGTGCCGCTCGACGGGGTAATGACGTAGCCGGTCACGACGCTGCCGCCGTTGTCGGTTGGGGGCGTCCAGGTCAGGGTGGCGCGGGCGTTTCCGGCAACGGCGACACCGACGGTCGGAGCACCGGGCGCGGTCGGATTCGGTGTCACCAGTGTCGACGACACCGATGGTGCGCTAGTACCGATCGTGTTGATTGCCGCGACGCTGAAGGTGTACCCGGTGCCGTTGGTCAGTGCGGTGAAGGTGTGCGTCGTCACGTTGCCGACGGTGACCGGCGACCCGCTCGACGGGGTAATGAGGTAGCCGGTGACAGCGCTCCCACCGTTGTCGGTAGGCGCCGTCCACCCGACGACGACGGTGCCGTTGCCCGCGCTGCCGACAACTTGCGTCGGCGCTGCTGGAACGGTCGGACTCGGGGTCACCGAGCCGGACGGCGCGGAGTTGCTACCCGTGCCAACGGCGTTGATCGCCGCGATGATGAACGCGTACCCTGTGCCGTTGCTCAGCCCGACGACGGTGTAGGTCGTCACGTTGCCGACAGTGACTGTCGGACCGCTCGACGGAGTGATGAGGTAGCCGGTCACGGCACTGCCGCCGTTGTCGGCTGGCGGGGTCCAGACAAGGGAGGCGCTGACGTTGCCCGGTGTCGCGCTGACGATGGTCGGGACGCCTGGCGCGGTCGGATTCGGCGTCACCGAGTTGGAGGCTGCTGATTGCGGCCCGGTGCCCGCTGCCGTGATGGCCGCGACTTGGAACGTGTACGCCGTGCCGTTGGTCAGTCCGGCGAGCGCGTAAGTTGTCACGTTGCCGACCGTGATCGGGGATCCGATCGACGGGGTGATGACGTACCCGGTCACTGGGTCGCCGCCGTCCTGTGCAGGCGGCGTCCACGCGATGGTTGCGCTTTCGTTGACGGCAGTTGCGACACCGATCGTTGGCGCGTCTGGCAAGGTCGCCGGGGTTACCGGATCCGAAGCGTCGCTGACTGGGCCAGTGCCGCCGCTGTTCACCGCGTACACCTCGAACGTGTACGCCGTGCCATTCGTCAGTCCGGTGACCGTCGCCGACGTTGCGGTCGACACTGCGTCAGCGAACAGGGTGTACGAACCCCCAGAGGCGTACCACACGGTGTAGTCGCTCACCGGGCTGGCGCCGTCGCCTCCCGCCGTCCAACTCAACGCGACCTGGCCGTCGCCCGGGACACCGATAACCGCCGACACCGCTCCAGGAAGCAGCGAAGTAGCAACGGCGATGCGCGCGGATCGTGAACTGAAGCCAGCCGCGTTTACTGACTGCAGGGAGATGTAGTACAGCGTGTTGTCCGACAAGCCGCTGAGCGTGCAGGTCAGCGCCATCGTCGTGCAGGTCGTCACCTGGCCGCCGGCAGTCGGCGCGTCGAACGCGGTCGCGGTGTAGCTAGTGATCGGCGAGCCGTTGTTGTTCGGCGCCAGCCAGGTGACCTCGATGGCTCCGGCAACGCCGGCCACTCCAGCCGCGACTGTGGTCGACGGGTCGGGCGCATCCGGAAACGTGTACGGCGTTGCGTTCAACTCGTGGACGCCACCCCGACGCCGGCGCTGCTCACGGCGCGCAGAGCGACGTCGTAGCTCGTGCCGTTCGTCACGCCGGTGATCGTCAACGGCGACGTCGTCGACGATGTCGAGAGCCATCGCCCGCCGTTGAGCTGGTACTGGTATGCCGTGATCGGTGCGTCTCCGTCGGTACCGGCGTGAAGTCGAGCGAGAGAAACGAGTCGCCCGACGTGAGCGAGTTCAGGGTCGGTGCGCCAGGTCGTTCGAATGGCGTCACAGCGACAACGGGCGTCGACGCGATGCCTGACCCAGCCGCGTTCTGCGCGATGACCGACACGTAGTAGACGATGCCGTCGCTCAGGCCGCCGATGGAGCACGACGTTGTCGAGGTCGTGCAGGTCCCGACAGGCGTTGGCGAGCCCGGCGTCGCGAACGCGCTCGCGATGTAGGTCGTGACGGGCGATCCACCGGTATTGCCAGGCGGCGTCCACGACACGTCGGCACTGCCGGTGTCGGACACGGCGGAGATGGACGTCGGGGGGTCGGGCACCGTCAATGGTGTTGCGGTCGCGGGAATCGATCCGGTGCCGACGCCGATCGCGTTGTCGGCGCGAACGTCGACGCTGTACGAGGTTCCGTTGGCCAACGCACCGATCACGAAGGGACTCGAGAGCGTGCCTGCGTCGACCCAGCCGCTGCCGTTGAGCTGGTATTCGACGGCCGAGATCGGCGAGCCACCGTTGTCAGCCACCGTGAACGTCACCTGGATCGCTTGGTTCTGGGCAACGAGCACGACCGACGGCGCGATCGGAGTCGTGCTCGGTCCGACGCCGGTGGTTCCTGAGGGTGCGCTCGCCCCTGCCGCGTTTACTGCGCGCACGGCGACCGGATAGCTGGTGCCGTTGGCGATCGCGGTGACGCCATCTGTCGACAGCGCGGTGATAACCAGCGGACTGGTTGTTTGGGACGCCGTAGACCAGGTGGTGCCGCTGTCGGTGCTGTACTGCCAGCTCGTGATCGCCGACCCTCCGTTGCTCGCGTCAGCGACGGCGACGGTCAGCGATCTGGTCGCCGCGCGCAACGCCGGTGATCGTCGGCTGCGCAGGCGTAGTGCGTGGTGTGCCGGTCATCGGGCCTGACGCGGGCCGCAGCCTGACTGCGTTGCGTGCACGCACGGTGACGTCGTACGGCGTTCCGTTGGTCAGGCCGGTGATGAGGAAGCTGGTTCCCGAGCGTGCCGGTGTCCACCCAGCCGATGAGCCGAGCTGGTACTCGTAGCTGGTGATCGCCGCGCCGCCGTTGGACGCAGGCGTGAATCACGACGGCAAGTGACGACGGACCCGGGGTCACGCTGGCGATGCCGGGCGCTGAGGGAGTGGTCTGCGCGATCCCGGTGGCGACGGCCGACGCTGTGCCGGCACCGATCGTGTTGATCGCTCGCAGCTCGACGAAGTAGGTTGTGCCGTTGACGAGCGGCGTCGTGCCGTCGACCGAGAGCGTCGAGATGACGATCGGGCTGACTCGTCGTCCCCGCCGATCGCCACGTCGCGCCGGCGTCGGTCGAGTAGTCGTAGCCGGTGATCGCCGATCCACCGTCGGACGTCGGCGGGGTGAACGCAGCCGACAGCTGGAGGTTCGAACCGGCGACGGTGTTGCCGACAATGCCGGCGCGCCTGGCACGGTGGCCGGCGTCGCGCTTGCGGAGCAGTCGCCGCTCCAGTCACCGACAGCGTTGATCGCACGCACGCTCACCTGATACGTCGTGCCGTTGGTCAGTGCCGTAACCACGATCGGGCTCGCCGACGATGCTGCGGTGGTCCATGGACCGGCCGCGCGAGCTGGTACTGGTAGCTGGTGATGGTCGAACCGCCGGTGGCACCCGCCGTGAAGGGGATCGACAACGTCGTGTCGCCCGATCGCGATCGAGCCGACGATGGGTGCTGCCGGGTACACCGGGTGTCGTCACACTGGCGCCTGCCGAGGCCGCGCCGCCGCCGCTCGCGGTCACGGCACGGATCGCGATCAGGTACGTCGTGGCATCCGCCAGGCCGCTGATGGTGAGCGGGCTCACGGTGGATCCCGCCGACGTCCACGTACCGCTGTTGTTCAGCTCGTACTCGTAGTCGGTGATCGTGCCGCCACCGGAGTAGCCGGGCGTGAACGAGACGATCGCGGTGCCCACGCCGGTCGAGGTTGACGAGATGCTCGGTGCACCGGGCAGCGCTTCAGGTGTGCCGGCGGCCACGTGCTGACGCGGCACCTTCGCCGACGGCGCTGTTGGCGCGGATCTGCACCGAGTACGACGTGCCGTTCGTCAGACCGGCAGATCAGCAGCGGCGACGTCGTGGCAAGCGCGGTGACCCAGCTGCCGGCGCCGTTCAGCTGGTACTCGTAGGTGGTCGGGGCGCTGCCCGACGCGGGCGCGGTGAACGCCAAGGACAGCGCACCGTCCTGCGCGTCACGGAGGTAATGCGTCGGGCGGTCGGGACGCCCACGGCGTCACCGGACTCGACGGCGCCGATGCCGCAGCCCTGGCCGGCAGTGTTGACGGCGGAGACCTGGAACACGTACGCCGTGTCGTCGGACGAGACCGGTCACCGTTGTCGACGTTGCCGTCGAGACGCCGTCGACGAAGGTGGTCCAGCTGGTCGGGCTCGAGGCGAGCGCGTACTGCGACGACGTAGTCGCTGATTGCTGACTCGCCGACCGCGGCCGGGGGCGTCCAGCTCGACCGCGACGGTGCTGTCGCCGGCGACGCCGCTGACCGCGGTCGGCGCGCCGGGAGCGCCGGTCGCGTAGGAGATCACCACGCTGCCGTCGGCGGAGTCGTCGGGGTAGTACTGGTAGCTGGCGCTCAGTCCGCCGAATGCCGCCGGTCGAGTTCTGGCCGGGGTAGCCGCCGTAGCCGTACCACTCGTTCGACGTGCCGGATCCGAACTGGACGTCGCCCTGCGCGCCGCCGACGACACCGCCGCCGCCTGCACCGCCGCCGCCGCCGTCACAGCTGCCTGTGGTGGCGTCGCAGATCTGGCCGACAGTGATGCCGTCCTGTCCGACCGAGGCGTGATGTCGGTGCGACGCCGTGAACGTCGAGTAGGGCAGTCGGCCGACCGTCGGCGCGAACTGACCGCTGCCGCCCGCGCCGCCCGCTCCGCCGGCGACGATCGCGTCGCCGCCCGACGGTCACGACGGTGGCTCCACCGCCGCCGCCGCCGTCGCCCGGAGTCGCCCTGCCAGCCGGCGACGCCGCCGTTACCGCCGTTGTAGCCGAGCGGATTCGAACCGCCGGCGGCCGCGCCGACGGTGTAGTTCGCTGGGGTCTGTTGCCCGGTGCCCTGGCTCGTGCCGGTCGCGCCGCCCTGACCGACGGCGATCGTCAGGACCTGGCCAGGCGTCACCGGGATAGTGCCGGATCACGACGCCCTGATAGCCGCCCGCGGGCGACGGGCCGGCGGCGTCGTCGCCGCCGCGACCACCTTCGCCACCGTTGCAGTTGGACGGGTCAGCTGGGTGATCCCGGCCGGCACGGTGAACGTGTCCGTCGGTCCCGGTAGTAGCCGAACGTCTGGATGACGGTCGCCGGATCGGCGACAGCCACGGTCGGCAGCTGACGACGAGCCCGCCGACCGTGGCTAAAGCGGCAAATGCGGCAATCCGACGAGAGCTGGCTGACCGCATGGCGGGTTGCTGTCCTTCTTCTAGGTTTGTGCACGCCCCGTCGGCCCGTCGCGGATCGTCGTCTGAGACAAAACCCGCGCGAGGTACCCGTAGACATGGCATGTCGAGCGCGGGCCAGGGTGCCCAAGTGACGAACCCACTGTATCGAGCGGCGCTGCCCCAGGTCTCAGACGCCGTCTTCCTGACCGATTCCGGGCTCGAGACGGATCTGATCTTCAACGGCGGGTGGGAGCTGCCCGAGTTCGCTGCGTTCGTGCTGCTCGACGACCATGCCGGTTGCGTCGCGCTCCACGAGTACTTCCTGCGGCACGTCGACGTTGCCGATCAGTTCGGTTGCGGGGTGATCCTCGAGGCACCGACGTGGCGAGCCAGCCGCAACTGGGGCGATCGGCTGGGCTATTCGACGGCCCACCTTCGCAGCGTCAACGAACGCGCAATCGCGATGCTCGCCAACATTCGTCGTGCCCATGCGATTTCGCAGATCGTCATCAGCGGATGTATCGGTCCGGGCTCAGACGCTTACGAGCCGAGCTCGCAGCTGACCGCTGACGAAGCCGAGCGCTACCACCGGGAGCAGATCGATTCGCTCGCGTCGACCGAGGCGGACCTCGTCCACGCGATGACGATCGGGTACCCGGACGAAGCGATCGGCATCACTCGCGCGGCGATGCGTGCAAACGTGCCTGTCGTGGTCTCCTTCACTACAGGGACCGATGGTCGGCTACCGGACGGCACGCCGCTCGCCGAGGCGATCGGTGCCGTCGATCGCGCGACCGGCTCCGGCCCCGCCTACTACGGCATCAACTGTTCGCACCCGACTCACTTCGGTCCTGCCTTTCCGGCGGACGACGAGGGTGGGCGCAGGATTCGCAGCATCCGAGCCAATGCATCAAGCAAGAGCCACGCCGAGCTCGACGAGTCGGGCACACTCGACGCCGGTGACGCCACCGAGCTGGCCGGTCTGTACCGGAGCCTGCGCGCCGACCATCCGCAGCTCACGATCCTGGGCGGGTGTTGCGGTACCGACGCGTCGCACGTCGAAGCGATCGCGCGGGCCTGTCTCTAGCCGCTCCGTTCGCGGACGACGCGGTAGCGGACGTGTGTCGCGTACGGCGAATGCGTGGCCTCGATCGGTTCAAACCCGGGATCCTCAACGTCGTCGAACAGACGCTCACCTCGGCCGAGCAGCACCGGCGCGATGTCGAGCGTGAGTTCATCGATCACGCCCGCAGCGAGTGCTTGCCGGATTGTCGAGGCGCCGCCGGCGATGCGGATGTCGCCGCCTGCAGCGGCCGCCTTCGCTTGCTCGAGTGCGGCGTCGAATCCGGTCGTGACGAAGTGGAAGATTGTTCCGCCGTCCATCTCGATTGGGTCGTGCGGATAGTGCGTGAGGACGAAGACCGGCGCGTGGTACGGCGGATTCTCGCCCCACCACCCGCGCCAATCGTCGTCCCACTCACCGCGGATCGGACCGTACATGTTGCGACCCATCACCACTGCGCCGATCGTGCGCAGCAGGTCATCGCGGGCGGCGATGTCCGCCTGGTGGCCGGTCTCGTCGGCCTGGAAGTGCCATTGGTGGAGCTTGAGGCCGCCGACCCCGATCGGGTTGTCGCGGCTTTGGTCAGGCCCGGCGAGGAAGCCATCGAGGGAGATCGACACGTGACAGGCAATCAGGCTCATGGACATGCAGACTACGGAGGCGGCCGGTATTCATCGGTCCGAGCGTCTTGGTCGCGTTCGCGGCACTGCAGTAGCGACCCATAGGCTGGCTGCATGGCAGCCCGACTCGCGGTCGTGACGGGGGCAAGTCGCGGCATCGGCCGGGCCCTGACCGAGCGGCTTGCTTCAGCGGGTCAGCTCGTGGCCGCGATCGGGCGCTCTGCGGCAGACCTCGACGACGTCGCCAGCAAGACGGGGGCGGTTCCGTTCGTCTTGGATGTCAGCGACCCCGCCGGTGTCGACGCTGTCTTCACGCGCATTCTTTCCGAGCTGGGCGTTCCCGACCTGCTGGTGAACAACGCGGCGATCTCCGGCGGCAGCAGTCTGACGTGGGAAATGCCCGAAAGTGATTGGTGGCGGGTCTTCGAGATCAACGTTCGAGGCACCTATCTATGCACTCGCGCGGTGCTCCCGGCGATGATGGCGCGAGGCAGCGGCCGGATCGTCAACCTGTCGTCGGGTGCGGCGACGTTTCCGGTCGGGCTCGACAACGACGGCCAAGTGACGTCCGCGTATATGGCGAGTAAGGCCGCTGTGAACCGGTTCACCGAAGCGGTTGCCGGCGAATGCTTCAGCGCCGGAGTTCGGGTGTTCTCGATGTCACCCGGGATGATCAAGACGGACATGACGGCCGAGGTATTCACGGATATCTGGGACGACGAAGGCACCTGGACGCCGATTGACACGCCGGTCGACCTGATCATGGATCTCGACGCCGGCCTGCTCGACGCCCTGTCGGGCCGCTATTTCCGCGCCGCCATCGACGACTGGCGATCGCTGGCTGCTCGGACCGACGAGGTCATCGAACTGGACACCCACGCGCTTCGACTCCGCCCGCTGCCGTAGCGAGACGTGGAGTAGCGACTCCGCATTTCTGCCACGAACCGCGATCCGCCTTTGCCAGCCTCAGACCTCCAGTGAGACTCGGCCCGTGCACTTCGTCCACGAGTCGCTGCCCCAGCGCGTTCGGTTCCAGGCCGGCGGCGCGGCCGAAGGCGTCAAGGCCGAGGTCGCGCGACTCGGTGTCGAGCGGGTGATGGTGATTGCCGCGCCTGCAGAGGCCGAGCTGGCCGACATCGTCACGTCCGGCTTGCCTACCGCGCTGCGCCACGACGAGGTCGTCATGCACGTGCCGGTTGAGGTGGCGCGGCGGGCTCGCGCGGCGGCCGTCGCGCACCAGGTGGACGCGATCGTCTCGGTGGGCGGCGGATCGACTACCGGACTGGCCAAGGCAGTTGCGATGACGACGCGGCTCCCGATCGTCGCGGTTCCGACGACGTACGCCGGCAGTGAGGCGACTGCTGTCTGGGGTCTGACCGAGGCCGGCCGAAAGACCACCGGTATCGACCCGGTGGTACTGCCGCGCGCGGTCGTGTACGACGCGTCGCTGCTGCGGAGCCTGCCCGTGGAGCTATCGGTCGCGAGCGGGCTCAACGCCCTTGCCCACTGCGTCGACTCGCTCTGGGCACCGTTGGCCGACCCGATCAACACCGTGTTCGCCACCGAGGGCGCCCGGGCCCTGCACGACGGACTGCCACTCGTCGTCCGCGATCCGGCGGGGCTCACCGGCATCGAGCTCGCGCTCTACGGCGCCCACCTCGCGGCGAAGGCTTTCGCCTCGGCGGGGTCGGGGCTGCACCACAAGATCTGTCACGTACTCGGCGGCAGGTTCGACCTGCCGCACGCGCAGACTCACGCCATCGTGCTGCCCTACGTCCTCGCCTTCAACGCGCCGAACGCCCCCGAAGTCGTGGCTCGACTGGCCGCAGCCTTCGGCAGCCCCACTGCGCTGGCCGGGCTACAGGACCTGCGCCGAACGCTCGGCGCCCCGCGCGCGCTGCGCGACGTCGGCCTCGAGGAGGATGACATCCCGGGTGCCGTCGAGGAGGTGCTCGCGATCGTGCCGGCGTCCAACCCGACACTTGTGACATCCCAGAACCTGACCGCGCTCCTGTACGCGGCGTGGGCCGGGAAGGAGCCCCAATGAGCGAGACAGTGAAACGAACCAAGGACATCTCGGCCGAGCAAGTGGCGCGCGAGGACGACCTCGTCGCCCGAGTGCTCGCGTCATTCGACGGATGTGCGGACCCGCGGCGCTTGGAGCTGATGCGGGGAGTGGTCACGCACCTGCATGCGTTCTTGCGCGACGTCCGGCTCACCGAGGACGAGTGGGGCGCGGCGATCGCCTTCCTGACCGCGGTCGGTCACCTGACCGACGAGCGGCGTCAGGAGTTCATCCTGCTGTCGGACACCCTCGGCGCATCGATGCAGACCATCGCCATCAACAACGAGGCGTACGGCAACGCGACCGAGGCGACGGTATTCGGCCCCTTCTTCGTCGACGGCTCGCCCGAGATCGGCAGTGGCGGCGACATCGCGTTCGGCGCGGCCGGCCAGCCGTGCTGGGTCGAGGGCACGGTCTGCGACACCGATGGCAAGCCGGTGGGCGACGCTCTGATCGAAGTGTGGGAGGCCGACGACGACGGCTTGTACGACGTGCAGTACGGGGACCACCGGACGGCCGCCCGCGGCCACCTGCTTACTGGAGCGGACGGTGCCTACCGGTTCTGGGCGATCACGCCGACGCCGTACCCAATTCCGCACGACGGTCCGGTCGGGAAGATGCTCGAGGCGACCGGCCGGTCCCCGATGCGTCCGGCGCACCTGCACTTCATGGTCCAAGCGGCTGGCTATCGGACGCTGGTCACTCACATCTTCGTGCGAGGCGACGAGCAGCTGGGCTCCGACGCGGTGTTCGGGGTCAAGGACTCCCTCGTGCGCGACTTCGATCTTCAGCCGACCGGGACGCCGACCCCGGACGGGCGGGTCGTCGACGGCACGTGGTCCAGGACCACCTTCGACATCGTGCTCGCCCCCGCACAGTCGTGAGCACTCTGAGCGTGATCATCGCGAGCACCCGCCCCGGCCGGGTGGGGCTGCCCGTGGGTCGATGGGTCGCCGAGACGGCGGCGGCGCACGGCGCATTCCAGGTCGAGGTCGCCGACCTCGCCGAGGTGGGGTTACCTCTGCTGGACGAGCCACACCACCCGCGGCGCAGGGAGTACGTCCACGAGCACACTCGCGATTGGAGCGCGCTCGTCGATGCGTGCGACGCGTTCGTCTTCGTCACGCCGGAGTACAACCACGGGCCCGCGGCGAGCCTGCTCAACGCGATCTCGTACCTGTACCACGAGTGGCACTACAAACCCGTCGGGTTCGTCAGCTACGGCGGCGCGGGGGGCGGCCTGCGCGCGGTCCAGGCAGTGAAGCCGGTCCTCACGAGGTTGAGCATGGTGCCGATACCTGCGGGCGTCGCCATCCACTACATCAAACGCCAGGTCGTCGACGACGTCTTCACGCCATCGCCGCCACAGGAAACAGCGACCGCCGGCATGCTCGACGAGCTTGTCCGTTGGACCGAGGCCTTGCGGAGCCTGCGCGAGCGGCCACCGCCTGGCCCGGCTGATCGTTCACCAGGCGGTGACCCGGTCGTAGCCTGAGTCGTTCGCCCGCACCCCAACACGAGAGACATGCCTGTGGCCTTCTTTTCCTCCGTTGAACACGCGCGCGACACCCTCGCGAGCACCGGCTACCTCGTGGACGAGGAGCTCGCCACTGTCGTCTTCCTTGGCGACGCAATGGGCAAGCCGATCCTTCTCGAAGGTCCGGCGGGAACGGGGAAGACGGAGCTGGCCAAGGCCGTTGCGGCCGGCACGGGCGCGCGGCTGATTCGGCTGCAGTGCTACGAGGGACTGGACGAGGCCCGCGCCCTCTACGAGTGGAACTACCGCAAGCAGCTGCTGCGGATCCAGACCGCCCAGGCCGCCGAGCAGCACGATCACGCTTGGGACGACCTGCGCGATGACATCTTCAGCGAGGAGTTCCTGTTGGAGCGGCCGCTGCTCGCGGCGATCCGGCACTCCGGCCCGGCTGTGCTGCTCATCGACGAGACAGATAAGGCCGACGTCGAGGTCGAGGGGTTGCTACTCGAGCTGCTCAGCGACTTCCAGGTGAGCATCCCTGAGCTCGGCACCATAACCGCGGTACAGCGCCCGTTCGTCGTCCTCACCTCCAACGCCACCCGCGACCTTTCCGAGGCGCTGCGACGCCGCTGCCTGCACGCACAGGTGGAGTACCCCGACGCGGCGCGGGAGCGCGCCATCGTGCGCAGCCGCGTCCCCGACGTCAGCGAGGAACTCGCCGGCCAGGTCGTCAAGGCGGTGCGGGCCATGCGGGCTCTCGACCTCCGCAAGCCGCCGAGCGTCGCCGAGACGATCGACTGGGCTCGGGCCGTTTCGGCGCTCGGCCACCACGAACTCGGAGACGCCGTGGCCGGGCGGACGCTCGGGGTGGTACTCAAGCACGACCAGGACAAGGCCAAGGTGCGCGAGCAACTCCGCTTGCCGCCGACCGGTCCATGAGCACGCCGACACCGACCGCGGAGGCGCCGAGCCTAAGTGATGTTGGGCCGCTGCTCGTTGTCGCGTTGGTCTCTCGCCTGCGAGCCGGGGGCGTGCCCGTGTCCACGAGCGAGGTGCTCGACGCAATGGCCGCGTTGCTCCACACCGACCTCACTTCACGCAGTCGGGTGCGCGCCGCGCTGCGGGCCAGCCTGGTCAAGGACGCCAGTCATGACGTGCTCTTCCGGCGCTCGTTCGACGCGGTCTTCCCGCCGGTTCGCCCGGAGCGTCAAGGGGCGGCGGCGCGCACCACCGGTGGCGGCGAGGCGGACGAGGAGGAACAGCTCCTCGAGTCCGTTGTTCGGGCGTTGCGCGCGGACGACACCGACGACATCGAGCACGCACTCGACGAGGCAATCAGCCGCTTCTCGGGCAACCAAGGTGACGGCCGATCGGCCGGGCACCACGCCCAACGGGTCCTGCGGCGGATGAACGTGGCGGACCTCTACCGGCGCTACCTCGAGACGGACGCCGAGAGCAGCGACTTCGAACGCGGCGTCGGCACTGCCGAGGCTCGGGCGGCGATGGAGCAGATGAGCCGGCGACTCACCGACATGATGGCTGGCCGCTTGCGCGAGGGGGAGAGCGTCGGGCCCCAGCACAAGGAGGATCTGCAGGACCGCCCCCTGCTGCGGGCCGGTGCCGACGAACTCGTGGCGATGCGCATGGCGATGCGGCCGCTGGCACGACACCTGGCCGCGAAGCTCGGGGCCTTGCGCCGCCGCGGCGGGTCGGGGGTCGACATGCGACGCACCATCCGCGCATCGATGGGGTACGGCGGTGCGCCAGTCGCGCTGATCCTGCGCCGCCGCCGTCCGACCAAGCCAGATCTCGTCGTGCTTTGCGACGTGTCCGGGTCGACCGCGCAGTTCGCGCCCTTCACGCTCACGCTGCTGCACGCGCTGCACGCCGAGTTCCGTCGGGTCCGCTCCTTCGTCTTCATCGACGGCATCGTCGAGATCACCGAGCTGATGGAAACCAGCCCAGGCGTCATTGATCCGCACCACCTGCTCGGCAAGCGTGGGTTGATCGCGCACGACGGCCGCAGTGACTACGCCAGGGCGCTGACGACCTTCCTCGCCACCTGGGGGTCCGCGGTCACCGCGAAGACGACGGTGATCGTTGCGGGTGATGCTCGGTCCCACGACCGTGAGCCGGCTACTTCCCTCATGGTTGAGCTGAATCACCTCGCCCGGCGGCTGTACTGGCTGAACCCCGAGCCCAGGTCCGAGTGGGACACGCTCGACTCCCGGGCCACGGAGTACGCCACCCACTGCACCGGCGCGTTCGAGGTGTCGACCATTCGGCAGCTGACCGCCGCGGTCGCCCAGATCGTGTGAACCACGACCGTCAGGAGGAACCATGACCAGACAGTTGCTGAGCGTCGGCATCGCGCTGCCGGCCGGGCTGCCGGAGGCCACCGCGGTGAGCATTGCGTCGATGACTGGCCGGCTCGGGTTCGCGACGTTACACCTGGCCGCCGTCCCGTCTTCGGATTTGTTGGAACGCCTGGTCGACGCCGCGGCGCCGGCGTTGGTCGTGGTCGACCAGAGCAGCGAGGCGCATCGGAGTCGTCCGCGTGAACGACCCGCAGGCCGTTGCGGCCGAGCGCGCGAAGCTGGACGCCGAGGGAGCGACCCGTCCGCTTCAGGTGGCGGTCCCGATCTCCATCGGCCGCACCATGAGCGAGGCGGTTGCCCGCGCTGACCTCGAGCCGAGATTCACCGGCGACCGGCACCCGCGCGACGTCGGCATCTTCGGGACTTTCGAGCAGGCCCAGGAGCAGGTGCTGGCGCTGGCCCGCGCTGGGGCCGACGACCTGGTGCTCGACGTGCCGCTCGAACGCGACGTCGCCGACGTGCTGGCACAGATTCGAGCGCTCGTGGTGGGAGCCACGCCCGAGCTGGTACGCGCGCCGCCGCGTCCGGACCGCACCCTGCCGCCGCGGACCGTCTTCTATGGGAGCTGACGCCGACCGTTGCCGAACTTCGGATATCCGCCACTTCGCCCGCTGAACCTGTTCTGCCGGGGCCAGGACCCCAAGACTTGCGGTCACGCGTAGCGCCCTGGCCCTGTGAGTGTGCAGGCCGCGGGCCGTCGACGAGACGAGGAGCCACGGAGATGACCACGACCAGCCCCGCACACGGAGGTGCGGTCCAGCATGCGAGCTACACCACCAAGTTCGGGTCGCTGGTGTCGTACGAGAAGGGCGGCGTCGAGCTCATCGCGGACGACGCTCGGCACTACGCGTTCTCCAACGTGTTCGAGGTAGCGACGACTATGCCCGCTTGGGACCGCGTCGCCGTCGCCAAGAACTGGGAGTACGTCCTTGAAGCAGTGCGCGCCGAAGGCACGTCGCCATGGTTCACCGCGTCGCACGACGAGTTCGCGCTCTGCATGGACGACGGCGGCGGTGAGGTTCTCGTCGAGCTGGTGAAGCTCGAGACTCCGATCGCGACGGACGACGTGGACGGCGCGGTGCTCGTCGGCGGTGACCCGGTCGGCCCGAAGATGGGCCGAATCCACCTGAAGCGCGGCCACCAGGCGCTGCTGCCGAAGGGCTCGGCATACCGCTTCGTCAAGGACGGTCGACCCCGGCGTGCTGATCCTCCAGACCATCGGCGGGCAGCTCACCCAGTACCGCTGGGCCGAGATCTGCCAGACCGTCTGACCTGCCACCTTCCACTTTCCCCTGAACGAGAGAGCGCACCGATGACGATCCAGCTCGATGTCGACCGGTCCGCCGACGTCAACGCCGACGGCTACCACGCAGTTCAAGCTCGGCGAGTTCAGCTTTGGACGCGACGAGTTCTTCGTCTACATCAAGTGGCCCACCGGCGGTCACATGATGAGCGCCGACGCATTCCTGCGCGCGTTGCAGCGCGACGTGGCCTGGGACTTCTTCTACGGCATCGTCAACTTCGACGGCGTCTTCGGGACCGTCAACCACTACGGCACGGTCGACATGTTCGCCGGTCGCTACAACGACTCGTACCGCAAGGCAGAGCTCGACTACAGCGAGAACCTCGAGACCCCGGTCATCCGCGAGACGTTCAAGTCGATGCTGTCGGACTGGACCAACCAGTCCTTCGATCCGTTCGCGTCGCCGCACGAGACCGGCTCAGCGTTCGGGGTGAAGAACGGCAACAACGACGCTGCGGTGACCCGCCAACGGGTCGCCGCGGCCCGGATGGTCGGTCTGCCCGGGTGACCAGCAGCCGCGCACCGACGAGATGGGCTTTCCGATCAACCGGATGTTCGCCGACGTCGACCAGGCCGAGCCGGTCGTCGAGGTCGAGCCGGGCTTCGAGAACGAGGTGGCGGCGTTCAGCCTGTTCGCCTACCTGTCCCGCTCCAACGTGACGTGGAACCCCTCGGTCGTCAGCGTCTGCAAGGACTCGCTTGCCTGCCCGACGACCGAGGAGTACATCCTGCCGATCATCCACGGCAACGACCGGGTCGAGTGGTTCATCCAGCTCTCGCGACCAGATCACCTGGGAGGTCGAGGACCGCGACACCGGGTGCGGTGCGCTCGCGCGTGGTGATGAAGGCGGGCGACGTCTCGGCGATGCCGGCCGACATCCGCCACCAGGGCTACTCGCCCAAGCGGTCGATGCTGCTGGTGTGGGAGAACAACTCTCAGGCGATCCCCGAGGCGATCGCCTCCGGGAAGGCGCCGACCTACCCGATCGAGTTCTGACCCCCGCGTGCAGTCAAGGCTGTTCATCGGCGGCGAGTTCGTCGATGCCGCCGACGGCGCAACCCTCGAGACCATCGACCCGCACGACGGGTCAGTGCTCGCGGAGGTCGCGGAGGCCAAGCAGGAGGACGTCGACCGCGCGGTCGCGGCGGCCAAGCAGGCGTTTCACCACTGGAGCCACCTGGCCGCGGCGGATCGTGGGCGGCTGCTGCTGAAACTGGCCGATGCCATCGAGGACGACGCGGAGAGCCTGGCGTTGCTCGAGACCCGCGACACCGGGCACCCGTTGCGGGACACCCTCGGTCTTGACGTGCAGCGCACGGCTGCGACGTTCCGCTACTTCGGCGGGATGGCCGACAAGTTCCAGGGCACCGTGGTTCCGGTCGAGCAAGGCTTCCTCGACTACGTGGTGCCCCGAGCCACTCGGGGTGGTCGGGCAGATCGTTCCGTGGAACTTCCCGGTCATGTTCGTCAGCTGGAAGCTCGGCCCCGCACTGGCAGCTGGCAACTGCGTCGTGATGAAGCCGTCGGAGATCACGCCGCTGTCGGCGCTGCGGATCGCGGAACTGGCCGCCGGCCGTCGGCTTTCCGCCTGGTGTCATCAACATGGTTCCGGGGTACGGCCAAATCGCCGGACAGCGGATCGTCGATCACCCGGACGTCGCGAAGGTCTCCTTCACCGGCAGCACCAACGTCGGCAGGCAGATCGCGAGGGGCGCCGCGGAGACACTCAAGAAGGTGCACCTCGAGCTCGGCGGCAAGGGCGCCAACATCGTCTTCGATGACGCCAACCTTCCGGCGGCCGTCGCCGGCACGGCATTCGGCATCTTCCACAACCAGGGCCAGGCCTGCATCGCCGCAAGCCGACTCATCGTGCACGAGTCGGTCAAGGAGGAGTTCCTGGACCGACTGATCGCGTTGGCCGCATCGATCCGCCTCGGCGACCCCAAGGACCGGACCACCGAGATGGGGCCGCTCACCTCCGCACTGCACCGCGACCGCGTCATGTCGTATCTCGCGACTAGCTGGTGACGACGGCGGCACCGTCCTCACCGGCGGCAAAGCGCCGAGCGACGTAGCGCTCGCGTCGGGCTACTACATCGAGCCGACGATCGTGGAGACCCGGCCCGATGCTCGCGCGGCCCAAGAGGAGGTCTTCGGCCCGTTCATGGTGGTGCATACCTTCAAGACGGACGACGAGGCGCTGGAGATCGCCAACGGCACGGCATACGGCCTCGGTGGTGGCCTCTGGACGACGAACCTTTCCCGGGCTCACCGGGTGGCGCGCGAGCTGCGTGCCGGGATGGTCTGGGTCAACTCCTACAAGCGGGTCAACCCCGGCTCACCGTTCGGTGGAATCGGCGTCTCCGGCTACGGTCGCGAGATGGGCTTCGAGGCCATGCGGGAGTACACCGAGCCCAAGGCGACCTGGATCAACGTCGACGCCCAGCTGCCACCCTTCTACGCTCGCTGACCGCTCCGTCAGTCCGTCGCCGTGCGCCGGACGTAGCCGGCGGTTGATCCGAAGCGACGCTTGAACGTCTCGGAGAAATAGGCAGTGGACGTGAAGCCACAGCGCGCCGCAACATCGACGACCCGCAGGTCGCGCGCGTCAGGGCGGCACAAAAGCGTGTGCGCGAGGTCAAGTCGCCGGGCCAGGATGTGCTCCGGGATGCTGGTACCGCCCTCGGCGAACAGGCGCGACAGGTGCCGCTCGCTGATCCCCGCGCCGTTGGCCACGTCGGCCGCCGACAGCGAGGGATCGGTCAGGTGGTCGTCGATGAATGCTCGAGCGGCCGCGCGGTGCGCGACCGGCAACCCGACCCGGCCGCCGGTCGCCAGGACCGACACGAGCTCGAGGATGGTTCGCTCGTCGGCGGGCACCGCAGACCGGCCGACGGCGCGGCCCACCAGGCGCACCAGCGCTCGCGCGTATGGGTTGGCTCCGGCGCCTGCGGCGTCGAGGAACAGCGGCGACACAACGGTCGCCATGCCGGTGAGTTCGGTGAACGCGTCCCGGCGGACCTTGACTGCCAGCTCCTCCAACCCGTGGCCGAAGCCACGCAGGAAGGGCCGGTCGACGTCGCAGACAAGAAGCTGGCCAGGCGCAACGATGCGCCGTGCGCCGGCGTGCTCCCAGACGGCCTCACCGCGAAGAGCGGCGTACACCACAATCGAGTCGCCCGGCCGCCGGGACACCATAGCTTTGTCGCGCAGCACGGCGTGCGGGGTGCCCTGCACTCTTGCAAGGTGCAGCCGGTCGAGCTGCAGATTGGTCTCCCGTGCGCGAAACGGCACATTCGCCGGCACGAGGCACGTCAACCCGATCAGTGCGGCGGCGTTGTGCCGCTCCCAGACCTCGACACCCCGGTCCTGCGGGAGCCCCGAAACCTCGAAGGTTTCAGGCACAGGGATGCTGTGCATGCCTGTTCCTCCCAGTCCTGGGCGCACGTCAGACCGCCACGAGCTTGTCGTGAATCCCACCACGCGGATTACGGTTGCGTCCAGCGGAAGTCTGTTTGTCCGCAAATCTTAGGACTAGCTGCTGGCCGCCAGCCGGCGTACCGACTCGAGCGCGCGGTGGAGGTGCAGCTCCTGTCGATCGGCTCGGTGGGCGACCGCCAACGGCACAGTCTTGTCTCCAGCGAGCGGAACGTACATGACACCTGCCAGTGTGAGGCTGGTGACTGGCTCGGGAACGATGGCCAGTCCTAGTCCGCCCGCGACCAAGGTCAGCAAGGTGGACGTTTCGCTTACTTCCGCCCGGAATCGAGGCTCGAAGCCTGCACCCCGGCACAGGTCGACGACCACGTTGTACATGACCGCGCCCCGGCGTTCGGTGTGCACCACCAGGTCGTGCCCTTCGAGGTCGGCAACCCTAAGACGCTCGCGCGTTGCCAGGGGATGGTCCGCGGCGAGCGCAACGACGAGGCGGTCGTGTCTGAGCACCTCGACCGTCAGGCTGGCATCGGCGATGGGCGGTCGCAGCAGGGCGATGTCGATGGTCCCGTCACCCAAGGACCGGACTTGGTCCGGGACGAGCATCTCACCCTGGAACGCGAAGTCGATCCCGGGCAGCTCCGCCGCGAGTCCTCGGACGAGGCGGGGGAGCAGGCTGTAGGTAGCGGACCCCACGCAACCGATGGTCAGTCGCCCGATCGTGCCGGCGGCGACCGATCGGGCTTCGAACCCCGCTTCGTCCACTCCTGCTAGCAACGCACGCACGCGTTGGAGGTAGGCCTCGCCGGCGTCGGTGAGGTCCACCTTCCGGGTTGTGCGACGGAGGAGCTGCACGCCGAGCTCGGCTTCGAGCGCCTTGATCTGCTGCGAGAGCGGGGGCTGCGCCATGTGCAGTCTGGCCGCCGCCCGCCCGAAGTGCCGTTCCTCTGCGACGGCAACGAAGTAGCGCAGATGCCGCAATTCCATTGAGACGTATCTCGTTTCACTGATGACTGATTCTGATACTTCAGTGTATGGCTGAGACCGCCTACTGTCGGTGTCATGCCAGGAACCATGCAAGAAACCTTCGTATACGACGCCGTGAGAACACCGTTTGGACGCTTCGGGGGCGCGCTCGCGGGGGTGCGGCCCGACGACCTGGCCGCCGGCGTCATCGCTGCGACGCTGGCTCGCAGTCCAGCCCTGGATCCGACCTTGGTCGGGGAAGTGGTGTGGGGCTGCGCGAATCAGGCCGGCGAGGACAATCGCAACGTCGGCCGGATGTCGCTGCTCCTGGCTGGCTTACCGACGAGCGTTCCGGGCACGACCGTTAACCGGCTGTGCGGCTCCAGTCTCGACGCCATCATGATGGCGTCGCGCACGATCGAGACGGGCGACGCGGAGGTGATCGTCGCAGGCGGAGTCGAATCGATGACCCGGGCGCCGTGGGTGCTGCCCAAACCCGCGCGAGCCTTCCCGGCCGGCAACCTCGAAGCGGTGTCGACGACCTTGGGCTGGCGCCTGATCAACGAACGGCTGCCCGCGGAGTGGACGGTTTCCCTGGGGGAGGCGAACGAGCAGCTGGCGGACCGGTTCGCGATCTCACGCGCACGTCAGGACGCCTTTGCCCTGAGGTCGCATGAGCGCGCTGCAAAGGCTTGGGCGGACGGGTTCTACGACGAACTCGTTGTCACGGTCGACGGCGTCGACTTGATGAGCGACGAGAGCGTCCGACCAGGGACGACCCTCGACGCCCTCGCCGCACTCTCGCCGTCCTTTCGCCCCAGCGGCACCATCACGGCGGGCAACGCGTCACCGCTGAACGACGGCGCCGCTTCTGTTCTCCTGGGGTCGGGCGCGGCGGCGACCGTGCTCGGACGTGACCCGATCGCCCGGATCGCCGGGCGCGGTGTCCACGCCGTGGATCCGCAGGATTTCGGCTTCGCTCCCGTGGCGGCGGCGAACCGGGCCCTAGCGAGAGCGGGGCTCACCTGGGCGCAGATCGAAGCGGTCGAGCTGAACGAGGCGTTCGCAGTCCAGTCACTGGCCTGCATCGACGCATGGGAGGTCGACCCCGAGATCGTCAACAACCGTGGTGGAGCGCTCGCCATTGGCCACCCGCTCGGCGCTTCGGGCGCCCGCTTGGTCGCCACGTTGGCGCACCGACTTCAGACCGACCGGCAGAAGTTCGGCCTTGCCGCCATCTGCATCGGCGTCGGGCAGGCGCTAGCGGTGGTCCTCGAGAACACGACGCTGCCGTCGTGAGCGCGGTCTTGTGCCCAAATCCGGACGCCGCCGTCGCGGGGATCGCGGACAGCTCGACCATCCTGATTAGCGGGTTCGGGATGGCCGGCGTGCCGGTCGAGTTGATCGACGCCCTGATCCGCCAGGGAGCCTCCGACCTCACGGTCGTGTGTAACAACGCGGGCAACGGCGACACCGGGGTCGCTGCGCTGCTCGATCAAGGTCGGGTGCGAAAGGTCGTGTGTTCGTTTCCGCGACAGTCCGACTCCTGGGTCTTCGATCGGGTGTACCGCGCAGGGTTGGTCGAACTCGAAGTGGTACCTCAGGGCACGCTGGCCGAGCGCCTGCGTGCTGCCGGCGCGGGCATCGGCGGCTTCTACTGCCGCACCGGCGTCGGTACGCCGCTAGCTCGCGACAAGGAGACTCGGGTCATCGATGGCCAGACTTACGTCCTGGAGACGCCACTGAAAGGTGACGTGGCACTCATCCGCGCACACCGCTCCGACCGCATGGGCAATCTCGTCTACCGCAAGACGGCGCGCAACTTCGGTCCTGTCATGGCGACTGCGGCCAGCACGGTTGTCGTGCAGGTCTCGGAGCTCGTCGAGATCGGCGACGTCGACCCGGAAGTGGTCGTTACCCCAGGCATCTACGTGGACAGGGTGGTGCACGTCTCGTGTTGACCAGGGACGAGATGGCTGCGGTCGTGGCTCGGGACATTCCTTGGGGTTCTTACGTGAACCTGGGGATCGGTCAGCCCACGCTGGTGGCCGACCACTTGCCGGCGGGGTCGGGCATCGTCTTGCACACAGAAAACGGGATGCTCAACATGGGTCGCGCCGCGCGTGGCGACGAGGTCGACCCCGATCTCATCAACGCTGGCAAAGTGCCGGTCATCGAGCTGCCCGGTGCCTCCTACTTCCACCACGCTGACTCGTTCGCGATGATGCGCGGAGGGCACCTCGACGTGTGTGTCCTCGGTGCCTTCCAGGTATCCGCGAGTGGGGATCTGGCCAACTGGCACACCGGCGAGCCCGACGCGATCCCGGCCGTGGGTGGGGCGATGGACTTGGCCATCGGCGCGAAGCAGGTCTTCGTCATGATGGATCTCTTTTCAAGGGACGGCGCACCCAAGCTCGTCCGTGAATGCACCTATCCGCTCACCGGGGTGGGTTGCGTGGATCGCATCTACACCGACTTCGCAACCTTCGTGCTCGAGTCGGGTCGGGTGCGAGTCGCCGAGACCTTCGGGGTGACCGTCGGTGAACTGGCAGACCGGCTCGACGTCGACCTGCGCCCCAGCGGCCTAGCGAACGGCGAAACGTTCTAAGTCCCGCCATCCCGACGTAACACTCTCGACACAGGCAACCGGCGACGGTACCTTGAAATCTCATTCCGACAGACGGAATAACGGAGGAGAGATCGTGTCCGTCCCCGCCGAGACCTCAGTCGCGCCCGTCGCCATCTCCGGAGCCGGCCCGGTCGGCATGGCTCTCGCGATCGATCTGGCCCTACGCGGCGTAGCCGAGCGTGCTCTTCGAGCAACGGTCCGAGCACGAACGGCCCGTCGCACGGGCCAACATGACGAACGTCCGTTCGATGGAGCACTTTCGTCGATGGGGCATCGCCGATGCGCTGCGCACGAACGATCCGGTCAGCGACGAGATCCAACGCGACGTCGCCTTCGTCACCCGCCTGAACGGGCATCACATCTTCGACTTCCCGCGCGCTTACGAGTGGTCCGAGCGGCTGCCCATCGCCTCGGAAGTCGCCGAATGGGCGCCGAACGAGGCGATCGAGAAGACGCTCCGAGACCGAGTCCGCTCGTTGCCCCTGATCGACCTTCGCTTTCAGAACGTGGCTGAGTCGTTCGAGCAGGACGAGGACGGCGTCACGGTCGTCGTCGACACACCGCACGGTAAGCAGTCGGTGAAGGCCAGCTACCTGGTGATCGCCGAAGGTAGTAGGAGCCGGCTGCGCAACCAGGGGCTGAACGTCCGCATGGAGGGCAAGCCCAACCTGGCCCGCAGCTTCCTCTGGCACCTCTACGCGCCCAAGCTCGCCGAGCTGTGGCAGGCCTCGCCGATGGTCTCGATGCTCTTCTTCTACAACGAAGATCGAAACGCCGACAGCCTGGTTCCGCAGTCGGGTACTGACCATTGGGCCTACTTCTGCTCGCCGGTTCCCGACGCACGTCGACGGCGACGACTGGGAGGCCTGCCGAGCGATGCTCTTCAAGGCTGTCGGCCAGGAGTTCGAGGTCGAACCACTCAACGGGGGCACCTTCTGGACGCACTCGCATGCAGGCCCCCCGTTTCGACTTCGGTCGGGTGTTCCTCGATCGGCGACTCGGCGCACCTGGTCACGCCCATGGGCGGCTTCGGCATGAACATCGGCATCGGCGACGCGGCTGACCTCGGCTGGAAGCTGGCGGCCGTCATCGAGGGCTGGGGTGGCCCGATGCTGCTGCCCAGCTACAGCATCGAACGTGGCGAGGCCGCCCGGTTCATCCTCGATGGGTTGTGAGCGCAACCAGGCGACGGGTGCCCGCGAGCTGGTCCGCGATGGCATCGAGGACGACGGGCAGCTGGGCGAAAGCGTCCGAGCACCAGGTCGCCGACGACATCCGCACCCAGAAGTCCCGGCAGTTCAAGCGCATGGGTGGACAGCTCGGCTACCGGTACTCCTCGTCGCCGATCATCGTCCGGGACGAGACCGAGCGAGCCCGCGCCGTCCTTCGCGGACTACGTGCCGTCCGCAGCGCCGGGGAACCGGGCACCGCACTACTGGCTCAAGGACGGCTCGTCCCTCTACGACCACATCGGCGCGGGGTTCACGTTGCTCGTCCTGGGTGACGCTCGACGCGGCCCCGCTGTCGCACGGCAGCGCACGGCACGCGGCATCCCGCTTCGAGGTGTTGACCGTGGCGGAACCCGACCTCAGCGGGCTCCGAGACCTCTACCACGCGAACGCCGCCCTCATCCGGTCCGACCACCACGTCGCCTGGCGCGGCGATCAGCTTCCGTCCGACGTCGATGACCTGCTCGACGTCATCACGGGCGGCAAGGCCTGGGCGCGCTAGCCCCGTCTGCAAGTTGCCCGCATCACAAAGTCCACCGCGCATCGAATAGGAAGGATCACCAATGCCCAAGGTTACGCGGCTGGGTCACGTCGGATTGTTCGTGCGTGATCCTGAGGTCCTGCTGGACTTCTACTCGAACTTCCTCGGCATGACGGTCACGGACCGAGACGAGCGCCGCGTCTTCCTGAGCGCGCGTCCCGAGGAGGAGCACCACGAGTTGCTGCTGGCGCAAAACGACGAGCGCCACACCGACCCCCAGCAGATCTCGTTCCCCGTCGAGACACTCGCAGACCTGCGCGAGTTCTACGCCCAGATCCTCGAGCGCAAGTACTCCATCGACCATGTCAACAACCACGGGAACGCCATCGGGTGCTACTTCCGCGACCCGGAGGACAACCGCGTCGAGGTGTACTGGCACACCGGCATCGAGTGGCCGCAGCCCTTCAGCGAGCCCATCGACCTGTCGCTCTCCGAGGAGGAGCTCCTCAAGGTTCTCGATGAGATGCAGGCGCGTGCCTGATCGGCGCGCACCGGAAGTCAAGCCGGTGAAAGACGGAATGCTCGTTGAGTCGGTCGGTTTCGCCGGCCACCACTCGGACATCATCGAGGGCTATCTGGCGCGGCCGCTGGTCGGCGAGCCGACGCCGGGCGTCGTGGTGATCCACCATGCGCCCGGCCTCGATCCCTGGTGCAAGGAGGTGGTGCGCAAGTTCGCCTCCGAAGGCTTCACCGCGATCGCCCCTCACCTGTACCACCGGCGAGGGCCAGGTCATTGGGCCGACGTGGCTGCGGCTGCTCGCGCCGACGGCTTGGCAGTCTCCATGCCCAACGAGCAGGTGATGGGTGACATCGACGGAGCCGCGAGCTACCTGCGCGCTCAACCGGGATCGAACGGCAAGGTGGGAGTCATCGGCTTTTGCTCCGGGGGCCGGCAGGCCTTTCTGGCTGCTTGCGATGTGCCGTCGATCGATGCAGCGGTCGATTGCTGGGGCGGCAGCATCCTGCCGCAGCCGCCCGATCCGACGCGTCCGGGTAGTCCGCTCTCGCGGGGTCATCCACAGAGCGCCTCGACATGGCCGTCCCGCTGCTGGGCATCTTCGGCAACGACGACGCGAACCCTGACCTAGCCCAAGTCGATGAGATCGAGCGAGTCTTGACCGAGCTCGGGAAGGACATCGAGTTCCATCGCTACGACGGCGCCGGTCACGCCTTCTTCACCACTGACAAACCGAACTATCGGCAAGAGCAGGCCGTCGACGGGTGGGCCAAAGTCTTCGCCTTCTACGACCAGCACCTCCGTTAGGAGCAACCATGTGCACCTGGATCACCGAGAAGGTCGCCGTGACAGGCGCCGCCAGAGGCGTCGCCGACTGGATGGCGGTCACACAGGTGAACGTGTTCTACGACCACCCCGTTCAGGCGCCCTTTGACCACGCGATAGTCATCGACTTCGTGAACCCCTCGGCCGGCGTTGGCGCGAGGGTCGGTGTCGAGCTCAGCGCCGCATCTGCCGTGGAGCTGGTGCGGGCGCTCGAGGCCGCGTTGGCAAGCCCGGAGGCCGTCCGGGACCTTGCCCGCGAGGCCAGCGAGCGGCCAGCCACCTCCTTCGATAACGATATCGACTCGATCCGCGCCAGCTAGCGGCTGACGTCGTCGCGCAACGGCGATCGGCGCCCCCGACCCTTGCGTGGCGTAGGTCACAGCTGTTACCGTCGCGTTTCGCTGTACGGAATCCGATTCCATAACCTTGACCCATCCGTAGTAGTCGCGGAACATCCGCGACACGTTGAGGAAAGAGATCCCCGCCGATGATCAGCACTTCACAGCGCCAGGCCGGCTCGCCTCGCCTCGGCCGTATCGGGCTCGTCGCCACGGTTGCGACCGTCGCGCTTGTTGTCGCGGGCTGTTCCAGCAGCAAGAAGTCCGCGAGCCCGTCGACAACGGCGGCGGCAAGCTCGTCCGCGACGTCTGCGGCACCCTCCGCAGCGACGGCGGCGGCAAGCTCGTCAACGGCGTCTGCGGCACCCTCGTCCGCCGCCTCGGCGGCACCGTCGGGTGTCGGAGCGGTCTCGGACTACGTCGCCTATACCGGCGGGACGGCCGGCGCGGCCGACACCAGTAAGTCTCCGGTGACGATCGGCTGGGTCAACCAGCAGGGCGGCCCGCTCGGCTTCCCCGCGGCCACGGATGGTGCTCAGGCTGCCATCAAGTACGTCAACTCGAACCTGGGCGGGATTGGCGGCCACCCGCTCGTCCTCGACACGTGCTTCGTCGCCGCGAATGAGCAGGAGGGCAACGGGTGCGGACTGAAGCTGGTCAACGACAGCAAGGTGAAGGCGGTCTTGTACGGCACCTTGTTCGCGGGAGATCAGTCATTCCAGGCGGTCAACAAGGGTCAGAAGCCGATACTCATGGGCAACTCGATCAGCCCCGTCGACGCTGCGGGCGCCAACGTCTACATCTACAACGGGAACCCGTCGACCATCTTCGGTGGGTTGGCGAGCTACGTGTCTTCGGTTCTCAAGGCGAAGAAAGTATCGGTCATCTATCCGCAGGACGCCCAGAGCACGGCCGGCGTGGCGGCCTTGAAGAAGGCCCTTGACTCGGTGAACGTCGCCATGACGGCTGTCGGCTTCGACCCGTCCTCGACGAACCTCACCAGCGCCGCTGTGGCCGCGGGTGCTCAAACCGCCGACGTGGTAATCCCGCTCGTGTCCACCCCTCCGGCGTGCATCGCAGCGGCCAAGGCACTCAGCTCCCTTAGTGTCAAGGCGCCGGTCGTCGCAACTGGTGCCTTCTGCTTCGGCCCCCCAGTAGCGCAGGGCCTGGGCGGTGCAGCGCCCAACTGGCAGCAGCTCTCGACGCAGACCAACGTGGCCGACAGCTCGCAGCCTGACGTCAAGGCCTACCTCGACGCATCGACGCAGGCGGGCCTCTCGCCGGCCTCGCAGGGAACGTCCGACGCGGCGCTCGCGTGGGGGCTCGTCCTGACCGCGGCACGCTTCCTTAACGCATCGGGCGGTGCGGACGCCACCCCGACGGCGGTCGCCGCCGCCGCCAAGGCATTCACCGGGCCGATGCTGCTCGGCAGCGCCGATATCAAGTGCGGGTCCTACCCGAGCCAGCCGGGCCTGTGTGGCGCCGAGACGCGGGTGTTTGAGCACACCGGTGGCCCCAACTTCAAGGCGCTCACGGACTGGATACCGCCCGTGGGCATGTGAGCCGACCTTCGCCTAGCTGCCTGGTGATTCATGAGGAGACCCGATGAGTGTGCTGGCAGATGTGGTGATCCCACAGCCAGAGCCCGACCTTCGACCTGAGGAGCTGATCGCGCGGGCGGCAGCAATGCGCGATCACCTCCGAGGGGAGCAGGCAGCGACCGAGGACCGGGGCACCTTCTCACCCGAGACGCAGGAGATGTTTCGCACGGCTGGCTTCTACCGGGCCTTGCTGCCCCACCGCTTCGGCGGCTACGAGTTCGACGTCACCACCTTCGTTCGGATGGTGATCGAGGTCGCGAGGGGGTGTCCGGGGAGCGGCTGGTGTCTGTGTCTTGCGGCCGGCCACGGCCTGCAGATCGGCGGGCTGTTCAACGAGCACGCGCAGGTTGACGCGCTCTCACCCGACGGCGAGTTTGCGGCTCCGATGCGGGGCGTCCCCATGGGAACTGCCACCAAGGTGCCGGGGGAGGGGTGGCAGATCGACGGAACTTGGGACTACTGCTCGGGTTCTCCCTACGCCACCCACGCGATCGTCGCGGTTCGGCTGGTCGAAGGCGACGCACCGGCCGGCGAGGGGCTCGCGCTGGTTCCTCGCAAGGGCTGGATCCTGATGGACGACTGGCGGCAACGTGCGTTCGGGATGCGGGGTAGTGGTTCGAACAGCATCTCGGTCGACGCGACGGTCATTCCCGACGACTATGTGGTGCGCGGCAGTCTGCTCCAGTTCGACGGCGGGCTCGAGACGCCGGGGTATGAGCTGCACGGCAACCCGATGTACGCCGGACACCCGATGGGCTACCTGCAGCTCGAGATCACCGCGATTCTGGTCGGGTGCGCCTACGCGGCCCTCGATGAGTACGAGCGCATCATCAGCACGAAGACGATGCCGGGACCCAACCCGGTGCTGCGCACCAGCAATCACGACTTCCAGCGGCACTGGGGGGTGGCCGCCGGCAAGATCCGGGCCGCTGAGGAAACCCTGCTGGGGATGAGCGCCTACTACTTGGAGCTCTGCCGGGAATCCGTCGACGGCGGACGCCGATTCGACGCCGAGCGGCTCATGAGCATCAACGCGAGTACCCACCACGCCGTGAACCTGGCCTGGGAGGCGGTGGAGCTGCTGTTCCGGACCTCGGGCACGAGCGAGGGAGGCACCAATGGGTCGCGCATGCAGCGCTACTATCGGGATATCTCCACAGCCCGGACGAACGTCGGACTTCAGTACGAGACCTTCGCCGAGCGCTACGCGCAGGTGCACTTCGGACTCAACGGCGCCTCGCTTGGCTGACGTGGACGACCGGCGCGGGTAGGGCGCATGCAGAACCTTCTCCTCTTCTCGCTCCTGGGTCTCGCCTCAGGGGCCATGATCGCGAGCATCGCGCTCGGCGTGGTCCTGAGTTGGCGTGGGAGCGGCACCATCAATATCGCGGCCGGCGCCGTGGTGATGGTGGCGGGCTACATCTTCTGGTGCCTGCGGACCGGCCACTTCGGGCCGGCCCTGCCGACAGCGGCGTCGGTGATCATCACCCTGCTCTTGATGGCGCTGCTGGCCGTTGTCGTCGAGCTGGCCGCCGTTCGCCCGCTGCGCACGGCGACGCCGCTGGCGAGGTTGGTGGCCTCCGTCGGCGTTCTGCTGCTCATGCAAGCGCTCGTGCAGCTGGTGTTCGGTACCGCGCCGCTCGACAGTCCTGCGGTCCTGACCGGGCGGGTCGTGAAGGTCTTCGGCGTCACGGTGCCGGTCGCTCAGTTCATTCTCGCTGGAGTGGTCGTCGCGCTGACGGCCGCGCTCTCGGTGCTGTACCGGTTCACCCGGTTCGGTCTGGCAACCCGAGCGGCTTCGGAGAACGAACGCTCGGCGATCCTTGCCGGGCTGTCTCCCGACTTGCTCTCCCTCGCCAACTCCGTCATCGCCTACGTGGCTGCCGGACTTGTGGGAGTACTTGCTGCGTCCGTGGTTGGCGTGAGCGCGACCACCTTGCCGCTGTTGATCGTTCCCGCTCTCGCCGCGGCGCTGTTCGCTCGCTTCACCTCCTTCACGGTGGCCTGCGGCGTAGGTCTACTCATTGGAATTGGCGAGTCGCTGATCTTCTACGCGTCCACCCAGTCGTGGTTCCCCACCCAGGACGGAGTGGCGCTGCCCGGCGTGCAGCAGGTGGCCGAGTTCCTCCTCATCGTGATTGCACTATGGTGGCGCGGCTCCAGCCTTCCGCAACGAGGCGAGACGAGCGAACGGTCGCTGCCACCGGTGCCCAAGCAGGACAGGCTGGTGCAGCGGGCGACACCGGTGGTGTTGGCGTGCGCCGTCGCTCTGATCGTGCTGCCCTCGGACTTTCGGCAGGCGGTCGCCACGGGCTTGGTCGCAACGGTGCTCTGCCTCTCGTTCGTGGTGATCATGGGCTACGTCGGGCAGCTCTCCGTCGTCCAGCTGGCGCTAGCCGGTCTCGCGGCCTTCGCGGTGTCCCGCCTCGGGACGCAGTTCGGCATCGGGTTCCCGCTCGCGCCCATCATCGCCATCGCCATCGCGACTGTCCTCGGCATCGCCATCGGCGCCGTTGCTCTCAGGGTGCGTGGGGTCACCCTGGTCGTTGTCACGCTCGCTGCTGCGGTCGCCATCTCACAGTTCGTGTTCGCGAACGCACGGTGGGGGGGTGGTCAGACTGGCGCGCCGGTAGCGTCGCCCAAGCTCTTCGGCATCGACCTGGGTGCCCACGCCGCTTTCCGAGGTCTGAACGGCAAGTTGCCGAGCCCGGTGTTCGGCCTGCTCGCGCTCGTCGTCACCACCCTGCTCTACGCCTTCGTCGCCAACCTGCGGCGCGGCGACCTCGGCAGGCGCATGCTGGCGGTGCGGTCGAATGAGCGGGCAGCTGCCGCAGCGGGAGTAAACGTCCGCGCTGTCAAGATCATCGCCTTCGGCATCGCTTCGGCGCTCGCTGGCGTCGCCGGGGTCATGTACGCCTACGACTACCAAACAGTGTCGGCGAGCAGCTACGGAATCGCCATCGCGCTCACCCTGCTCGCAAGCATCTACGTGCTGGGCGTCACGCTGGTCCAGGGCGCTGTCCTTGCGGGTTTCGGTGCCATCGGTGCGGTCGTCCCGCTGATCCTTCAGAAGTGGGTCCTGCCCGGAAACCGCATCGCCATCTACGTCCAGCTCATCATCGGAGTCGGGCTACTTTTGCAGCTGAAAATGTTCCCCGACGGGTTGCTCGTGAGTGCAGAGCTCAAGAAGGAGCACGGCAGCCCGCCTCGCCCGCATTGGTGGACTCGGCTCATCCGCCACCGCGTCGGAGCAGGCGTCCGCGCATGAGTTTCCCCATGCTCGACGCACGCGGAATCAGCGTCCGTTTCGGCGGCGTCCAAGCACTCGACAACGTCGACATTGCCGTCCATGCCGGGCAAGTCGTCGGTCTTATCGGTCCTAACGGAGCCGGTAAGACCACCTTCATCGATGCCGTGACCGGCTTCGTGCCCTACCGCGGGAGTGTCCAGATCGATGACATCGACCTGACCAGCAAACGTCCACACGAACGCGTGCAAGCGGGATTGGGCAGGACCTGGCAGGCGGTCGAGCTCTTCGGCGCCCTCTCGGTCGCCGAGAACGTCGCGGTCTCGGCTCATCGACCAACGACGTTCTCAACGCTGCGCGAACTGCTCACGGCTCCCAAGCCCCCCTCCGCTGCAGTGGCTGACTCGCTCGCCGCGCTCGGGATTTCCCAGTTCGCGGAGGCGAAACCGGACCAGCTCTCGGAGGGCCAGCGCAAGCTGGTCGGCATCGCACGCGCGCTTGCGGCCGGACCCAAGGTGCTGTGCCTCGACGAGCCCGCAGCCGGGCTTGACACCGGCGAGAGTGCGGTGCTCGGTCAACAGCTGCGGGCGCTGGCTGATCGCGGCCAGTCGATGCTGCTGATCGACCACGACATCTCGTTCGTGTTCGGCACCTGTGATCACGTCGTGGTGCTGGACTTTGGGAAGGTCATCGCGGCCGGCGGGGCAGCGGCGATACAGAGCGACCCGCGCGTCATCGAGGCCTATCTGGGCACCGCAACCTCGATCGCTGAGCAGGATTCATGACGCCCGCACTCGAGATCCGGCAACTGGCGGCTGGCTACCACGAGAGCGTCGTCGTGCGAGGCCTCGACTTGTCCGTGGGGCGTGGAGAGGTGGTCGCCCTACTGGGACCGAACGGAGCGGGCAAGACGACGACGCTGCGCGCCGTCTCTGGTCTGCTCAAGACACGCACCGGGACCGTGAGCCTGGCCGGGCAGGACATCTCGTCGGTCTCACCGACCAGGCGAGCTCGTCTCGGTATTGCCCACGTGCCCGAAGACCGGGGACTGTTCTTCGGTCTGACGGTGGCCGAACATCTGAAACTGGGTCGTCGCGGAGAGCACCTTGACGCCAAGGTGGCCTACAAGTATTTCCCGGCGCTGGCGGGCCTCGCCGACCGGCGCGCGGGGGTTCTTTCCGGGGGAGAACAACAGATGCTCGCGCTCGGCCGCGCCCTGAGCAGGAACCCCGATCTCCTCTTGCTCGACGAGCTAAGCCTCGGCCTCGCGCCGGTGATCGTGCAGTGGTTGCTGCCCGTCATCCGACAGTTCGCCGACGCGACGGGGTGCGGCGTTTTGTTGGTCGAGCAGCACGTTCAGTTGGCACTCGGGATCGCCGACCGGGCGTATCTCATGGCGCACGGAGCAGCCTCTGCGAGCTACAACGCGAGCCAGTTGCGGGGCGACAGCGACCTCATCAAGGCCAGCTACCTCGGCGGTGAGGGTTGGCAAGTTCACGAGACCGACCACGGTCCGGAAACGCAAGGAAGGAAGTCGACATGAAGATCGCCATCATCGGCGCCGGACGGATGGGGCAGGCGCTGAGTCCGCTGTTCGCGCGGGCAGGTCACGAGGTGCGTCTCAGCAACTCGAGCGGACCGGAGTCGCTTGCTGAGCTGGTCGAGACGCTCGACCCGGGTGTTCGCGCGACGACGGTGGCGGAGGCCGTCGAAGGCGCCGACGTCGTCGTCTTGGCGACACCCTGGGGGCGCACTGCCGAGGCGGTGTCCTCGGTTCCTGACTGGGTGGGTCGCGTCGTCATTGACGCGACCAACAACCGCAGCGCCCCTGGCCCGCAAGGCCTGATCGACATCGGCGACCGGGTCTCGAGCGAGATCGTTGCGCAATACGTTCCTGGCGCCAAGGTGGTCAAGGCCTTCAACGTGACACCCATGCCCATGCTGGTGCCTGCGATGGCTTCCCCGGACGGCGAGAACAAGGCCTTCTACATCGCCGGCGACGACGACGACGCCAAGTCACTGGTTGCCGATCTGATCGCCAGCATCGGTGGCGTCGCGGTCGACACCGGAGACCTGCACACCGGTGGTCATCTCCAAGGCATGAGCGGGCCGCTGGCCAGACCTCTCGAAATGCTCACGTCGACGCAGGCGCGGGCCAATCTCGCGCAGGCGCAGAGCTAACCACCACCACCTGTCACGTGCAGCGTGCACGCGACGAGAAAGCGAGAACATCATGGCAATCGTCCGAGTCAGCAAGACCACCCACCTCTCCGCCGCTGCCGACGAGGTCTGGGCGTTCGTGAGCGACTTCGCAGGCTTTGCGTCCTGGCAGCCGCACATCGCCTCGATCGAGATGCAGCCTGACGGCGACCGCAAAGTGAACTTCACCCGCGGCGACTCCGTCCTCGACCGGATCACCGCCCAAGACGACGCGGCCAAGACGCTGACCTACGGGCTGGTGCCTGGCCAACCGGTCCCGATGAAGAGCCTGGAAGCGACTTTCGCGGTGACGGGTGACGGCGATGGGTCGCAGGTCGAGTACACGATCGAGATCGACGTCCCTGACGAGATGCAGGAAATGGCGCGCGGCGGGGTAGGCGCGGACATCGACGGTGCACTGGCAGGGCTCAGCAGCAAGTTCAATGGCTGAGGCTTCCGACGCGCCGGTCGCAGTGGTCACCGGTGGTGCGGGCTTCATCGGCTCCGCGATCGTCGAGCGCCTGGAGGCGGAGGGCCATCGCGTCGCCGTGCTCGACCGGGAGTCCGAGTACGCAGTCGACCTCGCGGACGAGCAGGCGGTGCGTAGTGCGGCGCGCAAGGTTCTGGCCGACCACGGCCGGTGCGACGTGCTGGTGCACGCGGCCGCCTCCTTCGAGCTGGCAACGCTCACGGACCTGGGCGCCGGCCTACTCCGTCGGGTGATGGCGGTCAACGTCGAGTCACCACTCTGGCTCCTGCAGGAGCTCACTCCCGGGATGTCGGAGCGCGGTCACGGTCGGGTGGTGTTCATCGTCTCGGACACGTTCTTCAACCCGCCGCCGGTCCCCGACATGCTCCCGTACATCACCAGCAAGGGCGCACTCATCGGCGCCGCGCGGTCGCTGGCGAAGTCGCTGGGTCCGCAGGGCATCACGGTCAACTGTGTGGCACCGGGGATGACGCCGCCACCAGGCGGCGGCATGGGCCCGGACCTGGCCGACGTGGAGAACGCGCTAGCTGAAGACGTGCGTCAGCGGCAGTCCGTGCCGCGGAGTCTGGTGCCCATGGACGTGGCCCACGTCGTCGCGTTTCTGGTTCGACCTGAAGCCCAAGCGATGACCGGGCAAACCCTCTGCCCAGACGGTGGACTGGTGCTCCGGTGACACCTTGCCGGTGACCGACTAGCGATGGACAAGTGGTTCGATTCCCCGGCAAGCGCCGTCGCTGACGTGCCCGACGGGGCGAGCATCGCGGTTGGCGGGTTTGGAACGGCAGGGGTCCCGTGGGCGCTGGTGAGCGCGCTGCGAGAGAACGGGGCCACCGGACTCACCGTCGTCACCAACAACTGTGGCGTGAACGGCGCCGGTCTTGCCCTCCTCCTCCAAGACGGGCGCATCGACCGAGTCATCGCCTCCTATATCGGCACCAACACGGAGTTCGCTCGGCAGTACCTGGAAGGCGAGATCGAGCTTGAACTGAATCCGCAGGGCACGCTCGCCGAGCGCCTGCGGGCAGGCGGAGCCGGCATCGCCGCCTTCTACACCGCGACGGGGGTCGGCACGCTCGTTGCCGACGGAGGGCTGCCGCGTCGGTTCGGGCCTGACGGCGACACCCTCGAGATGAGCCCCCCGAAGGAGGTGCGGCGATTCCTGCATGCTGGCCAGGAACGGGAGTACGTGCTCGAAGAGGCGATCACCACCGACTTCGCCTTTGTGCGGGCCACCGTGGCAGATCGACACGGCAACGCGGTGTTCCACTCGTCCGCGCGCAACTTCAACCCTGACGTGGCCATGGCTGGGCGCATCACGATCGTCGAAGCACAGCACGTAGTCGAGGTGGGCTCGCTCGATCCCGACTCCGTGCACTTGCCAGGCATCTACGTGCAGCGAGTGGTGCAGGCGGACGGACACGTGCGATGACGCTGGGCTGGTCTCGGGAGGAGGTCGCCGCCCGAGCGGCACGCGAGCTGCGGGACGGCGACTACGTGAACCTCGGCATCGGGTTGCCCACTCGGGTTGCGGACTACTTGCCCGCAGGCGTCGACGTCGTGGTGCACAGCGAGAACGGTGTGCTCGGGATCGGTCCTTCGCCTAGCCCAGAGCTTGCGGACCCTGAACTGATCAATGCCGGCACGGAGCTAGTGACAGTTCGTCCTGGCGCTTCTTACTGCTCGTCGTCCGACTCTTTCGCCATGATCCGAGGGGCGCACATCGACGTGACGATTCTGGGTGCGATGCAAGTCTCCGCGGCCGGCGATCTAGCGAACTGGATGATTCCCGGATTGGCGGTTAAGGGCATCGGAGGCGCGATGGACCTTGCCGTGGGGGCGCGCCGCGTCATCGTCTTAATGGACCACGTGGCCCACGACGGATCGTTCAAGCTTGTCGAGCATTGTGCGTTGCCGCTAACGGGCCGCCGGGTCGTGGATCGGGTCATCACGAATCTCGGGGTCATCGACATCGCAGGGGAGGGCTTCGTACTGACGGAGCTCGCCCGAGGAGTCACCGCCGAGGAAGTTCTGGTCCGGACTGGAGCACCCGTCGCAGTGCGGCTCGCGGAGGCAGCAGCTCCCGGGCCTATAGTCTGACCGCTGCATGGAGGGTCTATGAACGCTGAGAATGGGGCGTCGTCGAGGTTGGCTGGCGAGAAGAGCGATCGCGACGCCGGAGGCGTCCGAGCGGTGACACGCAGCACGAGAATCATCACCGCTCTGGCCGAGCATCCGTACCCGCTGGGGATCGTCGAGCTCGCCACCTTCGTCCAGCTCTCACCGGCAAGCGTGCACCGCATTCTCTCCACGCTCGTGAGCGTGGGCTGGGCGGAGCAGAACTCACGGACCGCGAAGTACCGCTTGGGGATGCGTGCGATCGGCGTCGGCACGGTCGGGTTGGTGACCAATCCGATCCTGCATGACGGCCGCATGTACCTCGCCCGGCTGGCGGAGTGGTCAGGTTATGACGCCGTCCTTAGCACACTCGTCGGCGTCAAGACGGTGCAGTTGACCCGGGTGGCTGGTCCGCACACTGAGATGATCGAGTTCGAACCGGGCCACCCGCAGCCCGCTCATGCCATGGCTGACGGAAAGCTCCTGCTGGCCTACCTGCCTGAAGCGGAGGCGCGGTACTTCTACGAAGTGGCCGGCCTGCGCAAGTACACGGAACACACCATCACCGATCCGGTGCGGATGGAGCAGGAGCTCGCTGCGATCCGCAAGCAGGGCTACGCGGTTGACAACTGTGAACGGTTCGACACCGGTCGTGGGCTCGCCGTGCCGGTCCTCGACGCGGACGGCCGTCCGATCGCGGCCATGCTGTGCCTCGGCAGGATCGACCCGGAACAAGACAGCGGCATCGTGCAACAGATGTTCTCGCTGGCGCGCGAGATGTCCGAGCGTTTGAGCGCAGCGGGGGACCTTCCGCCGGCGGCCGTGATGGAGAGCGCGACCCTGTCGGCCCCCGTGCCGCCGGGTGTCAACAGACGCGCCTGACGAGCTCAGCCGTGTCATCGTCGCGGCGCTATCCCGCCGTCCGCGGACATCGCGGCCGGGCCAGCTGGCGCCGGGAGCGAACACGTGGCCGCGACCTCTTGACGTGTGACCCTCGCCACTCTACGGTTGTGAAATCCGATTCCGTCAGGTGGAAATGTCATGACTGTGACTGCAGACCGCCCAGCACTGGCCGCGGCCGACCATGCCCGCGCCACCAAGGACTTCCGCCGAGTGCTCGGACACTTGCCGACCGGCGTGGTCGTGGTGTCAGCGCGAACCCCAGCTGGCCCGATCGGGATGGCGGTCAACTCGATCACCTCGGTGTCCCTGGAGCCCCGGTTGGTCTCGGTCTGCGCTGCGCGCTCGTCGAGCACCTGGCCCCAGCTCCGCCGCGCCGGGCGGTTCTGCATCAGCATTCTCGCCGATCACCACGAAAGCGCGAGCCGGCAGTTCGCCACTTCTGGCGTCGACCGGTTTGCCGGCCTCACGTGGCACGACCGTCCGGGCGGTCCCGCTCTCGATGATGCGGTTGCGTGGCTCGATTGTGAGCCGTACGCCGAGTATGCGGCTGGCGATCACACCATCGCCGTCGTATCCGTCGTGGATCTCGCTGCGGTCGACGACCGGCGCGCACTGGTCTTCTTTCGCGGCCAGTACGGGCATTTTGTTCCCAACAACCAGGCCTGAGACGGGACCACCGACGTGAAGTTGCTGTTCTTCGATGACTTCAAGCTGGGCGCCGTTCGCGAGGACGAGGTTGTCGACGTCTCACCGGCGGTGAAAGAGCTCCTTCACCAGCACCCTCAAGACCTGATCAGTGCTGTGATTGAGGGGTGGGACGGCTACCAAGGCCGGCTCATGGAGGCGTTGCAGACAGGTGTCGGGGTTCCCCTCGGTTCGGTTCGCATCCGCCCGCCGCTGCCGCGGCCGCTCAACATCGACTGCCTGGCCCGCAACTACATGGAGAACGGGACCCTCCTGGAGCCGCCGCCGATTAACGGGTTCGCCAAGACGCCGAACTCGATCATCGGCCCCGGTGATGTCATGGTTCTGCCTGACATCCCAGCGACCGTCTTCGAAGCTGAGGCCGAGCTGGCGATCGTCATTGGTAAGCGGGCGCAAGACGTTCCAGCGTCTGCAGCATTTGACTACATCTTCGGATACACGAACCTGATCGATGGGTCCGCCCGAGGCATCCCGCCGCGACAGAACGCCTTCTACCAGATGAAGTCGAGAGAGACCTTTTGCCCGATCGGGCCATTCATTGTGACGGCGGACGAGGTCGCGAACCCACAGAACCTGCCCGTTCGCCTGTGGACCAACGGGCAGCTGATGCAGGACTTCAACACCAGTGATATGGCCTACGACATCGCGCGTTGCGTCGAGTTCGTCTCCTCTATACACACCTTGCAGCCGGGAGACTTGATCGCTACGGGCACCAACCACGGCGGCTTGCACCCGTTGATGGACGGCGATCGCGTGGAGCTCGAAGTCGGCGGTCTGGGTCGGCTGTCGATCGACATCCGCGACGACCTCAAGCGCACCTGGAAGCGCGAAACGCGGCACGAGCGCGAGGAGGCCGGCGCGGAAGGGACGGCGCCGCAGCTTTCCGGCAAGTACGCGCCCGTCGAGGCCTGACGCGTGCGTGTTATGCGGGTCAGCGAGGCCGTTACCGGCATCGACGTGAGCAGTGGCTTCCTGCCGCACCGAGACGCTCGCGAGAAGGGCCCCAGCGACGTCATCCCGGCGAGTGCGTTCTGGATGACTCGGGCAGCCAAAGGGCAGGCGCCAAATCCCGCGTCGCTCGGTGCACACATGGTGGTCGTGCTCTCAGGTGAGGTGCGTGTCGACACAACGGGTCACGACTCGTCGGTCCTCGGCGCCGGAGACGTGCTCTGCGCCGACGTGAGCTCCGAAGGCGTCCTCGGTCTCGACTGGGATGGTCACGCCTGGTTGTTCTTCATGCTCACGCCAGGGTGGTTGCCGGAGCCCGGCGACAATGGTGCCCGGCCGGACAGCGTGACGCGGAAGGGCCGCCCCCTCCTGACCTGGATCTACGACGACAACGGCTCATCGCGGTCTGAGCCGTTCACCTGGCCGAGTGCTCTGGCACCGGTACCGCCTACTGCCGAGTGGCCCGGCTCGAACGGCGCCTTCGTGACCCGCCGTGACTACGGGGACGACGGCTACATCCAAGGCGTCTGGCACAACGGGCCACGCCCCCAACTCGGCTTCACCTTGAACGGCTGCGCCGAGAACGAGACCGGCGACGGCACTGTCACTCGCCCCGTCGCCGGTGACATGGCATACATCGACGACGTCACGGGGGCCGGGCACGTGACGCGCGGCCACGGCGACCGCTGGATGTTGTTCGTGACGGTCGCCCCGGAGCATCTGCGGTTCACGCCAGAGAACTGAACGCTCGGACATCCATGACGTGCCATACCTAGCGAATGACCACTGAAATTCGTATCGATGGAAGGAACTCCTCGTGTCTGCAACTGAATTCGCGTCCCTCGCGGCAGCGTCCGGTGTTGAGCTGCGGAACGCGCTGACGACGAAGGCCCGCGAACTCCGACCGCGCCTGTTGGCGGAGCAGGACGCCACGGAGCAACGCGGGACCTTCTCGCCCGAGATGCACGAGACGTTTCGAGCGGAGGGCTTCTACCGGATTCAGCAGCCTCGTCGCTACGGCGGATACGAGCTCGACGTCCCCGCATTCCTGGCGGTGGTCCGCGAGATCGCGCGCGGCTGCCCGGGAAGTGCTTGGTGCTTCTGTCTGTCCGCCGGGCACCACATGCAGATGGCGGCGCTGTTCCCGGAGGCGGTGCAAGACGAGGTCTACGGCAGCGCGGGTGAGTTCTTGGCTCCCTGCCGCCCGATCCCGATGGGCGACGCGGAGTGGGTCGACGGTGGCTGGAAGGTGACGGGTGAGTGGGACTACTGCTCGGGCGCGCCGTACTCCACGCACGCACTGGTCGCCGCACGCATACACGGCGGCCCGGCAACGCAACCGATCGGCTTGGTCGTCATCCCGCGCGCCCAGTGGACCATGCTCGACAACTGGCGCGGCACGGTCTTCGGCATGTCGGGCAGCGGTTCCAACTCCATCCGGGTCGAGAACGCCGTTGTGCCTGCCAGCTACCTGGTGCAGGGCTCGGTGATGAGCATGCCCGCGGGTGCCGACTCGATCGGGTTCCAGCTGCACGGCAACCCGATGTTCTGCGGACAGACCGCCGGTTACGCCCAACTCGAGATCGCAGCGATTCTGGTGGGGACCGCCCGGGCGGCCACCGACGAGTACGAACGGCTGCTGAGGACCAAGATGACCTCAGGTCCAAAACCGCAGCCCCGATACACGGCGGGCGAGCACCAGCGTGCGTTCGCGTCCGCAATCACGCTCGCAGATGCCGCCGAGGATGTCCTCGATCGCGCCGCAGAGAGGTACATGGGCTTCTGCCACGCAGCGGTCATGCAACCACAGGGTTTCTCGCGCGCCGACGCTGGACGCACCGCGATGGCAGCGAACCAGGCGGTCGACTTGGCCTGGCACGCGGTCGATATCGCGTTCAAGATGTCCGGCAGCAGCGAGGGCGCCCGCAATGGCGCGCGCATGCAGCGGTACTACCGCGACTTCTCCATGGCGCGCACGAACATGTCTCCCAAGCTCGACATGGAAGCGCAGACCTTCGCGGAGGCCTACTTCGCCAGCTAGTCGCCACCCGTTCATCGCGTGCGGCATGGTGCCACGGGATGCTTGGCCAGTGCGCTGCGTGCTCGCGAGCGGTCCAGGTTGAAGTCGTACCAGGGGTCGGGGGGAGTGGCGCGCAGGGCGGGTGCCAGATCGCGAAGCGACGCATGCGCGAAGGTCCGCAGGCAGCCGATCAAATACGGTGACAGCGTCGGCGGACAACGTGGCGAGATACGCAGTGTCGATCTGACCCGTCCGCTCGTAGCGATCGACATTGTGCCGCGCGATATACGCGTCAGGGTTCACGGCGGCGAGCGTGAGCATCGCAACGACGCCGCTCGCGAGCACAGCCAATGGCAACCAAGATCCCGACATTGCGATCCCGGCGATCAGCACAAGGATCAGTACGACTCCTAGCCAGAGCTCCATTCCGTCCACGAACACCCTGAGCCGCGTGAAGCCATACGCCTGCTCGTACGTCGACATCCGATGGATAGCGGAAGCGACGATGACCAGTGCGAGAACGCACAGTGTTCCCAGTAACGAGCGCAGGATCGCTCTGTCCGGCTTGTTTGCGCGATCAGCTTTGCGGACCGCGACACCGACAAGCGCGAGGGTAAGCGCAGTAACTGCGAGAAGCTGCCAGAACCCTTGTCGCGCGTACTGTGCGTAGGTCAATCCGGCAGTGGAGAGCACATGTCGGCGTCCGCCGAACAGGACCGTGAGTTGAACCGCGACGAAGCTCGCGAACAACATGTCGAGAATCACCAGCGGCGTCGCCCATTCCCAGCGGCGTAGCGTCGCAGCGGGTGCTGGTGCAAGCGTGTCGAACGAAGGCGGACGGCGAGCGGCGTAGGTCGCGGCCAGCGCAGCGGCGGTGACGAACCCGAACGCAACGACGCGGCCGAGGATTGCCGCCGCGTTTCGATAGGGGACTACGGCATTCAACACGTTGGCGTATGCCGGGTCGGCGCTAGCAAAGAGCGCACCGAAGCTGAGCACGAGTACTGATGTCACACCGACGACTAGTGCCGCGCGGGCAGGAGATCCACCACCCACGTGCAGCCGGGCCAGCCCACGCCACGCCCAGCGGGCCGCTCGCACCGGAACGAAGACCATGACAACGGAGCCGACCGCTAGTCCGGCCCACGTACGTACTCGAAGCAGCGCCAGCGAGCCGACGATCAGCCCGAGGAGCACGCAGAGCGTGACCAGCCACCCGGCTGACCGGACGCCCGCAACGCTGAGCAGAGCGCCCGAACCCGAAGCCATCGCAACTTGAGCACGACTCGGTCGTGCGCCGGAGCAGCCCACGCTGGCGACGAGTAGTGCGGCGCCGGTGATCGCGTATCCGACTCCGATCACGCCAATGTGAAACGTAATTGCCCCGACGGCTCCCGCGGCAACTGCGGCGACCAGCACCCGTGGGGAGGCGGCCGATCGCCGCCGTAGCGGCCACACATCTGCCGGCCACGAAGGTCGTTGTCGCTTGGGCCGCGGCGGCGATGAACGAGGGTGCCACGCCACCTGTGGGGCAAGGCCTGGTGGCTGATGCCAGGCCGGTGGTGGTGGTGGTGGCGGCTGTTGGTAACTCATCGAGTCCTCCATGAGGGCCGTCAGCATCGCGGCGCCGCGGGCGCGGCTCCGTGAGGGTTGTTGGAATCAGTTCAGCCGGGCGGCAGGGTTACCCGAATGCGGCAGCCGGGTTCATCGCCGACGACACCGATGGTGCCCCCGTGGAGTTCGACGGCCCACCTCGCGATCGCGAGGCCGAGCCCCGTTCCGCCGTCGCGCGAACCGCCGCGAGTGAATCGCTCGAAGACGCTCGAGCGCTCGTCGGCTGCGATGCCAGGTCCGTCGTCACACACCTCGACCACAAGCCCGCCCGTGGCGTTGATGGATCTGGCTTTGACCACGATCTGACCATCTGACGCACTGTGTCGCGAAGCATTGTCGAGGAGGTTCGCGACGACCTGATGGAGCCGCGCTGGATCAGCGATCGCGGTCAGGTCGGGAGGTTCGACGTCAATGATGAACGTGTTCATCCCTTGGCCGACGCTCGCCTGGTTCACCGCTTCGGTCAAGAAGGCCTGGACGCCGATTTCGCCGCGCCGCAGAGGCACTACACCGCCGTCGAGGCGCGAAAGATCCAGCAATTCGCTCACGAGTTGTCCGAGCCGCTGGGTTTGGTTCAACGCGCTTTGCAGGGTGGCTGCGTCGGTTCTGGCGACGCCATCAACGACGTTTTCAAGCACCGCCTGAAGCGCCGCTATCGGCGTCCGCAATTCGTGCGACACGTTCGCAATCAGCTCACGCCGATACTGGTCTGCTGCGGCAAGGTCTGTCGACATCTGATTGAACGCAATAGCGAGTTCGCCTACCTCGTCGCGCGACGTTGCTCGCACTCTTGCGGTGTACTCGCCGCGCGCCATCGCCTTGGCGGCGGCTGTCATTTCCCGGAGCGGTGATGTCATGCCGTGCGCAAGGAACTGGGTGATGCAGAGCGAGACGACCAACGCGCCGAGCAGCGACCACCTCAACTGCCAGTGCGCAAGCCAGCCGTGCGCCTCGACCCAAAACGTCAATCCCGCTGCGATTACCGGCGCGCTGACCAGCAACCCAATCTTCACCTTGAAGGACCGAACCGGATCCAGCGGGCGCGGTAGCCGCTCGAAGAAACGAGCAACGGCAGCGCCCACCTTGGTCATCGTGGCACCTCGAGTGCGTAGCCGACGCCGTGAACGGTTCGGATGAGGTCGCCGCCGAGCTTGCGGCGCAACGCCTTGATGTGGCTGTCGACGGTTCGACTCCCCGCTGCATCGCCCCAGCCCCACAGTTCGGCAAGTAGCGACTCTCTGCTCACGGCCGCTCTGGGGCGCGCGGCAAGATAGGCAAGCACGTCGAACTCGGTGCGCGTCAGATGTACGTCGGCGTGATCCCGGCGCACTCGGCGCTCAGAGAAGTCGATCTCGACATCGCCAACCCATACAGCTGGGGCGTTGCTGTGAGCGGCCTGCGCTGCGCGCTCAGCACGGCGCAAGAGGGCGTGCACACGGGCCACCAGCTCGCGCATGCTGAAGGGCTTGCTCAAGTAGTCGTCAGCACCGACGCCCAGCCCGACAAGTAGGTCGGTCTCATCAGCGCGCGCGGTGAGCATGAGGACAGGAACGGGCCGCTGCACCTGGATCCGTCGGCAGACTTCCAAACCGTCGAATCCCGGCAACATCACGTCGAGCACGATGAGGTCAGGCTGGCTGCTTCGACAGGCGGCAACGGCGCTAGGCCCATCGCTCGCAATATCGACGTGGAGCCCCTCGGCGCGCAATCGGACGGCCACCGACTCGGCGATGGTGGGATCGTCGTCCACCACGAGGACCCGGCGGTTGCTCATGCCACGACTGTAGGGGCGCGCCGTGGCGGTAGTCGGCGCTTCCGGTGAAGGTTCGGTGGAGATCCCAGTCTGGTTGCCTTATTCGGCCCTTCGTCGGTAGGCAGGCCAAACCGGCGGCCTACTGGTCCCGCACCACGTCGAGGTCGAAGAACTCGGGCGGGCCGTCGAGAACGTCGCCCATCGCAGCTCGGATGCGCTCCAGCCCTTGCTCGCGTCGAGGATCCCGCTCCCGCGTGCGGGCCTTCTCCTCACTTTCGAATACGACCAGGGCGTACACCAGAGTCGGATCGGCCTGGCTGCGCATGACCATCGTCCGCAGCAGGCCGGAATCCGCCTGCTCGATGGTGCGTAGCTGGTCGAATACGGCGAGCAGTTCGGTCTCTCGCTCCGGCTTCGTGCTGATCTTCTGCAGTTGCGCCCACATGCCAGGAGCCTTCCTGTGGCGTGCAATTCTCATAATGTACGAGGGGCCACAAACCTACATGGGCTGCTACGCGCGTGCGAGAATGCCGATGTACAAGAGGTCTTACCCGTGCGCACTTCGATGCGACGATGCGAGATAGCGCTGCTGCCGAGCGATTCCTTGCCGGCGACGCTCCGCTCAAAGCGTCAGTTCCATGAAGACGCTGTTGCGATCTTCGACATAGTCGTAGAACGGAGGGCGCTCAGCAAAACCATGTCTTGCATCGAGCCGCCGAGCCGGGTCAAAGAAATCCTGGGATCCGGTCTCAAGCAGCACCCGTCGGTAGCCGCATCGACGCGCTTCCCCGAGCAGGTGCGCGAGCACCGCGGAGCCAACTCCACGTCCCCGTGACGCACGCACGGTGCGCATCGACTTCAGTTCTGCATCTTCTCCGGTCAGTCGCTTCAGTGCGCCGCAGCCCGCCAGCGAGCTTGCGTCCCAGGCAGACCAGAACGAGATGGCTGGCGCACGGAGGGCGTCTAAGTCCAGCGCATGGACCGAGTCGGCGGGCGACGTCGCGTACATCTCCTGGAGATGCTCCTCCAGAAGTCGAACCACTTCTGGTCGCGTTAGATCGTCCAACTCGAAACGTAGGCTCACCGAACTGGCCGCAACGTTGCGAACTTCAGGACCTTGATCGGGCCGCGACACTTTCCAAACCTCCCATGCCAGTCGGCTCGCGCGCGATCACCCAAGTCCCTCCAGAGCGCGTGCCCGCCGAAGCCGACGCCCTCGTCGGGTATGTGACGATCGCGTCCCGAAGGGCAACCGTGATCAGGCCGTGACGACGTGGACGCCGACCTCGCTCAGGCGGGTGAGGACCTCGGCGGGGCTGACTCGTCGGTGACCAGCACGTCGACCTCGTCCAGGCGGCAGACGACCGCCATGGCGCTGCGGCGTGAACTTGGCCCCTTCCGCGATCAGGATCGTGCGCTCGGATGCGTGACGCAGGGCACGCTTGATGGCGGCGTCGTCAAGGTCGTAGGCCGTGACACCAACCGCGGGGGCGGCGGCGCAGCAGGTCAGGATCGTGGTGTCGAAGCGCAGGCCCGATAAGGGTTGCAGGGCCAGGGGGCCGACGATCGTGCCCTCGGGTCGTCGCACCGAGCCACCTGGTAGCAGCAGGGTGACGCCGGAGCCGGCTGCGAGCGCGGCGATGCCCTGCACCGAGAACGGCATCGCCGTGACGCTCCGGTTCGCGAGGGCGAGCGCGGCCGCCGCACCTGTGGTGCCGCTGTCGACCGCCACCGCCTCACCGTCGGCGATCAGGGCGACCGCCGCCCGAGCCAGCCGCGCCTTGAGCGCAGAGTCGTCGACGGCGCGGACCTCAAACGGAAGCCCCTCACCTCGCAGCGAGTTAGTGACCGCGCCACCCCGCACGCGCCGCAGTGCCCCGGATGCAGCGAGCTGATCGAGGTCACGCCGGATGGTGATCGCCGAGATCCCGAGACGCTCGGCCAGTTCGGGCACCTCGACCCGACCGTCACGATGAAGCGCGTCGAGGATCTCCTTCTGCCGGAGCTTGCTCCCCATGCCTGACCGCCGATCTCCCGTGATTGAATGATCGCCATGTCTGATCGAACGATCATATCGCTGGAAGACTTCGATCGGCCGACGCTGGTCCGTTGGCGCAACGCGATCGTCGCCGCTTTCGCCGTCGGCGGCGTTGCACTGTCGACCTGGGGCCCACGCTTGCCCGCGATACGTGCAGACCTGAACCTGGGCACGGGCGGTCTCGGCGTGCTGCTCGCGGGCATCACGGTCGGGTCGGTCACCGGCCTGTTGATTTCGACACCGATCCTGGGCTGGCTCGGCCCCCGCCGAGCGCTCCCCGCGGCCATGCTGCTGATCGCCGTGGCCGTGACGGTCGTGGGAGTCGGTGCCGGTGCCCTGAAGTCCGTTCCGGTCGTTGCCGTGGGCTTCGTGGTGGCCGGCGTGGCGATCGGCACGCTCGACGTCATGATCAATGTCGAAGGAGCGGCCATTGAGCGTGCGTTCGGCCGCACGCTCATGCCGTTCATGCACGGCGCGTGGTCCGCGGGCGCCGCGCTCGGCTCCGGCATCGGCGCCGGCTGTGCCGCGCTCAACGTCAGTCCGGCTGTGCAGTTCAGTGCCGAGGCAGCTGCTTATCGTCGTGATCGCCCTGGTCGCCGCCGCCGCGATTCCCGACGGATCGCGTGACGTGCAGGCGAAGTGCCGCGGCGCGGTTGCCTCGGGCAGCCCGGTTCCGCGCCTGGCTGCTCGGCTGGACCGACTTGACCCTGCTGCTGATCGGTCTGGTGATGCTCGGCGCCGAGCTCGGCGAGGGGTCGGCCAACAACTGGCTCACACTGGCCGCCAGTGACGGTCACGGCCGCCCGGCCGCGATAGCCGCGCTGTTCTTCACCGCGTTCGCGATTGGTGAGACCACTGCCCGGGTGTTCGGTGGTCCCGTAGTTGACCGGCTCGGGCGCGTTCGGACCGTCCGGATCACCTCGATCGTGGGGATCCTGGGCATCGCGCTGTTCATCATGGTCGGAAACCCCGCGGTGATGCTGATAGCAGTTCTGCTCTGGGCGATCGGCGTCTCGATGGGCTTCCCGCTCGGCATGTCCGCCGCCGCCGACAGCGGCCCGAACCCAGCCGCCCGCGTCAGCGTGGTCGCAAGCATCGGCTACTTCGCCAACCTTGCCGGCCCGCCGGCAGTCGGCTTCCTGGCCCAGGAAACCAGCCTGCTGACCGCGCTGTGGCTGGTGGCAGTGCTCTTCCTGGTTGCGGCGGCAGCGGCGGGTGCCCTGCGGCCACGCGCGTCGGCGCCCTCCAACCGGGGACTGGCGCGTTAACTGATGCGGGGCATTCGGCCATCGCGTTCAGTTGAACGGGGCACCAAGACCTCGCGTTTCACCGCAGGAGGGGGGGATACACACCGTAGCTACATGGGCTTTGCGTGTGGAGTTCGCGGTGCGGTGACCCTTTCTCCGAGGCCGTTCGACGTCACGTCACGCAAGCGCTGCACCGGGTATCGGCGTGGACGACCCCGGCGACTAGTGGCATGATGATGGCATGACTCGCATACGTCTGAGCACGACGGTCGACGCCGCGCTGCTGGAAGGCGCCCGGAACGCGCGGGCTGGGACGACCGATGCCGCCTTGGTGGACGAAGCGCTTGCGGCATTGCTGGCGCGCTACCGCTCTGCCGAAATCGATGCGACCTATGCGACCGCCTATGACCAGCACCCGCTTGAGGAGCCCGACGAGTGGGGCGATTTGGCTTCGTTTCGGCAGGCCGTGGCAAAGTCGTGAGTGCGGTCCCTGCGCGCGGGGAGGTCTGGTGGTGCGAGCTGGCTGAGATCGGTCGTCGACCAGTCGTGGTGCTGTCCCGCGACATTGTGATCCCGCGGCATCGGCGCGCGCTGGTAGCGCCTTGCACCACGACCATCCGGGGCCTGGTCAGTGAAGTCGTCCTGGAACCCGGCGACGATCCCGTACCGCGACGTTCGGCTGTCAACCTGGACTCCGTCGAAAGCGTGTCGATCGCGATCCTCGTCAGCAGGCTGGGGCGGCTGCGCGACACCCGGATGCGCGAGGTCTGCGCCGCACTCGCAGTGGCCGTCGATTGTTCCGACTGAGCAATCGTGCCGCACGTCATGATTGTTGCGACGTGACAATCATGGGGGTTCAACTTGGTGTCCGAGGGGCGACACAATCTTTACGTACATGGGCTTTGCGCGCGGAGTTCGCGCTGGGGTGAGCTCGGGGACGCGACGTGAGAATGGGACGGCGTCAAGCCCGGCACGTTTGAGGCGCCGTTGAAGATGTTGAGGTGGGGGAAGGGTCAGTCGATTGATCCGCGCGAACGACCCATGAGGCGCGCAGTGGTGGGTAGGCCGCGGTGATGTGATCGAAGTCGCTGTCGTAGTGCAGCATCGTGGCTGCTGCATCGACGGCTGTGGCGGCCAGCGCGACGTCGATGACACCAGCAGCGTCGATGACACCAGCAGCACGGCCAGTGTCGGCGTTCCACAGTGCGGTGCGGATGTCGAGGATGAACTGATCGATAGCGGGGGAGAGCGGCAGGTACAGGAACGAGGTCCGCAGCCGGCGACTGGCTTCGGTGTGTTCGGCGGCGGAGCGAGCGCTACACGCAAACTCGTCCAGGTGAGTGCGCAGCAACAAAGCTCGTGTTCCGCGTCCAGGAGCGCGCGGATCGCTTCTTGGACGGCCGCGCTGCAGGGCAGTCGTTGCAGCAAGCTGTTGTCGACCAGGTAGCGGCTCACCGGCGCGCGGCGGCCCTGACCTGCGGGTCACGAAGGTCGGCGATGGGATCAGTGGCGGTGATCCAGTCGATGGTGTCTCGCTGGTCATGTGGCGCACGAGCTTGGACAGAGCCGTGTTGACGGCGTCTTTCTTGGTTGCGCCTGGGCCAAGGATCACTCGGGCCCGCTCCAGCAGCGCTTCATCGACATCGATGATGTGTCTTCGACATGGTCCTCCTTGGTGTACCGACGTGGCCGAGTATGTCCACAGTAGATATACCGAGTCGGCCATAAATAGATAGCGCCTCGATCGATGGGCAAGTGCCGTGCGTGATCGGCAGGGTGCGCATCGGATTCTCCTTCGCTGCGGCTGGGGGTCACGGGAAGGTCTCCCCATTACTGCATCATGCAAACATTGCAGCAGCGTCCGATGTTGCGAGGCGCCGGAAACGGCGGGTCCGGCCCGGAAGGTGCGGGCGCTTCTCAAAGCCGCAGCCGCACCGGAGACGGGCCGGTTACCAGCCGAGCCGGGCCAGGGTTTCGGCGGCTTCGGGCTCGCCGGCGGCGTCGGCGAACGCCCGAAGCGCGTTGACCAGCTCACTGCGCTGGCTTGCCGGCATCGCTTTGACGATGCGGGCGATCTCTGCGCGGCGGGTGTCGCTGACTCGTTGGACGAGCTCGCGCCCCTGGTCAGTGAGATCGAGCATGACCTCGCGACGGTTGGCGGGGTTGTCCTCTCGAGTGACCAGCTCGGCGGCGAGCAGCCGGTCGATCATCCGCATCGCCGTGGAGGAGTTGACGCCGAGCAGGTCGGCAAGCCGGTTCAGGTTGATCATCCCGTGACTGTTGAGCACCACCAAGGTGCGGAACTGGGTCAGCGTCACGGTGTCTTCGACGTCGGCCAGCGACCTCGCGGAGACGCCGACCAAAACGCGCGACGCGGTGAGGATCGCAGTGACCACGTCGTGGAGCTCCGACCGTCGATCTGCCCGGTCGGACCGGCGTGGGGAGCGTGCTGATCCGGGCACCGTGTCAGCCTCCTTTGTATTGCACTATGCAACCGTTGCATACTGTACCGGTGACGTCAGCGAGAAGCGACCTACGGCGAACGATCCGGTGGGGCCAACGCTCTAGTGTCGCGCATTCGCTGCCAGTACAGCGGGGCCGCGCCCGGCTGGTCACCTTGTTGCGTTCGTCGAACACGGGACTGTTGGTGCTCGCGCTGCTGGTCGGGGCGGGGGCCGGCGGTGGTGCGGTGGCGTTCCGCTGGTTGATCAAGGTGTTCACCCTGGCGTTGTCCGGGCACTCGGACTATGCGGGGCTCGGGCATGTCGCCAACCCGCACGTGCCGGGACTGGGCCGGTGCTTCGTCATCTTCGCGCCGGTGGTCGCGGGGTTGCTGTACGGGCCGCTGGTGCACTTCTTCGCGCGGGAAGCCCGCGGGCACGGGGTGCCCGAGGTGATGTACGCGGTCGCCCGTCGCGGCGGACGGATCGCCCCGCAGGTCGCCGCGGTCAAGGCGCTGGCATCGGCGTTGTGCATCGGCGGCGGCGGCTCGGTCGGCCGCGAAGGTCCGATCGTGCAGATCGGCTCGGCGCTGGGCTCCACGCTCGGTCGCGTGGTGCGGGTCAGCGAAGACCGGATGCGGGTGCTGGTCGCCTGCGGCGCGGCCGGCGGCATCGCGGCCACCTTCAACGCCCCGCTGGCCGGGGTGTTCTTCGCGATGGAACTGATCCTGCGCGACTTCACCACCGAGTCGTTCGGCATGGTGGTGCTCGCCTCGGTCACCGCGAGCGTGATCGGCCGGGCCGCGTTCGGCAACCAACCGTTCCTGCACCTGCCAGCGTTCACCGTCACCAACCTCAGCCAGTACCTGCTGTTCGCCGGACTTGGGCTGCTCGCCGGCGTCGCCGGCGTGGCTTTCACCCGGGTGCTGTACTGGATCGAGGACGCCTGCGACTGGGCCTGGCGAGGCCCGGAATGGCTGCGCCCGGCGGTCGGCGGGTTCCTGCTCGGCGGCCTGCTGCTGGTGCTGCCCGAGATGTACGGCGTCGGCTACCCGGTGCTCGGCAACAGCATCGCCGGCAAGTACGCGATCGGGTTCCTGATCGTGCTGCTGGTCGGCAAGATGGTCGCCACCAGCCTGACGATCGGCATCGGCGGCTCGGGTGGGGTGTTCGCACCCAGCCTGTTCATCGGCGCGATGCTCGGCTCGGCCTACGGTCAGATCGTGCACCACCTCACACCCGGGACAGCGGGACCGGCCGGCGCCTACGCACTGATCGGGATGGGCGCGGTGTTCGCCGGCGCCGCCCGCGCCCCGATCACCGCCGTGGTCATCATGTTCGAACTCACCGGCGAATACACCATCATCTTGCCGCTGATGACCGCGATCGTGCTCGCCACCGGCATCAGCCACCTGCTGACCCGCGACAGCATCTACACGCTGAAACTGCGCCGCCGCGGCGTCGACCTGGACGCCGCACCCAACGCGGCCGCGATGAACACGGTGACCGTCGGCCAGGTGATGGAACCGGTCAACGCCCACATCGCGCAATCGGCGACTTGCAGGAAGCCGCTGACCTGCTCACGCACGCTCCACACGCCCAGCTGCCGGTGCTGGACGCCGCCGGCCGCTACCGGGGCGTGATCACCGCACGCGGCTGTGGCCGACGCGCTGGCCGACGGTGACCATGACGACGCCGCAGTCGCAACCGTGGTGGAGATGCCCGCCGCGGTCACCGTCACCGACCGCGCTCGAACAAACACTGAACGCCCTCGAAACAGCGCACAGCGCCGATCGCGGTGCTCGATGCCGACCACCACAACGTGGTGGGCTGGCTCACCCACCAACAAGTCCTGCTCGCGCTCCACCCCGCGCACCCAACCCGAGCGCAACCGCGTGAGGAGACCGACACTGCGACCGCGACGACCGGCGACCGGCCACGGACGGCATGAGATGCCGGCGCGCTGGCTGATTGCGTTGAGCTGGATCGAGCTCGGGGCCGGGGTGGCCGGCACGCTGCGCATCGCCAGCGACATCCTGCGGGGCGGATACCGGCAACCGATGGCGGTGATGGACTGGGTATGGCCGGTCACCGCGCTCTGCCACGGGCCCATCGCGGTCTGGGCATACGGGTATTGGGGACGTACCCGAATCCCGCGCTGGATCGCCTCCCAACCGGCGCCAGCTCCACCACCAGCTGACGAATCCTGGGTCTCGAGCGCGATTGGGGTCTGTCATTGCGGCGCGGGCCACACGCTGGGTGACATCGCCGTCGAGCTCACCGTCTTCGGGTTCGGGATCGACATCGCCGGCCAGCGGATCCTTGCGGACTACGCCGGCGATTATCTGGCTGCGGTCGCGCTCGGTCTGGTGTTTCAGTACTTCGCGATCGCGCCGATGCGCGGCCTGGGCCTGCGCGACGGGATCCGCGCCGGTGTCAAGGAAGCAATGTGAACACCACCCGCCGAGTGGTCGGCGGCAAGGCCCCGACCCAAAACCTCGACCAGCTAGGCCCGCGGACAGCTGAGGCTGTCGAAACGATGTCCCCCGTACCGCGCCGGTGGCGCCGCGGCGTTCTCGTCATCTTGCTCGGCGTCGCGGCCGGCCTCGCAGCGGCACAACTGGCGCTTGGCCAGGCCGATCTGCCCATCGCCTGGCTCGCCACGGCACCCCTGGTGGCATCGGTCACGCTGTCGATCAAAGCGACCACGACGGTGTCCGCGGAGGCGCTCGCGCTGGCAGCGTTAGTGCAGTTCGCGACACCAGGTCGCGCCGCGATCGAATGGGCGCGCCTGTTGGTGTTGTGTCTGCTGTGCACGTTCGCGATCGTCAACGCACTGCTGCGGGCCCTCGCCGCTGCGCGCCTGGAACGGGTCCGCGCGGTGGCCCGGGTAGCCCAAGCCGCCATCTTGCATAAGGTTCCCGCCGCCACCATCGAGGCGATGTTCGCGTCCCGCTACGTGTCGGCAACCAGAGAGGCCCACGTTGGCGGTGATTTGTTAGACGTCGTCGATCTCGGCAGTCGCACCAGGTGGGTTGTCGGTGACACCAAAGGCAAAGGACTGCCCGCAGTTCAACTGGCCAGTGCAGCGCTGAACACGTTTCGCGATGTCGCCGGCCGCGACGACACCGACCTTTCCGAGGTGGTCCGCAACGTCGATGCCACGGTGCAACGCCAAGCCGGCGATGAGGATTTCATCACCGCGGTGTTTTGCGAACTCAACCCGCAAGGTTGGCTACATGTGATCTCCTGCGGACACCCCCCGCCGTTACTCGTTACCCCAGAGGGCTCTCGGCTGCTGGAACCACGCAGCTACACCACCCCTCTGGGACTAGCACCCACCACCACGATTCAGAGCTACCACGTCGAGCCTGATGATCGGCTACTGCTCTACACCGACGGCCTGCTCGAATGCCGTGACCACAAGGGCGCCTTCTTTCGGCTCGACGACCACATCGAGCTGGTGCGCGACGCGGACACCGTCGAAGACATCGTCGAGGAACTGCTACAACGCTTACGTAGACACGGCGGAGGCCGCACCGACGACGACATCGCGCTGCTCGCCGTCCAAGTACGCGAAGCGCAAAGCGGCCATGGTGCCCAGCCGTCACATAGCACGGCGCGATCCTGGTGAATAGAACCGTGCGCCGCTACACGTTCCGCAACCTTTGGCCACCGCAGTATGGACACGAGCAATCTTCGGCACGCGACCCAACGCGTAGGGCTGACCCGTGGTCCGGCATGCACGTACCAACCTGCGATTGGCAGTCAGCCTGCAAGCGATGACGTTACGAGCAGTCCGGAACGGCGAGACCGAGCCACACCTTTGCATAATGCAATCTTTGGTGTGTATAAACAAGTGTGGGTGACCGACCAGGCACCCAATTGGCCGCTGCGATGGCGGCGTTCGCGACCGCCGCGGAGGAGTGGTGGCATGGGGAGGCCGGCCGTGCCTGAAATCCGCAGCCGATGACGACCGCTGTTCGCGTCGAGCACCTCACCCGGACGTTCGGAGCTCGGCGCGGGGTGACCGATGTGAGCTTCGACGTTGGCGCCGGGGAAGTCTTCGGATTCCTCGGGCCTAACGGCGCAGGGAAATCCACCACCATCCGACTACTGCTGGGCCTGTATCGAGCAACGTCGGGTCGCATGCGCGTGTTCGACCTCGACCCGATCCGCGACAGCGTGGCGATCCACCGCCGCGTCGGCTACTTGCCCGGCGACCTCGCGCTTTATCCGAAGCTGACCGGGCGGCAACACCTGGACCGGTTCGCCGCGATACGCGGCATGCGCGACGGCAAATATCGCGACCAGCTCGCCGAACGCTTCAACGCGGAGCTGGACCGCCCGGTCCACACGTTGTCCAAAGGTAACCGGCAAAAGATCGGCGTCGTGCTGGCGTTCATGCACCGCCCCGACCTGCTGGTGCTGGACGAACCGACCTCCGGCTTGGACCCGCTGCTCCAAAACGAATTCGCGAACGTCGTGCGCGAGACTGTCGCCGACGGCCGCACCGTCTTCCTGTCGTCGCACGAACTCGACGAGGTCCAACGCGTCGTCGACCGGCTCGCCATCATCAAAGATGGCCGCATCGTCGTCACCGACACCGTCGAAGGGCTTCGCCGCGCGGCGCCGCGCACGGTGGCGCTCACGTTCGCTGATCGCGTAGACGCCGGGATGTTCGCCGACCTGGACGGTGTCCGCGTGTATAGACAGCACGGACAGGCGGGTAACGCTGTCGATCACCGGGCCGATCGCGCCGCTGTTGCGGGTCGCCGCCGACCTCGACCCAACCGATATCACCGCGCGCCCCGCCGACCTCGACGAACTGTTCCTCACCTACTACCGCACAGACTCCTCGCCGGAAGCGGTGGCCGATGTCGGCTGACGTCGCCACCCTGGACCTGCGGCTGCGCCGCCGCGCTGCTGCTCGGTTACGCCGGCGGGCTCGGGCTGTATGCGCTGGTCATCGTCGCGCTGTACCCGTCGTTCAAGAACGACACCAGCCTGAACAAGTTCACCGAGAACGGCTCCGCCGCCGCCGCCCTGTTCGGCGCGAACGGCCCGATCACCACTCCCACCGGCTGGCTCAACGCCAACCTGTACGCAAACTTCGTGCCCCTCGTCGGCCTTCTGCTGACCGTCGGCTACGGCGCGTCGTGTCTCGCGGGCCAAGACGAGGACGGCACGCTCGGCCTGCTCACGGCGCTGCCCATTGCGCGGCCGCGTTTGGTGACCCAAAAGCTCGCGACACTGAGCGTGCAGGCCGATCGCGATATCGATCGTCACCGCGCTGTGCGCGATCGCCGGCCGCGGATTCGGTCTCACCGTGAGCACCCGCGGCCTGATCGGAATCACCATCGGGGTGACGCTGCTCAGCATCGACTTCGGTGTCCTCGCGATGTTTGTCGGCGCCGCCACCGGCAGCCGTGGCAGCGCGCTCGGCATCACCTCCGCGCTCGCCGCCGCGTCTTACCTGATCAGCTCACTCGCCCCGGCGGTGCACTGGCTCCACTCCGCCCGCTACGCCTCGCCGTTCTACTACGCCGTCGGCGACGGGCAACTCGACCACGGTATCGGCGTCGGGTCGGCCGCCCTGCTTGTCGGCGTAGCCGTCGCGTTGGTCCTCGCCGCCATCTCGGCCTTCAACCGACTCGACGTGCACTAAGGCCCTGGTGCCTCGGCACACGGGAGGGCGATGCAACCGGGCTGACTAATCACCGGGGTCTAGCACGAGCAGATGGATCCCGCGATACAACTGGGCGCGTCTGTCACCTGAACCTGCGGCTGACAGGCGGCCGCCGGCGAGGTTACAGCGGGTGAGAGGAGTGTCCTTCGAGGCTAGGACCATGACTATCGCTCCCTTGTCGAGCCCGCGAGGACTCGACATCCTGCGCGACCCGCCGAAATCGCGGGACTGCGTTCGCTGTGACAGAAAGGGAATCGCTCCTGCCCCGCTGTGCCTCATGGGGTTGGGCGGGACAGCCGAACCCGAAAAGATCGACCGACTCCAGGAGGTCGACGATGGCCGAAATGATGGCGCTACGTGCTCACACCCGCGGGGGAGCGGAGAGCCTGGTGTTCGAAAGCGCCCCGAGGCCGGTGCCGGCCGTTGGCGAGGTGCTGATCGCTGTGGCCTCATCCCCTTTGATCGCGACGGTGCTGCGGCGGACTACGTGGCCGTGCTCGCGAGCGATCTTGCCCCCAGGCCCTCGACAGTTTCGTTCGTCGAAGCCGCCGCAGTGCCGTTGGCTGCGCTGACGGCTTGGCAGGCGCTGCGAGATCGCAGCGTTGGTCGACAAGGGCGCGCTGCAGATCGCAATCGCGCAGACCTTCCCGCTGGCGGAAGGGCGTGCCGCGTTCGAGAGTGGTTCTACGGTTGCGCGTAGGCCGGGAAAGACAATCCTCGTCGTCCGAGGCTGAGCCTGGGCGAGCGGGCTCGGTGTCATCGGGGTTCAACTCGGTGTCCGAGGGGGGACTTGAACCCCCAAGCCCTTTCGGGCACTAGCACCTCAAGCTAGCGCGTCTGCCAAATTCCGCCACCCGGACGTGGAGTCCCGCTGTGCAGGACCGGCGAACACCATATCAACCCGACGCCGAGGCAGACGCCGGTCACGTCACCGGGCAGGATGGCACTCGTCGTCCGGCAGACTGGAGCGTGCGCGCGAGGAGACCTGATGAGCCAACCGCAGGCGGGCTTGACCGCCGAGGACGAGGTCGTCGACCTCTGCCGCGACCTGATCCGCATCGACACCTCGAATCCGATCAAGCCCGAGCGCCCGGCGGCAGAGTACGTCGCCGAGAAGCTGACGGACGTCGGACTGACGCCGGAGCTCTTCGAGTCAGAACCCGGCCGGGCGAGTGTCATCGCGCGAATCGAAGGCAGCGACTCCGGTCGCGGCGCCTTGCTGATTCACGGCCACCTCGACGTCGTCGCCGCCGATAAAAGCCACTGGCAAGTCGACCCGTTCGCCGGCGAGATCAAGGACGGCTGCTTGTGGGGTCGCGGCGCGGTCGACATGAAGGACATGGACGCGATGTCCCTGGCGGTCATCCGGCAGTGGATGCGCGAGGGCCGCAAGCCGCCGCGCGACATCGTCATTGCCTACCTCGCTGACGAAGAGGCCGGCGGTCGCAAGGGCTCGCACTGGATGGTCGACAACCATCCCGAACTGTTCGACGGCTGCACCGAGTCGATCAGCGAGGTCGGCGGCTTCTCCCTTGAGATTCGCCCCGACCTGCGGCTGTATCCAGTGCAGACAGCGCAGCGCGGCATGGCCTGGATGAAGCTGGTCGCCAAAGGTCGTGCTGGGCACGGCAGCCTGGTCAACAACGCCAACGCGGTCACCGAACTTGCGGAGGCGGTTGCCCGTATCGGCAGGTACGAGTGGCCGGTGCGGATGACGGCAGCCACCCAGGCATTCCTCGACGAGCTCGGCGAGGCGATCGGCATCGAGCTCGACCCGCACGACCTCTACAGCGTTGCCGACAAGCTCGGAACGATCACGGCGCTCGTCGCGGCCACGGTTCGCAACACCGCAAACCCGACGATGCTCGAGGCCGGCTACAAGGTGAACGTGGTTCCGCAGGAGGCATCGGCGTACGTCGATGGCCGCTTCCTGCCGGGCTTCGAAGACGAGTTCTACGCGACGATCGACGAGCTGCTCGGACCCAACGTCACCCGCGAGGTGATCAACGGCGACATCGCGATAGAAACCGAGTGGGACGGCGCATTGGTCGAGGCCATGAAAGCGTCGATCATTTCGCAGGATCCCCAGGGCAAAGCCGTGCCGTATTGCCTGTTCGGCGGCACCGACGACAAGGCATTCTCACAGTTCGGAATCCGCGGGTTCGGGTTCTCCCCGGTGCGGCTCACGCCAGACCTCGACTTCGCCGGCATGTTCCACGGCGTTGACGAACGAGTGACAGTCGAAGGACTGAAGTTCGGCACCCGCGTGCTCGACCACTTCTTGACCAACTGCTAACCCGCACTACATGGTGCGGGCGACCCGCCCTACATCGTGCGGGCTACCCGCAGGACCCGGCGGCGAAGACGAACGCGCCGGGTTCCGTCGGGGTAAAGCCGCAGCCGGTCGAGCTCCCAGCCGTGATGTTCGGCCTGTTCGGTCAGCAGCCGCCAGGCAGCATTGCGCGACGTTCCGCGCGGCAGCACCAGCTGCCGGAACTCGTAGTCGGCCACGGTTCATTGTGCTCGCCGCGGGGCCACTGCGGTACCGTTCACCCCATGCCCGACGACGACATCGACATCCCCGCCACGCCAGAGCAGGTCCGCGCGGCCGTGGCTGGCCTGAAGGACGCCCTCGACGCCCACCTCGCCGCCGTCGAGTCGCGGGCGGGGGAGAACGACCCACATGTCCAGGCGGCCTACGACGCACTCGCCTCTGCTGGTGAGAGCTACGACGACGCCCTCTTCTCGGCCTACGAGGAAGTCACCCCGTTCGGTCCTGTCGAGTCCGAGGATGACGACGACGAAGAGGAAGCGGACGCCGAGGAAGATGACGACCTGGAGTGGGAAGCACCAGAAGACGAGTAGGCGCTAGTCCTGTCTGGCACTAGCTTCTGGGTACCCGATCGCTGGCGTCGACACATCGTCGAGCGCACTGCGAATCTCGTCCGGCAAGACCACGTCGGCTTCGGCGAGAATGCCGAGCAGCTGGGCGTTCGTCCGCGCTCCGACGATCGCGGCTGCCACCCCCGGCCGGTCACGCACCCATCCCAACGCCACTGCTAACGGCGAGACACCGAGGCCTTCGGCGGCCGTGCACACCGACTGCACGATGCCGGACTGAGACTCCGCGAGGTAGGGCTCGACGAAGCTGGCCAGGTGGTCACTCGCCGCCCGCGAGTCCGCAGGTATCCCGGTCCGGTACTTCCCGGTGAGCACACCACGCCCGAGTGGCGACCACGCCAAGAGCGACAGGCCGGCGTCCAGAGCCGCTGGGACCACTTCACGCTCGACGCCGCGCTCGAGCAGTGAGTACTCGACCTGTGTCGACGCGAGCGGCACGCGACCCGGCCACCAGCTTTGCCAGCTCGCTGCCTTCGCGGTTTGCCAGCCGCTGTAGTTCGACACACCGGCATAGCGGGCGCGCCCCGACACGACGGCGAAGTCGAGCGCCGACAACGTTTCATCGAGCGGCGTCGACGAGTCCCAGCCCTGAAGTTGCCAGAGGTCGACGTGGTCGACGCCGAGCCGGTCGAGGGAGTCATCGAGTGCCTGCAGCAGGTGGCGGCGCGACATGTCGCGGCGCCGACCGTCGGGGCGAGCTGCAGGCAACAGACCGCCGGCCTTGCTCGCAACCACGACGTCGCTTCGATCGACGACCTTCGTCAGCAACATGCCTAACACGCGCTCGCTGTCGCCGGCGGCGTACGTGTCGGCGGTGTCGACGAGCGAGCCGCCCGCGTCGACGAATGCCTTCAGCTGGTCCGACGCCTCGTGCTCGTCGGTGTCGCGTCCCCACATCGCCGTACCGAGGCCGATGCACGAGACCGTCAGCCCCGTCGTCCCGAGGCGCCGTTGCTCCATGGCAGCACCGTATCGGGCGATCATGCGTCGCGACGGCCAAGGAGGTAGAGCGCGCCGATGAGGATCACCGAGCCGTACAGAGTCAGCACCCCGAGGCCTTGCCACGGCCCGAGCATGTCGTGGACGCGGTGCGTATTGAGGATCTGCGTGCCGGCATTGGCCGGTGCGAACTTGATCGCGTCGGCGCGCCACGAGTTCGGCAGCAGGTCGATCAGAGCCGAGGGCAAAAATAGCACGCCGAAGAAGCTCGCCAGGGCGCCCGCCGTTCGACGCACGAGGGTGCCGAGAGCGAACGCGAGCAGCCCGACCGACGCGAGGTACAGACCGCCGCCGACGACGACACGCAGCACACCCGGATCCGACAGTGACGCGCCCGCGTGCTTGGCATGCAGGATGGCCTGCCCGATGCCGAACGTCGTGAACGACAGGATTTCACCGACGATCACCATCGCGACGAGATACACCAGCCCCTTGAGGGCGATGACGACACGGCGTTGCGGGACGGCGGTCAGCGTGGTTCGGATCATGCCGGTGGCGTACTCACCGGTAATCGTCAGTACGCCGAGTGCGCCGAGGGCGATCTGTGCAACGTAGAGGCCCTGCAGGATGAAGTTGGCGGCGTCGAATCCTTCGAGGTTCTTGGGGTCGAAGTTGTGGACATATTCGATTGCGCCCAGCACGGCGATGCCAATGGTCGCGAGTGCGGCAGCAATCGCCGTCCAGTAGGTCGACCGCACTGTGCGCAGCTTCGTCCACTCCGAACGCACCACGTTCGTCAACCCGATCGTGCGCACCGGGTAGGCGTGAAGCGATTCGGAGGCAGCGGTCGCAGTGGCCGTCATGACGCGCGTCCGACAGCCGTCGTCGCCTCGGTGCGGAAATCGACGCTGTCCCTGGTCAGTTCCATGAACGCTTCCTCCAACGACGCCGAGCGCGGGGTCAACTCGTGCAAAATGACGTGATCCAGTGCCGCTAGTTCGCCGACGGCCGCGCAATCGAGACCGGTCACTCGCAATGTGTCGACTGCGGTATCGACTACCGCACCCGCAGCTCGCAGTCGTGCCGCAAGTCCGTCGACGTCGGGCGTGCGAACATGCACATAACCCTGCGAGCTGCGCGCGATCAGATCGGTCGTACTCGAGTCGGCGATCAGCCGGCCGCGACCAATGACGACGAGGTGGTCGGCGGTCAACGCCATCTCGCTCATCAGGTGACTCGACACGAAGACCGTCCGACCCTGCGCCGCAAGACTGCGAAGCAAGGTGCGGATCCACAAGATGCCCTCGGGGTCCAGGCCGTTGATCGGCTCGTCGAACATCAACACCTGCGGGTCGCCGAGCAACGCGGTGGCGATCCCGAGCCGTTGTCCCATGCCGAGTGAGTAAGTGCGAGCCCGCTTCTCGCCCACCGCGTCCAGACCCACGAGGTCAAGGCATTCGCCGACGCGCCGCCGCGAGATTCCGTTGCTCTGGGCCACGCACAGGAGATGGTTGTAAGCGCTGCGACCGCCATGCATGGCCTTGGCGTCCAGTAGTGCGCCTACTTCGTGTAGCGGACGGCGAATTGCACCGTACGGGCGGCCATTGACCGTCGTCCCGCCCTTGGACGGGTGGTCGAGCCCCAAGATCATCCGCATCGTGGTCGACTTGCCGGACCCGTTCGGTCCGAGGAAGCCGGTGACCAGGCCAGGCCGGACCGAGAACGTCAGATGGTCGACCGCCACTGTCGAGCCGAAGTGCTTGCTGAGATCGCGAACCTCGATCACGGGTCCTGCTTTCGTTTCGGGGCACCACCGACCCGTCTCACGATGCTGGCTGCGGCGTCGCCGAGCAATCGGGAAGATCCCTGGCCAGACCCTGAGGTGACCCCGTGGTGCCGCGTAGGTTGCGACCCGCCGCCTCGATACACTCGGCCGCGTCGAGCTCATCGGATCCGGTTGCGGTCCAGGCAGGAGTTGCGGTGTCTGCGAAGTCGAGAACCGACCGGCCGCTCTCGCATGCGCAGTTCGTGGCCCTCGTCGTCGTCCTGACGATCTCCGGAGTGCTGGCGCTCGTCACGCTGTCCCAGGTGGCCGGCCCGCACGGAAAGTGCCCGAACGAGACGCAAGTTTGGCGGCCAGCTGCCTCGAGCTGCTTCGCCGCCTACACCAACAAGCTCGAGCCCGGCGTCGTCGGCCACCCAGCGTCGACCAGCTGACCCATAGGGTCACGTTGTGACCACCGTTTTGCTCGTCCGCCACGGCCTCACCGCGTTGACCGGTCCGGTGCTTGCCGGTCGGACTCCTGGTGTCGATCTTGACGATCGCGGTCGCGCCCAGGCCGCCGCCGTCGCGCAGCGGCTTGCCGGCGTCGCCGTCCAGGCAGTCGTGAGTAGCCCGTTGGAACGTTGCGTGCAGACCGCCGAGTTCATCGCGAAGGAACGCGATCTCACCGTCGAGACTGACCCGCGACTGATCGAGTGCGGCTACGGCGACTGGACCGGCCAGGAGATCAACAAGCTGGCCAAGGACCCACTCTGGAAGGTCGTGCAGGCACATCCGAGCGCCGTGACGTTCCCGGGCGAGGGTGGCGAGGCGATGCGCGACGCGCAGGTCCGCGCGGTTGACGCAGTGCGTTCGTGGAACGCGCAGCTGGGCTCCGATGCGATCTGGGTCGCCTGCTCGCACGCCGACATCATCAAGGCCGTGGTCGCCGACGCCCTCGGCATGCACCTCGATACGTTCCAGCGAATAGTGATTGATCCGTGCTCGATCACCGTCATCAGCTACACGTCACTGCGGCCGTTCGTCGTGCGCGTGAACGACACCGGAACCGATCTCGCCACACTGCTCAAGCCGCCTGCGAAGGGCCGCAGGAGCCGCGCGAAGGCGGCCACTAGCGATGCCGTGGTCGGCGGCGGAGCAGGCGCCAAATAGGCTCGTCGTCATGCCCCGTCACATCTTTCTGTACGACCCACCGGATCGCCTGGTGATTGGTACCGTCGGGCAGCCCGGCGAGCGGACCTTTTTCATGCAGGCACGCAGCGCGAATCAGCTGACCAGCGTGGTGCTGGAGAAGGCGCAGGTCGCCGCGCTTGCGGAGCGGCTCGACCAGCTTCTCGACGAGGTATTGCGTGCATCGGGCGGGACGTCGTCGGTGCCCGCAGTCGCGCCCCTCGAACTCAACGACACGCTGCCACTCGACCAGCCGATCGTGGAGGAGTTTCGGGTCGGTGCTCTCGGTCTCGGCTGGGATCCCGAAACAGAGCGGGTGATCGTTGAGGCGCTGGCCATCAGCGACACCGCGGGCGACGACACCGACGACGACAGTGATGATTCAACTGACCCTGCTTTGCTCAGTGACGATGCCGCCGAAGGTCCGGATTTGCTGCGGGTGCGCATCACCGGCGGCGTCGCGCGCGCGTTCACGAAGCGGGCGCTGGCGATTGTCGCGGCGGGTCGGCCGCCCTGCCAGTTCTGCGGTCAGCCGCTTGATCCCGAAAGTCACGTGTGCGCGCGGTCCAACGGCCATCATCCGCACTGACGGGATCGCTGTGACCGAGCAGAGTTTTGAGCTCAGCGCCGCCGAGGTGCGGACCGTGCTGACCGAGGGCGATCTCGCCATCGAAGGCAGGCTCATTGACGCGTCGAACACGACGCTGTACGCCGTGGTCACGCACAGCGCGGTCTCGCTTACCTGCGTCTACAAGCCGATCGCCGGCGAGCGCCCGCTGTGGGATTTCCCGGACGGCACGCTGGCGGGGCGCGAGGTCGGGGCGTACCTCGTATCCGAGGCAACCGGGTGGGATGTCGTGCCGCCGACGGTCCTGCGCGACGGACCGCTTGGTCCCGGTGCATGCCAACTCTGGATAGACGTCGACGAGGAAGCCGACGTGATGGCGTTGCTGCACAGCAACCACCCGGGGCTGCGCCGGATGGCGGTGTTTGACGCGGTGGTCAACAACGCCGATCGCAAGGGTGGTCACCTGTTGCCGACGCCCGGTGGCCACATCTACGGGGTCGACCACGGTGTGTGCTTTTCCGCTGAAGACAAGCTACGGACCGTGTTGTGGCAGTGGCGCGGCACTGCGCTGCCCGATGACGCGCTCGACACCTTGGCGGCGCTGCGCATCGACCTTGCCAGCGATCTCGGCGCCCAACTGAAGGAACTCATCACGTCGCGCGAAGTCAGCGCGATCAGGCGTCGGGTCGATCGCTTGCTGCGCGAAGGTCTGTTCCCGATGCCCGGCGACGGTTGGCCCGCGGTCCCGTGGCCGCCGTTCTAGCCGTGGCTGACTAGAGTTCCGGCATGCAGCCGTGGCCAGCACCGCAGCCATCGACGTCCCTCGCCGCACTTCCCGGCGAGGGACGGCTACCCAGGGTCTGGGACACCGCGACGCAGTCCACGATGACCGTCGGGACGGCAGCTGGCGCCTCGATCTATGTCTGCGGGATCACGCCCTACGACGCGACTCATCTGGGTCACGCGGCCACCTATGTCGGATTCGACCTGCTCAACCGGGCGTGGCGCGACGCCGGCGTCGAGGTCAACTACGTGCAGAACGTGACCGATGTCGACGATCCGCTGCTCGAACGCGCGGCTGCGACCGGCGAGACGTGGCAGAACCTCGCCGCCCGTGAGATCGCGCTCTTCCACACCGATATGACGGCCTTGCGAGTGCTGCCGCCACGGCACTACGTCGGCGTCGTCGAATCGATCCCGGGCGTGGTCGCGGTTATCCAGAAACTGCAGGCGGACGGCGCCGCCTACGACGTCGACGGCGACCTGTATTTCACAGTGGGTTCCGCTGACGATTTCGGCTCGGTCTCGCATGACGACCGCGCGACCATGCTCGCGCTCTTCGCAGAACGGGGCGGTGATCCCGAACGGCCGGGCAAGCGCGACCCGCTCGATTCGCTGCTGTGGCGGGCGGAACGACCGGGCGAGCCGGCGTGGGACACCGCGATCGGACGTGGCCGCCCCGGCTGGCACGTCGAATGCACCGCGATCGCGCTGGAGTACCTCGACCCGCCCTTCGACGTCCAGGGTGGTGGCCGCGACCTGGTGTTCCCGCATCACGAAACGTGCGCGGCCCAGGGCTCGGTGCTGACCGGCGGACCATTTGCACGCAGCTACGTGCACGCCGGCATGGTCGGCTACGAGGGTGCGAAAATGTCGAAGTCGCGAGGCAACCTGGTCTTCGTCTCGAAGCTGCTCGGTGCCGGCGTCGACCCGATGGCGATCCGGCTGGCCTTGCTCGCACATCACTACCGCAGCGACTGGGAGTACACGCAGGCCGACCTCGACTCGGCCGTAGCCCGCGTCGCGACTTGGCGCGCAGCGACCGCCGCGTCCGCAGCGCCCCCGGCTGATGGACTTCTCGCTGCAGTTCGCGAGCGCCTTGGTGACGACCTCGACGCCCCTGGCGCGCTGGCCGCCATCGACGAATGGGCCGCATCAGCACTCGGCGCTGGCGGGGGAGATCCTGCTGCGCCGGAGCTGGTGCGCGCGGTTGCCGACCTGCTGCTCGGGATCGCGCTGTAGGCGCGTTGCCGGTGTTTCGAATCGCGTTCGTCGAGCCACAGATCCCGCCGAATACCGGAAATGCGATCCGGATGGTCGCCGCAACGGGCTGCGAGCTTCATCTCATTGAACCCCTCGGGTTCGACCTCAGCGACGCCAAGCTGCGCCGCGCTGGCCTTGACTACCACGACCTGGCAACGGTTCGGGTGCATGCCGATCTGGCATCTGCGTGGCTCGCCCTCATGCCCGCTCGGGTGTTCGCCTTTACGTCGAGGGCGACCGATTCGTTCGCCGATATCGCCTACCAGCCTGGCGACGTCTTGCTCTTCGGGCCGGAACCGGACGGGCTGTCAGAGCAAGTTCTCGCCGATCCGCACATCACCCAGTGGGTCCGCATCCCGATGCTGGCTGGGCGCCGCTCCCTGAACCTGTCGAACGCGGCCGCTGTCGCGGCCTACGAAGCGTGGCGGCAGCACGGTTTCGCCGGGAGCACTTAAGCCGAGCCGTCGCGGCGGTGTCGTAGATAGCGCTCGAACTCGCGGGCGATCGCCTCACCGCTCGCCTCGGGCAGCTCCGCTTCGTCCTTTTGCCGCTCAAGGGTTCGCACGTACTCCGCGACCTCGGAGTCCTCTTCGGCCAGCTGATCGACGCCGCGTTCCCACGCCTCTGACATTTCGGCCAGGTCACCGTACGGAATCGTGGTCTCGAGGACGTCTTCGAGGTTGCGCAGCAGGGCGAGGGTGGCTTTCGGGCACGGTGCCTGGGCAACGTAGTGCGGCACGGCTGCCCAGAGCGAGACCGCGGGTAGCCCGGCCTGGATGCATGCGTCGTTGAAGACACCGACGATCCCGGTTGGCCCCTCATAGCGTGACTGCTCGAGGCCAAGGCGTCGGGCGGTCTCCCCGTCGACGGCAGTGCCGGTGACCGGCACCGGTCGGCTGTGTGGGGAGTCCGACAGCAGGGCGCCGAGGTTGACGACCTCCTCGACGCCGAGCCCGATCGCCGCCTCGATGATCTCGCCGCAAAATGACCGCCACCGCATGTTCGGCTCCAGGCCGCGAACCAGCACGATGTCGCGCCGGCCCGGCACCGAGCCGGCAAGGGAGAGCCGCGTCGTGGGCCACGAAACTCGCCGGCTCACGCCGTCGACAAGCGACACGGTCGGCCGGTTGACCTGGAAGTCGTAGTAGTCCTCGGGGTCGAGCGCGCCAAGCGGCTTTGCGTCCCAGCCGGACTCGAGGGCCTCGATCGCATCGGTCGCGGAGTCGGCGGCGTCGTTCCAGCCCTCGAACGCGGTGACCATGACCGGCCGACTGAGCTTAGGGACACCGGAAAGCTCGATCATCCCGGCCTCCCTTCCTGCGCCCCGCGTGACCCGCTCGGCCGCGTCTTCCGCTCGGCCAGCCTACGCGGGGGTTGCCCGTCCCGGATCGAGCATCGCGCGCCCGGAGGCTAATGCATCGAGGCGCGCGCGTGCGCACGGTACCGTTGATCGAGTGAACAGTCGTGCTGACCTGCTGCGGAGCGAGCTACTTCGCCGGGTGGTCGTTGCCGACGGCGCCATGGGCACCATGCTGCAGGGTTTCGACCTGAGCCTCGACGACTTCGAGGGGCTCGAGGGTTGCAACGAAATCTTGTGCGTGACGCGGCCCGACGTCGTCCGGGCGATCCACGATGCCTACTTCGAGGTCGGCTGCGACGCGGTCGAGACCAACAGTTTCGGTGCGAACCTTGCCAATCTGGCGGAATACGACATCGCCGACCGGATCTATGAGCTCGCGGAGGCTTCGGCGACGGATCGCCCGCGAGGTTGCCGACGGCTGGAGCACGCCGGACCATCCGCGCTTCGTGCTCGGGTCTGTCGGGCCGGGCACCAAACTGCCGACACTCGGGCACACGAGCTACGCAGCGCTGCGCGACGCCTACCAAACTGAAGTCGCCGGCCTCGTCGCCGGTGGCGCGGACGCGATCCTGGTCGAGACCGCACAAGATCTCTTGCAAGCGAAGGCGGCGTTGATCGGCGCCCGCCGAGCGCTCACCGCGGCCGGATCGACGTTGCCGCTCATCGCGCAGGTCACGGTCGAAACGACCGGCACGATGCTGCTCGGCTCCGAGATCGGCGCCGCACTCACCGCTCTCGAGCCGCTCGGCATCGACTTGATCGGCCTCAACTGCGCAACCGGTCCGGCGGAGATGGGCGAGCACCTGCGCTACCTCGCCAGGCATGCGCGGGTCGGTATCTCGTGTATGCCGAACGCAGGCTTGCCTGTGCTGGGCCACGACGGCGCGAGCTACCCCCTGACACCCGTCGAGCTCGCCGACGCGCACGACGTCTTCACTCGCGAGCACGGGCTCGCACTCGTCGGCGGATGTTGCGGGACCACGCCGGCGCACCTGCGACTGGTCGTCGAGCGGGTGCGCGGCCGCGAAGTCAGGGCTCGGCGTCCCCACCCCGAGCCGGGCTCGGCATCGCTGTATCAGAGCGTGGCGTTCCGCCAAGACACGTCGTATCTCGCGGTGGGGGAGCGAACGAACGCGAATGGCTCACGGGTCTTCCGCGACGCGATGCTCGAGGGCCGTTTCGAGGACTGCGTCGAGGTCGCCCGCGAGGCAACCAGGGACGGCTCGCACCTGCTCGACCTCTGCGTCGACTACGTCGGACGCGACGGGGTCGTCGACATGCGAGAGATCGCGAGCCGCTTCGCTACTGCATCGACGCTGCCGCTGATGCTCGACTCGACGGAGCCGCAGGTCATCGAGGCCGGTCTCGAATGTCTGGGCGGGCGTTCGATCATCAACTCGGTCAACTTCGAGGACGGCGAGGGGCCGGCGAGTCGGTTCGCGCGCATCATGCCGATCGTCCGAGAACACGGCGCCGCAGTCGTCGCTCTCACGATCGACGAGACCGGCCAAGCGCGCACGCCCGAGCACAAGGTGGCGGTTGCCGAGCGGCTGATCGAGACCTTGACCCAAACGTGGGGGATGTACGAGAGCGACATCCTCGTCGACTGCCTGACGTTCACCCTCGGCACCGGACAAGAAGAGAGTCGTCGCGACGGGTTGGCCACCATCGAGGCCATTCGCGAACTCAAGTCGCGGCACCCCGCCGTCCAGACGATTCTTGGTTTGTCGAACATCTCGTTCGGGTTGAAGCCTGTCGTGCGTGCCGTGCTGAACTCGGTGTTTCTCGCCGAATGCACGAAGGCCGGCCTCGACGCTGCGATTGTGCATGCGTCGAAGATCCTGCCAGTTGCACGAATTCCCGACGAGCAAAGGGAAGTAGCGCTCGATCTCATCTACGACCGTCGTCGCGAGGGCTACGACCCGCTCGGCGCCTTCCTTGACATGTTCGAAGGTGTCGACGCACAAGACGCGAAGGCGTCGCGCGCACAGGAGCTCGCCGCGCTGCCGTTGTCGGAGCGGCTGCAGCGACGCATCATCGACGGCGAGCGGGTCGGACTGCAGGCGGATCTCGACGAGGCCCTGCAGACCAGGCCCGCGCTCGAGATCGTCAACGACACGCTGCTCGAGGGTATGAAAGTCGTCGGCGAACTGTTCGGTCGCGGTGAGATGCAACTGCCGTTCGTGCTGCAATCGGCCGAGGTCATGAAGAACGCGGTCGCCTATCTCGAACCGCACATGGAGAAGAGCGACGACGCGGGCAAGGGCACCATCGTGCTGGCGACGGTCAAGGGTGATGTGCATGACATCGGCAAGAACCTTGTCGACATCATCTTGTCGAACAACGGCTACAGCGTCGTGAACCTCGGTATCAAGCAGCCGGTATCGGCGATCATCGAGGCGGCGCAGGACAACGACGCCGACGCCATCGGCATGTCCGGGCTGCTCGTCAAGTCGACGGTCATCATGAAGGAGAACCTCGAAGAGATCACCACCCGCGGGCTCGCCGATCGATGGCCCGTGTTGCTCGGTGGTGCAGCACTGACTCGCGCTTACGTCGAGCAGGATCTGGCGGAGCAGTTTGCCGGGGTCGTCCGTTACGCGCGTGACGCGTTCGAGGGCTTGCGGTTGATGGATGCACTGATGGGCGTCAAGCGGGGGGTCGAGGGCGCCGCGTTGCCACCGCTGCGGCCAGCGTCGGGTGACAGCAGTCGTCGACCGCGCCGAGCCGGACGCCGATGTCGGTGGCCGCTCAGACGTCGCGACCGACGTGCTCGTTCCGACACCGCCGTTTTGGGGCGACCGGCTGGTCAAGGGCATCCCGCTCGCCGACTACGCCGACTTGCTCGACGAAAAGGCGACCTTCGCGGGCCGCTGGGGGCTGCGTGGTGTGCGCGGCGGCGCCACCTATGAGGACCTCGTCGAAACCGAGGGCCGGCCGCGGATGCGCAAGTGGCTCGACCGCATCCAGACAGAAGGATGGCTCGACGCGGGCGTCGTGTACGGCTACTTCCCGTGCGTGAGCGAAGGCAACGACCTCGTGGTGCTGAACGACGACGGCTCGGATCGCGTTCGCTTCACCTTCCCGCGCCAGCGCCGCGATCGCCGGCTCTGTCTCGCCGACTTCTTCCGGCCACGCGAATCGGGGGAGACCGACGTCGTCGCCTTCCAGGTGGTCACGATCGGGCCGCGGGTGAGCGACGCGACGGGTGCGTTGTTCGCCGAGAACGCCTACCGCGACTACCTGGAACTGCACGGCCTCTCGGTGCAGCTGGCCGAGGCGTTGGCCGAGTTCTGGCATCGGCGCATTCGAGAGGAGCTCGGGACGATTTCGGAGGACAGCGCCGACGTCCAAGCGGTGCTCGAACACCAGGCGTATCGCGGATCGCGCTACTCCTTCGGGTATCCGGCGTGTCCCGACCTCGAAGACCGAGCGAAGATCGTCGAGCTGCTGCGTCCCGAACGAATCGGCGTCACGCTGTCCGAGGAGCTGCAGTTGCATCCCGAGCAGTCGACCGATGCGCTCGTCGTCCACCATCCCGAAGCGAAGTACTTCAGCGCGTGAGTCTGTCTGCCGCAGTGCCCGCCGCTTCCAGGCTGCCCGCCGCCGTCCTGTTTGATATGGACGGTTTGCTGATCGATACAGAGCCACTGTGGTTCAGCGTCGAGACCGACATTCTCGACGAGCTCGGAGCGCCATGGTCACACGCCGACCACGCCACTCTCGTCGGTAGTTCACTCAAGGTGTCGTCGGCGTTCGTGGCCGCGCGCGCTGGCGGGGGAGTCAGCGCCGAAGAGGTGTCCGAGCAGTTGCTGTTGCGCATGCGCGACCGGTTGCGGCACGCGCCGGTTCTTCGACCCGGCATTGTCGATCTCATTGCCGAACTCGACGCTGCGGGCGTACCGCGGGCTTTGGTGTCGTCGTCGTTTCGGGTACTGGTTGAAGCCGCGCTTGAAGGCGTCGCGCCGTTGACCTTCGACACGGTTGTGGTCGGCGACGAGGTGTCGGACGCGAAGCCGCACCCGGAGGCGTATCTGCTCGGTGCGTCGAAGCTCGGCGTCGACCCCACGCAGTGCATCGCGCTCGAGGACTCACCCAGCGGTGCAGCCTCGGCGAGTGCCGCCGGGTGTTTCGTGGTCGCAGTTCCGAGCGTGGTGCCTATCGAGCCCGCCGAGCGCCGGATCGTGATTCCCACCCTGGTCGGCATCGATCTGCCGTTCCTCCGTTCCCTCTTCGACTAACCGTTCGCGCTAGGAGACGGCCGCTTTCACCAGCTCGGCGATCGCGTTCTCCACCGCCGGACTCCACTTCTTGAGCGCGTAGGCCACCGGCCACAGGTCGCCGTCGTCGAGGTTCGCCGCCTCCTGGAAGCCGACCGTCGAGTAGCGGTATTTGAACTTGCCTGCGTCTTGGAAGAAGACGACGACTTTGCCGTCGGAGTTCGCGTAGGCGGGCATGCCGTACCAGGTCTTTGGCGACAACTCAGGGGCGTTCGCGGTCACCGTCACGTGCACGCGTTCAGCGAGCGCACGATCGCTGGCGCCATCTCAGCGATCTTGGCGAGGAGATCTTCTAGACCGTCGGCCTTCTTGGCGCCCTGCTTGCCCTCGGCCCGCAGCTCAGCGGCGCGTTCCTTCATCGCGGCGCGTTCCTCGGCGCTGAATCCATCCGATTCGCTCTTGGCGTTCTTCGTGGGCACTTCTTCGTCCCTTTCAGTAGAGGCGTGATGCTTTGCCGTTCGCAGCAGGCTAGGCGCGACGACATCGGGTCGCTTCTCGATTCCTGATCGGATCCGTGGCCCGCGAAATCGCGGGTCGTGAGGGGGACGCACTTCAGTCCCAGTCACGCAGCCAGCGGGCGGCATCCCCGCGGATCGGTGAGACGATCTCGTCGAACAGTTCCTGTTCCTGTATCGAGGCCAGCGATCGGGTGGCGAACCAGACCACGGCGAGAACGGCTGCCGCCGCTGCGGCCGCCCAGAATCCGGTGCCCAGGCTGACCGCCCAGGCCGAGACCCGGGTCGGCTGCCCGACGAGTAGCGCCGTCCGGATCAATCCACAGAACGGGCCCATCTTTTCGCTGACGGCGCAGCAATGGGAGGGCTCGAAGGCCGGCGTGGGAGTGCAATTCGTCTCAGCCCGGCCTCCGTAAGCGGTGCCGTTGTGATGATGATGCGGGCGCCTACGCGCTTTTGAGGAGTTCACGCATGTCGGCCGCGCTCGGCACGCGTCCGGCCACCACAAGCTTCTCGTCGATGACGAGTGCCGGGGTGCTCATGACGCCGTAGCCGACGATTGTGGGGTAGTCCTCGACTTTCTGCACCTGCGCGGTGATGTTCAGCTCGGTCAGGGCTTGGCGGGTGACCCGTTCCAGTGCTTTGCAGTTGGCGCATCCTGGGCCGAGCACTTTGATGATCATGGGTGTTCCTTTCGGGGTTAGGTCAACAGGAGGTTGAACAGATAGCCGACGGCGACGATGCCGGCGCCGACGACGCCGATGAACGCGGCGAGAAGTTGGGGCTTCAAAACGCGGCGGAGCAGGATCATTTCCGGCAGCGACAAAGCGACGACGCTCATCATGAACGCGAGCAAGGTGCCCATCGGCAGGCCCTTCTCGTGCAGGGCTTGGACCAGCGGCATGATGCCGGCGGCGTTGGAATACAGCGGGATCCCGATGCCGACCGCGACCAGCACCCCGAAGGCGTTGCCGGGACCGGCGTAGCGGGTGAAGAAGTCCGCTGGCGCCCAGCCGTGGATGACGGCCCCGAGGCCGATACCGACCAGCAGGTACGGCCAGATCTTGGCCAGGATGCTTCGCCACCTCTTCGACGCCCATGCGCAGCCGCTGGTCGAACGTGAGCCCGGCGGTGGAGTCGATGACCTCGCCGTGCAGCCTGGTTTCGAACACGAACGGCTCGACCCAGCGTTGGACGCCGAGCCGGCCGAGAACCCAGCCGGCGAGGATCGCGATACTCAGCCCGGCGGTGACGTAGAGGGCGGCGATCTGCCAACCGAACATGCTGAACAACATGCCGACGGCGATCTCGTTGACCAACGGACTGGCGATCAGGAAGCTCAGCGTGACCCCGATCGGCACCCCGGCGGCGACGAACCCGATGAACGCCGGAACCGCGCTGCACGAACAGAACGGGGTGATCACCCCAAGACCGGCGGCCGCCACGTTGCCGACACCTTCGCGCCGACCGCCCAGCAGCGCCCGGGTGCGTTCGACGCTCATGTACGAGCGGAGCACGGTGACAACGAAGATGATGCCGACCAGCAACATGCCGATCTTGACCGTGTCGAAGCAGAAGAAATGGATCGTCTGAGCCAACCGCGTCGTCGGATGCAGCCCTAGCCCGCGGTACAGGATGCGGTCCCACAGCCAGCCATTCACGCGATAAGCCGCCACCCACGCCGCGGCTGCGGCGCCCAGCATTAGCCAACGGCCGCGGGTAGAGACCGGTGTCCGGTCGAGCACGCTCACGACGGGAGCTGTCCGGCGGAAGCGGTCGTGGGCAACGCCGCACGCAGCCGGTCGAGCGCATCGACCGCCAAGGCGTAATCGATCCACCGCCCCGGCGGCTCGTCGTCACCAACCCGGCCTCCCTGAGCACCTTCAGGTGGTAGCTCAGCAAGTTCGCCGCGATCGGCACCTGCTCCTGCAGGTCACACACACAACGCTGCGACTGCGCCAACCGCGCAAGCACTGTCCACCGAACCGGGTCCGCAGCAGCGGTCAGCAGCGCAACCGCAGCCGCGGCTTCGAGCGACACTTCAACAGTAGTTGTTGCAACCATGATTGAAGTGTCGCCTCGACAGACGTTGACAGGCAGGGACGAAAGGCCCGATAGGCCCGGGCATTGGGCATCTGCTCGACTGAGCCTGGCCCAGGTCGGCTTGCGGGCGCACACCTGTGGTCGCGAATACGTGCGGGCAATCCAGGGTTCCGTCGAAGCCCGACGTATTGCCGTCGTCGGGGCCGGTGGTATTCGGCGGCGGACCTATTCCGTCGCGATCGCAGCTAGGACCGGACGTCGCGAGGCTCGCCACGCCGGCCAGAGTGCGGCAAGAACGCCGATGACACCGGCACCGAGGACGAATGTCAGGAACGACGTGATCGGGTAGACGACGTGGTTCAACTGACCGCCGGACGTCGAGACGACGGCCCATCCGAAGACGACACCGAGCAGCAGGCCGAGCAAGGCACCAAAGACCGCGATCACGGCTGACTCGAGGCGGATCATCCGCCGCAGTTGCCGCCGCGACATACCGACCGCTCGGAGCAGCCCGATCTCTCGAGTGCGTTCATACACCGACAGAGCGAGCGTGTTGACGATGCCAAGCACGGCGATCAGCAGTGCCAGAGCGAGCAGCCCGACGATGAGGTTCACGAACTGATCGATCTGCTTGGTGATCGAGTCCTTGTAGGCGCTCTGGCCCTGGATCTTGACCTGCGGGTAGGCCTTCAGGCTCGTCTGGAGCGCGCCGCCGGCTGCCTCGCGCTGCCCCGGCTTGGCCAGCACGTACACGATGGCGTCGAGCTGGGTGGTGTAGTTCTTTGCGTAAGTCGCCAGCGAGATCAGATAGTCGGCACCGCCGTTGCCGAGCAGGCTGTTGTCTTTGAAGATCCCGCCGATGCGCACCTGCTGGGTGCCGCCGGTCGGGATATCCCATCGTGACGACGTCGCCCACGTGCACTTTGCTAGACGTGGCCTTCGTAGCAGAGACGAGCAACTCGTCTTTGTCCAGTGCGTCGAGCGACCCTGCATTCATGTGGACTTTGATGACCGAGCCGATGTTGTTCGAGACGGCAGCGACAATGACCGACTTGCCGTTCAGATGTGCGGTACCGACTCTCGTTTCCCCAACGGTCGCGACGCCTGGCGTCGCCGTCGCCCTCGTTGCAACGTCGGGCGAGAAACCGAGGAACGACTTCGAAGTCAAAACGTAGTCGGCGCCGAGATTGTTGTTGACGACTGACGTGATCGATGACTTCGTCGAGGCCGCGAGTACCGACAGCATGCTCACGAGGGCGAGGCCGATCATGACCGAGGCTGAAGTCGCCGCCGTGCGCCGCGGATTGCGAACGGCATTGGAGCGACCGAGCCGGGCAGGGATTCCGTACAGCCAGACCAACGGCGCACCGATCGCGCGAACGACCGGGCGGCTGATGAGGGCGCTCATGACCCACATGCCGATCATGACAAACAAGATGCCGATGCCGACCCTCGCGGCCGCACCTCCGCTGGTGCCCCGAATCGATCCAGCAATGAAGACTGCGCCGACGAGCGTCAGCACGCCACCGATGACCGCCCGGATACGAAGTGATCGTTCGGGCACCGTGACGCCTTCGCGCATCGCAGCGATGGGTGGAATCCGCGACGCCCGAAACGACGGGAACCACGCAGCGAGCAACGTGACGAGCACGCCAACGATGTAGGAGGCAACGATCGTGTGCGTCTTGATCACGAGCGACCCAGGTGGCATGGAGACGCCGACCGCGTCGAGCAGGCCACGCACCCCGAGCGCGACAAGGAGCCCAACAGCCAGACCGACAGTGGACGCAACCACGCCGACGACGAACGCCTCGCCGAGAACCGCGCTCATGACCTGCCGACGGCTCGCTCCTATGGCCCGCAGCAAGGCGAGCTCGCGGGTGCGCTGAGCGACGAGCATCGTGAAGGTGTTGAGGATGATGAACAGCCCGACGAACAAGGCCACGCCCGCGAAGATCAGCAGGAACACGTTGAAGAACCCGAGAGCCTTGCTGATGGAGTCGGACTGCTCCTTGTTGACTGCTTTTGCGGTGACCGCCTCGAAACCCTTGGGCAATATTGTGGAGATGCGGGTTGCCAGTTCCTCTTGCGAGACACCTTTGGCAGCCTGGATGTCGATCTGGTTGACGAATCCTGGCTTGCCTGCGACTTGCGCGGCTGTGGCCGGGTCGAACACGCTCAGTACCGCACCGGCCAGATTGCTGCTGCCGCCCACCGTGACGATGCCGACGATCGTGGCCTGGATCGGGGCCCCCTGTGTCTGCACCGTCACGCGATCACCGACCCGAAGGTGGTAAGCCTTCGCAGCGGCCTGGTCAACAGCGACCTGGCCGGGACCGGTCGGGCCGGCGCCCTCGACAAAGGCCAGGCTGCCGAAGTTCGCTGGAGTCCACGACACGGCAAGCGTCGGCGGACCTGGTGATTTCGGCTCGACCGCCTTGCCCGCTTCGGTGACGAGGAGGTCGATCCCCTGGATCTCACCGACCGCTTGCTTCACCCCGGGCACCGCCGCGACGCTGGGCACCAGCGAGGTCGGCACGAGCCCGCGGTCGCTGCTCGCTCCGATATCGGTGCTGGAGAAATCTGACTTCGCGCGGACGACGTCGCTGAGGTTGACACTTGTGCGCCCGATCAGGCCGTCGAACGTTGCTTTCAGGGTGTCGGTGAAGACGAGCGTGCCGGCCAGGAAACCTACGCCGAGGACCACGGAGAGTCCGGTCAGCAGCAGCCGCACCTTGTGCGCGAAGAGGTTGCGCAGCGTAGCTCGCAGCATCAGGCGTCCCGACTGCCGGCTTCCGGACTGATGGCTTCTTGAGTTCCAGCCTCGAGCCGTCTCATCCGGTCGAGCACCGCTGACTCTGTCGGGTTGCGCATCTCGTCGCTGACAGCGCCATCCTCGAGGAAAACAACACGGTCGGCATAAGCCGCCGCCCACGGGTCGTGCGTCACCATGACGATCGTCTGACTCATCTCTCGCACCGAACGTTGCAGCAGCCCGAGGACCTCGGCACTCGCATGCGAGTCGAGGTTGCCGGTCGGCTCGTCGGCGAAGATGATCGTCGGACGGGAGGCCAGTGCGCGTGCGCAGGCGACGCGTTGCTGCTGACCACCTGAGAGCTCCGACGGCTTGTGGTGCAAGCGGTCGCGCAGGCCAACCGAGTCAATTACGGCGTCGAGCCACACCGCGTCGGGTTTGCGGCCAGCGATGTCCATGGGCAGCGTGATGTTCTCGATCGCCGTCAGCGTCGGGATCAGGTTGAACGACTGAAAGATGAACCCGATCGCTTGGCGGCGAAGTAGCGTGAGCGCCTTGTCGCTGAGGGTGCCGAGGTCGACGTCGCCGATGATGGCGCTGCCCGAGGTCACGCTGTCGAGCCCGGCCAGACAATGCATCAACGTCGACTTGCCCGATCCGGAAGGGCCCATGATCGCGCTGAAGTGCCCGCGCTCGAACTCGATGGTGACGTCGCGCAACGCGGCGACGGTCATCTCGCCCTCGCCATAGATCTTGGACAAGTGCACGGCTCGCGCAGCCGCAGTTGTGGTCAGGGCGGGCAGCGGCTCGGGGGTCATCGGTTCAGAGGTCATTGGTTCAGACATGTGAGCAACGCTACCGGCGACTCTCCGCCGGCCGCTTCGGACGGACGGCACCGATCCGCAGTGACAACCGTCACTACGGGCGTGATGTCGTCGGCCTCCGTCGGTTGGTCGAGCGGGACGACGGCTGTCGCGTCGGCTGGCTCGGGGTACGCGGGAGTGACGCCGCCGAATTCGGGACACACCGATTGATGTGCGCACCAGTCGCATAGCCGACCACGCCGCGCCGGGAATTCGCGGTTGGCCAGCGCGCGCTCGATCGCGGCCCACAACGCTCTGACCTTGCGTTCGGTGGCGAGCAGGTCGGCCTCGTCGGGCGAGTAGCGCAAGATCTGCCCGTCGCCGAGGTACATCAGCTGGAGCAGCGCGGGAATGACACCGCTGACCCGCCACATGACCAAGGCGTAGAACTTCAACTGGAACAAGGCCTTGCCCTCGAACAGCTCGGACGGCGAGTTGCCGGTCTTGTAGTCGACGATGCGGGTCGCTCCGCTCGGGGCAACGTCGACCCGATCGACGAACCCGCGCAGCCGCACGCCGTCGGCGAGTTCGACCTCGACCAGCAACTCACGCTGGTCAGGCTCGACTCGGGTTGGATCCTCGAGCGTGAAATAGGTCTCGAGTAAGCCGCGTGCGCTGGCGAGCCACGCGCGCACGGCGTCGTCGGCGGCCGGGGCGTCACTGCTGGCGAACAGCTCGATCAACTCGGGCCGTTCTTCGAGCAGCCGCTGCCACTCGGGCTCGACCAGGCTGGCGGCGCGGTCGAGGGTGCGTTCCGGCGCCGGACTGTCGAACAGCCGCTCGAGGACGCCGTGCACCAACGTGCCCCGGGTGGTAACCGGGCTCGAAGGCTCGGGCAGCCGGTCGATCACCCGAAGTCGGTAGAGCAAGGGGCAGGTCATGAAATCGCCGGCCCGTGACGGGGAAAGCGACCAAGCCCGAGGTTGGTCGTGCTCGCCCGTTGGCATCGGATCACCAGTCTTGGCGGTGATTTCGGCGAGCTCCACTGCAGTCATACCGGCAGCGTAGGCGAGCGCGGCGACAGTTCAGGCTCGCCTCGCCTGCTTGTGGCCAACCCGCGCAGGTGTGCACGGCGGGTGGATCTCTCACCGGCCCGTAGCATCGGGAGGTGGTCGCTCCCGAGGAACAACCCGCCGGAAAGCCGAACGGTCCGCGCGCCGCGGCGCGTCGTGGCGTCACGGGCGGCGGTCTGCTGATCGGCCGACCCTTCGGCGTCCCGATCTACATCTCGGGCAGTTGGCTGCTGTTCGTCGCCTTCATCACCGTGCAATTCGCCCCGTCGGTCGCCCGGACCGTCCCCGGAATTGGGGCCGGCCGCTTCGCCGTCGCAGCGGCTTTCGGTGTGTTCCTCGGCGTCTCCGTGCTGGCTCACGAGGTGGCGCACTGCGTGGTTGCCCGCCGGTTCGGCATCCCCATCGAGCGCATCTCACTCAGCTTTCTGGCCGGTCACTCGACCCTCGCCCGTGAGCCCGAGACCCCCGCGCGGTCAGCGGCGGTAGCTGTCGCAGGACCGGCGACCAACCTGGTCATCGGTGTCGGCGCTTTCTTCGCATTCACCCGGCTCCCCGGTGGGAGTATCCCCTTGGTGCTTGCCGCCGGGCTGGCCTGGTCCAACCTGCTGGTCGGTGTGTACAACCTGCTGCCGGGGCTCCCGCTCGACGGGGGCCAGTTGCTACGCGCTGCTTTATGGCGGGTCACCCGCAACCCACGAACCGGAACCATCGGCGCTGCCTGGGCGGGCCGGGTGATCGCGGCGGGCACCGCTGTCCTCGGGCTCTACCTCGTCAGCACCCGTCAAACCAACGCCCAGCTCAGTGCGCTGTGGGCGATGGTCATCGCAGCGATGCTGTGGGTCAGCTCGACGCAGGTGCTGCGGCAACAGGCGCTTCGCGACCGGCTCCCCGGCATCTCCGCCCGAGCGCTGAGCCGCAGTTCGATCTCCGTCCTTGCCGACCTGCCGCTGGCGGAGGCGGTCCGGCGGGCCCAGGAGGCGCACGCCCAGGGGATCGTCATCGTCGACGGCGAGGGGCGTCCTACCGGCGTCGTGCGGGAGGCCGCCGTCACTGCAACGCCGGCACCGCGGCGTCCGTGGGTCAGCACTGGATCGGTAGCCCGCCACGTGTCGACCTCGGAGCTGATCAATGCGTCGTGGTCGGGGGAGCAGCTGCTCGCTGCGCTGCAGATGGCGGCCGCGTCTGAGTACGTGGTGGTCGACCCAGCCGGTGCCATTTACGGCGTGCTGGCCGCGGCCGACGTCGCGAGAGCACTCTCCGGCAGCCCCGCATGACGCGCGATGGCGCGCAGCGGCCCCCAAGCCTGATCAAGAGAGGGCCGTTCGAGGTCGGCGACCAGGTGCAGATCACCGACCCGAAGGGCCGCAAGCACACCGTGCTGCTCGTCGCGGGCAAGCAGTTTCACACCCATCAGGGTGCGCTCGAACACGACGAGCTGATCGGTCAGCCCGAAGGCGTCGTGGTGACGTCGACCGGCGGCACGGCTTACCTCGCCTTCCGGCCGCTGCTGTCCGACTTCGTGCTTGTCGATGCCGCGCGGCGCGACCGTCGTCTACCCCAAGGACGCCGCGATGATCATCGGTTACGCCGATGTCTTTCCCGGTGCTCGGGTCATCGAGGCGGGCGCCGGTTCTGGGGCGCTCAGCTGCTCGCTGCTGCGCGCCGTCGGTGAGACCGGCGAGGTCTACTCCTACGAGCGGCGCGAGGATTTTGCCGCGGTTGCGGCGAAGAACGTGCGGCAGTTCTTCGGCTTCGAGCATCCGGCGTGGCGGTTGACCGTCGGCGATCTCGTCGAGTCGTTGCGCGACCACCCGCTCGACCAGCCCGTCGACCGTGTCGTGCTCGACATGCTCGCGCCGTGGGAGTGCCTCGACGCGACCGCCGCGGTCTTGCTGCCGGGGGGTCTGATCTGCTGTTACGTCGCCACCACGACGCAACTCTCGCGGGTCGTCGAGGCTCTGCGCACCGACGGCCGGTTCGCCGAGCCAGCCGCCTGGGAGACCATGCTGCGCACCTGGCACGTCGAGGGACTCGCGGTGCGCCCGGATCACCGGATGATCGGCCACACCGGATTCCTGGTCAGCTCCCGCCGGCTGGCCGACGGCGTGGTCGCCCCCGTGCGCCGCCGCCGTCCGACGTCAACATCGACCGCACTCGACGACGCAGCCGCGCAGCCCTCGCAGAAGTCGGACGGCGGGGAGCTCCGCTAGGCGTCCGGCCCGGCGACCTCGACCCCGTCAGCGGCCCGGACCACGTGGATGCACGCACCCGGGCACTTGCGGGCGGCCTCGACTACCTCGGCGAACGTGTCGGCGGGGACGTCGGATTGGGCCGCCGGCGCGGTCAGCAAATCGCCGTCCGCATTCTTGACGTAGGCCAGGCCGTCGATGTCGAACTCGAAGACGTTGCGGGCCTCTTGGACACAGATGCCGTCGCCCGTGCACAGGTCCTGGTCGATCCAGACCCTATGTTCGACGACGGGGTGTCCGACGGACGGCCCACTAGTGGTCGGCTGTGCGGTCACCTGGGTGGCACCCTTCATTCGATGGCCCCAGCTCTTAGGTCTTGGCCACTCCAGACGATAACAAGTCGGTCCGAGCAGGTAGAAAAGTTCGGCCGTTTCGCTGGGGTTCACGCAGGTAGGTCAAGCGCGGCGACGGTAAGGTCGAAGAGCAGGTCCTGCAGGGAGGTGAGGCTCGTGGCTGGTCGTGAAGACGCTCACGATGGCCAGACCGGTGGCTCGCGTGCCGACGATCGCGGCGGTGATCGCGACGCCCGGCAGTTGCAGGCGCAGCTCGGGCTCCTCGAGGAGGAGATCTCGATGTTGCGCCGCAAGCTCACCGAGTCGCCCCGAAGCGTGCATCTACTCGAGGAACGGCTGGCCGACGCACAGGCAACCCTGGCTGGCGTGACTGGGCAAAACGAGCGCCTCGTATCAACGTTGAAGGAAGCCCGCGAGCAGATCATTGCGCTGCGCGAAGAAGTCGATCGGCTGGCTCAGCCCCCGTCGGGTTACGGCGTGTTCCTCGCTCGCCACGACGACGGCACCGTCGACGTCTTTACCGGCGGCCGGAAACTGCGCGTCACGGTGAGCCCTGCGGTCGAGGGCGAGCAGCTTCGCAAGGGCCAGGAAGTCATGCTCAACGAGGCGCTGAACGTCGTCGCCGCACTCGCGTTCGAACGCCAGGGCGAAGTCGTCATGTTCAAGGAGGTCCTCGAGGACGGCGAACGGGCACTCGTCATCGGTCACAGCGACGAGGAGCGGGTGGTCATGCTGGCCGACTCGTTGCTCGACACCCCCTTGCGGGTCGGTGACTCGCTGCTGCTCGAGACGCGCTCGGGTTACGTCTACGAGCGGATTCCGAAGGCCGAGGTCGAAGAACTCGTCCTCGAGGAAGTCCCCGACATCGACTACTCGGCGATCGGCGGGCTTGGCGGCTCAGATCGAGATGATCCGCGACGCGATCGAGCTGCCCTACCTGCACGCCGATCTGTTCCGCGAGCACGAATTGCGGCCCCCGAAGGGCGTGCTTCTGTACGGGCCGCCCGGTTGCGGGAAGACCCTGATCGCCAAGGCGGTCGCGAATTCGCTGGCGAAGAAGGTCGCCGAGGTCACCGGCAAGCCCGAGGGCAAGAGTTTCTTCCTCAACATCAAGGGCCCTGAGCTGCTGAACAAGTACGTCGGTGAGACCGAGCGCAAGATTCGCCTGGTGTTCCAACGTGCGCGCGAGAAGGCCAGCGACGGCAATCCGGTCATCGTGTTCTTCGACGAGATGGATTCGATCTTCCGCACCCGTGGCTCCGGCGTGAGCTCCGACGTCGAACTGACGATCGTGCCGCAGTTACTCAGTGAGATCGATGGTGTCGAGGGGCTCGAGAACGTCATCGTGATCGGCGCGTCCAACCGCGAGGACATGATCGATCCGGCGATCCTGCGTCCCGGTCGGCTGGACGTAAAGATCAAGATCGAGAGGCCGGACGCCGAAGCCGCGCGTGACATCTTCAGCAAGTACATCAAGGCCAACTTGCCGCTGCACGCCGAGGATCTCGCTGAGAACGGCGGGTCGCGCGAGGCGACCGTGCAGGCGATGATCCAGCGTACCGTCGAGCGGATGTACGACGAGACCGAAGAGAATCGGTTCCTTGAGGTCACCTACGCCAACGGCGACAAGGAGATCCTCTACTTCAAGGACTTCAACTCGGGCGCCATGATCCAAAACATCGTCGACCGAGCGAAGAAGATGGCGATCAAGGACTTCATCGAGAGCGGCAGCAAGGGCCTTCGGATGCAGCACCTGATGGTGGCCTGTGTCGATGAGTTCAAGGAGAACGAGGACCTCCCGAACACGACCAACCCCGACGACTGGGCGCGGATTTCCGGCAAGAAGGGTGAGCGGATCGTCTACATCCGCACGTTGATCTCTGGGAAGCAGGGCACCGAGGCCGGCCGGTCGATCGACACGATCGCGAATACCGGCCAGTACCTCTGACATCAGCCCTGTGACATGAGCGTGATCTGTCGACGCCAAAGCGCTGGTCGGGCACGTAGGCTGATCCGGTGACCGTGCGGCGAGTGATGGGAATCGAGACCGAGTTCGGTATTTCGGTGCCCGGTCACCCGACGGCCAACGCGATGGCGGCGTCCTCGCAGATCGTTAACGCGTACGTGCCGGGGTTCCTGCCTCGAGAAGCTGCGCGCGACCGCAGTTCTAACGGCCGCCGCCCTAAGTGGGACTTCGAGGAGGAGAACCCGCTGCGCGACGCGCGCGGCTTCGACCTCAATCGGGAGGTCGCCGACCCGTCGCAGCTCACCGACGAGGATCTCGGGCTGGCCAACGTCATCCTCACCAACGGCGCGCGTCTCTACGTCGATCACGCCCACCCTGAGTACTCCTCACCGGAGATCACCAATCCGCTCGATGCCGTTCTTTGGGACAAAGCCGGCGAGCGGGTGATGGCTGAGGCCGCGCGGCGGGCGGCCACCGTCCCTGGCAGCTGGCCGATCCAGCTCTACAAGAACAACACGGACAACAAGGGCGCCAGTTACGGCTGCCACGAGAACTACCTGACGAAGCGGACCACACCGTTCGCCGAGATCGTGCGACACCTCACGCCGTTCTTCGTGACTCGGCAGGTCTTCTGCGGCGCCGGTCGGGTCGGTATCGGCGCCGACGGCCGCGGCCACGGATTCCAGCTCAGTCAGCGCGCCGACTTCTTCGAAGTTGAGGTCGGTCTTGAGACGACGCTGAAGCGCCCGATCATCAACACCCGCGACGAGCCGCACTCCGACCCGGAGAAGTACCGCCGGCTGCACGTGATCATCGGCGACGCGAACATGAGCGAGATCGCGACCTATCTGAAGATGGGCTCGACCGCACTGGTCCTGGCCATGATCGAGGACGGCTTCCTGACCGACGACTTCTCGATCGAGGGCCCGGTCGCCGCCCTGCGCGCGGTTTCTCATGACGCAACGCTGAGCCACCGCGTGACGTTGCGCGACGGCCGCAAGATGACCGGCGTCCAGGTGCAGATGGAATACCTGGAGCAGGCCCGCAAGTACGTCGAGGACAGGTTCGGCGCCGACGCCGACGACGTTACGCGCGACGTGCTCGAGCGGTGGGAGTCGGTGCTGTCGCGGTTGTCGGATGACCCCATGCAGTTGTCGACTGAGCTCGACTGGGTTGCCAAGCTGTCCCTTCTCGAGGGCTACCGCGATCGCGAGAACCTGAAGTGGGAGGCGCACAAGCTGCAGCTCGTCGACCTGCAGTATCACGACGTGCGCCCTGATCGCGGCCTCTACAACCGGCTCGTTGCGCGCGGCAGCATGCAGACCCTGCACAGCGACGATGCCGTTGGGCGGGCCACGACGCAACCGCCGGAGGACACCCGCGCCTACTTCCGCGGCCGTTGCCTTGCGAAGTTCGGTACCGAGGTCGCAGCGGCGTCATGGGACTCAGTGATATTCGACTTGCCGGGCCGCGACTCGTTGCAACGAATCCCGACGCTCGAACCGTTGCGCGGCACAAAGGCCCACGTCGGCGATCTGATCGACCGGTGCGCGACGGCCACCGAGCTCGTGGCCGCGCTCACCGACTCGCACTAGTGCGGCTGTCGCAACCTGCGACGCGCCGGGCAGTCGCGAACGGTTGGCGCGCCGCCGACGTCCGGTCGAAGGTAATGTCGGCACAGCGCCGCCGGTGACGCGTCATGCGTCCGGCGGCAGAGAACCCGGAGGGGCAGATGGCCGAGAAGGACGCCGGAGGTCAGCAGCGGTCCAACCGCCGCTGCGACCGAGGCCGACGAGGTGGACACCGAAGAGACCGCAGCAGCGATCTCAAGGACCGCCAGGAGAAGCTCAACGAGGATGTCGATTCGATCCTCGACGAGATCGACGAGGTGCTCGAGGAGAATGCCGAGGAGTTCGTCCGCTCCTACATCCAAAAGGGTGGCCAGTGACGACCGACGGTTCAGGTCGGCTGCCGACCGCGTTCCACCAGCCGGGGGTCGGCTCGTTCGCCGACTTCCTCGGCATGCACGCGCCAGACATGATGCCCGGGCGCCGCACGCTCGGGCCAGGCACGGTCGATGCACCGCACGGCACGACGATCGTCGCGGTGACCTACACCGGCGGCGTCGTGATGGCCGGTGACCGCCGCGCGACGATGGGCAACGTCATCGCCCAGCGCGACATCGAAAAGGTCTTCCAGGCTGACGAACATTCATGCGTCGGTATCGCCGGTACCGCGGGCCTTGCCATCGAGCTTGTCCGGCTGTTCCAGGTCGAACTCGAGCACTACGAGAAACTCCAGGGCGCGACACTTTCCCTTGAGGGGAAAGCAAATCGGCTCTCGATGATGATCCGTGGCAACCTGCCGATGGCCATGCAGGGCCTCGCCGTCGTGCCGATGTTCGCTGGCTACGACCTCCTGGTCACTGAGCCCGAGAAGGCGGGTCGCATCTTCTCGTTCGACGTCACTGGCGGCCGCTACGAGGAGCACTCGTTCCACGCCGTCGGCTCGGGCTCGATGTTCGCTCGCGGCGCGCTGAAGAAGTTCTTCCGCGAGGATTTCAGCCAGCAAGACGCCGTCCGCGCCTGTGTAGAAGCGCTGTACGACGCAGCCGACGACGACTCGGCGACCGGCGGCCCCGACCTCACCCGGCAGATCTACCCAGTTGTCGTCGCGTGCTCGATTGACGGCTTCCAGCGAATCGCTGACGACGTCCTGCACGACATGGTGGGCCGAGTGGTCGATGCCCGCATGATCCGCCCTGGCGGCCCGGCCGCACCGCTGAGCTGACCGACCCGTGACCGACACCGAGGAACAGACCAGGAGCAGCACATGAGCGCGCCGTTCTACGTCTCGCCTGAGCAACTGATGAAGGACCGGGCCGACTACGCCCGCAAAGGCATCGCGCGGGGTCGCAGCAACGTGGTGCTCCAGTACGCCGACGGCATCTTGTTCGTTGCCGAGAACGCGTCGAAGGCGCTGCACAAGATCAGCGAGGTCTACGACCGGATCGCCTTCGCCGCGGTCGGGCGCTACAACGAGTTCGAGAACCTGCGAGTGGCCGGCGTCCGCCTTGCTGACCTCACTGGCTACACCTACGACCGCAGTGACGTGACCGCGCGGACTATCGCCAACGCCTACGCGCAGACGCTCGGCGCGATCTTCAGCGGCGCGGGGGAGAAGCCCTACGAGATCGAGATCGTGGTGGCCGAGGTCGGCGAGGCAGCCGACGACGACACGATCTACCGGCTGACGTACGACGGCTCGGTCACCGAGGAGCACGCCTTCGTCGCCATGGGCGGCCAGGCCGACCACATCAGCGGCCTGCTCAAGGAGCGCTTCGTCGCGGACTCACCGCTCACCGACGCCCTGCGGCTGGCTGTCGATGTGCTGACGCAGGCACCCGACGGGGAGATGCGCACGCTGACGGCCGCGCAACTCGAGGTGGCGGCGCTGGTCAGGTCGCGGGCGCGTCGGGCATTTCGGCGCTACGTCGGCCCGGAGCTCGAAGCGCTGCTGGCCGCGAGCGTGGCCCACCAGGCGCGAGCCCGCCAGCCGCCGATGTCGACCCCGACGTCGAGGCCGACGACCACCCCTAGCAGACGGCCCAATGCGGCCGCCCAGCTGCGCCGAGGCACTGCGCCAGGTGCGCCAGTCACTGCGCCAGGCGGCCAAGGCGGCTGGCCACCGATGTTTCCGCCGATTGGGCTCAAGTTCACTGGTCCAATTGGCCGATCACTCTCTGTGACTGGTGGAACCGCGGACCAATCCGTGGCTGACACCAGGGTCGCGAGAAGGAGGGTGACATGGCGTCCTGGACGAACGATGCACGGCTGCACGGATTGATGCGGGCGTACCTCGCGGCCGTGGCACGTCTGGACCTGGCACGGGAGAACGCGTCGCCACCCGAGGTCGTCGACCGGCTGGTGAACGAGAAGCGGATCGCTGCGCAAGCCTACGAAGAGGCGCTCGTCGCCCGCGGCTGGCAGATCCCTGGTCTTGCAATCGGACCCATGGCGCGCGCCTCGCGCTGGTAACCAGCGCACACCTGCACCTAAGCTGCCCGGCATGGACCGGCGGATATTCGGCCTGGAGAACGAGTACGGCGTTACCTGCACGTTCCACGGCCAGCGCCGGCTGTCTCCCGATGAGGTCGCTCGATACCTGTTTCGGCGGGTCGTCTCGTGGGGCCGATCCAGCAACGTCTTCCTCCGCAATGGCGCGCGCCTCTACCTCGACGTCGGCAGCCACCCCGAATACGCGACACCCGAGTGCGACAACGTCGTCGACCTGGTGATCCACGACAAGGCCGGCGAGCGCACCCTCGAAGGACTGCTGGTCGACGCCGAACGCCGGCTGCGCGAAGAAGGCATCGCCGGCGACATCTACCTGTTCAAGAACAACACCGACTCGGCCGGCAACTCCTACGGATGTCACGAGAACTATCTGGTCGGCCGGCAGGGTGAGTTCGGCCGGCTCGCCGACGTCCTCATTCCGTTCCTCGTGACCCGCCAGATCATCTGCGGCGCCGGCAAAATCCTGGCCACCCCGCGCGGCGCGGTCTACTGCGTCAGCCAGCGCGCCGAGCACATCTGGGAAGGCGTGTCGAGCGCCACGACGCGCAGCCGGCCGATCATCAACACGCGTGACGAGCCTCATGCGGACGCCGAGCGGTTCCGTCGGCTGCACGTGATCGTCGGCGACTCGAACATGTCAGAGACAACGACGCTGCTGAAGACCGGATCGACCGATCTCGTGTTGCGGATGATCGAGGCCGGCATCGTGCTTCGCGACCTCACACTCGAGAACCCGATCCGGGCGATTCGCGAGGTCAGCCATGATGCGACCGGACGCCGCAAGGTGCGGCTGGCGAACGGCCGCGAAGCCAGCGCCCTGGAGATACAGGAGGAGTACCTCGGGAAGGCTCGCGACTTCGTCGCCCGCCGCGGCGCGGATCCCATCGCAGCCCGGGTGCTCGACCTGTGGGAGCGCACGATCAAGGCCGTCTCGACCGGCGACCTTTCCTTGGTCGACCGAGAGATCGACTGGGTCATCAAGTACCAGCTGATCGAGCGCTACCGCGCGAAGCACAACCTGCCGCTGTCGTCGCCGCGCATCGCGCAGATCGACCTCGCGTACCACGACATCAACCGCAACCGCGGGCTGTACTACCTGCTCGAACGGCGGGGGAGCGTCGACCGGGTGGCCCGAGATCTCGACATCTTCGAAGCGAAGTCGGTGCCGCCGCAGACGACCAGGGCTCGGTTGCGTGGGGAGTTCATCAAGCGGGCGCAGGAGAAACGCCGCGACTTCACGGTCGACTGGGTGCACCTGAAGCTGAACGACCAGGCTCAGCGAACCGTGCTGTGCAAGGATCCGTTCCGTTCTGTCGACGACCGCGTGGAGAAGTTGATCGCGAGCATGTGAACTCTGGGGCGCTCAGCACGCTCTCAGATCCGCGCGCTAGCGTGCCCGCGAGCTACCCAGCGACCGCCCTTGGAGCGCCACGTTGATCCACACCTTGTCCCGCCGGCCGCTGGCCCATCGGCCGTGGTCCCCAGCAACTACTGCTGCCGCCACGCTCGCGGTTTGCGCTGTGCTGGCGACCGGTTGCAGCTCCAAGGCGAAGAGCACCGCCGCGCCGTCCGGGCCGGTGCCGATCGCGTCGAATGCGACCGCCAGCGCAACCGTGTCCGGGGCGTTCGGAACCACCCCCACGGTCAAGCTCCTCAGCTCGAAGCCGCCAAAGATCACCGAGGTCAGCGTCGTGAGCAGAGGCACCGGCGCGGTTGTGAAGGTCGGGCGAGCTGGCCGTCGTCGACGACTACGGCCGCACCTGGCGCAGCGCCGCGACGTTCCAGGACACGTTCGGTGACGCGCGAGCCACCCGACACGCTCCCCGTCGGCACCGGGAACATCCAACTCACCGGACTCGACAGGGCCCTGGTCGGGGTGCCCGTCGGCAGTCGAGTGCTCGTCGCTGCTGCCGCCGAGTACGGGCTTCGGCAGTGTGACGACAGGCCTGCCCACCGGCGTGACGAAGACCGACACCGCGGTCTTGGTGTTCGACGTTCGCGCTGCCTACACCGGGGACGCCGGCCCGGTCGGTACGGCAGTCGCACCGGGCGCGGGCGCCAGCGCCCTGCCCACAGTGTCCGGCGCGCTCACCAGCAAGCCGGTGATCGCGATCCCCAAGTCCGCCGCTCCGACCGCGCTATCGACGACCACGCTGATTCAGGGCAGCGGTTCGGTGACGGCGAGTGGCGACGTGCTCGTCGTTCAATACGTCGGCCAGATCTGGGCGACCGGCAAGGAGTTCGACTCGTCGTGGTCGCATAACCTTCCCGCCGGCTTCACGGTCGGCATCGGCCACCTCATCCCCGGGTGGGACAAGGCACTGGTCGGGGTCAAGGTCGGTAGCCGCTTGCTGCTCGTCGTTCCGCCGGCGGACGGATACGGTTCAGCCGGGCGAGTCCGCCGCTGGCATCAGCGGCACCGACACCCTCGTCTTCGTGGTCGATATTCTCGGCGCCTTCCCGGCCTGACCGCCCGGTGTCTTAGCTCCGCCCCGAGCAGTCCCGCTAGCCCCTGCGCACAGAGCTTGTCGACGGAAAGGATCGCCATGACCGAGCGCGAGAAACCTGAGATCGATTTCCCCGGGGGCGAGCCGCCCGCGGACCTGGTGATCGTCGACGAGATCGTGGGTGACGGAGCCGAGGCGGCCGCTGGCCACACGGTGGTCGCCCACTACGTCGGCGTCGCCTTCTCGACCGGGGAGGAGTTCGACAGCTCGTGGAACAGGGGCGACCCGCTGGCGTTCCCCCTCGGTCGCGGTCGAGTGATCAAGGGCTGGGACCAGGGGATCGTCGGCATGCGAGTCGGCGGCCGGCGCCGGCTGGTGATCCCGGCGCATCTGGCGTACGGCGACCGCGGCGCGGGTGGGGCGATCGCGCCGGGGGAGACGCTGATCTTCGTCGTCGACCTCGTCGACCTGAAGTAGCGTCGACCTCGTCGACCTGAAGTAGGTCGGTCGACCTGCGTCGACGTGAGGTGACCGCGCGCGCCGGTCCGGGTGCCGCGGCGCACTATGCGTTAACGTCGCGCGCATGTCTGCCCGCAAGACCGAGCGCCTGCTCAATCTCGTGATCTGCCTGCTCGCGACCCGGCGTTACCTGTCCGCCGACCAGATTCGGCGGACCGTCGCTGGCTACGAAGACCTTGGTGACGAGGCGTTCAAGCGCAAGTTCGAGCGCGACAAAGAAGACCTGCGCGACCTCGGGATCCCGCTCGAAACAGGGAGCGACAGCCCGTTCGACGACGAACCCGGCTATCGGATTCGCCGTGACGATTACAGCCTGCCGGACATCGCGTTCGAGCCGGCAGAGCTCGCCGTGCTGGGCGTCGCGGCTCGTACCTGGCAGCACGCGAGCCTAGGTGGCCAGGCCTTCGAGGCGGTCCTCAAACTGCGCGCTGCCGGTGTCGACATCGACGACGCCGTCCCGGTCGCGATCGAGACGAGGGTGGCCACCAGCGAGCCGGCGTTCGAGCCGCTACGACGCGCGGCCACCGATCGGCGTCCGGTCGAATTCGATTACCGGACGCCGGGTGCGAGGCGTCATGTCGAGCCATGGGGTCTCGTGTCGTGGCACGGGCGCTGGTACCTCGCGGCCTACGACACCGACCGAGCCGACACCCGCGTCTTTCGGCTCAGCCGCATCGTCGGCGCGGTCGAGCCGGTCGGAGAACCGGGCAGCGTCGTCGTCCCCGACGGAACCGACATCAGGGCGATCGTCGTCGACACCAACATCGCCACGGACCGGATCGCCGCGACCCTGCGGGTGCGTCGCGGCGCAGCGTTCGGACTGCGACGGCGCGCGTCGTCCGTGCGTACCCTCGATGACGGTTGGGATCTCGTCGAGTTGGGGGTCCCGGACGTCGAGCGGCTCGCCGACGAAGCCGTCGGGTACGGAGCCGATGTGGTCGTCGTCGAGCCCGCCGAGGCGCGGGCAGCCGTGCTGGCCCGGCTGCGTGCCGTGTTGCGGTGAGGGGAGGGACCGATGACTGGATCGACTGAGCAGCTGCCACGGCTGCTGTCGCTGGTGCCTTACCTGCTGACCCGCCCCGGTGCCCGGATGGCCGACGTCGCGCGCACGTTCGGAGTCAGCGAGGAGCAGCTCGCGCGCGACCTCGAGCTGATCTACATGTGCGGCCTGCCCGGCTACTTCCCCGGCGATCTCATCGAGGTCGACATCACGGCGTCCGGTCGCATCACGGTCAGCAACGCCGACCCGATGAGCCGCCCGCTGCGACTGTCCCGCGACGAGGCGCTGCCGCTCATCGTCGGGTTGCGGATGCTTGCCGACCTGCCCGGGTTGCGCGACCGCGACGCCGTCGATTCGGCGCTCGCGAAGCTCGAGGACGCCGCCGGTGACGCCGCCACCACGAGCTCGGCGATCGCGCGTCGAGGTCGAGCCGGTCGGCGGGAGTCCGGAGATCCTGGCCGTCGTGCACCGCGGGCTCGCGGAGAAGCGGCGACTGCACCTGAGCTACTACGTACCCGCTCGCGACGAGACCACGGAGCGGGACGTCGATCCGATGCGGGTCAGCGTCGTCGAGGGCCGCAGCTATCTCGAGGGCTGGTGCCGGTTGGCCGACGCCGTGCGGCTGTTCCGGCTCGACCGCATCACAGCGGCCACCGTGCTCGACGTCCCGGCCAGCCCACCAGCGGAGGCCCAGTCGCGAGATCTCGAAGCTGGGCTGTTCCAGCCGGGACCAGACGACGTCCAGGTCGTGCTGGACGTCGGACCGGCGGGTCGCTGGGTCGCCGAGTACTACCCGTGCGAGTTCGTCGAGCCCCGCCCAGATGGCGGCGCGCGCATCGGCCTGCGAACTCCGGACACTCGATGGGTACGAAGGCTGGCGCTGCGACTCGGTGGCGGCGGAGCAGTGGTGGAGCCGGCGGAGCTGGCCGCGGCGGTCAGCGCCGACGCATCAGCCGCGCTGGCGGCCTACGCCGAGGCCGGCCTGCTCGATCCGTCGGCGCCCTAGCCCGCCGTCAACCCGCGATCGGTAGGACACCGGCAGGCTGTCCGATTGGGGACGTTCGGCGAGCGGGTCCGACGTGGTTCGGCGATGCTCCAATTGCGCCTCCCGTGCCAACCTCACGGCGCCGATCGGCTAGCCGGTCGGCGCGACCGCTGAAGCGGCTAGCGGAACCGAACCCTGCCGAATGGCGGTCGCAGTCCACCAATGGGCCATTCGGGCTACCCGAAAGGGGCCGCACGTGGCGTCAAGAGTTCTTCAGCCAATGTCGAAAGGTTTGCTGTCGCCACGATATGGGCGGCTCGGCGGAAGGACATGGCATGACCACGATCAAGGCGACCTGCCCCACCTGTGGCGAGGTCGAGCTGACCGCAGACGACCTGACCTTGATGGTCTGCAGCCAGGCTCCGCTGTCCTACTACGCCTTCCGCTGCCCCCGCTGCATCGAAGAGGTCCGCAAGCCGGCCGACGACCACATCATCTCGCTGCTGATCTCCGGTGGCGTCCGCGCAACGAACTGGAACATCCCGGCCGAGGCGCTCGAAGAGCACGACGGCTCGTCGATCAGTTACGACGAGTTGCTCGACTTCGCCCTCGCCGTCGAGCGCACCGACTACCTGGCAGCACTCGCGGATCACGCCTTCCGCGCCTAACGTCCCAGACCGCTTCCATCACGCCGCCCGCGTCCGCCGCGGGCGGCGTGATTTGATTCCGGCATGGGCTGGCTCGGCTGGACAGTGACCTTCTTGGTGCTCGCGCTCCTGGCGCTTGGAGTGCTGAGCCTGCTGGCGCTTCGCTTGTGGCGGGCGGGCAAGGCCCTTGGCCGTGATTTGGCCCAGGCAAGTGCCCTCACCGCCGACCTAGGCTCGCTGCGAGACCGGTCCGAGGCGCCCTGACCAGGGACTTCTTGTTTTCTCGCTGACCGAGTGAACGGCTCTCGACCTCGCGAACGAACCCCTATGTCGGCGTAGCATGACGCTCGACCCCGAGCTAGGAGAACTTCATGGAAAACCCCGAGATCTGGATCGTCCTCGTCATCGTCGGGTTCCTCATTTTCGGCGCCAAGCGCATGCCCGACGCCGCACGTGGCCTCGGCCGATCGTTGCGGATCTTCAAGGCCGAGACGAAGGGCATGCTCACCGACGACGAGCAGAAGGCCGCCGCAGCGCCGCCGCTGCAGATCCCGGCCAGCGCTCCGGTCCAGCAGCCACCCGTCTACGCGGCGCCGCCCGTCCAGCAGGCCCCGGTCTACGCCGCTCCCGTCCAGCAGGCTCCGCAGCTGCCCCGGTCTATGCCGCACCGGTCCAGCAAGCACCGGTCACCGCCCCTGCCCCTGCGCCTGCTGAGCAGCCGGTTCCCGAACACCACGACGCGCAGTAGATCGTCGACCGCGACGGTCGCCTCACCATGTCCCGGCCGCCCGAGGGACGGATGTCGCTCGGAGATCACCTTCGTGAACTTCGCGGGCGGTTGCTGAAGTGCGCTATTGCCATCCTCGTTGGCAGCGCGGTTTCGTTCGTCTTCTTCAACCGGATCTGGAAGTTCCTGCAGCGCCCGTACTGCCAGGTGCACCAGCATCAAAGCCTTGAACGTCGCCGCGAAGGTCAAGGGGTGCGGCGCCGGACCGCTGGTCTTCAGCAGCGTGTTCGACCCGATCCTGTGGCACTTCAAGGTCGCGCTGATCGCCGGCATCGTCATCGCCTCACCGGTGTGGCTCTACCAGCTGTGGGCGTTCGTCACCCCTGGCCTGCAGCGCAAGGAGCGCCGGTACTCACTGGCCTTCGTCGGCACCGCGGTCCCGCTCTTCCTCTGCGGCGCCACGCTGGCGTATTTCGTGATGTCCAAGGGCCTGCAGCTGCTGTTGAACTTCGCGCCGACGCAACACGGTCAGCCTGATTTCGATCGACCACTACCTGTCCTACGCCCTGGCCATGCTGTTGATGTTCGGGCTCTCGTTCGACGTCCCGTTGCTGGTCGTCATGCTGAACATGGTCGGCATGTTGAGCTACGCCCGGCTGAAGAAGAGCCGGCGGCTGTCGATCTTCCTGTGCTTCGTGTTCGCGGCCGTCGCGACGCCGTCGGGAGACCCGTTCACGATGCTGGCACTCGGCGTCGCCGCTGATCTTGCTGCTCGAGGTGGCGACCCAGATCGCCCGGCTCCACGACAAGCGCAAGGCCAAGGCGGACGCGCAGTCGCCGCGACTCCTTCAGCGACCTGTCCGACGACGAGACCTCGCCGCTGGACCTCTCGTCGCTCTAAGCCGCCCGCACCGCGGCGGTCAGGAGGTCGACGACCGCGTAGCGTGGGAGTCGTGTCCGCCGAGTCGAGTCCCGCGGAGCGCTACGCGGCCGCACAGCGGCGGGCGACCTCGGCGGGTGAGAGCTTCCAGGCGCTGTACGACTTCCCGCTTGACGACTTTCAGGTCCGCGCCTGTCGCGCACTCGAAGACGGCCACGGCGTGCTCGTGGCCGCACCGACCGGATCCGGCAAGACGATCGTCGGCGAGTTCGCTGTTCATCTCGCACTGGCCGAAGGCCGCAAGTGCTTCTACACGACGCCGATCAAGGCGCTGTCGAACCAGAAGTACGCCGACTTGGTACGTCGCTACGGGGCGGCCAAGGTCGGCCTGCTGACGGGGGACAACACCATCAACGGCGAAGCGCCCGTCGTCGTCATGACCACCGAGGTATTGCGCAACATGCTGTACGCCTCGTCGCCAACGCTGACCGGTCTCGGATACGTCGTCATGGACGAGGTGCACTATCTCGCCGACCGGATCCGGGGCGGGGTGTGGGAAGAGGTGATCATCCATCTCCCCGAATCGGTGCGCCTCGATCTCGCTGTCGGCCACCGTCAGCAATGCCGAGGAGTTCGCCGACTGGCTCGTCACGGTCCGCGGCGAGACCACGGTGATCGTCGAGGAGCACCGACCCGTTCCGTTGTGGCAGCACATGATGGTCGGCCCGCGCATGTACGACATGTTCATCGCTGACGGACTCAAACTGAATCCCGAGTTGGCCAGGGTGACGGGCAATGAGGAGCGAAGGGTTCGCGCGGTTGACCGCAGCCGCTCAGACCACCGCGGTGGTCGGCGGCCGCGGCGTCGTGACACACCGAGCCGGGTCGATGTCATCGAGCGATTGGACGCCGAGGGGCTGCTGCCTGCGATCACCTTCATCTTCAGCCGGGCTGGCTGCGAGGGCGCTGTTGTTCAGTGCCTGCGCGCTGGCGTGCGACTCAACACGCCCGCGGAGGCCGCGGAGGTGCGCGCGATCGTCGAGGAGCGCACGACATCGATACCCGAGGAAGACCTGCACATCCTGGGCTATCACGAGTGGCTCGAAGCTCTTCAGCGCGGCATCGCGGCACACCACGCCGGCATGCTCCCGACGTTCAAAGAAGTCGTCGAGGAGCTGTTCACGCGAGGCCTCGTGAAGGCGGTCTTCGCGACCGAGACCCTCGCCCTTGGCATCAACATGCCGGCCCGCACCGTGGTGCTCGAGAAACTGGTGAAGTGGAACGGTGAGGCACACGTCGACGTCACACCGGGGGAGTACACGCAGCTCACCGGTCGCGCCGGCCGTCGTGGCATCGACGTCGAGGGCCATGCGGTCGTGTTGTGGACGCAAGGGCTTGATCCGGGGACCGTGGCCGGCTTGGCGTCGACCCGAACGTACCCACTGCGGTCAAGCTTCCGGCCGTCGTACAACATGGCCGTCAATCTGGTCGGACAGGTGGGCAGGGACAAGGCGCGAGTGCTGTTGGAGTCGTCGTTCGCGCAGTTCCAGGCCGACCGCGCGGTAGTCGGCTTGGCCCGGCAGATTCAAAAGAACGACGACGCGCTCGACGGTTACCGCGAGGCGATGGCCTGCAACCTCGGCGACTTCGAGGAGTACGCGGCCCTGCGCCGCAAGCTGTCCGACATCGAGGCCGAATCCGCCCGGTCGGGCGCTGCATTGCGACGTGCGGCTGCTGCTGCGGCGCTGGAGAAATTGAAACCCGGTGACGTGGTGCGCATTCCGGCTGGTCGGCGGGCCGGCCTCGCGATCGTGCTCGACCCGGGTTTGCAGGTGGGCACGGAGGACGCGCGGCCGGTCGTGCTCACCGAGGAGCGACAGGTCAAACGCCTGTCTGTGCTGGATTTTCCGACCCCTGTCGAGCCGATCGGCCGGGTCCGGATACCGAAGGCATTCAGCGGGCGCAACCCCCAGGACCGTCGTGACCTCGTCATCACGATGCGCAACCACGGGTTCGACAAAGCCCACGACGATCGGGCACGACCCGCGCGCGGCGCGATGAGCGACGAAGCAGGGGAGCAGATCAATGAGCTGCGCGCGCAACTGCGCGCCCACCCATGTCATGGCTGCGCTGACCGCGAACAACATGCCCGATGGGCAGAGCGTTATTGGCGACTGCGCCGCGACACCGACGGGTCTGCGCCGCCGCGTCGAGAATCGGACCAACTCCATCGCTCGGGTCTTCGACCGCGTCTGCGATCTCCTCGAGCACCTTGGTTACCTCGAAGGCGCCTCTTCCAAGTCGGACGACACGGTGTCACCGATGCCGGACGCCGACTGGCCCGCCTCTATGGCGAGCTCGACTTGCTCGCCGCCGAGTGCTTGCGCGGCGGCGTGTGGCGCGATCTCACACCGGCCGAACTCGCTGCATGCGTCTCTGCGCTGGTGTTTGAAGTGCGCGAGCCAACAACCGCGCCACCCCGGCTGCCACGCGGCAGGGTGCCTGACGTGATCGATGACACGATGAAGCTCTGGGGGCAGCTGGCCCGCGCCGAGCGCGACCGCCGGTTGGACTTCCTGCGCGAACCAGCGCCGGGCTTCGCGTGGGCCGCGTTTCGCTGGGCGTCGGGTGCGAGTCTCGATTCGGTGCTGACCGACAACGCGATGTCAGCCGGCGACTTCGTCCGATGGATCCGGCAATTGCTCGACCTGCTCGGACAGATTGCGCAAGCCGCCGACGACGACATCCGTCCCGTTGCCGAGCGTGCGATGTCGGCGTTGCGCAGGGGAGTGGTGGCTTACTCCTCGATCGGTTAGGTCACGCGCCCGCCGTCGGGCGTCGATGTTCAGTGCAGTCAGCAGCCGCGCCGTCGGCGATCCCAGTCCGTAGCGCTGGATGAGATCGAGCAAACCCTGCTCGTCGCGGATCGTCTTCGGCAGTTCGTCGTTGAGTTCACCGATCGGGACGTCGGTTCGGGTCGCCACCACGACTCGTGCTGACTCGAGGTAAGCAGTCGCTGCCCGCAGCTTCGTGCGGGTGCCGGCGGGGAAGCCTGCGTCGCTGTCAGTCTCCAGCGCCTCGACGATCGCGGCGAGCGAGCCGAACCGCGACACCAGCGCCGCGGCGGTCTTGTCACCGATGCCCGCGACACCTGGCAGGCCGTCGCTCGGATCACCGCGCAGGACAGCGAAGTCGGCATACGCGCGCCCAGGAATCCCGTACTTCTGTGCGACGGCAGCCTCGTCGACGAGTTCGGCTTTGCCGACACCGCGCGCCGTGTACACGATGCGCACCGGCTTGGCGTCGTCGACCAGCTGGAACAGGTCGCGATCGCCGGTCACGATATCGACGGGTCTGCGCGCGCGGACCGCCAATGTGGCGATGACGTCGTCGGCCTCGAAGCCGGCGACGCCGAGACGGCACAGGCCGATCGCGTCCAGCATGTGTTCGATGACCGCGACCTGCGGCGTCAGCGCATCGGGGACGGTTTCTCCACCTGTTGGCGCAACCCGATGCGCCTTGTAGGTGGGCAGCAGGTCAACCCGAAATGCGGGCCGCCAATCGGCGTCCATGCATGCCACGAGATGCGACGGGTGGTACCGCTCGACGAAGAACGCGATGAAGTCGAGGAGACCCCTGATGGCGTTGACCGGCGTTCCGTCCGGAGCGGTGACGGATTCGGGGACGCCGTAGAACGCGCGAAAATACAGCGACGGCGTATCGAGGAGGAGCAAGCCTCCGGATGGCGCTGCAGGCGACGGCGGCACCCCAAGAGCTTGGCACGCCAGCGGCGACGTCGCGTGGCAGGATCGGCGGATGAGGGTTGAGCGGGTACTTCCTACGCCTGAGGCCGCCGAGCTGCTCGAGCTGGTCGCCGATATCGCCCGCGAAAGCCTCGCACCGCGCGCGGCGCTGGCCGAACGCGAAGGCAGCTTTCCGCGCGACGCCTTCGCCAAGCTGGGTGCCAGCGGACTCCTCGGGCTGCCGTATCCCGAGCAATACGGCGGCGCCGCCCAGCCGTACGAGGTCTATCTCCAGGTCGTCGAAGAGCTCAGCAAGGCATGGCTGACGGTCGGTCTCGGCATCAGCGTGCACACCTTGGCCTGCTTCCCGCTCGCGCGCTTCGGCACAGACGCGCAGCGCGCCCGCTGGTTGCCCGCGATGCTCGGTGGCGCGCTGCTCGGTGCCTACTGCCTGTCAGAACCAGATTCAGGGTCGGACGCCGGTGCGTTGCGCACGCGCGCAACCCGGGTAGGTGATCGCTACCAACTCGATGGCACGAAGGCATGGATTACGCACGCGGGCCATGCGGATTTCTACGCGGTGCTCGCCCGCACCGCCGACGAGCGCTCGCGCGGCATCAGCTGCTTCCTGGTCGCGGGGGAGACCGCGGGCCTGCGGGCAGGCCCTCCCGAACACAAGATGGGCCTGCAGGGTTCCCCGACGGGACAGCTGCACCTGTCTGACGTCGAGGTGGACGCCGACCGGCTCATCGGCGCTGAAGGCCAGGGTTTCACGATCGCCCTCGCGGCGCTGGACACCGGTCGCTTGGGTATCGCCGCCTGCGCCGTCGGACTGGCCCAGGCGGCCTTTGACGTCGCACTCGACTACGCCGGGCAGCGCCGTCAGTTCGGACATGCGATCGCCGACTTCGAAGGCGTGGGCTTCCTGCTCGCCGACATGGCGACATCCATCGAGGCTGGCCGCGCGATCTACCTGGCCGCCGCGCGACGCGCGGACGCGGGGTTGCCGTTCACGCGGCAAGCCGCCATGTCGAAGCTGTTCTGCACCGACATGGCGATGCGGGTCACCACCGACGCGGTGCAGGTGCTTGGGGGATACGGCTACGTCGAGGACTATCCGGTCGAGCGCTACATGCGGGAAGCCAAGGCCTTGCAGATCGTCGAAGGCACCAATCAGGTGCAGCGCCTCGTTATCAGCCGGCAGCTGCGGAGGGAATAACTCGATCGGGCTATTGCAATTGGGCGGTCGCCGCGAGGGGTCGGCCAATTGGATGGTTTCGCTGGCGCTCGTGGCCAGTTTCCGGCAGGGTGACTCGGGTTGCCACATGTTTCTCCCGGTTCTTTTTGGCCGCCCTGCCTCGGAGGTCACTGGCTCGTGCTCCTGACTGCCCCGGCTACCACTGGCCGCTCCGGAGTTCTGCGTCGTCGCGCTGCACGCCGTCTAGGTGCACAGGGCCGTCGGCTGGCGAGCCGGGCGTTCGCCGTGGTGGGAGCTGTGACAGCCGGCCTCGTACTCGTGACGGGCCAGGCCGCCGCCAGTGCCAACCCCGGCACCGCCTTCGTCGCGGCGGCCAACCAGGCCCGCGCGGCGGCCGGCCTCCCGACTCTGACGGTCAGTGCCGATCTGACCGCGGCGGCGACTCATCAGGCGCAGAACATGGCTGCTGCTGGCGTCTTGTTCCACACGCCGGACCTGGGGTCTGGGCTGTGCTGCTGGGCGATGGTGGGAGAGAACGTCGGCGAGGGACCTTCGGAGGCTGTGATCCAAGCCGCTTTCATGGCATCGCCAGAGCACCGGGCCAACATCTTGCGCACTGCCTTCGGCCAGATCGGCGTCGGCTACGTGATCGACAAGCGCGGCGACCTGTGGGTGTCGGAGATCTTCCGTCGCCCGACGGGATCGGTCGCGCCGGCTGCCCCCAAGGTCATCGCGAAGTCCAAGTCCACGCCCCGACCGGTGGTGGTCGCCCCACGCAAGCCCGTTGTCAAGGTGCGCGTCCAGCGCCCGCCACTCGCGCCGGTGGCAGCAGTCGCGGCAGTGCCGTTGGTGCCGTTGGCGCTGTTGGTGCCGTCTGGTGCAGTGTCACGATCCCTTAGCCGGTTGCCACTCGATGAAGCGCAACAGCTGCCGATTCAGTTCAGCGTCAGTGAAGAGGTCGTGACCGGGACTGATCCGGTGAGCCGCTTGCTGGACTTCGCGGCGAAAGCCGCCGGATCGAACTAGCGGCGAAAGCCGCCGGATCGAACTAGCGGCGAAAGCCGCCGGATCGAGCTAGCAAACCCCGCCAGTCACAGGCGACGCACTGGCATCTTTCTCTTACGTAGCAGCGTCTTTTGCTGACTTTTGTCGGCCCGTTGCCTACCGTTTGCACGGCCTCGATGACCTGCGACGATGCGCATCTTCGCAGGTCAGCCGTGGGTTGACAGACCATCCCGGCGACCCGGTATCGTCCCCGGCGTCCACCGAGATTTCCGGCGAGGAGAACCCTCTCCCGCCTCGATCACCCTGGGTCGTCGGCGACCGCGCGGGCACTGCGCAGGTCGCCTAGGTGCCAGGTCCAGGTGTGTCGGGCAGGCGGAGGAGTCGCTTCGCACCGGTAGGGGGTGCGACACCCGGGAGGGTCCGGGCGCCCAGTAGACAACGGCAGTTGTCCCGCAGCCGGCGGGATCGCTCTCGGTCCGAGGGGCGCCCGGCCCTTACCCGGCAGCCGGTGCTTTGCGCATGGCTTCCAGATCCAGCTGCGCACCGCTCCCCGCCGCATGATGGCGCGCGGCGTTGTACGGTGCGCAAACAGCCACAGATGAGTCGTGGCCGCAGATGGCGCGAGGAGTGCTGTGCAGAGGCGGATCGGCGAAGTGCCCCGACTTGCCGACCATGCTGGCGAGGCCCGCGTGGATCGGGCGGTCAGCGCCCCGCGATCTGTTGGTCGCACGCCCGCCACCCTCTCCCGCTGGGTCGCCATCGGCCTCGCGTTCGCTGGGGGCCTGGCGCTCGACGCGGCCTTCCAGCCACTGGCCTGGTGGCCAATCGCGGTGCCCGCCACCGCGGCGATTCTGATTGCCGTCAAGGGTCAGACGTGGCGGTCCGGTCTTGCTATCGGCTTCGCCGCCGGGCTCGGCGAGTTCATCCCGTTGTTGGCCTGGCTGCATGTCGTCACGCCGCTCGCCTGGATAGCCCTCGCGATCGTCATGGCCGGCTACGTCGCCGTGCTCGGCTGTGGCCTGACCATGGTCGTGCAGAGGCTGCCAGGGTGGCCGGTCTGGACCGCCTGCCTGTGGGTGGCCGAGGAACTCGTCCGGGACCGCTGGCCGCTCGGCGGCTTCTCGTGGGGCCGGCTCGCGTTCAGCCAGGGCGACACGCCGTTCACCGGGTACGCCGCTCTCGGCGGGGCACCTGCGGTGACGTTCGCGGTCGCGTTGTCAGCGGGGCTCCTTGCGCTCGTGGTGCTGACCCTGCTGCCAGCGTTTCGGTGGCCCAGCCGCGTGCGGGTTTCCGCTGTTGTCGGTGTCGGGCTCGCCGTGCTGGCCGCCCTCGGCGTCCCACTGCTTGGTCTTGCGGTGCCACGCCCCACCGGCGGCCACACCGTCCAGGTCGCGGTGGTGCAGGGCAACGTGCCGCACCCTGGCACGCACTTCCTGGGCCGCGCCGAGGACGTGCTGAACAACCACCTGGCAGAGACCGCAAAGTTGACCGCCGAGGTGAAGTCCGGCGCGCTCGCTCAACCGCAACTCGTCCTGTGGCCGGAGAACGCGTCCGACGTCGACCCGTTCGAGGACGCCAGGGTCTCCAACGAGATCCAGGCCGCCGCGACAGCACTCGGGGTGCCAATCCTGGTGGGTGCGGTACTCCAGGACGGCCCGAACAACGTCAGCAATACCGGCATCGTCTGGGATCCGGTGACCGGGCCCGGTCAGCGCTACACGAAGCGGCATCTGGTGCCGTTCGGCGAATACATCCCATGGCGCGGGTTCATCAACCACCTGACAAGCCTGACCTCGTTGGTGCCGCAGAACTTCCTGCCAGGGCATCGGGTCGGCACGCTGACCGTAGGACCGGCAACGATCGCCGACGTGATGTGCTTCGAGGTCGCATTCGATGAGCAGGTTCGAGACGGCGTCACGCATGGCGGCCAGGTCATCGTCGTCCAGACCAACAACGCGACCTACATGCATACCGCCGAGACCCGCCAGCAGCTCGCGATGTCGCAACTGCGTGCCGTCGAACACGGGCGCTCGGTGGTCGTGGCGGCGACGAGCGGCATCAGCGCCGTCATCGCGCCGAACGGCCACGTGGTGGCGCGGACCGCGGAGTTGACGCCGGCGATCATCGATCTGCCGGTCGTCCTGCGCACTCCTCTGACGATCGCCGATCACCTGGGTGCGGGTCCCGAATGGGTCCTCGGCATACTCGGCGTGCTGTCCATCGTCGCGGTGGTTGTCCGCAACCGGTTCCATCCCAATCCGACGGGTCGCGATCCCGGGAAGGAGCTCGCGCCGTGACGACCGCCGACGACCTCGCTGCGGCGCGGGTGCTGGTGATCATTCCGACCTACCAGGAACGCGAAAGCCTGCCGCTGATCGTCGCGAGGGTGCGCACCGCCGTCCCGACGGCGCACGTCCTGGTCGCCGACGACAACAGCCCCGACGGCACCGGCAAGATCGCTGACGAGCTCGCCGCGAGCGACGACCATCTCCACGTCCTGCACCGACCGGCCAAGAATGGGCTCGGCGCTGCCTACGTCGCGGGGTTCGAGTGGGCCCTATCCAATGGCTACGACGCCATCGTCGAGATGGACGCCGACGGGTCTCACCAGCCCGAGCAGTTGCCGAACCTCCTCGCGTGCCCTCACCGACGCGGACGTGGTCCTGGGATCGCGGTGGGTGCCCGGAGGCAAGGTCAGCAACTGGCCGAAATCGCGAGAGGTCCTCAGCCGAGGGGCCAACGCCTATGCCAGGGTCGCCCTTGGCATTCCGCTTCGCGACGCCACTGGCGGCTATCGGGTCTACCGCGCCAAGGTCCTTCGATCGTTCGACCTCACGACGGTGCGTTCGCAGGGTTACTGCTTCCAAGTCGACCTCGCGCTCCGCAGTTGGCAGCACGGTTATCGCGTGGTCGAAGTGCCGATCTCGTTCGTGGAGCGCGCACTGGGCGCCAGCAAGATGAACCGAGGGATCGTGCTCGAAGCACTGTGGCGGGTCACGGTGTGGGGCGTCCGCGCGCGACTAGACCAGCTCGCGCGCCGACGGCCGCCAGGCTCCGCTTAGGCGGACTTGCGACGCCCAGCAAGGCGGAGCAGGTCGAGACGTTCCTGCAGGATGACCTCAAGCTCAGGAATGCTGCGACGCTCGAGCAGCATGTCCCAGTGGGTGCGCGGAACCTTGACCCGCACCGGCTCGCCTGAGCCGGTCGCGGTGTTCGCCTTGGTTGCCGTCGCGCCACAAAACTTGCACTCCCACGTAGCCGGGACCTCGGCTTCGACGGAGAGCGGTACCTCGAGTCGGTGCCGGTTAGGGCACACGTACGAGATCATTTGCCGCTCGGCCAGTTCAGTACCTTTATCGTTCTCGTAGCTCACCGCGCCAAGTCGGCTGCCGCGAAGTGCTCTTTCCGCCATGTCTGCCTCCCACGTCCTCACCGCGTCCAACGTCTGAGTTGGTAGCGGGATTCCCGGCCTACGCCTGCCCGTCATCACGGTCTTACCCTTATGACGCATATCTGACCCTGATGGTTCGCGGCTGGTTCGCCGTGGGCGATGATCGCGGTTCAGCTACCCGACGCTGCCCGACCCCCGCTGTCGAGCCATCACGACAGGAGCCCCATGAACGACGGTCCGGTGGTGGTACCAGGTGTCCCTTTTGAGCTCTTTTGGGACTTGGCGCCCGAGCACTGGGAGCCGGTCGTCGGCACCGCCTCGCGGGAGTCCGGGGTCCTGATCGAGGCAGGTCCGCAGACCGACCTGTTCGTCTCGCCTGACGACCTCGAGCCGTCGTTGAACGCGCCCCGGCTGATCGGCGTCCCCGATTCTCGCTTTCAGCTCAGCGCGCTAGTCGAGGTCGAGTTCGGCGCTACCTTCGACGCGGGTGTGCTTGTGGTGTGGGTGAACGAACGATCGTGGGCCAAGCTCTGCCTCGAGTACTCACCGGCGGGGCAACCGATGGTCGTCTCCGTCGTCACCCGCGCGCGATCCGATGACGCCAACAGCAGGGACGTCGAGGGGTCGGGGACCTGGCTAAGGGTTTCGCGGTCGACCCCCGGCAGTTTCGCGTTCCACGCCGCAACCGACGGCGTGCACTGGAGCCTGATCCGCCACTTCCATCTCGACACCGGGCCGGGCGACGTGGTCCGGATCGGCTTCCTCGCGCAATCGCCAACTGGCGAGGGGTGTCGCGCGAGCTTCACCCAGCTGCGCTACCTGCCCGAGGCCCTCGACGATCTGCGCGGCGGCGACTAGAGGACCCGGATGGCTTGGCCCGCTGCCCAGCCCCGGATGTTCTCGACGACCTGCGGCCACCACCGCTGGTATGTCCCCGTCGTCACATAGCCCACGTGTGGCGTCACCACGGTGTTCGGCAGCATCCGCAGCGGGTGCGTCGCCGGCAGGGGCTCGACGTCGAACACATCGAGCCCGGCGCCGGCGATGGAGCCGGTCCGGAGTGCCTCGATGAGGGCGTGCTCGTCGATCAGCGGGCCGCGCGATGTGTTCACCAGATACGCGGTGCGCTGCATCGCAGCGAGTTCGCCGGCGCCGACGACACCGCGGGTGCGATCACTGAGCTTGAGGTGCAGCGTGACCACGTCGGCGGTCGCGAACAGCTCGCCCTTCGGTACCGCTCTCACGCCGAGCTCGGCAGCGTACTCGGGCTGCAGGTTCTGACTCCACGCGACGACGTCCATGCCGAATGCGAGGCCGATCTTGGCGACCTCACGACCGAGATTGCCCAGGCCGACGATTCCGAGCCGCGCCCCAGCGAGTTCGAAGCCGAGGGTGCGTTGCCAGCCGCCGGCGCGGACCTCGCGGTCTTCTGCACAGATGTGGCGCGCCAGGGCGAGGATCAAGCCCCAGGTCAACTCGGCAGTCGACGTCCGCAGGCCGGCGGTTCCCCTCACCTCGACACCAAGTTCACGACACGCGTCGAGGTCGATGGATGCGTTCGCCATCCCGGTCGTGACGAGCAGCTTGAGGCGGGGCGCCTGCCTGAGCACCTCACGCGGGAACGGTGTCCGTTCCCGCATAGCGACCACGATGTCGGCGTCGCGCAGCGCGGCTGCCAGGGCCTCGTCGGTCAGGTGCTCGGTTCGCACGTCGAGGTCGAACGGTCCGCCGCTCAGGCCGTCCAGTTGCTGCCACGGACCGAACTGTCGGGCCACATCTTGATAGTCGTCGAGAACCAGAACACGATGCGTCATGTACGCATCCTGGCATCATGGCCAGACCCCGTTGACCTGACAGGAAGGGCCTGCCGCCGATGAACGCCGATAGTGCTACCGAGCGCCCGCTCATCCAGCAGATGGTGGTGATTCACCGTGTGTTCCGCCGCGAGTTCGGCCTCTTGCCGGCGATGATCCGCGGCGTCGCGCGGGACGATCTCGAGCGCGCCAAGGTCGTCGCCGACCACGCGAGCAATCTGCTGCGCTTCGTGCACGTGCACCACAGTGGTGAGGACGAGTACCTCTGGCCGGTGTTGCTCGAGCGAGTCGAGGTCGAGGCCGCCCTGATCCGGCGCATGGAGGACCAACATCTGCACGTCGCAGCGCTGCTCCCACACGCGCAGGAGCAGTTGCCGGACTGGGCCACGCAGCCGTCGCCGGAACGGGGCGAGGAGCTCGCGACAACGTTCGAGGACATCGCGTCGGCCCTCGGCGAGCACCTGGGCGAGGAGGAGAAGCAGATCTTGCCGCTTGTCGAGACGCACCTCACTGTTGTGGAGTGGGACCGGCTCGGCGAGCACGCGCGCGCCAGCGTGTCACCGCCGGAGTTGATGGCGATTCTTGCGGCGATTCTCGAAGAGGCGGACGACGACGAGCGTGCGATGTTCACGGCCGCGCTGCCACCGCCAGTTCTGACCATGTTCGTCGAGCAGGCCGAGCCGGCGTACAAAGAGCACATGCGGCAACTGCGCGTCGGCGTCTGACGGTGCTAGTTCGCGCAGGTCGTGACGATGAGGTGCTCGACTGGCGATGGAAGGGCTTCCCGGCGCTACCTTCCGAGCAGCGAGTGTCAGACTTCGTGGCCGGCCGCCCGTCACTCTTCGACGCGGGATTCAGCTGGCCGATCGCCGCACTGAGCGCGTCAGCGATCGATAACAACATCGGCGTGCTCGCCAGCTGGTGCGAGGACAACGGGCTGCTGCTCGCGCCACACGGAAAGACGACCATGGCCCCTGCCCTGTTCGCCCGCCAGCTGGCAGCCGGCGCATGGGCAATGACGGCGGCCACACCATGGCAAGTCCGCGTGTATAGAGCCCACGGCGTGCGCCGCGTGCTGCTGGCCAACGAACTGGTCGACATCGAGTTCATTCGCTGGCTCACCGCCGAACGCGCTGCCGACCCGGACTTCGAGTTCTGTCTGCTACGTCGACTCGGTCGCGGGAGTCGACCTGCTCGGGCGCGCGCTGGCCGCTAGTGGTGCGACTGATGCGCAACCACTCGGCGTCCTCGTGGAGATGGGGCCCACGGGTGGGCGGACCGGCTGCCGAACCCGCGACGAGGCACGGGTCGTCGCCCGTGCGGTGCAACGCCACGCGTCGCTGATGCTGATCGGAGTTGCCGGCTTCGAGGGTCCACTTGGGCAGGGCCGCGACGCGAGCACGCTGAGCGCTGTTCAGGCGTTCGTGCACGGCCTCGCCGATACGCTGCGCGAGCTGGACGCCGACGCGTTGCTCGATGCGCGGTCGCCTTACTTCATGCTCACCTGCGGGGGCAGCGAGCACATCGACGTCGTGACATCGGTGCTTCGCGAGCAGCTGGAGTGTTCGCGGCCAGTTCGCAGTGTTCTGCGCAGTGGCTCGTACGTCACACACGACCACGGGCTGTACGCCGAAACGTCATCGCTGGCGTCGCAACTGCGACCAGCGATCGAGGTTTGGTGCCAGGTGCTCTCGCTGCCCGAGCCCGGGCTCGCTCTGGTCGGTGCCGGTCGTCGCGACGTCTCCTTCGACGCCGGGCTGCCCATCGTGTTGTGGCGCCGATCGGTACGGGGTGGCGACGTCGTGCCGATCGATGCGCGGGTGACCAAGCTGAACGACCAGCACGCGTTCCTCGATCTCGCGCGGTCCAGCGGCATCGAGGTGGGCGATCTCGTGGCACTCGGGATCTCGCACCCGTGCACGACGCATGACAAGTGGCAGCTGATGCCGCTACTGGACGACGACCGGCGGGTTATCGACTGCGTGCGCAGCTACTTCTAAGCAGGCTATTTCGTTAACCCGGCGACCACGTTGATGACGATGCCGATGATGACGACGCCGAACAGGTAGGCGAGCAGTGCATGCCGCAGGATTGTCGCCCGCATCACCGTCGAAGTCACCTCAGGATCCGACACTTGAAACGTCATGCCGACCGTCAGCGAGATGTAGGCAAAGTCGATGTACTGCGGCTCGTGGTCGGGAAGCTGATGAAAGTTGATGCCGCCGGCGGTGCCCGCATAGAACAACCTGGCGTACCGCAACGTGTACACCGAGTGCACGACCGCCCATGAAAGGAAGACCGTCGCCACCGCGAACGCGACGTAGGCAGCTTTCCCGGTGCCCCTGCTGTTGCCACTGGCCGCGATGATGAAGCCAACCCCCACCAGGCTGGCGACGCTGGCGCCGATGAGCAGCAGGTCGGCGATCGGTCGGGCGGGGTCCTCGCGGACCGCGTGGCTTGCGGTCGTGCGCGGGTCTTGTGGCCAGATCGTCAGCCAGATCCAGGTCACGATGACCGCAGCCATGATGTCCCAGCCGGCGAGCGCCGCGAAACCCCAACCCCGCGTGACGCCCATGATGAGCGCGCCGATGACTCCCACGACTCCGCCGACGGCTATGTGCGTCGTCGTGGACGTGAACGTCGTTGCCGGCTCGCCGGACGACGCCGAAGCCTTGCTTGGTGCCATACCGACCATTCATACCCGCTCCGATGGGCCACGAACGGCAGGCGCCGCCGTCGCGGCACTGCGAGTCCGCCGTCGTCGACCACCTACACTGCGGGGTGACCAGCGCCGCGCGCGCGGCGCACAGGGGAGTCCGGTGTGATCGAAGCAGCAGGCCTCGGCAAGCGGTTCGGCGACCGCCGTGCCGTCGACAACCTTTCGTTCGCTGTCCAGCCTGGTGTCGTCACGGGCTTTCTGGGTCCGAACGGCGCCGGGAAGTCGACGACGATGCGCTTGATGCTCGGTCTCGACCGCGGCGAAGGTGTCACCCGATTCGACGGACAGCGCTACCGCGACATTGCGCACCCCATGCGTCGGGTTGGCGTGCTGCTCGAAGCGAAGGCCTTCCATCCGACCCGCACCGCGCGCAACCACCTGCGCATGCTCGCGGCGGCGAACCAGATACCGATCCGCCGCGTCGACGAGGTGCTCGGGTTGGTGGGGCTCGACACGGTCGCGCGGAAGAAGCCAAAGTCGTTCTCGTTGGGAATGGGGCAACGCCTTGGTCTCGCGGCGGCATTGCTCGGCGAGCCTGACATCTTGCTGCTCGACGAACCGGCGAACGGGCTCGACCCCCAGGGCATCAACTGGCTCCGCGACTTTCTCAAGGCGTATGCCGCTCGCGGGCGCACCGTCCTCGCGTCGAGCCACCTGCTTGCCGAGATGGAGTTGATGGCCGACCACCTGATCGTCATCGGTCGTGGTCGGCTACTCGCTGACACGCCGATCGCCGACTTCGTGGCTCGGTCATCGCACACGAGCATCGTGGTGCGCAGCCCCGAGGCAGCACGGTTGGCCGAACTGCTCGTCGCGCGCGGGGCGACCGTCGCTGCCCGAAGGTGACGGTCGGCTTTCGCTTACCGGGCCGACGCAGGAGCAGGTCGGCGACCTCGCCTTTGCCGAACGGGTGCCGTTGCACGAGCTCACCACCCGCACGGCGACGCTCGAGGAAGCGTTCCTCGAAGCGACTGCGGGCGCGCAGGAATTCGAGACGACCGGGGGACTCGGATGAGGGGCGCGCTGCGCTACGAATGGATGCGGCTGCGCACGCTGCGGTCGACCTGGTGGCTCACCGGCCTGTCGTTGCTCGTCGCGGGGCTGCTCGGTCTCCCGGCCCTAGGGCTGAAGGGCGACGCTGACGGTCACAGACTACGGAGACATCATCACCGGCGGCGGCGGCGGGGCGGTATTCCTCGTCTCGATCCTGCTGTCGATGATCGGAATCTTTGCCATCGGCCACGAATACCGCTACGGAACGATCCGGCCAACGCTCAGCGCGTTACCGCGCCGTTCGAACGTGATGGCTGCCAAGGTTCTCGTCGTCACCGCCTACGTGTTCGTCGTGGCGCTCATTGGTCTTCGTGCTGCGTACGCGGTCGCGCTAGCGATTCTCGGCCATCGGCTCACTCGAGCTCGGCCTGTTCCCGACACCGATGGCGCGCGTGTGGGTCGGATCGATCGTCTACATCGTCATCTTCGCGCTCGTCGGACTCGCGCTCTCCGGGCTCTTCCGCAACATCCCGGCCGCGATCGTGACGGTGATCTTGATGCCGCTGCTCGTGGAGAACATCCTTCGCGGGCTGCTCGGTCTGCACGTGTTCCATTCCATTCGCGGGTTCGCGAAGGCGCTGCCGTTCTCCTCCGGAATGCAGATCTTCCGCTATCAACCAGTCGACCAATGGCAACGGCGGCGGCGGTTCTCAAGCGGTGCCGAGCCCGGTCGACGGCCTGCTGGTCTTCCTCGCGTTTCTCGCGATCGTCCTCGGCCTGTCGTGGTTCTTGTTCGAGAAGCGCGACGCCTAAGCGTCGGCGCTCGTCCGAAGGAGTTGTTGGTGCGGCACCCCAGTTCGCGACTGCGGTTGCTACCTGCGCTCGTCCTTGCCATCGTTGCGGTCGACGTGAGCGCCTGCGCGAGCGCAAAGAGTCGCGCCGCGACCACGCCGACGACAGTCGGTGGCACGATCAGCTGCGCGTACTCACCGGCCGGCCAGCCAGCTGCGCGATCCGTCGGCAAGCCGCCAACCCGCGCATCGCAGCTCGGTACGCCCACCGCGACGTTGACGACGAACCAGGGTGCCATCGTCATCAAGTTGGATGCCGCGAAGGCACCGTGCACGGTCAACTCCTTCATCTATCTCGCGGGCAAGAAGTATTTCGACGCGACACCGTGCCATCGCCTGACAACCGCTGGCATCTTCGTGTTGCAATGCGGAGATCCGACCGGCACGGGTGGTGGCGGCCCCGGCTATCAGTTCGCCGACGAGAACCTGAACGGAGCCGTCTATCCCGCTGGCACAGTGGCAATGGCCAATGCTGGCCCGGGCACCAATGGCAGCCAGTTCTTCCTCGTTTACGCCGACACCACGCTCGCTCCGAGCTACACGCCGTTCGGCACAATCACCGGCGGCCTGGCCGTGATCCAGAAGATCGCGGCTGGCGGATCCGACAACAGCAACGGCCAGGGCGACGGCAAGCCGAACGTGCCGGTTCAGATCACCAACGTCAGTGTTGCGACGAGCTACGCCGCGGCAGCGTCGGTGTCACCGATGTCGCCCGTCAACTGGCGCTCGACCTCGATGTCGATCACAGCACCGAGCAACACAATGAAGACGCAGTAGTAGAGCCACAACATCAAGATGACGATGCCGCCTAGGGTGCCGTACGTCTTGTTGTAGTGCGCGAAGAAGCGCACGTACAGCGAGAACCCGATGCTCGCCAACACGACGAACACCGTCGAGAACACCGCACCCGCCGAGGCCCACCGCCAGTTGACGGACGTCTTCGGCGGCGCCATCCAATACAGCGCTGCGATCGCCGCAGTGAGGATGACTGCGAGTACGACCCACTCACCGATGTCGAACGCCAGACGCCACAGTGTGTTGTGTACCAGGTGCCGGATCGCGGGGGCGATACCGATCGCGGCCAGCGCAATCGCAGCGACGACGATGACCCCGAGACTCGCCAGGAGCGAAAGACCGCGCAGCTTGAGGTAGCCACGCGTCTCCTCCTGCTCATAAGCCGCGGTGATCGCCTTGATCAACGTCCGAACGCCGGCGGAGACCGCCCACAAGACCGCGACGAGCCCGACCACCAGGCCGAGCCCGAGTTGTTGATGACTGGTGCCGGTCAGTCCGGCGAGCCAGTTCGTGACGACCTCGCGCGTCGACGGTGACAACGAGCCACCAAGTTTGGTGACCTCTTTCGTCACTTGCGCCGGACTGGCCACGATGCCGTAGATCGTGACCATCGCGATGATGGCCGGAAAGATCGAGAGAATGGCCCAAAAGGCGGTCCCGGCCGCGAGTATCGCGAGGTTCCTGTCGACGATCTGTTGGCGAACACGAGCCGCGATGGCACGCCAACTCGGCACGGCTCGCGGATCGACCGACCGTTGGTGGGTGCGGCGGTTAGCCCTCACGAAAGTTTGCTCCTCGCCGTCCCATCATGCAGGTGCCGTATCATGACAGCACCGAAGGGGAGTAGCCCTCGCGTCTGCGGCCGTCAACACGGTGCCTCCACAGGTACCCGGCCAGCGGCGGTCCGTCACGGATCGCGGTCAGACCTTCGGCGACCGATGGTTGCCGGAGGAAATGACCATGATTGCTCGTTTGAACAACACGCCCGTATGGTTGCGCCGGCCCGTCGTCACTCTGGTCGGCGTGGTTCTGATCGCGGTCGGGGTCGTGCTTCTGGTCCTTCCCGGCCCTGGGCTGCTGGTCATGGCGTTCGGCCTCGCGGTCCTGGCCACCGAGTATCCGGCAGCGCAGCGGCTGCTCGACCGCATCAAGCGGTCGATGCCCGTCGCCGCAGCTCGTAGTCGGTGGACGCAGCTTCGCACTCGCAGTCAGCGCAGCTGAGAAGCGGGTGCGGCTTCGAGCGCGGCCGGCGACGCCGCTGACGCTGGCGTACGGGATCGATGCGAGCCAGGTGGCAGACCTTCACCTGCCAACCGAGAGCAGCACGGACGGCGCGCCATGGCCGGTTGTGGTGGTGATTCACGGCGGCTACTGGGGCTCCGGATACGGCCGATCACTCGGTACCGGCTTGGCGACCGATCTCGCGAAGCACGGGGTTGCTGCCTGGAACATCGAGTACCGGCGGGTCGGCAACGGCGGCGGCTGGCCTGCAACGTTGCTCGACGTCGCACGGGCAATTGACGCCCTTGCTGACATCGCCGCGCCCGCTGCTGGTGGGCGTCTCGACCTCGATCGCGTCGTCACAGTTGGGCATTCAGCCGGTGGGCAACTCGCGATGTGGCTGGCCGGTCGGCACAAGCTTCAACCGGACGCTCCAGGTGGGCGGCCGGAGGTCCGCGTCCGCGGTGTCGTCGCCCAGGCGGGTGTGCTCGACCTCGTGCGCGGGGCAGCCGTGGGGTTGGGCAACGGCGCGGTCGTGCGGTTTCTGGGCGGCACGCCAGAGCAGGTTCCGGAGCGCTACGCGCACGCGTCGCCCTACGAGCTGCTGCCGATCGGCGTCCCGTCGACCTTGGTCCACGGGACGAAGGACAAGGTCGTACCGATCGACCAAAGTGATCGTTACGCCGTCGCGGCGATCGCTGCCGGTGACACGGTCGACGAGCAACGACTCAAGGGCGTCGACCATTTCGCGCCGATCGACCATCGGATGCGTGCCTGGGCGACCTGCCGAATGGCGGCGCTGAGTTACGCGCGTCCCGCCTGAAGCATGTGCCGATAAGTGACATTATGTAAAGTAGGCGTATCCTCGAGTCCCCCTCGGTTCTCCCCGCGATACTTATTGCCCGGACCGAACTTTTCGGAGAGTATGCCCGCAGATACGGACTCACCGGTGTCAATCGAGACCGGCGCGGAGCAAGAGTTAGCCCGGGGGGGACACCATGCGTAAGGCGATGTCTGCGGTCACGGTCTGTGTCAGTGTCGGCGGATTGCTCATGACGGCGCCTGGCCTGGCTACAGCGGCCACGGCAGCAACCAGCGCGAGCGACCTGCAGTGCCATCGACGCACCGAAGGCCATGAACGATCTGCCGGCCTCCGCCGACTGCAGCTACCGGCGGGCACCCGCGCGACCGCAGGCCGTGCGGCCGAATACGTCGCCGGTCTCCCCGACCACCCCGATCAGCGGTCCCCTGACCTTCGACCGGACCAACGGCGACATCCTGGCGATCACGAAGGTCGACGGAGCAGCGACCGGCGAGCTGGCCTTTGGTGGCAACTTCAGCGCGGTCATCACCACTGATGGCGTGTCGCACAGTGCGAAGAACTTTGCGATCGTGTCTGAGTCGACTGGGGCGGTCCTTTACGCCGGCAACGCGAATTCCTACGTTCGCTCGATCACCAGCCTGAACGGCGTCACCTACGTCGGTGGCGACTTCAGTTCGTTCGGTGGCCAGAGCCGCTCGCACGCGGCCGCGCTGTCGGCAACGTTTGGTGTGACGTCATGGAACCCGAAGCCGAGTGCAACGGTTCGTGCCCTCGCCGCCGCCGGTAGCACCGTCTTCATGGGCGGCAGCTTCAGCGCCGTGCGCGCCGTGTCGTCCTCGACGGGCTCGACGATCTGGTCGAAGTCGACCAGCAGCGGTGACGTGCACTCCCTGCTCGCCACCAACGGAACGTTGTACGCCGGCGGCCTGTTCGAGAAGTACAACGGCACCACCCAGCACGGGCTTGTCGAGATCAACCCGAGTTCCGGTTCTTTGGTGTCCGCGTTCAACGCCCACCTTCGGGCCGACACCGGCGTCGGGTCAGTACGGCCAGTACGACGGTGAAGAGATCATCTCGCTGTCTGTCGGCCCCAACACCGGCGAGATCCTCGTCGGCAGTGGCGGACACGCCCCTGCCCGGCCACGCATCGAATGAGGCCATCTTGATGAACGCCACCACCGGGGCGCGGGTGTGGACGACGTCGACCATCGGTGACTGCCAGGGCATCGGCCTCGTCGGCTCGACCGTGATCGCGGGCTACCACCGCAACGTGGCCAACACGACAACCCCGTTCCCGTACTTCGCCACCCAGCTGGAGTTGTCGAACGGACAACTGACGACGTGGGATCCGGGGATCACCGGCAACCAGTTGAACGCGGACGGCGGCAACAACGGCGTGCAGGCGATCTACGTCGACCAGAGCACGCACACGCTCTTCCTGGCCGGCGCGTTCACCAGCCCTTCCAGCCACAAGTCGTTGATCGCGTTCAGCTTCTAGGTCAGCTGGTCGATCGACTGAGCTCCAAGACGTCGCTCAGCCGGCCGGCCAGGAACGCGCGCTCCAGTTCGTTGTCGGCGAGAGCGATCGCCGACCGGTAAGCCTCGGCTGCCTCGGCGAATCGGTCGAGCCGCCGCAACAGGTCTGCGCGGGTGGCCGGGCAGGTACCGGTACCCGGCCAGTCGCCCTGACGCGTCGAGTGCGTCGACCTCGTCGAGTGCGGCCTGCGCTCCGTCGACCATCAACACGGCGACGCAGCGGTTCAGGGCGACCACCGGAGACGGCCAACGCCGAAGGAGCTCGTCGTAGAGCTCGAGAACCTGCGGCCAATCGGTCTCCGCGTAGCTAGGAGCCTCCGCATGGACGGCCGCAATTGCTGCCTGCACTGCGAATCGGCCGGCTCCCCCGCCGCGCAACGCGTTGACGACAAGCGCGAGACCTTCAGCGATCTGTGCACGGTCCCATTGCGTGCGATCTTGCTCCTCGAGCAACAGCAGCCGACCCGCCGCATCGACGCGGGTACGTCGGCGCGCATCGGTCAACAGGATCAGTGCAAGCAGCCCCCGCACCTCGCGCTCATCGGGCATCAGCACGAGCAGCATCCGCGCCAACCCGACCGATCGATCAACCAGGTCGGCACGGACGAGGTACTCCCCCGCAGGCGCGGTGTGCCCGGTCGTAAAGAGCAGATGGACGACGGTCAGCACCGCATCGAGACGGTCCGGCAGCTCGGCGGAATCTGGTACGCGGTACGGGATGCGCGCCAATGCGATCTTCTTCTTCGCACGTGTTACGCGGGCCGCCATCGTGGGCTCCGGTACCAGGAATACCTGCGCGATCTCAGCAGTCGTGAGACCACATACCAGCCGCAGGGTCAACGCGACCTGAGCTTCGCGACCCAGCGCCGGGTGGCAGCAGGTGAACACCAGTCGCAACCGGTCGTCAGGAATCAGATCAGCGTCCTGTTCGTCGGCCGGCGCGACGTCGGGTTCGACGAGCAACGGCAGCTTCCCGCGCAAGGTCTGGTTACGGCGGTGGATGTCCACGGCCCGATGGCGAGCCGCTGTCGTGAGCCACGCCGCCGGGTTGCTCGGGATGCCGTCGCGGGTCCACGCATCCAGCGCTGAGACGTAGGCGTCCTGCACACACTCCTCGGCAAGGTCGATGTCGCCGGCGACGCGCGCCGTCGCAGCGAGCACGAATGCCCACTCGCGACGATGCGCGTCGGCGACTGCCCGATGTACCTCGTCGGACGGAGTGGTCACCCGCCGGTGAGATCCATGATCGGACGGACTTCAACGCCGCCAAAGGGAGCTGGGCACAGTTTCGAGATGGCCAGCGCCTGGTCAAGGTCTGCGGCCTCGATCAGGTAGTAGCCGCCGAGCGCTTCCTTCGTCTCGACGAACGGACCATCCGTCACGATGTCGTCACGGATCGACGTCGCCGTTGTCGTGGGCTGCAGGGCGTTGCCACCGAGCATCGTGCCGCCCAGCGCCGGGATCTGCTCCGCGAATCGGGTGTGCGCTTTCATCGTGGTAGCGAAGTCCTCGGCAGAAGCAGTCGCGTAGCCCTCTTCGTTCTCGTAGATCAGGATCAGGTATTGCGCCATTGGTGTTCCTCCGCGAACGGTGCGCTCAGACGTGCATGGACATCAAGACGACGAACGGCGACATCCGGAATCGACAGCTGCCACATCCGATTGTGCCCGAGCCCATGGCGACCGCCCGACGGACGCCTGCGTCTCGCATGCCGTCGATAGGCTGACGCCGTGATTGTGCTCGCGCTTGTGCTGAGCGCGGTTGCCGTTGGCCTCGACAATTTCGCTGCTGCGATTGGTATCGGCATGTCCGGCGTCGATGCCCGCACCCGATTGCGGGTGGCCGTCATCTTCGGCCTATTCGAGGCGACCATGCCTCTTGTCGGTCTGCTCATCGGACACAGTTCTGCGCACAGTCTCGGGCAGGCCACGCGATACGTAGGCGGCGGCCTGCTGGCTGCGGCCGGGCTGTGGTCGCTGGTGGAGGCGCTTCGCACCGACGGCGAAGATGCGACAGACGATCGCGACACCTTGCAGAAGGCCGGACGAAGGTCCGGGAGCGCTTCTGGTGTCCGGATTCGCATTGTCGATCGACAATCTCGTCATCGGGTTCGGGCTCGGTGTGACGAAGACGCCGCTGGTGGCTTCGGTGCTCGTCTTCGCGATCGTGAGCGTCGGCCTGAGCCTTGCCGGTCTTGAACTCGGTGCGTCCCTTGGCGCGCGGATGCAAGGACGCGCCGAATGGGTCGCTGGCGTGGTGTTGATCGCCGTCGGAGTGCTGATCGCCGCGAATCTGTTCTAGACGCGTCTGTTCTAGACGCGCGACCCTTGCGCGAGCAGGTGCTCTGACGGGGTAGCCGGTATGGCGTCGCCCCGTTCCTCTGTGACGGCGAAGCCGCTGACGTTGCCGATCGGCGTCGTGAACGTGCCCGCTCGAACCGGCCCTGACGTCGGCACTGTGTGCAAAGCGGCGACGCCCACGGGAGTCTTGCCGGACGACAGCGCCCACAGGACGTAGACGTCGCCCTTTGGGGTCGGCGGCAAGCCATGCGGGTCGATGTACGCAGTGTGGTCGAGCACCATCACGGCGGCCACCGACTGGCCACCGCCGGTGAGAGTGACGACGGGGCAGTTGACGGCGGCACATCGCGCCGCGATGGACGCTTGCTTGTGCCCGGGCACTACCCAGACCGCAACCAAGCGCGATCGCCACGACAGCCGCCGCCACTCCAGCGACCCACGGCGGGATCTTCCTTGCGCGAGGTCGACCGAGCGTCCGCGTGCCGGTCAATCGGGATGACGACGCCGCTGTGCGGCTTGTCCTCGACGATCGCGGCCATGATCGAAGCCTTCAACGACGGCGGCGGGGCAACGGTCGGCGCGACCAGTGCCAGGTCTGCCAGCGTTTGACTGAACTCGCGTTCGAGTTCGCGACACGACTCGCACGACGCAGCGTGTTCGAGGTAGCTGGCCTCGTCCGCGTCGTCGAGGGACGACAGGACATGGCCGACCGCGAGCTCCGACCATTCCTCGTGTTCTTCAGGCACCGGCGTCACACCCCCTCCCCGTCCGGGACAGCACCGTGCACGTGGGCCTCGTCGAGGACAGACCGGAGGCGGCGCAGGGCGGCGAGGGTGCGTGTCTTCACGGTCCCGAGCGGGATGCCGGTCATCGTGGCGATCTCCGACTGCGAGTAGCCGCCGAAGTAGGCGAGCATCAGCGCCCGCCGCTGGGGCTCCGGCAGGTCGGCCAACGCCGCGCGAACCTGGTCGCGTCGCACCGACGCCAGGGCCTGCTCATCGACACCCGGTGACGGATCGGCCTCGGTGATCAATGCGTCCTCCGAGGCCCGCCGCCCGCTGTGCCGTTGCGCACGCCTAACGGCGTCGACCGACTTGTGATGGGTCAGTGCGTACAGCCAGGTACTCAGGGTGCCTCTCGATCCGTCGTAGGTCGCGGCCCCCCGCCAGATCGCCAAGAAGACCTCTTGGACGACGTCCTGCGCGAGTTGATCGTCGGTGACCACGCGGCGAGCCAGGCCGTAACAGGCCGCGCCGTGCCGGTCATAGAGCTCCTCGAGCGCGACCGGGTCCTGGCTCGCGATGAGCCTGCCCAGGCCGGCGTCGTCGTACGTTTCGTACGCTGCGCCGCGCTCGGAGACTGCCACAGCGCCGAGTCTCACATATGGCGCACGCGGGCGCGTCTCGGACGGGCGATCGCCAGACTGGCTGGCCTCCGGAATGCGGATGATGCGGGCAAACTCGTGGGTGAGCGAGCCAACTGCCAACTCACTCACCCTCCCAAGGTTTCGCGGACCACCAGGGTCTCGCACGCATTGCGAGCCAACCACGCCTCGTCCCACGAGGCATTCGTGCCAGTCTCGCCCGCCGGTTCAGTTGACCAGCGTTCTTCACCCGTCCCCTTTCGAACATATGTTCTAATAGCCGGAACCCCCGACCCTAGGAGGACCTGGTGCGCTGGGAGTCGCAACGGCTCGATTCGAGCGCCGGCACGCTCTTCGCCCGACCGGCCGTGATCCGCACGTTCGACTCGCCCCAATTCGCCGGCATGACCTTCTTCGAAGTCCACGCGAAGTCGATCCTCAACAAGGTGCCAAGCGCGTCCCGGCTGCCGTTCGGCTGGACAATCAACCCCTACCGAGGCTGCTCACACGCGTGCCGCTATTGCTTCGCGCGCAACACCCACACCTACCTCGACCTCGGCGCCGGCCTCGATTTCGACACGAAGGTTGTCGTCAAGGTGAACGCGCCGAGCCTGCTGCGCACCGAGCTCGCGAAACGATCGTGGGGTGGGCACCCGGTCGCGATGGGCACCAACGTCGATTGCTATCAGCGAGCCGAGGGCCGTTACCGGCTCATGCCAGGCATCCTGTCCGCCCTCACTGAGGCGTCGAACCCCTTCTCGATCCTGACGAAGGGGTCGCTGATCCTTCGTGACCTGCCGCTTCTCGAGCGTGCCGCCGAGGTCACGGACGTCTCCACCGCCGTTTCGGTCGGCTTCGTCGACCATGTGCTGTGGCGTGAGGTCGAACCGGGAACACCAAGCCCGACTGCCCGCCTCGGTGTGTGCCGCACTCTGAACGCGGCCGGCATCAGGTGCGACGTCCTCATGGCGCCGATCCTGCCCGGCCTCTCCGACTCCCCCGACCAACTCGCGCGGACCGTGACGGCCATTGCCGCGGCCGGCGCACATTCGGTGACTCCGATCGTGCTGCATTTGCGGCCCGGCGCCCGCGAGTGGTTCATGGGCTGGCTGGAAGCAACGCATTCCGCTCTGGTTCCGAGGTATCGCACGCTCTACCGCGCGTCGTCGTACGCACTGAAGAGCTATCAGGACGACGTGTGCGGCCAGGTGCGAGAGCTCGCGCGCGCGGCTGGCATTGGTTCGCACGAGCCGGTCGAGGCCAGGCGGATCCCGCGTGCGCGCGACGTCGCGCCGGCGCCGGTTGTGCCTATCGGCGATCAACTCTCCCTCCTGTGACACCCGCTAGATTGCCGGTCGTGGGATCCGCGCTCGTCATCCTCGACATCGACGGCGTGCTCGCCGACGTCCGGCATCGGTTGCACTATCTCGCAGCGCGGCCGAAGAACTGGGAGGGGTTCTTCGCGGCGGCCAAGAACGATCGGGTGCTCGAGATCGGTGCCGAGTTCGCGAAGCGAGCAGCGGCGACCCACGACATCGTCTACCTCACCGGACGACCTGAACGTCTTCGAGCGGCCACGCAGGCCTGGCTCGACCAGCAACTGTTGCCGACCGGGCGACTCGTGATGCGGTCGGAGGGCGATCGGCGTCCGAGTGCGGTCGTCAAGCTGCACGAACTTCGTCGGCTCCGCCGGGAGTCGGCCGTCGAGCTACTCGTCGACGACGATCCATCGGTCATCGACGCCGCGCGATCCGCGGGCTTCACCGTGCAACTGGCGGATTGGATGCCACGGCCTTCTGAGCAGGAGTCGCTGTTCGGCCGCAACCTCCTGCACGACGCGCAGCAGCATGAAGGACAGACCTAGCCGAGGCGGCGCCCCATCAGGACTCGTATGCCGAGGGGGCCGGACAGCTACACACAAGGTTGCGATCACCATATGCTCCGTCGATGCGGGCGACCGGCGACCAGTATTTTCCGTGCAGCAATGCCGGCACCGGGTAGGCAGCAACAGCACGCGAGTAGCTGTGCTCCCACGGTCCGGTCATCGACGCGGCCGTGTGCGGAGCGTGGTGCAAGGGGTTGTCGACGCGGTCCCACTCCCCTGATGCGACCTTGGCGATCTCCGCTCGGATCGACACCATGGCGTCGACAAAACGATCGAGTTCGTCGAGGTCCTCGGACTCGGTCGGTTCGATCATCAGGGTGCCTGCCACCGGAAACGACATCGTCGGCGCATGAAAGCCGTAATCGATGAGCCGCTTCGCAACATCGTCGACCGTGACGCCGCTCTCTTTCGTGAGGGGGCGCAGATCGATGATGCATTCGTGCGCCACGAGACCACCGTGGCCGGTGTACAGGATCGGGTAGGACGGCGCGAGCCGGCGCGCGAGGTAGTTCGCCGACAGGATCGCAACCTGTGTCGCCTTGGTCAGACCCGCCAGGCCCATCAGCCTGATGTAGGCCCACGGGATCGGCAGCACCCCAGCCGATCCGAACGGTGCGCCGCTGATCGGACCTGGACCGGACGCCGGCCCGGCCTCTGGGGACAGCGGGTGGTTGGGCAGGTACGGCGCCAGGTGCGCCCGCACGGCCACCGGACCGACTCCCGGCCCACCGCCGCCGTGCGGGATGCAGAAGGTCTTGTGCAGGTTCAAGTGCGACACGTCCGCACCGAACCGACCAGGCCGCGCGAGCCCGACAAGCGCGTTGAGATTCGCGCCGTCGACGTAGACCTGACCGCCCGCGGCATGAACCTGCGCGCAGACGTCGCCCACGGTCGATTCGAAGACTCCGTGCGTCGAGGGGTAGGTGATCATGATGGCGGCGAGCTGCGCGGCGTGGGCTTCGATCTTGCTGTGCAGATCGTCCATATCGATGTTTCCCGCGTCGTCGCACGCAACGACGACGACCCGCATCCCGGCCATCGCGGCGCTCGCCGCGTTGGTTCCGTGGGCGGACGCTGGAATCAAGCAGACAGTGCGCTGCGCGTCGCCCGCGGCGTCGTGGAAGGCCCGGATCGCCAGGAGTCCGGCGAACTCGCCTTGCGACCCCGCGTTGGGCTGCAGCGACACGGCGTCGTATCCGGTGACGTCGGCGAGCCACGACTCAAGTTGCCGGATGAGGGTGAGGTAGCCCTTCGCCTGCTCGATCGGCGCGAACGGATGGATCTGCGCGAACTCCGGCCAGCTGATGGGTTCCATCTCGGTCGTCGCGTTCAACTTCATGGTGCACGAGCCGAGCGGAATCATCGATCGGTCGAGAGCGACGTCCTTGTCGGACAAGCTGCGCAGGTACCGCAGCATCGATGTCTCCGAACGATGCTGGTGAAACACCTGGTGACGAAGGAAATCCGACGTCCTCCGAATCGGGCTGGCGAACTCGTCGTGCACCGCGTCGTCGATCGAGTCGATGTCGTCCACACTCAGGTCGACTCCACACGCAGCCCACAACGCCGCTAGGTGCCGCCGCTCCGTCGTCTCGTCGCAAGCGATGCTGATTGTGTCTGCGTCGACTAACCGAATGTTGATGCCGCGCTCGCGGGCACCGGCGACGATGACAGCCGCCCGGCCCGGAACGGTCACCTGCACGGTGTCGAAGAACGTGCCGACCTCTGATACGTCGATGCCACCTCGTCGCAGTCCGGCTGCCAGCACTGCGGCATCGCGACGCACCCGCGAAGCGATGTCGGTCAAGCCCGTCGGGGTCCGTGGTAGACCGCATACATCGCCGCCGCGACCGCGAGCAGCACCTGCGCTGTGCAGATGTTGCTGGTGGCCTTCTCGCGCCTGATGTGTTGCTCGCGGGTCTGCAACGCGAGCCGGTACGCGGGCCGGCCGTCCGCGTCGATCGACTGGCCGACCAGCCGTCCGGGCAACGACCGAGCGAGTGTCTCGCGGACCGCGATGAATCCCGCGTGCGGACCGCCGAACCACAGCGGAACTCCGAATCGCTGGCTCGACCCAACCGCGATGTCCGCGCCCCACTCACCCGGCGGGCGCAGCAACGTCAACGCCAGCAGATCCGTGGCGGCCACGACGAGTGCGCCGGCTGCGTGCGCCTGCGTAGCAAGTACGGCATGGTCTCGCACCCGGCCGCTGGTGCCCGGGATCCTGGATCAATACGCCGAAGCAACCGCCGTCCGGCAGGCCGCCCGCGAGATCGGCGACGACGACCTCCAAGCCCATCGGTAGTGCGCGCGTTCGGAGCACGGCGATCGTCTGCGGCAATACGTCGGCGTCGACGTAGAAACGATGGCTGGACGACGAGGAGTTGCGCCGGCACAGCGCCATCGCCTCGGCCGCCGCGGTCGGCTCGTCGAGCAAGGAGGCGCCGGCGACCGGGAGTCCGGTGAGGTCGCTGATCACCGTCTGGAAGTTGAGCAGCGCCTCGAGCCTGCCCTGCGAGATCTCCGGCTGGTAAGGCGTGTACGCCGTGTACCAGGCGGGGTTCTCCAAAACGTTTCGGCGAATGACCGCCGGCGTGTGGGTTCCGTAGTAGCCGAGCCCGATCATGGAAGTCAGCGCGGTGTTCTGCGCAGCGAGCGCGCGCAGTTCCTCCGTGACTTCGACCTCGGTCGCAGCAGGCGGAATCGAAGACTGGCGGCGGGGCTCGTCGGCGATCGACGCAGGAATCGCCTGCGCAGCAAGCTCTTCAAGCGAGCCATAGCCGACGATCGCGAGCATCTTCGCCTGCTGATCGGCGTCCGGCCCGATGTGCCGGTCGGCGAAGGTGCGGCTGGATTCGAGACTCCGAAGCGTTCGCGCCGCGCGACTGGCCGACGTGCCGGGGGTGGAATGGGACGAGTTCACGGGAGCCTCCGGACGCCGGATCGGACTCCCCCTCTGTCGTGGGCACCTGAGAGCTTCGCCGCTTGAACGCCGGCTTTCACCTTCGGTGACGTGCCACCAGGCACGTTCTTTCCAGAGTCGCCTCACCCGCGCGGTCGCTGGGCCTGAGAGATTCCGGGGAGGTTGCTCCTTCGGCGCCTCACGCTGGCCGCGTGAGAACTCTCCCGCGAGGGGTCGTCGGCGGCTCCACGTTAGCGCAGGCGAAGCGGTGCTGCCGCGGAGCTAGCCGATTCGACGCGCCCGGCGACGCGCGAGTTCGTCCTGTGCCGCCGAAGCGTCGACCGGCACCGCATCGTCGCCCTCGGGCCGCTCGCTGGGCAGGACCGCGAGAGATCCCTCGACCTCGCGAACGACTCGCCCGACCGCAATCCCGAACACACCTTGCCCGCCCTGGACGAGGTCGATGACCTCGTCGGCGGAGGTGCACTCGTAGACGCTCGCGCCGTCGCTCATCAACGTGATCTGCGCGAGATCGTCGATCCCGCGCTCGCGCAAGTGCTGGACGGCGGCCCGGATGTTCTGCAGGGAGACGCCGGTGTCGAGCAGCCGCTTGACGACCTTCAAGACCAAGATGTCGCGGAACCCGTAGAGCCGTTGCGAACCCGACCCGGCAGCGGCCCGGACGGTCGGCTCGACCAATCCAGTGCGCGCCCAGTAGTCGAGTTGCCGGTAGGTGATGCCGGCTGCGGCGCAGGCAACCGGCCCGCGGTAGCCGACACCGTCGTCAGGCACCGGGAAGTCGTCGGTGAACAACGAGCCCTGCCGACTGGAGTTGCTCGGCTGCAGTGGTGTCAGCGGTGCCGCGGCCCGGGGACGTCGGCACTGGAACTGGGGGCTCACCGTTGCTCGCCACCTGGCGTCCTCCTTCTGCCGTCACTGCCGGAACGCCGTCACTCCGGAACTGCCACGCTATGGACGGCACCTCGCCCGAGTCAACGCGACGCGCGGGACTTCGAAGACCTGCTGACGAACACGTCAACCCTCAACCTATGGTCGAGGGTCAGATTCCCGCGGCAGAAGGTGGTTGTGCGCGTTCGGCGCGCCATTAACCCTGGCTGGTGTCGAAGTCCTCAGGCGAGATCGTGTCGAGAAACTCACGGAACTTCTCCACCTCGTCCTCGGCTTCGTGTTCGTCGGCAATCTCGATGCCGGCCTCCTCGAGCACCGACTCGGACCCGAAGATCGACGCTCCGGTGCGCAGCGCCAAGGCGATCGCGTCACTTGGGCGAGCGCTGACCTCGCGACCGTCGTCGAAGACGAGCTCCGCGTAGAACACGTTGTCGCGCATCTCCGTGATGCGGACGGCGCGAAGCTTCGCGCCGAGCGCGGCAAGGACGTCGCGCATCAAGTCGTGGGTCAGCGGGCGCGGGGGCACCACACCCTGTTGCGCGAATGCGATTGCGGTCGCCTCAACGGCACCGATCCAGATCGGGGAGGTAGCGCTCGCCCTCGACTTCGCGAAGCAGCACAATCGGCTGGTTCGTCGGCAGCTCAACCCGAACGCCCACCACATGCAGTTCGTTCACGGTGACCGCCCTGCCCGTCGCTCGAGTTTGCGCCTGCCGCCTGCGACTCACGCTACACCGCGAACCGGCTCAGCAGCCGTGGTCCGTTTGGTCGGCAATCTTCGACGATCCAGCGCGGCGAATCGCTGGCGCTACCGGCTCAGCCCGGGACGCAATCCGGCCTTCACCAGGGACGCGTGCAGGCGCACCGACAGCGCCGCGAGTTCGCGGGCAACCTCCTCGGCGCGCGCCTTGGCCTCCGGGTTGCGCTGCCGCACCAGCGGCGTGACGACCTGCTCAACCAAGCCAACCTCACGGTCGGCGGCTGCCTTGAACGACCGAAGGTGACGCGGCTCGATACCGAATCTGGACATCTCGGCAACTGTGCGCGCCACGACCAACGACGTCCCGTCGTAGTGGTTGCTGCCGGGCCGTGTTGCGACCAAGCCGTACTGCTCGAGTTGACCGAGCGCGGCCTCGTCGAGCTCGGCGGCCTCCAGCAGCTCCTTGCGCGACAACCGGACCTCGGCCGGGTCGGTACCGAACGCTTCAGGACCGGGCAGACCGTCGGTCGCGATCAGCGCCATCGGTACCCGCGGGCCTGCGTTGGCGTGGTCGGCTGGCTCGAGGCCGCGATCGAGTGCGTCGAGGTGATCCTTGATGACCCGCAGCGGCAGGTAGTGGTCGCGTTGAGCGGTCAGCACGTAGCGCAGCCGGTGCACGTCCGCGTGGGAGAACTTTCGGTAGCCGGCCGACGTCCGGTCTGGTTCGACCAACCCTTCGGATTCGAGGAACCGGATCTTCGAGATCGTGACGTCGGGAAAGTCCGCCCGGAGCTGGGTCAATACCTCACCGATGGACAGTGCCGCACGAGAGGTGGATCGAGCGCTCATGGCTGGCACCGTCACTGTGCCGAGGCGTCGCCGGGCCGGTGCCCGGTCAAGAAGACCAGCCGGAACTTGCCGATCTGCACCTCGTCGCCACCCTGCAGCGCGGAGTCGTCGATTCGCTCGCGGTTGACGTACGTTCCGTTCAGGCTGCCGACGTCACGCACGAAGAAGCCGTCTGCCGTCTTTCGGAACTCAGCATGGCGCCGCGAGACCGTCACGTCGTCGAGGAAGATGTCGCTCTCTGGATGGCGACCCGCGGTGGTCACGTCGGCATCGAGCAGGAACCGGCTGCCCGCGTTTGGACCACGGCGGACCACGAGGAGCCCGGCGCCCGGCGGCAGCCCTTCGATGGCGGCCTGGTCGGCCAACCCCTCGTCGTCGGGCGACGGCTCGAGCACTTCAAGGCCGGAGATCGAGATCGTCGTGGTGGAGTCGGACTGGCGCTCGGCACTCACCGGATGCCCCGGCCGTGCAGAGCGCGTTGCCGCAGCTCGCACAAAACCGCGAGTCGTCGGGATTCTCGTGCCCACAGTGGGTGCAGAAGATCGTCGGCATCGGGTGCGTCCCTCCCCCTCGGGTTCGAAGTACTCAGGTTCGATGCTCATTCGCGCGACCGTCAGGTAGAGGTTGACGGTCAGGGCAACCTATGCGCGGCGCGCGCAGCGGTCAACTTGTCTGACGGACCAGGTGGGCCGTCGTGCCCGGCACGCCCGAAATGGGTCGTGCCCTAGCCGGCGGTGACCAATGCCTCGTAGGCCGCGCTGTCGAGCAACCCATCGACGTCCGCTGGCTCGTTCGGACGGATCTCGATCATCCAACCCTCGCCGTACGGGTCGGCGTTGACCAACTCCGGCCGCGCGTCCAGCGCTTCGTTTCGGGCTACCACCTCACCGGAAATCGGCGCGTAGATGTCCGAGACGCTCTTGGTCGACTCGACCTCACCCAGCGTCTGACCACCCACGACCTGTGCGCCCGGCGCCGGCAACGTCACGAAGACGATGTCGCCGAGGGCTTCCTGCGCGTGGTCGGTGATACCGACCCGAACTCCGTCGGCCACGACCTTCACCCACTCGTGCTCGGCCGTGTAGTGCAGGTCGTCAGGTATCACGAGGCCCTCCAGAAGTGCGGTGCGCGGGCGATCAACCAGCTGATGAAGCCGCTGGCGCCGGGCGAGCGTACTGAGGCGCGGCGACCTGGTGCAACGCGGTGACCTGGACAGCGTCGTGCGTGATCACCGTGCCGTGTGCGCCCTTCCCGGTCAGTGTGTCGAGTACTCCGCCGGGGATACCCATCGCCGTGCTCATCGTATGCGGGTCGCCGATCGCGACGATGTCGTACGGCGGCGCGAGCGAGACGCCATCGACGACGATCCCGCTGCGGTCAGGTGCGTCGACGAAGTAGCTGTTCGCAACGAGCCGCACGACATGACCGGAGGCACCCGGGACCGCCGTAGGCGTTGCTCCCGCTCCGGCCGGACCCGGGCTGGTCGGACCCGCCGCGCCCGTTGTCGCACCGGTGGCGTTCGCGGCCGCACCGGTGATCTGGATGGCCTCGGCCCCTGCGTCGCGCAGCTCTTCCAGCGCCTCAAGCAGGTCGTCGGCGGCCACCTGGTGCTTGGGATCGGTGATCTGCAAGTCGATGCCCGGCCCAGTTGCGGCCGCGGTGCCGGCGAGAATCTGCAAAGTTGCGGCGCGTTGCTGCGCCTCTTGCAACGCCGCCTCCGTCTGGTTGGTGCCGCCCGTCAGCTTGGCAAGCGAGGCCTGCTCGGCCGCGATCTGCGCGCGCAGCTGGTCAGACCGCGCCGAGAGGCTGTCGAGGATGTCGACGAGATCGGATTGGCGCGCCGTGGTGAACCCGAGTCCAGTCGCGCTGTGGACCTGGGTGACCAGCGCGAATCCGAGCAGCCCACACAGGATGCCGCCGATGACCTGAGCCCGAGTGGCCCGGGGACGACCAGCATCAAGCAGCAGCCGGAAGCCGTTCGTGCGAGGCTGCTGCTCGTCGGTCATGCGCGGAACAGATGGCGGCGAATTGCCGCCGCGTTAGAAAAGATGCGAATGCCGAGGACGACGACCACGGCCGTCGAGAGTTGGCTGCCCACTCCGAGTTGGTCGCCGAGAAACACGATCAGTGCGGCGACGAGCACGTTCGCGATGAACGACACCACGAACACCTTGTCGTCGAAGATCCCGTCGAGGATCGCGCGGATCGCACCAAACACCGCGTCGAGCGCGGCGACCACCGCGATCGGCAGGTAGGGCTGCAACCCCACGGGCACGGTCGGATGCAAGATGACACCGAGCACCACGCCGATGGCGAGTGCGATGGCTGCGATCACGGCGATTCCAACGGCTTCGCGTAGTGGACGACCACGTTGGCCGCCGAGGGAAGCGTAAGGCGTTGATGGTCGTCGACCGTGAACCCCAGGCCGTAGAGCTGGTGGTCGGTCACGAACAGCTGCCCCGTCTCACCCGCTGCGAACGTCGAGCCGAGCGACGGCGGGCCGATCGCGTCGATCGTGTAGGGCGGCGAGAGCGGTCGGTAGTCGACGAGGATCGCGCCGCCGGCCTCCCTGATCGCCGTCTGCGCCGTGAGTCGCTGACCGTTGATGCTGATCGCCTCAGCTCCCGCGATCAGGAGACCGTTGACCGCCGCCCGCAGGTCGGTGTCGACGATGACGCCGGAACCATCGCTGCCTGACACGTGCGACGCCGGCGCGTCATCGAGGATGACTCTCACTCCAGTGCCCAACGACCGGGACCGCGCCGTCCAGCGGTTCCAGGGTCTTGATTTGCGAGAGCAAGCCGGCCCCGCGAGACGTCAGCGACAGCGCGGTCGTGCGTGCATCGCTGATCTGCGTCCCGAGGGTGGCCACCTGGCGCTCGAGCGCGTCGGTGGCCGCGGTTTGTAGCGTCACCTGCGCCACCAACTGCCGCCGGTCCTGCTTCGCGGCCGCGTTCCCTCGATGGGTCTCCACCGCGGCGGTCGCGAACAAGGCACCAGCGAGGGCGAGAGCGACAGCCGCGCCGACGGCGGCGCGGCCAGGATTCCACGGCGTCCTGGCCCCTGGGGCAATCGACGGGACGTCTGCGGCTAGTGGCGATGTTCCGCGCCGAGCAGCGGCTTGCGCATAACCCTCGTCAACGGCGTTGGCCATCAGATCAACGAGCATGGACATCGACGCGTCGGGTCGGCGAGCTGGCTCCCCCGATGAGCTGCTGGTCAGGTGCCGGCCCCCTCGACGACAGTGGCCCATTCGTCCAGCAACTCGGTAGCCGAGTCGGCGTCCGGACCTTCCGCCCACAGGTGGGTCGTCGCCTCGGCCGGGTCGGGCAGCACGAGCACCCACCGGCCGTCGTCCTCGACAACCCGAACACCGTCGGTCGTGTCGAGCTCACGATCGCCGGCGGCTTCGACGACCGAGCGCATGACCATGCCCTTGGCGGCCCACGGTGTCGGCACCGACCGGCGAAGGACGTGCGCCTGCGGAATGCGGGCATCGATCTGGCTCAGCGTCAGTTTCGTCCGCGCTACTAGCCCGGTGAGCCGCACGAAGGCGGCGATCCCGTCGATCGCTGTATTGAACTCGGGAATCACGTACCCACCTCGGCCGTCGCCCGCAAAGATGGCGTCCTCGAAGCCAGCCGCCTTGGTCAGCTCGTCAGGCGACGTAGGAGCCCACCGGGTGGTCACGTGATGGAAGCGGGCGACGTCTTCGGCAATGCGCGTGGTCGTAATCGGGATGGCAATGCTGCCTGAGTGCAGCTCGGCTGCGACCAGGTCCATCAGCACCAGCAGCGCACGGTCGTCGTGCACGATGACGCCTCGCTCGTCAACGAGCGAGATCCGCTCGCCCACGGGATCGAATCGGACGCCGAACGCCGCCCGCGAAGATGCAACCAGCTCGCCGAGACGTTCAAGTGCCCTCATGTGCTCAGCGACAGTCTCCGTCGGGGAGGTTTCATCGAGCCGGTTATTGACTGTCAGCACGTCGATGCCGATGCGGCCGAGCAACGTCGGCAGCACCAAGGCAGCAGTGCCACCCGCTGTGTCGATGACGACCTTCAGACCAGCGTCGAGCACACCTGTCGTGTCGATGCATCGCATCACCTCTTGGGAGTAGTCCTCGAGCGTGCGCGACGGATTGGTCAGGTCGGCGATTTCGCCGGGGAATGCGCGCCGGAACTCCTGGCGCGAGAACACCCGCTCGAGCCTGCGCCGGGCGGCCTGCGACAGATCGGCCCCGCGTTCATCGAGGAAGCTGATGTCGACACTTTGCGCGTCACCGGGCGTGGTCCGGATCATGATGCCGCCGGCCGAGTCGCTGTGTGCGATCTCGAAGCGGCTCACTGGCGCTGGCGCGGCTTCGAGGTCGCGCACGTTGATCGCGCTCGCTGTCAGCGCGCTGATGACGGCTCGCTTCAATGCCCGGGCCGCTCGCGAGACGTCACGCGAGGTCGTGACGACGTCACCCTTCTTCAACGTGGTGGCATAGGCAGAAGCAAGCCGGACGGCGAGTTCTGGCGTGATCTCGACGTTGACGAGCCCGGAGACTCCGCGGGGCCCGAACAGGTTGCGTTGACCTCGGGATTCCCAGATCACGCTGGTATTCACGAGAGCGCCGGCTTCGATGGTCTTGAACGGGTAGACCTTCACGCCGGCCGAGATGTAGGCCTCCTCCTCGACGACGCACTCGTCGCCGACGACGGCGCCCTCTTCGATCCGCGCGCCGCGCATGATGTCGGTGTTCTTGCCGATGATGCAGCCACGCAGGTTGACCTGCGGTCCGATGAACACGTTGTCGTGCACCACGGCCCGATGCAAGAACGCGCCGCTCTTCACGACGACGTTGCTGCCAAGAACCGTGTACTCGCGCAGCTCCGCGCCGGCCTCGACCTTTGCGTAGTCGCCGATGTACAGCGGGCCTTTCAAGATCGCATCGGGGTCGACCTCGGCGCCCTCGCAGACCCAGACACCCGGCATCATTTCGAAGCCCTCGATCTCGATGTCGACCTGCCGGTTCAGCACGTCGGCCTGCACCTGGATAAGGCTTTCAAGAGTGCCGACGTCCTCCCAGTACGCGTCGGCCACGTAGCCGAAGACCGGAGCACCGAGATCGAGCAACTTCGGGAAGACGTCCTGTGACCAGTCGACGGATTCGCCCGCCGCGACGTACTTGAAGATCTCCGGCTCCATGATGTAGATGCCGGTGTTCGCTGTGTCGGAGAACACCTGTCCCCACGTCGGCTTTTCGAGGAAGCGCTCGATGCGGCCGTCTTCGGCGGTGTTCACGATGCCGAACTCGAGCGGGTTCGGCACTCGCTTGAGCGCAACCGTGACAAGTGCGTTGTTCGCCTCGTGAAACCGCGCCATGGCCGTGAGGTCGATGTCGGTGAGCGCATCGCCGGAGATGACGACGAACCGACTGTCTCGAAGTTCGGCCTCGGCGTTCTTCACGCTGCCAGCAGTGCCGAGAGGTTTCTCCTCTGTGGCGTACTGGAGATTCATGCCCAGCTCATCGCCGTCCCCGAAGTAGTTTCGGATCAACGACGCGAGGAACTGGACGGTGACGACAGTGTCGGTGAAGCCGTGCCTGCGCAGCAACCGCAGGACGTGTTCCATGATCGGGCGGTTCACCACGGGAAGCAGCGGCTTCGGCTGGTTCGCGGTCATCGGCCGCAGGCGGGTCCCTTCGCCGCCCGCCATGACGACGGCCTTCATGCCGGCGCCCAGAGCGAAACCAGGGGTCGTGCCCGCAGTCATACCGCCGCCCCTTCGACGTGATCAAGGCCACCGGAGACCGACGGTGGAGTACCGAACCGATCAGCGCGGACGAGTTGCCGGACCTGCAGTGCGTAGAGGCCACCTGCCCACCAGTACAGCGCGGTGCCCCAGATGGCGAATGCCCAGCCGATGATCCTTGCCACGTGATTCACGGTCTCGTGTCCATCGCCGAGAAGCAACAGCGGCAGCGCGTACAGGAGGTTGAATGTCGCTGCTTTGCCTAGGTAGTGGACTGGCAATGGGCCGTACCCATGTCGTTTCAGGACCGGCAGGAATCCGGCGAGGACGACGTCGCGGGCGATCAGCACGCCGGCCAGCCACCACGGCATGATGTGCCGCAGTGACAATGCCAACACGGTCGCGAAGATGTAGAGGCGATCGGCAGCTGGATCCAGGAGCTGGCCGAGTCGGCTCGTCTGGTGGAGCAGTCGCGCAAGTTTGCCGTCGAGCCAGTCGGTAAAGCTGCTGATGCCGAGGACGACGATGGCCCACCCATCAGCCTTCGGACCTAGTGCCAACCACAAGAAGAGCGGGACCCCGAGGAGCCGCAGGAAGCTCAGCGCATTGGGCACGGTCAGAACACGATCCGTCGCCACCTGTTCCGATGTCACCCGAGGCTCACCCGACGTCCTTCCGCGGCCCGCCGTCCGTCCTGCTCGAGATCAGCTTAGGCGGGTGACAGTACGCCGGACGGACGCCATGCATGCGAGGCGAGCCCGGTGTCGGGTCGGATCCAGCGTCGCTGGTCGGCGGCAGCCGTGCCGCTGGCTAGCCAGCCCGGCGGCGCAGGGAGTCGACCCGGGCGTCCGCAGAGCTGCGGACCTTGACGAGCTCGGCCAGCACGCTCGCCGACGCGCCCGCTTCTTGAGCCTCGAGGAGCTCAGAACCGGCACGTACGGAATCTCGCAGTGCTTGGCTGTTTTGGGCCGCATCAATCACTGTCGCTCACTCCCCCTGTTCTCGGCACGAGTCCGATCGAGGTGGTGGAGGCTGACACAACCCGCACCTACCGTCACCGGACTACTTCCCTCGGGCCCTTGTGCCAAACCGACCCCGTGCGCCCAGGACGCCTCGCCGGGTCAGCCGACAGGTGCCGGCGAGCTAGATCCCATGAACGGAGCGCAACCTGCGAGGAGTTCCGCCAACGTCGTCTCTGCCGCCGTTGGGTCCAAGGCGCCCGGAGCAAGCACCCCAGGGAAGTTCTTCGAGATGTTCGCCAGATCCGCGTTCCATCGGGCGCCAAGTGGCTTGAGCTGCACGCAGTCGGCGGTGAATCGGGGAACGTCTTGATTGTCCGCGTCGGCAAATGCGGTGTCCTCGATGGCCCCGAGCGTGGCGGTGTCCGAAGACAGCTGCTCCAAGGCAGGGAGGTCGTTGGTCTTCTTGGCCAACTCGTCGGAGAACGCGCTGAAGCCGACCGACGTGAACTCCGGCTTGAAGTTCACGTCTGTGCCGGGCGGCTTCGCCTTGTGCGACGAGCCGCAAGCGGTCACGGCGAACGCGGCGCACAGCGTCAGCAGCGCGAACCTCTTCTTCATAGCTCTCCCTGTTCGTGCGCACCTACCGGCCGCGCGGAACGTGCGTCCCCGTTGGTATCGGGCCGGATAGGGGTACGCCTTTACGGTTGCGACCCAACGTTCCGAGCCAATGTTCGCGTCAATCGTGCGAGGCGGCCTGGCCAAACCGGCCTGACGTCGCACCCATCGGCGGCCCGGCTGCTCCACACGGGTGGCGATGACCTATATCGGATTACGCCATTCGGCGTAGTGCATGCGCGAGCGACCGGCCTAACCGCAGGAGTGGCCATCGGGTCAACGACGGCTACGCCGTCTAGCCGACGGCTGTCCGCCGTCAGCGAAATGGCCGGCCGAGACGAGTACTGATGCCACTGCCGGGCTGCTGGCCCGTCGTTCGCCGGCGGGGATCAGAGCAAGATCACAAAGTAGCGCAGGCAGTGCAGCGTCGACAAGCTGACGACGACTCGACATCAGGCTGGGTTGTGGTCGCACAAGATCGAGGTGCGTGTCGAACCACCCTGACGGGTCGTCGAACAGTGCAAGCAGTCGCAGGTGGCTCGGCGTCAGGTCGTCGACCATCGCAAAGAACGACGCACGCACGTCAGCGTCGGGTGCGCCTGGCATGACCGAGTTGAGGACCGCGTTTCGCAGCGCGTCGAGCTTCTCTTGCTCCGAGGTCTTCTCGACGGTGCGTGCAGCAGTCATCACTGCATCGGTGAACGCTTCGTTTTGCGCTAGGTGCTCGGGCTGCACGTCGTCGACACGAGCAGCAAGCTGTTCGACTGCCTCCGCCACATCGGCGAACCACTCAGTTAGTCGACGATTGACGACTTCGCCGACGCCTGCAGTTAGCAGCGCTGCTACCGGGCCGCCGACAATAGGGACCGCGCTGATCGCAGCCTCGGCGAGTGTGAGGATTGCGGCTGTCGTGCGACCCTGTCTCGGCGGTTCCGGCTGCATAGAACCAGCATCCCACTCACCGCCGGAAGCGATCGGTCGGCGCGGCTGCTTAGTAGTGCGCCGCGCGAGCGCTAGCGTCCCAAGCGTGGATCACGTCACGCTCGCCGGTGCTCTCGATGGCATCGTCGGCGGCATCGTCGGCGGTCTAGCGGCCCTTGGTGGGACGTTGCTTGCTCTGCGGCACGAACGCAATGAGGCCATTCTGGTACGGCGTCACGAGCGGCGGCTGGCTCTTTCGGAGCGTCTCGACAACCTCGCCGACATTAGTCTTCATGCGGCCGGAGTGTTGCGGCGCGCCGCAACTTACGGCACTAAGTCCGACGAGACCTTTCGCGAGGCATTCGACAACTGGAGCGAAGCCCACTTGATTTACAACCTGCGTCTGCGGCGGTCCTTCGCGGGGGCCGCCCGATTGCATGCGGAGCTTCGTTTGAAGGTGATCGCGGCGAGCCAGCGCTTTGCGGTCGACGACCCTCTACAGCCACCTGACGGGACTGTCACTTTTCCGGCGCGAGGCTCGACGGCGCTGACCTTTCGTTCTGCCGTGCGGAGCGCGCGGCGTTCACAGGCGCGTCCGCCCGCGGCGCGGGCTTCGTGAATGCGATCTACCAACGTGGCTGGTTTCTGCACGCTGATCTCACCTGATGCTGATTTCTATGGGTGTGACCTGTCCGGATCAGACTTCGGTCGCAGGTACGCCGAGGAGTGCAACCCACCGTTCCCACCGGCAACGCTGACCAACTCGCGTTTCACGAACGCCATCCTGGATAGGACGAACCTGCGTGGCGTGGATCTGAGCACCGTCAAGTGACTACAACCTGACCAAGCTCGCTGCGGCCATCACGGACGAGAACACCATCCCGCCAGTGGCATGGGCTGGCGGCGAGGACAACCTCGGCTAGATCTCTCGCCTACTAACACCGACGCCGTCCGGCGTTTCTCCCTCGAGGGGTGCCGAGAGATTCGAGACGACACGGCCAATGCTGCTCATCGCATTGCGTGGCGGATCGCCGCAGTGATGCTCGATGCCCCATCACTGCAGACCGCTGGCAGGACCGAGTGCAGCGTCTGTGCAGGGCGACTCGATGATGACGCCCTCGGCGATCAGACGCTCGCGTTCCTCGATCTGCTGTGCCTCGAACGCGACACGACAGGACCAGCAGACGATGCTGCCGCTTGCCAACCACTCTTCGAGCTGGCCGTGGTCGCATCGCGGCGTGACGACGCTGATCTCGGCGAGCCTTGCGTCGATCCAGCCGAGCCACGCCTTCGCGCGCTTCGGGGTCGATCTCGATCGTAAGCGACGGCCCGCCGTCTGCGAGACGGTGCGATGCGCTGAGGTTCTGGCTGAGCATCTGCTTGCGCGGCGGCGGCGGGTTCGGCTCAGTGGTGTAGCCGGTCCAGCGGTCGCGATGATCGCACCGAAGGCGACCCAACACGTCGGCCACCTGGTGCCGCTGCTTGGTCGATTACTGACGCTACTGCGGACGTTGCCGAATCGCGGCGAGCGCGACGTTGTCGCCGACGTCGAATCCAGCGTTCCACGCGTCATGACGGCTGCGCTGTCGAGGGTGATCGTGACGCACGGCCTGTCGAAGTCGTCGAGGTCGCGGTCTTTGCGACGACGTATCTCGGAACAGACTGCGGCGTTTCACTGCTCGACCTCGTCGTCGAAGATCGTCGCCTTCGTCGACGACGGTGACGTCAAGCTGCCCGCGTCGTCGGTGAGCAGCAGGTTGATCGCTGGCTCGCTCTTGGGTGAGTCGCGGAGCGAGCCCGCAGGCGAGCGCAGCGCACTCACCCCTTCCCCTTCCCCTTCCCTACGGTCGGGGTCGGGTCGGGGTCGGGGTGCCGTTGGTCACTGGCGCGTCACGCGTGTCGTCACGCGATGAGTCACGTGGCGAAGTGGCAATATTTGGCGCTGCACAGTCGATGGTCCCCGGCTGCGTGCTGTCGCTTGCGACGCTGCCTGAATCCTGGCGAACGCCTCGGCCTTCTCGATGTTGACCTTCGGACAGCTGATCGTCGAGGCAGCCGAATAACGATCTCGATACGGTCACCGACTGATCGGCTTCCAGAACTTAGCTGCGATCAAAGCGTCTGCGACGGCGCGTGGGTCGGCGACTGCGATCCCTGCTTCGGCCCTCGCGCGGGTGAGAATCCCGTTGGTGCGCTGTCGGCTGCAGTAGCACATACTCCAGCGACGTGCAGCGCGAGGCAGTCGGTGCCGAGGTCGTCGCAGCGCGGGTCTTCGGCGAACGTGTCGCTCAGCTTGACTCGACGTCATCGCACACCGCCGACAAAGGTCGCGGTGTTAGCGTTGGCCTTGACCTCGCCGGTCAGCTTGAGTGACGCCGCTTCTTGACGAGTGCGGCGTTGCTCATTTCCAGGCGGGGCGTTCACGCCGACCACCGCGTGGTTGAATCGGCACGAGCAGTGCCTCAACTTCGGCAGCGTCGACTCTGCACGAGATGCCCGGCGAGCCGGTAGCCCGCGAGCCGACCGTCTGCGATGTAGCGGCGAACGGTCTTCGTGCAGACGTCGAGGCGTTGAAGCCGCCTCAGCGATGATGATGTGTTCGCGTTCGGCAAGTCTGCGAGTGGCGCGGTTTGCGAGCGGGTCGACGTGCACAGCGGCCTCCAGGGCAGCGTCTGCTATCCCGTGCTGTGCTCGCCAGTCTGATTTTCTCGGCTTCGCATCTTCGGGTGGTGCTGTTCCGCTGAGCCGTTCCCGTCGCGCGTGTTTCACGAATCGAGCTTTGCTCGCGTGCGGTGCCGCTAGTGAGTCCGCTCTGGCTCAGACCAAGCCGTCCGTGCTTCGTGCAGTGCTCACGATTCCGCGCTCGTCCACGCGCGTCAAGGTCTCAGCTCGAAGGTGCACGAAAAGGTGCACGGGCGCTTCCATTTGCCCCTTGCACCCCGTCTGACCTGCACGTTCGCCTGTCGGGATGACAGGATTTGAACCTGCGACCCCTTGACCCCCAGTCAAGTGCGCTACCAAGCTGCGCCACATCCCGGCGCCCGGTTCCCCGAGCAGGCCCGACGATATCGCACCTGGCGCACCCGCCTTTTCGATCGCGAGTGCGCGCCGTATGAGCCGCGTGTTTACGAGGTGCGTCCCGCGCGATTGCGCACGCCGCGCGGGCGACCTTTTCGAGACTCCTTGACGCGCACCGCGACCTCGACCGGAGTGCCGGGAAACCCGAAATCCTCACGCAGCCGCCGTTCGATGAATCGGCGATACGTTGCCTCGAGAAAGCCCGAGGAGAACAGCACGAAGCGGGGCGGCTGGGTACCCGCCTGCGTTGCGAACAAGCACCTTGGGTTGCCGCCCACCACGAACGGGCGGCGGAGTTGCCGCGATCAACGCGCTGAGCCAGGCATTGAGCTTGCTCGTCGCCACGCGCTGCGACCAACCTTCGAGAGCGACCTCAATCGCAGGCGTGAGTTTGTCGACCGCGCGCCCAGTCTTCGCAGACACGTTGACTCGCGGAGCCCACGCAACATGGTGAAGTTGGCGGTCGATCTCCTTCTCGAGTTGGTCGTGGCGATCCTCGTCGACGATGTCCCACTTGTTGAATGCGAGCACCAACGCGCGTCCTGCTTCGACCACCATCTCGATGATGCGCAGGTCCTGTTCCGCGAGGGGTTCACTCGCATCAAGCAGGACGACGGCAACTTCCGCTTCACGCAACGCCGTCGCCGTCCGCAGGCTTGAGTAGTACTCGGCGCCGCTTGCCTCACGGACACGTCGCCGAATCCCTGCTGTATCGATGAAACGCCAGGTGACTCCGCCCAGCGTCACTAGCGAGTCGACAGGGTCACGCGTCGTTCCGGCAACAGCGTCGACTACCGAGCGATCCTCACCGGACACCTTGTTGAGCAAGCTGGATTTGCCGACGTTCGGACGACCCAGCAAGGCGACGCGACGCGGACCGCCAACTCGAACACCGTCTTCGGGCGGCGGCTCCGGGAGGGCGTCAAAGATCGCGTCGAGCAACTCGCCGCTGCCGCGCCCGTGCAACGCGCTGACGGCGTACGGCTCACCGAGGCCCAATGACCAAAGACTCGACGCGTCGGACTCGCCCTTCGCGGTATCGACTTTGTTGGCCACGAGCACGACCGGCTTGCGTGCCTTGCGCAGGACCCTGGCAACCGCCTCGTCGGTGTCGGTCGCACCGACAGTCGCATCAACAACCATGACGACGACCTGCGCGGCGAACGCGCCGATCTCGGCCTGGGCGGAAACCTGCGCCTGGAGCCCCAGCGCGGCCGGCTCCCATCCCCCGGTGTCGACGACGGTGAACGCGCGACCACGCCAGTTGGCGTCGTACATCACCCGGTCACGTGTCACTCCGGGCACGTCTTCGACGACCGCTTCACGCCGGCCGAGGATTCGGTTGACCAACGTTGATTTTCCGACATTGGGCCGACCAACGATGGCGACCAGCGGCACCGCCGGGGCGACAAGATCCTCTTCGCCTGCCTCGGCGGGCTCCTCGGGATGGTCGTCGTCCGCGTCATCGAGACCGATCCAGTCGGCCTCGCTGTCCCACGTCTCGCCCTCGGCGATCTCGTCGTCTAAGGCCTCGTTGTCGACAGATTGCATGGCGTCCGCTTTCGCAGCACGCGTAGCAGCCTCGGCCGCAAACTTGTCAGTGATTGTCGGGCTTCATCGGTCCGCGCCCCCGATCGTGGCGAAGGCGTCGCGCCGGCAAGCTCGCGTGAGCGTTGCGCAACCAGATCGAGGACTCGGCGCACGACTGCGTCCTCGTTCATCAGTGTCGAGTCGAGCGGCACTGCATCCGGGGCCATGACCAACGGCGAGGCCGCCCGAGTTGAGTCCAGCGTGTCGCGCCTGGCGAGATCGGCTTGAACGGTACTGACTTCGCGGTCGCCGGCAGAGACATCCGCGTCCGCAGATCGACGCGCTGCGCGCGTCTCAGCTGAAGCGGTCAGGAAGACCTTCACCGGTGAATCCGGACAGACGACGGTGCCGATGTCGCGCCCTTCGACGACGATGCCGCCGGCGCCGACGATGGTCCTTTGAAGCGCGACCAAACGCTCGCGCACCTGCGGGATCGCACTCACCGCACTCACTGCGCGTGTCACTTCCGGACCCCTTATTGCGGCTGCCACGTCGCGCCCGTCGACCGTGACCGCGTGCGCCTGCGGGTCAGTCGAGACGCGGATCTCAGTCGCTCCCGCAACCGCCACCACACCATCGACGTTCTCCGGATCGACGCCACTATCCAGGACCGCCCACGTCAGCGCCCGGTAGATGGCCCCGGTGTCGAGGTAACGCAGCTGCAGGGCGCCGGCCACCCGCCTGGCAACCGTTGATTTGCCCGAGCCCGAGGGACCGTCGATCGCGATCACCAATGTGGGTGGGACTGGCGCCTCATCGGCGAGCATCGTCTGTCTCCAAAGTCATCGCGGCTGCCGTAACCGCGTGCGCCGCTCCCGCGGACCCGCAGGGCGACAAAGATTCGGTCTTGCGACTCGAGACCGGCCCGAGACGAGGCGCAGCAGCCATGATAGCCGTCACGGCGATGTCGCCCGACTTGCGAGAACGCGCTCAGCTACGAGTAGACCTCCCACCCGGCTTCCTGCATACACGCAATCAACTTGGACGCGGCGTCCTCTCGCACATCGAGCTCAACGACACCGCGTGCGCGGCCAGGCTCGTGTTCGACCCGAACATCCTCGACGTTGATCCCCGCGTCCCCCAAGGCCCGTAGCACCGACGCCAACTCACCCGGCGCGTCTCGGACGACGATCGGGATCGTGACGAACCCTGCGGCGGGTTGGCCCCGCTTCACCGGCACCCTGGCGCGACCGGCGGCGCCGCGTCTTAGCGTCTCCGTCAGCGCGGCCGCCGCCGCTCGATCGCCAGCCGCGACCCGCTGCAGATCATCGACCGTGCGAGTGACGTCGCTGGCGAAGCCGGACAGTGCGGTGGCCAGATGATCGGCGTTCGCTAGCAGGATCTGGGTCCACAGGTCCGGATCCCCCGCAGCCACCCGCGTCGTGTCGTGCAGCCCGGTGCCACCGAGGGCGACCGTTGCGTCGTCGGAGCTGACGAGTTGCGCCGCAAGCAGCGACGCCACGAGGTGCGGCAGGTGGGACACCGTGGCAAGCGCCGCGTCGTGGTCGTCGGCTGTCATCAAGATCGGGACGGCGCCGCAGGCGCGCGCGAGCGCGCCGACATCGATGAGCGCGCGCTCGGAGGCGGTCGGCGTGCTCGTCACGACCCACGGGCGACCAACGAACAGGTCGGCGTGCGCGGCCGCCGGACCTGAACGCTCGCGACCGGCGACTGGGTGACCGCCGACGTATGTCGACATATCAACACCAGTTGACTCAGCTTCGCGCTGAGGTTGAGCCTTGGCCGAGGCAACATCTGTATACGTCCGGGCGAGATTGAGCCGTTGCAGCCTCAACAGTTCGGTCGCGACTCCCGCCGGTGGGACCGCCACGACCGCGACATCGAATCGCTCCCCTGCCATCGACTGACGTCCCGCGCCAAGCTCTGTCGCTAACGCCAGCCGGCCGGGTGCACGGTCCTCCAGCGCTACGTCCACGAAGCGCTGCCGCAGCGCGAGCCCGATCGACGTCCCGATCAGCCCTGCCCCGACGACCAGGACCCGGTGAATGCCTTCGGTGCCGGGGTCGCCGTGCCCGGCCAGGGCATCGGTTTCGCCGCCTGCTGGGGGCGATGACCGTTCGGTGCTCATTGCTGAAGGTCGTCACGGAGTGCGGCAGCCGCGCCAAGGAAGGCGTGGCGGATCTCCGAGCGCGCCAGTGGCGTCTCGACGTGGGCGAGCAGCCGCAATGTCCGCGGCAGCGCTCCGATGACCGCGATCTCACTGGCGCACAGCAAGGGGACGTCGGAGAACCCGATCTCGCGGGCGCCGGCGGCTGGGAAGCAAGAGGTGAGGTCGGTAGTCGCGGTAAAGAAGATGCTGATGACGTCCTGCTGGCCGAGCTCGTTACGCGCAAGGACTGCGGCCACCATGTCGCGCACCCCCTGGTAGATCAAATCCGGCTCGTCGGCGTCAACCTGGATGGCGCCACGAATAGCGCGAACCGCCACGGTTGCTCCTCCCACATTGGCCCCAACCCGGAGGTCACCATAGCGAGCTAGTGACATCGCCTCAAAGCGCCAGAGCGGTGTGTCGGTCAGTCGCGATACCGCCCTATCGACAAAGCAATGCACAGCTTCGGCGACTGCGCGGACGTTGGGCGACAGGTGCAGCGAGTGACGACTTAGTAATAAGTCGACTCTGAGGAGGTGCTGACCTGCAGAGATACCTGCTCGACGATCGACGCACGCACTAGTGCCCGAACCGCTCGGGCCTCCGGGGATTGGACCGACACGTCCTTCAACCTATTTATCGACTTATCGGTATCGTGCTTTGCCGCGACGCCGACTACTGGACATGCCGAGTGGTGTCGGGCCGAAAGATGGTCTAAAGATCGACGGCGGCGAACAGCTCAGCGATCTCGTGGCTGTTCAACGGCCTGCTCCGCCCAGCGCGCAGATCGCCCAACCGGACCGGTCCGACCGCGGTCCTGATGAGCCGCTGAACGGGATGATCGACCGCCGCGAGCAGGCGGCGTACGACGTGGTTGCGGCCCTCGTGCAGGACGACCTCGACCATCACCCGGGCTCCTGATCGACCGACTACCCGAAAGGAATCGACTTGCACGATGCCGTCGTCCAGCTCGACGCCGGTCTTCAGGATCTTTCCGAGATCGCGCGGAACTGCGCCCACGACCTCGGCCAGGTAGGTCTTGGGGACGCCAAAGGACGGGTGCGTCAGCCGGTGGCCGAGCTCGCCATCGTTGGTCAGCAGGATCAACCCCTCGCTGTCCGCATCGAGACGCCCGACATGGAAGAGCCGCTGCTCACGATTTCCGACCAGATCGGCCAGGCAGGGACGCCCCTGCGGATCCGACATCGTGCTGACCATCCCGCGCGGCTTGTTCAGCGCCAAGTAGACCGCGGACGTACGGGTCGTCACGCGCATCCCGTCGACCTTGATCACCGAGTTCTCCGGGTCGACACGCCTACCCTGCTCGAGAACCAGCTGGCCATCGACCTCAACCCGACCCTGGGCGATCATTTCCTCGCAAGCCCGCCGGCTGCCCAACCCAGCAGCCGCGAGGACCTTCTGAAGGCGGATTTCCGTCTGGCCAATCTCGGACGGATTCATCTCAACCTTCACTTGAGAGTTCGTCTTCAAGTGCATCGATCGTCGTGGACTCAGGCAGAAAGTCAGCCAAATTCGGGAGTTCAGTCAAGTCGCCGAGGCCGAGACGCTCGAGGAAGTACCGCGACGTCTGATACAGGATCGCGCCAGACTCGTGATCGGCACCCGCCTCTTCGACGAGACCCCGGCTGACCAATGTCCGCATCACCCCGTCGACATTGACACCGCGAACCGCGCTGACCCTCGTCCGGCTCACCGGCTGCCGGTAGGCCACCACGGCAAGCGTCTCGAGGGCCGCCTGCGTGAGTCGCGCCTGCTGCCCCTCGAGAACGAATCGCTCGACGTACGACGCGAACTCCGCCCGGGTGTACAGCCGCCAGCCGCCCGCGATTTCCCGCAGCTCGAAGCCTCGCTCCGCATCGTCGTAATCGCTGCGCAGCGCCTGCAACATCGCGACGATCTCGGGCTCAGGGGTAGTGAGCACCTGCGCGAGCACAGTCGGGTTCGCTGGCTCGTCGACGATCAAGAGGATCGCCTCGAGGGCACCCCGCAGCTGCAGCCCTGCGAGGTGTTCGCGCTCAGGCGCGGCGTCCGTACCGTCAAAGTCCGCGCCGTCGAGCTCGGTCGTCATCGCAGCTGCCTCCGTCTTGCTCGGTCGATCCCGGCACCCGGCGACACTAGTCGTCCACAGTCGACGACGTCGGATCGAGCGCGGCAGCGGCACCTGCTTCGTCCGCGAGCACACCGCTTGCGTCGGTGCCGACAGTGTCGTCGACGTCGTCCTGCAGGGTCCAACGGACCAGCAGATCCCCCAGCGCGGTCACCTGCTCGAAGGCAATACAACCGTCACGGAACAGATCCAGCAGCGCCAGGAATCGGGCCACGATCTCGACCGTGGCTGTGCAGTCGGCCGTCAGCGACCGAAACGTCGCCGTGCCAGAACGGCGCAGCCGGTCCCGGAGGATCGCGACCTGCTCTCGCACGCTCACCGTCGGGCTGTGCAGGTGGGCGACGGACACGACCGCCGGTGGCCGCGGAGTTAGCGCCCGGGCAGCGAGTTCGGCGAATTGCTGAGGGCCCAGCCCCAGGAGCACCTCGGGCAGCAAGACGGCGAATCGAGGCTCCGGCCCGACCGCCCGCGGGTAGCGCCGACTCTCTGCCCCAAACATGGCGGCAAAGATTGCCGAGACCTCCTTGTAGGCGCGGTATTGCAGCAACCGCGCGAAGAGCAGGTCACGCGCCTCGAGCAGAGCCAGGTCGTCCTCGTCCTCTACCTCGGCCGCCGGGAGCAGCCGGGCGGCCTTCAGATCGACGAGCGTGGCGGCGATCACGAGGAACTCACTCGTCCGGTCGAGATCCCAGACCGGGCCCATTGCCTTGATGAACGCGATGAACTCGTCGGTCACCGTCGACAGCGAGACCGCGGTGATGTCGAGTTCGTGCTTCGCGATCAGGCCGAGCAGGAGGTCGAACGGGCCATCGAAGACGCCAAGGTGCACCTCGAAGCCGACCCCGGGCTCGGAGGAGAAACGGCGGTCGTGAACGCCTGACCCCACCGGCGCTGGCCTGCGTTTGTTTCGACACTCACGCGATCAGTCTTACCAAGGGGTTGACGATTGCGCCGAGGATGGAGATGAGATAGGACCCGGCGGAAGATCACCGGGAACGAGCAGAACAGTAGGATCAGCAGGCCCCAGTTCTCCTCGTCGAGCCGGAATCGCACCCGCTGCCAGCCCCCTGACCGGGGAGTGAGGGCGAATAGCAACCGGCCGCCGTCCAGCGGCGGAATCGGGCAAGATCGCAAGATTCCCATCGCGAGCAACTCCACACCGGCAAGCAGGAGTGCGACCTGCCCGAACGGCAGCACGTAGTGGACGTGACTGTGCAGGTGGCCCGGGACGCTGCCTGCGAACGAGTGCCCGGTCGAGACGGCGTAGAGGCTGATTTGGTCGGCGAGCGCGGGAAACTGCTGTCGCGTCCACTCCGTCGAAGTGCGTCCAGGAGCGGAACACCAGGAGCAAGCCCACTCCGAGGGCCGCGAGGACGAGCGGCCCGAGCAGGAGTTGCGCTACCCGGCGTCCTTTCGACCGATGCCGAGGATCGCTGGTGTCGACCGGCACTCCCCAGCCGACGCCGCCGAGCAACGCCGCGATAGCGCCGTAGACGTCGACGTACGGCTTAAGCCAGGTCGAGCGCCGCCGCTTCGTGTTCGCTCGGACCCACTTCGGGCGCCGCTCCCCCGAGACGAGCCTGCTGGACGAGCCCGCGAACGGTCACGCCGACAACGAAGGTGGCAATCAGGACGCCGAACGAGAAGGGGTACCGCAGGGCATAGAGCACCGACGATCAGCGTCCGCGCAGCCGGCGGACCAGGATGCTCGACTCGCCCTTGGCCTCGAGGTCAGCCAGCACCACGGCGATCGCTTCACGCACGATGCGACCGCGGTCTACAGCCAGGCTGTGCGACCCCCGCAGCGTCAGCCGGGCGTGCTCGATCTGGAGCAGCTCCTCGGGCGAGCAGTACACGGTGATCTTCTCGTCATGGCGCTCACGACCGGTCGGCCGCGCCTCGGCAGCGCGGCGCGCGATCCGGACCGGCCGCGCGCGGCGGGTTCGCGTCGCCGTCCCAGTCGTCGGCGGTCGGGCCCGCTGCCATCGCGGAGAGGTCGGCATCCGCACGACGGCCGTCGGCCGGACGCCGGGCCCGCCCGAGCGCGCCGAAGGGAGCTTCATCGGGCTCGGCATCCTCCACCTCAGCTAGGGCCGACTGGGCCCTGGTTGAGGGCGCGCGGGATCCGCCGGTCGAGCGGAACAGTTCGTCCGCACCGGGCAGACGTGGGCGGCGGTTCATCTGGCGAGCACCTCTTTCGCAAGCTCGCGGTAGGCCCGGGCGCCGACCGAACTGGAGGCATAGGTGGTAATCGGCTCACCGACCACCGTTGTCTCAGGGAATCGCACCGTGCGGGCGATCACCGTATGGAAGACCTTGTCAGAGAAAGCTTCGACGACGCGGGACAGGACCTCGCGGCTGTGGAGTGTGCGCGGATCGAACATCGTTGCCAGAATACCCTCGACCTCAAGTTGAGGGTTTAACCGCTGTTTCACCTTGTCCACAGTCTGCATCAACAGTGCGACGCCTCGGAGCGCGAAGAACTCGCACTCGAGCGGGATGATCACGCCGTGCGCGGCCGTCAAGGCGTTCAGCGTCAGCAGCCCGAGCGATGGCTGACAGTCGATCAGCACGATGTCGTAGTCAGGCAGGACGGGTGCGAGCGCGTGCGCCAGCACCTGCTCGCGAGCGACTTCGTTCACCAGCTGGATCTCGGCAGCGGATAGGTCGATGTTGCTCGGCAGCAGGTCCATCCCCGGCGTGTTCGTCTTCAGCAGCACGTCGTCAACCGCGACATCGCGCTCGATCAACACGTTGTAGATGGTGCGGTCGAGATCGTGCGGGTTGACTCCGAGGCCGACCGACAAGGCACCTTGCGGGTCGAAGTCGACGAGCAGGACACGACGTCCCCACTCGGCGAGTGCGGCTCCGAGATTGATCGTGCTCGTGGTCTTCCCGACGCCGCCCTTCTGGTTGCACATCGCCAACACCCACGCCGGGCCATGGTGATCCAGCGGCGGCGGATCGGGGAAGACGGGCATCGGCCGGCCGGCCGCGTCGAGCCCTGCCGCGGCGCCACGGGACGCCCCGTCGAAGGGCAGTTCGAGAGCCGCCTCAGTCGTCGCCAGCGGGACTGGCGGTCCCAGCTCGGGACCGGGCGTCCAGCCGCGCACGAAGCGCGTCGGCCGAATCCGAGTCGCCCGGGATTGTCGACTTAGCCATATATCGCTGAACCTCTCTGACGATGAGCCGATCCAAAGACACATCGTCGTGCCGACGAGTCGAGAAGACTAGGGGGTAGCCAGCATCTGGACAAACAAATCCGTCCCGTGGGACGCGGCAGCCCCAGCGGTACCAGCAGCCTCAGAAAACCATCACACTCGAGCTCGGGGATGCGCGGATGCGTACACCTCGCGCAGTCGCTCAACCGTCACCATCGTGTAGATCTGCGTGGTGGTCACCGATGCGTGACCCAGTAGTTCCTGGACGACGCGGACGTCCGCGCCGCCATCGAGGAGGTGGGTGGCGAACGAGTGTCGCAGCGTATGCGGGGAGATCCCGGCCGTCAGGCCGGCGCGCGTTGCCGCCGTACGCAGGACGGTCCACGCGCTTTGCCGCGACAACCGGCCACCTCTGGCATTCAAGAACACCGCTGGTCGTGAATCGCGGGCCGCGCGGGAGTCGCGAGCCGGTGTAGACGACGGTGCTCCCGCAGCGAGAGCCGGCCGGGCCGTCACGAAGTAAAGCTCAAGTGCAGCTTTAGCATAACTACCCAAAGGGACCACCCTGTCCTTGGAGCCCTTTCCGAACAAGCGCACCAAACCGGCGTCCAGATCCACATCGTCGACGTCGAGCCCGACTGCCTCGGAAATGCGCGCGCCCGTTCCGTAGAGCACCTCGAGCAACGCACGGTCACGTTTCGCGCGAGGCGTCCCGTCTGCGCCCGCCGCTTCGAGCAGCCGCTCGACGTCCTCGACTGCGATCGCCTTCGGCAGCCGGCGGGCGGGTGTCGGCGGGCGAATCGCCCCCGCCGTGTCGGCATCGACGTTGCCCTCGCGGACGGCGAAACGGTGGAATCCTCTGACCGCGACGATGGTCCGGCCGGCCGAGCTCGCGCTCAATGGAGGATGCTCCGAGTCGCCCAGCCGAAGAGCGGCGAGGAACGTGGCGACGTCGGCCTCGGTGACCTGGCTCAGCTCGTCGCGCTCGTGCTGCGCCAGGAAGTCGAGGTAGCGCCGCAGATCGCGGCGATAGCTGCTCAGCGTGTTCTTGGCCAATCCACGCTCGACGGCGAGATGGTCCAGATATGTACGGACGAGCCGCGCAACATCGCCCTCGCGCTCCAACCCAGACGTCACGACCTCAGGCTAGGACCTCTTCGAGCGTCCTGAGCGCAAGGCCGTGCGCTTGCGCGACGGGCGCGCTGACGACGGCTCCGTCGTGAGCGTTCACGCCGAGAGCCAATGCCGGATCGACCCGGCAGGCATCGCGCCAGCCCAGATTGGCGATCGCCAACGCGTACGGCAGGGTGACGTTGGTCAGTGCATACGTCGACGTGTGCGGAACCGCCCCCGGCATGTTCGCCACGCAGTAGAACAGCGTGTCGTAGACGCGATACGTCGGCGCGTCGTGAGTTGTGGGCCGCGACGACTCGAAACAACCGCCCTGATCGATGGCGATGTCGACCAGGACCGCACCTGGCTTCATCCGTGCCACGAGCTCGTCGCGAATCAGCTTCGGTGCCTTCGCCCCGACGACGAGAACCGCCCCGATGACGAGATCGGCGTCGATACAGGCCTTCTCGATCTCGTAGGAGTTCGAGGCGACGGTCTGCAGATGACCCTGGTAAATCCGGTCGGCTTGGCGAAGCCGCTCGATGTTGTTGTCGAGCACCAAAACCTCCGCCTGCATGCCGAGTGAGATGGCAGCCGCGTTCATGCCAGCCACACCCGCGCCGAGCACCACGACCTTGGCGGCGTAGACGCCGGATACCCCGCCCATGAGAATGCCCCGGCCGCCAGCTTCGCGTTCGAGGCAACGCGCGCCGACCTGCGGTGCCATGCGCCCGGCCACCTCCGACATGGGCGCGAGCAGCGGTAGCGAGCGGTCAGCCAGCTGCACTGTCTCGTAGGCGATCGCGGTGGTGCCAGAAGCAAGCAACGCATCGGTGCACGGGCGGGACGCCGCGAGGTGCAGGTAGGTGAAGAGCACCTGGCCTTTGCGCATCCGGTGGTATTCCTGCTCGATCGGTTCCTTGACCTTCAACACCAGGTCAGCGTTGCCCCAGACTTCGTCGGCAGTCGCGAGAATCCCAGCACCTGCGGCGACGAAGTCTTCGTCGGGAATCGATGAGCCAACGCCCGCGGACTGTTCCACGACCACCTGGTGGCCGTTTCGCACCAGCTCGTGCACACCCGCAGGGGTGATCGCAACGCGGTACTCGTGATTCTTGACTTCGCTTGGCACGCCGATCTTCACGGCTCGGTACCTTCCGGGTCGACCGGCGAGCGGCTTCGTTGACGCCCGATCGGTGGCGCGGGATCACCGTCGCCAGCAGGAGTCTATGGCTCGCTGCTGCCCGCGGCAGCGAGCGCCGCTACCCCTTTGCCCTCGTTAACTCGGGAGTGCGCCGCCGCGAAACCACGGCGCTCCGACTGGCCTCGTTGAGGCGTCCCGATCGACCAATACCCGCGTCACCGCGAGAATCCCCATCACACACAGCGGGCTATGCAGTTCGCCAGAAAACAGGCCCGCGCGGGCCGCGCGCGAGCGGTACCCATCGGGTGATCATCCCACGTTCCTCGGCCTCGCCGACGAATCGTTCGGCCTCGGTCACTGGAGTCAGATCCTGCGCCAAGAAGAGCCGGACCGACTCATTGGAGCCGCCCGCCGACATGAAGACGTCAAGCAACACAGACCACGAGGAAGCGCGATAGCCGGCCTCCTCAAACAACTCGCGCTGGGCGGCAAGAAGTGGGTCTTCGCCCGCAACGTCGAGCAGTCCGGCGGGCGGCTCCCAGAGCATGGCCGAAACAGGGTGACGGTACTGCTGCAGCAGGAGAACCTGTAGGTCGTCGTCCACCGCGATGATGCCCACAGCGCCCGGGTGCACCAGCACGTCTCGCTCGACCTGCTGGCCGTCGCCGAGATCGACGACATCGGTGCGGACATCCCATACCCGGCCTTGGAATCGCTGCGTCGAACGCACGACATGACGATCGACGATCGCGTCTGCTATTGGTGGATCGTCAGCGGCGATGTCGGTCATGCAGTGCCGACGGGCTGTGCACGCAAGTCAACCGGCGACTCGCCGCCCGCGCGCGCAAGCGCAGCAGCGACGAGGCCACGAAAGAGCGGGTGCGGGCGGGCTGGCCGCGACCGAAGCTCTGGATGTGCCTGCGTGGCAACAAAATACGGATGGACGGCGCGAGGTAGCTCGACGAACTCGACGAGCCGACCATCAGGCGACGTTCCTGAGATGACTAGTCCGGCCGCTTCAAGCTGCGCGCGGTAGGCGTTGTTCACCTCGTAGCGGTGTCGATGGCGCTCATTGACTCGCGCCTCGCCGTACATCTCACGAACGATGGAGCCCGCGAGCAGGTCGGCCGGATACAGTCCGAGCCGCATTGTGCCGCCCATGTCGCGCTCGCCAGCGATGACGTCGCGCTGGTCGGCCATCGTCGCGATGACCGGATGGGGCGTTGTGGCATCGAACTCGGTGGAGTTCGCATCGGCCAGACCCGCGACATTTCGCGCCGACTCGATGACGAGGCACTGCAGGCCAAGACACAATCCCAGCGTAGGCAGCAGCTGCTCGCGCGCGTACTGAACAGCGCCCAGCTTGCCTTCGATCCCCCGCACCCCGAAGCCACCGGGAATGACGACGCCGTCGACCCCGAGCAACGCCTTCGCTGCACCTTCCGGTGTCGAGCAGTCGTCAGACGTTACCCATCGGATATTTACCCTCGCATCGTTCGCAAATCCACCTGCGCGCAATGCCTCAGTCACGGAGAGATAGGCATCGGGCAGGTCGATGTACTTACCAACAAGTGCGATCGTCACCTCGTGTGCCGGGTGGTGCACGCGACGCAAGAGGTCGTCCCACGCGGTCCAGTCAACATCGCGAAACGGCAGACCAAGTCGACGAACGACATACGCGTCGAGACCCTCTGAGTGCAACACCTTCGGAATGTCGTAGATGCTCAGTGCGTCGACTGCCGCGATGACGGCTTCCTCATCGACGTCGCACATGAGACTGATCTTGCGTTTGACGCTCTGCGGGATCGGCCGATCAGCTCGGCACACCACGGCGTCCGGCTGGATACCGACCTGGCGCAGCGCTGCGACCGAGTGTTGCGTCGGCTTCGTCTTTAGTTCACCGCTCGGGCCGATGTAGGGAACCAGCGACACGTGCAGGAAGAACACGTTGTCACGACCGACTTCGTGTCGCACCTGCCGCGCCGCCTCGAGGAACGGCAGCGACTCGATGTCGCCAACGGTGCCGCCAACTTCGGTGATGACGATGTCGACGTCGGGGCCGCTCATCTGGCGGATCCGGGACTTGATCTCGTTCGTGATGTGCGGAATCACCTGGACGGTGTCGCCCAGGTATTCGCCCCGTCGCTCTTTCGCAATCACCGTCGAGTAGATCTGACCCGTGGTGACGTTCGCCGACCCGTGCAGGTCGGTGTCGAGGAACCGTTCGTAGTGTCCGATGTCGAGATCGGTTTCGGCTCCGTCGTCGGTGACGAACACCTCGCCGTGCTGGAACGGATTCATCGTGCCTGGGTCGACGTTCAGATACGGGTCGAGTTTTTGCATCGTCACCCGAAGCCCGCGCGCTTTCAGCAGGTTACCGAGGCTGGATGCCGTGAGGCCCTTGCCCAGCGACGAGGCGACGCCGCCGGTGACGAACACGTGCCTGGTCTGCTGCGGCGTTGCCAATTCATGACTCCCGTGGTCTCTGGCAGGTGCACTGCCCACGGGCTCTCAGGGTAACAGCTTAAGACGGTGGCGGGGCGGGCAGCAGGGCCCGCGCGCCGGGACCGCTGCCATAGTGACCGACCGCCGCGAGGCTTCCCGGCTGGGCCTGCTCGGCCTGCAAGGCCATGATCACCGCGACGCTGCCAGCTGGCCGGTCGGCGTCGTCGACCGTGCTCACAGCCGCGGCGCCGGCACTCGAGGTACTGGCCGTTGCGCTACCAGCCGGTGCGCCGGCCCGCAGTGCGGCTACTAGCCCGCCGTCGGCAGCAGACCCGCTGGCGCCTGCAACAACCGTGGTGCCTCCCGCAGCGGGGAACGCGGCGACCAGCGAGACGAGTGCGGCGCGGGACGCCGTCGCGGAAGCGGTCGGGCTGGCCGACGGCGACGGTGGGGTGGGCGCGACAATGACAGCGAGCCGGGCGTGTTGCGTCGGCTCCTTCGCCAGCGAAATGAACCCGCCCTGGGCCAAGCCTGCGAGAGCCTCGGTACTGGCCGCGTCAAGGGCACCGGTCGACGACGAACCGGTTGGAGGCTGCCCAACGAGCGCACTCGCGAGCAGCGCCGACGCTTGAGCGGCGACATTCGCACCGCGAGTGCTCGCCCCCAAAGAGGTCGTCAGCTCACCGAGATTCGTGACTTGGGCCGGATCGACGAAGCTCGGGAGCACATCGATGACCCCGGTCACCGTGGCGCCGGCGTCGGCCAGACCCTTCAGGGTGGCATCAAGCACGCTCTTCGGGGCGTTGGGCGCGACGACCACGACAACCGGCTCGCCACTGAGCCGACCCGCGACTGCGAGCGGTTCGACCGCCTGCGCGAATCCGCCGGCGGCATCGACCTGGATCTGCAACGCGGCACCGTGCGTCTGCAGTGCCTGGACTTGCTGTTGCAGCTGGCTGGCCTGTGCTCGCTGGCTCTTCCGATCATGACTTCGGGTGAACTCCGCCGCTGCCACAACGGCGACGACAAGCAAAACCACAAACGCAACCCAGAGCACGGCGGACGTCGAAAGGCGGCTGCGATAGAGCCGGTTCACACTCTTCGCGTCAACAAGTTTGCCGCCCACCCGCAGCCGCGTCAGGAAGGTGCTCGCCATTCCGGAGCGGCCCTTGTCGAGGAACTCCACGAGGGTGGCGTGGGTGCCGGCGGTGGCGATCAGGGTGGCGCCCTTGGCATCTGCCAGCAACAGCGCGACGTCCTCGCAGGTCCCGCTCGCTGCGAATTCGACAGCGGTCAGACCGAGGTCCTGGATCCGCTCGAGGCCGGCGTCGCGGCCATCGGGGTCCGTGCGCACGACGATCTCGGCGCCGCACCGCAGGGCGCTGTCGGAGAGGGACGAAACGTCGCCGACAACGAGCGCCGGCCGGTAGCCACCCTCAAGAAGCACGTCGGCGCCAGCCTCGACGCCGATGAGCACCGGGCGGTAAGCGCGGATGTATCGCCGCAGCACGGCAAGGTCCTCGCGATGGTTGTATCCGCGCACGACGACGAGCACGTGCTTGCCGGCGAGCTCAGTCGCGATCTCCGGTACGCCCACGCCATCAAGTAGGAGGTCGCGATCTCGGCGCAGGTACTCCATCGTGTTGGCGGCGAACGCCTCGAGTTGCACCGCCAGCCCAGCACGTGCGTCGGCCATTGCCTGCTGCACCGTCTCGACCGTCTGCTGCTCCCCCGTCGCAATCACCCGGTCACCGGCATACAAAGAGCCGTCGCAGAGCCGCACGATGTCGCCGTCGCGAACCTCCGCAAGCACGCCGGTTCCTACGCCGTCGAGCAGTGGAATGCCGTTAGCTACCAGGATTTCCGGCCCAAGGTTGGGATAGCGGCCGCTAATACTCGTTGCGGCGTTCACGACAGCGGCGACTCCGCACTCAACGAGCGACTCCGCCGCAAGGCGATCGATATCGACATGGTCGATGATGGCGATGTCGCCAGGGCGCAGCCGCTTGACGAGCTGACGCGTCCGCCGGTCGACCCTGGCCATGGCGACAATGCCCGGCAGCACGGGCCGCCGAGTACGCCAAGGAGTCGCGAGTCTCACCCGGCCCATCGTGGCACGCCGTGACGGCGTGGCCGGGTTAACCGCGCCGAGCCGATGCCACCGCCTAGAGGTCTTCCTTGAACCCCGACGCCGCCGCGAGCAGCTCACCGGCGTGGCCTTGCGCCAGTGACGATCCCTCGAGACCGGCCAGCATCCGGGACAGCTCGTTGACTCTGCCTGTCTCGTCGAGAGCCACCACGCCACTACGGGTCACCACGCCGTCGTCCGACTTCACCACCATGAGGTGGCGATCCGCGAACGCCGCGACCTGTGGCAGGTGCGTAACGACGATGACCTGGGCGACCCGAGCAAGGCGAGCCAACCGGCGTCCGACCTCGACTGCCGCCCTACCGCCGACACCGGCATCAACCTCGTCGAACACGAACGTCGGGACCGGATCCGCGCCCGCGAAGACAACCTCGACGGCGAGCATGACGCGTGACAGCTCACCGCCGCTGGCTCCCTTCGCCAGTGGCCGCGGCGGCGCACCTGGATGCGGCGCTAACAACACCTCGACGTCGTCCGCACCTTGCGCGCCGTAGTCGGTGCCCGTGCGAACATCGACGGTCACGACGGCGTGCGGCATGGCGAGATCGCGTAGCTCCGCCGTCACCGACTCAGCAAAGCGCTCAGCTGCCTTGGTCCGCGCGGCAGTGAGCTCGCCGGCCTGGGACACCACCGCTTCGCGCAGGCGGCCCGATTCGATCGCGAGTTCCGCGAGTCGGCTGTCGTCGCTGTCGAGTTCGGCCAGCCGAATGCCCGCATCGCTAGCCCACGCGATTACTGCGTCGACGCCCCCTCCCGCTGTTGCGTACTTGCGCACCAGACCGGCCAATACGGACTGCCGTTCTTGGGCCGCGGCCAGCCGGCCCGGATCGGCCTCGATGTCGTCGGCGTACGCAGCAAGATCGGTGGCAACGTCTGACAGCAGATAGCCGGCCTCTGCGAGCCGGTCAGCCATGAGCTTCAGTGCCGGATCGTGTTCGGCAACCCGCTCCAATCCGGCTCTGGCACCCGCGACGAGTCCGACCGCGTCAGGGATGTCGTCGCCCGCCGGATCACCGAGCAACCCCCCGTGGGCGGACGCTGCAGCGCTGCGAAGCAGGTCAGCATGCGTGAGTCGCGCGACCTCCGATGCGAGCACGACATCCTCTGCCGACTGCGGCGCAGCAGCTTCGATCTCGGCAAGACCGAAGCGCAGTACGTCCGCCTCGCGTGCACGATCACGCGCACGGGCGGTGAGTTCCGTCAAAGTTGTCTCGACATCGAGATACCTGCGGTACACGTCCTGATAGGCGCCGAGGGTATGCGCGACGTCATCCCCGCCGAACCGGTCGATCGCGTCGCGCTGCCGGGCGGGCGCGCGGAGCCGCAGTTGATCTGTCTGACCGTGCACGGCGATGAGCTCGTCAGCCAGCTCGGCCAGCGTGCCGACCGGAACCGAACGCCCGCCGACCTGCGCGCGCGAGCGACCATCGGCACCGACGACCCGGCTCAGCAGCAGCGCGTCGTCATCAAGGTCGCCGCCCAGCTCGTCGACCATCTCCGCAACACGCCCAGGGACCGCGCGCAACCGCCCGTCAACGGCTGCCCGAGGTGATCCGACACGCACCAGGCCGGCGTCACCGCGGCCACCGAATAGCAGGCCGAGACCGCTGACCACCATCGTCTTGCCGGCGCCGGTCTCACCGGTGACCACGGTCAGCCCGGGCGACAGGTCGAGCACGGCGTCGTCGATGACGCCGAGTCCGCTGATCCGCAGCTCTTCGAGCACGGTCGGATGCTAGTCGGGCGGGCGGACGGCGCCGCGCCATCCACGCACAGGAAGTCCGAACTTGGCCACCAAACGGTCGGTGAACGGGCGTTCGTGCAGCCTGGCCAGCTTGAGCCGACGCTCGCTCCCACGGGTCTGCACCCTGGCCCCCGGCGCAAGCTTGGTCCCGCGCCGGCCGTCACACCAGACGACCCCCACGTGCTCGAGTCCGAGAACCTCGACCGCGAGGGTCGACTTCGGGGTCACGACAACGGGCCGTGAGAACAACGCATGCGCATTGAGCGGGACGACGAGAAGCGCCTCCACCTCTGGCCACAGGATCGGGCCGCCGGCGGAGAACGCGTACGCCGTCGAGCCCGTCGCCGTCGCCATCACAACGCCATCACAACCGAACTGCGACAACGGCCGCCCGTCGACCTCGACGACGACGTCCATCATGCGTTCCTGATCCGACTTCTCGACGGAAGCCTCGTTCAATGCCCAGTTCTGCCAGACCACCGCGCCGTCAACGGTGACCTCGACGTCTAGCGTGAGCCGCTCCTCAACCTTGTACTCGCGGTCGGCAATCTGCTGCACGGTCCTGGCCAGGTCGGCGGGCTCGGCCTCAGCAAGAAAGCCGATGTGGCCAAGGTTGATGCCGAGCAGCGGAACCTCAGCCTCGCGAGCCACTTCCGCTGCGCGCAGGAGAGTGCCGTCGCCACCGAGCACGATTACCGCTTCGGCGCCGCGCGCGCCGTCCGGTGCGCTTGGCACCACAGCAGCGCCGGCGATAGCGAGATCACCGGCTTCGCTCTCAAGAACGCGGACGTCGATCGCGGCCTCGCCCAGGAAGCGGGCGACTTCGCGGGCAGCGGCTACTGCCTCGGCGCGGCCGGTGTGGCACACGAGCAACACGCTTCTGCTCACGAAGGTCCTTCCGCGATGGCACGGGCGAGATCACTATCGTCCAGCGGCGGCGCTCCGGCACGCAGCCACAAGAAGTACTCCACGTTCCCGGCCGGACCTGGCAGCGGGCTCGCAACAACGCCGCGGACGCCGAGACCAAGCACAGCGGCGGCGCGGGCAACGCTGGCGACCGCAGCTGCGCGCACCTGCGGGTCACGCACGACCCCACCAGAGCCGACCTTCTCGCGGCCGGCCTCGAATTGGGGCTTCACCATCAAGACCAGATCAGCGTCCGATGCGGCCACCAGGACCAGGGCCGGCAAAACCACCGTTAGTGAGATGAACGACAGGTCCGCAACAACTAGGTCAACGGGCGCGCCGATAGAGGCCGCCGTGAGGTCACGCACGTTCGTGCGATCGACGACTTCGATCCGCTCGTCGGTCCGCAAAGACCACGCCAGTTGCCCGTAGCCGACATCGACCGCGACCACCGTGTGGGCGCCGGCCCGCAGCAGGACGTCGGTGAATCCGCCGGTGGATGCGCCTGCGTCGAGGCACCGCCGACCGGAGACTTGTAGCCCGAGCGGTTCGAATGCCGACAAGGCACCCGCCAACTTCGCGCCGCCGCGCGACACGTACGCCGGCTGGGCGTCGTCCGATATGACGCGCAGCGGCTCGTCGGGCCCGATGGCAGTCGCAACCTTCGTGGCCACCTGCCCCCCAATCGTCACGCGGCCGGCGACGACGAGCTCAGCCGCCTGACCGCGCGAGCGCGCCAGGCCACGCCGCACCAACTCGGCGTCCAACCGCGCCCGTCTGACCACTGAGTCGAATCCTGCCGCGGCTTAGGAGCCGTCGAGATCGGCGAGCGCGTCCTGGAGTTGACGATGCAGGCCCTCGTAGACCGCGACGTGCTCGCCAGTCGGGAGCTCATCGAGCCGGGCGAGTTCCTCGATCGCTGCGTCCACGCTCGACACGCCCGTCGACTCTGGACGCATCCACGCCGCAGCCTCGGGCGCGTCGACCCCGATGACGATCATTCCGTCCTTGCCATCGGCGTCGTCTCGGAAGTCGTCGTCGAAGTTGTCGTCGACGCTGCTGGAGTCGTCGAAGTTGTCATCCACGTTGTCATCCACGCGACCACGGTACCGGTCGACGCGTGGCCGCTGAGGTAGCCTCGGCGCGGCTCCATCAGCCAACCCCCGCCGGAGAGGACGCGCGTGGCCAGCCCCGACGAGTGCAAGGCAGCGATCGCCCAGTTGGCCTCGCGGCTGGCTGGCCCCGGCGACCGCCGTGCCGACGGTCTTGATCGCTTAGTGAGTGCCGAGGTCACCGACCTCGGCGTGATCTTTCGCGGTCATCTGCACGATGGCGTTCTCGACGACATTACGACAGATGACGGACCGCCCGCGCAGATCCGGCTAGTCCTCAGCAGCGATGATCTGGTGCTGCTCGCCGTGGGCGAGTTGTCGCTGGGGTCGGCCTGGCTGTCGGGCCGGGTGAAGCTGCAAGCCTCACTGACCGACATGCTGCGACTGCGAGCCATGATCTGAACGGCTTCGGGGAACCGTCGGTCACGAATAGTTCAGCCGCCGAAGCGACTCGGCCGCGTCCACCGCGATAGCTCCCGCGTCGCGTTGGCCCCACGCCGCCGTCAGTACCGCGCGCAAACCGTCAATCGGGCGACCGTCACCGTCGATGTTGATGACGACACGGCCGTCAACGTCGTCGGCCGACGCCGTCCAGCCACCACATCGCGCCGCGGAGTCGTCCTGCTCGACGTCCGGCTGCGTGTCGACCAGCCCCATCAAGTCGTCGGACAGGTACGTCGGGCGGTGCTCGATCGGTGCTTCGACGAGGTCGGTCGCCGCGGTCACACCGGTCAACACCAGCAGGCTGTCGGTGTCCGCCACATTCGCACCCTCGACGTCGGTGTCGAGTCGGTCACCTACCACCAGCGGATTGTTCGCGCTGGTACGGCGGACCCCCTCGGCGTGCATCGGGAGCTGCGGCTTGCCTGCCACGAGGGGACGCCGACCGGTTGCCACTGCGACCAGAGCAACCAGCGACCCGTTACCGGGGAGCAAGCCACGTGCACTCGGCAAAGTGGTGTCGGTGTTCGTAGCCACCCACAGCGCGCCGGCGCGTACCGCAAGGGCTGTTTCGGCGAGGTCGGCGTAGCGCAGGTCTGGCGAATACCCCTGCACAACGGCGTCCGGTCGATCATCGGACGACGTGACAACCCGCAGACCCACCGCCTCGACCGCCGACCGCAAGGCCGCACTCCCCGTCACGAGCACCGAAGCACCCACGCCGAGGCGTTCGACCAATACCGTTGCTGCGGCCTGCGACGACGTGACGACCTCGACCGCTTCAGCGGGCACTCCCAGTGAGACCAGATGCGCAGCTACCGCGCCCGGGTCGCGCGACGCATTGTTGGTCACGAAGGCCAGCCGCATACCGGCTGCGCGCGCCTTTGCGAGTGCTGGTGCAGCAGTCGGGATTGGGTCGGCGCCGACGTAGACGACGCCGTCGAGGTCGAGCAGGGCCACGTCGTAAGTGGTCGCGAGGGGGGTGTCGACGCCCAACAGGCTGCGACCCGCGGCACGCGTCACGTGGCTCCTTCGAGTCGGGCGCGGGCCATCCGCAGCTCCCGACCGTAGTGGGCCAGCTCAGGTCGCATCGCTGCGGCCAGCGCGAGATGCTCGACGGCTGTTCGCAACTCACCGATCCGCGCGGCGCTAAGGCCGAGTGCGAACTGGCCGTAGTCGTCGGTGGGATCGGCCTCGATGATGCGGCTGAACGTCGCCTTCGCCTTGGCATAGTCGCGCGCTTCGAACTGCGCCCGGCCCAGTGCTTCGAGCACGCTTCGCGACCTCGGCTCCGCGGCCGCGGCTCGGGCCAGAAGTTGCTCGGCAGCCGCCGCACTTCCCGCCTCAAGCAGCGCAAGCCCGCGCGTGTACCAGTCGTAGGGCCCCTCCGTGCCAGCCGACAGGCCTGGTTCGTCCATGCGGCCTCCTCACTTCACGACCACTAACATGAGCCGGCCGGGCAGGCCACGCCGTACCCGTGCCGCGTCCGACGGGCGCTGCCCGCACTGAACAGCCAGCTGCACGACACAGATTGCCGCACGAAACAGATTGCCGCATTCAACTGGGAGCACCGTGAACGCGTCGCCGACCGGGACATTACAACTGCTCCCTTTTCGCGCTGTCCGCTATAACCCGAGCGTCTCAGATCTCTCGGCGGTAGTTGCACCGCCCTACGACGTCATCGACGACGCCGAGCGGGCGGCCCTGGAAGCGGCGGATCCGCACAACGTGGTGCGGCTCATACTGCCGCGCGATCCAGACGTCGCGGGTACCGATCGCTACACAGCGGCGGCGCAGACCTTCAAACGCTGGTTGGACGACGAAATCCTCCTCGTCGATGACGCTCCAGCCCTGTACGTCTACCAGCAAACCCGGGCAGGCGTCGTGTTGCAGCGCGGGCTGCTGGGCGCGGTCGTCATGCAGCCCCTCGACGGTGGCGTCATCTTGCCGCATGAGAACGTCCGTACTGGGCCAGTCGAGGACCGCCTCGCGCTGATGAGGGCCATGCGCGCAAATCCCGAGCCGATCTTCTTGCTCTACGACGGCGGCGGGGTGGCGACGGCGAGTAGCGCGGCAGCCGTAACCCAAACCCCGATTGCCACGGCCGTCACGTCGGACGGGATCACCCACCAGCTCTGGTCGATCAGGGACCCGGCCGAGTTGGCGGCGATCGCGGCTGACCTCGCGCCTCGCAAGGCGATGATCGCGGACGGGCACCATCGGTACACGACGTACGGGTACCTGCGCGACGAACTGCACGCGGCCGGCGAAGGCGCCGGTCCTTGGGACGCCGGACTCACTTTGCTTGTCGACGCCAGCGTGGCGACTCCCGACATCCGCGCGATTCACCGGGTGGTGCCGAACCTGTCCCTCGACCACGCGCTCGCCGCGGCATCAGACGCCTTTCGGGTGGTTCGTCTCGACGCGGGTGTCGACAACGTGGACCGTGCCCTGGCATTGCTGGGTGAGCAGCAGAGTCCGGCGTTTCTGCTCGGTGACGGCCACTCGTTTGCGTTTCTCCTTGATCCCGACCCGGATCGCTTAGCGGCAGCACGACCTGCCGACCGGACGCCAGCATGGTGGGCCTTGGACGCGAGCGTCGCGAGTGTCTTCGTCATGGAGGAGCTGTTGGGTGTGTCAGACGCCGCCGGACAAGTCGAGGCCGAGCACGATCCCGCGTCGGCGCTGCGGCTGGCGGAACGGGACGGCGGAATCGCGTTGTTCCTCAAGCCCGCTCCACTCGGCGGGATCGTCGCAGTCGCCGAGGCCGGCGATGCGATGCCGCGCAAGTCGACCTTGTTCCTGCCGAAGCCTCGATCTGGCATGGCGATGCGCGCGTTCCGCTTCGAGCAGTAATCACCTCGAGCAGCAATCACCTCCAGCCGTGGTCAATCGCGCAGCCTGCAATCATCGCGCTGCGCCGATCCTCTTGACCTGGAGAACCTCGACCTCGCAGCGGCTCGCAGCGCCCGCCGCACCGCGCCAGAACCGTCGGCGCAGCTCACCGCGGACCTCGATCACCTCACCACCGACCCATCGACTCGAAACCCGCCGTACCCCTGCCTTGAAGGCGACGCAATCGATGGTGTCGACCGTCGGCAGTTGCCGACCGCTCGGCGAGAGACCGCGGTTGTCGCGGCCGACAACGAGGCGCCAGCTGACCAGCTCATCGCCGCTGGGCAGCACCCGGACGGTCGGCTGACCCGACACCCGACCGCCCAGAACGACTTCGTTATGACCGTCGACAACGCACGCCCCGCCCGGACCGGGGCTCTCGGTGGTTCGTGTGGCGGTGGTTCGTGTGGCGGTGGTTCGTGTGGCTGTGGTTCGCGTGGCGGTGGTCGGTGTGGCTTTCGTCGATACAGACGTCGCTGATTTCGTCGCCGCCATGGTGTTCCTCCCGCGAGCACAGCCGGCGCGGCTGGCAGCCGCCATCGATCCAGCTGGTAGCAGTCTCCGACCGCAAGACGTCACTCGCCCGTCCGCGCGCCAAGCTGTGGAGGACGTCGACTCTGGGGCGACCCTGTGCAAATAGGGCCGCCGCAGGCGACCGCGCAGACCCCGTCGTGACCGGCTACTCGGCGTCCAGCTCGTCGATGCGCTCTTGCGCGTCGGTGTCACCTTCGGCGTCGGCCAGTGCCGCCGCGACGAACCACTGCCGTGCATCGACCCGGCGACGGGCAGCAAGTAGCGCATCGGCGTATGCGTAGAACAGGCGGGCGGACCAGGGATCACGACGCTGCGGATCAAGGTCGGCGCCCTGCAGGCTGACCACCGCAGCCTCTGGCTGGCCAAGGTCGCGGCGAGCGCCGGACGCGACGATCCGCATCTCGACGGCGCCAGCGCGGTCAAGCCCGCGCGCTTCGGGACTCGCGGCAAGGGCCAGCGCCCGCTCGGGCCGGCCGAGCCCTCGTTCGCAATCAGCCATGACAGGCAGGTGGTCGACCGAGCCGTTGATCCGCCGACTGGCCCGCAGCTCGGCAAGCGCCTGCGCCCAGTCTCCGTTGGCGTAGGCGCACAGCCCGACTGCCTCACGCACGACGGCAATTCGCGGCAACCGTCGCCGCGCAGCCTCGGCGTGCGCGTACGCTGCCTTCGGGTCATCCTCGATCAACCGGCCGGCCATCACCAGGTGACGCGCGACCAGATCGGCGGTCTCCTTGGAGACGGTCCGCAGCTCCGCGCGCGCCTCTCTGGGTAGTTCGGCGGGCAAGACATCGTCGGGGATGGCTGGGTCGATAGTGGCCGGACGGCGCACGCCCCGTTCGACCCGGCCCGCGGGGCCGGACTGCGCCGGCGATCGATCTCGGTACGGCGCACCTTTTTGATCTGGTCGGCCGCCTCGATAACCCGGCACCTGACGCTCGCGGGCCGCCGACGGTCGCGCCGACCCTGCTCGCGAATCCGTACCGGCCTTACTCCGTGCCGACGAGCGTTCCTGGTAGGCGGTGCGCTCGAGACCGCGAGGGGCGGTGCGGGCCGGTGGGCCAGCCGGCCGGCCACGGTCTGCCGACGGACGTGCCGGTGCCGAAGCTCGCGCGTCCGGGCCTGCGACCGTAGAGGCTGCCGACGACCTCGCCCCGCGATACGACGTGTCGCGGTCCGCGGGCGTACGGCCATAACCAGTGCCGCGCGCCGCTGGCTTGGCACCACGCGACGGCACAGGCCCGCCGGCGCCGGGGCGGGCAGCTGTCGTACGCGGCGAACTCTGCCGCCCACCGGGGCTTCTGGGTGCCGGGTCCGCGCTGTCCCGTCGGGGTCCGGCGGCGGGTGATTGCGGTGGCCGAGGGCCACCCGTACGAGAACTCGCGGTCGGCGAACCGGCCGACCTCACCCGATCGGCCGGAGTGCGCTCGAAAGCTTTACCCGTGGCCGGCGTCGCTGACCAGGTCTTTCCGGCGGGACTCTTACCGGCAGCGGAAGGCCTACCGGCTGCGGGCCGAGCCGACCGGGACGAACCACCAACTGGCTTACCCGCGCGGGAGGCGTCGGCCGCCTGGCCCGATCGCAAGATGGTGGCTTTCGGCTTGCCCGGCCAGGTCTTTCCGGCCGCGGGCTTGCCGGCCCTGGCCGGTTTGCCGCTGGCGGCTCTCGCCGGTTTGCCGCTCGCGGCCCTGGCTGGACGCCGATCAGGCGACTCTGGCATTGGGTCTACACCTTTCCGGAAATGCATTGAGGGCCACCCGCGAACGGGTGACCCTCAATGGAAAGATGTCCGGCGGCGTCCTACTCTCCCACACGGTGGCCCGTGCAGTACCATCGGCGCTGAAAGGCTTAGCTTCCGGGTTCGGAATGGGACCGGGCGTTTCCCTCTCGCTATGACCGCCGTAACTCTATTGAGATGTCAGTCGAATTACCGACCGTATCCCGGGAACTGCACAGTGGACGCGTAGCTATTGCCGGCATTGCCGGCAAAGATTTGTGTGTGGTCAAGTCCTCGGCCTATTAGTACCGGTCAGCTGCACGCGTTACCGCACTTCCACTTCCGGCCTATCAACCCGGTGGTCTAGCCGGGGGCCTTACCAGGTTAACCCTGTGGGAGACCTCATCTTGAAGCGAGCTTCCCGCTTAGATGCTTTCAGCGGTTATCCCTTCCGAACGTAGCTAACCAGCCGTGCTCTTGGCAGAACAACTGGCACACCAGAGGTTCGTCCGTCCCGGTCCTCTCGTACTAGGGACAGCTCTTCTCAAGTCTCCTGCGCGCGCGGCGGATAGGGACCGAACTGTCTCACGACGTTCTAAACCCAGCTCGCGTACCGCTTTAATGGGCGAACAGCCCAACCCTTGGGACCTACTCCAGCCCCAGGATGCGACGAGCCGACATCGAGGTGCCAAACCATGCCGTCGATATGGACTCTTGGGCAAGATCAGCCTGTTATCCCCGGGGTACCTTTTATCCGTTGAGCGACACCGCTTCCACAAGCCAGTGCCGGATCACTAGTCCCGACTTTCGCCCCTGCTCGACATGTCTGTCTCACAGTCAAGCTCCCTTGTGCACTTGCACTCGACACCTGATTGCCAACCAGGCTGAGGGAACCTTTGGGCGCCTCCGTTACATTTTGGGAGGCAACCGCCCCAGTTAAACTACCCACCAGACACTGTCCCTGATCCGGATCACGGACCGAGGTTAGACATCCAGTACGACCAGAGTGGTATTTCAACGTTGACTCCACCAGAACTGGCGTCCAAGCTTCACAGTCTCCCACCTATCCTACACAAGTCGAACCGAACACCAATATCAAGCTATAGTAAAGGTCCCGGGGTCTTTCCGTCCTGCCGCGCGTAACGAGCATCTTTACTCGTAGTGCAATTTCGCCGAGCCTATGGTTGAGACAGTCGAGAAGTCGTTACGCCATTCGTGCAGGTCGGAACTTACCCGACAAGGAATTTCGCTACCTTAGGATGGTTATAGTTACCACCGCCGTTTACTGGCGCTTAAGTTCTGAGCTTCGCACCCGAAGGCACTAACCGGTCCCCTTAACGTTCCAGCACCGGGCAGGCGTCAGTCCGTATACATCGTCTTGCGACTTCGCACGGACCTGTGTTTTTAGTAAACAGTCGCTTCTCGCTGGTCTCTGCGGCCGAACCACGCTTCGGAGGCAAGCTCCTTCACGCGACGCGGCCCCCCTTCTCCCGAAGTTACGGGGGTATTTTGCCGAGTTCCTTAACCATAGTTCGCTCGATCGCCTTGGTATTCTCTACCTGACCACCTGTGTCGGTTTGGGGTACGGGCCGCCATAACACTCGCTAGAGGCTTTTCTCGGCAGCATAGGATCATCCACTTCGCCTCAATCGGCTCTGCATCAGGTCTCAGGCACATGAAGCGCGGATTTGCCTACGCCTCGCCCTACACCCTTACCCCAGGACTACCATCGCCCGGGTTGGACTACCTTCCTGCGTCACCCCATCGCTTGCCTACTACCAGCTCGGGTCGCGCGCTCCACCCGCAGCCCCGAAGGACCGCAGGCTTCGGGCGCTTAGCATTGCTGGGTTCGACATGGGCGTCTTAAAGCGGGTACGGGAATATCAACCCGTTGTCCATCGACTACGCCTGTCGGCCTCGCCTTAGGTCCCGACTTACCCTGGGCGGATTAGCCTGGCCCAGGAACCCTTGGTCATTCGGCGGACGAGTTTCTCACCCGTCTTTCGCTACTCATGCCTGCATTCTCACTCGTGTGGCGTCCACGACTGGGTCACCCCGCCGCTTCACTCGCCACACGACGCTCCCCTACCCATCCACACACCTGGACCCACAAGGGGTCGAGCTATTGCGTGAATGCCACAGCTTCGGCGGTGTGCTTGAGCCCCGCTACATTGTCGGCGCGGAATCACTTGACCAGTGAGCTATTACGCACTCTTTCAAGGGTGGCTGCTTCTAAGCCAACCTCCTGGTTGTCTGTGCGACTCCACATCCTTTCCCACTTAGCACACGCTTAGGGGCCTTAGCCGGTGATCTGGGCTGTTTCCCTCTCGACTACGAAGCTTATCCCCCGCAGTCTCACTGCCGCGCTCTCACTTACCGGCATTCGGAGTTTGGCTGATTTCGGTAAGCTTGTAGGCCCCCTAGACCATCCAGTGCTCTACCTCCGGCAAGAAACACGCGACGCTGCACCTAAATGCATTTCGGGGAGAACCAGCTATCACGGAGTTTGATTGGCCTTTCACCCCTACCCACAGCTCATCCCCCAGGTTTTCAACCCTGGTGGGTTCGGTCCTCCACGCGGTCTTACCCGCGCTTCAACCTGGCCATGGGTAGATCACTCCGCTTCGGGTCTAGAGCATGCGACTGAGACGCCCTATTCGGACTCGCTTTCGCTACGGCTACCCCACACGGGTTAACCTCGCCACATACCACTAACTCGCAGGCTCATTCTTCAAAAGGCACGCGGTCACGGCCGCCGAGCAAGCTCGACGACGACGCTCCCACGGCTTGTAGGCACACGGTTTCAGGTACTATTTCACTCCCCTCCCGGGGTACTTTTCACCTTTCCCTCACGGTACTTGTCCGCTATCGGTCACCAGGGAGTATTTAGGCTTAGCGGGTGGTCCCGCCAGATTCACACGGAATTTCACGGGCTCCGCTGCTACTTGGGATGACGCTCAGGAGGTCGTCAATGTTTTCGTCTACGGGGGTATTACCCTCTATGCCGGCCCTTTCGCATGGCCTTCGACTAACATCGACGATTTCTTACTCCCTGTCAGATCGGCAGACCCAACTAAACGGTCCCACAACCCCGACCACGCAACGCCTGCCGGCTATCACACGTGATCGGTTTGGCCTGTTCCGCTTTCGCTCGCCACTACTCACGGAATCGCGGTTGCTTTCTCTTCCTGTGGGTACTGAGATGTTTCACTTCCCCACGTTCCCTCCACATGCCCTATGTGTTCAGGCATGGGTGACAGGACATGACTCCTGCCGGGTTTCCCCATTCGGAAATCCTCGGATCAAAGCTCGGTTGACAGCTCCCCGAGGCTTATCGCAGCCTCCTACGTCCTTCATCGGCTCCTGGTGCCAAGGCATCCACCGTGCGCCCTTAATAACTTGACCACAAAGATGCTCGCGTCCACTGTGCAGTTCTCAAGATACGGGCGGGGATCCGACTCAACTTCGCCGCGTACACGCACGTCGTCAGCGAGGATGCCGTTCGGCGAGGAGTCGTCCCGCAGAGAGTCGACGCGCTGAAGGCGGCTCGCTCCCTCAGGACCCAACAGCGTGCGCAATCCAAGACTCTCGCTCGACACAGGGTTTCCACGCCGCAAAGCGGCAGTACTTGACTGTGCCTGCACAGGCAATCGATCGAATAGTCAGTGTTCCACCCTGAGCACCCACGACGGCATGAACATCCGTCGATTGGGGTCTGGACGAACGATCCGAAAGATTGTCGCCAGCTGCTCCTTAGAAAGGAGGTGATCCAGCCGCACCTTCCGGTACGGCTACCTTGTTACGACTTCGTCCCAATCGCCGATCCCACCTTCGACGGCTCCCTCCCTTACGGGTTGGGCCACCGGCTTCGGGTGTTACCGACTTTCGTGACGTGACGGGCGGTGTGTACAAGGCCCGGGAACGTATTCACCGCAGCGTTGCTGATCTGCGATTACTAGCGACTCCGACTTCATGGGGTCGAGTTGCAGACCCCAATCCGAACTGAGACCGGCTTTTTGGGATTCGCTCCACCTTGCGGTATCGCAGCCCTTTGTACCGGCCATTGTAGCATGTGTGCAGCCCAGGACATAAGGGGCATGATGATTTGACGTCATCCCCACCTTCCTCCGAGTTGACCCCGGCAGTCTCCTATGAGTCCCCGCCATTACGCGCTGGCAACATAGGACGAGGGTTGCGCTCGTTGCGGGACTTAACCCAACATCTCACGACACGAGCTGACGACAACCATGCACCACCTGTGCACGACCCTTGCGGACCTCACATCTCTGCCAGATTTCCGTGCATGTCAAACCCAGGTAAGGTTCTTCGCGTTGCATCGAATTAAGCCACATGCTCCGCCGCTTGTGCGGGCCCCCGTCAATTCCTTTGAGTTTTAGCCTTGCGGCCGTACTCCCCAGGCGGGGCGCTTAATGCGTTAGCTGCGGCACAGAGGACGTGGAAGGTCCCCCACACCTAGCGCCCAACGTTTACGGCGTGGACTACCAGGGTATCTAATCCTGTTCGCTCCCCACGCTTTCGCTCCTCAGCGTCAGTATCGGCCCAGAGACCCGCCTTCGCCACCGGTGTTCCTCCTGATATCTGCGCATTTCACCGCTACACCAGGAATTCCAGTCTCCCCTACCATACTCTAGTCTGCCCGTATCGACTGCAGGCCCAGGGTTGAGCCCCGGGTTTTCACAGCCGACGCGACAAACCGCCTACGAGCTCTTTACGCCCAATAATTCCGGACAACGCTTGCACCCTACGTATTACCGCGGCTGCTGGCACGTAGTTGGCCGGTGCTTCTTCTGCAGGTACCGTCACTTTCGCTTCGTCCCTGCTGAAAGAGGTTTACAACCCGAAGGCCTTCATCCCTCACGCGGCGTCGCTGCGTCAGGCTTTCGCCCATTGCGCAATATTCCCCACTGCTGCCTCCCGTAGGAGTCTGGGCCGTGTCTCAGTCCCAGTGTGGCCGGTCGCCCTCTCAGGCCGGCTACCCGTCGTCGCCTTGGTAGGCCATTACCCCACCAACAAGCTGATAGGCCGCGGGCCCATCCCTCAGCCGTCGAAGCTTTCCACCTCAAGAGATGCCGCTCGAGGTCATATCCGGTATTAGCCCCGGTTTCCCGAGGTTATCCCAGTGCTAGGGGCAGGTTGCCCACGTGTTACTCACCCGTTCGCCGCTGATCACCTCCCGAAGGAGGGTCACCGCTCGACTTGCATGTGTTAAGCACGCCGCCAGCGTTCGTCCTGAGCCAGGATCAAACTCTCCGTTGATGTCTCTATGACCACCGCTTCGAAAAGCGGATGACCGACATATTGGAGTGATCTTGGATCGAACAGACGTAAACTAGCTGTCTGTCTTTACCAAAGGAATTCCGCTACAGGCAAGAATGCCCGTAGACGGGGTTATGTTTTGGCACTGACTTTTGCACGCTGTTGAGTTCTCAAGGAACGGACGCGCACCTAGTAAGGCCTTTCGGCCGTTCTGGGGGCAACCTCTCTAACTTAGCCGAGGGCACTGGTGGTGTCAAACCACGCAACGCTCTCCTCCACACGACCGGAACGGCCTTCAGCATCGCGCCGATGACCGTCGATTTTTGTCGGGAGAAGCCCGGGACCGGCCGCCATCGGCGTCCGTTCCTCCCAGGGACAAGGCGCAGCTTACGAGGGCCCGAGCGGGCCGGTCAAATCGCGTCCGAACGGGCCCGGACCAGCACGGTTCAGCGATCCGCACGCGCTCCCATCACCGACCGTTTCCCGCGACGCACCACGACCCATCGCCCGTGCAGCAGGTCGGCGGTGCCCAGCGCGGCGTCCGGATCGGTGACCTTGTTGTTGTTGATGTAGACGCCGCCTTCGACGATCGCCCGACGAGCTGCCGACCTCGAGTCGACGAGTTCGGTGGCGATCAGAACGTCGAGCACCGCCGGCAGCGGATCGGCCGCAATGGCGACGACTCCGGTCTCCGACAGTGCAGCCGCAAGTGTGGTTTCGTCGAGGTCGGCCAGCTCCCCTCGACCGAAGAGCGCCGCGCTGGCGGCAATGGCCCGGGCACACTCCTGGGCGCCGTGCACCAGCGTCGTCAGCTCCTCGGCGAGTGCCCGTTGAGCCTCCCGACCAGCCGGTCGCTGCTCGACCGCAGCCTCGAGCTCCTCGATCTCCTCGCGGGAGCGAAGGCTGAAGATCTTCAGGTAGCCGGCCACGTCCCGGTCGTCGCTGTTGATCCAGAATTGGTAGAACGCGTACGGCGAGGTCATCGCCGCTTCGAGCCATACCGTTCCCGATTCCGTCTTGCCGAACTTCGTCCCGTCCGCCTTGGTGATCAGCGGGGTCGCGAGCGCATGCGCGGACGCGCCTTCGACGCGGTGAATGAGATCGAGACCCGCGGTCAGGTTGCCCCACTGGTCACTCCCGCCCGTTTGCAACGTGCAGCCGTACCGGCGGTAGAGCTCGAGGAAGTCGAGCCCCTGCAGGATCTGGTAGCTGAACTCGGTGTAGCTGATCCCGACGTCGGAGTTCAGCCGGGCGCTGACGGCATCTTTCGCCAGCATCTTGTTCACCCGGAAATGCCTGCCGATATCGCGCAGCAATTCGATGGCGGACAGGTTCGCCGTCCAATCGAGGTTATTCACCATCACCGCTGGCTGGGCGGCAGGTCCCCCGCCGAAATCGAGGAATGGCGCGACCTGGCGTCTTGATCTTCTCGACCCAATCCGCAACGGTCTGCGGGTCGTTGAGCTGGCGCTCGGAGTTCTCCTTCGGATCCCCGATCAGCCCGGTGGCCCCGCCGACGAGCGCAAGCGGACGGTGCCCGGCGTCCTGAAATCGCCGCAGCATGAGGATCTGGACGAGGTTTCCGAGGTGCAAGCTCGGCGGCCGTCGGATCGAAGCCGCAGTAGAGCGTGATCGGCCCGTCGTCGAGCGCAGCACGAAGCGCGCCGAGGTCCGTGCTCACGGCGATCAGGCCGCGCCACGTGAGGTCGTCGAGGAAATGGGGGGTCTGGGTCACGCCCGAATCCTTGCGCATCGGCGGTGTCAGCGCTCGGACGGCTTGGCTGGACGGCGTTTCTCGACGTGCGCGCGATAGGGCGACACGGTCGGCTCGCCGTCCAACCAAAAGCGCCACGGCGTCTGCGCACCCGCGGACAGGCCGACCCGCGGACCGCTGAGCACGTGACCGCGACCGCGCTTGTCTGCGTGCCGCACCCGCAGCGGCGCTGGCCGGGTCGCACGCGTCGAGCCCGTATTCGGCCCGCCCGACCCCGAGCGCGACAGTGAGGCGAGCCGGGCCGCGGGCGAGATCGCGCGGCGGCGAGCCACGGCGGCGGCTCGCCAACTCGACGCCTTCGATGACCTCGCCTGCGCGCAGCAGTACGGCGGCCGCCGTGCCGACGCCCTCGCAGACGAGGTTCATGCAGAAGTGCATGCCGTAGGTGAAGTACACGTACACGAAGCCGGGCGCACCGAACATGATCGAGTTGCGCGGAGTCAGGCCCCGGTACGCATGCGATCCCGGGATCGAGCGCGCCCTGATAGGCCTCAACCTCGGTCAGGCGCACCGCGACAAGACCTTGCGCGGTCTCGTGCTCGACGACGCAGCCAAGGAGGTCGGGCGCGACCACCGCCGCGGGGCGGTCGAAGAACGAGCGCTCGACCAGACGACCCGTCACCACGACGCCTTCGCAGCCCGCAGGGCTGCTCCCGACCGCCTCAGCACGACACTCAGGGCTGCGACGTGCCGGAGGATGCCGTCGCCCACGCCAGCTGACGTGCGATCCGCGAGCGCAGGTCTGCCAGCTGCTCGGCGACCCGCACGGGTGCGGTACCGCCACGCGCTGAGCGCGCGTCGAGCGCGCCGCGGACGGAGAGCACCGACCGGATGTCCGGCGTGAGATGCGGCGAGAGATCGGCGAGCTGCGCGTCGTCGACGTCGGGCAGGTCGCAGTCGTGTTGAGCGCACCACGCGACCAACCGCCCGACAGCCTCGTGGGCCTCGCGGAACGGAACGCCTCGGCGTACCAGGTCCTCGGCGACGTCGGTCGCCAGCGCGAACCCTTCGGGTGCAGCGGCCGCCAGTCGATCGGTGTCGATGCGCATCGTCGAGATCATCCCGGTCACCGCTGGCAGCAACACGAGCAACGTGTCGAGCGAGTCGAACACCGGTTCCTTGTCCTCTTGCAGATCCCGGTCGTAAGCCAGCGGAAGTCCCTTCAGCATGGTGAGAATCGCCGTCAGATTGCCGACAAGGCGACCGGTCTTCCCGCGCGCCAGCTCGGCGACGTCCGGGTTCTTCTTCTGCGGCATGATCGATGACCCGGTAGCGAAGCTGTCGTCGAGCTCTACCCAGCGGAATTCCCGGCTGGTCCACAGCACGATCTCTTCGCCGATCCGCGACAGGTGAATACCGACCATCGCCGCGCAGAACGCGAACTCGGCGGCGAAGTCACGATCGCTCACCGCGTCGATCGAATTTGCGGCGGACGACGTGAAGCCGAGCTCGTGGGCGGTCGCGACCGGATCGAGTGGCAACGAAGATCCGGCGAGTGCGCCGGCACCCAATGGGGAGATGGCGGCCCGCACGTCCCAGTCGCGCAACCGGTCGACGTCGCGCGCGAACGCCTGCACATGCGCGAGCAGGTGGTGTGCAAACAGGACCGGCTGCGCGTGTTGCAGGTGCGTCATGCCGGGCGCCGGCGCGTCCCTGATGCCGCTCGGCGACGTCGACCAGAGCGGTTTCGAGATCCACCAACCGCTGCACGAGGAGCCGGACGTGCGCGCGCAGATAGAGCCGCAGGTCGGTCGCGATCTGATCGTTGCGACTTCGACCAGCGCGCAGCTTGCCGCCGAGCGGCCCGAGTCGTTCGATCAAGCCGCGCTCCAGGGCGGTGTGCACGTCCTCGTCGGCGACGGTCGGGACGAACGCTCCCGACTGGCAAGCGACGTCGAGGTCGTCGAGAGCTGCGACCATCCGCCGCAGCTCATCGTCGTCCAGCAAGCCTGCTCGGTGCAGCACGCGAGCATGCGCCCGCGAGCTCATCAGGTCGTACGGTGCGAGACGCCAGTCGAAATGCACGGACGCCGACAATGCGGCGAGCGCGGCCGCAGGACCACCGTCGAACCGTCCGCCCCACAATCGCAGGGGGGCAGCTGCGGGTGGGTCGCCGACCGAGCCGGAGTCCGTCATCCGATCAGGCTCCTGCAACAGCGGCGCCGGTCTTTGCCGCGAGATCGCGACGAGCAGCGGTCTTGCTGGGGAGTCCCCACAGTTCCACGAAGCCCTTCGCCAGCGATTGGTCGAACACGTCGCCGGTGTCGTAGGTCGCGAGCTTGTAGTCGTAGAGGGACTCGGGGCTGCGGCGTCCGGTCACGACCGCGCGACCTCCGTGCAACGTCAGCCGGATATCGCCCGTCACATGAAGCTGGGAGAACGCGATGAACTCGTCGAGCGCGTACTTCAGCGGAGAGAACCACAGACCGTCGTACACCAGTTCGCCCCACCGCTGCTCGACCTGCTTCTTGAACCTGGCGAGGTCGCGTTCGGTGGTGACGTTCTCGAGCTCCTGGTGCGCGGTGATGAGGGCGATTGCGCCAGGCGCTTCGTAGACCTCACGGCTCTTGATGCCGACCAGGCGATCCTCGACCATGTCGAGTCGGCCAACACCCTGCGCGCCGGCTCGAGTGTTCAGCTCGGAAATCGCCTGCAGCACCGTGACGGGACGCCCGTCGATCGCGATCGGCTTACCTTGCTCGAAACTGATGATGACTTCGTCGGGCTCGCGCGGGGTTGCCGGGTTCGCGGTGTAGGCGTAGACGTCTTCGATCGGCGCGTTCCAGATGTCTTCAAGGAAGCCAGTCTCGATCGCCCGACCCCAGACGTTGGCGTCGATCGAGTAAGGCGACTTCTTGTTGACGTCGATCGGCAGACCCTTCTCCTCGGCGAACGCGATCGCCTTGTCGCGGGTCATGCCCGAGTCACGCACGGGCGCGAGCACCGTGAGGTTCGGGTCGAGCGCGCCGATCCCGACCTCGAACCTGACCTGGTCGTTGCCCTTGCCGGTGCTGCCGTGCGCAACCCTGGTCGCGCCGAACTGGTGCGCCGCCGCGACGAGGTGCTTGTTGATGACGGGCCGCGACAGCGCGGAGACCAGCGGGTAGCGCTCCATGTACAGCGCATTGGCTTTCAATGCGGGGAGGCAGTAGTCGTCGGCGAACTCGTCCTTCGCGTCGATGACGATCGCCTCAACCGCGCCGCAGGCTAGGGCTCGCTCGCGCACGACGTTCATGTCTTCGCCGCCCTGGCCGACATCGGCTGCGACGGCGATGACCTCCGCCCCGGTCTCGGCCGCGATCCAGCCAATGCACACCGAGGTGTCGAGGCCTCCTGAATAGGCGAGTACGACGCGCTCTGTCACGAAACTTCTCCAGTGGTAGTCGGTGCGATCGGGGAATACGTGGTTAGGTCTTGCGGTCCGACAAGTGCAGCAACTGCTCGGCAACGTCGTCGCCGCCGTCGGGGTCACGGCATACGCACAACACCGTGTCGTCACCCGCCACCGTACCGATGACGGTCGCCAGGTCTGCGTGGTCGATCGCGCCTGCCAACAGATGCGCGCCGCCCGGTGGCGTGCGAGCCACCACGATGTTGCCGGACGCGCGCACCGAAACCAGCAGCTCCCCCGCCATCCGGATCAGGCGGGCGTGGGCAGCCGACGCGGTCTGCACGCGATCGGAAGTCGGCCGGCTCACCGCATCGTCGCCGTCGCGAGGTACGACATAGACGAAGCCGCCGCCCGCGCTGCGCAACCGCACTGCCCCGATCTCGTCGAGGTCGCGCGACAGGGTCGCCTGAGTGACGGACAATCCCTCGTCAGCCGAGCAGGTCGACCAGCTCGGACTGCGAATGAACCGGCGTCCACGCCAGTAGTTCGACGATCCGGGCATGTCGCGCCGCCTTCGTGGCCGGAGCGTCGCTTCGGCGTCCTTGCGTCGCGGCGACAGCCGCGCGCTGACGGGCGCTCACGCCTGCTCCAGCAGGAAAGCCAGCAGCGCCTTCTGGGCATGAAGTCGGTTCTCTGCCTGGTCGAATACGAACGAGTGCGGTCCGTCGATGACGGACGAGGCGATCTCCTCACCGCGATGGGCCGGCAGGCAGTGCAAGACCATGACGTCGTCGGCCGCTAGCGCGACGAGACGGTCATCGATCTGGTACGGCGCGAACACCTGGCCGCGTGCGGCGGACTCGCTCTCCTGGCCCATCGACGCCCAAACATCGGTGTACAGGACGTCGGCCCCAGCCTGCGGCCGCGGCAGCATCGGGCGTCACCAGCACGCTGCCACCTGTACGCTCCGCAATCGCCTGCGCACGCGTCGACGATCGCAGGCAAGGGCTCATATCCGGACGGCGATGCCACCCGTACGTGCATGCCGGCGAGCGTGCCACCAAGCAGAATCGAGTGCGCGACGTTGTTTCCGTCGCCGACGTAGGTGATGGTCTGTCCAGCTGGTTCGCCGCGGTGTTCCCGGATCGTCATGAGGTCGGCCAGCCATTGGCACGGGTGCGCCAGGTCGGACAGTGCATTGATGACCGGAACGCTCGAACTCGCTGCGAGTGCCTCGATCCGATCGTGCCCGAACGTCCGCAACACGATCGCGGACACGTATCGCGACAGCACCTGGCCGGTGTCCTCGATCGGTTCACCGCGGCCCAGTTGCGACGTCCGGGCGTCGATGATGAGCGGGTGACCCCCGAGTTCGGCGATACCCACTTCGAAGGAGACCCGGGTCCGGGTCGACTGCTTCTCGAACAAGACCGCGACCGACCGGGGACCCGCAAGCGGTCTGGCGGCCAGCCTGTCCCTCTTGAGCCGCTGCGCGTAGTCGAGGATGACCACCACCTCACTGGGAGCGAGGTCGTCGTCGATGAGGAAATGGCGTGGCTTTGTCATCACGCCTGCTCACCGGTAGCGGCATCGAGAATCGTCGGCAGTGCTGCGACGAAACGGTCGGCCTCATCGATCGTCAGGATCAGCGGCGGCGCGATCCTGATCGCGTCGGGCTGTACGGCGTTCACCAAGAACCCGTTAGACCTGCCCGCCCGCTCGACCGAGGACGCGATCGGTGCGGCCAACTCGAGTGCGAGCCACAAGCCGCGACCGCGGACGCCGACAAGGGCCGGGTGCGTGACAGCTCTTAGCCCGTCGACGAAGTGACTTCCGACCTTCGTCACGTGCGCGAGGAGATCCTGCCGCTCGATCGTGTCGATCACGGCCAATGCCGCCGCGCAAGAAACGGGGTTGCCACCGAACGTGCTGCCGTGATCTCCCTTGGCGAAAACCTCGCCGAACGCACCCATGGCGATGCAGACCCCGATCGGCAATCCACCACCCAAACCCTTCGCCAGCGTTAGCACGTCCGGTCTGATCTCCTCGGCTTCATGCAGGAACCACGCGCCGGTTCGGCCCATGCCGGACTGGATCTCGTCGAGAACGAACACCGCACCGGTCGCGGTGCAGATGTCGCGCGCCGCCCGGAGATATCCAGCGGGTGGCGCGATGACGCCACCCTCCCCGAGCATCGGCTCGAGAAACAGCGCGGCCGTCCGATCAGTGACCGCAGCCACGAGCGCCTCGGTGTCGCCATACGGAACGAACACCACGTCGGCGCCGTACGGCCCGAAGGGCTCGCGAATCGAGGCCTTGCCGGTGAGTGCGAGAGCGCCCATGGTCCGGCCGTGGAAGCTCCGCTCCGCCGCCACGACGTAGCTCCGGTTCGGCCCGGCGTGCCGCCGCACCAGTTTGTAGGCCGCCTCATTGGCCTCGGTACCACTGTTGACGAAGAACGCACGGCCGTCACCGCCGAGCAAACTCACGAGCTTCTCGGCAAGTCTGATCGCCGGCTCATGACAGAAGAGGTTGCTGGTGTGGGCAATCGTGGCGACCTGGGTCGACACCGCCTCGACCACGGCCGGGTGGGCGTGGCCCAACGACGACACCGCAATGCCGGCGATCAGGTCGAGGTACGCGCGCCCGTCGGCGTCCCATACCGTGCAACCCTCGCCACGCACGAGCGGGACCGCGGGTGCATAGGTCGGCATCATGACCGCGTGGAAACGGGCCAACAGGTCGGCGTTGCTCATGAAGACCGCACCATCGTGCCGATCCCTTCATCGGTAAAGACTTCGAGCAGGACGGCGTGGGGTACCCGTCCGTCAAGAACGTGGGCGCTTGCAACACCGCCCCTTACTGCGCGCAGGCAGGCCTCCATCTTCGGCACCATGCCGGCCGACAAACTTGGCAGCAGGACCTCGAGGTCGGCGGCGCTCAACGCGCTGATGACCGCATCGCTGTTCGGCCAGTCGGCGTACAGGCCTTCGACGTCCGTGAGCACCACGAGCTTCTCTGCCCGCAGGGCCACCGCCAGCGCAGCGGCCGCGGTGTCCGCGTTGACGTTATAGACGCACGGTTGTCCGTCGTCACCGAAGCCGCGTGCCACGCTGGACACCACCGGGATGCGCCCGTCGTCCAGCAGGCTCGTAACGACGCCAGGTTCGACGGCCGCGATGTCACCGACGAGGCCGATGTCGATCGGTTCGCCGTCGACGATGGCCGGCCGGCGGACCGCCGTGAACAGCTGCCCGTCTTCGCCACTGAGACCTACGGCGAACGGGCCGTGCGCGTTGAGCAGCCCGACCACTTCACGCTGCACCTGGCCGACAAGCACCATGCGGACGACGTCCATCGTCTCTGGTGTCGTGACCCGCAGTCCGCCGGCGAACGCGGGTTCGATCCCCAACTTGTCGAGCTGAGCGTTGATCTGCGGACCGCCACCATGGACGACGACCGGGCGCAGACCTGCGTAGCGCAAGAAGACGATGTCCGCGGCGAACGACGCGGCAAGAACCGGATCGGTCATCGCGTGACCGCCGTACTTCACCACAACCGTGGATCCATGGAAACGAGCGAGGTACGGCAGCGCCTCATGCAAAGTCGCGGCCTTGGCCTGCGCCGATTCGAGACCCTTGGTTGCCGTCACGTCGAGTACGCCGAGTTCTCGCGCACGTACTCTGCCGTCAAGTCGGTCGTGAGGAGCTTCGCGGTAGCGGAGCCCGCATGCAGGTCGATCGTGATCGCAACGCGACGCGCTGACATGTCAACCAGAGTGCGGTCGTCGCCGACTGCCGACGCCCGGCAGACCCACACGCCGTTGATCGCGACGTCGACACCGTCGTCATCGAAGGTCGCCGAGGTGGTGCCAACTGCCGACAGAATCCTTCCCCAGTTGGGGTCCTGACCGTGGATCGCGCACTTCAGCAGGTTGCTCCGCGACACCGCGCGGGCGACGTCAACGGCCTCGGACTCGTTGACCGCGCCGAGCACCTCGATCTCGATGACCTTGCTCGCACCCTCGCAGTCATCGATGAGCTGGTCGGCAAGCGCTGCACACACCTGCGTCACGGCGGCGGTGAGCTCGTCGTCGTCGGCAGTGACTCCGGACGCACCCGACGCGAGGAGCAACACCGTGTCGTTCGTCGACATGCAGCCGTCGGAGTCGAGCCGGTCGAAGGTCTTCGCAGTTGCGGCACGCAGTGCCTGATCGAGTGTCGGCGCATCGGCAACGGCGTCGGTGGTGAGCACCACGAGCATGGTGGCGAGTCCCGGAGCCAGCATGGCCGCGCCCTTGGCCATGCCACCGACGGTCCAGCCGGCCGGCGAGGTCACCGTCGCCTCTTTGGCCACCGTGTCGGTCGTCATGATGGCCTGCGCGGCGTCGTTTCCGCCGTCCGCATCGAGCGCCTCGTACGCCGTGCGGACGCCGGTCAGCAACTTGTCGATCGGCAGGTGTTCCCCGATCAGACCGGTCGAGCAGACGGCGACCTGCGCCGCCGAGTCATCGAGCAGTTCGGCGACCTCCTCGGCGCTGCGATGGGCGTGCTGGAAACCAAGAGCACCAGTGCATGCGTTTGCGTTGCCGGCGTTCAGCACGACTGCGGCAACCTTGCCGCCCTTGACGACTTGCTGCGACCACAGCACCGGCGCGGCCTTGATCCGGTTGCCAGTGAAGACGCCGGCCGCGTTGCGGTGCGGCCCGTCGTTGACCACGAGCGCAACGTCGCTGCGGCCGCTTGGCTTGATGCCAGCCACCACGCCGGCTGCCCTGAATCCCTTTGCGGCGGTGACGCTCACGGTGTGACCCCAGCAACTGGCAGCGCAGTCGTCTCGTCGAAGCCGAGAGCGATGTTGGCGTTCTGGATCGCCTGCCCCGCCGCGCCCTTGGTCAGGTTGTCGAGGGCGGAGACCACGACGATGCGACCCGCGTGCTCGTCGAAGGCGACCTGGAGGTGGACCGAGTTCGAGCCGAGCGTTGCACCCGTCTGCGGCCACTCACCCTCGGGCAACACGTGCACGAACGGTTCGACTCCATAGGCCGCGTCGAAGGCCGCACGCAAGGCGCTCAGCGAGACACCGTTCACCGGTCGCGCAGTGCAGGTCGCCAGGATGCCGCGTGGCATCGGTGCGAGCACCGGCGTGAACGAGAGCGTGACGGGTTGCCCGGCGACGTCCGGACAAAGCCTGTTCGATCTCTGGCGTGTGCTGGTGGCTGCCGCCGACCTTGTACGGCGACAGAGACCCCATCACATCGCTCGCCATCAGGTGCTGCTTCATGCCACGGCCCGCGCCCGTTGTGCCGCTGGCCGCGACGACGACGACGTCGGCAGGCTCGGCCAGTCCGGCGGCGTACAGCGGCGCGAGCGCCAGCGTGATGGCGGTGGCGTAGCAGCCCGGACTCGCGATCCGCCGGCTGCCGGCGATCAGGCTGCGGGCGCCGGCCAGCTCGGGCAGGCCATAGGTCCAGGCGCCCGCGTGGCTGCCGCCGTAGTACGTGACCCACTGCGCCGGGTCGCGGAGCCGGAAATCAGCGCCGAGGTCGACGATCAGGGTGGGGTCGGGCAATTGGGCCGCGATGGCGGCGGATTGGCCGTGCGGCAGCGCGAGGAAGACAACGTCGGCCTCGGCCAGCCGATCTGGTTCGGTCGGCTCGAACACGCGGCCGCTGAACTGCCTCAGGTGTGGGTGCACCGAGGTGACGAGTTCGCCCGCGTTGCTCGCGGCGGCCACCACCTCGACCGACAGGTCGGGGTGGGCGTCGAGCAGTCGCAGCAGTTCGCCGCCGGCATAGCCGCTGGCGCCGGCGACAGCCGCGCTCAATCCCATCTCGCCCACCCCTCGCCGTCCGCCATGTTTATGCATCTACTCGCATGAGTATACACGACGATCGGACGCGACTAGGGCAGCCGACATGGAGCCTGGGCAGGCGCCCACGCCTGCCTAGGGACCCGCAAGGCTGCCTTACGTGACCAACTTCGGAGCTAGGCAGTCAGCTGCGCAGGACGGCGCCCACTCGGCGTCCGGCTTCGGCGACTGCTGCGTCGCGCACTGCGTTCACTTCGTCGGCGGTCAACGTGTGGTCGGGCGCACGCAGCGACAGCCGATACGCCAACGAGCGACTACCTTCGGCGACGCCAGGCCCGACGTAGACGTCAAACAGCCGCACCGCCTCGAGCAGAGGTCCGGCGCCGGCGCGCAGCGCGGTCTCGACATCGAGGGCGGGCACGTCGGCAGCGACAACCAACGCAACGTCCGATGTCGCCAGCGGGTAGGTCGACAGCGTCGGCGCGGTAGCGAGGCCAGCCGACGCACCGACGACGAGATCGAGGTCGAGTTCGGCGGCAGCGGTACGCGGCGGCAAGCCGAACGCCTCGATCACCCGCGGGTGCAACTCCCCCGCGTGTCCGACGACCACACCGTCGAGGCGCAAGACGGCACAGCGGCCCGAGTGCCAAGGCGCGTGTTCGTCGACTGCAACGTCGAGCACCACACCAACTTCACGGGCGACGATTCGCGCCGCCTCGACGGCGTCTGCCCACTCGACGGGTCGACCAGCGCCCCACCAACCTGAGCGTTCGCGCTCGCCGGCAAGCGCGACCGCGAGTCGGCGTGGTTGTCGCGGCAACGCTGCGTCGAGCGCCGCAAGCTCGACGTCGGTCGGCCGGCGATCGACCGGGAAGGCGTGGCGGCCGACCTAACCCGTTCTCGCGATCGTCGATGCGATACACCAGTCCGGTCTCGAAAAGCGCCACATCGGTGTTGCCGCGCGCGATGTTGCGTCGCAGCGCGGACGAGCAGGCCAGGCAACAAGGTCGTGCGCAAGTCGGGCTGTTCGTCGGAGATCGGGTTCGCCAACCGCAGCGTGCGCCGCCGCGGATCATCGGCACCCAGACCAAGCGCGTCGAGGTCAGCCGGACCGATGAACGGATAGCTCGGCGCTTCGACATAGCCGGCATCGGCCAGCGCGTTGGCGATGCGGCGGCGGGCACGTTGGGCTTCGGTCAGTCCACCGCTGCGCAGCGGTACCGGCACCACCGACGGAATCCGGTCGTAGCCGACCAGACGTGCGACCTCCTCCACGAGGTCGAACGGGTCACGCAGGTCGGGCCGCCAACTCGGGGCCGTCACCGACAACTTCTCGCCGACCTGCTCGACCTCGCAGCCGACCGCGAGCAATGCGCCGAGGACCTCGTCGAGGTCGTAGTCGACTCCGACGACCTCGGCGGGCAGCGTGGCGGCGATCCGGATCGTCGTCGGTGGCGGCCGCTCACCGACGTCTGTCGATGTGGTTTCGGCGGTGCCACCACCGAACTCGGCGAGCAGATCCGCTGCGCGTTGGACGGCGACGGATGCGACCGCAGGATCGACACCGCGTTCGAAGCGACGCGACGCTTCGCTGAGCAAGCCATGCCGTCGAGCGCTTCGCGAAATGACGGACGCCGTGAAGTGGGCGCCCTCGATCAGCACCTGCGAGGTCGTGGCATCGATCTCGGTGGTCGCACCACCCATGACGCCGGCAATGCCGATGGCTCCACTGTCGTCGGTGATCAGCAGATCGTCCGGATGCGTCGCGCGATCGACGTCATCGAGGGTGCGCACCCGCTCGCCTGGCAATGCGCGGCGAACCACGATGGATCCGCGCAACTTCGCGAGGTCGTAGGCATGTAAGGGCTGCCCGAGTTCGAGCATGACGTAGTTCGTGACGTCGACGGCCAGGCTCACCGAACGAACACCCGCGGTCTGCAGCCGGCGTCGGATCCAGTCGGGGGCAATCCGACTCGGGTCGATCCCGCGCACAATCTGAGCGACGAATCGATCGCACCCGCTGGCGTCGTCGATGCGCACCGGCCACCCGCCGTCCGCGCTGCCGGCTGCCACCGCTACCGCAGCCGCCGGGTCGTCGAACGGGACGCGGTAGGAGGCCGCAAGCTCGCGGGCAAGACCGCGTACCGACATCGCATAGCCGCGGTCAGGTGTCGGCGAAATGTCGAGGACGTCATCACCGAGCCCGAGCACGGCAACCGCGTCGGCACCCAGCGGTGCGTCTGGCGGCAACACGAGGATGCCGGTGTGGTCGTCACCGATGCCGAGCTCGCGCACCGAGCAGATCATGCCGTCGCTGATATGCCCGTACGTCTTGCGCGCGGAGATTTCGAACCCGCCGGGCAACACCGCGCCGGGCAGCGCGACCACGACACGGTCGCCGGCGGCGAAGTTGTGCGCACCGCAGACGATGCCGCGCGGCTGCGCCCCCTCGGCGACTCGAACCTGACACCACCGGATCGTCTTGCCGTTCGTCTGCGGCTCGTCGTCGAACGACACGACCTCGCCAATCACGAGCGGGCCGGACACCGAGCCCTCGACCTCGATGGAGTCGACCTCGAACCCGGCGCGCACAAATCTCTCGGCCACCTCGTGGCCGCCTCTCTGTAGCTGGGGTAGCGACAAGCTCACGCAGCCACGACAGCCCTACCCGCACGTCAGGACTCCGGACCGAATGCAAGTGCGAAGCGCACGTCGCCCTCGACGACGTCACGGATGTCGCCGCCGCCGTGGCGCGAGAGCAGCGTGCGCTCGATGCCCATGCCGAAAGCGAATCCGGTGTAACGCTGCGGGTCGACACCACAGGCGATCAGCACTCGCGGGTTCACCATGCCGCAGCCGCCCCACTCGATCCAGCCCTCGGAACGGCAGGTGCGGCACGGATTCTCCGGATGACCGACCGACGAGCCGTGGCATACCCAGCAACGCAGGTCGACCTCGGCGGACGGCTCGGTGAAGGGGAAGAAGTGCGGCCGCAATCGGGTCACCACGCCGGCGCCGAACATCGCCTCGGCGAACGCGTCGAGGGTGCCGCGAAGGTTGGCCATGGTCAGCCCCTCGTCGACGGCAAGTCCCTCGCACTGGTTGAAGACCGGCGTGTGGGTCGCGTCGAGCTCGTCGGTGCGAAACGTGCGACCGGGCGCGACGATGTAGATCGGCAGCTCGCGCGTAAGCAGCGTGCGCGCCTGCACGGGTGAGGTGTGAGTGCGCAACACAACGCCGCTGTCGGCCGACTCGATGAAGAAGGTGTCGGCTAGGGCTCGCGCCGGGTGATCGGCGGGCGTGTTGAGGGCGTCGAAGTTGAACCACTCCGCCTCGACTTCGGGACCCTCGGCGACACCCCAGCCCATCGAAATGAACACGTCGACGATGCGGTCGGTAAGCGTTGAGATCGGGTGCCGGGCACCGCGCGGCATGCGGTCCCAGGGCAAGCGTGACGTCGACCGCTTCCTCGACCAGGATCCGCGCGTCGCGCTGAGCCAGCAGCACGGACTCGCGTTCGGCAAGCGCGGCGGCAACGGCCGCGCGGGCCTGGCCCACCCGGCGTCCGGCATCGGCTTTGGCTTGTGGCGGCAGTGCGCCGATCTCGCGGTTGGCGAGGGCAAGTGGGGACCGATCGCCGGCGTGCGCGAGCCGCAACTCCTTCAGCTGGTCGAGATCCGTGGCACCAGCGATCGCGGCCAGGGCCTCGTCGCGAAATCGCTCGACCTCGTCGGCGTGCAGTGGGCTCACCTCGACGGGGTCGTAGTTGCTGTTCGGGGCGGACACGGGGCGACTCTCCAAAGTGCCAAGGTGTGCGGGATCAACGGTTGAGTCTAGAGGGCGAACGCGGGCGTCCCCGTCGGCAACGCGATCGCGAAGCTTGCTCCCCCGCCGGGCGCGTCGAGCGACCGCGACCTGCCCACCGTGCGCCTCGACTAGTCCTTTGACGATGTAGAGGCCGAGCCCGGTGCCGCCCCGGCGGCCCGCTCGCCAGAATCGGCGGAACACCAGGTTGCGGATGTCGGCCGCGACGCCCTCGCCCTGATCGGACACCGTCAGCACGATTCCGTCGTCGGTGGCCGCGATCGAAACCGTGACTGTTCCGGCGCCGTGGCGAATCGCGTTGTCGACCAGATTCGCCAGCACCTGATCGAGCTTGTCCGGGTCCAGCCACATCTCCGGGAGCACAGTCGCGACCACCATCTCGAAGCGCTCCGGCGGGTCGCCGGACGCAACGCGACCAGCGATCAACCGCCTGACTGCGGCGGGCACGTCGACTACTTGCTTGTGCAGTTCGAGCCGACCGGCATCAATGCGCGAAACGTCGAGCAGCTCCGCAATGAGGCGGGTGACCCGATCGGCATCGGCGTTGACGGTCTGCAGCATCAGCAGACGCTGCTCGTCGTTGAAGCGGTCCCATTTGTTCAGCAGCGTTGCGGTAAAGCCTTTGACGCTCGTGAGCGGCGAACGCAATTCGTGTGCCACGGTCGACACCAGATCCGCTCGATCGCGTTCGGCGCGCTCGCGTTCAGTCGCGCCGCGAAAGCTCACGACGAGCTGTTGAACCGGCCCGCATTTCCCACTGCGCACGTAGCGCGCGGTGACGTACAGCTCGCGCTCGTCAGGCAGCATCAGGCGACGCTCGGGCTGGCCGGTGCGAATGGCAAGCCCGTCGTAGGGCCGGGTACAGGCCCACCAGTCGCGGCCCACCACGTCGGTCAGCGGCAGGATCTCTCGGTAGTTACGGCCCAGGGTCTCGTCGATGCTGCGGCGCAAGAGGGCGGACCCGGCCAGATTGACGAGCACCACGGTGCCCGCCTCGTCGGCAATGAGCACCCCGTCGGGCAGCGCGTCGAACGCAGCCTTCTCGTGCTCGATTCCTGGTGCCACGGCACTGCCTCCCTACCGGGTGATCGAGACCCTACCCACCGATGCGCGGCAGCACTCCGGTCACGAGGGTCGACGAGCGCGGGCCGACGCGTAGAGGCAGACCGCGGCCGCTGCCGCGAGGTTCAAGCTTTCGGCGCGCCCGTAGATGGGGACGCGGACCGCCACGTCAGCGGCTCTGACGACCTCGTCCGGGAGCCCCCACGCCTCGTTCCCGAAGACCCACGTCGTCGGCTCCGGCGAGGCGGCCGTCGCGGTCGAGCTCGTCGAGGCTGACCGCATCGGGCCTGCTGTCGGCCGCGTAGACGTGGTGCCCTGCTGCTCGCAACGTGGCCATGGCAGCCAGGACCGGTTCGCCAACCACGACCGGCAGGTGAAACACGCTGCCCGCCGAGGCGCGCACGCATTTGCCGTTGTACGGATCGACCGAGTTGTCGCTGAACACCACTGCGGACGCGCCCGCGGCATCGGCGGTGCGCAGCACGGTTCCGGCATTTCCTGGGTCACGGACGGCGGCGAGCAGGACGAACAGCGCCGGCACCTCGGCGTCCCGACTGCGCTTTCTGGTCTCTAGTGCCGTCGCCAACGAGACGTCGAGGACATCGCAGACCGCCACGACGCCTTGCGGGGTCACGGTGTCGGACAGCTCGGCGAGCACGGCTCCACTAGCAAGATGAACAGGGACGCCGAGGGCAGCCGCCCGCTCCATCAGCTCGGGGTGTCGCCCCCTCGCGTCGGCCGTGACGAAGAGTTCGCGAACCCCGGCGCCGCCCTCACCTGCGTTGATCAGTGCTTCACGGACGGCCTGCGGCCCTTCGGCCAGGAACGCGCGATCCTGCTCGCGAAACGACCGTTTGATGAGCCGCTTCGCTGCCTTGACCCGAGCCGACCGGACGTCGGTCAGCTCGCTGCGCGACCCGACGACCTCGGGAGACACTCGATCAGGCAGCGGTCTCGGCGCCAGCGACCGGTAGGGCCTTACGGGCGACCTCAACCAGCACCGCGAACGCCGCATCGTCAGATACCGCAAGTTCGGCGAGGTTCTTGCGGTCGACCTCGACGCCAGCCGCCTTCAGCCCTTGGATCAGCCGGTTGTAGGTCATGTCGTGCAGTCGCGCGGCCGCGTTGATGCGCTGGATCCACAGGCGGCGGAAGTCGCCCTTGCGTGCGCGACGGTCGCGGTAGCTGTAGGTCGCGGAGTGCAGCAGTTGCTCTTTGGCCTTGCGGTAGAGCCGCGAGCGCTGGCCGCGGTACCCACTTGCCCGCTCGAGGACAACCCTGCGCTTCTTCTGGGCGTTAATCGCCCGCTTCACGCGTGCCACGTGGAAACTCCTTGTTCAGTCCGGCGCCCGCTGGTGAAGCGGGACCGGCTCATCGGACGACGGGACGGACTACGTGCCGGGGCGAATCAAAGACCGAGCAGCTTCTTCGCGCGCTTGGCGTCGGGCGGTGACAGAACGACTTCGTTGTTGAGGCGGCGGGTCAGCGTGGAGGGCTTGTGCTCCAGCAGGTGATTGCGCCCGGCCCGGCGCCGCATGAGCTTGCCCGAGCCGGTGATCCAGAATCGCTTCTTGGCACCGCTGTGGGTCTTGTTCTTCGGCATGATTGCCGTCGTCTCCTTCGGGTCGATGTCGCTGTGCGGTGCGGTGTCGCTGTGCGGTGCGGTGCGTTGTAGCTGGACGATCAGGCGGGCGTCTCGGCGCCGTCCGCCGGCTGGCTGACCTTCTTCGCGGCCGGAGCTTTTGGCTTCGGCGGCGCTTTCGGTGCGGCTGCCTTAGCCGGCGCCTTCGCTGGTGCTCGGGGCGTCGGTGCTTTCGGTGTCACCGCCGTCGGTGCCTTCGGCGTCGCGGTCTTGGCCACTGCCTTCACCGGCGCTGCCTTGGGAGCAGCGGCCGCGGCCGCGACGTCGACCGCGTCGACTTCGACGACCACCGGCGCTACCTCTACAGCGGCGTCCGGAACTGCCGTCGCGGTCACCGTGGGCGCGGCCGCCGGCCGGGGTGCAGCTGCCTTGGCTGGCGTTGCCACCGTCGCGTGTGCGGTGAGCAGCTCCTGCGCGAGATCGTGGCCATCGTTCACCCGGCCCGCCGCCCGCTCTGCCCTGAAGTCGGCTTTCTTCTTATGCGGCCCCAACACCATGATCATGTTTCTGCCGTCGAGCTTGGGCGCCGATTCGACGAACCCGAGGTCGACGACATCTTCGGCGAGCCGCTGGAGGAGCCGGGCGCCCATCTCCGGCCGCGACTGCTCGCGACCACGGAACATGATGGTGATCTTGACCTTGTCGCCTTCCTTGAGGAAGCGCACGACGTGACCCTTCTTGGTCTCGTAGTCGTGCACGTCGATCTTCGGTCGGAGCTTCATCTCCTTGATGACGGTCTGGGCCTGGTTCTTCCGGGCCTCGCGGGCTTTCACCGCGGACTCGTACTTGAACTTGCCGTAGTCCATGAGCTTGGCCACGGGTGGCCTTGCCATGGGGGCGACCTCGACCAGGTCGAGATCTGCTTCTTCGGCTAGACGCAGGGCGTCTTCAATACGGACGATGCCGACCTGCTCGCCGTTAGGACCGACGAGCCGAACCTCAGGAACACGGATCCGGTCGTTGATGCGGGGCTCGACGCTGATGGGACCTCCTACTGAAAAGTGACAGGAACGACACGTCGACGGCTGCCTCACGCGCGCCTTGGCTGGCTTGCCCAGACACGCAAAAAGCCCCGCACGACGTCACATGCAGGGCTCCTACGGCAAGGCCGGACGACGCCTGCACCGTGGTGCACGCGTCGCACAACCGCATGCCAGCTGGCCGCGGCGGCCGACCGAACCTTCCGACGCGAACGCCGAACAGGTGGGAGGAAGCCTCCACTTGCGGATGTCGCGCGTGAGCGCGGCACCGGTCGCCCTCAGAGACTACCAGGCAATCGCGCGTCGACTCGCGAGCCGCCTTCCCGCGGCCGGAGCCGCAGCCGGAGCCGAGCGAGGCCGTCAGAATTGACTATTCAGCCGATACGCCCCGCCGTGGTTTCGTCACACGATCGGCAAGCCTGCGCGCACAGCCGGCTCGCGGCAATGGAACCTAGCAGCGGAGTTCGTATGCGATTCAAGCTCGCTCCCCGGGTCCGCGCTCCGCGCGTCCGGTTACCGAGACGGGGCGGCAGCCGTCGCTGGGCTGCCCGACTCGTCGCCGTAGCGGTCATGGGCGGGGGCAGTCTGCTGGTGATGGCCGGGCCTGCCGCCGCGACGTTCACGACCAACACCACCAACTGTGCAGGCTCCGCGACGATCGTCGGGACCGGGTCAGACGCCGGAAAGACCGTCTCGGTGAACGCCAACGACGCCAAGGTCACCATGCTGCGCCAGGGCCACGTGAACTGGGAGGGCAGCGTCCCGACGGCGACTCACAACAACCAGGGCAACGTGGTCATCCACCTCGGCCTGATCAGTGTCACGGCGAAAACCTGGGGTCCGTCGAAGAACGCGTCGAACAAGGTCTCCAAGGCCGGGGTCGCGAGAATCCCCTCGGCGTTGAAGCTGGTGCCGCCAGGCACGTATCACATGACCGGATACAACAGCAGCGACGAGGGCACCTGCGCCGGTTCGATGGAGCTGCGCTTCACCGGTTCGATCTTGTCGTCGCCGGTCGGCATCGTCGCGGTGATCGGCACGCTGCTCGCCGCGATCGGCGTTGTGTTCGCCGGCATTGCGAAGGCGCTCCCGTGAGGCGGCGCGGGCGGCCGGTGCTCGGCGCCATCTGTGGCCTGATCTTCGGCGGGTTCTTAACCATCGACCTGCACATCATGAACGTCTGGAAGCTCAGCACCGCCAGCGAGATCGTGCTCCCGCTCGTGGGCCTGGCGATCGGCCTGGCGCTTGGCCTTACCGGCGTGGTGCCGCGACCGGGGCGCTCCGACGACGACGACGACGGCCACGTGGCCCGGCACTGATCACTCGACGATCTTCGAGATCGCAATCTCGAGAATGTCGCGTGCACCCGCCGCTTTCAGCGTCGGAATCAACGTGTTGACCCCTCGCTTGGGCACCACCGACTCGACCGCGTGCATGTCGCCGGACGCCAGCGCCGTCACGGTCGGCGAGCCCATCGACGGCAACACTGCGAGCACCGCCGCCAGTTGGGAGTCGGCCACGTTGAGCTTGATGAGGACATTGCCACGTGCGCGAACGGCCCCGCGCAGCAACAGCATCACATCGTCGATCGCGGCTCGCTTCTCAGCGTCGGCATAGGTCAACGCGTTGGTGATGAGTTCGGTGCGTGATGTGAGCAACGTGTCGATGATCTTCAGGCCGTGCTTGCGCAGGCTGGTGCCGGTCTCGGTGAGATCGACGATTGCATCGACGATGTCGGGCACCTTGGCCTCGGTCGCGCCGTAGCTCGGCACGATCGTCGCCTTGACGCCGATGCTCTCGAAATAGCGCCGGGTCAGCTGCGGGAACTCGGTCGACACCCGTACGCCGTCGGGCAACTCGTCGCCGCGATTCGCCACGTGGTCTTTGACGACCGCGAGCACGATCCGCACCGGATTGCTCGTCGCCTTCGAGTACTCGAGTTCACCGACCGACACCACGTCGGCGTCCGTTTCGGTGATCCAGTCGCGACCGGTGATTCCCAGGTCGAACAGTCCCTGCTCGACGTACGTCGGAATCTCCTGCGGTCGCAGGAACCGGACGGTCTCGATGCGCGGATCGTCGATCGACGCGTGGTAGTCGCGGTCGGACCCGCGACTCACCCGCAGGTCGGCCGCCTCGAACAGTTCGAGGGTGGCGGCTTCGAGCGACCCCTTGGGCAGAACTAGGGAAAGCACCAAGGCTTCCTCTCTATCGCATCGGCATCTCGGACGGGACGGCCCGGCTCAGTTTGCCGTTGGCCCGCTAAATCCTGGACCAACAGTTGACCGTCGGTGTCGCAGGTCGCGCAGCACAAGCGCGGCATCCAGCGCGGCCACCGTCGCCTCCCACCCCTTGTCTTCCGTGCTGGCGGGCAGGCCGCAGCGGTCCAAGGCCTGCGCAAGGTTGTCACAGGTCAACACACCGTTGCCGATCGGGGTCGCGGCGTCCAGCGCAATACGGGTGAGCCCGGCCGTCACTGCGTCACAGACATAGTCGAAGTGCGGGGTGCCGCCCCTGATCACCGTGCCCAGACAGACGACCGCGTCGTGGTCGACCGCAAGCTGCTGCGCAATGACCGCCAACTCCAGAGCTCCTGCAACGCGGACGACGGTGGGCTTGGGCACACCACACGCGCGCGCAGCTTCACCTGCCCGTTCGAGCAAGGCGTCGACGACCTCGCTGTTCCAGCGGGCAGCCACGATGCCCAGGCTCAGGCCGGTTGCATCGACGACACCGTTGGTCAGGGCGTCCGGTACCGGTCATGACAGCGGCCCCGACTGATCATCGAGCGGCACCAGCGGGCTCGGCGCGGGCTGGCCTGGCAGCAAGAGGTCGTGTCCCATCCGGTCGCGCTTGGTCAGCAGGTATCGCATGTTGGCAGGGTTGGCATGCGTCGGCAACGGGACGCGACCGACCACCCGCAGACCCCAGCCCTCGAGGCCGACCCGCTTCGCCGGGTTGTTCGACAGCAGTCGCATCGAGCGCACGCCGAGATCGGCGAGAATCTGGGCACCGGTGCCGTAGTCACGTGCATCGGCGGGAAGCCCGAGTTCAAGGTTCGCATCCACCGTGTCCGCGCCGCTGTCCTGCAGCTGGTAGGCGTGCAGCTTGCGCATGAGTCCGATGCCTCGTCCCTCGTGACCGCGGATGTACAACACCACGCCTCTGCCCTCCGCCGCGATCGCCGACATCGCGGCGTCGAGCTGTGGACCGCAGTCGCACCGCAATGAGCCGAACACGTCCCCGGTCAGGCACTCGGAGTGAGCGCGGACCAAGACGTCCTGACCGTCGTCGGATCCGCCGACCTCACCCATGACGAGTGCGATCATCTCGGCGCCGTCGAGCAGGCTGCGGTAGCCGACCGCCCGCCATTCGCCGTGGAACGTCGGCAACCGCGCCTCGGCGACCCGCTCGACCGTCGTTTCGTGCCGCCGGCGGTAAGCAACCAGGTCGGCGATGGACACGATCGCGAGCTTGTGCTCGACCGCGAACTCCAGCAATCGCGGCAGCCGAGCCATCGAACCGTCGTCGTTGACGATTTCACTGATGACGCCCGCCGGGGTGAGGCCGGCGAGCACCGCGAGGTCGACGGCCGCCTCGGTGTGGCCGCCCCGCCGCAGCACGCCGCCCTCGACCGCGCGCAACGGGAAGACGTGCCCGGGGCGGGTGAGTTCATACGGCTCGGTGGCCGAATCGGCGAGAACCCGAATCGTGTGCGCACGGTCGGCTGCGGAAATGCCGGTCGTCACTCCCCGGCGCGCATCGACCGAGACCGTGTACGCCGTCTGCTTCGCGTCTTCGTTGCGCGCCGTCATCGGAGGCAGGCCGAGCCGGTCGAGCGTTGCACTCTTCATCGGTACGCACAGCACGCCACTGGTGTGGCGCACCATGAACGCCACGAGTTCGGATGTCACCCTGGACGCCGCAGCAACGAGATCGCCCTCGTTCTCGCGGTCCTCGTCGTCGACCACGACAACCGCACGCCCAGCGGCGATCTCCTCGATCGCGCGCTCGATGGTGTCGAAGGTCATCCGATCGCCTCCTGTGGCACGGGTGCGGGTCCACGAGAAGTTGGCGCCGTTCGCTGCAGTCGCCGCCACACGACGAATCCCCAGATCACGAAGCCTCCGTAGATCGCGTACAGAGCAGCCGACGGGTAGTAGTGAAAGTGCAGCAACTCCGGCACTCCGACGACGTCGACCGCAATCCAGCACAACCAGAAGTCGGTCCAGCCACGAGCCATCGCATAGGTAGCGACCATCGATCCGACGAAGATCCAGGAGTCGGCCAGGTAGTACCACCACTGCACCGGGAAGCCCTCGCCAATCAGACGGAACGCGAAGTAGCACACGGAAATCGCGATCGCAGCCGCCACGAACAGCTTCCGGCGCTCGTCGCCAGTCGCCCATCGCGGCGTCACCGCGGGAGCGTCGGTGGACGCCCGCCGCGCGTCCGCCCAGCGATGCCAGCCGTAGATGCTGGTGATGACGAAGAACACCTGCCGACCGGCCTGCCCGATCAGCGGCGCCTGGTGGGAGTGCGAGGCCCAGCTTCCGAGGAAGACGGTGAAGAGCATCACGTTGCCGACGATGCCCACCGGCCACGCCCAGACCCGCCGGCGCATGCCACCGACGGCAGAGGCCAGCCCGAAGAGGTTGCCGAAGATTTCGCGGTAGTAGATCGCGTGGCCGTCGACATGCCACTGCGCGGTGTACAGCCAGTTGATCGCGCTCACGAGTCAGCCCGCGCATTCGCGAATCCGAGCAACCGCTCGGCGTACTTCGCCATCACGTCAACCTCGAGGTTGACGGCGACGCCAACGGCCTTGTCGCCCAGTGTCGTGCGCTTCAGGGTCGTCGGGATCAGACTGACGGTGAACGATTGCGCTCCGACCGCGGCAATCGTCAACGACACGCCGTCGACGGCGATCGAGCCCTTCTCGACGACGTAGCGCGCGAGCGCCGGCGGGATCGAGATCTCGACAACGTCCCACTCCGGCGTGTGCTCGCGACTGACCACCGTGCCGGTGCCGTCGACGTGACCCTGCACGAGATGGCCACCCAACCTGGTTTGCAGGGTGACCGCGCGCTCCAGATTCACCGGCGTGCCCGCGCGTGCGCTGCCCAGAGTCGAACGCGTCAGCGTCTCCCGCATCACGTCTGCGCTGAAGCGGCCCGCCGCCGCCTCGACAACGGTCAGGCAGACACCGGAGACCGCGATCGAGTCGCCAACCGCAACGTCGTTGCTCACCAGCGGACCCTCGATGGTGAGGCGAACCGCTCGCTCGCTACCAGCCGCGGTCTCGTCGGCCCGCCACGATGGTGCCGAGTTCTTCGACGATGCCGGTGAACACGCCTACTCCCATCGTCTCGGTGTAGCGATGACGCGGACGTCGTCACCGATCAGATCGACGGCGTCAATGTGCAACCTCAAGGCCGACGCGAGCGTTTCGATTCCGGCGTCACCCAGCGCAGCCGGGCCGGCACCCAGCAGCGCCGGCGCCAGGTAGGCAACGACGCGATCGACCATGCCGGCCGCGACGAACGCGCCCGCGAGGGTCGGGCCGCCCTCGAGTAGCACGCTGATGACGCCTCGCTCGCTGAGGTGGGCAAGCACCGACTTCGGATCGTGCTCAGTCAGCAGGACGGTGGGCGCCGAGTCGTCGAGCACTTTCGACGCCGGTGGCACCTCGCGATGTCCGACGACCACCCGCAGCGGTCGGTTGAGGTTCGTAGCGCCCGGCACCCGCACGTCGAGGCGCGGGTCGTCGGCCAGCACGGTGCCGGTTCCGACGACGATCGCGTCGCTGCGCGCGCGCAGCAAATGGACGTCGTGCCGGGCCGCCTCGCCGGTGATCCAGCGACTCGTGCCGTCTGCGGCGGCAACGCGGCCGTCGAGGGTTGCTGCGTATTTCCAGGTGACGAAGGGGCGGCCGGTGCGTGCGTGATGCAGCCAGGCCGCATTGGATCGGGCAGCCTCGTCGGCCAGCAGGCCTTCGTCGACGAGGACGCCGGCGGCGCGCAGGTCGTCGGCGCCGTGCCCGGCGACCGGGTCGGGGTCAGCGACCGCGAAGACGACTCGAGATACGCCGGCGTCGATGAGGGCCTGCGTGCACGGCGGGGTCCGACCAGTGTGCCTGCACGGTTCCAGGGTGATGAAAGCCGTCGCGCCCGACGCCCGCCCCCCGGCGTCCCGCAAGGCAATGACCTCAGCGTGCGGGTCACCGGCACGCACGTGATAACCCTCGCCGACAACCGAGCCGCCCTGGTCGACGAGGACACAGCCGACGATCGGATTGGGGCTGGTCGATCCGAGGCCGAGCTCGGCCAGCGCGATCGCCCGGCGCATCGCGGCCGTGGCGGCTGCCAGACTGCCACGTCGTGCGGTGCGCTCACCGTGCCTCCTCACCCGTCAGGCGCGCCGGGGCGAGTGAAGACGTCGGCGAAGGAGGCCGCGCACGAAGCGCGCACCACCCGCGCGCCGCCTCCCATCCGGACTTTCACCGTCGGTCCCGGAGTTCCACCGGGTCAACCGACCGAGAGCCTGCAGATCACGCAGGTTCTCGGTCGGGTCGCGGACTGTCACCGCCGGTTCGGAGTTACACCGACCCCGGAGCGCACGTTGCTGTACGAGACCAGTTTGGCACGCCGCCGCCGTCCCTGCGGATGCGGTCAGATCTAGCGCGCGTTCGCGGTCAGACGGCACGACGGTCGACGGCTATTGCCGAGCCGACCTCACCCTTCGCGACGCCCTTCATTTCGGTGGCGACGAGCACGACTTCGCGGTAGTCCCCAAATCGACGGCGCTCGCTGGTCGCGATCCCCACGGAGACCGAAACCAGCGGGTAGTCGCGCGTGACGCCTTTCCGGTCGACGACCTCGAGGTAGCCACGCGCCACATCGTCGGTGTCATGCAGGGTCGGCGACTTCTCGTCGAAATACTCCACTGCGGCGAGGCTCAGGTCCTCAACCTGCTCGGGACGGCAGACCAGCACGAAGTCGTCTCCCCCGACATGCCCGATGAAGGCCGGCGGCTGCGCGCCGACGACCGCCCGTCGCAACGCGCTGGCGAGCAGCAGGATCACCTGGTCGCCGCGCAGGAATCCGTGTGCGTCGTTGAACGCCTTGAAGTTGTCGAGATCGAGGTAAGCAACGGCGAACGGGCTGCCACTGCTGACGCGGCCGGCGATCTCGTCCTCGATCCTGACGTTTCCCGGCAGGCTGGTCAGCGGCGAGACCGCCCGCGCCTCCGCATTGCGACGCAACGTCGAGCGCACCCGGGCTACCAACTCCAGGGTGTCGAAGGGCTTGATGATGTAGTCGTCCGCGCCGGTCGTCAGGCCCAAGACGCGGTCGGCGGTCAATGTCTTTGCGGTGAGCATGATGATGGGCAACGTCGACGTGCGGCTGTCGGCGCGCAGCCGACGGGTCACCTCGACCCCGTCAGCGCCGGGGAGCATGACGTCGAGCAGGACCAAATCGGGCACCTCGGCGGCGACCATCTCGAGCGCCTCGAGACCATCGCGTGCGGTGAGCACCCGGTAGCCCTCCAGGCGCAGGTTCATCTCGACGAAGCGGACGATGTCCGCGTCGTCGTCGACGACCAGGATCGTGCCCCGCTCAGGACCTGACGCGTCCACTCCCCTGCCTCTCGCTACATCGTCAGCGCACAGCTTGTCTCACGAGGCTCATCGACCCGATGCCTGCGCTTCTGCAGCAAAGACGGCGGCCCGATCGCGGAGCGCAGACACCGCCGCGGCTGGGTCGTGCGCGCCGTAGACCGCGGACCCGGCCACGAACACGTCGGCGCCGGCCTGCGCACACATCCCGATGGTCTCCTCCGTGACGCCGCCGTCGACTTGAATCCACAGCGGCAACCCGGTGTCTCGAAGGTGCTGTCGGGCGCGGGCGACCTTGGGCATCATCGCGGCGAGGAACTCCTGGCCGCCAAACCCTGGCTCGACCGTCATCACCAGCAGCATGTCGAACTCGCCGAGCACCTCGAGGTAGATCTCGACGTCGGTGCCGGGCTTGATCGCGAGGCCAGCCCGCGCGCCAGCTGCTCTGATCGACCGGGCGGTCTGGATCACGTCAGCCGCAGCCTCCGCGTGAAACGTCACGTTGCCTGCCCCGACCTCGGCGTAGGTGGCCGCCCAGCGGTCGGGATCGTCGATCATCAGATGGCAGTCGAGCGGCAGGGTGGTCGCCGCGTGCAGCGCAGCGACCACCGGTGCGCCCAGAGTCAGGTTTGGCACGAAGTGGTTGTCCATGACGTCGACGTGCAACCAGTCGGCGACGCTGGCGACCGCCGCTGCCTCGTCGGCCAGCCTGGCGAAGTCCGCAGACAGGATGCTCGGCGCGATCTGCACTGACATGGCTGCGAGTCTAGGGCGGCCGCGCTACGCCGAGCCGCGACGCAACAGCGCGATGTACATCGCGTCGGTGCCGTGCCGATGCGGCCACAACTGCACGTCGGGCCCGTCGCCGAGCAGCTCGACGCCGGGTAAGTAGGGCCGCACGTCGATGCGCTCGACCCCCGCGCCTGGCGAACTGAGGACCTCATCGACGACCGACCTGGTCTCGCGCGAGTGGGGTGAGCAGGTGACGTAGGCGACCAGCCCACCTGGCCGAACGGCGTCAAGCGCAGATCGCAACAGCGCCACCTGCTGCGGCCGCAAGGCTTCAACGTCGGCCAGGGTTCGCCGCCAGCGAGCCTCGGGCCGGCGCCGCAAAGCGCCGAGCCCAGAACACGGGACGTCGACCAGAACCCGATCGAACGAACCGGGCGCCCACGGCGGTGCGGTGCTATCGGCAACCGCGACGTCTGCCGTGTCAGCGACCGCGTGGCTGACCAATCGCGCCCGATGAGGTTGGCGTTCGACCGCGAGCAGCCGCGCGCCGCGCCCGGCGGCGAGCCCCGCCAGCAGCGCCGCCTTGCCGCCGGGGCCTGCGCACATATCGAGCCATCGCTTGTCACTGCCGTCGATGGGGGCCGCGGCAAGTGCGAGTGCCACCAGTTGACTGCCTTCGTCCTGGACGCCAGCCCGGCCCTCGCGGACGGCGGCGAGAGCGGTCGGCGCCCCTCCGTCGAGGATCGCCGCCGTCGGTGCCCAGCGACCGGGTCGCGCGCCGAGAGCGACCAGCTCTTCGACATCACAACGACCAGGCCGGGCCACGAGAGTGACGGACGGCCGCACGTTGTCGGCGGCGAGCAGCGCGATCGTTTCGTCGAGATCTCCGTCGAGTGCGTCGCGGAATCCTTCGACGATCCACCGCGGATGGCTGTGGGTCAGCGAGAGGTGCCCGATCGGATCGACATCGAAGCGCGGCGAAATTGCCGTGCACCAGCCGGCCAAGTCGCGTGCGGCTACTTTCCGCAGGACGGCGTTGACCAGACCGGTCGGTCCGTGCCCGACCTTGTCGCGTACCAGCTTCACCGACTCGTCGACGGCGGCATGGTCGCCGATCCGGGTGGCCAGCAGCTGATGCGTACCAAGGCGCAGGACGTCGAGCACCAGCGGATCGAGCGCGTCGAGTGGGCGATCGACGAGGTCCCCCAGGATCGCGTCGTAGGTCCCCAGCGCCCGCAACGTGCCATAAACCAGCTCGGTCGCGAACGCCGCATCACGAGCCTCGAGCCGGCGACTGGCGAGCAGCCCCGGCAGCACGAGATTGGCGTAAGCGTCCTTCTCACGCACCGTGCGCAGCGCGTCGAGCGCGACAACGCGGACCGGGTCGGCAAGCATCCGCGGCGAACGCGCCGCGGCTTGCGGGGTCGCCTTCACGAGAACTTGTCGTCGGGTAGGAGGCGGGCGCCGCGGGCCCACGCGACGGCGGCCATCGGTGCCTTGCCCTCGGGCTGGACCGTCGACAGCATGACCGGCGTCGTCGCGGTGCCGACGAGCACCGCCTCGATCCCGTCGCGCACGACCACGACGACCCCGGCCGATAGCTGCGCCACCGTTCCAGTGCGGGCAGGCAGCGCCGGCCCGAGCTTGAGCCGCTTCCCGCGAAACGTGGTCCAGGCTCCAGGCGCAGGCGTGCACGCGCGGATCAGGCGGTCGATGTGCATCGCCGTCGCGGACCAGTCAAGGTGGGCGTCGGCCGGCGTGATCTTCGGCGCCAAGCTCACGCCGTCCCGGCTTTGCGGCAGCGCCTCCAGCGTTCCGCTCGCGAGCCCGTCCAGTGTCGCCGCGAGCAGGCCGGCACCGGCGATCGACAGTCGGCCGAGCAACTCCCCCGCGGTGTCTCGCGGCCGGATCTCCTCGGTCAGCATGCCCAGGACCGGGCCGGTGTCGAGCGCGGCCTCGATCTCGAAGGTCGTGGCGCCGGTGATGTCGTCGCCGTGCAGGATGGCGTGCTGGACGGGAGCGGCCCCGCGCCACGCCGGAAGCAGTGAGAAGTGCAGGTTGATCCACCCGAGGCGAGGGATTTCCAACGCGGACGGCGGAATGAGCGCGCCATAGGCGACAACGGCAACGCAATCGGGGGCCAGCGCCCGGAGCCGTTCCTGGAACTGCGGATCCGACGGCTTGGACGGCTTCAAGACCTCGACCCCAGCCTCGCGCGCACGACGTCCGACCGGGCTGCCGGTGGCGACCCTGCCCCGCCCCGCAACGGCGTCCGGCCGGGTGACGACCGCCAGCACGTCGTGGCTCGACGCCAACAGGGTCTCGAGGGCGGGCAACGCAACGGCCGGGGTGCCGGCGAACAGGATGCGCACCGCGTCAGCCCGTGACAGCGATGGCAGCACCACCGGGACGGCGGGTCACGCTCGTTACAGCGCCATGCCCTGAGTCGCGTGCGGCGAGACCTTGACGCGTAACGGGTGGCCGGCCCAGTCCGCCTCACGAACCGCTCGCATCGCGAACTTGCGCTGTTCGACCTCGAGCCGATCGATGAACAAGACGCCGTCAAGGTGGTCGGTCTCGTGCTGAACGCAGCGCGCCAGCAGGTCGCTTCCTTCGATCACGATCGGTTCGCCGAACTCGTTGAAGCCCTTGGCTACCGCAAACAGTGCGCGCTTGCAGGGATAGACCAGTCCGGGGAACGACAGGCAGCCCTCGTCGCCGTCCTGCTGCTCGTCGGACAAGTCGAGCGACGGGTTGATCAGGTGACCTACCTCGTCGTCGACGTGGTAGGTGAAGACCCGCAGCCCGACACCGATCTGCGGCGCGGCGAGGCCGACACCGGGGGCATCGCGCATCGTGTCGGTGAGGTCGCGCACCAGGTTGCGCAACTCCTTGTCGAAGGTGGTGACCGGTTCAGCCGGCGTGCGCAAAACAGGATCGCCGAAGAGGCGAATCGGCTGAACGGCCACCCAAACTCCTGACGACGCTCGGCAGTGCTGACGCGCACCCCGCCGGGTGCACGCTGCCGATTCTACCGATGGATCGCGCTATCCAAGGTCGACCGGATCGATGCGCACGCGGACGACGGTCGCCTTGCGTGCGCTGCGGACACCCTGCGCGGCGTGCAAGGCGGCAGCGAGGTCGGCACCCGTTGACCGCGGCACCCGGATGAGTGCCCGCACGCCCCCTTGGCTCATGGCCGAGCCGTGCTCGGCGGCTACCGGCACCGGGCCGAGTACCTGCACGTCTGGCGGCAGCGCCGTCGCGGCGATGAGCTCGTCGACCGCGCTTGCGGCACCCGACACCTCGGCGATCGTCACGGCCGGCGGGAAACGGAGCGCGTCGCGTTCTGCGAGTTCGCGCTCGGCGTGACCGACCGGGTCCCACCGCACCAGCGCTTGCACCGCTCGCAGCGAGCTGTCGGCGAGTACCACGACTCGCCCGCCCTCGGCAGCCGGCCGAACGAGTGCAGCCGCGTTCAGCCAGCGTCGCAGTGCTTCTTCACCGGCACGCAGGTCGGCTCGTTGCAGCAGCGCCCAGCCATCGAGCAGCAAGGCTGCACCGTAGCCACCCTCGGCCACCGGCTCGGCGCCCGGCGTTGCGATCACCAGCGCCGGGCCAGCTGGCACCACGTCGAGCACGTGGCCTTGAGACGAGGTGCGAACCGTGATTCCTGGAAACGACCGGCCGAGTTCCTCGGCAGTCCGCCGCGCGCCGATGACGGTCGCTCGATAGCGGCGGCTACCGCATTCTTGGCACTCCCAGCCGGCCGCGATCCGCCCACACCAGCGGCAGGTCGGTGCGCTCGCCGCACCCGCAGTAGCGAGCACGCCCGCACAGACCGGGCAGCGAAGCGGCGTCCGGCAGCTGTCACACGACAGTGCCGGCAGGTAACCGCGACGCGGGACCTGAATCAGGACGGGGCAGTGGATCTCCAGCGCCGCGTGGGCCGCCTCCCAGGCCAACGTCGGCAACCGGCCCCCTGCCGACGGCTGCTGCGCCGCAGCCGGATCGTCGCCCGGCCGCACCACCGGAGCGCATGCGCGCACCTCGGTGCGGCTCGGTGCGAGCAGCTTCGCCCATGCCGTGGCCACCAGCCGGGCTCCCTCCGCCGTCACGGCGTGCCCACCAACCACGGCCGCGGCGTTCGCGAGATGGGCCCGGAGCACCAGCACTTCGCGCACGTGCGGGTAGGGCGCCCGCGGCTCGGCGTGCAGGTCGTCACCGTCGTCCCAGACGACGACAAGACCGAGATTGCGCACCGGCGCAAAGGCGGCCGCGCGGGTACCGACCACCGCGCCGACCGCTCCCCGGCTGGCTAGCAGAAAGCGCCGGTAGCGCTCCGACGGACCGAGATCGGCGGTCAGAACCACGTGGCGGTCCGGGCCAAGCCGCGCCTGCATGGCCGCGTCGACCCGGGTCACGTCACGCCCATCGGGGACCACGACCACCGCGCCCCGCCCGCTCGCGATCGTCGCTGCCACGAGCTCGGCGATCTCGGCCGGCCAGGTTGCACCGGGCAGCGCCGGCCACACCGCGCGGGGCGAGCGACCGTCGCGCAGCGCGGTGAGGAACTGCCGACCCGAGCCGTAGCGTGCCCAGCCCGCGACTTCGCCGGGGCGTAATGGCGGACCCGGTGCGGCGTTCACCGCACCGGCTTCGGCTCGGGCATGTCGGGGTGGCACCGCGAGACGCAGGACGTCGGCCAGCGTGCCGGCCCAGCGATCGGCGGTCGCGCGGGCCAGGCGGGCGATCTCCGGCGTCAAGACAACCTCGGGCGACACCGATCGCTCGACGAACGCAAGCCGACCGGCATGGTCGGTCTCGGCCAGCCGCTCGAGGACAAAGCCGTCGACGAGCTGCCCGGCGAAGCGCACCCGGACTCGACTTCCTGGGACTGCCGAGCTCGCGAGCGGCTGGGGCACGAGGTAGTCAAACGGTCGGTCGAGGTGTGGCAGCGAGACCTCGACGGCGATCCGGGCAACCGGGTAGACCTCGGCCGGCACCTTCACACCCGGCGAACGGACCCCTGGGGTCCGGGTTCGGGGCGGCCCGGCAGTGGTCGCGTTGCGGTCTGTCATAGCGCTGGCAGTCCTACCAGAAGGCAGTGACGACGTGCGGCCGCAAACCCCAGCTGTGGATTGCCTCGGGACTACAGCGGTCGATGCACCGGCCTGTGCAGCTCAGCCCCCGGTCGCAGCGCGCAAGGCGTCGGCACGACTGGTCGACTCCCAGGTGAAGTCGAGTTCGGGGCGGCCGAAGTGACCGTACGCAGCGGTTTGCCGATAGATCGGTCGCAGCAGGTCGAGGTCACGAATGATCGCACCAGGACGCAGGTCGAAGACCTGCACGACGGCTTCCTGGATCAAGTCGTCAGGCACCCGCCCGGTGCCGAACGTCTCGACGAACAGCCCGACCGGGTGCGCCTTGCCGATTGCGTAGGCGACCTGCACCTCGCAACGACTCGCCAATCCGGCCGCGACAACGTTCTTGGCAACCCAGCGCATCGCGTAGGCAGCCGAGCGGTCGACCTTGGAGGGGTCTTTGCCGGAGAACGCACCACCGCCGTGGCGAGCCATGCCGCCGTAGGTGTCGACGATGATCTTGCGACCGGTCAGGCCGGCGTCGCCCATCGGGCCGCCGATCTCGAATCGGCCGGTGGGGTTCACGAGCAGCCGGTGACTGCCGGTGTCGATGCCCAACTCGGCCATCTCCGGCGCCACGACAAACTCCGCGATGTCAGGAGCGAGCAGCGTGTCGATGTCGATGTCGGCGGCGTGCTGGCTGGAGACGACGACGGTGTCGAGGCGCACCGGCTTGTCGCCGTCGTACTCGATCGTCACCTGGGTCTTACCGTCCGGCCGCAAGTACGGGACAACGCCGTCTTTGCGAACCTGCGACAGCCGGCGGGCCAGCCGGTGGGCCAGCGCGATCGGCAGTGGCATCAGCTCAGGCGTGTCGTCGCACGCGTATCCGAACATCAGACCCTGATCACCGGCGCCCTGCCGATCCAGCTCGTCGACGCCCTTCGCCGTGACGACGCTCGTACCCCTCGTCGACGCCCTGCGCGATGTCGGGCGACTGGGAACCGATCGACACGGAGACACCGCACGACGCACCGTCGAAACCCTTCTTCGACGAGTCGTATCCGATTCCGAGGATCACCTCGCGGACGATCGCGGGGATGTCCGCCCACGCCTCCGTCGTCACCTCACCGGCAACGTGCACCTGGCCCGTCGTGATGAGCGTCTCGACCGCCACGCGGCTTTTCGGGTCGTCCTTGATCAGGGCGTCGAGAATGCCGTCACTGATCTGGTCAGCGATCTTGTCCGGGTGGCCTTCGGTGACGGACTCGGACGTGAACAAGCGACGGGACACGGCGCTCCCTTGGTCGATAGAAAGACGGGCAGAGTCTAGGACACCGCTGGAAGACGAGCAGCTACGAGATCCCAGACGACATCGGCCAGCGCGGCCTTCGGTCCGGAGGGCACGTCGATCGCCGACCCGTCTGCGCACAGAATGGTCGCTGCGTTGTCGGCAACGTCGAACCCCTTCGCGGCGCCTACCTCGTTGACCACCAAGAAATCGGCGCCCTTGCTCGTGAGTTTCGCCCGACCGTTTGCCAGCACGTCATCGGTTTCCGCCGCGAATCCCACGATGACTTGACCCGCCCTGCCGGCGCGGTCAGGGCGGCCGAGTTCTGCCAACACGTCGGGGTTGCGGGCAAGAACGAGCGCCGGCGGGTCGGCGTCCGACTTCTTGATCTTGGACGCCGAGATGGTGACCGGCTTGAAGTCGGCGACCGCGGCAGCCATCACCACTGCGTCGGCATCGGCCGCCGCCTCGAGCACCGCGCTGCGCAGCTCGTCGGCGGATCCGACCCGCACGACCTTCGCGCCCGCGGGATCGGCTAACGCCACATTGGCCGAGACGAGCGTGACTTCGGCCCCACGAGCCACTGCGGTCATCGCGAGTGCGTAACCCTGGCGGCCGGAACTTCGGTTGCCGATAAAGCGCACCGGGTCAACGGCCTCGCGGGTACCGCCGGCGGACACCACGACACGACGGCCGACCAGATCGGGCACCAACCCTGCGCTGCCTCGGGCCAGCACCCGCCGGGCGATCTCAACGATCTCGGCAGGCTCGGGCAACCGGCCCACCCCGGAATCGGAGCCGGTCAGCCGACCGGTCGCCGGCTCGATTACGAGGACGCCGCGGGAGCGCAGGGTGGCCACGTTTGCCTGGGTGGCCGGGTGATTCCACATCTCGCTGTGCATCGCGGGCGCAAACACGACAGGTCCGCGAGCGGTCAGCAGGACGTTGGTCAACAAGTCGTCGGCCATCCCATGTGCGGCGCGGGCCAACAGGTCGGCCGTTGCGGGGACGACGAGTACCAGGTCGGCTTCCTGGCCGAGCCGGACATGGGCGACCGCTTGCACCTCGTCGAATACATCAACGCCGACAGGCTTACCGGACAAGCGCAGCCCAGGTAGCGGCACCCACGAATTTCAGTGCGGCTCGGGTCGCGACCACCGTGACGTCGTGACCCGCCTCGGTGAGTTGACGGAGAACCTCGCATGCCTTGTAGGCAGCAATTCCACCGGAGACCCCGAGGACGACCCGGGGTGGGCGCGCGGTGGTGATCGGCCGAGGCTCGAAGAAGGATCCCGCGGGAGTCATCGCACCCGCCGACGTCAGGCCTCGACCGGCTCGGCGGTCAGCAGCCGGCCGTTGATTTCGCGCAGCGCGACCGAGAGCGGCTTCTCGTGCGGGTGCGTCTCGACGAGCGGCCCGACGTATTCGAGCAGGCCCTCACCGAGCTGGGAGTAGTACGCATTGATCTGCCGCGCCCGCTTGGCCGAGTAGATGACCAGGGCGTACTTGGAGTCGGCGATCTCGAGCAGGTCGTCGATGGGCGGATTCGTGATGCCCTCGGGACTGGCGACAATGCCTGACACGCGATGCCCTTCGATAGGTTGACCACTGCAACTCGGTGTGAGCGCGATGGCCGAGCCGGCGCCTACGGGCGCAGATGAAGCAACTTTACCAGTTCGTCACATGCCTGCTCGACCGACTCGTTGACCACTACGGCGTCGAACTCTGGCTCTGCGGCGAGTTCCAGCCGGGCCCTTTCCAAGCGGGCTGCGGCAATCTCGGGCGGTTCGGTCCCCCGGCCGGTCAAGCGGCTCACGAGTTCATCCCACGAAGGAGGGGTCAAGAACACGCAGAACACGTCCGGCATCACCGCACGCACCTGACGTGCTCCCTGCAGGTCGATCTCCAACAAGGCGGGGACGCCGGCGGCCAACTTGTCCTCGACCGGCTTGCGCGGCGTCCCGTACCGGTGCTGGCCATACGTTGCGTACTCGAGGAGCTCGGCCGCGGCGATCATCGCGTCGAACCTCGCGTCGTCAACAAAGCGGTAGTTCACTCCGTCGATTTCACCGGGTCGAGGGAATCGCGTGGTGACCGATACAGAGACCCACAGCTCAGGCACGCGACGCGCGAGCGCGGCCACGACGGTGCCCTTGCCGACACCAGAAGGACCGGACAGCACCGTCAGGCGAGCCGGCTCAGGAACGTCCGCCGCCGAACTCCGCGACCAACGCGGCACGTTGCTTCGTGCCAAGCCCGCGGACCCGCCTGGTCGATGCAATCCCGAGCCGCTCCATGATTTGAGCCGCCCGCACCTTCCCGACGCCAGGCAATGACTCGAGCAGCGCAGTCACCCGCATCTTGCCGACCACGTCGTCGCGTTCACCTAGATCGAGCACCGCGCCAAGCGATTCTCCTGAATGTTTGAGCCGCGACTTGATCTCGGCGCGACGCTGCCGCGCAACGGCAGCTTTCGCGAGTGCATCGGCGCGCTGCTCGGGCGTCAGGATCGGGAGTGCCACGAAGGTCACCTCGAACGGGCGGCGGCGCGAGGCCGGAGTGGACCGAATGGGCGTCGACGCGTTGTTGCTGCTCCGACGAGTTCGCAACCTAGCGACAACGGGCGGTGTCGGCAACGCGGGCCCCGCCAAAGCCCCTATGTAGCGCCTCGCAAGAAGCGGCGCAACGCGGCTGCCAATGATGCAGCGGCCGCACCGGGATCAGCTGCGCCGGTGATCTGCCGGCCGATCACCAAGAGATCGGCACCGTCGGCGAGCGCTTGTTCGGGCGTGGCGACTCGCGCTTGATCCTGTGCGGCCTCACCGGCTGATCGCACTCCTGGCGTGATCAGCTTGATACCGGGCCCAACCTCGGCCCGCACCGCGGCCACTTCGCGCGCTGAGCAAACGATGGCGCGTGCACCCGCGGCGACGGACATCAGCGCAAGCCTGCGCACTGCGTCCTGCACACTGCCGGCGATGCCGAACTCCGCGAGGTCGGCGTCGTCGAGGCTGGTCAAGATGGTGACCGCGGTAATGAGACCGTCGGGCAACTCTCCGGCTGCTGCTTCGATCATTGCGCGCCCACCGAGCGCGTGCACCGTGAGGTAAGCCGGTCGTACTCGCGCCACCGAGCGAACCGCACCTGCCACGGTGTTGGGAATGTCGTTCAACTTCAGATCGAGGAAGAGATCGATGTGGCTGCCACCGCGCACGCTGGCGATCGCGTCAGGACCGTAGCGACAGAAGAGTTCGAGGCCGATCTTCAGCGTACTGACATGAGGCTCGACCGCACTTGCCCATGCGCTGGCCGTCTCGAGGTCACGCGCGTCGAGTGCGACTGCTATCGGCGCAGTTCCCGTCATGAGACGCTCTCGCGCTCGCCGTGCGCCAGCCCCACGACGTCCACCAAACGCTTGATGCCGCGCTCCGCCAGCGCCGCTTCGAGCTCGGCGAGGATGCGCAGCGGCGCCGTTGGATCGTGGAAGATCTCGGTACCCACAGATACCGCGCTCGCGCCCGCAAGGATGAACTGCAGGGCGTCGAGACCGGTGCGGATACCGCCCATGCCCAGGATCGGCACCTCGGGCATCGCGGCGTGAACCTGCCACACGCAACGAAGAGCAACTGGTCGAATCGCCGGACCCGACAGCCCGCCGGTGACTCCAGCCAACACTGGTCGCAACGTGTCGGTGTCGATGACCATCCCGAGCAGCGTGTTCGTCATCGACAGCCCGTCGGCTCCGGCAGCGACGCAGGCGCGCGCGATCGAGACGATGTCGGTGACGTCGGGAGAGAGTTTGGCGAACACCGGGATTTCCGAGCGGGTCGCCCGGCGCACTGCCTGCAGTACCTCGCCGGCCGCTCTGGCGTCGCAGGCGAACACTTGGCCACGGTCCTCGACATTCGGGCAGGAGATGTTGACCTCGAGCATCGAAATGCCGCTCGCCTCACGCAACCGCATGGCCAACTTTGCGTACTCGTCAACCGTGCTGCCGGCGATCGACACGACGGCGCGCGCCCCCTGCTCGACCAGCCACGCAAGGTCGCGCTCGATGAAGGTCTCGATCCCGGGACCTTGCAACCCGATCGAGTTCAACATGCCACTTGGCGTCTCGGCCATCCGCGGAGTCGCGCGACCCGACCGCACGTTCATCATGATGGATTTCGTCACGACGCCACCGAGTTCGGCAACGTCGAAGAACTGCGCGAGCTCCTGCCCCGCCGCTGCACAACCCGACGCCGTCAGCACCGGGTTGGGTAACGCAAACCGACCCAACGTGGTTGCCATGTCGACCGTGCTCGCGACCTTGGTCACCGGCTTGGCCGTGCGAACGGTCAGCGTCATCGGGTCACCTCGGCGCGAGCCTTGCGCGGGCTTGGCGGGCGCGCTGGTGCTTTGGCGGCGGGCGTTGCTGGCGCACCGTGCGCGTCAGCCGGAACCGTACCGACGTCATCGAAACGCACCCGATCACCATGGAACACCGGACCGTCGACGCACGAACGCACCATCCGGGTGATCCCGTCGTCGCCGATGACCGGCAGCACGCAGGTCATGCAGACCCCGATGCCACAAGCCATCAATTCCTCGACGGCCACCTGACAGGGCAGGCCGGCTGCTGCCGCGACCTGGCTGACAGCCCGCAACATGCCCATCGGTCCGCAGGCGTAGACGACGTCGGCCTTGGTTGACGCAAGAACATCGGGCAGGACGTCGGAGACTCGGCCGTGATGGCCCACCGATCCGTCGTCCGTGGTGACCGTCAGCGTTGCGGAGATCCGTTTCGCATCGAGTGCACCGAACAACCGCTCTTCCCTGGCCGCACCGATCACGAAGTCGACCCGGCACCCCCTCGCGCGTAACGCGTCGGCAAGCGGGAAGAGGGGCGCCGTGCCATAGCCCCCGCCGACGAGCACGCACGTCGCCGGCTCGCGGGGCAACGAGAACGGGCGACCGAGCGGACCGACGATGTCGATCCGCTCGTGCGCTTGCCGACCGGCCAGCCACGCCGTGCCACGACCTTCAACGGAAAACACGAACTCGACCGTGCCGCCGTAGACGCCGCGCTCGTGGATCTGGTGGATCGAGAACGCCCGGCGCATCAACATCGCGGTGTCGGGGCCGCCAACGGCGACCGTCACGAACTGCCCTGGTTTGGCGACCTCGGCCACGCCTGGCGCGACCACGGTCATGGCGTGGTAGGCGCCGATCCTGCGCAGCGAGAGCACCTCGCCGTTTACCTGCACCGGCATGTCGCGCTCTCCTCGCCTGCGTGGCGGCCTGTCGTCGGACGACCGGAAGTCACCTTGTCACGCTCGCCCGCCGTTGGCGCGATCGGCCTCAAGAACGGCGGCGTGCTCCTGCAGCGAGCGCACGGATATGTCGCCGCGCATCAGCGCCTCGATGCCCTGCACGCACGCGGCGAGACCCTGCACCGTCGTCACGCACGGGACGCCGCGCAGCACGGCGGCGGTACGGATTTCGTAGCCGTCGACCCGCGGCCCCACCCCCCACGGGGTGTTCACGATCATGTCGACATCGCCGGCCAGGATCTGCTGCACGATCGTGGGCTCACCATCGGGGCCAGCACCGTCACTGTGCTTGCGGACGACGGTGGAGGTAACCCCGTTGCGGCGCAGCACCTCGGCGGTGCCTTGCGTCGCAAGGATCTCAAAACCCAAGTCGGCGAGTCGCTTCACCGGGAAGATGATCGCGCGCTTGTCGCGGTTGGCCACGGACACAAACGCCTTGCCCTTCGTCGGCAGCGACCCATACGCGGCAGCCTGCGACTTCGCGAACGCGATGCCAAAGCCACTGTCGATGCCCATGACCTCACCCGTCGACTTCATCTCGGGACCGAGGACCGTGTCGACCCCGCGGAATCGACCGAACGGCAAGACGGCTTCCTTGACCGAGATGGAGGCGTCGGGCGGCAGATCCGCACCATCGCCGCGCGGCGGCAGGATGCCTTCGACGCGCAGCTGCGCGATCGTGGTGCCCGTCATGATGCGCGCCGCTGCTTTCGCGACCGGAACCGCGGTCGCCTTCGAAACGAACGGCACCGTGCGGCTCGCCCGGGGGTTGGCCTCGAGCACGTAGAGCACGTTGGACGTCAGCGCGTATTGCACGTTGAGCAGACCGAGCACACCGACGCCCTGCGCGATCGCCAGCGTCGAATCGCGGATCCGGCGGATCTCGGCACTGCCGAGCGTGATCGGCGGTAGCACGCACGCGGAGTCGCCGGAATGGATGCCGGCTTCCTCGATGTGTTCCATGACGCCGGCGAGATACAGCTCGGTGCCGTCGAACAACGCGTCGACGTCGATCTCGACGGCGTCGTCGAGGAAGCGGTCGACCAGCACCGGGTGCTCGGGACTCGCCTGCGTGGCCCGGCTGATATACGACTCGAGCATCTCCTCGCCATAGACGATTTCCATGCCGCGGCCACCGAGCACGTAGCTCGGCCTGACCAGCACGGGGTACCCGATCTCGTCAGCGATCGCCTTCGCCTCGTCGAACGAGGTGGCGGTGCCGTGGCGCGGCGCCGGCAGGTTGGCCCGCGCCAGCACCTGGCCGAATGCGCCGCGTTCCTCGGCCAGGTGAATCGCCTCCGGACTCGTACCGATGATCGGCACACCGGCGTCCTTCAGTGCCTGCGCAAGGCGCAGCGGCGTCTGCCCGCCGAGCTGAACGATGACTCCGACGATCGGACCGGCCTGCGCTTCGGCGTGTACGACCTCGAGCACGTCCTCGAGCGTGAGTGGTTCGAAGTACAAGCGGTCGCTGGTGTCGTAGTCGGTCGACACCGTCTCGGGGTTGCAGTTGATCATCACTGTTTCGAAACCGGCCGCGCGCAAGGCGAAACTCGCGTGCACGCACGAGTAGTCGAACTCGACGCCCTGGCCGATGCGGTTCGGCCCCGATCCGAGGATGAGGACCGCAGGCTTGGTGCGGGGCACCACCTCGGTCTCGTCGTCATAGCTCGAGTAGTGGTACGGCGTACTGGCGGCGAACTCGGCGGCGCAGGTGTCGACGGTCTTGTAGACAGGTCGCAAGTTCAGGTCGTGGCGTATCCCACGCATGGTGGCCTCAGACAGTCCCCTGATACGGGCGATCTGCGCGTCGGAGAAGCCGTGCCGCTTGGCCAGCTGGAGGGTCTCCAACTCGAGTGACTCCGCCTGTGCCACCACTTGCGCGACCTCGTCAAGCAGCACGATCTGATCGAGGAACCACGGGTCGATGCCGGTGGCCTCGTGCAGTTGGTCGACGGTTGCGCCTGCGCGGATCGCCTGCTGGACCGTGACGATGCGGCCGTCGGTCGGCCGTCGAGCCTGCTCGATCAGCTCGTCGCGGTCGCCGAGCTCGCCGTCCCACCGAAACGACGAACCGGTCTGTTCCAGCGATCGCAGCGCCTTCTGCAGAGCTTCGGTGAAGTTTCGGCCGATCGCCATCGCTTCGCCGACGCTCTTCATCGTGGTCGTCAACGTGTCGTCGGCGCCCGGGAACTTCTCGAACGCGAAACGCGGCACCTTCACGACGACGTAGTCGATGCTCGGCTCGAAACTGGCCGGCGTCTTCCGGGTGATGTCGTTGGGGATCTCGTCGAGGGTGTAGCCAAGCGCCAGCTTGGCGGCGATCTTCGCGATCGGGAACCCGGTGGCCTTGCTCGCCAACGCCGAAGAACGCGAGACCCGCGGGTTCATCTCGACGACGATGACGCGACCCGTCTCCGGCTGCACGGCGAACTGGATGTTGCAGCCTCCGGTGTCGACGCCGACAGCTCGCAGCACCGCGATCGCGATGTCGCGCAGGTGCTGGTATTCGCGATCGGTCAAGGTCAACGCAGGCGCGACGGTGATCGAGTCGCCGGTGTGCACGCCCATCGGGTCAACGTTCTCGATCGAGCACACCACCACGACGTTGTCGTTGCGGTCGCGCATCAGCTCGAGCTCGTACTCCTTCCATCCGATGATCGACTCCTCGAGCAACACCTCGGTGGTCGGGCTGGCCTGCAGGCCGGCGCCGGCGATGCGCCGCAGGTCGACTCTCGTCGTAGGCGATGCCGGACCCGGCGCCCCCCATCGTGAACGAGGGCCGGACGACGACCGGGTACCGCAGGTCGTCGACCGCGCCGAGGCAGTCGGCAACGGTGTGGCAGATCACCGAGCGGGCGGATTCGGCACCGACGGACGCGACGATCTCCTTGAACCGCTGCCGGTTCTCCCCCGCCTGAATCGCATCGATGTTCGCACCGATGAGTTCGACGTTGTACTTCTCCAACACGCCGGCCTCGTGCAGCGCCATCGCTGTGTTCAGCGCGGTCTGACCGCCGAGCGTCGCGAGCAACGCGTCGGGCCGTTCCTTCGCGATGATCATCTCGACGTACTCAGGGGTGATCGGCTCGACGTAGGTCGCGTCGGCGAACTCGGGATCGGTCATGATCGTGGCCGGATTGGAGTTGACCAGCGACACCCGAAGGCCTTCGGCCCGTAGCACTCGGCAGGCCTGGGTGCCGGAGTAGTCGAACTCGCACGCCTGCCCGATGACGATCGGTCCGGAGCCGATGACGAGTACCGAATGCAGGTCTTCCCGTTTCGGCATCAGCGGCTCGCGCTCATCAGTTCGGCGAAGCGATCGAACAAATACGCGGCGTCGTGCGGGCCGGCGGCGGCCTCGGGGTGGTACTGCACCGAGAACGCCGGCGTATCAAGACATTCCAGACCCTCGACGACCTGGTCGTTCAGACACACGTGGCTGACGCGCGCGCGGCCGAACGGCGTCGTCGCTTCACCGGTCAGGGGTGCGTCGACGGCGAAGCCGTGATTGTGCGCCGTCACTTCGACCTTGCCGGTCGCGCGGTCGATGACCGGCAGGTTGATGCCCCGATGGCCGTAGCCCAACTTGTAGGTGCCGAACCCGAGGGCGCGACCGAGCAGTTGATTGCCGAAGCAGATCCCGAAGAACGGCAGCCGGCGAGCAAGAACTGCTTCGAGCAACCGCACGGGACCAACCGATGCGGCCGGATCCCCTGGGCCGTTGGAAAAGAAGACGCCGTCGGGATTGATCGCCGCTACGTCGTCGATGCCCGACGTGGCCGGCAGGACGTGCACCTCCATGCCGCGTTGTGCCATGCGATGCGGTGTCATCGACTTGATGCCGAGGTCGATCGCGGCCACGGTGAAGCGCTTCGTGCCGATCGCGGGCACCACATACGGCTCCGGCGTCGACACCTGGCCGGCCAAGTCGGCGCCTTCCATCCGGTCCGTTGCACGCACCCGCTCAAGCAGCGCCTCGTCAGTTGTGCCGGTCGACGAGATGCCGACCCGCATGGCGCCCCGCTCGCGTAGATGGCGGGTGAGCGCCCGTGTGTCGATGCCGCTGATGCCCACAACTCCTTGCGCAACGAGTTCGTCATCGAGCGTGCGACGGGACCGCCAGTTCGACGGCATCCGGGCCGGATCGCGGACCACGTAGCCGCTGACCCAGATCCGTGACGACTCACCGTCTTCGTCGTTGACCCCGGTGTTGCCGATGTGCGGGGCGGTCATCACCACGACTTGCTTGTGGTAACTCGGATCGGTGAGCGTCTCTTGGTAACCGGTCATGCCGGTCGCGAATACCGCTTCGCCGAACGTCTCGCCGTCCGCGCCGTATGACTCGCCGTGAAACGCGCGGCCGTCTTCAAGTACAAGGACCGCGGGACGGCGGGGGGCTGGCGGCGCCGTCATGCCGGCTTCCCGTCGAGAACGGTTGGGCTCGCGCGCAGGAAGGTGTGGACGACGCGCACGGGCAGCTCCCGACCGGCGTAGGGGGTGTTGCGGGACTTCGACGCGAGTGCGCGCGGATCGACAACGCGACGCGCGGCCGGATCGATCAGCACCAGGTTTGCCGGCGCGCCAACTGCGATCGGCTGTCCTTGGCCAGAGAGCCGGCCGATGCGCGCGGGTCGCGTCGACATCCGGTCGCACACCCCAGCCCAGTCGAGCAGGCCGGTCTCGACCATCGCGAGGGCGACGACCGAGAGCGCGGTCTCGAGCCCGAGCATGCCCGGCGCCGCGGCTTGCCACTCGGTTTCCTTGTCTTCCAGCGCGTGGGGCGCGTGATCGGTCGCGACCGCGTCGATCGTGCCGTCGGCGAGTCCCTGGCGCACGGCCTCGACGTCGTCACGGCTGCGCAGCGGCGGATTGACCTTGTACAGCGGGTCATAGGTCGCGGCGAGCTCGTCGGTGAGCAGCAGATGGTGCGGCGTCACCTCGGCCGTGACGTTGACCCCGCGCGCCTTTGCCCAGCGCACGAGCTCGACGGATCCGGCGGTCGAGATGTGGCAGATGTGCAGCCGGGAGCCGACGTGTTCGGTCAGCAAGATGTCGCGCGCGATGATCGCCTGTTCGGCAACTGCCGGCCAACCGCGAAGACCGAGCACGCCGGACAGCTGGCTCTCGTTCATCTGCGCATCCTCAGTCAGCCGCGGCTCCTGCGCATGCTGCGCGACGACCCCGTCGAATGCCTTGACGTACTCGAGCGCACGGCGCATGAGCAGCGCGTCGGAGACGCACTTCCCGTCGTCGGAGAACACCCGCACTCGGGCATGTGAATCCGCCATGGCGCCGAGCTCGGCGAGTTGCTCGCCCCGCAAGCCGACGCTGACCGCACCCACCGGATGCACGTCGCAATGGCCGGCGTCGCGCCCGGCCAGCCATACCTGCTCGACGACCCCCGCGGAGTCGGCGACCGGGTCGGTGTTGGCCATCGCGTGAACGGCTGTGTAGCCGCCAAGGGCAGCCGCCAGCGTGCCGGTCTCGACCGTTTCGGCGTCCTCGCGACCCGGCTCGCGAAGGTGGGTGTGCAGGTCGACCAGGCCCGGCAGCGCGATCAGCCCGTCAGCCTCGAGGACGCTCGCGCCGCGGTGCGACAAGCCGGACTCGACCGCCGCGACCACCCCGTCGTCGAGCAGCAGGTCGACCGGGTCGGCGCGCTCAGGAATGCGGGCGCCCTTGATCAGCCAGCTGCTCACGTGGCTCCCCCTTCGGTGCCGGTCAGTTCGCCTGGCAATGGCTCCATGCCGATCGCCGATTCGCTGCCGCCGAGCAGGAGGTACAGCACCGCCATCCGCACGCTCACGCCGTTCGTCACCTGCTCGACGATCACCGAACGCTCCGAGTCGGCGACCTCGGCCGCGATCTCCATGCCTCGATTCATCGGGCCGGGATGCATGACGATCGCATGGTCGGGCAGCACCGCCATGCGGGCCGCATCGAGACCATAGCGACGGCTGTACTCGCGCGCATTCGGAAAATACGAAGCGTTCATCCGCTCGCGTTGAACGCGCAGCATCATGACGACATCGGTCTTGGGCAACACGGCATCGAGGTCGTAGGAGTACGCGCATGACCACCCGTCGATACCGACCGGCAACAGCGTCGGCGGTGCAACGACGGTGACGTCAGCACCGAGTGTGCGCAGCAGCAAGACGTTGGAGCGAGCCACCCTGCTGTGCAGAACGTCGCCGACGATCGCCACCCGGCGTCCGTCGAGATTGCCGAGATGGCGGCGCATCGTGAACGCGTCGAGAAGTGCCTGCGTGGGGTGCTCGTGAGTGCCGTCGCCCGCATTCACGACGCAGCCCTTGATCCAGCCGGCCAGTCGATGCGGGGCGCCACTTGCTTCGTGCCGGATGACCACGCCGTCCGCGCCCATCGCCTCAAGGGTCAATGCGGTGTCCTTCAGGCTTTCGCCCTTGGAGACGCTCGACCCTTTCGCCGAAAAGTTGATCACGTCGGCGGACAGTCGCTTGGCGGCGGCCTCGAACGAGCTGCGGGTGCGGGTCGAGTCTTCGAAGAAGAGGTTGACGATCGTGCGCCCGCGAAGCGTGGGCAACTTCTTGATGGGCCGGTCCGATAGCCGGGCCAACTCCGTGGCGGTGTCGAGAATCAGCAAGCGCGTCGTCGCGACTCAAGTCGGCGGCCGAAAGCAGGTGCCGGGTCATCGGGCATCACCGCCCTGGGCGGACGACGACGCTGGCCCGAGCAACACGGCGTCGCGCCCGTCGAGCTCTTCGATCAGCACCGTCACCTGCTCGCGCACCGACGTCGGCAGGTTCTTGCCGACGTAGTCGGCCTTGATCGGCAACTCCCGATGGCCGCGGTCGATGAGCACTGCCAGCTGGACGGCTCGCGGTCGGCCGAGCTCACCGAGCGCGTCGAGTGCGGCTCGCACGGTCCGCCCGGAAAACAAGACGTCGTCGACGAGTACCACCACCATGCCGCCGACACCGTTGCCCGGAACCTCGGTGCGCGCGAGCGGGCGTGGTGGCCGAATCCGCAGGTCGTCGCGGTACATCGTGATGTCGAGGGAACCCACGGGGACCACCCGGTTTTCGACGGCGCTCATGCGCTCAGCCAGCCGGCGGGCCAGCCCGACACCGCGGGTGGGAATGCCCAGGAGCAAGACGTCGGCGCCGCCGTGGGTGCGTTCGAGGATTTCGTGCGCGATGCGGGTCAGCGCGCGGCTCATATCGGGTGCTGCGAGCACCTCGCGTGGCTGGGCGGGCTGGTCACCCCGGCCGCGCTGATCGCCGGAGTCGGGCTGGTCGGACTGGTCGTTCTGGCGCTGGTGCTGATGGGCAGCCGTCATCGCCGGGACCTCCTTCCCCGCCTCACCGGACGGGCCTTAAAGGATGTCGAGCAGATCTCAAAGCAGATCTCAAGCAGCGCCAACTTAGCAGACCTGCTTGACGCAGAGTGACGATAGGCCTACCGTCACTATGAGTAACGAGCGCGGCTTTGACTTCGGGAACTCTGGGTCACTATGTCCTTATTTCAGGGCATCCCCCGAAGTAGCCACTGGTGAAACCGGCGCCCGGGAGTGACCAGGCGTGAGCTTGGTCGGGGCTCCATGAGTGAACCGCCGATGTGCACAACTCACCCGTTCGCGCTACTGATGAGGTCACGTTGAACGACTACGCGAAGGCGCTTGGCGCCCGATTGCGCGCCATCCGCACCCAGCAGGGGCTGTCCTTGCACGGCGTCGAAGAGAAGTCACGGGGCCGCTGGAAGGCGGTCGTGGTGGGCTCCTACGAGCGCGGCGACCGAGCAGTAACCGTCCAGCGGCTGGCCGAGCTTGCTGAGTTCTACGGCGTACCGGTCGGCGAGTTACTCCCCGACGCCGCCCCGAGCGGCGCAAGCGAGCCGCCGCCGCGCCTGGTCATCGACCTCGAGCAGTTGGCCGACGTCCCGCCTGAGAAGGCCCGCCCGCTCGCCCGCTACGCAGCGACCATCCAGAGCCAGCGCGGTGACTACAACGGGCGGGTGCTCTCGATCCGCCAAGACGATCTGCGATCTCTGGCGGTCATCTACGACGAGTCGCCGAGCTTGCTGACCGAAGAGCTGATCTCCTGGGGTGTCCTGAACGCCGAGGCACGCCGGGCCATCGACGCCCTGTAGGTCCTAGATTGCCCTAGATGGCCTTGCCGGGGTTGAGGATTCCGAGCGGGTCGAACGTCTTCTTGAGGGCGCGCTGCACCTCCATGCCGACCTCGCCAATTTCTGCTGGCAACCAGTCGCGCTTCAAGACACCGATGCCGTGCTCACCCGTGATCGTGCCGCCGAGCTCAAGCGCAGCCTGGTAGATCGCCTCGGCCGCCGGTTGGGCGCGGTCTGAGTCGACGACCAAGCTCGGGTGCAGATTGCCGTCACCGGCGTGCCCGACGGTCGCGATCACGACGTCGTACTCCGCCCCGATCTCTTCAATGCGGGCCAGCATCTGCACAAGCTTCGATCGGGGCACTCCGACGTCCTCGGTGAGAATCATCCCGAGTCGTTCAATCGCCCAGTGGGTCATTCGCCGGACGCCGAGCAGCTCGGCCGCCTCGGTCGCGTCGGTCGACACCGCGGTGTAGGTAGCGCCGGCCGCGGCAAACGCCTTCTCGATTGCGAGCGCAGGCTCGCGCGGGTGCTCGACGTCGACCTGGGCAATCAGCATCGCGGCTGCCGTCCGATCGAGACCGACGTGCTTCCAGTCGTCGACGGCGCGGATCGTCGCGTTGTCCATCAGCTCAAGAAGGCTCGGCTGCAAGCCGGCGGCCATGACGTCGTCGACGGCCTGGCCTGCCGACGTCAGGGTCGCGAACACGCCGACGACCGTCACCGGGTCGGTACTGGGAAGAGGTCGCAGCTTCACCGTGGCTTGGGTCACGATCCCGAGCGTGCCCTCTGATCCGACGAACAACGCGGTGAGGTCGTAGCCCGCAACACCCTTCACCGTGCGGCGGCCGGTGTTCATCACCCGGCCGTCTGCGAGCACGACCTGCAGGCCGAGCACTGACTCGCGGGTGACGCCGTACTTGACGCAGCGCAAGCCACCGGCGTTCGTCGCGATGTTGCCGCCGATCGTCGAGATCTCGAAGCTGGCCGGGTCGGGAGCAAACATCAAGCCATGAACTGCTGCAGCGGTTTGCAGATCGACGTTGATGACACCGGGCTCGACGACCGCGAGTTGATCGTCCGGCATTGAGCTCGACGATGGCATTCATCTTCGCAAGCGAAAGCACGACACAGCCGTCAATCGCGGTCGCGCCGCCCGACAGGCCGCTGCCCGCTCCCCTGGCTACGACAGGAATGGCGTGCCGGGTTGCCCATTGCATCGTTGCTTGCACGTCGCCGGTACCACGCGCAAGGACAACACCGAGTGGGCGACCTGGTTCGACCAGCCTTGCCTCGTCTCGGCGGTAGGCCTCAACCGCATCGCCGTCGGTGATGAGTTGCCCCGTTTGGAGTTCTGCATTCAACTGCGTGAGGGCGTCGCCGATGGGATCCACGGCGTTCAGGCTAGCGCCTGATCCTGTGGTCATGGCGGTCGACCGCGTGGCGAATATCAGATAATCTGAGAGCATGAGAGAGGTCACCGCAACCGACGCCGCACGCGGCTTCTCCGCCCTGCTCACCGCGGTCGAGCGCGACGGCGAGACCTTCCTGGTAACTCGTGGTGGCCGGACGATCGCCCGCATCGAACCAGCACGTGGAACCTCGGGCGCCGCGGTCAAGGCGCTCCTCCGTCACTACCCCGCTGATCGCGAATGGCAAATCGAACTCGCCGCAATCAAGGCATCGCTTCATGCGGAGGAGCGGGCGTGGCCAGACTGATCCTCGACAGCGAGGTACTGATCGCCGCCGAGCGCACCGGCAAGCACCTCAATGCCGTAATCGGTGACGACGACGACGTGGCAATCGCCGCCATCAGCGCAGCGGAACTCCTCACCGGGGTCAACCTCGCAAGCGCCGCCCACCGCGATAAGCGCGCCGCGTTCGTTCGCAGCGTCCTCGACACGATCCCGGTCGAGGTCTACGACCTCGCAGTCGCGCGAGCGCACGCCGATCTGCTCGCCCACGTCCGGCGTGCCGGCCGGCCGCGCGGCGCGCACGATCTCATTATCGCGGCGACTGCGGTGGCCACCGATCGAATTGTGGTTTCCGCGGACCGTCAGGCGTTTGCTGACCTACCCGGCGTCAGCGTTCGCAGCTGAAATCACCCCTCAGACCGAGAGCGCGGGCTTCTCGTCGAGCAACTTCGCGAGCACGCCGTTGACGAAGGCCGGCGAGTCGTCCGTCGACAGGTCGCGCGCAAGGTTGACGGCTTCGCTCAGCACGACGCCGTCAGGTACTTCGTCTGCCCAGAGCAATTCGAACGCACCGATCCGCAACAGATTGCGATCGACGACGGGCATCCGGTCAAGGGTCCAGCCGACTGCATACATCTCGATCAGTTCGTCGATTCGGGTGCGGTGCGCAACCACCCCTTCGACCAGCGTGACGGTGTACGCAGGCACCGGCGGGGTGGCCAGCGAGATGTGTCGGGCCAGTGTCTCGAGCGCATCGGAACTGCGCAGGTCGGACTCGAAGAGCACGTCGAGCGCGCGTTTGCGTGCCTTCGTACGCGCGCTCATCGGCGTCCGACTGGGTTGGACCGGCGCTCGACCGGATTGATTTGCGGCATGAACAGCTTCGTCGAAACGCTCGTCAGCTGTTGATCCGGCCGAGGTAATCGCCCGTGCGGGTGTCGACCTTGACCTTCTCACCAGTGGTGATGAACAGCGGCACCTGGATCTGGGCGCCGGTCTCGAGCGTCGCGGGCTTGGTACCGCCGGTCGATCGATCGCCCTGCATGCCCGGCTCGGTGTAGGAGATCAACAGTTCGGCCGATGCCGGCAACTCGACGTACAGCGCGATGCCGTCGTGCAACGCGATGGTCGCTTCGGTGTTCTCGAGCATGAAGTTCGCGGCGTCGCCGACCGTCTCCGACGGCACGTGATGCTGGTCGTAGGTGTCGTTGTCCATGAAGATGAAGTCGGTGCCCTCTTTGTAGAGGTACTGCATCGTTCGCTTGTCGACCGTGGCGATATCGATCTTCAACCCGGCGTTGAACGTCTTGTCGACGACCTTCCCGGTGAGGACGTGCTTGAGCTTCGTGCGGACGAAGGCTGGCCCCTTGCCGGGCTTGACGTGCTGGAACTCGACGACATTCCACAACTGGTTGTCGAGCGAGAGCGTCATGCCGTTCTTGAGGTCGTTCGTGGTGGCCACGGACGTGGACTCCTTGTTGATCGGGTAGAGAAGGGTCGTCTGAGGGCGCAGCCCGCCGGTTTGAGCGCGGGCGCCGCAGCAGCCGACCGGCCCCGGTCGGCCGTGCGCCAGTCTACTGCAGACCGAAGAACTACCCGAGTTCGAGAAGGGCTCGCAGTGCCAGGCGGTAGGAGTCGAGTCCAAAGCCGGCGATCGTGCCGGAGGCCACGGCGGCCACCACCGAGGTGTGCCGGAACTCCTCGCGAGCGGCCGGATTCGTGATGTGCACCTCGATCAGCGGCGCGGTGCGCATCGCGATCGCATCACGCACGGCATAGGAGTAGTGGGTGAATGCGGCGGGATTCAAGACCACGGCGATCTTCGCGTCGGCCGCCTCGTGCAGCCAGCTGATCAACGTCGCTTCGTCGTCGGTCTGGCGTACCTCGACGTCGAGGCCGAGCTCGTGACCGGCCTGCGCGCACGTCGATACCAAATCGTCATAGGTGTAAGAGCCGTAGATTTCGGGCTCGCGGGTGCCGAGGCGCGACAGGTTGGGTCCGTTCAGAACCAGTACCTTGCGGGTCACTGCGCTACCTCCAGGTAGGCGGCCTCGAGCAGTTCGGGATCAGGATCGGAAAGGATTCTCGCGCGGCCAAGCCCTTCAAGCACGACAAAACGCAGCGTGGCGCCACGCGTCTTCTTGTCGACGCTCATCGCCGCGCGCAACGCCGGCCATGCATCGGCGGCGTAGGACGTCGGAAGCCCGAGCGATTCGAGCACCTTGCGATGTCGCGCCGCGCACTCGGTGTCGAGAATCCCGGCGCGCGCACTCAAGCGCGGCCGCAAAGACGAGGCCCACCGAAACAGCGTCACCGTGCCGCCATCCGAAGTTCTCGCGCTTCTCGATCGCGTGCGCGAGGGTGTGGCCGTAGTTGAGGATCTCGCGACCAAGACCGCCAGGGCCGACGGCGTCCGCTTCGCGCAGGTCGGCACCGACGACAGCAGCCTTCACTGCAATTGACCGGACGACGAGGGCAGCCGTGTGCGGCCCGGCCGGCGAACTGGCTCCGACGGGATCGGATTCGATCAGCTCGAGGATTTCCGGATCGGCGATGAAGCCCGCCTTGACCACCTCTGCCAAGCCCGCCACATAGTCGGCCCGGGGCAGCGTGTCGAGCAGGGACAGGTCGCAGATAACCCCGGCCGGCGGGTGGAATGCACCGACCAGATTCTTGCCGGCCGAGATATTGATACCGGTCTTACCTCCGATCGCGGCGTCGACCATGGCGAGCAGCGTGGTCGGCACCTGAATCACGCGAATGCCGCGAAGCCAGGTCGCCGCGATGAAGCCGGCGACGTCTGTCACCGCTCCCCCGCCGACGCCGACGAGGAGGTCGGTCCGGGTGAATCCGCGTGCCGCAAGGGAATCCCAGGCTGCGATCACCACGGCTGCCGATTTCGCGCTCTCGCCGTCGGGAACCTCGATACGCAGGACATCGACGCGCCCTGACAAGGCGGTCTCGACATCGTCGACGACGTGTGCGACCGCTGCTTGATGCACCACGGCGACGCGTCGCACGTCGCTGGGCACGAGTGCTGCCAACTCCGCGAGCGCGCCGGCCGCCACGACAACCTCATAGGGTTTGTCACCGCGCAACGATCAGGCGATCGCTCATCGGATGACCTGCGCGATCTCGGCTGTGACTGCAGTGGCCGCCTTGCCGGTGCTGACGACCGTCGCCGTCGCGACCTCTTCGTACAGCGGACGCCTGGCTTCCATCAGTGCGTGGAGCTGCGCCCGCGGATTGCCCAGCAGCAGCGGCCGATCGCGGTTGAACCCCACGCGCTTCGTCGCGTCGGCGAGGTCGACGTCGATGAACATCGACCCGGTGCCCATGAAGGAGTTCGCGAGTATGCGCGTCAAGGATCGCGCCGCCGCCGAGAACGAGTACGCCGTCGTGTTCCGCTAGTGCTTGCTCGACAGCGACACTCTCCAGCTTCCGAAAATGCTCCTCGCCGTGTTCGAAGAAGATGTCGGCAACCTTCAGCCCGGCCACCTTCTCGACATCGACGATCAGTGTCGCGAAACGTCGTACCGAACCGGCTCGCGAGCAATCGGCCAACCGTGCTCTTACCTGCTCCGGGCGGACCTACCAGGACCACAAGAGGCGCCATCAGTCAGTGCACGACCAGTGTGTCGAGGTAACCGCGCACGTTGCGGCGAACTTCGCGCAGTGAGTCGCCGCCGAACTTCTCCAGCACGACAGTCAGCGAGCACGAGCGCGACCATCGCCTCGGCGACGACGCCAGCGGCGGGCACTGCACACACGTCGCTGCGCTGGTTGATCGCCTTTGCCGCTTCGCCGGTCGCGACATCGATCGTGTCGAGTGCCCGAGGAACTGTCGAGATGGGCTTCATCGCGGCCCGCACGCGCAGAACCTCTCCGGTCGACATCCCGCCTTCGGTGCCGCCGGCGCGATTGGTCCGCCGACGCACTCCCCCATCGCCGCTCTCGATTTCGTCGTGCGCGAATGATCCGCGCCGGCGCGCAGACTCGAAGCCGTCGCCGACCTCGACGCCCTTGATGGCTTGGATGCCCATCAACGCGCCAGCAAGGCGCGAGTCGAGTCGCCGGTCCCAGTGGACGTGACTTCCAAGGCCGGGTGGCAGCCCGTGGGCCACGACCTCGACCACGCCGCCGAGGGTGTCACCGTCGGTGCGCGCGCTGTCGATCTCGGCAACCATCGCTGCGCTGGTTGCCGGATCGAAGCAGCGCACCGGGTCGGCGTCGATGCGGTCACGATCGCTCGCTGCCGGCACGAGTCCGACCGGAGCGCTCACCTGCCCGATAGAGACAACGTGGCTCAACACCTCGACGTCCAACGCCTGTCGCAAGAAGCTGGCAGGCGACCTCACCGAGCGCCACTCGGGCCGCGGTCTCGCGGGCACTCGCTCTTTCGAGAATCGGCCGGACGTCGTCGAGCGCGTATTTCTGCATCCCGACGAGGTCGGCGTGGCCGGGACGAGGCCGCGTCAGCGGCGCGTTGCGCGCGAGGTCGGCCAGCTCGTCTTCGTCGACGGGATCGGGGGCCATCACCTTCTCCCACTTCGGCCACTCGCTGTTGCCGACCCGGATCGCAATCGGGCCGCCCATCGAAACGCCGTGCCTGATGCCACCGAGGAAGTCGATCTCGTCGCGTTCAAACGACATTCGAGCGCCGCGACCGTAACCGGCCCGGCGGCGGGCAAGCGCGTCGGCAACCTCATGGGTCGAGGTGTGCACGCCAGCAGGCAGCCCCTCGAGAATCGCGACGAGTGCGGGACCATGCGACTCGCCGGCGGTCAGCCACCGCAGCATGCAGCGAGTCTCCCATGAACGCGCCCGCCCGCGTCAGCGCCGGAATCGCAGCCCCGCGTCAGCGCCGGAATTGCATCGGCCCCGGCCGGTCGATCCGGTCGGGGCCGATGTCGCTTGATGTCTTACTAGCCGAGCTGTGCCGACTGGCCGTTCGCGAGCTGGAGGAACTGGTCGCCGTACTCGAAGTCCGCGCCGTAGACCGGCGTGGCGCCGGAGGTGTCAGCGAGGATCGAAACCAGCTTGAAGTAGGTCCCGAAGATCTGGCCGGGGTGGATGCCGTTGTACGGAGTCGTCGTCGACCCGTTCGTCACGGTGACGTCGATCGTGTTCGTCGCGTCCGCCCTGACGAGCGTCAAAGAGATCGCGTTCGGTGCGGTCGGCAATGACGTGGGCGTCGGGGTGGCGGTGACAGTCACGGTCGGCGCCGGGCTCGCGGAGGCGGTGGGGCCAGGTGCGAGGGTCAGCGTCGGGATGACGATCAGCGGGGACGGCGTGGGCGTTGCGGCAACGGTCGCCTTCGTCGTCGCCTTGGCGGTCGGGCTCGCCGGTGGGGTCGGCGGCACCAGAGCGGGCTGGAACGGGTTGCGTCCCACCGCCGCGGTGTAGGCCGCCGGCACCGCCTGAACGGCGGTCGGGCTAGCCGACGAAGCGGCAGTCGGGGTGTGCCGGGGCACCGCGCCGGTGTTCGACGATTTCGAGCTGCTCGAGAAGAACAGCAGGTAGGCGATGACGCCGAGAACCGCCACTCCGACGACCGCGACCAGCGCGAGGCGCTGATTGCGCTGTGCCGACCCGGCCAGGCGCCGGTGAGGTCTCGCTCATATCCGGGTCTCCTAGTTACTCGGGCTGGCGGACGGCGATGCGGAAGCCGCCGAAGCAGCCGCCGCGCCCGGGACGGACGCACCTGAGGCTTGCGCGGGTGCAGCAGGTACGGCGAATGCCGTACTGGAGTTCATGAAGACGGAAACGGTGATCTGTGCCTGCAGGCTCTTGTAGGCGTCACTGGGCGGTGGCGGGGTCTTTGGCGTCTTCAGCGGCGACCCTTCCGTAATCGACAAGGTCGAGACCACCGTGGTCCGGGAGAGCCTCTGAAGAGCAGCGGTGAACTGCTGGATCTGGAAGTAGCCACCTTGCACACCGAGCGCGACGGGGATCGCCTGCAGACTGACGGCAGGAGCAGCCGCAGCAGCGGTCGCGGCTGCAGTTGGCGCTGCGCTCGGGGTAGCCGACGGAGCCGCAGGGACGGCAGCGGCCGCAACGGACACCGGCGCTGGTACCGCAGGTGCAATGGAGACCAGTTCGACGCCCGTTTGGCCGGCGATGGTGGTCAGTGTGCGGACGTAGCCGGCATCTCGGGGCTATTGGGAATCTTCTGGGTGATGGCCGCAACGGCGGCTTCCTCGCTCGGCACTGCCGAGATCTGTGCCGTGAGCTCGGCCAGCTTGTTTCGCAAGCCGCTATTGGTCTGTTCCTGGGCCGCCGATTGGGCCCCAAGGCTGGACGCTTTGTGCTTTTGGGGCGAGATCGCGAGGAACCAGCCCGCTGCCCCGATGAGCAGCAGCGGCGACTACGGTGCCGGCCACCCACTGTTGGATTCGAGACATGTCAGCACTTTCCCGGCTGGGCGCTGCACAGCGCCGCGGATGTGAGGTTCACCGACGAGCCGAAGGTGACCCAGGTCTTTGGCGAGGTCCCTGCGACAGCACCGGTGCCAGGAACGAGGGACTCCGTCGATGACGTGAAGTAGGGATCGGCGAAGCCGACTTCCTTCGCCGCGTTGTCGAGCCATGTCGCAACGTCGGTGTGCGCGAGCGCCTGGCCCGCGAACGTGACGGTGCCAACCGTCGCCGGCGCGGTAGCACCGGGAGTAACGCTTCCCGGTTGCACGGAGCTCGTCAGTGTGACGGAGGTGAACCACACGTTCTTCGGTGTCAGCAAGCTGAGATCGGCCAGGTAAGTCGAGAACGGGATCGCCGATCCGGTCGCCTGAGTCAACATGCCCTGCGCCGCCTGCGCCTGAGCCGCTTCTGCGGTGACGTAGCTGACCTTGTTGACCTGGGCTTGAAGCGCGGTCTGCGTCGCCTGCGACGTTTTGCAGTCGCGACTTGGCGTCGGTGACGGCGGACCCGCCACTCACGTAGACGAGCCCGACGCCGACAACCGCCGCGAGAACGACCACGCCGAGCGCCGCCTGGGCGCGTTGCAGTTGGCGCTTCTCGAAGATCTCGGGCGGAAGGAGGTTCACCCGCGGCAGGTCGAAGACCCTGGTGGACGTCGTGCTGGTGGTGCTCACGAGGCGACTCCCATTGCCAGCCCGACGGGCACCGCCGCAAGGCGCTCGATGTGACCGAGCTGTTCGGTCGACAACTTGGTGTTTCCGATGTGCACGGAGGCCAACGGATTGGCGACTTCGACCGGCAGCCGAGTCACGGTGGCGAGCCGGGAGATGAGATTGCCAAGACGCGACCCGCCACCCGACACGACGATGCGGCGGATTCCGACGGCCGACGGCGACGCAAGGTAGTAGTCGAGCGAGCCGCGGATCTCCTCGACGAACGAGGCGGCGGTAGCGTCGATGACCCGACCAGCCGGGTTCTCGTCCCGCTCAGCAGCGGTCGCCGGAATGCCGAGTTGCTGCTTCAAGCGCCTCGGCCTGCTCGAGCGGCACACCCATCCGCTCGGCGACGGCCTCGGTGATGTCGGCACCGCCCATCAGCAGCACGCGCACGAACTTCGGCTGGCCACCTTGATGCACCGCGATGTTCGTGACGCGCGCGCCGATGTCGATGAGGGCCTCAGCCTGGGTGTCTATCCCAAGCGCGTCGGCGTGAGTGGACGAACGGATGAGTGCGAACGACGTGAGGTCGACCATGACCGGCGTCAGGCCGGCGTGCTGAACCGCGTCGAGGCACGAGCCGACCATCTCGCGGCCCGCGGCCACGAACAGAACGCGCAGCATGCGGTTGCCCGCGTCGTTGGTGAACTCTTCGAGCGGGTGGAAGTCCATGATGGCCTGGTCGACCGGGATCGGGATGAAGTCCTGAACCTGGAACGCGAGCGCGTTGCGCAGTTCCTTCGGCTCCATCCATGGCAGGTCGACCTGCCGCACGACGACCTTCTGGTTCGCGACGCCGAGCACGACTCGCTTGGTCGAGAACTTGGTCTGCGACCAAAGGACCTTCAAAGCCGCGGTCACTGCATCGCGGTCGAGGACCTCGCCGTCGATGACAGCACCGACCGGCAGCGCCACCTGTCCGAAGCGCTCGAGGGTGTATCCACCGCGACCTACCGAGAGCTCGGCGGCGCGTACCGCAGACGTCCCGATATCGAGACCCACGGCCCTTCTTCCAGCCACGATGCCTTCCCCTCAAAACGGCGGTCGTCGACCGCAGTTGGACCCGGATATCTTCGGTCCCTTGTCAGAAGACGGCATCGGAAGGATCACGGCTCGCCTTGAGGAAATCGCGGCCCGTATTGCGCGCTCGGGTTCAGCCTCGCGAGAACGAAACGTACGCGTGAGCGAGCGAGCTGCCGAAGAACACGGCCGCCAGCGCCCCGGCGAGCATGAAGGGTCCGAAGGGGATCTTGCTCTTCCGGGTGGCTCGACCAATCGCCATCAGCGTGACGCCCAGAACGCCACCCAGTGCGAACCCGAAGAACGCGCCGACGGCGAGCGTGCCCCAGCCGAGGTAGCCCAGATACATGCCGAGGACGCCGGCCAGCTTCACGTCACCGAGACCCATGCCCTTGGGGTAGACGAACCATAAGACCGCGTACAGCGCGAAAAGGGCTGCGCCACCGATTGCGGCCCGCGCGAGGTCGAACGGCTCGTGTGCCGCCAACGCTCCCGCCGTGAGCAGCACAGCCGCGACCGGATACGACGGGAGTGTGAGCGCGTCAGGCAGCCGGTGCACGTCGATGTCGATGAGCGCGAGGGCGACCGAGATCGCGGCGAGGTACAGGTAGGCGATCAGCACCAGGTGCAGCCCGAAATGCCAGCCGAGCAGGCCAAATAGGACGCCCGTCGTGAGCTCGACGAGCGGATACCGTGCGCTGATTGGCGTCTTGCAATCACGGCAGCGGCCACGCAGGAGGAGCCAGCTCACGACGGGAATGTTGTCGCGCCCGCGGATCTCGTGCCCGCATTGCGGGCAGCGTGATCGCGGCCGTATGACTGACTCGTTTCGAGGCACTCGCCAGATGACGACGTTGAGGAACGACCCCACGAGCAGCCCGACGACAGCCACCGACCCGACGAGAATCACTGGCTCAACCTATCCGAGACGCGATCTGAGCTACGGCGCTCTAGGGGTTCGGCAGTTCGAGCGTGTTCTTCAACTGGTTCACAACCACGTTTGGCGGCGCGTTCCATTTCTGCGATAAGTCCGCCAGCGGCGTCGCCGTGTTGCAGGTATGAAGGTAGATGTAGCCGTAGGCCGGGATCGGAGTACCTCCTGCGTGAGCAGAGTCGTACGTGAGACCCGGCGGCGTGCTACCGATCAGCATCGTCAGGCACAGGTGACTCGTCGACGCACCGTACGGCTGGATCAGGTATTGCTGGAGGTAGTTGGAGTAGTAGTTCTTCGTGTAGGTCCACTTCTGGTAGTTGTCTGTCGTGCTGCAGGGCTGCACGGTCACGATCGTGCCGTCAACTGGCGCCGCGGGATTCGCCGTTCTGCCGGCTTCGAGGCAGTAGTAGTCCGGGGTCGAAGAGCCGGCACCGTTTGGGAAGGTAATGAACTGGCAAGCCTGAGTTTGGGATATCTGGCAGCCTGTCAACGGCGATGCCGGCGGAAAGTTGGCAATGACGGTGTTTCCGCCAGGGCTACCGCCGTTCCAGGCGGACTCGTTGTTAGTGCCACCATCACCGCCGCTCACGCCGGTGTAGTACATCTGGTTCCAGGTCAGGTTCGCCGCGCTCGGGTCCTGCTTGCACGGGTAGCCGATGAGCCATGTCGCAAGCACGCTCTGGTTCGTGGCGTCGATGCACCGGCCAAAGTACTGGTAGTTGGTAATTTGGAACGGTCGGAGCGCGGTGCCTGCAGCGCCGGCGCCCACCTTCGCCGTCGGCACCATCTGCGCACCGCAGGTGTCAATATCGACGAAGTCGCCAGCGGCCAGCCCCGCGATCGAAGTTGGTGTGGCACCCGTGTACAGGTTCAGGCAAATGTTCGAAACCAGCCCAGTATCGGTTGTATTGCTGGCCTGGAACTGACCCTGGTCGTTGTAACTCCATACCTGAGTGCTAAGTGTGTACGGGCTTGCAGGGGGCAACCCGTTCGTCGAACAGGTTCGTAGCGTGGGCACTGTGTGCACCGTTGCTGCACCCTGCAGACACAGTGGCCCAGTGCCGTTCGAGGCGGAGATGGCGAGCTCGAGGTTGGGGGTGTACGAGAACAGTTGCCGTGCATCGCTCGTATTGCAGGTGGCCACCGTGAGCTTGTCGCCCACCTTGACGGTGTTCGCAACGTCCGAGACCGCGAAACACAGGGTGAGATCGCTGTAGAACGGGATGGTGCCACCGGCAACGTTCGCGTTGTTGGTGTGCAAGGCATACACCGTCTTCAGCACCCGGTTGCCACTGCCGACGCGACTCCCAGCAATGTCCTTCGCCGAGCCGGTCGACGTGATCTGCACGAAACTGGGCACGCTCGCCGGCTTCGAACCGCTACACGGAATAACCGTGGCGCCCGCCAAGGCTCGGGTCACTGGAGTAGTACACCAGGTTGACGCTGTACGAACTGTCGGTGGCCGCCCCGTCGCTGACGGCGCCGGTGATTGTCGGGGTGCCTGCCGCGCTGCATGGCAGCGACGTACTGTTTCCGGGAAGGTACAGCTGACCCGTATATGGATCTGTCGCCCACACGCCCGTGTTGGCGGCCCGAATCCTGTTCAGCGCAACATCAAATCCGGCTTCGGCGGCACTTTCAGTCACGGTCGTCTTGCGGTCGAGCTGGCTCGGCTTGACCTGCGACAAGGTGACGCCCGCCACGGTGATGCTGATCGTCAGCAACATCAGAATGACCATGAGGGCAAGCAGCATCGCGACGCCCTCCTCCGCGTCGTCTGCTCGCCGCGCGAGGCGAGCGATCACGGCGTCACGGCGTTGGTGCATTGCGCGCTCCCAGGAGGATAGTTGCTGTTGCGTAAGGTGATGGCCAGCTTCGTCTCGGCGTGGCCGACCGACTGGCTCTTCCCGACCATGACAAGGTCGATGGCGACCTGACTGAAGACGGTGTTCGCCGCACCCGTCTGCCGTGACGTGACCGTGAACGGCGGTACCGAGACGGTGTTCGCAATGCCCGTGGCAACCGTCGTCCAGCTAGGCGAAGACGCGGTTGGGTACGACGTGGTCGTCGATGCCGACGTCCACGATCGTTGCTGCAGCAGCCCGCCGCTGAGGCGCCACTGGTAACACTGGACGACGCCCGCGTTCGTCAGACCCTCGAAACTGATGCTCGTGGCTGAAATGATCGAGGGCGCCGAAGCTGTCGCTGTCGACGGATTGACCCAGTCTGCGTAGCGCATCTGCTTGTCTAGGGCTTGCGTCGCCCGCAGGCCTTGAGCGGCTGCATCGCCAATGCTCTGCGTCTTGTTCATGCTCGTGGTCATCGCGATGATCACCGACATCATCACGGCGAGCAGCACGGCGAAGATGGTCATCGACACGAGGAGTTCGATCAGGCTAAATCCCTGATCGTCTCGTGAACGTCGCTCGCGTCGCCGGGCAAGCACCGTGTTGATAGCCATCACGGGCCGGCCAAGTTGAAGACGGGGTCGGTCGATGCGTCACGTAGCGTCGTCACGATGTAGTCGCATCTCGAGGCGGGACAGTTCTGACCCTTTATCGCTGGCCAGTGGACATCGACGATGATCCGGTAGACATTCGGCGTTGGCGTTGGCGGCGTCGCCGGCGCGGTGCAGCGCACCGGCGCGGTCGCCGTAACCCAGCACCCGCCGATTGCGGTGTCGACCGTGTACTGCGTCTTGTTGACGAACGTTGTCTGATCCGCAACCGTGAAGGGCACGGCCACAGTCGGTGCGACCGGCGGCGTGTCATACATCTCGACACTCGCAGCTTTGGCTGCCGCCGCGGCGGCCGGCAACGCAGCCCACTGGGTGTCCGCGGTGGCCTGGGCGCGGCCGTCGACCAGGTTGGCGACCGGCACGGCGCGCGCAATTTCCATCGCCTGGTTCGCCACCGAAATCGCGGCTTGACGGCTCTGCTGGCCGGAGCTGGTCTGCAAGAGAGTTCACGAAGAACACAACCGACGACGTCATGACAAACAGGATGAGGCCGAGCGCGACGATGACCTCGATCAGGCTGAAGCCACCTGCTGGATCAGACTGCATTCTGGCGGCGTCAAGACGCCGCAAGAACCAGCTCATCGCGTGTACTCCCTCGTTAGGTAGTGCGTATCAAACATCGACTTCATGCGCGTCAGGCTTGAACGCGGACGGGTGATGTCCGCGAGTAGAACGATCGGTGGCCGGGATCGAAGACCCCGGCCACCGCGCGATCCAAGCAACTCTTAGAAGGTGGTACCGAACGAACAAGCGACGAGTGCCTGGCCATTCGCAAGCGTCGCGGCTGGCTGCAGACCGCCCAGCGAGGAGACGTACTCCCACGGACGGGTGCCCTTGGCGTTGACGCCGACGATGCAGTAAGCCGAGCCTGCCGCGGAGCCGGCCGTGTTCAGCTTGTAGTTGAACGTGTTGCCGTTCGACGTGCGGACCGTGGTCGGGTCGTTACCGATCGTCGAGACGCCGGCCGCCGTGACGATGCTGTTCGTGTCGGCCGGGTACGCCTGCTGGTCGGTGTTGTACGACTCGAGCTCGTTGGCGATGGTACGCAGGTCGCTCTTGACCGACGCGTCATAGCCCTTCTGGCGCTGGCTGAGGAAGACGGGGATGGCGATTGCAGCGAGGATGCCGATGATGATCATGACGACGAGAAGTTCGATGAGGGTGAAGCCCTCTTCCTTCTCGGCCATGGCCTTGCGAATACGAGCGAGCATCTGTTGTCCTTTCAGGACCGAGATATAGTGAGCCGCGGATTGCATTCCCCGGAGGCAGATGCCCGTCGGGCGGCCGGGCTGACTCAGGTGACCCTGAGTCCCCTTGCTTTGCGACCCCGCTTCACAACGGGTGTGCCTTTGTCGTCGACGGCTCGATGACACTGCATTGATCGACGCGCGAGAGGCGGGACTTGAGTGGTACGGACAGCTGATGTGCGACGGCATTCGCCGTAGCGAACGGCTCAGCTGATGAGCGTAAAGATCTTGAAGATCGGCATATAGAGCGCGACGATCATCGACCCGATGATGCCGCCGAGGAAGGCGATCATCAGGGGCTCGATGAGTGCGGTCAGCGACTCCGTCGTGGCCTCGACCTCTTGGTCGTAGAACTCCGAGATCTTGTGCAACATCGTGTCGAGAGCGCCGGTTTCCTCACCGACGGTCATCATCTGCACGACCATCGCGGGGATCACCGGGTGCTTCGACAACGGTGCGGTCAGTGCCTCGCCGGTGCGAACGCTGTCTTGAACGTCTCGCACGACGCGCCCGACGACGATGTTGCCGGTCGTGTCGGCCACGATGTCGAGGCTCTGCAAGATCGGCACGCCCGAATGCATCATGGTGCCCAGGTTGCGGGTGAACCGGCTGATCGCGATCTGCTGGAACAGCTTGCCGAACACGGGCATCTTCAGCTTGAGCGGATCGATGACGTTGCGCACCTGGGGCGTGTGCTTGTACTTGCCCCACAAGACCATGAAGACAATCGCCGCCCACGATGGCTAGCGGCAGCAAGAACTTGAGCCCACCGGACAGGTCGACAAGGATCTGCGTCGGCAGCGGCAGCTTTCCGCCGAGCTGAAGGAAGAGCTTCTTGAACACCGGAACGATGAAGAGCAACATGCCGATGACCGCGACGACCGAGATGCACAGCACCACGACCGGGTAGGTCATGGCCGACTTCACTTTGCCGCGCAGCTTGACCTCAGACTCGAAGTTCGTAGCTAGCTGCATCATGACGGAGTCGAGGAACCCGCCCACTTCGCCGGCCCTGACCATGTTGATCATGATCGGCGGAAAGACCCTGCGGATGCTTCGCGAGGGCGGCAGACAACGCGGTACCGGTCTCGACCTCGTTGCGCACGACGCCGAGCACCCGAGCCAGTTCTTTGTTGGTGGTCTGCTCGGACAGGATGCTCAGAGTACGCAGCAACGAGAGGCCGGAGTTGACCATCGTCGCGAACTGCCGCGCCATGACCGACAGGTCCTTGAGCTTCACCTTCTTGCCGAACCCCGGGATCGTGATCTCCTTCTTCATCCCGGAATTGGCCTGCGTGATGCTGACCGGCGCGTAGCCACCGGCCTTCAGGCGCTGCATCACCATCGTCTGGTTCTCAGCGCTGATGGTTCCCTTGACGAGCTTGCCCGCACGATCCCGGACCGTGTACTGGAACGTCGTGGTCATGTCGTGATCCCCGTCATCCCCGGCCGGAAAGCCGGTTGAAGTCTTCGACGTTGTTGCACTTCTCGAGTGCGGTCTCGTAGGTGATGCGGCCACCCTTGACAAGTTCTGCCAGGTGCTGGTCCATCGTGTGCATGCCGTGGCGTGCGCCGGCTTGCAGCGCTGAGTAGATCTGGTGCGTCTTGCCCTCGCGGATCAGGTTCCTGATCGCCGGAGTGGCCACCAGAACCTCGGTTGCCACGGCGCGGCCGCGGCCGTCGGCGGTCTTGCACAGGGTCTGGCTGACGACACCCTGCAAGGCGCCGGCGAGCTGCACCCGAACCTGCTGTTGCTGGTAGGGCGGGAAGACGTCGATGACACGGTCGATGGTCTGCGCGGCGTCCTGCGTGTGCAGGGTGGCGAACACGAGGTGGCCGGTCTCGGCCGCGGTCAAGGCCACCGAGATCGTCTCGAGGTCGCGCATCTCACCGACCAGGATGATGTCGGGGTCTTGCCGCAGCACGTGCTTGAGCGCGTTGGTGAACGAGTGGGTGTCCTCGCCGACTTCGCGCTGGTTGATCAGGCACGACTTGTGCTGGTGGAGGAACTCGATCGGGTCCTCGACCGTCATGATGTGGTCGCGGCGCTTGCGGTTTGCGAGGTCGACGATGCCGGCCAGCGTGGTCGACTTGCCCGACCCGGTCGGGCCGGTCACGAGGACGAAGCCGCGGGGCAGCATGGCGAAGTTCGAGACCGCCGGCGGGATGCCGAGGGCTTCCAACGGCTTGATGTCGAACGGGATCAACCGGAACGCCGCACCGACCGCGTCGCGCTGGCGGTACATGTTGACGCGGAATCGCGACTGACCAGGCACGGCGTAGGCGAAGTCGAGCTCGAGTTCCGCCTCGAACCGCTCGCGCTGGCGCTGGGTCAGGATCGCGTACAGGAGCGTCTGAATCACCGGCGGCGACAACTCGGGCGCGTCCTCGACCGGCTGCAGGCTGCCGTGCAGGCGCACCATCGGGCGCGCTCCCGCGGTGAGGTGCAGGTCGGAGGCACCCAGACTGACGACGGTCGCGAGCAGGGCGTTCAGGTCAAGACCAGCGATTCTCGTCGTCGTCTCGTAACCGGCCGGGCATGCACGACATCGGGCGAGCTGCGGTCGATCAGCGTCGCTGCCATCGGCGCGGCGGCCTGCGGGACTGCGGCAGGCAGGGGCGAACAGCGCGGCGACACTTGACGTGTCACTCGGCGCAGCGGCTGCGGCGGACGCCGACGTATCCGACGGCCAAGGCTCAGATGCCACCAGCGGCACCGCCGCGAGGGACTCCTGGACGTCAACGGCCGGCGCGAAGCCAGAGACCTCGGACGAGGTCCAGTTGGGGCTCGTCAACGGGTCATCCGCGAAGGAACCGGCGTCGTGCGACGCGTCCGGAACTGGCTGGATACCTGGATCCGGGAAGAAGCCATTGCTTTCCACCGAGAAGCCCCTCTCATACCTGCCGGGTCCGGCATGGTTCAGGACGTCACATCGACCGGTACGGCGTGCTCCTTGAGCCGGTCGGCCGAATCGGGAGCCTGTGGGCGCCGCAACGTCGAGCGGTTCCGAGCGGACTTACACGACGACGCGGAAGATCTCCTCGAGCGACGTGACGCCGAGGGCCACCTTCGCCAGCCCGTCGTGGCGAAGGGTGACCATCCCTTCTTCCCGCGCAACATGGGCGATGGTCTCCGCCGACGCGTGCTCGACGGCAAGGCGTTCGACCGCCTCGCTGACGACCATGACTTCGTGCAGGGCCAGGCGGCCCTTGTAGCCGGTCTTGGAGCATGCGGAGCAACCGATCGGGCGGTACAGAGTCGGCAACGGCTCGTCGGGTGACATGCGGATACCGGGCCAGCGCCAAGGCCTCCGCCGTCGGCGTGTACGCCTCCTTGCACTTCGGACAAAGGCGGCGCGCAAGCCGCTGCGCCAGGACGCAGTCGACGGCGGTACCGACCAGGAACGGCTCGATCCCCATTTCGATCAGCCGGGTGATGGCACTCGGGGCGTTGTTGGTGTGCAGCGTCGTCAGAACGAGGTGACCGGTCAGCGCCGCTTCGATGGCGATCTGTGCAGTCTCGTGGTCGCGCACCTCACCGATCAGCACGACGTCGGGGTCGGATCGCAGGATCGAGCGCAGCGCCGACGCGAACGTCAGGCCGGCCTTCGTGTTCGTCTGAACCTGGTTGATGCCAGGAATCCGGTACTCGACCGGGTCTTCGACGGTGATGACGTTCTTGTCCGGCGTCGAGACGATGTTGAGCGTCGCGTAGAGCGTCGTCGACTTCCCAGAACCGGTCGGTCCGGTGACCAGCATCATCCCGTACGGCTTGGTGAAGCTCTGTGACCACCGCTCATAGTTGCCGTCTGCGAATCCGAGGTCGGTCAGCTTCAGCAGAGCCGTCGAGTTGTCCAGGATTCGCATGACGATCTTCTCGCCCCACACGGTCGGCAGCGACGCCACCCGAAGGTCGATCTTCTTCCCCGTGACGGTGACTGACAGCCGACCGTCCTGCGGGATGCGGCGCTCGGCGATGTTCATCTCCGCCATGATCTTCAGCCGGCTGATCACGCCGGCCTGGATGCTCTTCGGCGACTTCATCACCTCGTGCAGCACGCCGTCGATGCGGTAGCGCACGCGCAGGTCACGCTCGGTCGGCTCGATGTGAATGTCGGACGCGCGGTCCTGGACCGCCTGCGAGATCAGGAGATTGACGAACTTGACGATCGGCGCGTCCTCGACGAGGTCCTTGACGTTGCTGAGCTCGTCGACCTCGTCGTCGACCGCCAACGACATCGTCAGGTCGTCGAGCTCGCCGTCGGCCCGGTGGAAGCGGTTGATGGCGCTGAGGACATCAGCCCGCGTGGCAACCGCCGGCTTGACGTCGAGGCCGGTGATCGAACGGATGTCATCGATGGCGAAGACGTTGGCCGGGTCGGCCATCGCGACAAGAAGTTTCCCGTCGTCGTAGCCGATCGGCAGCGCCGTGTAACGCCGGCACACGGGCTCTGGCACCCGCGAGACGGCCGAGCCGTCGACCGCGAACTCGGTGAGGTCGACGAATCGAAGGCCGATCTGAGTCGCAAGGGCCGCGACGAGCTGGCCCTCGGACAGCACACCTTGTTCGACCAGCACGCGACCGAGGCTGCGGCCGCTTCGCTGATGCTCCTCAAACGCGGTCGCCAACTGTGGTCCGCTGACGAGACCGTTCTCGAGCAGGATGTCCCCGAGCTGCTTCATCCGATCCCCGCCCCAGGTAGTGATGGTCGCAACAGCGGCGTCGTCTTGGTGCCGAAGCCGAGCTGCAAGCCGCCGCGGTGACCTGCGACGCCACCCGCGGCAATGGCGACCGCGAGAACGCGACGAGCGCCACCCGAATGCGCAGTCGCGTCGATCGATGCTCGGCGTCAGCGCGCAGCGACTGCACAGCGTTCGGTCGTCCGGACGTCGCAGAGCGGGCGCGATCGCCGCGGCGCTCACGATCGCCGCCAGGGTAAAGAGCGCCGGGTACGTCCAGTCGAAGTCGATGGCAGCGTGCGCCATGAGCGCACCTGCGCCAACGATCAGACCGGTACGGACGTCGAGCACTCGGCTGCGTGCACGGCTGCGAAGGCTACGCAGCAAGCCGACACCGATCGCCCCACAAGCAGCGAGGAACGGCACGCCGAGCAACAAGCCGCCCTCGGCAAGAGCCTGCAGGTAGTCGTTGTGGGCAAGCGGCGATCGTGGCGAGCTCGCGGGAGTGAGCTTCGCAGCAGCTCGACTCCAATCGCCCCGTATCCGACGCCGGCGACGCGGGTGGTGATCGAAGACGATGACAGCCTCGTGCCACATCTGCACGCGGTACGACGCTGCTCGCGTCGGCCGTGCCGCCCGCGCTCGAGCGAGCCTGCGTGCGGCGAATGGTGACGAGCTGGACGCGAAGAAGGGCGGACCGGAGATCGCCAGCGTGACGCCCGCCGCGAGTACCGACGCCGCTAACCACCTGACGAGCGCGCCCGCGGTTCGGCTTGACCCGGCAGGCAAGAACCCCGACCAGCAGCCAGCCGACGATCAGGATTCCCAATCCGCCTCTGCTCGACGAGTACACGACGCCGGCGGTGGCGAGCGGTGCCACCACCCAGCCGACGAGGCGCCACGGCGCACGATCGCCGACCAGCAGGGCCAAGGCAATGAGAGCAGGCGCAAGGAGGAACGCGGCGAACTGGTTGTGCCAATAGAAGGTGCCGACCATGGGAATGCTCTGGTCTCGACCGCCCCACCACGCCACAAACGACCAGCAGAACTGGACCGCGCCGGCGGTCGCCACGATTCCGCCGATCAGGTACGCACGGCGTACGCTGCGCGCGTACGAGGCGACGGCGACGAAGGCCCCAGCCGCCAACGCCGTATGCACGAGGCCCGCGTGGCGTCGAACCAACCAGGCGGTGTCACAAGACAAACAGCGAGTGCGGCGACTGCCACCGCGACGGCAAGCGCGAGTGTGCCGGCGCGCAGGCGCTCCCACGGCTTGGCCGCGACTATGGCGACGAGAACCACGACGGCGGCCTTTGTCACAGCCCATGGATCGCGACCACCCGTGGCCTGCGCAAACGGCATGGTCAGGTACGCGACGGCCAACCCGACGATCACCCCAGGCACGAGGCCCTTCGAGACTGCCGCCGGCGCCGTCGCTGGGCTCACCAAAGGGGGCGCAGCGAGGGCGGTCATGAGCATTCCATCGGCAGTGCCGTGCCCTGCCTTGACGGCGACGCGACGGTCGCCTTAGGCCTCCGCGGCCGCGACGTCGAGCGAGTCGACGACGGCGTAGAGCAGCGCGAGCAGGACGTTCTTCACCGATTGCCGATCGGTCGCATCGCAGGGCACCACGGGCACCGACGGGTGCAGGCCGAGCACGTCGCGAACCCGGTTCTCGGCGTCCTCGTCGGCACCGTCGGAACGGTTCAGGCCAACGACGAAGGGCACCTTGGCCATCCGCTGGAACGCAGCCAGGATGCCGACCGCCTCCGCCAATGACTCCGGTCGATGCGCGTCAACCAGCAACACGTAACCGAGCATGCCCTCGCCGAGGATTTCCCACATGAAGTCGAAGCGATCCTGACCCGGCGTCCCGAAGAGGTAGAGCACCAGGTCGTGGTCGATCGTGATCCGGCCGAAGTCCATCGCGACGGTGGTCTCCGCCTTTTGCGATCGGGTGTCGTCGGTGATGTCCTTCTCCGTCGACAGCACGGTGATCTCGCTGATCGTGCGGATGAGCGTCGTCTTTCCGGCCGCGAACGGTCCGGTCACGACGATCTTGACTGCTTGGGCGTTGCCACCCCGACGACCGCGTTTGATGGCCATGTCACAACCCCCGCACGCCGGCGATAAGACGCAACAACAGACTCTTGTTCACGCTGGGATCGCGCTCGATGTGGGACTTGTGGTCTGCGGGTTCAGCTACGGCAAGCCCAGCGGCTCCGGCAACCGCCGCCGCGGCACCGCCGCCGCCGATCCTGGTGATGCCAGGCCGTGGGCTGTCTTCAGGAAACTCTGGGCGCCGCCTTGGCATGAACGGCTCGGGCCGCGTCGGCGTCACCCTGGTGTCGGCGACCAGATGCGCTGCGACGCCGTCGTCGAGCCGAGCAGCGGGTCGCTGCATCGGCGCCATCTCGACATCGCTCCGCGAGGGAACGGGGGCCGGCGGACGCGTGAAGGGTGACGGCTCACCGGCCGCCGCAGCGGCGAGCACTGACGCAACCGTCGATGCCGTCGATGCGTGCCCAAAGCTGTCGTCGGCGGCGACAACATCGGCACCGCGTTGATCGTCGCTCGAGTTGTCTTCGGCAGGAGCCGGTTCGACCGGTGCAGGCGGCAGCGGAGCAAAGATCGTCGCCGGCGGCAGCAAACTCGCCTCCGCTTCGTCGACGGCGGCGGCGACCCGATCGTTCTCCAGCCGGGCCAAGATGTCTTGGCGGCGGGCAAGCGCGAGGGCTCCCTCGCCGGCGTCCTGGGTCCGCACTTGCAGCAGACCCCGCTCGATCAGAGCCGCGAGCTGAGAAACCACGGCGTAGTCGCCGCGACCCGCGAGCGCCACGAGTTCGGCCACCGTTCGGCGTCCATCAACCAATGCCAGCAGCGCCCACTCGCCGCGCGTGACTACCGGATCTTCACGGACTCCGACCGGTAGGGCGAGCACGGTGTCGGGCGACGGGACAACCCGGCAGGCGTGATCCCAGGATTCGAGACGGCTGCGCGCGTCGTTCACGACCGGCTCGACGCCTAGCGAGAATCCGACGTCGTCGGGGCCAGGTTCGTCGACGGTGAAGGAGAAATCGCCTTCGCTCCACCGCAGTAGATCGAACACGGCGTCGACGACCTGCTCAGCAACCAGGCTCCGCAAGAAATCCGGATCGACAGCGCCCGCGTCGAGCAGTGCCCGGCTCACCCCGATACCTTCGTTCGCCGCGCGCTCGACCGCAGCGCTCAGTTCGGCTTCGCCAACGCCCGCAGCGCCGACCAATCGGCGCGCGAGTGCTTGCCGACCATCATCAGAGGACGCGCCGGTCACCGAACCGTCGCGGAAGTACACCGAGCCACGGGTGGTCGCACGACGAAGATGCAACCCACCCGACTTCTTCGTAAAGCTCAAGAGCTGGAAGATGTCCGGGAGGCTGAAGGCATCGAGTGAGCCTTCGAGTTTCACGGGTCTGCCTTTCCGGTGAGTTCGGCGTGCAGTAGTCAGGTCAACAGCTGAAGATTAGGACGGCGGCGCAGCGCTCGCGACGCTCAAGCGGCAACAGCCCAGGGCTGCTACGACCAGGCCTGTCCGCCGGGCAGCACACTGCCGCTCGGCGCGTACGACGACCAGCCAGGTTGTTCCGCCGGTGGCGCTGCTGGCGCAGCGACGGGTTCGGCGTAGTAGGACGGCTCGCCGTAGTACGACGGCTCGCTGTGCGACGGCGCAACTGTGGCCGTTTCGTGTTGTGCAACCTCGTGCTCGTCGCCGTCGTCGTCGGTGTCGTCGTCGTCGGTCGGCTCAGCTCGCGTTGGCGTCGTCAGCGATGCTTCGGTGTAGACGATCTCGGTGTAAACGCGGTCGGGATAGACCTCGGCTCGTCGTCATCGTCATCGCTTGTCTCCGTGTCGGTGGACTTCCGCCTCGGGCCCTGCGACATCGTCGGTTTCGGTTGGTGCATCGGCGGATTCGTCACCGGACAGTGCGGCGTCGACTGGTGCGGCTATCCGCCGGCTCAGCTGCTTCGACAACCTCGTCGTTAGCGGCGTATTCGTCGTGGGCAGGTTCGGCGTACGACGGCTCGGCGTGCGTGAGTTCGCTGTAGAGCGGTGAGGAATCCGCGCCGTCGTCATAGGGTGCATCGCCGTACGCAGCGTCGCTGTAGGGGAGGTCGGCGATAGGCGTCGTCTCATAAGACTGCGCCGAGTATCCGCCGTAGCTGCCGGCAGCGCCGTTCGATCCACTGCCGTTCGATCCGCTGCCGTTCAAGCCACTGTCGTGTGCGTCAAGGTAGCCGCGCGTGACGTGTGACGGCAGCGGCGCGGGCAGCGGCACGGGACCACGCAACACCTCGCCGACACGACTCGCAGCGAGCTTCACTTCGTAGAGCATCATGCCGACTTTGGCGTCCGCCGCAGTGACCGCGATCAGTACCGCTTCATCCTGCGCGGAGACGAGGAACACGGTGCCGTTCTCGCCCTCGATGTAGACCTGCGAGAGGTCACCACGACCAAGACCTTGCGCGGCCCGCTCAGCCAATGAGAGCAAGGCTGCGCTCATCGCGGCGACGCGATCCTCATCCATCCCGGTGGGCAACGCCGACGCCATGGGCAGTCCGTCGAACGAGACCACTGCGGCAGCTTCGACACCAGGAGTCTGGTGCAACAACTCGCGCAGGATTCGATCCAGCCGACTAGCCCGACTCACATACTCGAGCGGCTGCTGCACAGAGGACATGGAGCACCTTCTCTCAGGACCCGTCTGACCCGGGATTGTACGGGTCTTCCGGTAACCCATCGGCGCTCCGGGGGGTGGGCTTGAACCTCAGGAGCCCACCGACCGCGACGCCATCGCCGCCTCGCCAGCCGCCCGCATCGCCGAGACCGGGGCGGGCCGACCGGTCCAGAGTTCGACCTGGCGGGCGGCCTGCTGCACCAGGAGCTCAAGGCCGCCGATCACCGCGGCGCCGGCGGCCAGCGAGGCTGCCGCGAACGCGGTCGGCCACGGCTCGTAGAGGACGTCAAAGAGCAGCTGCCCGGCCCTGCGGGTGACTGCGCCGCAAGCGCATCTGTGGCACCGGCAGGCACCGTCGAGATGATCAGGTCGGCCTCACCCAACGCGGCCCGGCCCTGGCCAGTCGACGAGCGTGGGCGCGACTCCGAGGCGGTGCGGCACAGCGTTGGAGCTCCCCCGTCCGCGCCTGGTCTCGAACGACAACCACGCTCTGGTCGACCCCGAGCTCGCGCAGCGCGGCAAGAGCGGCGGCTGCGGTGCCGCCCGCGCCGAGGACGACGGCCGTTGCGCAGGCCGTCGGGGCGCCGGGCGGTGATGGCCGCCACCATGCCCGGAACGTCGGTGTTCTCGCCGCGGCGCCGCAGGAAGGGCCCGAACCCGTCGAAGATCACGGTGTTCGCCGCACCGACGCGCAGCCGCCAGCTCGCTGACGTCGTCGAGCAAGGGCAGGACCGCCCTCTTCAGCGGCATCGTGAGCGACAGCCCGACGAAACTCTCATCGAGACCCGATGAGGACGCCGGGCAGCTGCGCCTCGTCGCACTCGATCGCGGAGTAGCTCCATCGCAGACCAAGGACCTGGTAGGCGGCAGCGTGCAGGACTGGCGACAGCGAATGGGCGATTGGCGAGCCGAGCACCGCCGCGCGGCGCGCGGCGGGGACGGCAGTCGGCGGGTTCAAGGGGCTACGGCGTGGCCGGAGGCCGACGCCGGTGCCGAGCCGGCTGGCGATGGCCGCCGCGTTCTTCTGCGCGAGCACCCGCAGCGCGTTCGCCTCCTGCAACGACGCGGTGAAAGTGGTGTCGCCGGTAATGGGGTCGGTCGTCACGAAGTAGAGGTAGTTGCCCTGAGCGGGATTCAGCGCAGCGAGCAACGCACCCTCGCCTGGGGAGTCGATCGGGGTCGGAGGCAGCCCGGTGTGCGCATAGGTGTTGAACGGCGAGGGCGTCTTGAGATCGGTCGGGCTGAGGAACGGCTTGGTGGTACCCAGCGCGTAGTTCACGGTCGAGTCGAGCTCAAGCGGCATCCCCTTGTGCATCCGGTTGATGATGACCTCGGCGACCTGGGCGAAGTCCTGCGGCCGCTTCACCTCCGCCTCGATCAGGCTCGCGATGATCACGACCTGGTAGGGCGTCAGCTTCAGGGCGGCGGCGCCCTGAGCGAGGTTGATCGAGGTGGCGACCTGGTTGAAGCGTCCCACCATTTGGATGAGCAGATCGGTCGCCGTCGTCGTGTTGTCGACGTTGTAGGTCGCCGGATACAGGAAGCCTTCGGGCTGGCCGTTCGCGTACGCGGGCAGGCCGAAGTCAGCCGGCCGAGCCAGGGCGGCCTGCATGTCGGCGACCTTGATCGTGGCGTCGCTTTGGGTGACCAGTTGCTCGACGCGGCTGATGCGCAGGCCTTCAGGAATGGTCACCCGACCGCCGACCAGCGAGTCCGGCGACACCATCAACGCGACGGCACTCGCGGCGGACATCTGCAGGCGCAGCTGATAGGTGCCGGGCTGGATGGACCGCGCTGCCGCGTTGTCGTTCGCCGCGTCGCTGAACGCGGTCACGCTCTTCACGACGCCGTTCTTGACCAGCGTTTGGCCGATCGCCGACAGTGCCTGGCCGGGGTGCACCGAGATCTGGACCGAGCCGTAGCCGTCACCGGTGTAGTCGTTGGAGGCCTGCGGGTGGAACACCTTGCCGGTGACGTTGACGGCACCGACCACGATCGCGACCACGACCAGCCCGGAGGCGATGACTGCGAACGGCACCTGCAGCAATCGGCGATACAGCGCCGGCTTGGGTTCGCCGTGGCGTAGGCCGAGGTCAAACGGGTCCATCGGCGAAGTCACGGCGCTGTCACCAACTCCCCTGGTGCCCGGCCCGACGATCGCTCGGCGTCAAGGGCACTCTGCAAAATTATGACAGCTGCCGCCTGGTCGACGACCTGGCGACGCGCTCGCGAAGCGACCCCGACCGCCCCGAGCTGCCCGTGAGCGGTGACCGTCGACAACCGCTCGTCGACGACCCGGACCGGTACCGGCGCGACCGCGGACGCGATCTCCACCGCGTACGCGAGGGCTGCGTGCGCTGCGGTGCCGCGGGTGCCGTTCATCGACAGCGGCAGGCCGACCACGACCTCGACCGCCCCACGTTCGGCGACAAGCGCCGCGATCCGGCGGAGGTCGTCGCGAGTCGCGGCCCGGTCGTCACCGCGCCGCAGGGTCTCGACGGGGACAGCCAGCATCGCGCGGGGATCACTCGCCGCCACTCCGATGCGCACGCTGCCCACATCGATGCCCAGCCGAACACCTGGTCGAAACTGCCGAATGTGGACGCCGGTCATGACGGCCGCTGGCCCGCTCACGCGCTCGAGACGCGCTGCTGGATCGTGCCGAGTACCGCGGCGATCGCCTCGTCGACGGCCTCAGCACGCGAGCCGCCGCCTTGCGCGACATCGTCGCGACCGCCACCGCCGCCACCCAGCGCCTTCGCGGCGATGCCGACCAGCTCGCCCGCCTTGAGACCGCGGGCCCGGGCGCGCTCGTCGATTGCCGCGGCAACGATCGGCCGCCCGCCGGTTACTGCCAGCGCCACGGCCACCGCACCGCCACCCGACACGAGGCGGTCGCGCACCTCGATTGCCAGCTTCCGGAGATCGCCGGCATCGGTCTCGTCGGCGATGCGGCGGACCACCACCGCAACGCCGTCGGCGTCGACGGAAGCTGCCGCGAGGCCGGCTGCGGCCGCCAGGACCTGGTCACCCCGGAGCTTTTCGAGTTCTTTCTCGGCCTCGCGCAGCCGGGCGACCAGGCCCTCGATGCGATCGGGCAGCTCTTCGCGCGGCGCCTTCAGCTGCTCCGCCAGCTGCGAGACGAGCAGCGCCTCGCGGGCAAGGAAGCGATAGGCATCGGTGCCGACCAGAGCCTCGACCCGCCGGGTGCCGGCACCGATCGACGACTCGCCGAGCACTTTGATCACGCCCAGGTGGCCGGTGCGGTCGACATGCGTGCCACCACACAGTTCGCGCGCCCAGTCGCCGACGGAGACCACCCTGACCCGATCGCCGTACTTCTCACCGAAGAGGGCCATCGCCCCCGATGCGACCGCGTCCGACTGGCTCATGACCTCCGCGGTGACCGCCAGGTCGTCGAGCAGCACGCCGTTCACGCGGGCTTCGACGTCGGCCAGCACCGAGGCAGGCACCGCGGCCGGGTTGGCGAAGTCGAACCGGAAACGACCGGGGGCGTTCTCGGAGCCCGCTTGGGTCGCCGATTCGCCGAGCGCCTCGCGGAACGCCTTGTGCACCATGTGTGTCGCCGTGTGCGCTCGGGAGATGGCCCGGCGGCGCTCGAGATCGATCTCCGCGAACCCTGCCGAGTCGACGACGGCTTCGCCCTGCCGCACGCGTCCCCGGTGCACGATGAGCCCGGGCAGTGGCTGCTGAACGTCATCGATCTCGACCACGGCGCCGTTTGCGAGAGTGATCACACCTGCATCAGCGAGCTGGCCACCGCCCTCGGCGTAGAACGGCGTGCGATCGAGCACGAGCTCGACCTGCTGACCCATCGGCACCGCGCTGACCGGCGTCCCGTCGACGAGCAACCCGCGCACGGTCGCGTCGCCGTTGACCTCCTGGTAGCCGGTGAACAGCACCGGCTCACCCAAGCTGTCGAGGACTGCTCGGTAGGCAGACACGTCGACCGCACCCGTCTTCTTCCGCCGCGAGTCGGCCTTCGCGCGCTGTCGTTGCTCCTCCATCAGCCGCCGGAAGCCGTCCTCGTCGACCTGCAGGCCCTGCTCGGCGGCCATCTCGAGGGTCAAGTCGATCGGAAATCCGTAGGTGTCATGGAGCGCAAACGCCTGGTCGCCGGACAGCACGCCCTTCGACTCGCGGGCGGCGGCCTCGAACCGGGTGGTGCCCGCCTGCAGGGTAGAGAAGAACGACGTCTCCTCGCCGTCAGCGACGGCGTGGATGCGCGCGGCGTCGCGAGCAAGCTCCGGGTATTGCGGCGCCATCACCTCGATCGTGGTCGCCACGAGCTCGTGCAACGTGGGGCCGTGAGCACCGAGCAGCCGCATGTTGCGAACGATGCGTCGCAAGTATCCGCCGCAGGACGTAGCCCGCTTCTTCGTTGGACGGCGTGACGCCGTCGCCGATCAGCATCGTGGCCGCCCGCGAGTGATCCGCGACCACCCGAAGCCGGACGTCGTGTTGCGCGTCGGCCCCGTACCGCTGACCGCTCAGCTGCGCGGCGCGGTCGAGGATCGGCCGCGTGCTGTCGATCTCGTACAGGTTGTCGACACCCTGCAGGATCGCCGCCATGCGCTCGAGACCCATGCCGGTGTCGATGTTCTTCGCCGGCAATTCGCCGAGGATCGGGAAACTCTCCTTGGTTCCGCCGGCACCGCGCTCGAACTGCATGAACACGAGGTTCCACACCTCGAGGTAGCGCTCTTCGTTCGCGATCGGGCCGCCGCCGACGCCGAACTCCGGGCCGCGGTCGTAGTAGATCTCGCTGCACGGCCCGCACGGGCCGGGCACCCCCATCGACCAGAAGTTGTCGGCCATGCCGCGCCGTTGAATGCGCTCCGCCGGGACGCCGACCACGTCGCGCCAGATCGCGGCCGCTTCGTCGTCGTCCTGGTAGACCGTCACCCACAGCAGCTCGGGGTTGAAGCCGTAGCCGCCGGCGTCCAACGAACTGGTCAGCAACTCCCACGCGAGCGGGATCGCGAGTTCCTTGAAGTAGTCGCCGAACGAGAAGTTGCCGCACATCTGGAAGAAGGTCGCGTGCCTCGTGGTCTTGCCGACCTCGTCGATGTCGGGAGTGCGGACCACCTTCTGGACGCTGGTCGCGCGCGGCCACGGCGCCGCGAGGTCACCTCGGAAGTAGGGCTTGAACGGCTGCATGCCGGCGACGACGAACAGCAGCTCCGGGTCGTCGGCCACCAGCGACGCAGACGGCACCACCGTGTGGCCGCGCTGCTCGAAGAACTCAAGCCATCGGCGGCGGATCTCCGCTGACTCCATCTAGGACGCCGACCTGCCGTTCGCCGAGCGTCCTGGCCGAGGCGGCGTGAACGGTGGCGGGGCGTCGCTCGCCATCGCCTCGTGGAGTTCGGCCTCGCGCTCGACCATGCCGATCCGGACGTCGTCGATGAAGCCGCGGATCGATCCGCGCAGCCCGCTCACGGCTCCGCCGGCAGAACCGGCGAGTCCAGCCGGCGTGATCTTGCGCGCGGCCCGGCTCGCCCGCCGGAAGGCGGCGACCCCGACACCCGCGCCGACCGCCAGGTAGAAAAGTCGCTTCATGCGGCTGAGTCCTTGCTGGCGTCGCTCTTAGCCGGTGCTGGTCGATGATTTGCCAGCCCCCCGGCGTCCACTCTTCTTTTCGGCTTTCAGCTCGCTCTTCACCCGCTTCTCGACGTCGTCGTGGCGACGGTCGCTCATGGCTCGACGGACGCCGTAGGTGAACGCGGCGACCTTGACCACCGGGCTGCCGAGGGTCGCCGCGAACAACGACGTCAGAGCGGACACGTTCGTCGTGACCTGCTGCACGCCCGCGGTGATCGTGTCGACCCGCTCGAGCTGATGATTGGTCAGGCCGACGGTCGTGGTGACCTCGTTGATGAGCGGCACTGTCTCGTCGGTCACCGAGCCGACCAGGCGGCGCGCCTCGTCGAGCACCTTGCCCAGCTTGAGCAGCGGGATCGCCAGGAGCCCGACGAGCAAGACGAACGCGATCGCGGCGATCAGACCCGCAACGTCGCCCACCGACATGTTGTGATCACTCCCTCGGGGCGGGAAGGCCCGGCACGCACTCGGAAAGGCGAGGATATCGGGTAGCGGCTCTACCAGCGGCTCGGCGCCTGCCAGGGATCCCCGGAGGCCAGCCGAGAACTGTCCCTCACTCGGCGGGCGGCTCCTCGCCGCGCAGCGCCGCCCTGATCCGGGCCAGCCGATCCGCGGTCACCCGTTCGGCACCGCGATGGGTCGGCTGGTAGTACTCGCGGTCAGCGACCGGGTCTGGCGCGTAGCGCTGGGCGACCACTCCGGCGGTCTCATCGTGTGGGTAGCGGTAGCCGGCGCCGTGCTTGAGCTTCGCGGCTCCGGGGTAGTGCGAGTCGCGCAGGTGCGCCGGCACCGAGCCGACCAGCCCTTGGCGCACGTCCGCAATCGCCGCCGTGATCGCGGTCATCACCGCGTTGGACTTCGGCGCGGTGGCCAACGCGATCACCGCTTGCGCGAGCGTCAGGCTCGCCTCGGGGAAACCGATGAAGGCCACCGCCTGATGCGCGGCGACCGCAGTGGTCAACGCGGTCGGGTCGGCGAGTCCGATGTCTTCGCTGGCGAGGATCACCAACCGGCGGGCGATGAAGCGAGGGTCCTCGCCGGCCTCGATCATGCGGGCCAGGTAATGCAGGGCGGCATCGACATCGCTGCCGCGGATGGACTTGATGAACGCGCTCGCCACGTCGTAGTGCTGATCGCCGTCGCGGTCGTAGCGCACCGCCGCACGGTCGACAGCAGCGGCCAGGACGTCGATGGTGATCGCCTTGTCGCTTCGTGCGCCGTCGGCCGCCGCTTCGAGATATGTCAGCGCCCGGCGTGCGTCTCCGCCCGCCATTCTGATCAGCTGCCCCGCGGCGTCGTCTTCGAGCAGGTACTCGCCGCGCAGCCCGCGCTCGTCGGCCAGGGCGCGCTCGACCACCTCGCGGATGTCGTCGTCGCTGAGTGGTTGCAGGGTGAGGAGCAACGAGCGCGACAGCAACGGCGAGATGACGGAGAAGAACGGGTTCTCGGTCGTCGCGGCGATCAGCGTGACCAGCCGGTTCTCGACGGCGGGCAGCAACGCATCTTGCTGCGTCTTCGAAAAACGGTGTACCTCGTCGATGAACAGAACGGTCTGCCGGCCCGACATTCCGAGTTCGCGGCGCGCATCGTCGATGGCTTCGCGAACGTCCTTGACTCCCGCGTTCACCGCCGACAGTTCAACAAAACGGCGGGACGTCGCGAGGCTTACGACGTGCGCGAGCGTGGTCTTCCCGGTGCCGGGCGGACCCCACAAGAACACCGAACTCCCACCGGCGTCGGGATTCTCGACCATTCGTCGAAGCGGCGTGCCGGGCGCGCGCAGCTGCTGCTGTCCCACCACCTCGTCGAGAGTGCGCGGTCGCATCCGGACCGCGAGGGGCGCAACCGACCGCTGGGCGGCCGCGGCTGCGTCATCGAACAGCGTCAATGCCAGCCTCTTTGCGCTGCTGCGCGGTGATCGTCGTCGGTGCGCCAGTAAGCGGGTCGCCACCGGACGCCGTCTTCGGGAACGCGATCACCTCGCGGATCGAGTCGGTGCCGGTCAGCATCGTGAGCACGCGGTCCCAGCCCAGCGCGATACCGCCATGTGGCGGCGGACCGAACGCGAACGCTTCGAGCAGAAAGCCGAACCTCGACTCGGCTTCGTCTTTCGTCAGACCGATCACGTCGAACACCCGCTGCTGCATCTCGCTGCGATGGATACGGATCGACCCGCCGCCGATCTCACTGCCGTTCACCACGATGTCGTACGCGTACGCGAGCGCGTCGCCCGGCGCCTCGTGGAACGTGTCGGCGAACTCGGGCTTGGGTGACGTGAACGGATGATGGACGGCGGTCCAGCCGCCATCGCCGGTCAGCTCGAACATCGGGGCATCGACGACCCACAAGAACTTCCAGAGCGACTCATCGATCAGGTCGCAGCGACGACCGATCTCCAGCCGGGCCGCCCCGAGCAACTCCTGCGAGGCTCTGCGCTCGCCGGCAGCGAAGAACACCGCATCGCCCGCCGCCGCACCGACATGCCCGGTGAGACCAGCGAGTTCGGCGTCCGACAGGTTCTTGGCGACCGGACCACCGAGCTCGCCGTCGGCACCGACGAGCACGTACGCCAAGCCCTTCGCGCCGCGCGACTTCGCCCAGTCGGTCCACCCATCGAGTTCTTTGCGCGTTTGCGATGCACCGCCCGGCATGACGACCGCACCGACGTACGGCGCTTGGAATACCCGGAACGGCGTCTGCGCGAAGAACGCGGTGCAGTCAACGAGTTCGTGATCGAACCGAAGGTCGGGCTTGTCGGAGCCGTACCGGTTCATCGCGTCGGCATAGGTCATTCGGGTAATCGGCAGCGGAATCTCGTAGGCCAGGATCTCGCGCCATAGCGCCGCGACGATGTCTTCGCCCAAAGCGATGATGTCGTCTTGATCGATGAAGCTCATCTCGATGTCGAGCTGGGTGAACTCGGGCTGCCGGTCGGCCCGGAAGTCTTCGTCGCGAAAGCAGCGTGCCATCTGGAAGTAGCGCTCCATGCCGGCCACCATCAGCAGCTGCTTGAACAGCTGAGGCGACTGCGGAAGGGCGTACCAGTGCCCCGGCTGCAGCCGCGCGGGCACCAAGAAGTCACGCGCACCTTCTGGGGTTGACGCCGTCAGGTTCGGAGTCTCGACCTCGACGAACCGGTGCCTCGCCATCACCTCGCGGGCGACCCGATTTGCCTGCGAACGCACCCGCAGCGCGGCGGCGGGACCTTCGCGTCGAAGGTCGAGGTAGCGGTATTTCAGCCGCGCTTCTTCATTGATCTCGGCGTTGCCCGCGACCGGGAACGGCAACGGCGCTGCTTCCGACAGCACCTCGAGTTCGGTGGCGACGACCTCGATCTCGCCAGTCGCCAGTTCGGCGTTCTCGTTGCCAGCTGGCCTTTCGCGCACCTCGCCGACCACCCGCACGCAAAACTCCGCACGCAACCGCTCGGCCACCTGCGCCACGGCGCCCTCACGGAAGACCACCTGGGCAATCCCTGATGCGTCGCGCAGGTCGACGAACGCCACGCCGCCCAGGTCGCGACGGCGGGCCACCCAACCGGCCAGCGTCACGGTGCGTGCCGGCGTCGGATCGGCGCAGGGTGCCGGCCTCGCGGGTGCGGATCACAGAAACTTCTCCTTCAACGTGGCGACGAGTTCGGTAAGGGCAACGGCGGACTGCTCGCCGGACGACAGATCCTTCACTTGGGCGACGCCCGCTTGCAGGTCGCGGTCACCGATGACGACTGCGTACGTCGCGCCTGACCTGTCGGCCGCCTTCATCGCGCCTTTGAGGCCGAGGCTGCCGTACGCCAGGTCGGCGTGCACACCGGCCCGACGCAGCTTCCCCACCGTGGCGATGCTCTCGACCCGGGCCGCGTCACCGAGTGGCACGAAGAACACCGAGACCCTAGGTGTGACACCGACATCGACGCCCTCCGCGCGGCAGGCGAGCACCGCGCGATCGATGCCCAGACCGAAACCGATGCCCGACAGTTCCTGCCCGCCAAGCTCGGCCATGAGGCCGTCGTAGCGGCCGCCGCCGCCGATGCCCGATTGCGCACCGAGGCCGTGGTGCACGAACTCGAACGTCGTCTTCGTGTAGTAGTCGAGCCCTCTCACCATGCGCGGGTTCAGCACGTAATGCACCCGCAGCGCGTCGAGGTACGCACGCACAGCGGCGAAGTGATCAGCACACTCGGCGCACAGGTGATCGACGATCAGCGGCGCGGCAGTGAGTTGTCGGCGGACTTCGGTCCGCTTGTCGTCGAGCACCCGCAAGGGGTTCAACTGCGCCCGAGCACGGGTTGCGTCGTCGAGGTCGAGCGTGTCGAGGAACGCGATCAGTTGCTCGCGATACGCCGGACGGCATTTCGCATCGCCGAGCGAGGTGATCTCGAGGGTGAAGTCGGTGAGCCCGAGCGATCGGAACCCGTCGTCGCCGATAGTGATGACCTCGGCGTCGAGCGCGGGATCGTCGACGCCGATTGCTTCGACACCCACCTGAAAGAACTGCCGGTAGCGGCCCAGTTGTGGTCTCTCGGCACGAAAGAAAGGACCGGCGTACCAGAGCTTGACCGGTAGCGCACCGCGGTCGAGCCCGTGTTGGATCACTGCCCGCATCACCCCTGCGGTGCCCTCGGGCCGCAATGACAATGAGCGGCCGCCTCGATCGTCGAACGTGTACATCTCCTTGCTGACGACATCGGTCGACTCACCGACTCCGCGCACGAAGAGTTCGGTGTGTTCGAACGTGGGCAGCTCGACGTAGCCGTACCCAGCCGCGACTGCCGGTGCGGAGAGCGCATCGCGGACGGCGAGAAACGCCGCCGACTCTGGGGGCAGGTACTCCATCACGCCCTTCGGCGCGTCGATCGTGCTCACCCTCGAACCTCGCGGACGTCGCGGGCGATCCGTTGCAGGTGCGGGTTCGTCGCACGTTCTGCGCCGATGGTCGTCGATCGACCGTGACCGGGCAGCACGACGGTCTCATCGGGCAACGTCAGCACCCGGGCAAGGCTCGCCTGCATCGCACGGTCGTCGCCGCCGACGCTGTCGGTGCGGCCGATCGAGCCCGCGAACAGCAGGTCTCCGGAGAACATCAGCGGCTCGCCGTCCGCACCACCGTCGGGCAGCCGAAAGACCACGGACCCCTCGGTGTGGCCGGGCGTGTGGTCGGCGGTCACCCTCAGCCCGGCGAGGTCGAGCACGTCACCGTCGGTCAGGTCGCGGACGTCGTCGGGCTCGCTGAATGTCACGCCCAGCCACACCGAGCGCCTCGACGAGGTCAGGTGGCAGCGTTCGGATTGGATCGGCCAGCCGATCGCGATCGCTGCCGTGGATGTAAGCCGCGATGTCGTGCGCGCCGCACACCGGCAGGACCGACCACATGTGGTCGATGTGCCCGTGGGTGACCAACACCGCGGCCGGGCGTAGCCGGTGTTCGCGCAGCACCTCGGAGAGCCCGGGCACGGCGTCTTGCCCCGGATCGATGACGACACAGCGCTGCCCGGCTGAGGGGGCGACGACGTAGCAGTTGGCCGCGAAAAGGCCGGTCGGGAACCCGACGACGAGCACGATCGTCCCTTCTCGCGGCGTTGGTAGGCGTGGGCCTGAGGGCTAGGGCTGAACTGAGGCTTTGCTGTGAACTGTGCGGCAGTTGTGCGTCCATGACGGTCGCGCTGCGGTCCGAGCCTACCGGCCCCTCTAGACTGACGGCGCTCTCAAATACAGCACCCGAGAGACCCCCCGCAGACCGCAGTACGACCGAAGATGCCCAGGAGGCCGCGTGGCCGGCAAGGACCGGAAGCGTCAGATCGCCCGCGAGCGGTACGAGAAGCGAATGGCCGCCCGAGCGCAGGCCCGGGCCAAGGCCAAGCGCCGCACGGCGGTAGGCCTCTCCGCCGGCGCAGTGATCGCCATCGTGGCGATCGTGCTGCTCATCGTGTTGCCGAGCAACAGCAAGAAGGCGGCGAACCTCTCGTCGCCGGCGGCGACCCCGACGGCGTCCGCCTCAGCGACCGCGTCGGCCTCGATCCCGCCAGTTCCCACGACGGCAAGCGGCTGCACGAGCAAGCCGAGCGTGGTGGCCTCACCCATCGCCAACTTCCCGATCCTGCCGGCAGGCGTCGACGCAGCGCTGAAGACCGAACCGATCGTCACCATCCCCTCAGGTGCGGTGCCCACGAAGACGCAGGTCAAGGACATCGTGGTAGGCACCGGCGCGACCGTCGGAGCCGACGACAGCGTGACGGTGAACTATCTGGGCCTCAACTACGTCGACTGCCTCGAGTTCGACTCGTCGTGGTCGAGGGACACGCCGGCGACATTCTCGCTTGACCGGCGTCGTGCCCGGCTTCAAGAAGGGCATCGGGGGCGACTCGGCCAGCGGAATCGCCCCGATGAAGGTCGGCGGCCGCCGCGAGATCATCGTCACCCCGGCCGACGGATACGGCACTGCCGGATCCGGGTCGATCAAGCCGAACGAAGAGCTGGTTTTCGTTGTCGACGTGCTCGCAGCGTCCGCGCCGAGCCCCAGCCCCTCGGCGTCCACCAGCACCAGCTCGTCGGCAAGCCCGAGTACGTCACCGAGCGCCAGCCCGACGGCAACGCCGAGCCCTGCCGCGACATCGTCCTAGCTTGATCGATACCGCACGCGCCTGGCGATCAGGCGCGTGCGGTGCTGGTCACCCGGTAGGCGTCATAGACCCCGTCGACAGCTTTGACCGCCTTCAACACGTGACCGAGGTGCTTGGGGTCACCCATCTCGAAGGTGAAGCGGTTGACGGCGACCCGGTCGCGAGTTGTGGTAACCGACGCCGCGAGGATGTTCACGTGCTGGTCGGACAACACCTGTGTCAGGTCGGCGAGTAGCCGGCTGCGATCCAGCGCCTCGACCTGGACGACGACCAGGAAGACCGACGCGGCGCCCGGCGCCCACTCGACGTCGACCAGACGGTCCGGCTCGTGCTCGGCGAGGCTCACCATGTTGTCGCAGTCGAGGCGATGGACCGAGACGCCGCTGCCGCGCGTGACGAAGCCCTTGATGGCGTCGCCGGGCACCGGCGTGCAGCAGCGGGCGAGCTTCACCCAGATGTCGGTCGCGCCCCGCACCACGACACCGGGATCGCCCGACGACCGAAGCGGGCGCCGCGGCCCGGTGGTATTGGGATTGATGGTCTCGGCGAGGTCTTCGACCGCGCCTTCCTCGCCACCACGGGCAAGCAACAGGCGTTGGACGACGGTTTGTGCCGTCACATGTCCCTCGCCGACGCCCGCATAAAGGCCCGAGACGTCGGCGTAGTGCATCTCGTGTGCGAGGTTGCCGAGCGCATCGTCGGACAGCAGCCGCTGCAACGGCAGACCCTGCTTGCGCATCGCGCGCGCGATCGCCTGCTTGCCGTCTTCGATCGCGTCCTCGCGCCGTTCCTTGGCGAACCACTGCCGGATCTTGGTGCGGGCCCGCGGACTCTTCACAAAGGTGAGCCAGTCACGGCTCGGGCCGGCGTTTTGCGCCTTCGAGGTGAAAATCTCGACTGCGTCGCCGTTGTCGAGGGTGCTGTCGAGCGGCACCAACCGCCCGTTCACGCGGGCGCCGATACATCGGTGACCGACCTCGGTGTGCACCGCGTAGGCAAAGTCGACAGGTCCGGAGCCTTGCGGCAGTGCAAGTACGTCGCCCTTCGGCGTGAAGACGTAGACCTCGGCGCCTTGGATGTCGAAGCGCAGCGACTCAAGGAACTCACCGGGGTCGGCAGCCTCCTTCTGCCAGTCGAGCAGCTGCCGGAGCCATGCCATGTCGTTACCGGTGGACGGCGACTCGACGCCGCTGGCGGAGTCTTCCTTGTACTTCCAGTGCGCGGCGATCCCGTACTCCGCCCGGCGGTGCATCGCGTGCGTGCGGATCTGCAGTTCGACGGGCTTCCCGTCGGGACCGATCACGGTGGTGTGCAGTGACTGGTACAGGTTGAACTTGGGCATCGCGATGAAGTCCTTGAACCGACCTGGCACCGGGTTCCAGGTCGCGTGCACGATGCCGAGCGCCGCGTAGCAATCGCGCACCGAGTCGACCAACACGCGTACGCCAAGCAAGTCGTAGATGTCGTTCAGGTCGCGGCCGCGCACGATCATCTTCTGGTAGATCGAGTAGTAGTGCTTCGGCCGGCCGGTGACCGTCGCCTTGATCTTCGCGTTGCGCAACTGGCTGTTGACCTGCTCGATCACCCCGGCCAGGTAAGTGTCGCGGCTGGGCGCACGATCGGTGACGAGCCGAACAACTTCTTCGTAACGCTTGGGGAAGAGGTTCGAAAACGACAGGTCCTCAAGCTCCCACTTCAGCGTGTTCATGCCTAGCCGGTGTGCGAGCGGTGCGTAGATCTCGAGGGTCTCGCGAGCTTTCTGCTCCTGCTTCTCAACCGGGAGATACCTCAACGTGCGCATGTTGTGCAGCCGGTCGGCCAGCTTGAGTACGAGCACGCGGGGGTCGCGTGCCATCGCGACGACCATCTTGCGCACGGTCTCAGCTGTCGCCGCGTCGCCGTACTTCACCCTGTCGAGCTTGGTAACACCATCGACAAGAGCGGCGACTTCGTCGCCGAAGTCGGTACGCAGCGCATCGAGGGTGTATTCGGTGTCTTCGACCGTGTCGTGCAGCAGCGCGGCAACGATGGTCGGCGGTGTCATGCCGAGCTCGGCAAGGATCGTCGCCACGGCCAGCGGGTGGGTGATGTACGGATCACCGCTCTTGCGGAACTGCAGCCGGTGGTGATGCTCGGCGATCTCGTAAGCACGCTGGATCTCGCGCGTGTCAGCCTTCGGATGGGTCACCCGGATCGACCGGATCAGGGGCTCCAGAACTGGCGATGTCGTGGTCGACGTGCGCGGTGTAGCGAGCCGGGCCAGCCGCGCCCGCACCCGGCGTCCACCGGACAACGAGGTCTCGAAGGCCTCGGGGGGTTCCGTGTTATCCGCAGGGTCAGTGCCTTCGGCCGAGTCCGTAGCTTCGGCCGAGTCCGTAGCTTCGGGCCGGTCCGTAGCTTCGGGCGGGTCCGTGAGTTCGGGCGGGTCCGTGAGTTCGGGCGGGTCGACCAGGCCTACCGGCCCCTCGGGCACAGGCTCGTCGACCGCGCTGTCAACGCGCTCGGGAACGGCCCTGCTCGGCACTGGTGACCCCTTCGCCTCGGCGAGACCTCAAAGTCTACCGGCCGAGGACGAATCGATCGGCGCCTCAGACGACGAAGAGCGACTGGACGCGCGCGTCGTCTGGTATCCATCGTCCCGGGCTGTCGACCTGCTCGGTTAACGCGGCTCGCCCCGCAAGCGCGCTGAGCTCGATCAGAAACGACAACCCAACCGGCGTCCCGCCTGATTGCGCTACCAGGTCGAGGGCTGCGAGCGCGGTCCCACCGGTGGCCAGCACGTCGTCGACGATGAGCACCCGATCGCCGGGCGCAAACGCGTCGCGGTGCACCTCGATGGTGGCGGTGGCGTACTCGAGGGCGTAGCTGGTCTCGAATGTGAGGTAGGGCAGCTTGCCCTTCTTGCGCATCGGGACGAAGCCGGCGCCGAGGTGATACGCGACCGGCGCAGCCAGAATGAACCCGCGCGCTTCGATACCGGCAACCTTGTCGATGCTGCCGGGCGGGTGCTGGCCGACCATCGCGTCGACGACGGCGGCGAATGCCGCCGCGTCCGCCAGCAGTGGCGTGATGTCCTTGAACAGGATCCCCGGGCTCGGGTAGTCGGGAACGTCGCGGACGAACCCGCGAATCAGTTCCTCGACGCTCCCGCCGTTCATCGCCGCCGTTTCTTCCCCGACGGCCGGCCGCCCTGGCGCCGCGGCGGTGTTCCGGGACGCCGGGTTGGCGAAGGTGCCCGGGTGGCGCCGCCAGCCGACGCGGCGGGTGGTTCGGCCTCTGGCGCTGTCGCGCCGAGGGTCTCATCGGGTAACGGACGATCCTGCACGGCCGTGGCAGTGCCGCCGCCGGTGTTCACGACGCTGCCGCCACCCGCTGACGCGACCGCGGTTGCTGCGCGCGCCGACGAGCCGGTACGCGCGGCAACCCTCTTCGACAATGCGATGTATTGCGGCTCCCGCTCTTTGAAGAGCACGAGGAGCGGCGTGGCGATGAAGATCGAGGAGTAGCTTCCGGTTGCGAGCCCGATGAAGAGCGCTAGTGCGAGGTCCTTCAACGACCCGGCGCCGAGCAGGCCAGCCCCCACGAAGAGCAACGAAGCCACCGGCAGCAGGGCGATGACCGACGTGTTGATCGATCGGACCAACGTCTGGTTGACCGCCAGGTTGGCGGCCTGGGCGTAGGTGTAGCGGCTGCCACCGGCGATTGGTGCGGTGTTTTCTCGCACCTTGTCGAAGACGACGACGGTGTCGTAGAGCGAGTATCCGAGGATCGTCAGCAGACCGATGACGGTCGACGGCGACACGTCGAAACCGACGAGTGCATAGATGCCGACGGTGATGACGAGGTCGTGGATGAGGGCAATGATCGCCGCCGCGGCCATCTTCCACTCGTAGCGCAGCGATAGGTAGACGATGATCGCGAGCAAAAAGATGATCAGGCTTTCGACGGCCTTGTTGGTGATCTGCGAGCCCCAACTCGAACCGACCGTCTCAGTCGATACCTGCTGCGACGTCACGTTGAGATGTGACGTGATCGCGTCGGTGACCTTCGTGATCTCGTCCTGGCTGAGCGGCTTGCTTTCCACCTGGAAGTTGGCGCCGCCGACTCCGACGTTCGAGAGGCGTTGCACGACGGGCGACGCGACGCCGGCCGCAGCGGCGACATCACTGACCTGACTGACCGAATAGCCCTTGTCGGGGAATGTGAGCTGGGTGCCGCCCTTGAACTCCAGGCTCAGACTGAGCCCTCGGGCGGCGAGCCCAACCAGGCCAATCACCATCACCACGGTCGACAGCAATATCCATCGCCGCCACTTGCCGACGAACTCATAGGACGCTTGGCCGGTGTACAGCTGGTGGCCGATCGTGCCGAGGCGGCTCATGTCAGACCTTCCTGGCCGGCGAGACCCGCCGCGCAGTCGTCGTCGCGGGTCTGAGGCGCTCGACACCGAGGCGCGCCGCATCGAGACCCGACAGGGGGTGCCCGTCACCGAAGAACTTGGTCTTCGCCAGCGCAGTCAGCAATGGCTTGGTGAAGAGGAACACCACCACCAGGTCGACGACGGTCGAAAGCCCAAGCGTAAACGCGAAGCCGCGCACATCGCCGATCGCGAGCAAGTACAAGATGACCGACGCGATCAGCGAGACGACGTCGGCCGAGATGATGGTGCGCCGGGCCCGAACCCAGCCTCTTTCGACAGACGTCCGCAACGAATTACCGTCGCGGACTTCATCGCGCAGTCGTTCGAAGAAGACCACGAAGGAGTCGGCTGTCACACCGATCGCGACGATCAGTCCGGCGATACCCGCGAGGGTCAGCGTGTAGCTGATGGCCTTGCCGAGCAAGACGATGATCGGGTACTGGATGGCCGCCGACAGCGCCAAGCTGGTGACCGTCACGAAGGACAAGCCGCGGTAGTAGAAGAACGAGTAGAGCACGACCAGCACCAGCCCGATGCCACCCGCGAGCAGGCCGGCCTTCAGCTCGTTGCTACCGAGGGTGGCCGAAATCGTCTGTGCAGTCTGCTGTTCGAATGCAAGCGGCAGTGCGCCGTACTTCAGGACGTTCGCGAGGTTGGACGCCGTCTTGTGCGTGAACGAACCGGTGATCTGCGTCGGGCCGACGATCGCGCTTTGAATGACCTCGGCTGAGAACACGTTCGAGTCGAGCACGATGGCGGTCGCCGTGCCGACATGGGCCGCGGTGAACTTGGCCCAGGTGTTGGCTGCACCCGACTTGAAGGTGAGCTGCACGTTCCACTGTGTGCCGGTTTGCGAGTCGAGCTGCGCCGCTGCCGTCGACACGTCCTTGCCCAAGATCAACGTGGGGTGCAGCAGGTACTTGAAGTAGGTGGCCGATCCGTCGGGGTTGCCGCAGGTGACCAGGAACTTGGCCGGGTCATCGACGTGCAGGCCGCCCTGCTGATTCGCCGGTATGGAGCAGTCGAGCTTCGCGTATTCCGCGAGTTCAGCTGCGGATGGCGTGGTCTCGACCACGGTGGTCCCAGAGCCTGGCGAGGCGGACGCCGATGGGCTGGGCGAAGCGGCCGACGAGGCGGAGGTCGAAGCAGACGTAGAGCCCGGACCTGCACTCGCGGCGGCTCGCACGAATCCAGCTGGCTCGGCGCGCACGGCCGGGGCCGCACCGGGAACGCCGAGGGCCTTCGGGCTGGAGGACGGAGCGGCGGACGGTGACGGCGTGGCAGACGGGGCCGCGGTGAGACGGACGTCGATGCCGACGTGGACGGTGTCGTTGAAGGGCTCGGGGTAGCCGGCGCCGATGACGTGGTCACCGTCGGCGTGGTCGTGTCCTGGACGTCGGTACCGGTGATGCCGCTGTTGGTCTCGTACACCTGCCGGATGCTCAGTAGCGCGGTCTCACCGATGTTCTTGAGCACGCCCTGGGTGTCCTTGCCTGGCACCGAGATGACGATGTTGCGGCCCTCGAGCTTCACCTCGGCACTGCTGACGCCCAAGGCGTTGACTCGGTTCGCCAGGATGTTCTTGGCCGTGTTGAGGTCGCCGTTAGTGACCTTGACGCCAGTCGTCGACTTCGGCTGCAAGGTGACCGTGGTGCCGCCGCGCAGGTCGAGGCCCAGCGCCGGTGAGTACCGACCGCCCAGGGCCATCAGCCCGTAGAGCACGGCAAGAAGCAGCAGGACCAGGAACAGGGGACGCCCTGAACTGGACCTCTTGGCAGGTGGCACCTGGATCTCCCTGTCAAACCTACGGACACTGCATACGGATACCGCTCATGGATAGTGCCGAACACCACATTGTTGCAGCGCAGAACTGAGACATTCTTGCAGCGCAGCACTGGGACCACCGTCGAGGCTGGCCCGGCTGCGCCGGATCAGGCTTAAGGAACGGGTCCCAACCCCGGGTCGTTCCCAGGATCTTCGCGATTCGAGGGTCGGGCCACTTCGTCGGCCGGCGCGGCATCGTGACCGTCATGATCGTGACCGTCATGATCGTGACCGTCATGATCGTGACCGTCATGATCGTGACCGTCATGATCGTGACCGTCATGATCGTCTTCGTCGTAGTCGTCGTCGTCGACGTCATCCGGGTCGACTAAGTCAGGGACTACCCGGAGTACCGCCGCCTTCGCGAACCGAAGGTTGACGCCCTCCGAGGCCTCGATGATGATCGTGTCGGCCTCGATCTCAACGACGATGCCGTAGAGGCCGGATGTGAGCAACACCCGGCTGCCCGGCTCGACCGCGCGCGCCAGTGCCGCCGCCTGCCGGCGTCGCCTGCCCTGCGGCAGGATCACCAGCACGTAGACGACGACGAAGAACAGCACTGGTAGCGCGAAGTTCTTCACGAGCAACCTTTCAAGCGACGCGCCGGCGGAAGTTCCGCGCGGCTCCGTGAGCGGGCTACTGGACTGGCTATGGGACGTGCAGGGCAGCGCCGGGCGGGTAGCGCTGGACGGGCAGCGGTTGGCAGGCAGCCTTGGGCGGGCGAAAGCACGCGGCCGCCCGGCCGCGCCGCGAGTCTATGCTGTCCGGCTTTTCAGCCGTCCGTGTCGTCGAGGTCCTCGAACAGCGTGGCCGCCGCGACTGCCCCGAGCGAGCCGACCGGCGGCACTAGGCCGAGGTGGCGCCAGCCAGCTGCGGTAGCGACCCGGCCACGCGGCGTCCGGACGATGAACCCGGCCCGGAACAGGAACGGCTCGGCGACTTCCTCGACCGTCTCCGGCTCCTCGCCGACGGCGATCGCGACGGTCGAGAGGCCCACAGGCCCGCCGCCGAACCGCTTGACCAATGCCTCGAGCACCGCCCGGTCGAGCCGATCGAGCCCGAGCGCGTCGACCTCGTAGACCGCGAGCGCCGCCGCAGCGACCTCGCGGGTCACCACGCCGTCGGCGCGTACCTCGGCGAAATCGCGGACCCGGCGCAGGAGTCGGTTAGCGATTCGAGGTGTCCCGCGCGACCGCCCGGCGATCTCTTCGCCGCCCTCGGCCATCAACCGGACGTCGAGCAGGCCGGCCGATCGCTGCAACACCCGTTCGAGTTCGGCCGGCGCGTAGAAGTCCATGTGCCCGCTGAAACCGAAGCGGTCACGCAGCGGCCCGGGGAGCAAACCCGCCCGAGTGGTCGCCCCAACCAAGGTGAACGGCGCGAGGTCGAGCGGAATCGCGCTCGCGCCCGGACCCTTGCCGACAATGACGTCGACCCGGAAGTCCTCCATGGCCATGTAGAGCATCTCTTCAGCCGGCCGCGACATCCGGTGGATCTCGTCGAGGAACAGGACCTCGCCTTCGGTCAGCTGGGTGAGGACGGCGGCCAGGTCGCCGGCGTGCTGGATCGCCGGACCACTGGTGATCCGCAACGGCGCGTTCATCTCCGCGGCGATGATCATGGCCAGGGTCGTCTTGCCAAGACCGGGAGACCCGGACAGCAGCACGTGGTCGGCTGGCCGGCCGCGCAGGCGGGCGCCGTCGAGGATGAGGGAGAGCTGCTCACGCACCCGCTCCTGACCGACGAACTCCCCCAGGTTGCGCGGGCGCAAAGCGGCGTCGACCAAGCGGTCTTCGACGTCCGAGCGCGGGTCAACTAGGTCGATCCCGTCGGCCAAGTCGATCGCGTCGACGACCTCGAGTTCGTCGGCCCGCACTTCAGCGGGCGACTGGTCCGTCATACCCGTGCCCCGCCGAGGGTGCGCAGCGCCTGGCGCAGCAGCACTCCGACGTCCGGAGCGTCACCCGCCACCACCATCGCGTCAGCGTCGCCAGCGACCGCCAGCACCGCGTCGTCCGCCTCACGAACGGAATAGCCGAGACCGAGCAGCGCACCGTGCACGCTCTCACGCCAGCTTGCGCTGCTGCCGCTCGGCAGGACCACGACGTCTTCGGTGAGCGTGGCGCCGGCGAGCTTGTCTTTGAGTTCGAGCACGATGCGCTGGGCAGTCTTGCGGCCGATACCGGGCACCAGCGACAGCGTCGCGAAGTCGTCGGTCGCCACCGCCCGGCGCAACGCGGCAGGAGGATGGACGCCGAGCATCGCCTGGGCCAGCCGCGGGCCGACACCGGTCGCGGTCTGCAGCAGCTCAAAGACCATTCGCTCGTCGTCGTCGGCGAAGCCGTACAGCGTCAACGAGTCTTCGCGCACGACCAGCGACGTGGCGAATCGCGCGGGTTCTCCGACGCGCACCCGCGAGATCGCCGTCGGCGCGCAGTAGACCTGGAGCCCAAAACCACCGACCTCGACGACAACCGAGTCGGCGGATATGGCGGCGACCCGGCCGGCGACGAACGCGATCATCGGCTACTCCCTGTCCGTAGTGCGCGCAGCGACGTATTGCGCAGCTGCGCAGCCTCAAGCGCCACACTCACCTTGGCACTCGCCGCGCCGCGCCACACCTCACAAATCGCCAGGGCGAGGGCGTCAGTCGCATCGGCGGGGGCGACCAAGCCAGGAGTTGCCAGCAACTTGCGGACCATGAACGCGACCTGCTCCTTGCCGGCCCGACCCTGGCCGGTGACGGCAGCCTTGACCTCGCTCGGTGTCCGCAACGCCACCGGAATGCCGCGGCGTGCGGCGCAGGTAATCGCGACCGCCGCGGCCTGCGCGGTGCCCATCACGGTGCGCACGTTGTGCTGGCTGAAGACGCGCTCGACCGCGACCACGTCTGGCCGGTGCCGGGCGATCCACGCTTCGAACCCGACTTCGAGCGCGAGCAGCCGGGCACCGATCTCGGCATCTGCCGGAGTCCGCAGCACGTCGACCTCGATCAGAGTCACCCGGCCGCCGCCCGCGCTGTCGACAACGCCGATGCCGCAGCGGGTCAGGCCTGGGTCGACGCCGAGCACCCTGATCGAACGCATGTTCGGAAGCGTAGCGGCGTCGCGGTCCCGTTCGGCGCAGCGACGCACCGGTGCGCGGAAGCGGGTCAGGCTTCGGCTAGGACGTCGTCGGACACGTCGAAGTTGGCCCACACGTTCTGGACGTCGTCGCAGTCCTCGAGCGCCTCGACCAGCCGCAGGACCTTGCGCGCGACGTCGTCCTCGAGTTGGACGCTGACGCTTGGCAGCCACGAGATCTCGGCCGACTCGTAGTCGATGCCGGCCGCCTTCAGCGCGGCACGCACGGCAGCCAGGTCGGTCGCCTCGCTGATGACCTCGAAGGAGTCGTCGAGGTCGTTGACCTCCTGCGCGCCGGCATCCAAGACCGCCAGCAACACGTCGTCCTCGCTGAGGTTGTTCTTTGGCACCAGCACGACACCCTTGCGGTTGAACAGGTAAGCGACCGAGCCCGGATCGGCAAGGTTGCCGCCGCCGCGCGTCATCGCAGTGCGCACCTCGGACGCCGCGCGGTTGCGGTTGTCGGTCAGGCACTCGATCAGCATCGCGACGCCGCCAGGCCCGTAGCCCTCGTACGTGATCGGCTCCCAGTCGGCGCCACCCGCCTCGAGACCTGCGCCGCGCTTGACCGCCCGGTCGATGTTCTCGTTCGGCACCGAACTGCCCTTGGCCTTCGCGATCGCGTCGGCAAGTGTCGGGTTGCCGGAGACGTCGGCTCCCCCGGTGCGGGCGGCGACCTCGACGTTCTTGATCAGCTTGGCGAACAGCTTGCCGCGCCGCGAATCGATGACGGCCTTCTTGTGTTTGGTGGTCGCCCACTTCGAGTGCCCACTCATGGCCGCTCCTTCAGGTATTCGCGAACGACTTCGACGAAAAGCGCGTGAACGCGGTGATCGCCCGTGAGTTCCGGGTGAAAGGCGGTCGCGAGCAAGACGCCCTGCCGGACGGCGACGATCCTACCCGCGCCGTCATCACGGCCCGAGTTGTCTGGCACCCGGCCGAGCACCTCGACCGACGGCCCGACGTTCTCGACCCACGGGGCGCGGATGAACACGGCGTGGAACGGTTCGCCATCGACGCCGGCGATCGGGACGGCCGCCTCGAACGAGTCGACCTGGCGGCCGAAGGCGTTGCGCCGCACGGTGATGTCGAGACCGCCGAGCGTCAACTGGCCCTCGATGCCGTCGACCAGGCGATCGGCCAGCATGATCATGCCGGCACATGACCCGTAGACCGGCATCCCGGCGTCCACCCGTTTGCGTAGTGGCTCGAACATGTCGAAGGCGACGGCCAGCTTGTACATGGTCGTCGACTCGCCACCGGGAATGACCAGCGCATCGACGGCGTCGAGTTCAGCCGGACGCCGAACAGCGGACCCGATCGCGCCGGCAGCCTGGAGACCGGCGAGGTGTTCCCGAACGTCGCCCTGCAACGCCAGGACGCCGACTCGCGGGGAAATCACCAACCTCGGGTGGCCAGCCGGTGGTCGACCGGGAGGTCGGCGACGTTGATGCCGACCATCGCCTCGCCCAATCCGCGGGACACCTTCGCGAGAACGTCGGGGTCGTCGTAGAACGTCGTGGCCTTGACGATGGCCTCAGCACGTTGCGCCGGGTTGCCCGACTTGAAGATGCCGGAGCCGACGAACACACCCTCGGCGCCGAGCTGCATCATCATCGCCGCGTCTGCGGGGGTGGCAATGCCTCCGGCGGTGAACAGCACGACGGGCAGCTTGCCGGCCTCGGCAACCTCGCGCACCAGTTCGTACGGTGCCTGGAGCTCCTTCGCCGCAACGTAAAGCTCATCGTCAGGCAGCGACGACAGTCGCCGAATCTCGTCGCGAATCTGCCGCATGTGTCCGGTCGCGTTCGAGACGTCGCCGGTACCTGCTTCGCCCTTCGATCGGATCATCGCGGCGCCTTCGGTGATGCGTCGCAAGGCCTCGCCGAGACTGGTCGACCCGCACACGAACGGAACGGTGAACGCCCACTTGTCGATGTGGTGGCTGTAGTCGGCCGGCGTCAGGACCTCGGACTCGTCGACGTAGTCGACACCGAGCGACTGGAGAATCTGGGCCTCGACGAAGTGACCGATGCGCGCCTTGGCCATGACCGGGATCGACACCGCCGCGATGATCGCCTCGATCAGATCGGGGTCGCTCATGCGCGCGACGCCGCCCTGCGCGCGGATGTCGGCCGGCACCCGCTCGAGGGCCATGACGGCCACCGCGCCGGCGTCCTCGGCGATCTTGGCCTGGTCAGCGGTGACGACGTCCATGATGACGCCGCCCTTGAGCATCTCGGCCATCCCGCGCTTGACGCGGACGCTGCCGGTTGTACTGGCGTTTTCGGTAGGCGCTGGCTCGCTGGACAAGGGAAACAGACCTCTCAAGGCGACCTGAGTTGAGGAATTGCTCCGCTCAGTCTACGTCCGGCACGACATCGACCGCGTCGGCATTGTCGTCGACATCGGCACCGCGCCAGGCGTCCCCGACCGCGAGATGCGCCGGTGGGGCGTCGTCTATCTCAAAGAACGTCGGTGGCGGGACGCGTCCGGCCAGCCGCAGCCAGCGCACCAGCCGATGGCGCCGAATCGCCAGCGTCGCGGTGACAGCGTCGTTGCAGAACCGCCTGGCAAGCAAGACCTTGGTGGTCGCGGCTTCGAGCTCGGCCAGCAGCGCGAGGCCGGCGGGTTCGGCTGCGAGCGTCTGCGCCTCGTCAGGGTCATCGAACGCGGCCCGCAGCGCGACGGTGAGGCGGCTCTCGACGACCTCACGATCCGCGTCGTCGCCCGACGCCGCGCGCGCCTCATGCCCGGCACTGGCGAGCAGCACACTCGTGGCGGGGTCGAGCAGCCCAGACGCGGCGATCTCGAGAGTGACCGCGGCTCGGCGCAGCAGTTGGGCATCGAGCGCCGCGCGGGTCGCATCGAGGCGAGCGTGCAGGCGGTCGAGCCGGTTACTTGTCGCGGTCACGTAGCCCGCGAGCAGGACGAAGGCGACGACGAGCCAAAACCACCAGGGCACTTATCGCCTCCCGTGCGGGCCGCGCCGCACGACCGCATCCGGTGCGTCGACAGCCGACTGTCTCGTACACCCGGACGATGTCACGTGCCACTGTCGACCAGTCGTAAGCTGCGCGCGGTGGCCCGTCCAAGTGCCGCTAGCGCTGCGCGCGCATCGGGATCGTCGAGCAGTTCGGCGGCCTTGATTGCGAGATCGTCCGGGTCGCCGGTGGTGAACAACCGACCGGACCGCCCGGCGTCCAGCACCGCCCGAAACGCCTCGAGGTCGCTGGCGAGCACCGGCGTGCCTACCGCCATGGCCTCCAGCAGCACGATGCCGAAGCTCTCGCCGCCGATGTTGGGCGCCACGTAGAGGTCGACCGATGCGAAGCATGCGCGCCTTGTCGATGTCGCTGACCAGGCCGAGCAGCACCACCCGGTCGAAGACTTCGGCTGGCAGCGCACTGCCGCACCTCGTCTGGATCGCCGGGTCCGGCGATCAGCAGCCGCAAGCCAGGACGGACTGCGGCCAGTTGCTCGAACGCGGCAAGCAGGACCGGCAGCCCCTTGCGCGCCTCGTCGAATCGACCGAGGAACCCGAGCGCGCCGCCGTCGCCGGGCCAACCGGGAAAGGGCTCGACGTCGGCGAACGTCGCCATCGACACCCCGTTGGGAATCATCACGGCGTCGCCGCCGAGATGCTCGACCAGCGTGCGGCGCGCTGCTTGCGAGACCGCGATGCGGGCGCTGATCTTTTCCAGCGCGGTCTGCAGAATCGGGTACGCGGCGGCGAGGGTGCGGGCCCGTTGCACTGACGTGTGGAACGTCGCGACCAGCGGGCCGTCGAACGACCAGGTGGCGAGCAACGACAAGCTCGGCGTGGTGGGCTCGTGAACATGCACGACATCGAAGTCGCCGTCGCGCAGCCACCGGCGAACGCGCCGCGCGGACAACGGTCCGAACGCCATGCGCGCGACCGCGCCGTTGTACGGCACCGGGACGGCGCGCCCGGTCGAGACGATGTACGGCGGCAACGCGGACGTCGTCGTCGGCGGGCGTGATGACCGACACGTCGTGCCCGAGACCGATCAGCGCGATGCGCCAGGTCGTGCACGTGCGCCTGCACGCCGCCAGGAACGTCCCAGGTGTAAGGGCAGACCAGGCCGACCTTCACCCGGCGCCCTCGACGCCTGCACGAGCCAGCTGCACGTCGGCCAGCCACAGCGGCTGGAGCATGTGCCAGTCCTGCGGGTGCTCGGCGATGCCTTCGGCGAACCGATCCGCCAGAGCTTGCGTCATCGCCGCTATCTTGGCCCGCTTGTCACCTTCGGCGGGTGGCTTGATCTCGTCGCGGATCCAGCCGCACCAGCTACCGCCGGGGCCGCCTTCGTCGCTGTACCAAAGATACGCCGGGCAGCAACGCAGCGCCGGTCGCCAGCGCCAGGGACGCCGGGCCGGCGGGCATCATCGCGGTCTCCCCGAAGAACGAGACCTCGATGCCGCCGTCGCCGAACTCGCGGTCGGCCACCAGGCACAGCGTCTTGCCGGCCCGCAGCCGTGGAGGCAGCACGGCGAACGTCGTGCGACCTCCGCCGGTCAGCGGCAGCACCTCCATACCGACCTTCTTCGCGCGACTGCGACGAACCGGTCGAACAGCGCTTCCGGCTTCAACCGCTCGGCGACCGTCGTGAACGGGTGCCCACGCAAGACCAGCCAGGCGCCGGCGTGGTCCCAGTTCCCCGAGTGCGGCAGCGCCAGGACGACTCCTCGCCCGGCGGCGAGCGCGTCGGCGAGGAACTCCTCACCCTCGAACAGTCATGCCGGCCGAGAATTCGGTCCTGCCGAAAGGACTGGGCAGCCGGAAGAACTCCAGCCAGTACCGGCCGTACGACCGCATCGCGCCGGCGAGCCAACGCCGACAACTCGGCGTCCGGCAACTCGGTGACGCCGACGACCCGTCGCAGGTTGCGCTCGAGCTGCTGGACGCTCGCGGCCGTGGCGCCGCCAGATGACGTCGGCGATGAGCCGAAAGATCGGCCGCAGTAGGCGTTCGGGCGCGACCCGGACCAGCGTCGCGCCGACGATGAAGCCGACGCGTCTGCCACCGATCACGGCGAGAGACCTGCGGGTCGGTCACGAATCCTGCGCGGGTGTGATCGCGGCTGCTAGCGGCGTGCGCCTGCTGGTACACGACAGCGAACCGCTGGCCGACGGTGATCGCACTCGCCACCGCGAGCAACCACAGCCCGACGGCCTGGACGAACGGAATGCCGAGCCCGCTCAGCCCGGTCGCCACGAGGATGACGATCGTGCGTTCGGCGCGCTCGGCGATACCGACGTCGGCGCGCAAGCCCAAGGCCCTCAGCACGCGCCCGGGTATACGACACCAGGTTGCCGGCGATCAGGCAGAAGATGCACAAGCCGAGCAACACCGGCTTGCCGTCGCGCGCGAACCACCAGATCAGCCCGGCGAAGACTGCGGAGTCAGCGACCCGATCGAGACTCGAGTCGAGGAACGCGCCCCATGGCCCGGTGATGCCGCGCGCCCTGGCGAGTGCTCCGTCGACCAGGTCGGACAGCACGAAGATGGTGATCGCGAACGATCCCCAGAAGAGCCAGCCCGCGGGGATAGCAGACGAGTGCGGACACGCATACCCCGAGCGCCCCAAGCGCGGTGACGACATTGGGACTGACGCCCGCACGTGCCAGCGCCTGGCCGAGCGGACCGAGCACGCGTTGCAGCGGAATCCGCGCACGCTTGAGCATGTCCGTCCGTTTCGCCGTCCACCGAGAGGTGCTGGCCTGACCCGGCCATCGTAGCGATCAGCGCGCGGACGCCGACCCGCCACGCCCGAGCTCCGCCGCGACGCTCCTCCGTCCGACACAGAGATCATGCTCACCCTGCCAACCTCTTGTGGCGGCAATGCGCGGGTGGAGAGTCGAGTCCTCAACCCTCACACATGAGGAGGCGTGACCCATGTCAGACAAAGCGACTGGTCCCGCAGGAGCCGCCGGCACAGCACCGACGGCCGACCAGCCAGGCAAGATTCGCAACGTCGTTCTGGTCGGCCATTCCGGAGCCGGGAAGACCACGCTCGTCGAGGCCCTTCTCGTCGCGACCGGCGCGATCCCACGAGCCGGCCGGGTCGAGGACGGCACCACGACAACCGACTTCGAGGACGCCGAGGTGCGCCATCAGAGGTCGGTTTCGCTCGCCTTGGCGCCGGTAGAACACGATGGCGTCAAGATCAACCTGCTCGACGCGCCCGGCTACGCCGACTTCGTCGGTGACTTGCGCGCCGGGCTCCGGGCCGCCGATGCCGCCCTGTTCGTCATGTCGGCCGTCGACGGCATCGACGGCTCCACCCGGATGCTCTGGGAGGAGTGCGCGCAGGTCGGCATGCCGCGCGCGGTCGTCATCACGAAACTCGATTCGCCGCGAGCCGATTTCGACGCGGTGGTCGGTGCGTGCCAGGCGACCTTCGGCATCGGCGTGCTGCCGTTGTACGTGCCGGTCGCACAAGGCGGCGCCGAGGCGCCGATGACGGGATTGCTCGGGACTGCTGAGCGCGCCAGGTCGGTGACTACAGCAGCGGACACCGAGAGGTGCGCGCCGCGACGCCGTCGGAACTCGCGGCCATCGGTGGCACCCGCGACGCGTTGCTCGAAGGGAATCATCGCCGAGAGCGAAGACGAGACGTTGATGGATCGCTACCTCGCGGGCGAGGACATCGACGTGAAGATCGTGATCGAGGATCTCGAAAAGGCAGTCGCCCGCGGGTCTTTCTATCCGGTGCTCGGCGTGTGCGGCACGACCGGTCATCGGCAGCGCCGAGCTCCTCGAGTTGCTTGCGAACGCATTCCCGTCGCCACTCGAGCACCCGCTGCCCCCGGTCATGCCGCTCTACGGTTCGAAGCATCACGACGCTGACGTGCGACCCGTCGGGCCACTGGCCGCCGAGGTCGTGAAGACGACGACAGATCCTTACGTGGGTCGGGTGTCGTTGGTGCGGGTGTTCTCCGGGACGTTGCGCCCCGACACTGTGGTGCACGTATCGGGCCACGGGATGGCAGATCGCGGACACGAAGACCATGACGTCGACGAACGCGTCGGCACGCTGAGCTCACCGCTCGGCAAGACACACCGACCGATCACGCAGTGCATCGCCGGTGACATCTGTGCGATCGGCAAGCTCGCGCGTGCCGAGACCTCAGACACCTTGTCGGACAAGGAAAACGCGCTGCTGTTAAGCCCGTGGGAAATGCCGGAACCGCTGTTGCCGATCGCCGTCCGGGCCAAGTCGAAGTCGGACGAAGACAAGCTTTCGCAAGGACTCAGTCGGCTGGCCGCGGAAGACCCGACGTTGCGGCTGGAGATGAATCCGGAGACGCACCAACTCGTCTTGTGGTGCATCGGCGAAGCACACGCCGACGTTCTGCTCGACAGACTGAAGAACAAGTACGGCGTCGAGGTCGAGCAGGTTCCACTTCGGGTGCCGATGCGCGAGACGTTCGGCTCGAAGGTCGTTGCGCACGGACGCCACGTGAAGCAGTCCGGCGGCCATGGGCAGTTCGGCGTCTGCGACATCGAGATCGAACCACTCCCCCAAGGCGCCGGCTTCGAGTTCATCGACAAGGTCTTCGGCGGTGCGGTGCCGCGACAGTTCATCCCGTCCGTCGAAAAGGGGGTGCGCGCGCAGATGGAGCGCGGCGTGGCGGCCGGCTACCCGCTCGTCGATTTGCGTGTCACGCTGACCGATGGAAAGGCGCACTCGGTCGACTCGTCCGACATGGCCTTCCAGATGGCGGGCGCGCTCGCGATGAAGGAAGCCGCGAAGACTGGGCAGATCCTGCTGCTCGAACCCGTCGACCAGGTCAACGTGTTGGTCGGCGACGACTACGTCGGCGCGGTGATGAGCGACCTGTCCGGACGCCGCGGCCGAGTGACCGGTACCGAGCCGATCGGTTCGGGTCGGACGTTGATCCACGCCGAGGTTCCCCAAGTCGAGATCTCCAGATACGCCATCGACCTGCGATCCCTGTCGCAAGGCACCGGAACGTTCACCCGGCACAACCTGCGCTACGAACCGATGCCTCCGCAGCTGGCAACGAAGGTGATAGCCGCCCACAAGGAGGACTAGCAGCTTCGGGGCGCGCTGAGGAACGAAGCGCGGCCGAGAAGCGGCCCATGTCTTCGCACACCTAAGCTGGGTGCGTGTACATCCCGGCGCACTTCGCGGCCGACGATCTCGAGCAGATCGCGGCGTTCGTCGAGCAGGTCGGCGCAGCCGACTTCGTCACGTTTGACGGTGCGCAGTTGTCCGCGAGCTTGCTCCCGGTCATCTGGGACCGATCGCTTGGCGAACACGGTCGGTTGCTCGCGCATCTCGCGCTGGCCAATGAGCAATGGAAGACGGCTCGACCTGATGTGCCGGCGCTGGCAATCGTGCACGGTCTGCAGGCCTACATCTCACCGACGTGGTACGCCTCGACCGCCGAGCACGGCCGAGTGGTGCCGACCTGGAACTACCAAGCCGTCCACTTCACCGGCGTACTGACATTCCATCCGGACGCCGAGTGGCTGCGAGGTGTCGTGACGGCGCTGACCGACAAGTACGAAGCGCACCGCCCCAATCGCTGGTACGTCGAGGACGCGCCGGCCGCCTACATCGATGGTCAACTACGCGGGATCGTCGGAGTCGAGATGACGGTCACCAAGGTCGAGGCGAAGAACAAGTTGAGTCAAAATCGCAGCGAGGCCGACCAACTCGGAGCTATCGCGGGCCTGATGAGCGAGCCCGAACTGCAGGCTGCAGAGGTCGCTGCCCTGATGAGGGCGCGCGTCAACGAGAGTGACTGAATCAGGCTCGCAGCCACGCTGCGGCAAACAGCTCTCGCGTGTCGTGGAGTAGCTGCGGCAACACTCGGGTGTGACCGACGATCGGCATGAAGTTCGTGTCGCCGCCCCACCGAGGGACGACGTGCTGATGCAGGTGCGCCGCGATGCCGGCGCCGGCGACAGACCCGAGATTCATGCCGACGTTGAACCCCTGCGCGCTGCTCACCGCGCGAATCATGCTGATCGCGCGTTGCGTGAACGCCATGAACTCGGCCGCCTCGTCGTCGTCGAGGTCAGTGATGTCAGGCACGTGCCGGTACGGGACGACGAGCAGATGGCCTGCGTTGTACGGGTAGAGGTTCAGCACGGCGTAGGTCAGTGCACCGCGTGCAACAACAAGCGATTGCGCGTCGGGGCGTGCGGCGATCAGGCAGAACGGGCAAACGGCCGGGTCGTCGGGATCGCCGGCCGGCTTCGATTCGCCGCGGATGTAGGCCAGCCGGTGCGGTGTCCAGATGCGATCGAGACCATCAGGGACGCCGACTGCGCCGGACACATCAATGTCGTCGGGTGGGCCTGCGCTCACACCTGCACCCGGCGCTCGATCGCGTCGCGGATCTCGGCAACTGCGTCCGCGATCGGCACCCCGTTCTTCTGGGTGCCGTCGCGGTACCGGAACGAGACCGCCCCGGCGGCGAGGTCTTCGTCGCCGGCGATCAGCATGAACGGCACCTTCTGCTTCTGCGCGTTGCGAATCTTCTTCTGCATCCGGTCGTCGGACGCGTCAACCTCGAACCGGATGCCAGCCGCCCGCAACGCGTCGCCGACCGGCACCGTCGAGGTACGACACGTGCGTGTCGGTGATCGGGATGCCGACAGCTTGGACCGGCGCCAACCATGGCGGGAATGCACCTGCGTAGTGCTCGGTCAGCACGGCGAAGAAGCGCTCGATCGAACCGAACAACGCGCGGTGGATCATCACCGGGCGGTGCCGCTCGCCGTCCGCGCCCTGGTATTCAAGCTCGAACCGCTCCGGCAGATTGAAATCGACCTGGATGGTCGACATCTGCCAGGTGCGGCCGATGGCATCACGCGCCTGAACCGAGATCTTCGGCCCGTAGAACGCCGCCCCACCGGGATCAGGGACCAGCTCGAGGCCCGACTCCGCGGCCACCTCGGCCAACACCGCCGTCGCGGTCTCCCACACCTCGTCGTCACCGACGTACTTGTCGGGGTTCTTCGTCGACAGCTCGAGGTAGAAGTCATCGAGCCCGTAGTCGCGCAGCAGTTCGAGCACGAACGTGAGCAGTTTGCGCAGCTCGTCGCGCATGTCCTCGATCGTGGTGAAGATGTGCGCGTCGTCCTGCGTCATGCCGCGCACGCGGGTCAGACCGTGAATCACGCCCGACTTCTCGTAGCGGTACACAGTGCCGAACTCGAACATCCGAAGCGGCAGCTCGCGATACGACCGCCCACGCGCCCGGTAGATCAAGATGTGCATCGGGCAGTTCATCGGTTTGAGGTAGTAGTTGGTGCCGCCGTCGAGCTCCATCGGCGGATACATGCCGTCGGCGTACCAGTCGAGGTGTCCGGAGATTTCGTAGAGCTTGCTCTTGGTGATGTGCGGGGTGTTGACGAACTCGTACCCCGCGGCGAGGTGCTTGGCGCGGGAGTAGTCCTCCATCTCCTTGCGGATCACGCCACCCTTGGGATGGAAGACCGCGAGCCCGGAGCCGAGCTCGTCGGGAAAGCTGAAGAGGTCGAGCTCGAGCCCGAGCTTGCGGTGGTCGCGCTTCTCGGCCTCGGCCAGCATCGCAAGGTGTTCCTTGAGCGCGTCGCGCGACTCCCACGCGGTGCCGTAGATCCGTTGCAGCTGGGGGTTCTTCTCGCTCCCCCGCCAGTAGGCCGCGGCGCTGCGCATGAGCTTCAGCGCCGGGATCGCGCGGGTACTGGGGACGTGCGGACCCCGACATAGGTCCTTCCAGGCCAGCGAGCCATCGCGGCGGATGTTGTCGTAGATGGTCAGCTCGCTGCCGCCGACCTCGACGCTTTCGTCGTCTGCCGTGCCACCCTTCAGCCCGATCAGTTCGAGCTTGAACGGCTCGTCGGCAAGCTCGACCCGCGCGTCGGCGTCGGTGACCACCCGACGACTGAAGATCTGGTCTTCCTTGACGATCTCGAACATCCGCTTTTCGATCCGCGCGAGGTCGTCGGGCCCAAACGGCTGGTGCGGCGCGAAGTCGTAGTAGAAGCCGTTCTCGATCGGCGGCCCGATGCCCAGCAGGGTGCCGGGGAACAGGTCCTGAACGGCCTGTGCCATCACGTGGGCAGTGGAGTGCCGCAGGATCGAGCGGCCATCGGCAGAGTCGATCGGTACCGCCTCGATGACGTCACCTGCGGCTACCGAAACCGCGAGATCCCTCAGTTGCCCATTGATCCTGGCCGCGACAGTGCCTCGATCCGGGCCTCGATCCGGGCCTCGATCCGGGCTGCGATCACCGCCGAGGACCTCGGCAGCCGTCGAACCCGCAGGCACGCTACGAGCGGTGCCAGCGACGGTGACGCTGATCTCGGACACGGAGGCTCCCGGACGGCATCGGAGGATGAGGCTCCGATGCTAGCGAGCCTTACGACAGCGGCGCCGGAAGTTGATCCGCGGGCGCGCGGTCGACCAAGGTCGGGAACGCCGGCACCACAATCCGCTTCGTGTCGGACCGGTTCGGATCGGTCTTCGTGCTCACGCCCGAGCGGCCGGCCAGAAACTCCACTGCATGCCGCACCGAGCGCCGCGCTTCGGCCAAGGTGGGCGCCGACAATCGATGGACGACGGCGAGGTCGGAGTTGCCCGAGGCGACGACAGTGAACATGCAGGCCCACCCGTCGGAGTCCGACGCCCTTAAGCGGGTATGGCGTGCCACGACCTGCCCGATTCCTGGCAAATCGAACTCGTCAACAACCGCCCCGGCTTCCACGCGCATCCCAAGATCATGGCTTCGATGCCGCGGGCGCGATAGCGCCCGTTTGGGCTAGTCCTCTGGTCGTTCGTACGGCCGCTAATGGCATGAAGTCACAGGGGCCGTTGTGGACGGCCGGCAGCCCGCACACCAGGCCGTTCGGGAGGTTCTCCAGCCCGCAGCCGCCGGCTCGCGCAACGTCGTCGACGATGTTCGCATTGTGAATCTCTGTGCGCCGGTTCGTCATGAGTTGCACCCGCTTCTAAGGAGGTCATTCCAGTCAACAGGGCCGAGCACGCAGCAACTAGGGCCATTGGGCCGCTTAGGTCGGGACTACGAGGTCGTCTACTGCCGCTGAGAACACCTTGGTGTGCAGGTCGATGTCAGCTCGGGTCGTCGCGGGGCACATCAGCGCCATGTTGTGGAACGGCGTGATCAGGATGCCGCGGTTCAGCAGATAGAGGTGGAAGTACTCGTCGAGCTCGTCGTCACCCGCCGCAGCCGACTGGGTGCCCGTGCGGGGGCGGGTGATACGAAACGGTATTCCGACCGGGCGCCGAGTTGGCTCACTGACCACCTGACGCCAGTGCGGTCGATCGTCTCCTGCACACCACGGGTGAACTCGGTCGCGAGGTCGACCATGCCGGCAAACGCATCGTCAGTCAGCACGTGCTCGAGAGTGGCCCGCATCGCGGTCACCGAAAGCGCGTTGCCCGCCAGCGTGCCACCCACCCCACCGACGTCGACCAGATCGGCCTCGGGGTGCTCGTCGACTCGCTGCCGAACCTGATCGCTGAGCCCGTAGGCACCGCACGGGATGCCGCCGCCGATGCTCTTGCCGATCACGAAGATGTCCGGCCGCAGATCCCACAGCCTCGTTGCGCCGCCCGGACCCGCCGAGAACGTGTGCGTCTCGTCGATCATCAGCAGCGCGCCGTATTTCGCGGCGAGTTCGCGCAGGCCGGCCATGAATCCAGCTTCTGGAAGGACGATGCCGATATTCGTGAGCGCCGGCTCGGTCAGGATCGCCGCCACATCGCCGTGCGCAAGGGCCGCCTCGACGCTGGCGAGGTCATTGAACTCCGCCACCCTGGTCGTGAGGTCGAGCGACACCGGCGCACCGACGTTGCCGGGACGCGAGACGACTTCGCCGTGCGGACCAGTGACGGCGAACGCCTCGTCGACGGAGCCGTGGTAGCAGTAGGCGAAGATCAAGATCTTCGGGCGGCCGGTCACTAACCGGGCGAGCCGCAGTGCCCAGCGGTTCGCGTCGGTCGCGGTCAGCGTGAACGACCAGTGCGAAAGTCCGAACCTGCGGGTCAGCTCGGCGCCCACCCATTCGGCGTCCCCTGTCGGAAGCATCGCGGTGATGCCCCGCCGCAGCCGCTCGCTGACCGCCTCGACGGTCGGTCGCGGACTGTGCCCCGCCATCGCGCCGGTGTCGCCGAGGGCAAAGTCGACGTACTCGTGCCCATCGACGTCGGTGACCCGATTGCCGCTCGCACCGTCGAGGTAGAGCGGGAACCCACCACTCCACTTCGCCATCCAGGTCATCGGCACCCGGCGCAGGAGGTGGGTCGCCGACCGGTTCAACTCAGCCGCGACCGGATGCGTGGCGATGTACGTCGCGCGCTCGCGCTCGATGAGCGACATCAGTCGGTGCCGGTCGACGGTCGTCATGGCTACCGCGTCAGCCGATTCGCAGCACGTGCAGGTCAGACCCACGAGCCAGCACGACGGTGGGGTAAGGCCCGGTCACGCTGCTCGCGATGGTGTCGTCGGGCAGTGCGAGCGGGTCACCCTGGTTCCCGGTGGACAACGAGAACCGGCGGACGCAGGCAGTCTGACCCGCCGTGCAAGCCGCACTGTCGGAGTTGCCGACCACGAAGAGTCCGCTGGCGGTCGGTGCAATCGGCTCGTCGGCCGCGAAGTTCGTCTGCGCTGTCGGACCCACCAGCGTGGTCGCATCGTAGGCATTGAGCTGCGCGTCGAGGCCCTGTCCCGCGTCGTGCTGCACGATGACCTGGCCGTCGACGACGGCAACTGCCTGGATCGCCGAAGGCCCAGACAGCTGAAGGTTGACCTGCTGGTTGGTCGGCGCCGTGACCGTGGCACCGGCGTTGGTCTGCTGCACCAACTCAGCGCTCTGCTTTGTCACGTAGTAGACGCTCGATGGACCGGCAGCGATCGAGACGGTGCCCGCAAAGCCGGTCACCGAACGCACCGGCGAGCCGGCGGATGGGTCGAGCTCGACGAGGCCGTTCGGCGCGCCGCTCGAGTTGCCGGCGGAGACCGTCGACAGTCCCCACACCTTGGTGCCGGCCACCACCAGTTGAGTGAGCGTGCCAGGCAGCGCGGTGTGCCACGTGCGCACCACATTGCCGGTCGTCCTGCTGTACGCAGTGACGGACTGTCCGACGCCGACGTACAGATTCGCCGCGTCGGCAGCCAGCGCGGTGACCGGACCTCGCACGTGTTCGGCGATCCCTGCGGGCCCGACGGCGTCGACGACCCAGATGATCTGCGGCGAGGCAAGCTTGCCCGCCACGAAGATCGCACCGTCTGGGGCCTGCGCGACCGTCAGGCCGGTCTGATTCGTGGAGAACGCACCCTTGATGGTGACGTCGGCGAATACCTTCAGCGGGCCGGTCGGCCCGGGCGTCGGCAAGGCATTCGAGCTGGACGCCGCGGGCAGCGGCGTCGGGTTGGTCGAGGCCGATCCCGCTGCCGTAGAGGCGACAGCAGACGAACTGGACGACGGTGCTTGTGCGGGCGGCGAAGCCGTGAGGGCAGACGACGCGGCGTCCGGCGCCTTGACCGAACTGGTCACGGGCGCGGAAGGGCCTCCGGTGTGTGAGGCGATGCAGCCGGTGCTGGTGAGAGCCAGCGCAGCCACCCCACAGCCCATTGCCAGGGCCCGGAAGACGCCGAAGGTTTCGATGGCACAGATCCTGGCACGGCCCCCCGGGTTGGACCGGCTGGGTGGGCCAACGGCTGGTGCAACCTTTGGCCGCCCTCGTACGTCTGAGCGGTAGGAGCGGTCTTGTGTCGTCGCGCTGCCGCGACGCGGCCGCAGCGAAGCCAAGTGGGCACGTTGGGAGTTGGGCGTGTTCGGACCGACCAGCTGGATCTTTCTTGGGCTGCTCGTCGTCCGGCGTCCTCGCGCTCATGGTCTGGCTCGCCCGGGCCGGCAACGTCGTGCTGAAGATCGTTGCGGGAGTACTCGCCTTCGCGATGAGCGCGCTGTTCGGCGCTGCTCTGGTGAACCAGTACTACGCCTACTACACGACGTGGGGATCCATGTTCGCCAATGCCAGCGGCAGCGGCGTCGTCGGCTACAACAAGAACCTCGCGGGTGGTCCGGTTGGTGGCAGCGGAGCGGTCGGTACGGGCAGAGCGGGTGGTTCGGGCACAGCGGTTGGCGCACCAGATCGCGGCTGGACGCCCTACCCTCCGCCGCGCCATTTCGGACAGCAGCCAGTGCCGTTCTCAGCGCCCGCGTCGCCGACACCGTCGCCGCTGCCGAGCAGCACGGTTGCAGCGAGCATCGCGATCCCGCGTCTTCCGCTCGCTGCAACGGCGACAAAGGGCGGCGGCCGGGTCGTCGAACTGACACTGTCGGGCGCCCAGAGCGGCATCAGCCGTAAGGGCTTCGTCTACCTGCCGCCGCAATACTTCGAGCCGGCCTACGCCCAAACCCGTTTCCCCGTTCGTCGAACTGCTGCACGGCGACCCAGGGGCCCCAACCGGCTGGGTGTACGCGCTCAATGTGCCGGGCCTCATGGATCACGAGATCAACGCGGGAAGGCTCGGCCCGATGATCATCGTGATGCCGGCAACCTTCTCCGGTGCCCACGGCCAGGATTGTCTGGACGCACCGAGCGGGCAACTCGACGGTACCTACCTGGCCACTGACGTGCCGGACGACATCGTCCGTGACTTTCGCGCGCTACCGCAGGGTCCGAACTGGGCTATCGGCGGGCTCTCTGACGGGGGCTTCTGCGCAACAAACCTTGCGCTGCAGCATCGAGGCAGTTACGGCGCTGTCGCGTCACTCGACGGCTTCTACTCCGCGTACTCCGACCTCACGGTCATGGACAAGATCTTTGGCGCGGGCTCGCCGAACATCCAGGCCAACGACCCGTCAACCTTGGTGCTCGACGTCCACCAAAGCCTGCCCAGGTTCTGGATCATGTCGGGCTCCGGCAACATGACCGACACCAAAGCCGCCCAGTACTTCCGGCAGCTCGTCACTGCGCGCGAACCCATCGAGTACGTCGTGGTGAACCACGGCAAACACACCCCGCCGGCGTGGCGGGTCGCACTGCCCAGCCTCCTCGAATGGACCTGGCAGACCATCTCCGGGGGAACAGCCGGTACAGGCACGGCACAACTCGGCGTCCCAGTGCAGCCGTCGACCGGCCCTAGCCCTGCGCTGTCACCACCCGTCGTACCACGCCCAGCCTCACCCCCACCGGCACGCGCATGAGACCGTGCTCCGTGGCACCGAGTCGCGGTCTTCGAACGACGCCGACCGCGTGAGGTTCGATCGGCCGTCACGCGCGCGCAAGGTCAGCATGTGAAACTCGTCGAGACTCGACCGGGCAGGCAAGCTCAATTCGTGGCTGGAGGAACCGCAGCGTGAGTGACGTGCGGCCAGGGTCGCAGCCAACGGCGTCAGCGCCGACCACGGCCCGTTTCTCATGGTGGCGACGGCTTCGTTGGCGTCGGGTGGTCATCATTGTCGCGGTGTTCTGTACGGTCGTGATCGCCACCGTGGCCGTCATCGGTTCGGTGCTCTTCGGGCAGATTCACCGGGTCGATATCCGCTTCGCCACCCCCCAACAAACTCCCGCCGCCGGTGGCGCAGCTGCCGCCTCGGCGAGCACGCCGACGGTGTCTCCGAGTGCGGGTCCGACGTCGGCGCCCGGCTCGGAGAACTTTCTGCTGATGGGTTCAGACAGCCGCGATTTTGCGGGCGGGCAAACGTACAACGTCGCTCCCGGCAGCGCAGCTTTCGTGACCGGCCAGCGGTCGGACGTCGTGATGGTCGTGCATATCCCTGCGGGAAATGCCAAAGCATCCGTGGTGTCTTTCCCGCGTGATTCGTGGGTGGAGTTGCCCGCTTACACCGACGCCAAGAACGTCGCGCACGCCGCGGTGCACGCCAAACTCAACGCCGCCTTCTCGATCGGGGGCGCGCCTCTACTGGTTGCAACCGTCGAGCAACTCACCGGGCTGCACATCGACCATTTTGCGTCGGTCAACTTCCCCGGATTTCAGGGCATGGTCAACGCCCTGGGCGGAATCGATGTGTGCATAGCCACGAGTCGGCACGACACCAACTCGGGTGACTTCCTCACCGCCGGGCAGCACCACCTCAATGGAGTGCAGGCGCTGGCGTTGGTACGTGACCGCGAATCGTTTCCCAACCAAGACCTCGGGCGGATCAAAGACCAGGAGTACTTCCTGTCGGTGATGCTGCGGAAGGTGCTGTCGGCTGGCACCTTGACGAACCCGCTGAAGCTCACCGACTTCCTCGACGTGGCGACCAAGTCGCTGACCGTCGACTCCGGTCTTTCGTTGGGCGACATGCGCAAACTCGCGTCCCGCTTCAGCCACCTTGACGCCAGTCACGTCACGTTCCTGACGGCTCCGATCGCCAATGCCAACTACCGGGCAACGAGCAGCGTGTACGGCAACCAGCCCCAAGACAACGTGCTGCTCGACGCCACCGCGATGGCGACCCTATTCACCAACCTCGCAAGCGACGCGACCTCCTCGGCGGCCGCGGCCTCGCCACCACCCTCGCCACCGGACGTACCCATCCAGGTCGACAACGGGACCGGCCGCTCTGACCTCGCACACACCACAGCGACCCGGCTGCAGGCCCTCGGCTTCCACATCGGCACCGTGGGAGACGCCCCGACCACCGCAACCACCACCATCAGCTACGGCCCGTCGGACCTAGCCGCTGCCCAGTCACTGCAAGCCCGCGTGCCCGAAGCAACGCTGCTGCCCGCGACAGCCGCCGGCGTCGTGCTGACCCTCGGCGCAAACTTCACCGAGATCAGCGCGGCGCCCACCGCGCCGGCCGCAACACCCGCCGCGCCCAACCTCAGTTGCGCGCCGTAACCCGACGGCCGTGACTGCGCTATCGATGCTGGCGCCAGACTGGTTTGCCTCACCGAGACAGATCGAGCTAACCCCGATAGCGGCGAAGAGGGCGCCTTAGCTCAGCTGGCAGCCAATGCTTTCCCCGCCAGCTTGCCATCTCCGGCGATCGCCACGAGACCATCGCTATCAAGAGCGCGACGAGTGTCAGCGTGATCGCTGTCCCCAGATAGACGGCGCCGTAGAACTGCGTTTCCAACTGCAGACGGCGCCCACCCTCGGAGACCCGCACGCCGAGCCGGTCACCCTGATCAACGCCTGCTGCTGTGCTGACGTCGACCTGGCCGGTCCGCGGCTTACCGGCCCACAGGTAGCGAACTTTCGCGACGCGATTCGCGCTGACACTGACCACAGACGCCGCCGCGTATTGGGTGTGTCGATAGGCCCGCTCAATGGACGTGCTCTTGATCTGACCAACGCACGCCATGAGTGCCGCGGCGATCAGCAGGGACGCAACGACCAGCGGCGTGGCAGCAGAACCTTCGCCTCGTACGACCCGAAAGTGGCCCGCCATTTAGCTCTCCCACGATCTGCAGAGCAGATGCCAGAAGACCATCTTTCCCATCGTAGGACGCGACGCGATAGCCGCGGTCCGCGTGCTCCTGCTCGGAGGGCCGCTCTTCCGGCCACTACTGGTGGGCGTACCTGGTTTCGAACCAGGGACCTCTGCCGTGTGAAGGCAGCGCTCTCCCGCTGAGCTATACGCCCCAGCAGCGCGTCACTCTACACGGCACAGCGCAGCCTCAGCCGCCGCAAAGTCCCAGAGTCGCCGCAAAGTCGTCGCGACTGGTGGGTCGCCACAGGTTAGAACTCCCGATAAGAGGGGATCCCTGTCTCAGTGCTCTCCGCGACCCCGAGATCACACCGGGTAATAGTGGTCACTCAGGGCAGTCTTCGAGTGCCCGCAGCAAGATCAAGAACTGCAAGAAGCCGGCACCAGAAGCGAGAACGGGTGGTCGATGTGCGCACTGACAACGTGGTCCTCGACCTGGAGTTCAGTGTCGTTCTCGCTGAGAACGATCCGGTGAAGGTTGACGCGCACCTTCGCTACGACGCCCGCGATCCCTTCGCGGTCTCCGTGAGCTTCGACGCCGGGGCGAATCAGATCGAGTGGACCTTCGCCCGAGAACTGCTGGACAAGGGGTTGTGGGAAGCCGTCGGCGACGGCGACGTGAAGGTCTGGCCCCGCGCTGGCGCGGTCTTCCTCGCGCTGTGCTCCCCCTCAGGCAAGGCAGTCCTGGAGACCCGCCGGCCCGCGATCGCCGACTTCATGGCGCGCATCGAGCGAGTTGTGCCAGTCGGCCGCGAAAGCGAGTTCGTTGACGTCGATCGCGAGCTCGAGGCCCTCTTCTCGTAGGTCGCGCACCCGGCAGTTCGCGCGTTACGCGCGCGACGCCAGCCCGACCAGGCGGTCAGCCTTCAATTCCGTCTCGGCCCACTCGCGCTGCGGATCCGAGCCCCAGGTGATGCCCGCGCCCGTCCCGAAGCGCAGCTGACCGGCGTCCAGCCAGAACGTTCTGATCCCCACCGCGAGCGACGCCGCCTGCCGATCCGCGTCGACCCACCCGATCGCGCCGCAGTAGGGACCGCGGGAAACCGGCTCGAGGTCGCCGATGATGCGCAGCGCACTCGACTTCGGCGCGCCCGAGACCGAGGCCGGCGGGAAGGTTGCGGCGAAGATCTGCGGCCAGGTCACGCCGGGTCTGACGTGGCTCGAACGGTCGAGACCAGGTGCACGAGTCCCGGGTACTCCTCAAGCTCACACAACGCCGGGACGTCGACCCCGCCGGTTTCGGCCACCCGACTGAGGTCGTTGCGGGCCATGTCGACGATCATGATGTTCTCGGCCCGGTCCTTCTCCGAGATGTCGGCCGGGCGTTCGCGCCGGTGCCCTTGATCGGCCGGGTCGTCATGACGTCCGTACCGCCGACGCGACTGCGGGACAAGAACAGTTCGGGGCTCGCCGAGCACACCTGCAGACCTGCCTCTGGCAGGCAGACCAGCGCCGGATAGCGGGACGGATGCTCAGCCGCCAGCACCACGGCGAGCCCACCTAAATCGGCGGCTTCGCAGGCAGCGGACAGCACCCGGCACAGGTTCACCTGGTAGACCGTTCCCCGCTCGATCAATGCTCGGATGGTCTCGACGCCGCCGACATAGCCGGCGCGGTCGAGCGAGGTCGCCCAGTCGCCGCGCCGCGGACCTGACCATGTCGCGGCCGGCAGCGGCGCAGCACGGACGGCGGCGAACCGCGCGCAGGTGAAGTCGCCTTCGAAGCTGCTCACGACAACCCAAAAGCCCGGCTCGTCGAGGGCAGCCACGTCGTGCCTGACCTCGACGAGCCCGCTGGCGAGCCGACCGTCGACGTGCGCGAAGGCCTGCGCGCTCATGCGTGGGGTCGCAGCGCCAGCCCAGCGGCCACTTCGAGCACGACGAGCGCGGCCAGCCGGACCGTGCGGTAGTCCGCGACGTCAGCGGTCGCATCGACCTCGACGATGTCGACCGATCTGACCTTGGGATCACGCCCGGCCATAAACGCGGCCGCCAGCAGCTCGGCACCGCGCAGGCCGCCTGGCAGCGCGTCGAGACACGCAGGCGCCACAGCACGATCGCAGACCGACAGGTCGAACGACACGTGGACCGACCCGCTCCGGCCGGCCGACGCAAGGGCATCGGCCATGCATGCCGTGATCCCACGTTCGTCGACGGCCCCACGCGAGAACAACGCCATGCCGCGGGCCTTGGCTTCGTCGGCATGCGAGCGGGAGACCGCCCAGTCGGCGGCGCCGACGTGGCTCACCCGCTCGCCGTCCAGGCCTGCGTCAAACAGGGTGCGCAGCGCAGAGGTGTTCCGCGCGCCGTCCCGCAAGTCGTACTGGACGTCGAGGGCGACCAAGCCGGCCCGCGTCAGGTCGAGTCCCTGCGCGGTCGGCACCGTCGCCGATCCGTCGCCACCCAGTGCCACGAGGAGCCGCGCCTTGGCCAGCGCGGTCTTCACCGCAGCCTGGGCACGGAACGCCCCGTCGTCGCGATCGGGTTCGTCCACGTCGCCCATGTCCCAGGGCCACAGGTCGGCGAGATCGACGTGGCGCGACGCGCACCAGGTCGTGTAGTGATGCAGCGCTCGGCGGACGGCGGCCGGCGTCGTGTGGGTGCCCGCCTGGTTCATCGACCGAGCGAAAGTCGGGACGCCGAGGACGGCGAGATCAATCGGATGCGGCCCAGCGCCGGCGCTCAGCCAGTGCCCGGCGCGGGGCCAGCGCTCGTCGACGGGCAGCGATTCGGGCACCGGATCAGCGCGGGACACCACGCCCGCATGCTTCCACACCGGCGCATCGGTTAGAGTGCAGGACGCAGCCGGGGCATCTGCACTGGTTCGCGCGGACGTGGCTCAGTTGGTAGAGCATCACCTTGCCAAGGTGAGGGTCGCGGGTTCGAATCCCGTCGTCCGCTCGGAGGCGCCGACGGCGTCAACAGGGCCTCGGTCGGTTGGTCGTCCGTGGTTCGCCGGCGGAGTGGCCGAGTGGCTTAGGCAAGGGCCTGCAAAGCCCTGTACGCGGGTTCGATTCCCGCCTCCGCCTCGTCGACGCCACCCATCGAAGGTGGTGCTGTACGGTTCGGCGCGGTGAGCACAGTTGCGACGATGAAGGGCGTTTAGCTCAGCGGGAGAGCGCTTCCCTGACACGGAAGAGGTCACAGGTTCAATCCCTGTAACGCCCACCAGTCACCCGACCGGCGCACCAACGGCCACCGGTCGAGCCGCGTGTTCGGTACCAACTCGTCGTGCGGTGTAGATGGCTAGCACGAACAACACCAGCGCGTTAGGCCCGTGCAACCACCCCAGTGCGGCGACGCCGTGGGCGGCCAGTCCGAGCACCACTTGGACGACGACGTCCAGCAAGACGAAGCCGGCCCACTTCACGCCGTCCGGTACATGCGCCATGAATGCCACGACGAACAAGATGATCGCGGCGAGCGGGATGACGAGCATGCCGATCAATCCGTGTATCCCGTACCCGGCGCCGCCGTTCAGCTTCGACGAGGCATCGGCGATCGTGTTGCCGTGGTCTTTGGCCTTCTCGATCACCTTGTCGATGGCGAACGCTCCGTAGGCGATCGCGGCGGCCTGCACGACCACCAGCGCCGCTATCAGTCGGGCAAGAACTCGGTACGCCTTCTTCATCGGTCCTCCATGGTTGCTTAGGCCCGGCTGGTACGCTCCGGCGCGACCGAAGGTAGTAAGCGAACGTTCCGGAATCGCTACGAACGCAGGTAGCGCAGCGGGCAGGCGAACGCTCGTGGCAAAACCGGACGAGTCTGCCCGTAGAGACACATTCGCCCGCACATCACCGGCCAATGGGTCAAGTCGCTTCGAATAAATAGCCCGAACGGACGCACCCGCCGCAACCATTCGGCGTCCCGACGACTGTCGAAGTGGCCGATCTGCGATCCGCAGCTGGTCCTGCGATCGAGCCCCGCGAATTGCGATTGACATGGGTATGGACATCCTCCCGAGGATCGGCACGTCCAGCGTGAAGCCAGCCGCTGGCCGGACCACGCGGATCGCGCGTGCGCTGAGTCGCCGCGTCTGGACGCGGCTCGGGACGACAACCACCTTCTACGTCTTCACGATTGCCGTATTCGTCGTCTTCGGGGTCTCGACGATTCCCGGCGTCCGTCCGTCGGGGCACACGGGCTACAACCTGATCCTCGACGGCATCATGAACAACCTCGCTTACGCGTTGAGCCCGATCCTGTGCTTCCTGCGGGCCCGCAAGGCGACCTCCAACCGGTCGAGCTGGCGGATTCTCGCCGTCGGCCTCGCGCTGTACGGATTCGGGAACATCTACTGGACGATCTTCATCCGGCCGATGGCCGCATCCGCCGTTCCCGTCGGTCGCGGACGGCTTCTGGTTGTCGTTCTACCCGTGCGCCTTCATCGCCCTGCTGCTGGTCATCCGCGACTTCGCCGGCAAGCTCCCGTTGAGCCTTTGGCTCGATGGCATCGTCGGCGGCCTCGCTGTCGCAGCCATCGCCGCAGCCGTCGTCGGCCCGGTCCTCAAGGCTGTGCACGCGAACGGCGACAGCACCGCCGCGATCGTCACCACCGAGGCCTACCCGCTGCTCGACGTCTTGCTGCTGCTGGTCGTCACGGCGTTGCTGGCGCTGTACCACTGGCGACCACCGGCTGGCATGTGGTTCCTCGCCGGTGGCCTCGCGCTGTTCTCCGCTGCCGACTGCATCTACCTCGTCCTGGTCGCACACAACAGCTACCAGCCCGGCGGTCTCGACGACACGGCGTGGGTCATCGCTACGGCAGTGGTTGCACTCGCGCCCGGCTGGTCGAAGAAGGCCGGCGGCGCGACGCTGCCGGCATGGGTGCTGCTCGGCATTCCGGTCGGCGCCACGCTGTGCACGGTTGCGCTGCTCGTGTACGACCACGGCCACATGCTGCACCCCATCGCGGTCGCGCTCGCCGCTGCGACAATCGTGGCCGCGATCGGCCGTCTCATCGTCAGCTTCCGCGAAGTCACAACTCTCGCGCACAGCCGCCAGCTCGCCCTCACTGACGAACTGACCGGCCTCGGCAACCGGCGCGCGTTCTACGAACACGTCGACAGCTACCTGGCGGCCGAGCCCGACCGCAACGGCGCGCTGTTCCTGCTCGACCTCGACAGGTTCAAGGAAGTCAACGACTCTCTCGGCCACCACGCCGGCGACGATCTGCTGTTGCAGGTCGCCACCCGACTTACCGAGGAACTGGCTCACGAGGACGGATTGCTCGCACGCCTCGGCGGCGACGAGTTCTCCATCTTCGTCTTGGACGTCGACCGCGACGGCGCCGAGATGTTCGCTGAGATGGTCCGGCAGACGCTGCTCGCGCCGTTCACCATCGACGGCATCACCGTGCGGGTGGCTGCCAGCGTGGGAATCTCGCTGTTCCCCAAGCACGGACTCGAAGTCTCGACCCTGCTGCGCCGAGCCGACATCGCGATGTACCACGCGAAGGACCTGCGCACCGGGTTCCGCGTCTACAGCGAGTCGGACGACTCCCTCGGCGGCCAGGACCGGCTGCGCACACTGGAAGAGCTGCGCCAGGTGATTCAGGACCGCAAGCTGGCGATGCACTACCAGCCCAAGGTCGACTCGCAGACCTCGTACGTGTCCGGCGTCGAAGCGCTGGTCCGCTGGGACCACCCAGTGCACGGGTTGCTCCCACCCGACGCGTTCCTGCCGCTCGCTGAGGACGCCGGTCTCATGCGCGACCTCACGATGGCCGTGCTCGAGCAGTCGCTTGACCAGGTCGCGCTGTGGCGCGCCGGCGGCCGGATGCTGAGCGTCGCCGTCAACCTCTCGGCGTCCTCGCTCGTCGACCTCGAACTCCCCGACCGCGTGCACCAGCTGCTGGTGAACCGCGGGCTGCCGGCGTCCGCCCTGGAACTCGAAATCACCGAGGACTTCTTGATGGGCGACCGCGAACGAGCCCGAGAGATCCTCACCCAGCTGCGCACGCTCGGCATCCGCGTCGCCGTCGACGACTTCGGTACCGGCTACTCCTCGCTCGCCTACCTGCGGGAGCTCCCGATCGACGAGCTGAAGCTGGACCGTTCGTTCGTCCAGCCGATGGCCGACGACCCGCGGGCCGCCGCCATCGTGCGATCGACGATCAGCCTGGCCCACTCGCTGGGCATGCGCCTGGTCGCCGAGGGTGTCGAGAACGAGATCACCGCCGGGCACCTCGCGCTGTCCGGATGTGACGTCTCGCAGGGCTTCTTCTTCTCCAAGGCACTGCCGCCGCTCGAGCTCGAACGGTGGCTCGACGACCGTCCTGACATGGCCGGCATGGAAGCCAATGCCGCTCACGCGGGTTCGCGCGCGGCGGACGGACTGGCCTCGTGACCGCTGCGCCACTCCTGGCAGCCAGCACGGATCTGCTTTCCGGCAACGACGGGGGTTCAGATCGTCGTGGGGCTCGACAGCATGCGCGCGCACCGCGGCGAGCTCGAAGCGCTGGCCCAACGCTGCGGCGCCGCCGTCACGGCCCGCAGCACATGGACGCTCGCGAGCGTCGGCAACGGGTCGCAACCGTGGGCAGTGCTCGTGCGGGACCCGTCCGGCTTCCTGCGCGCCGCCTCGGTTCTCGTTGAAGTGCGCGGCGCGGGCCGCACGTCGCACATCGTGACCTTCGCCGGGAGCGATCTCGGTCACCGTGGCGCGGTGCTGGCCGACGACAGGCTCTGGGCACGTCGTCTCGGAATCGCACTGTCCCGGACGCTGCCGGCACGCTCGAGCGGGTGGGCGATCGAACTCGGCCCGCTCGACGCTGACTCGCCCACGCTCACCGGCTTCATGGCGGGCTTCCCGCAGCTTGTTCCCGATCGATGTCGACCCGATCCCGATGATCCGCCGAGAGCCGGGTCTCGACGAGGCCACCGACTACCTGAGCCCGGCAATGCGCCGCACGCTTCGCAAGGCGACGAACCGCCTGGCCAGCGACTACCGCACCTTCGACGTCCGCTTCACCCGCAGTCACAGCGAGATCCGCGATCTCATGCCGGCACTGGAGGAGTCGCACCGAAACCGCGATCACGACCGCGGGCGCGTCCAGTGACCTCGACGACGACGAGATGCGCCAGACCTGGCGCAGCCGGCTGACCGACCTGGCGCTCGACGGCATGCTCGAAGTCGCGACGGCGCACATCGACGGCTCGCTCGCGGCACATGTGATCGGCATCCGGGACGGCGAGACGTACCGCGTTCTCGAAGGCCACTTCGTCACGGCGTGGGCCCGCTACGCGCCCGGCAGGCTGGTCGAAGCCGCTGTCGTGCAGCGCATGTTGGACGAGCCCGAGATGGTCGCGCTCGACTGGATGACGTCGGTCGCGCCGGAATCACTGCTGGCAACGAACGCGACGGCGCCGATGGTGATGCTGCGCGCCGGGCTCGGCGAGCGCCGCTAGGTCCGGACTACGGCGTCGCGGTGGCGCTGCTGCTCGCCGGGGGGGTCGCGGTCGACCCGTAGGACGACGACGGCGTGGGAGGACTCGACGACGCAGCCGAGTCAGCCCAGTGGCACTACCGGCCACCCATTTCGCCCAGCTCATGTTCCAGTCGGTCCAGCCGTTGCCCGACTGGAGCGGCCGAGGAGTGCCCGTCACGATGACGATGTCACCGCGGCTTGTGAGGTTGTAGAACCACTGGGCGTCCGCGGGGCTCGCGTTGACGCAGCCGTGGCTCACGTTCGCCCTACCTTGCGCGCTCACCGACCACGGCGCCGCATGCACGTACTCGCCAGACCACGAGATGCGGACGTCCCACAGAACCGTCTCGTAGTAGTAGTCGGGATTGCCCTTCGGAATTCCCACGGTCGCGGAGTCCATGATGACGCTCGGCGACTTGTCCAAGACGACGTGAATACCGGACGTCGTGGGGTACTTGATCGCGCCCGGTACTGACGGGAAAGTCTTCACCACCTTGCCATCCACGGCGACGCTCATCTCATGGGTCACCGCGTTGACCGTCGACACCCGCGAATCGCCGATGCTGAAGTTCAGCGTCCGATTCTCCAGACCCCAGACGCCCTTGCCTGCGTCGACGCCCTTGAGGTTGACGTGCAGCGTCACGACGTCGCCGGCCGGCCAGTAGTCCATCGGCCGGTAGTGCACTTCCTTGTTGCCGTACCAATGCCATGAGCCGACGACCGGCACCGCGGAGTCGACGACGAGTGCTCGTTCGACGGCGGCCTCGTTGGTCACTGCGGCGGTGAAGTAGACGACGATCGGCATACCGACGCCGACAACCTCACCCTCGAGGGGCGCGATCTTCATCGCCGAGCACGTTCGGTGCCGCCGCGGTGGTGAAGGTGCTCGAGGCCTCCGTCGATGTACCGCCCTGCGAGACGGCGGTCGCAGTCACCAGGTACCGCGTGCCGGGCACCAGCGTGCCGGTGCTGTCCCACGACTGTGACGTCGGGTCGAGCGAGCCGACCACCGTGTCACCCGCGGCGTCGGCAACAGAGACCGCGGTCAGCGTGCCATCGACGACGGAGACCGAGACATGCGAGCCGAGGGCGACCGCGGTCGCTCCATCGGCCGGGGCGAGCGTCAGTTGCGCTGGAGGCGAGATGGACGGCGGCGCAGCCGAGGCGGCGGGGACGTTCTTGGTCGGCGCTCCAGCCACCTGCGAGGGCGTCTGGCCGAGGGTGTCGATGGCGACGGCCCGTTCGCAGGCCGCCAACGACGACAGCACGAGGACGCCGACGGCGCCCGCGATGGCCGTCTTCAGGCCGTCCCTCGAACTCAACCCGTGCCTCCTGGACCGATCCGGCGCTAGCCGGGGACATCCTTTTGGTGCATGTCCGGTGCTCAACGCTGGCGCGAGCCGGGAACTTCCAGTTTGCGCCTCAGTTCCCCACCGCGGGGGCATTTGGCACTATTGGTCCCACATGTCGCGTCGTCATATCCTCTCGGCAGGGCCGAGCGGTCCCTGTAGCAGCCAGTCATTGACCTCCGGCCAAGACTGAGGTCCCGCATTCCCGCGGGGCTTCCTCCCAGCATGACGCCCAGGTCGCCCGGTTCGTTCACTGCCTTGCCTTTCTAAATTCGGGCCTGACTAAGTTGGGGAGTCAATGGATGCACGCCCCGGGCGAGACTGGGTAGGCGCGGGTTCAGTCTGCGTCCGCGCCGGGTAGGTCGGCGCGAGCACCAGATAAGTGTGCGCGAACCGCTGGCCGACGACGGGACGACATGACGCAGAACTCGATCGCAGTTTGGCCCGGCACGCCCTATCCGTTGGGCGCCACCTACGACGGGGCCGGCACCAACTTCGCCGTCTTCTCGGAGGTCGCCGAGTCCGTCGACCTGTGCCTGTTCGACGACGATGACGTCGAGACCGTCCTGACGTTGCCCGAGTACGACGCGTTTGTCTGGCACGGCTACTTGCCGGGCATCAGCCCCGGGCAGCGTTACGGGTTCCGGGCTCACGGCCCCGACGACCCCGCGGCAGGCAACCGCTGCAATGCCAGCAAGCTGCTGCTCGACCCGTATGCGAAAGCGGTCCAAGGACAGGTCGACTGGGACGAGTCGCTCTTCGGGTACCCCTTCGGCAATCCCGACGGCCACAACAACACCGATTCGGCACCGCACGCCATGAAGTCGGTCGTCATCAACCCGTACTTCGATTGGCGCAGCGACCATCAGCTGCGCATCCCCTACCACGACTCGATCATCTACGAGGCACACGTGAAGGGAATGACGATCCAGCACCCCGACATCCCGGAGAACATCCGCGGCACCTACGCCGGTCTCGCCCACCCGGTGATGGTCGATTACCTCACCAAGCTCGGGATCACCGCGGTCGAGTTGATGCCGGTGCACCAGTTCGTCAGCGACAGCGGCCTGGCCGACAAGGGGCTGCTCGAACTACTGGGGATACAACACCATCGGATTCTTCGCGCCGCACAACGGCTATTCGGCGGCCGGCGATCGCGGTGAACAAGTGCAAGAGTTCAAGGCACTGGTGCGCACCCTGCACGAGGCGGGCATCGAAGTCATTCTCGACGTCGTCTACAACCACACGGCCGAGGGCAACCACCTCGGCCCAACCTTGTCGTTTCGCGGCCTCGACAACGCCGCCTACTACCGGCTGTCGGACGACGACCCGAGCAAGTACATGGACTACACGGGTACCGGCAACAGCCTGAATGCGCGAAACCCGCATGCCTTGCAACTCATCATGGATTCGCTGCGCTACTGGGTGCTGGAGATGCACGTCGATGGTTTCCGGTTCGACCTCGCCTCAGTGCTGGCACGAGAGTTCTATGACGTCGACCGGTTGTCGGCGTTCTTCGATCTGGTGCAGCAAGACCCGGTTGTGAGCCAGGTGAAGCTCATAGCCGAACCATGGGACGTCGGCGAGGGTGGCTACCAGGTCGGCAACTTCCCACCGTTGTGGAGTGAGTGGAACGGCCAGTACCGCGACACGGTTCGTGACTTCTGGCGCGGTGAGCCTGCCACGCTGGGCGAGTTCGCGTCTCGGCTCACCGGTTCGAGTGACCTGTACGCACATTCCGGTCGCCGACCCATGGCCTCGATCAATTTCGTCACGGCGCACGACGGATTCACCCTGCAGGATCTGGTCTCGTACAACAGCAAGCACAACGAGGCCAACGGCGAAGACGGCAACGACGGCAGCGACGACAATCGCTCGTGGAACTGCGGAGCCGAAGGACCCACGAAGGACGTCGAGATCGTCGCGTTGCGCGAGCAGCAGAAGCGCAACTTCCTGACGACGTTGTTCCTGTCGCAAGGCGTACCGATGGTGTTGCACGGCGATGAGTTCGGCAGAACCCAGCGCGGCAACAACAACGGGTATTGCCAGGACAACGAGATCTCCTGGATCGACTGGACGTTGCGGACCGAACACGAGGTGCAGCTCAACTTCACCCGCACGCTCTCGGCATTGCGTCGCGATCACCCGGTGTTTCGGCGGCGGCGCTTCTTCGATGGGCATCCAGTGCGTGCCGCCGGCGAGGATCTGCGCGACATCGCCTGGTTCGCGCCAGGCGGCACAGAGATGTCAGAGGCCGACTGGGCAACCGGGTACGCCAAGTCGGTCGGCGTCTTCCTCAACGGGGCCGCGATCGGATATCCCGACCAGCGGGGCCAACCCGTCGTCGATGACTCGTTCCTGCTGCTGTTCAACGCGGCGGATACCGGCATCGACTTCATCCTGCCGGGCCCCGACTATGGCGAGCGTTGGGAGATCTTGATCGACACCACCAAGCCGCTCGACGTCGAGCAGCCGTCAATCAAGGCCGATTCGGCCGCGCATGTCGAGGGTCGGTCCGTGATGGTGCTTCGCCGTGTCGTCTGAGTCCGTGGTTCAGGTCGCGCCGCTATCGACGTACCGCCTGCAGCTCGGACCCGACCTGAAGTTCGCTGACGCGGCGAGGCTCGGTAGCTACCTCGCCGACCTCGGCGTCACGCATGCGTACCTGTCGCCCATTCTCGGCGCCACCAAGGGATCGACGCACGGTTACGACGTCGTCGACCACTCCAAGATCGACGCCCAACTCGGTGGAGCGAAAGGATTCGCCTCGCTGCGTAAGGCGTTTGCGGCCGCGGGGGTCGGCATCATCGTCGACGTCGTCCCCAACCACATGTCGATCTCCGTACCCGAGTACCTCAACAAGGCGTTGTGGTCAGTGCTCAGCGAGGGTCCACAGTCACCTCATGCGTCATGGTTCGACATCGATTGGGACGCCCAGGGCGGCCGCATCTTGATGCCGGTACTCGACGGCCCCCTTGAGGAAAACCTCGACAAGCTCCTCATCGTCGACCGTGCCCGCAAACCCGAACTCGCGTATTTCGACCACCGGTTCCCGCTCGCCACGGGCACCGCCGCTCTCGCGGGCGGCGGGCGAGACGGCCTGCGTGAACTCCTCGACGCGCAGCACTACCGCCTGGCCGACTGGCGCACCGCGTCGACCCAGTTGAACTACCGACGCTTCTGCGACATCACCACCCTGATCGGTCTGCGGGTCGACGATCCGGCAGTGTTCAACGCGAGTCATGCGGTGCTGATCGACCTGGTCGCGACCGGCTCGGCAGACGGCCTGCGCATCGATCACCCTGATGGTCTCGCCGAGCCTGCGGGCTATCTCACCGATCTGGCGCGGGCGACCGACGCCACCTGGGTCGTCGTGGAGAAGGTGCTCGACGCGGGCGAACCGGCAGAACTGCTGCCGCCCGACTGGCGGGCAGCCGGCACGACCGGTTACGAAACACTCACCGTTGTCAACGAGTTGCTTGTCGACCCGGCAGGTGAAGGGCCACTTAGCCGGCTCTACGCAGAACTGACCGGTGAGACCGCAGACTTCGCGACGGTCGCCGAAGAAGGCAGGCGGCTGATCGCTCGCGACGTGTTGGCGGCCGAAGTGGCACGGCTTACCGGCCTGCTCGGCGTCCGCATCGATCGAAGCGCTGACCCGGCGACCGAGAGCGGATCGCGACTGCGCGAAGCCCTGGTCGCGGTGTTGTGTCGACTCGAGGTGTACCGGCCGTTCGCGAGTTCGCCCCGCACCATCGCCGCGCTCGACGATGCGACCGCGCGTTCGCTGCAGCACGCACCAGCACTGCGCGAGGAGATCGACGCGGTGCGCACCCATGCACTCGACGCCGACGAGTTCGGCATCAGGTTCGGTCAGCTCGCAGCGGCGCTGTACGCGAAGGGCGTCGAGGACACCGCCTTCTACCGCTATGCCCGGCTGCTGTCGCTGAACGAGGTCGGCGGCGACCCCGGTCGTTTCGGCCGGAGCTTGGCCAGTTTCCATCACCATGCTGCGACCCTGCAGGCGGACTCACCGACCGCAATGACGACGCTGTCGACGCATGACACGAAGCGAGGTGAGGACGTTCGGGCCCGGATCGCCGTGCTCTCAGAGCTGCCAGGCGTTTGGGAGCAAGCGATCCGCCGATGGCTACCGACCGGGCGCCCGTCTTGGTTGTCCCGACAACCGCACCGGCTACTTCTTCTGGCAGACGCTCGTCGGAGCCTGGCCACTCGATGTCGAACGAGCAACGCGCTATATGCGCAAGGCGATGCGTGAAGCCAAGGTCGCGACCTCGTGGCAATCACCGGACCTGACGTACGAAGACGCGGTGGACTCTTTCGTCACAAGGGTTTTGACCGACCATGAGGTCATGACCGAGGTGGCGACTTTCGTTGACACCGTGGAGCCATACGGGCGAGCCAATTCCCTTGCACAGAAGCTCATTCAACTCACCATGCCCGGTGTTCCGGACAACTATCAGGGGTGCGAGCTTTCTGCATTCACTCTCGTCGACCCCGACAACCGCGGCGCGGTCGACTTCGCGGCGCGCCGTGCTGAGCTCGAGACGATGTTCGACCCCAAGTTGCGGGTGACCGCAACAGCCTTGCGGCTGCGCCGCGACCATTCGGGGTGGTTTCACAGCTACCTCCCGATCGTCGCGTCGGGGCCGGCTGCCGATCATCTGGTCGCGTTCAGTCGTTCGCCCGAGGTCGCTGTGTTCGCGACGAGGTTCTGTGCCCACCTCGAGCGTGCGGGCGGTTGGCGCGACACCGTGGTCGAACTACCGGAAGCCGTACCGCCCGGAAGCGAGTGGGTCGACGTGTTGTCCGGGCGCGAGCACGAGGCGGGCGACACCACGGTGCAGCACTTGCTGCAGCAGAGTTCGGTCGCGTTGCTGGTGCCGGCGGTCAACGTCTCGTGACACCTACAACCTTCCGCGTGTGGGCGCCCGGTGCGACGCAGGTCGACGTCGAGATCGATGCGCGGCGCTACCCGATGACGTCCGGTGGGCGCGGCTGGTGGAGCACCAGCGTCGACGCGAATCCTGGCGCCGCCTACGGGTTTGCTCTAGACGGCAGCGAGGTGCTGCCGGATCCGCGGTCGGCGTGGCAACCCGACGGCGTCCACGGCCTTTCGCGTCTTGTCGACCACACGCGCTTCAGCTGGCACGCCAACGGTTGGCAAGGCCGGCAGCTGCTCGGACGGCTGGTCTACGAGTTGCACATCGGCACCTTCACGACAACGGGGACGTTCGAGGCCGCGATCGATCAGCTTGACCATCTTGTCGATCTCGGGGTGGAGTTCATCCAGCTGCTGCCGGTCGCGGCGTTTCCGGGCCACCACGGATGGGGGTACGACGGCGTATTCCTGTACGCGGTACAGGAGAGCTACGGCGGACCTGATGGGCTGAAGCAGTTCGTCGATGCCTGCCACGACCGCGATCTCGGCGTCATCCTCGACGTCGTGTACAACCATCTCGGCCCCGATGGCAACGTGCTGCCCGCGTTCGGACCGTACTTCACGGACACCTTTTCCACGCCGTGGGGCAAGGCAATGAACTACTGCGCGGCGGGCTCGGACGAGGTGCGCCGCTACGTCGTCGACAACGCACTGATGTGGCTGCGCGATTACCGCATCGACGCACTGCGCCTCGACGCGGTGCACGCGATCCTCGACACGTCGGCCACGCACATCCTGGAAGAACTCACGGTCGAGGTGGCCGCGCTGTCGGAAGAAGTCGGGAGGCCACTCGCGCTTGTCGCTGAGTCGGATCTGAACGACCCGCGACTCATCACCGCTCGCGACGCCGGCGGCTACGGGCTCGACGCGCAATGGAGCGACGACTTTCACCACGCGCTACACGCGGTGCTGACCGGCGAGTCCTTCGGCTACTACGAGGATTTTGGATCCTTGAGCCAACTAGCAACGGCGTTCACTAGTGGCTACGTCTACGCCGGCCAGTACTCGCGGCATCGTGATCGCCAGCATGGTCGGCCGTTACCCGCGGCGATCACCGGCCATCGGTTGCTCGGATACGCACAAGACCACGACCAGATCGGCAACCGGGCACGCGGGCGAACGACTATCGCAGCTGGTCTCCCCTGAACTCGCCAAGGTTGCGGCCGCGTTGGTGTTGACGGCGCCCTTCACGCCGATGCTGTTCATGGGCGAGGAGTGGGCTGCATCGACACCGTGGCAGTACTTCACCGACCACGAGGACCCCGAGCTCGCCGAGGCCGTGCGAGCCGGTCGGCGTGGTGAGTTCAAGGCGTTCGGCTGGAAGCACGAAGACGTGCCCGACCCGCAGCACCCGACGACGATCGAGCGATCGACGCTGAAATGGAACGAGCTCGGTGTTGCGCCTCACGCCGACGTGCATGCCTGGTATCGCGAGTTGATTGCGCTGCGGCGTAGCCGGCTCGACCTAGCCGATGGGCGCTTCGATCAGCTCAAGGTCGACTTCGACGAGGAGCAGCGATGGCTGGTCGTTCGACGACCGGCCACCGCCGTCGCGGTGAACCTGGCGACGTGCGAGCGGACGCTCGACGTCGAGGCCACGTCCGTACTCCTTGCATCAGCGGACGTCGAGTTGCGCGCGAACAGCGCTGCGGTTGCCGCCCGAGTCGGTCGCGATCCTCGCCCGCTGATTGACTGTGCGGGTGCCCGTTCGCCGACTGCTTCCCGACCCGGTCGACGCCGTCGACCTCGTCGAGGCCTATCGGTACCCACCGGAGAAGACGTGGCTGCGCGCGAACATGATCGCCAGCGCCGACGGCGCAGCGACGATCGACGGGCGGGCCGGCGGCCTCGGCAACGCGACCGACCAGCAGGTGCTCGGGCTGTTGCGTGCGCTGGCCGACGTCGTGATCGCCGGCGCCGGCACGGTGACCGCAGAAGGCTACGGGCCGGCGCGCGCACGACCGGAGTACCAGGACGTTCGCACGGCAGCGGGTCAGCCGCCAGCGCCCACCATGGTGGTCGTGTCGCAGCGACTGCAGCTCGACTTTGAGTCGAAGTACTTTGCGCAGGCATCGCCACCGCCGATCGTCGTGACCTGTGAAGCGGCGCCAGCCGATCGCCTGATCGCCGCGCGCAAGGTGGCAGAGGTTGTCATCGCCGGCGACAGTGCCGTCTCCCCCGCGCTGATGGTCGAGGCACTCGTAGCGATTCGGTCATCGTCGGCTCTTGTGCGAGGGCGGCCCGACACTGCTCGGAGCAGTGGCAGCTGCCGGCGTCCTCAATGAATTGTGTTTGACGATTGCGCCGATGCTGGTAGGCGGACCGTCGCGACGCGTACTCGACGGACCACTGCTCGACCCGCGACGAAGATGGCGCTGACCCAGCTGCTGCAGGACGACGACGACCTGCTCTATGCACGCTATGAGGTGCGGCGATGAAGCTTCCGGTGATGCCCCCGGTCAAGCCGATGCTCGCGAAGTCGCAGCCGACGCATCCCGGCGGACATGGTCTACGAACCGAAGTGGGACGGTTTTCGCTGCATTGTCTTTCGCGACGGTGACGAGATCGAACTCGGCAGTCGCAACGAGAAGCCGCTGACGCGCTACTTCCCCGAAGTCGTTGAGGCGGTGCGCACGAGCCTGCCGCAGCGATGCGTGCTCGACGGCGAGATCGTCATCGTGTCGGGCAACTCCCTCGACTTCGAAGCCCTGCTTCAACGCATCCACCCAGCCGCATCCCGGGTCAAGAAGCTGGCGCTAGAGACTCCTGCAACCTTCATCGCGTTCGACCTACTTGCGCTGGGTGACGAATCCTTTGTAGAGCAGCCATTTGCCACCCGCCGCGAGGCTCTCGAGGACGTGCTTGCGTCGGCCTCGTCTTCGGTACTGCTGACCCCTGCCACCGATTCTCTCGAGCTCGCGAATCGATGGTTCGAGGTCTTCGAAGGTGCCGGACTCGACGGGGTCGTGGCAAAGTCGCGAGACCTCCCCTACCGCCAAGATCAGCGCATCATGGTGAAGGTCAAGCACGAGCGCACCGCCGACTGCGTCGTCGCTGGTTTTCGCTGGCACCGCGCGTCACCGGAAGGCACCGCGATTGGCTCGTTGATGCTCGGGCTGTACGGCGACAACGGGGTACTGCAGCACGTCGGCGTGTGCGGAGCGTTTTCCGCCGTCCGACGTCGCGAACTCATCGCCGAGCTCGAGCCGTACCGCACCGACGATGTGGCGCATCCCTGGGGCGCAGCCCCGGTGTGGGAACGGAGCCCCGGAGCCCTGATTCGGAAACGGCCGAGCCGGGCGAGCCGGATCGGCGTCCCGGCGGTGTCACTCGCTGGAACGCCGGCAAGGACCTCACGCTGGGTCCCGCTGCGGCCCGAGCTCGTGTGCGAGGTCGCCTACGACCACATGGAAGGCGGCCGGTTCCGGCACACGGCACAGTTTCGGCGCTGGCGCCCCGATCGCGAACCCGCGTCGTGCACGTACGACCAACTCGACCGGCCGGTGAACTTCGACCTCGCCAGCGTGTTCAGCGGCGGCTAGAACAATCCTTCGAGGTAGTTGACGAGGTCGCCCGCGTGCGACAGCGTAGGCAACTCCTGGCTGGGTGCGTTGACTGTGACGGTGTTGTAGATGTCGCCGTTTACGACGTACTGCGTGTTGCTGGGATCGCCGTCGAAGGTGACCGTGATCGTCGTGTCCGGTCCGCCGCCGGCGTCCAGCAGACCACCCGCCTGCGACGGAAGAGCATTGAGGAGCGCGGCGATGTGGCGCGCAATGTCGGCGCCGACGTGAATCGTGACCGGCGGCGAGGGTGACTCCTTGAGGTCGGTACGTCGCACCAGGGTGGCGCCCGTCACGGTGGCCGGGACCTGCTCGAGCGCCGGCCGCACGGGCTGCCACGTGTCCTGCACTTCCACCCTCACATCGACTCCACCTGCGGGATCAGGAGCCACCCAGACCTGCACCGTGGCACCTTCGTCGGCAGCCGCGGCCGGTGCCCGATAGAACACGTTCGTTGCTCCGCTTAGGCCCGGCTGAGCCCTCCAACGTCAAGCTGGCGGGCACGTGGTGCTGGATGTAGGCGAGCACCTGATCGGCACTGCCGGGCGCCTTCCACGAGTCGCTCACGTCGATGAAGTCGTCCGGCGGGTACAGCGGTCCGGGCAGACCTCCGACCTGCAGCCCGGGCACCTCCTTCGAACCGTCAGGCAGCGCCCCGACCATCTCGGCAAGGAGGCTTCGGACCAGTTTGCTGACTGCCTCCACTCGCGAACGCTCGGCCGCGTCCGACGGCGTCGGACTCCCGACGCTGACCAGCGGGACCGGACTCGACAGGCCGCTGGTGCCAGCGACCGAACTGCTCCCGGCCTTCGTGGGCGCAGCCGATGCGCAGCCGGCCAACGCCAACGCGCAAACCGCCACGATTGCCACCGCTCCAAGGCCTCGCACGACCATGAGACGCCGGCCGGCGGTATGCGGTTTCATCCGCGCGCGGCCGCGCCAAGGTCAGTCAGCATCGGGCTTCGGGCGGCGCGCTCGACTCGGTTGCACCCGGCAGGCTCGCCTTCCATCTTCGGGAAGTTCGGCGGGTACGGCGCGTCGCCGAGCCCGCGGTCGCGTTCGTCACGGTCGGCCATCTCGATCAGCGGTGTGAGGTCGTGCGCGACGTCGTTGATGCCGGCGTGCAGGTCACCAATCTTCGCGAACCGCTGCGGCACCGAGTCGATCGTGAAGTCGTTCGGTTCGACGTCCGCCAGTTCTTGCCAGGTGACCGGAGTCGACACCGTCGCACGGACGTTGGCCCGCACGCTGTACGCCGCCGCGATCGTGCGGTCGCGCGCGTTTTGGTTGTAGTCAAGGAAACACCTTCGCGCCGCGCTCCTCCTTCCACCACGCCGTCGTCACCTCGCTCAGGTATCCGTCGCTCGATCTCGCGCGAGAATGCCAGCACCGCACGGCGAATCTCGGTGAACGTCCAGCGCGGCTGCAGTCGCACGTAGATGTGGATGCCGCGACCGCCCGACGTCTTCGGATACCCGATGTAGCCGACTTCATCAAGCAATTCGTGGACGGCGACGGCGACCCTTCGTGCGTCGTCGAAGTCGGTGCCTGGCTGCGGATCGAGGTCGATGCGCAGTTCGTCGGGATGCTCGGTGTCGGACCGCCGGGACGGCCATGGGTGGAAGACGATCGTGCCGAGGTTCGCGGCCCAGGCGACCGACGCCACCTCGGTGACGCACAGCTCGTCGGCATGGCGGCCCGACGGAAACGTGACGCGGGCGGTCTCGAGCCACTCCGGATGGTGCTCCGGAACCCTCTTCTGGTAGATCGCCTCGCCCTCGACGCCGTCGGGGAAGCGCTGCAGCGTGCACGGCCGCTCGAACAGTGCGCGCACGATGCCCGGCCCTACCGACAGGTAGTAGTTGACCAGGTCGAGCTTGGTCTGGCCCCGCTCGCGAGAAGTAGACCTTCTCGGGGTTGGAGACGCGTACCGTGCGTCCCTCGATCTCGAGCTCTATTGCCGGGGAAGGAGCCACGAGAAGACGCTACCGCCCGTCAGCGGTTCGTAATCTTCACCGACCCACCGGAGTGGCGCACGTCACGTAAACTCGAGGACATGTACAAGGTTGAGAAGACAGACGAGGAATGGCGCGCCCAGCTCACGCCGTCCGAATATGCCGTGTTGCGCAAGGCCGCGACCGAGCCCGCGTTCGTCGGCGAGTACACCGACACCAAGACCACCGGCGTCTACCACTGCCGGGCGTGTGACGCCGAGTTGTTCCGTAGCGACCACAAGTTCGACTCGCACTGCGGCTGGCCGTCGTTCTACGCTCCGACCGAGGACGACGCCGTCGAGTTGTTGCCCGACAACAGCTACGGGATGCGCCGCATCGAGGCGCGCTGCGCCCGCTGCGGATCGCACCTGGGCCACCTGTTCCAGGGCGAGAAGTACGGCAACCCCATCGACGACCGCTTCTGCATCAACAGGATCAGCGTGCGGTTCGAACCCACCGAGTAGCGCGACTCACGAATCGTGCGGATTTGCTGCCCCCTAGGGCAGTAGATGCGCACGATTTGACGCGGACGGCGGGTGGCCGGGCGCTACGGGAGGGTGGCGACCAGTTCGGCTGACGGCGCGGCGCGGACCGGTGAAGAACGGCGTCTCGAGACGCGTGTGCGCCCGCGCTTGGGCGCCACGCAGGTGGCGCATGAGGTCGACGATCCGGTGCAGTTCGTCGGCCTCGAACGCGAGCAGAAACTCGTAGTCGCCAAGGGCGAACGCCGCCACCGTGTTCGCCAACACGTCGGGATATTCGCGGCCCATCACGCCGTGCTCGCGCAACATCGCGCCACGTTCGGCGGGGTCGAGCAGGTACCACTCGTTGGTGCGGTTGTACGGGTAGACGCAGACGTAGCCCTTCGGCTCCATCCCGGCTAGGAACGCGGGAATGTGCGCCTTGTTGAACTCCGCATCACGATGGACGCCGATCACCGACCACACCGGGATCGCTGGCCCGACCCAGGCGGGTGCGAAGGAATCGCAGGTACGCCTCCTGCAGATCCTCGGAGTTCGGCGCGATCCACCAGATCAGGTAGTCGGCGTCGTGCCGGAACCCGCTGACGCTGTAGAACGCCGCGCGTGACGACGCCCTTACCGGCCAACTCCGCCAGCAGGTCGTCGACCTCGGCAGCGGCTAGGTCGCGGCCCGAATCGGGTAGCGCCCCGACACCACGCTGCGAGCGAAAGACCGCGTACATCGTGTAAGCCGTCAGCGGGGCTCAGCACGTCGCACTCATGGCGCCTATTGCTCTCGCCCTCGTCACCGAACAGCTTCGCGAGGACCTGGGTCGCTGCGCGCGGTACCGCTGCCGATGCACGCAGGTATCCCGACGCCGTCGAAGGCGGCTCCGCAGGCCACCAGACCGGGCACCGCTGCCAGTGCCGCTTTGATGCGGGCTACCCGGTCGAGGTGGCCGACGCTGTACTGCGGCAGCGCACCGCCCCAGCGGGTGACGACGCCGTCGCGCGGCACGCCCGCGGACGCCGACCGCCGCCGCGAGATCGCGCACAGCGCCCGCCACCAGCTCGTCGTCGGACCGCTGCAGGTCGCCGACGTCGCCATGACGCCCGATCGAGCAGCGCACCAGCACGGCGTCGGACGTCGTCGTACCAACCCCACTTCTGACGGTCGAGAACGTCGCAGCCTTGATCAGCCTGCCGTCGACTGACGGGCACCAGAAAACCACTGCCGGCTAAAGGGTTTTCCAAAGGCCGACGGCCGAGAATGCCAGCGTGACGACCGCCATGCTCGCGTAGTCGATCGCGGCGAGATCTCGCGCGGCCCATGGTGCCGTTGCGGCCAGCAGCCGCCCAGCCGGCGTCGCGGGTATTGCCAGCACCACGGCGTCCGCGTTCGATGGTCTTCGGGCTTGCCGCCGAACCCGTGACCAACCGCCACCCGGCCGGCAGCCGCACAAGCTCACGCACCGTCGCGTCGAGCACAACGGCCGCGCCGGCCGCTGCTATCGAGGCGGTCAGCACTTCGGCGAGGCGCCCAACTCCCCCGACAAGCCCGGCAAACACCGGCCCTGCCTGGGGTTGCGAGGGGCGCGAGCGCAGCGCGTGGAACAGCGAACGCTGCCTCGGCGACCGCGGCGACCTGCGGCAAGCGTCGCTCGGAGCGACAACTCATCGGCCCGCCCGGCGTACACGCCGCCCAACAACGGCTCGACCAGCCGGTCGACGACCTCATGCCCCATCCGGGCGCCGATGTACGACGCCACCGAGACGTCGTCGCCGATCGCGGTCGCCGGCAGCGTCAGGTCGAGCGACGCCCGCGCCACGCCGAAACGCGAAACAACGCCGGACGCCGCAAGCGAGCGCACGCTGACCGGTACTCCCATGACGTGGTCGGCGGGCAAGCGGCCGGAGCTGCCCGCGAGACCAGATCGCCGCCTGCGTCGTGGTTGGCGGGACCGGGTCGAGCCCGAGCGCTTCCATGAGTGCCACGCCCTCGGGACGGCGGGCGAGCACGGCCTCCGCACCGAGATCCGTCTCGACTCCGGCAACCTCACCACGCAGCAACTTGCCGCCGGTGCGCGGCGACGCTTCGAGCACCGTGACCTGAACCCGACCGTCGAGCAACAGCGCGCGGGCCGCTGCCAGACCGGCAATCCCGGCGCCGACGACCACGACCTGCGGCCGCGCCGCAGCGGCACTGATCGGTCCCGGGGTGTCTGAGGGAATCGCACTCACCGGGTCACCATCGCAGACCGTGGCCCGATCGTGATCAACGGGCGGGAACCGCGCGCTCGGCAGCGGCGATCTCATCGGTACCGGAACTTGCCGGACATCGGGAGGACGCCATGCGCCAGTTCAAGGGTTCGCGATTGATGACCGTGGTTGGCGTCACGGCGGTGCTCGCCGTGCTGGCCACCGGTTGCACTGCCGCGGAAAGGAAGTCGAGCGCGGCACCGGCGGCTTCCAGTTCAGCCGGTCGCGCCGACCTGAACCTGACCGTCGTCCCCGGGTCGGCGCCGGCCGGTGCCACGCCAGCCCCGGCGGCGTCGGCGCCCGCCGCGGCCGCATCGAGTGCGGCACCGGCCGCGGGAGGTACCGGGCAAAACGTGTCTCAGCCTTTGCTCACGGGTCGACAGGTCATCTTCACCGCTGACATGACCGTGCAGACCAAGGACATCAAGACCGCGGTCGGCCAGGTCACTCAGATCGCCGAGGGCCGGGGGGGCGTCGTCTTTGGCGAGCAGGTCAACCTCGCCTCGAAGGACCCCAATAATCCCGGCGACGCAAGTGCGACCATCACCTTGAAGGTGCCGCCGGACACCCTCAGCCAGGGCATCCTGGATCAGATCGGCCGGGTCGGCACCGAACTCAGCCGCCATGAGACTGCCGCCGACGTCACCTCCCAGGTCGTCGACGTCAACTCACGCATCGGGGCGGCACAGGACAGCCTCACGAGACTTCGTCAGCTGTTCCAGCACGCGGGCAACGTCGCAGACCTCGCCACCGTCGAGAACGAAATCGCCCAACGCGAGGCCGACCTCGAATCGCTCGAGGCGCAGCGAAACGCGTTCACTGCGCAGACCTCGCAGGCCACGATCACGGTGAACCTGGTTGCAACGCCGAAGGTGGCCGTGCTGCCGGCGCCAGTCAAGAAGGCGCACGTGCTCGGCTTCGTGCGTGGATTGCGTGGCGGGTGGCACGCATTCACCGGCACCGCGAGTGCACTCGCTACGGCACTCGGTGCACTGCTGCCGTTCCTCGGCATCCTGCTGCTGTTGGGTCTCGCCGCAATGATCGTGCGGCGCCGGCTGATGGCAGCGTCATCAGCCGATGAGACTCACGCGCCGAGCGCGGGTCCGGCAGCTTGATGCACGAAATCGACAAGGCGCGACAACACGTCAGGGTCGGTCGTCGGTAGTACACCGTGCCCGAGGTTGAAGATGTGACCGCGCGCGGCCCGACCGCGCGCGATCACATCGGACGCCGCCGCAGCGATGACGTCCCACGGCGCGAAAACCATTGCCGGATCGAGATTTCCCTGCAGCGCACGGTCGGCGCCCACCCGCTGTGCGGCGATGTCGAGTGGCACCCGCCAGTCAACACCGACGACATCGGCGCCGGCTTCACCCATCAGCGCAAGCAGTTCACCGGTGCCGACGCCGAAATGGATTCTCGGTACCCGTAGCTCAGCGAGTTCGGCAAGTACGCGCGTGCTGTGCGGCAGCACATACGTGCGGTAGTCGGCCGGCGACAAGATGCCGGCCCATGAATCGAACAGCTGGACGGCGCGAGCTCCCGCGCCGACCTGAACGCGCAGGAAGCCCACGGCAATAGTCGCGAGCCGGTCGAGCAACTGGTGCCACAAAGCCGGTTGCGAGTACATCAACGCCTTCGTCTTCAGGTGCTCGCGCGACGGCCCGCCCTCGACGAGGTAGCTAGCCAGCGTGAACGGCGCTCCCGCGAACCCGATGAGCGGTATCGCACCAAGTTCGGCAACGGCCAATCGCACTGCGCTGTCGAGGAAATCGACATCAGCCGGTTCGAGTGGCCGCAGCACATCGACGTCCGCCCTCGTCGTGAAAGGCGAAGCGACCACCGGACCGATGCCAGGCACGATGTCGAGGTCGACGCCGATCGCTTTCAACGGGACCACGATGTCGCTGAAGATGATCGCCGCATCGACGCCATAGCGCCGGATCGGCTGCACGGTGATCTCCGCAATCAGCTCCGGCGTCGTGCACGCCTGCAGCATCGGGATGCCCTCGCGAACGGCACGATATTCCGGCAACGCGCGACCAGCCTGCCGCATGAACCACACGGGTGGGTGCGGAACGGGTTCGCCTCGGCACGCGCGCAGGAAGACGCTGTCGAACAGCAGATCGGAGCTCACCGGACCCATGCTCCCACTAGCCGGCTGCAAGCAGCACGACTGCGCCCACTAGCCGGCTGCAAGCAGCACGACTCCGCACATCGCCAGGCCGACGCCGATGTCTTGAATGCGCCGCATCCGCTCACCTTCGATAAAGCGCGCGAGCAGCACAGTGACCGCTGGGTAGAGCGATGCGAGGACCGCCGTCACGCTGACCAGCCCGTGGCGGCTGGCGTACCCGTACAAGCCGTTCGCGCCCAGGTCGGTCCAACCGACGATGGCGATCACCGGGACATCACGCCGGCGCAGGCCGCCGGGGCCGCGTCGGCGCCGAGCTACGGGTGCGGCGAAGGAGATAGCCGATCCCGAGCAGCCCGACAATCGACACACTCGTCGCACGCATCGTGAACAGCGTCATCACCACGTTGTGCGTCGCACCTTTGTGGATCAGCACGAAGACGAAGCCAAAACCCACTGCTGCAACAAGCGCCAACACGAGCGGTCGCGACCCACCGCCGTTCGGACCGCCGCGCCCGGAAAGCTCTGGCCCACTGGCAAGAACCACGCCTCCGACCGCCGCGGCGATTCCGGCGATCTGCAGGCCGGACGGAGACTCCCCGGAAGCCAGCCCGAAGATGACCGGCACCACCGCTCCGGTGCCCGCGATCGGGGCGACGATGCCCATCGTGCCCGTCGACAAGGCGCCGTAGAAGGCCACCAACGCGACCAAGCCAACGGCGCCGGCAGCCGCCGCCCAAGGCAAATACCCAAGCGGGACGCCGAAACTGTGCGTCGCGGCAGCGATCACCACCATCGTCAGCGCGGCAATCAGCTGCGCGACCGCAACCACGACCAGCGGGCGCACCCGCCGGCTCACGACGCCGCCCATGAAGTCGGAAGTGCCCCAGGCGAGGCTCGCGAGGAGCGCAAGCAGGGCCGTCACGAGGCTGAGGCTACGGGAGAAGGCCCACCCGACGGCCGGTCGGCGCGCCGTCTCCCGGGCCGGCGCAATCCCACCTACGCTGCCAGTGTGGCTGCCAGGGATCCGCACGGCGAACTGCCCGCAAGCTTTGCGGAGGCGGTCGCCAGCCTGCGTCACGTGCGGCTGCGCGCGGAGATCAAGCTGTCCGAGGCGCCCGCGCCCCAGCGACTCGCGCCCTTTGCGGTGGCCCTCACGGCCGACGTCACCGACGCGAGCGGCGACGAGGACGCCGCAACAGGCCGTTTCGTCGTGCTGCACGATCCAGCCGGCCAAGAGGCCTGGCAGGGAGCAACCCGCATCGTCGCCTACGTGCGCGCCGAGCTCGAGCCCGAGATGGCCAGCGACCCGTTCCTCGCCGACGTCGCCTGGACCTGGCTGACAGAAGGTCTGGCCCGCCGGCTCCCTGAGCGGGGTTACCGCGCCCTCGGCGGCACAGTCACCCGCGTGACGTCGGACTGCTACGGGACGATGGCCGGCCGGCCACTCGTCGCGCACGTCGAACTGCGGGTGTCGTGGACGCCGGACACCGACGGTCTCGGGCCGCATCTCGAGGCGTGGGCTGACGTTCTAGCCGCCGCGGCAGGTTTGGCCCCGTTACCGCCAGGCGTCGCCGCTCTGCCAAGCCGCCGCCGCTAAGCGGGCTCGCCCGGATCGATCTGGTGTTGAACTAGCCGGCGATTGCGGGACGGTTGCTCGACGCCGCCCTGACTTCACCGGCAGTCGGCACGCTCGCGAACGCCCCGCGGCCCATGCGCAGGGTGAGCGTGGTGCCCTGACCCGGCCACGACGCAACGTCGAGCGAGCCGCCGGCGAGACGCACGCGCTCGCGCAGCAACCCGAGGCCGACATGGCGACCGCGCTCCGGTCGGACCTTGTCGGGCTCAAAGCCTGGGCCCTTGTCCTCGACGACAGCGATCACACTCTGCTCATCGACGGTGAGCGACAGCCGCGCGTCGTCGACGTCGGCATGCTTGACGACGTTGAGCAACGACTCCTGGAAGAACCGGTACAGCGTGACGGCGGTGACAAGCGGCAGCGGGTACGGCGACTCGGGCCACTCGACATCGACCTGCAGGCCGTACCGCAACTCCATGTCGTCGCGCAAGCGCGATGACGGCCTGCGCGAGGTCACCGTCGCGCAGCGCCGGCGGGCGGGTGCGGGCCATGACAGCGCGCACCTGATCCTCTGCCTCGGCGACCAAGTTGGCGACGTTGGCGAGCTCTCGCTCGTCCGCAGGCCCACCCGACAGCACACTGCGGGCCAGCATCAGCGTCTGCGCCACCGTGTCGTGCAGCTCGGCGGACAGCTGCCCACGCGCCGATTCCTCCGCGGCGACGAGGCCAGAAAGCAAATCGAACATGCCAGCGCTGGCGGTCTCGGCAGTGCGGCGGTGTCGGGCTGCTACGTCGTCGGCCACCCGGACCCGCAGGTGCAGGGCGTCGAGAGTACGCGCGAGTTCAAGGAGCTCGACGCTGGTCGCGACCGCGATCCGGTCCTCGGCGTTGCCGATGGACGTCGCGGACGGGTCCTGCAGCCGGCGGATCGCCTCGTCGCGCAACTGGCGAACGGTGTGCGCAAAGCGGCGTCCGGCCAGCGCGCCGACCGCGGTCGCGACGCCCGCCGTGAAGACCGCCACGGTCAGCGTCAGCACCGCTGCACTGTCGAGACCGCCCGGCCGCGTTCAAGCCGACGGTGACGACACCGAGCGTCGCGATGCTGCCTACGCCGACGAGGCCACCGGCCCAAACTGCGAGCGGAAGGCCGTCCCTGACTCTCGGCAGTCTCACCGGGCGAACTCCGACTTCGACGACGAGGCCGGTCGTCGTCCAGTCTTCGACGCGACGAGCCGGCGCCATGTCCGCGGCGTCCATCTCGGCCTCGAGATCACGAAGTGACGGGTCGGCGGCGAGGGCGATCGCACCAAGCAACGAGGCAACGGCGCGCTCGACGGAGTGCAGTTCGTCGACGATGTCGGTGACTGCGTCCTCACCGGCATTCGCGCTGGCCAGTCTGGCAAGCCGGGTTGCCGATTCGCGCAACATGCCAAGTGCTGGAGCGGTGTCGGCACCGATGTCGCCGAGCGAGCGGGCGGCCATGTCGGCGGCGTCGGCGCGCGCGAGCGCCTCGTCGCGCGATGCGGAGAGTTCGGCGACCGAAAGCCACGACTTCGCCTGGCCGACGAGAACCGCGGCGAGCCCGGTCTCGCGGCGGCCGAAGCTGCCACCGCCGACTGCGCGATGGGCGATCAGGACGGCCATCGGCTGGTCGGGGTTGCCGACGACTGCGGAACAGAACGGACGTTCGTCGTCGGTTCCGATGAGCACACCGCCGGCGCCGAGGGCACGCAGCACCCACGGCGCGTCGAAGGCGGTGGCGTCGTTACGTCGGTTTGTGTGGCCACTCTCGTCGCCGGTGTAGACGACGGGACCTTCGTGCTCGACGACGACCAGTTCGACGTCCGCACCGCCGAGAACTCGAGCCGCAGCAGTGAGAACGACGCGGGCGGAGACGTCGATCGAGTGCGAGATCGCCTGCTCCTGGCCGCGGGCCAGTTCGGCGAACAGCCTGGCCTCGGCGGACTTCGTCGTCTGCTCGTCGAACGACATCCACAGCACCAGGACTGGCACGAGTAGACCGAGCAGCCCGAACGGCGCGTGGACGGCGAGCCAGGCACCGAGCAGGCCGATGCTGGTGGTCGCAGCGGCGTGCACGCTGTGCAGCCCGGCGTCCTCGAAGATCATCGGCAGGAAGCGCTCGCCACCCATGATCGACAGCGGGATGGCCGACAGCACCTGGTTGCAGAACCACCACACGACCATGCCGATGACCGCAGCGCCAACGCCACCCCCGAGATGGACGACGACAAGCGCGCCCATCATCGTGGCGACGAAGTACTGGGTCAGGTTGTACTGCACCTTCAGCGCCGACTTGCGGGTGATCAGCAACGTCGGCAGCAAGCCGGCGACGACGGCGACGACGGACCACCAGCCGGGAGCGAGCAGGAAGGCGGCCGCCACGACGCCGTCCGTCAACGAGAACGTCACCCGTTGCCGCGCGACCGTCACGTTGATGAGCGCGGTCTCGCAGATCGCGACTGCGATCGCCAGCATCGGCAGGCCGATCCAACCTGGGCTGCCCCACGGCAGGTGGGCGGCAAGTACAGCAGCGCCGCCAAGGAGCGCGACGCTGATGCACCGAAGCCGGGTACCTGGGCTCACGTATTGTCACCCCAGTACGAGGCTGACCACATCCGCGAACGCCCACATCCGCGAGCCCCACATCCGAGCACTCCAGAGGCGGGCGTCGAACGTCACGTCTGACCAACGGCGAGCGTCGAAGGTGACAGCTGCCCAGCGTCGCGCGTCCCATCCTGAGGCGCTCCAGCGACGGGCGCTCCAGCGACGGGCGTCGAACGCGCCGCCGGTGAACAGGTCGCCCCACAAAGGCGCGGTCGAGAACCACTGGAAGTAGTTCAGGTTCTGCTCGCCCGTGTTGCTCGACCCGTTGTTCCCGTTCGGGACTGCCACGAGACCTTGTCCGTCAGATCTTGCCGGTGGTGATGCTCGATGCCGCGCTGCGGATCGCCGACTTGACCTGAAGCGGGTTGGCCGACGGGTGCGACTGCAGGTACAGCGCGGCGAGGCCGGTGACGATCGCGGTCGACTGGCTAGTACCGGAGCCACGGAACAAGCCGCTCGGCTGGCGGGCGTTCGGGAACTCCTGGTCGATCAACGAACCGACCGGCATTTCGCCGAGGATGTTCACGCCGGCAGCGACGACGTCCGGCTTGCTGACGCCGTCCACGTTCGCGAAGCCACTGAACGGAGCGACGATCGGCGACTGGCCTGTCGTGTCCGCAGCACCGACGGTCAGTGACGCAGGGCCAAAGCCTGGGTCACCGACGACGCCTGGGGTGTTACCAGCGGCCACCACGACGGTGACGCCAGCGGCGCGCGTGAGGAAGACGGCGAAGTTCAAGGGGTCGATGCCGTATCGGGTCGCCGGCGGGTCGACGCTGAGGGAGAGGTTCGCGACGTCGACCTGGTCGGAGTGAGTCGCGACCCAGTTGAGGCCGGCCATGACGGCGGCCAGCGAAGTGTTGCCGTTGTCGTCCGCGACCTTGACGACGTCGATCGTCGCGCCCGGGGCGACACCGAGACCGGTGTTGCCGCTGCCCGGAACCTGACCGCCGGCGATCAGCGAGGCCATGAAGGTCCCGTGGCCGTAGTTGTCGGTGAAGACGCCGTTCTCCCGCACATGCCCGTTCGGCGTGTTCAGACCGGAGGTGTCGACCGCATCGACGAGCCGACCAGAATCGCGGTTCAGGGCGGCCGTGTCAGCTACGCCGGTGTCGATCAGCGCAACCGTGACGCCGCGACCAGCGCGCGGGCTGCCGGCGATGCCGCCGAGCGTGCTCGACGCAACGACTCCGACGCTAGGAACGGCAACCGGCGACAGTGGGCCGGCCGACGTGGCCGCGCTATCGCGTGCTGGGCGCGGTCAGTGTGGGTCCAGTGCCGTCGCCGGGACCCGCGTTAGACCCGCTACCGAGACCCGTTGCCGGAACCGTTCGAGTCCGCCCGGGTCCGTCACGTCGCGACCACCGAAGGAGTTGCTCTCGAGGTGGGCGCTGACGTTGGGCTCTACACCGAGGACGCCAGGGGTCGCTGCGAGCTGCGCGAGCTGCGCCGACGTCCCGTCAACGATCTCGCTGTCGACACCGGCAAGCACCGATTGAACGTGCAGACCAGGAACAGACACGGCGCCGTCGCCGGCGAGCGCAACGATGGCCTGCGAACGAGGTCCGGTAGATGTCGCGGCGCCAGCGGACGCTGCGGAGGTGACAGTCAGAGCACTGATGACACCCACTGTGGATACAAGAGCAAGCAACTTAGTGGCCGCTCGATCCAGTCTCACTACTGTCTCCTCGCGATACAAAGCTCCCCGGCACAGTCATACTTGTCGTGCCTAAGGGCACAGGCGTGCCCACGTGCTTTCTCGGCAACGCGATTGGCCATCTGTTGTCGCGACGCAATAGACCGCCCACTTGGCCTAATCGGGCGACCGAACAGGCACTAGGTCACGCTCTGGCGGGCAGGCAGATGGCACCCTCGGGCAGTGGCAGATGGCCCAGCCCAGCAGGCCCTTAAGGCGGCTCGTGAGCACGTCCGGGGGTACCCGATCCAGGCGGCCGGCCCGGGACGCGATCTGGCCCGCAGCAAACGGACTAGTCGGAAGCTTCAGCCGCGCCCAATGCCGTCCGATGCATTGGGGCAGAGGTGGCTACAGACGTAGTCGTCGAGCACGGATGGCCGCGCAAGCGGCCCTGACGCTAGGAGGACCGGGGTGACGGCGTTGGTTGAGCACGTGCCGCCCCAGCCGGAGAACTCCGCGGGGTTCACCGCCATGGTGGTCGACGACCACCCGCTGGTCCGCGAGTCGATGGTCAGCCGCCTCACGGCTATGGGAGCCCGCGAGATCGTCGAGGCTGCCAGCTGTGCCGAAGCCAGGGCGCGTGCCCGGGCAAGCGGCCCCCGTGACCTTTGCATCGTCGACGTCGGGCTGCCCGACGGGTCGGGTCTTGACCTGCTCGCCGAGCTCCGCAGTGCAGGCTGGCCGCGCCTTGTGGTGCTGTCGGCTGCCGACGATCCCTACTCCGTGCGCGCCGCGTTCGTCGCTGGGGCGCAGGGTTACCTGCTGAAGTCCGCGTCACCTGTGGTCGTAGCCGATGGCGTCCGCCGGGTCCTCGATGGCGGGGTCTACGCCGATCCGTCGGTGGCCTCCCTGCTCGCCGCTGGCCTGCGCAACAGCCCCACCAACGAAGGTGTCGGCGAGTTGTCCGGCCGCGAAGTCGAAGTGCTGCGCCTGGTAGCCGACGGCCGGTCCAACAAGGAGATCGGCGACGAACTCGGCCTTTCCGCGCTGACCGTCAAGAGCCACCTAGCCCGTATCGCCCGCAAGCTCGGCACTGGTGACCGCGCCGAGATGGTCGCGCTGGCCATGCGCGCCGGTGTGATCCGCTAGCTGTTCGACCGCACGCGCCACCCCCCCGGCGCTGTGCGGTAACCCGCACGCGCCACCCCCCCGGCGCAGCGGGTACGCAGAAATGGGGCGGTTCCGACAACGGAACCGCCCTTTTCTGTGGGCTCACGCGCCGTCAAGCGAGCCACCTCCGAGACCCCGTCGGCCCTGTCAGGCTCCGAGGCGCAACTCGTGGTCGTACGGTGGGGAACATGTCCGACTCGGCCGCGCCCGCTATGGCCAGTGGCGCTGCGGCCCGCAACCCCGGGCCGGCGACGGCGGTAGCTCCGGTGTTCCTCGAGCCGGTCGAAGCAAATCCTCCCGAGGAGCCTGCTGAACGCGCCGCGCCAGCCGCCCTACCCGAACCGGACGAAGGCGCCGAGCCGATAGAGCTCGCCCCGCTGCTCGAGCTACGAGACGGCGTTCCGGCGGTGATCGACGACGCGAACAGTCTGCAAGCCGCGGTCGCCCGCCTGCGCGCGGGCACCGGACCGCTCGCCGTCGATGCCGAGCGTGCGTCGAGCTACCGCTACGGGCATCGCGCCTACCTCGTCCAACTGCGTCGCGAAGGCACCGGCATCCTGCTCATCGATCCGATCAGCTGCCCTGACCTCTCGTCGGTCGGCGCCGCCGTCAGCGACGCCGAATGGATCGTGCACGCCGCCAATCAAGATCTGCCGTGCCTGGCGGATCTCGGCATGCATCCACGCACCTTGTTCGACACCGAGCTCGCCGGTCGACTGGCCGGCTTCCCACGAGTCGGCCTCGCAACGATGGTCGAGAACCTGCTGGGCTGGCGGATGGAGAAGGACCACTCGGCAGCCGACTGGTCAAGCCGGCCGTTGCCGCAACCCTGGCTGCGATATGCGGCGCTCGACGTCGAGCTGCTCATCGAGTTGCGCAACGCCCTCGAGGCCGAGCTCGACAGGCAGGGCAAACTCGCGTGGGCGCAGGAGGAATTCGAGCACGTGCGTACGGCACCGACCGCAGTCGTATCGGTCGAGCGCTGGCGGCGGGTATCAGGGATTCACAAGATTCGGCAACGTCGGCAGCTGGCGATCGTTCGCTCGATGTGGAGTGCGCGTGACCAGATCGCCCGCGACACCGACATCTCCCCGAGCAGGTTGCTGCCCGATCTGTCGATCGTCGAAGTCGCGACCACGACGCCGGCCAGCGCCCGCGAGCTCGCCAGCTCGCCAGACTTCCACGGGCGGGGCAGCCGCAAATACCTCGCGCAGTGGTGGGCCGCGATCGCAGAGGCTCAGCAACTGCCTGACGACGAGCTACCAGAACTGACCAGGCCGAGCGAAGGACCTCCTCCCGCACACCGGTGGGCGGAACGCGACCGGGCGGCCGCCGACCGGCTGGCCGCCGCGAAAGCCGTGGTTGCCGCCCTCGCCGACGAGCACGGTCTGCCGGCCGAGAACCTGTTGCAGCCGGACGCCGTCCGCCGACTCGCGTGGCGACCTCCGTCGGACCTGCTCGCCGGACCCGTCGGTGCCGACCTGCGTGGCTTCGGTGCTCGCGAATGGCAGATCGCCCTCACCGCAGGGCCGCTCGCCCGCGCGCTCCTGCGGGCCGCGAGTCACGAAGGGGTCGCCGACTGACAAATCTGGGCAGGCCCGCGGCTGCTGATCGGCGACCGTCGGCAGCCTCGATTTCACCCGTACGCGCTATCCACTCGCGCTCACCCGCAGGTACCGTCTGTGCATGTCAACGCCCGTGGGGGGCCCTCGTCTCGAGTGTGTAGACGACAGCACAGCGCTTCGTCGCTGCACGCTGGCGATCAGCGTGATCCACGAAGTCGACATGGTGCCGACCGACGACGGCATCGTGCTCCTCGGCGTTCCTGACATTCCGGTGAGTTTTGCGCAGCTTGCTGAGGCGATCAGTGGCGCCGACCCGGCCGGAGTCGGTGGCCCAGGACCGCCTGCACCGGTGGCTGCGAGCCCGGCGCGCGATCGCCGACAAGTCCCTCGACGAACTTGCAGAGACGATCCGGCCGGTCGCACTGCCGATCGGCCACGACCTGCACCCAGGTCCGCGTTGGGTTCGGCAGCCCGTTCTTGGCGGCTCCCTCGACCTCGGCATCGGGTTCGTCGGCCTGCTCGCGGGTCAACCCGAGCTGGTGTTTGTCACGCCACCCAGCGTCCTTGCAGCCGCCGGCATCGACCCGAGCCCGTGGTGGCCAGGAGCCATCGGAGTACCTCGAGAACATGGGCGCATTGGCAACGACGCGCTGGCGTCGCGACCCCCGGGCCCCACTGCGGCCGATGGGCGATTGTGACGTTCTCACCCTGCTCGCATCGCGCGTCCTGCGCGGCGCTTTGTGCGCCGAGGCGGGCGGCATGCGCGCGATCGCGGCGCCCGTTCGCACCCGGGGGTGGCTCGACCTCTCGCGGATCGATGCCGCGTTCGCCCTGACAGCGGCTGCGATCGCGGACGACGAGAGCCGCGGCTTTCCGCGGCCCGTGCTGCTGACGGTCGACGAGGTGTCGATGGTCGCCGAAGGCGGCCATCCCGCGGAGATCGTGCTACGCGATCCGGCCAGTGACGCTGCTCCCTGGCTGCGCGACGTCCTGTATCACTGAACCGCGAGATCACTGAACCGCGAGATCACTGAACCGCGAGCTGCTAGTCGGTCACCGGCTGCGGTTGATCCAGCGCGTCGATACCGGCGACCGACTCGACGACCTGGCGGGCAATCTCCTGCGCCGTCAGGCCGATGTCAGTGAGCACCTCAGCGCGCTTGCCCTGGGCGAGGAACCGCTGCGGGATCGACTGCACCTGCACCGGAGTCGCGACACCGGCCTCCTGCAGTGCCATCGCCACCGTCGAACCGGCGCCACCCTGACGGCCGTGGTCCTCGATCGTCACGACCAACGAGTGGGACGCCGCGAGGCCGGCGATCACCGGGTTGACGGGGAGCAACCATCGCGGGTCGAGCACGGTCGAGGAGATCCCCTGATCCTCGAGCCGACCGGCCACATCGAGGGCGAGTTCGGCCATCGGTCCGTACGCCACGATGAGCACGTCGGCGTCGGCGTCGCGACGCAACACGTCGAGACCGCCGATGCGGTCGACCTGCTCGATGTCGCGCGGCAGCGCGCCCTTCGGGAATCGGATTGCGGTCGGACCATCGTCGACCGCGACGACCTCAGCCAGCAGCTCGCGAAGGCGCGCACCGTCACGTGGTAGCGCGATCCGCATGCCCGGCACCAACGACAGGATGGAGAGGTCCCACATGCCGTTGTGACTTGCACCGTCGTCGCCTGTGACGCCCGCGCGGTCGAGCACGAACGTGACCGGCAAGCGGTGCAAACCGACGTCCATCAGAACTTGGTCGAACGCCCGGTTCAAGAACGTGGCGTAGACACAAAACACCGGGTGCAGACCACCCATTGCCATGCCAGCGGCAGACGTCACTGCGTGCTGCTCGGCGATTCCGACGTCGACGATTCGACCCGGGTAGGCCTCCGCGAACGCGGCGAGCCCCACCGGGTGCAACATCGCGGCGGTGATCGCGACGATGTCGGGCCGAGTCGCCGCTAGCTTGACGATCTCGTCGGAGAACACGCCGGTCCAGCTGGCGGGCTTCGGCAACTCGACACCCGTCACCGGGTCGAACGCGCCGGGCCCGTGCAGGTGGTCGAGTTCGTCGTCTTCGGCGGGACCGTAGCCGTAACCCTTGCGGGTAACGCAATGCACGATCACCGGGCCGCCGAACCGGCGGGCACGAGCGAGTGCGGCCTCGAGCGCCGCGATGTCATGCCCATCGATTGGCCCGACGTACTTCAGGCCGAGATCCTCGAAAAGTCCCTGCGGCGTAAGGACATCCTTGAGCCCCCGCTTGATGCCGTGCAGTGCATCGAACAACGGATCGCCGACGAGCGGAGTGCGCGTGAGAACTTCGCGCACCTTCTCGAGCGCCTTCTCGTAGCGCGGATTCGTGCGCAGCGTGGTGAGGTGCTCGGCGAGTCCGCCGATCGTCTCGGAGTACGAGCGGCCGTTGTCGTTGACGAGCACGACAACCGAGTGATCCTTCGCCGCGGCGATGTTGTTGAGCGCTTCCCAGCACATGCCGCCGGTGAGTGCACCGTCACCGACGACGGCCACCACCGTTCGCTTCTCGCCGCGCACCGCGAATGCCTTCGCGAGACCATCGGCGTAACTCAGCGCTGTCGAGGCATGCGAGTTCTCCACCCAGTCGTGCTCGGACTCATCGCGGTTCGGGTAGCCCGAGAGGCCGCCGCGCTGGCGCAGCCTCGCGAAGCCCTCGCGGCGTCCGGTCAGCAGCTTGTGCACGTAGGCCTGATGACCGGTATCGAAGATGATCGGCTCGGTCGGGGAGTTGAAGACGCGGTGCAACGCAATCGTGAGCTCGACCGCGCCGAGATTCGGCCCCAGGTGACCGCCGGTCTTGGCGACGGCACTGACCAGGAAGTCGCGGATCTCTTCGGCGAGCTGGGGCAACTGGTCGACGTCGAGCCGCTTGAGGTCGTCAGGGCCTTCGACAGACTCGAGGAGACTCACGTGGACCTTCACCTCACCGTGTCGACGTTTGGGCGGTTCGCACCGGGCAACAACCGCCCACGCAGTCTACTGGGGCAGCGCCCCTGCACCCAGGGGTGCGTTCAGGCTGGCTCGAGCAGCGACCGCAACACGAACTGCATGATGCCGCCGTGGCGGTAGTAGTCCGCCTCCCCTGGCGTATCAATCCTGACCACGGCGCGAAACTCGATGCCGCCGGCCGCGAACCGTGACCTCGCGCGGCAGCGGATCGACGCCGGCAAGCCCAGCGATGGTGAAGGTCTCCTCGCCGGTGAGGCCCAGTGACTCGCGGTTCTGGCCGGCGGCGAACTGCAGTGGCAGGACGCCCATGCCGATCAGGTTGCTGCGGTGGATGCGCTCGAACGACTCGGCAATCACCACTCGCACACCCAGCAGCGCGGTGCCCTTCGCCGCCCAGTCGCGCGAGGATCCCGAGCCGTACTCCTTGCCCGCCAGGATCACCAGCGGCACCCCGTCCGCGATGTAGCGGGTCGAGGCGTCGTAGATCGCCATCACCTCGCCGTCCGGCAGGTGCCGTGTGACGCCACCTTCTGTACCCGGGGCCAACTGGTTGCGAAGGCGGATGTTGGCGAACGTGCCGCGGATCATCACCTCGTGGTTGCCCCGACGGGAGCCGTACGAGTTGAAGTCGCGCGGTTGCACCCCGTGCTCCTGCAGGTACGTCCCGGCCGGCGAATCCTTCTTGATGTTCCCGGCCGGCGAGATGTGGTCGGTGGTCACAGAGTCGCCGAGCACCGCCAGCACCCGCGCACTGGTGATGTCGGTGACCGGTGCGGGCTCCCTGGAAATGCCGTCGAAGTACGGCGGCCTGCGCACGTACGTCGACGCGTCGTCCCACTCGAAAATGCTGCCCTCAGGGATCTGCAGCCCCTGCCAGCGCTCGTCACCAGCGAAGACGTCACCGTAGCTGTCGGAGAACATCTGCGACTGCAATCGCGTGGCCGACAACGTCGGCGATCTCTCGCTCGGTCGGCCAGATGTCGCGAAGGTAGACCGGCGCACCGTCGGAGCCGATGCCGAGTGGCTCAGTCGTGATGTCGACGTCGAGTGAACCGGCCAGCGCGTACGCGACGACGAGTGGCGGCGACGCCAGGTAGTTCAGCTTCACGTCCGGATGGATGCGTCCCTCGAAGTTGCGATTTCCCGAGAGCACAGCGGCCGCCGCGATGTCGTGGTCGGCGATGGCCTTGGAGATGGCGTCGTCGAGCGGACCGGAGTTCCCGATGCATGTCGTGCAGCCGTAGCCGACCAGGTTGAACCCGAGCTTCTCCAGATACGGCGTCAGGCCGGCCGCGTCGTAGTAGTCGGTGACCACCTTCGAGCCGGGAGCGAGTGTCGTCTTCACCCAAGGCTTGCGAGAAAGTCCTTTCTCCACAGCCTTTTTCGCCACCAGCGCCGCGCCGATCATCACGGACGGGTTCGACGTGTTCGTGCAACTGGTGATCGCTGCGATGACCACAGCGCCGTGGTCGATCTCGCAGACTGTGCCGTCGTCGAGAGTCACCACGGCCCGGTTGCTCAACCGGCCGTGTGCACCGGCGGCCGCACTCGGGACGCCCGCCGGCTTGTCGCCGGCGTGCTCGTGATCGATCGAGACCGGATCGCTCGCGGGGAAGGACTCCTCAGAACCTTCGTCGAGCGAGCCGTTGCCACCGGTCTTCTGGACGTAGCCACCGAGCACGCTGCGAAACGACGCCTTCGCAGCTGACAGCGACACGCGATCCTGCGGCCGCTTCGGGCCGGCGAGCGATGGCACGACCGTCGAAAGGTCGAGCTCAAGGCGCTCGGAGTAGTCGGGCTCCGCAGCCGGGTCGTGCCACAGGCCCTGTTCCTTTGCGTAGGCCTCGACAAGCGCGATCCGCTCGGGCGAGCGACCGGTGAACTTGAGGTAGCGCAGGGTCTCGTCATCGATCGGGAAGATGGCACACGTCGAGCCGTACTCGGGACTCATGTTGCCGATCGTGGCGCGGTTGGCGAGCGGCACGTTCGGTCACACCCGGACCGTAGAACTCGACGAACTTCCCGACGACGCCGTGACCACGCAGCATCTCGGTGACGGTGAGCACGAGGTCTGTGGCGGTCGCGCCGTCGGGCAACACGCCCGACAGTTTGAAGCCGACGACGCGCGGGATCAGCATGCTGATCGGCTGGCCGAGCATCGCGGCCTCGGCTTCGATGCCGCCGACGCCCCAGCCGAGCACCGCGAGACCGTTGACCATCGTCGTGTGCGAATCGGTCCCGACCAATGTGTCGGGGTATGCAACGCCGTCGCGGTCGAAGATGACCCGCGAGAGGTATTCGAGATTGACCTGGTGGCAGATACCGGTGTCGGGCGGCACCACCTTGAAGTCGGCGAATGCGCGTTGCCCCCAGCGCAGGAACTGGTAGCGCTCGGCGTTGCGCTCGAACTCCAGCTCCGCGTTGCGCACGAACGCGTCTTCGCGACCGAAGACATCGGCGATCACGCTGTGGTCGATCACCAGTTCGGCAGGGCTCAGCGGGTTGATCCGCTCCGGATCGCCGCCGAGCGCAACCATCGCCTCACGCATGGCAGCGAGGTCGACGACACACGGGACGCCGGTGAAGTCCTGCATGAGCACCCGCGCCGGGGTGAACTGAATCTCGGTGTCGGGCTCGCTCTGCGAATTCCAGCTGGCGAGCGCGCGCACGTGATCGGCGGTGATGTTCGCGCCGTCTTCGGTGCGCAACAGGTTCTCGAGCAGCACCTTCAGCGAGAACGGCAGCCGGTGCGAGCCCGGCACTGCGCTCAGGCGGAAGATCTCATACGACGTCGGCCCGACCTGCAGGCTGCCACGACTACCGAAGCTGTCCACCGCTTGCCTCCGCTCTCCCGCGCCCAAACAGTACGAGCGTACTGCTTGCAGGCCCCAGCCGTCACCTGGTGAAACGTACCGGGCGGCCTCAGGTCACTCGGACGTGGAAGCTGACGAACCAGTCCTCGTCGCTGGCGCCGTCGATCTCGAGGCGCCAGCTGTACCGCCCGTCCGTCAGTGGCATCCCGGGACCGACGGACACGACGACCGGTACATCGAAGGTGATGCCCTCCGGTGCGCCCGGCGGGCGGCCGACCTCGATCTGCTGCTCATGGATCAGCGGGGCGAGCTGGTCGGGTGCGGGGCCGATCATGACCGGCCGCCCGTCCTCGTCCTCGAGACGAAGCCGCAGCCAGTGCGGCTCGTGGGTTTCGTTCCAGGGCACGTGCACGATGGCGACCACCGCGTGAGCCAACACCGGCGCGCCGCGCGCGACGGTGACCACCGTCCAGCCGGCACCGAGGATGTGGACCTTGCCGGCGGGGTCGACCTGCGCGGCATCGCAAAGCAGCAGGGTGGCTTTCACGGGGTGACCTTCACAGGTGACATCCCAATCGGTCGCGGCAGTCAGGATCGCGACACACTCCACGTGGTGCGTCTGGGGGAACATGTCGAACGCGCGGAGTTCGTGCAGCACGTATCCGACCCCCGAGAAGCTGGCCAGGTCACGCGCAAGTGCCGCGGGATCACATGCAACGTACGCGATCGCGCGTGGGCGCAGCCCGGCGATGCCCTTGACCACCGCCGCGCCAGCACCGGAGCGCGGCGGGTCGAGAACCACGATGTCGACGACGCCGAACTGCTCGGGATTCGCCAACGCCGTCGCGACATCGGCTCGCACCAGGCGCGACTGCGGTAGATCGGCGAGATTCTTCGCCGCGTCCGCGGCCGCGACCGTCGACGACTCGACCGCGGTGACGTAGCCGCTAGGCCCGACCGCGTCTGCGAGAGACCCCGCAAACAACCCGACGCCCGCGTAGAGATCGAGCGCCCGATCGGCGACCCGGGGACTCAAGCCCGTCATCACGGCGTCGGTCAACACGTCGGCAGCAGCCGGGTGCACCTGCCAGAATCCGCCGGGGCTCACCCGCCAGCTCCGCCCCGCCGCTTCTTCCGACAGCGCGCCGCCCTCACGCACCCGCATCACCGCGCCTCGCCCGGCCGCGGTACGCACTAGCCGCTCCCCCGAGCCGACGGACGCCGCCACCTCGACTTCGCTCACGCCGTCCCATCGAGCACTCTCGACGCCTGCCGCCTCGACGAGCGGGTGGGCGATCGGGCACCGTTCGATCGCTTCGACCTGGTGCGAGCGATGCCGCCGAAATCCCGCGCGACCGGTTCCGTCGACGGCGAAACGCACGCGGGTCCGCCAGCCGAACCCGTTCCCGGGCAACGCCTCGACGACGACGCTGCGTTCGATGCCAGCCAGCCGGCGCAACTGCTCCATGACGATGGCGGCCTTGATGTCGCGCTGGTAGACGGCGTCCGCGTGCTGCCAGTCACACCCGCCGCACCCGCCCGGCCGAGCAGCTGGGCACGGCGGGACGACGCGGTGAACCGAGGCGGCGAGCACGTCGACCGCATCGGCGCGCGCGAAGTGCTTCGACTGCTCGGTAACCCGCGCCCGAACGCGCTCGCCGGGCAGCGCGTGCCGCACGAACACCACTTGCCCGATGTGGCGGGCCACACACGATCCGCCGTGCGCGGGCGCGCCGACCTCGACCTCGATCAGCGCACCGACAGCCAGCGGAGTCACGCGCGCGTCGGTCCGTCCGGGGTCAGTGTCGCGTCGAGTTGTTCGGCGACCCCGATCGACGACTTCAGTTGCCACGGAACGCTGACCACCATGACCCCGGGCGAGAACAGCAGCCGGCCCTTCAGCCGTAGCGCACTCTGGTTGTGCAACAAGTGCTCCCACCAGTGGCCGACCACGTATTCGGGGATGAACACCGTGACGACATCGCGCGGGCTGGATCGGCGAATCGAGCGAATGTAGTCGACGACCGTGCGGGTCACTTCGCGATACGGCGAATCAAGGACCTTCAACTGCACCGGTAGTCCGCGCCGTTCCCATTCTGCCTCGAGTGCCGCCGTTTCTTCGCTATCGACGTTCACGGTGACCGCTTCGAGCACCGAGGGTCTCGTAGCGCGCGCGTACGCCAGCGCCCGCATCGTCGGCTTGTGCAACTTCGACAGCAACACGATCGCGTGCACCCGCGCGGGCAACGTTCGCTCGGCGTCAACGTCGTTGTAGAGCTCAGCCTTCACGAGGTCGTAGTGCTTTCTGATGCCCCGCATCATCACGTACAGGACGATCATCGCGACGATCGCGATCCATGCACCCTCTTCGAACTTCGAGATGAGGATGATGACAAGGACGAGTGACGTCACGATCGCGCCGATGGTGTTGATCACGCGAGATCGGTGCATCTGCCGCCGCCGAGCCGGATCGGTCGTCAGCGGCAGGTTGCGATTCCAATGTCGGATCATGCCGAACTGGCTGTTCACGAACGACACGAACACACCGACGATGTACAGCTGGATCAATCGCGTCGGCGAGGCCGAGAAGGCGAAGATCAGCAGGATCGCGAATCCGGCCAGCAACAGGATCCCGTTGCTGAAGGCCAGTCGGTCACCGCGGGTGTGCAACTGGCGGGGAAGGTAGCCGTCGCGAGCCAAAATCGATGCCAGCACAGGGAAACCGTTGAAGGCGGTGTTGGCCGCGAGCACGAGGATCAACGCCGTGACGGCCTGCAGGTAGTAGAACCCGAGCGATCGGTCGCCGCCGAAGACAGTGGCGCCGATCTGGGCGATGACGGTCTTTTGATGCGATCCGGCGGGCAGCCCAAGCTCCGTCGCATTCGCGGCAACGTGCACGTGGCTATGAATCGCGAGCGCCGTGATGGCGAGGAACATCGTGACGGCGAGGGCGCCGAGCATGGCGAGAGTGGTCGCCGCATTGTCGCTCTTCGGCGGCTTGAATGACGGGACGCCGTTGCTGATCGCCTCGACTCCCGTCAGCGCCGTACACCCGGAGGCAAACGAGCGCAGGAGCAAGAACACCAGCACGAAGCCGGTGTAGTGAGCAGGGTGGACGACGTGCAGCCCGGCGCTCTCGGCCACCAGCTTGTGGCCGCTGAAGAGCTTGCTGAAGCCCACCACGATGAGCACGGCGACACCGGCGATGAAGGCGTACGTCGGGATCGCGAACGCAGTGCCCGACTCGCGGATACCGCGCAGGTTCAGCACCATGATGATCAGCACGATCCCGACGGACAGCGCCACTTCGTGCCCCTGCAGGGACTGCACTGCCGACGTGATGTTCGCGACGCCGGAACTCACCGACACCGCAACGGTCAGCACGTAGTCGACCATCAGCGCACTCGCGACGGTCACACCGGCCCGGCGTCCGAGATTGACCGTCGCGACCTCGTAGTCGCCCCCGCCGCTCGGGTACGCATGCACGTTCTGCCGATACGACGCGACGACGACGAGCATCAGGAACGCGACCCCGGCCGCGGCGTACCAGGTGTAGTGCAGGAGCGCCAAGCCCCCGGCCGAGAGCACGAGGAGGATCTGCTCGGTGGCGTAAGCGACAGACGACAAGGCGTCGCTGGCGAACACCGGTAGCGCCAGTCGCTTGGGAAGCAGGGACTCCCCTAGCCGGTCACTTCTCTTGGGCCGCCCGACCAGCACCCGCTTGAACACACCGCTGGCGATGGACACGTACAGATGCTAGGCGATAGCCGTCACCGGCTCCGCTGGCCGCACCGTGTAGCGTTCCCCAGGCACACTGTAAGGAGACAAGCCAACCGTGCATGTCGTGATCATGGGATGCGGCCGGGTCGGGTCGACCTTGGCGGACAGCCTCGAGGAACTCGGGCACTCAGTCGCCATCATCGACCTCGACGCACACGCGTTTCGCCGGCTACCGCCCCATTTCCGGGGCCGAAAGATCCACGGTGTCGGCTTGCACCGCAGCGTTCTCGAAGAGTCCGGTATCCGCCAGGCAGGCGGCCTTCGCGGCGGTGAGCAGCGGCGACAACTCCAACATCATCGCGGCGCGGGTCGCCCGCGAAACCTTCGGTGTCGAGAATGTGGTGGCGCGCATCTACGACATCCGGCGAGCAGAGATCTACCAACGGCTGGGCATCCCCACGGTGGCCACCGTGAAATGGACCGCCGACCAGATCCTGCGCCGGGTGCTCCAAGAGGGTGCCCAGGCGCTGTGGCGCGACCCAACGGGCACCGTCGCAGCTGGCCGAGGTGCACGTCGCGACCGGCTGGATCGGCCGGCGGCTGTCCGAGATCGAGGGCGCGGCTGGCGTCCGGGTGGCATTCATCACCCGCTTCGGCGAGGGCCTCCTGCCGACCCCTGACACCGTGTTCCAGGAGGGCGACCTCCTTAACGTCATCGTGCGAGACAAGGACACCGACCGGGCGATCGCCGTGCTCGCAGCAAGTCCGGAGGAGAACGGCTGATGCGGGTCGCCATTGCCGGAGCCGGTGCCGTCGGTCGATCGATCGCGGCCGAGCTTGTCGAGAACGGTCACGAGGTCCTCGTCATCGACAAGGACAGCAGGGCGATCGACGTCGACGCCATTCCTGGTGCCGAATGGGTATTAGCAGACGCTTGCGAGATCGCCAACCTCGACGAGGTCGGGCTCGACCGCTGCCAGGTTGCCGTCGCGGCGACCGGCGACGACAAGGTGAACCTGGTCGTGTCATTGCTAGCGAAGACCGAGTACGGCGTGCCCAGGGTCGTGGCCCGGGTCAACGACCCGGTGAACGAGTGGTTGTTCGACGAATCTTGGGGCGTCGACGTCGCAGTGTCGACGCCGCGCCTGCTTTCCGCACTCGTCGAAGAAGCGGTGAGTGTCGGCGACCTCGTTCGGCTGATGACGTTTCGGCAGGGGCAGGCCAACCTGGTCGAGTTCACCCTGCCGCCGACCGGCCGTTACGTCGGTCAGCGGGTGGGCTCGGTGCCGTGGCCCGCCGACAGCGCGCTCGTGGTCATCCTGCGCGACAGCCGGGTCATCGTGCCCAGCAGCGACGATCCGCTCGAGGGCGGCGACGAGTTGTTGTTTGTGGCCTCGCCGGAAGTTGAAGACGAGTTGCGCGGCCTGCTCCTGCACGGGGAGTGACGCGCGGGCACTACGAGCCTGACGGACGCAACTCGTACCTGGGGTTGAACATCACCCGACGACCGTCGCGCACAGTCATCCGGCCTTCGGCCCTGATCACCCGGCCGGGTTCGATGCCGGCGATGCGCCGCCGACCGATCCACACCACGTCGACCGAGCCAGAGCCGTCCCACAATTCGGCCTGCAGGGACGGCGATCCGCCGCGCGGCTGGATCGTGACCGTTCGCAACATGCCGACAACACAAACCTGCGCCCTGTCGAGGCAGCGTTTGACGGGTGTGCCACCGCTTTCGAGCGACTGCTCCTGGCGGCTCTCGGCCTCGAGTACATGCTCGGGCGTCGTCAGCCGGTGCAGAGCCCTGCGCAGGACGCCAGGCGACCCAGGCGTCTCGTCAACTGCCGTGGCTGAGTCGGCGGTGGGTGAATCGGTTGCCCCGACCGCCTCGGACTCCTTCATGGTTTCAACGATACCGGTCAGCTGGTCTCGGTGATCTCCCGGCCACGCTCGGGCAACTCGAAAACCGGCGCAGGCTTGTCGCCCTCTGCACGCTGCCTCGGCCGCGTCGCGTGCCGCGCCGGCTTCGCGCGGCAGCCGCAACTGCAGCGGGTCGCGCGGCGCCATCGGATCCGTGCCGCGGACCACCACGGTGCTCGTCAGCACCGTTTCGAGCACCTGTGCTTGCGAGGAATGGGTCGCGGCAGGGCCACTGAACACGCCGCGCAAGAACCAGCGCGGTCCGTCGAAGCCAACGAAGCGCAGCTGTTGTTCGGTCACCTGTCCCGGCGTCACCTCACCCCGCACGCGGGCGTGTAGCTCGGTCCCGAAGTCGGTCTTGACCTCGTCGACCTTGCCTCCGTCAGTGCGCACTGATTCGGCAATCTCGGTGCGGACCTCGTCCCAGATGCCGCTGTGCCGGGGCGCGGCGAACGCCAACACCTGCAGCGAGCTGGTGCCATGCACGACGGTCGCGGCGATCGGCTGCTGCGCCTCGTTCATCTCGACCCGAACCTCGGTACCCGGCAGCACGGGCACCCGCAGGCAACCAAGATCGAGCCGCGGCATCGTCGCGTCGCCGCCGGCCTCCTCGTCGTCCAGCGGTCGGCGATCGCCAGCCGGTAGCGCGGCGGCCTCGCTGGCACCAGAGTCCGCCCCGCAGGGTCACCACTCGGCGTCCGATCGGATTCGTTGTCCAGCGCCGCGCTGTCGATGTCGACCGCCGCAGCCGGGCCGTTCTTGCTGTCTTTCTTGCCGCGCCCGAACGCCATTACGAACCTCCGCTTGTCGGGTCGGGGACCTGGGGTACCAGGGCCAGCCCCGCGCTGCTGAAACCGCCGGTCGAGCCGTGGCCTGCGGCGCCGCGGTCGGAGCCGGGCAACTCGCTGACTTCGTGGAACGTGGCGTGTTCGACCCGCTGGATCACCAGCTGGGCGATGCGGTCCCCGGCCGCGAAGCCGAACCGGTTCTCGCGGGTCGAGGTTCACCACGATCACCTTGATCTCGCCACGGTACCCCGCATCGATCGTGCCCGGGGCGTTGACCAGGGCGACCCCGCAGCGGGCGGCAAGTCCGGATCGCGGGTGCACGAACGCCGCGTACCCCTCTGGTAGCGCGATGGCGATGCCGGTCGGCAGCACCGTGCGCTCGCCCGGAGCGAGCTCGGCCGCCTCCGTGGTGACGAGGTCGGCGCCAGCATCGCCGGGGTACGCATACGTCGGCAGCCCGACATCGGGGTGCAACCGCATCACCAGCACCGGCAGGTCGCTCACGGATTCACCTCGATATGTGCCGCACCGCTGTCTCGACTCATCGACGCTTCGACGAGGTCAGCACGGCCGAATGCGGTGAAGTGTTCGACAGGGACGGTGACGAACAGCGCGGATGACCGGACCGCGAGCACGCCCGTGCTGTCACCCTGGTGCGCAACCAGCAGACCTTCCGCGCTGGTATAGATCTTTCGGTCCACGAATCCAAGACAGCGCGCCTCGATGCGCACGATGGATCCCACCGGGACCGGTGCAAGGAAGTCCGTTTCGAGTCGAGCGGTGACCGCGGGCATCCGCAGCACCCACAGCAACGTGGCCTGCGTCTCGTCAAGCGCCGCCGCGAGCAAGCCACCGTGGGCGAGACCCGGGGCTCCTTCGTGGTCGTCGGTGACAACGAACTCCGAAATCACGTGCACGTCGTCACCGACCGTGAAAGTCATCTGCAACCCGGCCGGCTGTGCGACACCGCAGCCGTAGCACCGCGCGTAGTGCTGCCCCAGCGTGGTGCCGGCGCTGGCGCATCGGGCGCCGTCGTCGGCGACCGCAGATCCTCGGGCAATACCAGCGGGGGCAACAGACCCGAGGCCGGCCTCCCGCGCGCCAGCGTTCTCACTCACGAAGGGCGACACTACCTGCCGGTGACGCGCCAGGAGCCCGGCAGCCGGACAGGCGGCTGCCTGCGTGGACGTCCTGCGTAGCCTTGCGTTTGTGCCGAGCCCACCGAAACTGCAGTTCCACGAGCGACGAATCGTGCCGTGGTGGTGGTGGGTCGTCGGCGCGGTGGTCGCGGTACCGACCACCGAGGCCGTCGTCGTGCTTGGTCCCGAGATGTCGAACCACCCGACGGCGGCGCTGGCCATCGGCTGCCTGATCGTCACCCTCGCTCTCGAAGCAGTGTTCCTGTTGCTCCTCGGACGGTCGATCGTTGACGTCGACGAGTCGGGTTTGCGAGCCGGGAACGTCGCATTGTCGGCCAGTCACATCGGTCGCGTCCGCGCGCTCGATGCGGCCGCGCGCGCATCGCCTGCTCGGGCCGGGACTGCGCGCCGATGCGCAGCTGTCGTTGCGCCCCTGGATCAAGACGGCTGTCCAGATCGAAGTTGACGACATGTTGCGACACGACCCCTTACTGGGTGGTGGCGACTCGTCGACCCTCGGAGTTGGTCGCCGCACTCGAGTTCGTTCGCTATGCGAAGGCGGAGCTATGAGCAAGTCCAAACAAGTCCGGACGGCGGACGGCGACGGCGAGGTCGCGCCCGTCGGCGGCCGACCGGAAACGGTTGCCCGAAAGATCTATTCGGCGGTGGCAGCGACCATCGCGGCCCGGATCGCCGGAATTGTGCTCGAGCGACTATGGGTCGAAGACCACCGGCAAGAAGCCGCCGAAGGACTCAAAGTCACCGGACGTGCGGTGGACCGAGGCGGTCGCCTGGACCGCGCTGTCGGCAACGTCGGTCACCGTCGCGCGCATGGTGGCGACCCGTCGCGCTGAGGGAACCTGGCAAAAGGTCAGCGAGGAACCGCCCGCCTGACAGCAAAGGGCGACCTGATGCGCACGCATCGGTCGCCCTGCTGTCGCTGTTACTCACGCAGCGGTCAATTAAGCAGCGCACTCCCTACATATCATCTGGCTGCCCGCAGCAGGTCGCCAGCTGGCTGCGGTGGTGCACCAGGAAGCAACGCGAGCAGGTGAACTCATCTGCTTGCCTAGGGAGCACTCGCAACGAGAGCTCTTCATTGGAAAGATCCGCGCCAGGCAGTTCGAACGACTCGGCGAGATCCGCCTCGTCACCTTCGAAGACGCCGCCTTGCCTGTCGGCCCGACGTGCCTTCAGTTCTTCGAGACTGTCTTCACCAAGGTCCTCGTCAACCTTGCGCGGGGTGTCGTAATCGGTCGCCATGGGAACCTCCGGTGCCTCGTCATCCTCGGTCGTGCTGTCAGTCCGGCCTAGTGCCGTTCCGGTCGCGCTATCCGCGGGGTCGTCTGGCGTCCGTCTCTCGACGGTCGACGATCCGCGGGCTGCGGCGCGGAGTGTAACGCTCAACTCCCCCAACTTGTGCCCGCTGGCGCGCAGATTGTGCCGCATTTTCGCTGCGCCGGTCTCGCGACCCGCCGCAGCGACCCCTCGCCGTCCCCCATCGCCCGTCAGCCGTCGTGCGGGTTCGTCCGGTATGCCCAGATCCACCCGCTCCAACCATGCGTGACCGGCGATGCGGAACCGCGGGCGGTTCTTTCTCGTCGGCGTGCACATCGGCTCGCCACGAGCCCAACCTGAGCAGTTCGGCCAGCAACACGGGCAGGGCTTACAAAATGTTCGACCAACCTTCATCAGCCGTTTGAGAATCGGGCCGGAGGTTTGTCGAGATCCGGGCCTCAGTCGTGGTCGGCGCCGAGCTCTGCCACGAGGTCGTGCAACGCAGCGAACACCCCGGGAGTCGCCGCGACCAGTAGATCGCCGTCCGGCGGTCGACCGTGCAGGCCCTCGACTCGAGCGCCAGCTTCGGCTGCCACCAAACCCGCCGCGGCGTGGTCCCAGAGGTTCAGTCCGCGCTCGAAGTAGCCGTCGAGTCGCCCGCAGGCCACCGCGCAGAGGTCCAGCGACGCGGCCCCGAGCCGGCGGATGTCGCGCACTCGCGGCAGCACCCCGGTCAATACCTGCGCCTGGCGGGCCCGCCGCGACGCGTCGTAGCCGAATCCGGTGCCGACGAGGGCCTGTGACAGTTCGGAGCAGTGCGACGCAGTGATCCGGACGCCGTTAAGCCGGGCACCCGTACCGCGCTCGGCGGTGAACAACTCCCCCTTGCTGGGATCGAGGACCGCGCCGGCCACCACCACGCCGCCGACCTCTGCGGCGATGGAGACGGCCCATTGCGGGAGGCCGTACAGGTAGTTCACGGTGCCGTCGATCGGGTCGACGATCCAGCGCACCCGCCGACCGCCACTTGCTCCGGCGTCCTGCCCCTCCTCGCCCAGCAGCGCGTCATCGGGTCGGCTCGCCCTGATCGTGCTGGCGATCAGTCGCTCGGCTGCGGTGTCCATCTGGGTCACGACGTCGGTTGGCGTCGACTTCGTCGACACATGGAGGTCGGCCGGCCGGGCGTCGAGCAGGAACTCGCCAGCGATCCGAGCGGCGGTGACGGCGAGCTCGAGCAGGTGAGCCGCGGACTCATCGGCCATGTGACCCCCCTGCGTCAGCCCGCTGCCGACAACAGTCGACCGGGCATCGGTCATGGGCCGGTCCGAGGCTGCCCAGCGAGCGTGGGGGAACCTCGCCCATCCGCTCGAGAACCAGCTCGCGCACCATCGAAACGAACGGCGGCGCGGTTCCGACCGTTGGCGACCGCACGAACGCGAGCCCCAGCGCGGCAGCCGTCTCGGCAGCCTCGGTGTCGAGGTCGTACACGACCTCCATGTGGTCGGACACGAAGCCGATCGGGACGACGACCACGGCCCGCGCGCCGGCCTTCGCCAGTTCGGTCAAGCGATCGCCGATATCCGGCTCCAACCAAGGGACCGAAGGCGAGCCACTGCGGCTGCAAAACGACAGCGTCACCGAGCGGGTGCCGCCCACACCGGCAGCGACCAGACGAACCGCCTCGGCGAGCTGAGCCTGGTAGGCGCCGCCGACCGGACCGCTGCTTGCCTCCATCGCGGTCGGGATCGAGTGCGCGACAAACGCGAGGGCGGCATCATCGCGGTAGTCAACGGGCAGGTCCTGCAAAGACGCCTCGACCCCGCGGATCATGGGCTCGATAAAGCCGGGGTGGTTGAAGTACTGCCGGAGCCGATCGACAGCCGGCGCGCCATCACCCACCTCCGCGCGCGCCCGCTCTATCGCGTCGAGGTACTGACGGCAGCTGGAGAAGCTCGCGTAGGCGGAGGTCAGGAACGCGATCGCATTCGTGATGCCGTCGTCGCGCATCGTGGCGAGCACTTCCGGCAGTGTCGGCGTCCAGTGCCGGTTTCCCCAGTACAACGGCAGCGCGAGCCCGAACTCGTCGAACTCGTCGCGAAGGGCCGCCAGCAGTGCGCGGTTTCGGCCGTTGATGGGGCTCACTCCGCCGAAGTGGTAATAGTGCTGGGCAACGTCGACCAACCGTTCCCTGGGTACCCCCCGACCGGCGGTCACGTTCTCCAGGAACGGCATCACGTCGTCGTGCCCTTCGGGACCGCCGAATGAGACGAGGAGCACGGCGTCGTAGGGTCGCATGTTTCGATCTTCGCAGTTGCCGACGGCTGACCGACGAAAGGCTCCCGTGTGCACGTCCTGCTGATCGGCCCACCGGCCTCTGGCAAGGGCACCCAAGGCCGGCGTATCGCGGCCCGGTTCGCCGTCCCCTACTTGTCATCCGGGGAGCTGGTGCGCAGGGAGGTCGCCGCCGGCACAGCACTTGGCCAAGAAGTCGCCGCTGACCTGGCGGCCGGCGACCTCGTGCCCGACGAGCTGATGCTCGAGATCCTCCGAGCGCCCTTGGAAGCAGCGCTCACGAGCGGCGGGTACGTGCTTGACGGATTTCCTCGCAACGTCGCGCAGGCTTCCGAACTCGCGGCATACGCGGCGCAGATGGGGGGCACGCCGGACGCTGTCGTGTGGTTCGACGTTAACCACGACGAGTTGCTGCGACGCACCCGCAGCCGAGCGCTGGCCGAGGGTCGGGTTGACGATGTCGACGCGGTCGTCCGGCACCGCCTCGACGTCTACGCGGCGGCGACCGCACCGCTCATCGACCACTACCGCGCACAGCAGCTGCTCATCCGCATCGACGCCGCCAAACCGGTCGACGAGGTCACCGCAGTCGTCCTCACCGCACTCGAACGCCTCGCCTCAAAGCAGAACTAGCCGCGTCTTTTCGATCAGCCGTGCGTCAGGCGCATCCACATCGACCGGTGCATCTCGGCGTCCGACGCAGCACCTGACCTGCGGTCTGCACGCCGCGTGCACAAAGCGCTGAGCCAGCCGGCGACCGCACCGGGACGTTCTTCGAGATCGCGCAACGGAATCGCCGCGACGCTAACCGCGAGCGGCACGAAATTCGGCGCATCGACATCGACCGCGGCCTCGCCGTCGTCGACTATCTCCAGGGCCAGGTGCGCGAGCGGGCAGTAGAAGAACAGCAGCCGATCGTGCAGCGGGACGAAGCGTTGCCACGTGAACGGACTCGCCTCGAGGATCTCCCACAGAACCGCGGCCGCGGCGACATGCCGCGGTGAAAGGACGCCGAGTGCGAGCTGACGACCGAGGAGATAGGGGGCGACCGCCGCGGCCACCGCAAGGCTGTCTTGCGGATCGATCACGACGAGCTGGGCCGTCAGCGGATCGAAGTGCCCGAGTACACCTCCGGTCGCGAGGCTCACCTCGAGCACGTCTCGCCCTTGGCGCGGCTGCACGGCCACCACCAAAGTGCTTGCCGAGGGTGGCCGAGGGCCGAGCGGGTGCGCTGGCCCGTCCGTCACGTCGCCTCCCGAATCTGTGGTTGCCAGCACGTGAATTGCCCGTGTACGTACTGATCTTTCGACCGGCCGCGCCCATCACCGCTCGCCCGTTTGGGGTCAGGCCGATGCCACGAACGTCCTTAGTTCGCTACCCGATTGGCCGAAGGGCCGGTCGGCGCGGCAGACTGCCTTCGGTGCGGGTGAGACAAGAGAGACGCATCGGTTGCGGTGAGGAGGTCAGATGGCCCAGCTGCGGCTGGTCGGCGTGAGCGAAGACGGTGAGCGCCTGGTTCTGGCCGACGATGACGGCGTCGAGCACACCATCGTGATCGACGAACGGCTTCGCGCCGGCGTGCACGGCCACCTGTCGCGGCTAGGGCAGCTCACGATGGCCCTCGAGAGTCGGATTTCCCCGCGCGAGATCCAGAACCGGGTGCGCAGTGGTGAGTCGGCCGAGCATGTCGCACAGACGGCAGCCGTGCCACTCGAACGCGTGTTGAGGTTCGTCGGGCCTGTTCTTCGTGAACGTGAGCACATCGCCGACCAGGCACGTCGCGCGCGGTTGGCCGGTACCAGCGGGCCGACCTCACTGCTGGGCGACTTGGTCAACAGGGCCGCGAGCAAGCGCAACGTCGAGCCAGACGACGTCGACTGGGATTCCGCGCGACGCGAAGACCACACCTGGGTCGTCACCACGACCTGGCCGGACGGCACGACAGCGATGTGGGCACTTGACCTGCTCCGCCACCAAGCCACCCCACTGGACGCCGCCGCCCGCAAGATCAGCGGTACCCCCGACGAAGCGACCGACGAGTCGGCGAAGTCGCGAGGCTTCCCCGACATCGCGAACTCCCCTGATTTCGCGCGGTTCGATGCGAATCAAACCGACGATGTTCGCCCCGAGAGCGGACCGGACGCCGATACCGGCGCGAAGGTGCACCAGTTCGTGCCACGGTCCGTGCCGACAGCGGTCGAAGATTCGCAGCTTGACGACACAGCTGAGGACGACGTCGTAGACATCACAGACAACGAGTTGGACGACGAGGTGCTGGCGGAGGTCGATGAGCCCGCGGCGTCGAATCCAGCGGACGACGCCAGCGCGCCCGAGGGTCCGGCCGACGAGCCCGCGACGGGCGCTCCGCGACGACCGGCGACGGGGCGCGCCGTGCGGCGAGCCGCGGTGCCAAAGTGGGACGACATCATGTTCGGGATGAAGCCGAAGGACGGCTCCTAGACCTCTACCTGCGGTTGTTTCGTGACCCCCACGAGTCCGCAGAAAGTCCGCAGAAGATGGACGATCTTGCGGATCCCGCCGAGCGGCAACTTACTCTTCTGCCGACTTGAGTACGGTCGGTCACCGGGTCCGATTTAGCCGGCGGATCCGCGATCCGTAACGATGTCGGAACGTCAAGCCCCTAGCCTGCAGAGCGAGCACCTCGGACAGACTGGCTTGGCCACGAAGGATGCGGCGATGATGAAGCGCGCGCTTGCCTGGGCTGGCGGCTTGGTGCTCATCGCGCTCGTGGTAGCGAGCGTGCCGCTGGATAGGGCGGCTCACCAGTCGAGCACGGCTAGCGACGTAGGTGCCCTGGTCGCCTACGCGGCGTTCGGCGGCGTCGGTGTTGTAGTCACGGTGCGCCAACCCCGCAACGTGATGGGATGGATCCTGCTCGGCATCCCCGTCGGCCTGGTGCTGAACACCGATATGTCGGCGTACACGGCCATCGACTACCGCATCCACCCCGGCCGTTTGCCACTCGGACCACTCGCCGTCCAACTCCAGCCGTCATGGGCGCCAGCGGTCATATTGCTCGGGCTGGCGATCCTGCTTTTCCCGGACGCGACGCTGCCGTCAATGTGGTGGCGCAGATCGGTGGTGGCATTCCTGGCGCTGTCCGCGGTGTGGATGTTCGGTGCGTACGGGATCGCGACGGACACGATCCTGCTGCACAAGATTGTGATCGACGCCACCGGCAACCTGACCAGCATCAACCACCCGGCCGGTGACTGGGCATGGTGGGGAGTCCTGCAAAACGTCTACTTTCCGGTGCTCGCGGTCAGCTCGATTGTGGCGATCGCGCGCCAGGTCGTGGCCTATCGCAACTCCACGGGCGAACGACGTCTCCAGCTCAAATGGGCTATGGCCGGCGCCGCATGTTCGTGATCGGCGCCGTTCCACTCCTAACGCCGAACGCGAGCACATCTTCTCCAACCTGGCGGCTGCTCAACGCGCTCGCCCCGATCGCCCTCGCCTGCCTGCCCCTGAGCATCGGCGTAGCGATCCTCAAATATCGGCTGTACGACATCGACCGATTGATTAGCCGCACCCTCTCATATGCAGTCGTCACCGGACTCCTCATCGGCGTCTACGTCGGCATTGTGGTACTGACCACCGACGTGCTGTCCTTCTCGTCGCCGGTCGCGGTCACCGCGTCGACGCTGGCCGCCGCAGTACTATTCAACCCGATACGCACCCGCGTACAGCGCCTGGTCGATAGACGGTTCAACCGCGCGCGCTACGACGCCGACGCCACCATCGCCGCGTTCTCCGCGCGACTGCGAGAAGCCGTCGACCTCGACGCGGTACGAACGGACCTGCTTGACGTCGTCGGCCGAGCCGTTGAGCCCGCCCACGCTTCGATCTGGATCAACCAAGGTGCGGCGAGTTGACCAGGCAGCGACGGCGAGTGGTAGCTACGTCGTTCCTCGCTGCAATCAGGTCCTGGGATAGCGCGCCACCGCCCGGGCGCGACAGGAGCCGGTGGCCTTCCTATGACGCCGCGTACGAGGATCATCTCGGTGATGCCCGGGGGCAACCTGTGCTGCCAAAAATCCCACCGGTTGCCGTAGTGGCCCACGCCAGTGCGGATCTGCCTTAGCCGCCGGCCATTGCTCCGACGATGAGGAGCGGCTCCGCTCCGGTCACAACCGCTGCGGGCAACCCGGCGTCCAGCGATTCGTGTGACAGATCTTGCTCACACGCGAAGAACCGGACGAACGCTCGGCGCTGCCCTGTTACCTGATCGCGGATCGTTCCGCGCAACATCGGATACGAGCTTTCGAGCGCATCGAGCACCGCGCAGATCGTGACGTCGTCATCGATGTCAAGGTGCACATCACCGCTGAGCTTCGCGAGCGTTCGCAGATGCGCGGGCAGGACGACGCGGACAGCGGCACTCACGGCAGTGTCTGCACCTCGACGGACAGTACGGCCGGCAGATCGCGAACAATCGGCGCCCAGCTCTCGCCCGCATCGGACGACGCGTAGACCTGACCACCCGTGGTGCCGAAGTACACACCGCACGAATCGAGCGAGTCGACGGCCATCGCATCGCGCAGCACATTGACGTAGCAATCCGATTGCGGGAGGCCCTTCGTGAGCGGCTCCCATTCGTCGCCACCGGTCCGACTGCGGTAGACCCGCAACTGACCGTCGAGCGGATAGTGGAGGGAGTCACTCGTAATCGGCACGACGAAGACCGTGTCAGGTTCGTGCGCGTGCACATCGATCGCGAACCCGAAGTCGGTCGGCAGATCTCCGCTGATCTCCCGCCATGTCTCGCCCGCGTCGTCGCTGCGCATGACATCCCAGTGCTTTTGCATGAACAGCACGTTGGGGCGCGACGGGTGCATCGCGAGGCTGTGCACGCAGTGCCCGACCTCGGCGTCACCATCAGGAATTCCTTGGGAGTGCAGGCCTCGGTTGATCGGCCGCCATGACGTGCCCGCATCGTCGCTGCGAAAGACCCCGGCGGCCGAGATTGCGGTGAAGATGCGGTCAGGCGTGGTCGGATCCAGCACGATCGTGTGCAGGCACATGCCGCCAGCACCTGGCTGCCAGGCTGGGCCCGACTCGTGGTGGCGTAGCCCGTCGAGTTCCTGCCAGGTCTGACCGGCGTCGACCGACCTGAACAGCGCGGCGTCCTGGATGCCGGCGTAGACCGTGTCGGGGTCGGTCAGTGACGGTTCGAGGTGCCAGACCCGGGTGAACTCCCACGGCCGCTGGGTGCCGTCGTACCACTGGTGCATGCCGACGGTGCCGTCGTACCCGAACTGGTTACCCACCGGCGTCCACGTCGTGCCGCCGTCGTCCGAGCGCTGGATCACCTGGCCGAACCACCCGCTGGTCTGCGAGGCGTACAGCCGTGCGGGATCAACTGGCGACCCATTGACGTGATAGATCTCCCAGCCGGCGAAATGCGGACCGCTGACGTCCCATTTCTCGCGACCCTCGTCCGACGTCAGCACAAACGCGCCCTTGCGCGTCCCGACAAGCACCCGAACCCCGCTCACCGCGACTCCCTTCGACGCCCCTGGTTCGTACCGTAGCAACGAGGGGTAGACGACGGCGACGGCCGAATCTCATCGGTACTACGACGACCCGAATTCGCCCACAGCTCTCTCGATACCCACAAATCGCCCGTGGGTGTATCAGGCGAGCCCTGGCCCGCTCTTCTTTGTCGAAGCCGACAGGTCCGTCGGCTGAAGCCAAGCGCAGCGGACGAGCCAGGAGAGCGCGTGACCGACATGCTGACTGCCGACAAGCTCATGGTCGCCCTCATCGGCGGGCGAGCCCGCGCCGTGCCAGACGAGGCCGACGCGAACGTCCACCGCGCGCGTAGCCGCGAGCGGATCCTGCTCGTTCACCGCACCCTCGCCCGGCGGCGGCAGCGCGTGATCGCGGCCCGACGGCTCCCATGACGACTTCGACTTTCGCGACCACCCCGATGGCGCTGCGTGCGATCATCACGAAATCCCCCGCCGGATCTCCGAGCGCCGGCTCACCAACGTCGCCGAGGAAGTAGTCATGCACCTGGAACGCAACGACGCGATGTCTCGCCTGCTCGATCGGCACCCCACGGTCGAGCACGTGCCAGGCAGTTCGGGCCAAGGCACCCTCATCCGGCGCAACCAGCTGCTGGTTTCGGCCCGCGACGCGAGCGCTGTCGAGGAGCGGATCGGCCGCTGGCTCGACACTCGCGAGGCCGACGAAGAGTCCGGAGTCGTCATCCTGCACCTGCGCCCCGGGGTCGACGTGTGCGATCTCGCGGCCAGCCTTTCCGGCGCCGCGGCTCACCGCACGCTGAACGCCGGCCCGAACCACGTCCTGACGGCAGCTCCGAACTGGCTGCCAGGGCCGGCCGACGAGCCGGTGCCGGCCGACGCCATCGCAGCCCCACACTTCCCGTCCGCGACCCCGAATCGCCCCGTCACTGTCGCGATCCTCGACACCGGCATCTCCCCACACCCGTGGTTCACCGGCCAGAGCTGGTACAGCTCGTGTGGCCCGGAGGTGCAGGAGGTTCCCGACGCCGACCACGACCTTCGGCTCGACTCGGTCGCCGGCCACGGCACCTTCATCGCCGGCGTCGTCGCGAAACACGCTCCTGCGGCGAGCCTCATGATCGGCAAGATCATCGCGGGCGACGGGGTCACCGACGAACTTCGACTGCTGCGCGGCCTGTCGCGGCTGCGCGCACACGCACACCAACACCACGCACCTGTCGACGTCATCAGCTTGTCGCTCGGTTGCTACACCCACGATGACAAGCCGTCGCCGGTCCTCGAGCACGGGCTGAACTCCTTCGGTCACGAGACCGTTGTCGTCGCATGCGCGGGCAACTTCAGCAGCGACCGTCCGTTCTGGCCTGCGGCCATGAAGCGGGTGGTCGCCGTCGCATCGCTCGACGCGAAGGGCCTCGACCGCGCGGAGTTCTCCAACTACGGCTGGTGGGTCGATGCCTGCACCATCGGCGAGGACGTCGTCAGCAGCTTCTTCAACTTCGACGGCCCGGTCGGCAGCTCTCCCGCCCCTGAAGACTTCACCGGCTACGCGACATGGAGCGGCACCTCGTTCGCCGCACCCAGGGTTGCGGCAGCGATCGCGGCCCGCGCCGCAGGCCCGTGGCGTTCCGGCGGCAGCCGCGGCCGCCGAGCTGCTCGACCCGACCGATCACCCCTCTATGCCCGATCTCGGCGTTCTGGTCGACCCATGAGCGATATCGTCATGATCCTGTGCAACCCGCGACCCGCGGGCCGAACCGACCCATCGGGAGGGCCCTGCCGTGCTCGAGCTCAGCACCAGCGAGCTTCCTGGAGCAGGCCGCGGCGGGCAATAGCTCCGCATGGGACGAGATCGTCAGCCGCTACTCAGGTCTGGTGTGGGCGGTCGCCCGCGGGTTCGCCCTCTCGATGGCCGATGCGGCAGACGTCAGCCAGACGACCTGGCTGCGGCTCGTCGAGCACCTCGGCGAAGCTGCGCGAACCCGAGCACCTCGGTGGCTGGCTGGCTACGACCGCTCGTCACGAATGCCTGCGCACGCTGCGCAAGAGTGGCCGCGAGGTCGTCGCCTTCGATGCCGACATCGACATCGAGTCCGGCGAGCCGACGCCCGAGGCCGTCGTTCTCCATGACGAGCAGGATCGGCTCGTCTGGTTGTCTCTGGGCGAGATCCCACAACGCTGCCAGGTCCTGCTGCGGGCACTCGCCAGCTACGCCACCACCCAGCTACGACGAGGTGTCAGCAGCCTTGGGGATGCCGATCGGCAGCATCGGCCCAACCCGGGCACGCTGTCTCGACCACCTCAAGAAGCGTCTGCAAGCCCACCACGTCGATACCGGACACCGAACGCGGGAAGGAGGCGCGTGATGGCGCAGCCGAGCACCGACCCGACATTCGCCACACTCCGTAGCGTGATCGAGCGCGCCGACCCGGTACCGCCCGCGGTTGTCGAGGCGGCTCGCGCCGCGTACACCTGGCGCACGATCGACGCCGAACTGGCCGAACTCACCGCCGACTCCGCCATGGCGGGAGCCGGTGTGCGGTCGTCGTCCGCTCCGAGGCTGTTGACCTTTGAAGGCCCCGGTGTCGAAGTCGAAGTCGAGGTCGCCGAAAGCGGTCCGACCCGCCGCCTTTCCGGGCAGCTGGTGCCGATCGGACCCGCACAGGTCACCGTGCGCTGGGCCGGCGGGACCACAGAGGTCGCAGCCGACGACCTCGGTCGGTTCGCGGTCGACGGCATCCCGGCCGGCAAGCGTGAGCCTCGTCGTGCTTCGCACTGGAGCAGTGCAGCCGATCGTGACGAGCTGGATCTCGATCTGACACGCTGCGGAGCATGTCGGCCACCACAGCCCCGGAACTGACGCCAGCTGCAGCAGCGGGCCGAAGCGGTGTACAGCCAGGTGTCGGTCGCACCCGCTCTCGCGGAGACGGTCGCCCGCCGACTCATCGAAGAGTCGGAGTCCGATCCGACTGCGCGGGTCATGGCGATGCGCGCGCTGGCTCTGTCCGTGCGACAGACAGCAGGACCGACCGAGTCGATCAAGATCCTCCGCGACGCCATCCGCATCGGTGAGCGGCACCACCTGGGCCGGTGCCTCGCCGAGGCGCGGATGACCTACGCAGCGTTGCTCGCCGACACCGGTCGGACACCGGCCGCGCTCGCCGAGTGCGATCGGGCCGCGGAAGTCCTGAAAGGCAGGGATGCCGGTCCCTTGCTCGCCCAACGCGCCCTCGATTCTCGCCCGGGCCGGCCGATCCGAGGAGGCGATGTCGAGTTTTGCCCGCGCACTCCCGCTGCTACGGGCGGCGAACGACGTCCACTTCCAGTGCCTGCTCTTCATCAACCGCAGCAATCTGCTCGCCTATCAGGGACGTCTGCCCGCAGCCGAGCGCGATCTCCGCAGCGGCATCGAACTGGCGCGCACACACGGTCTGCACGAACGGGTCGCTGCGATGTCGGAGAACCTCGGGTTTCTCAAGGTCCGGGGCGGCGACATCCCGGCCGCACTGCGGCTGTTTGCCACGGCGCTCGAGGGAGCTGACAAGGCTCCCGGACTCGTCGCCACGCACGACCGCGCCGAAGCCCTGCTCATCGCCGGCATGCCCGGAGAGGCACGCGAGTCGCTGGAGCGACGGGTCGACGATGTCGAACGCGCCGGGTTCGCCGTCGATCTCGCCGAGTGGCACCTCCTGCTCGCTCAGGCCGCGCTGATGGAAGGCGAAGCTGAGCTCGCGCGAGCATCGGCGGGACGTGCACTCAGCCGAGTTCCGTTCGCAGCGTCGGACCAACTGGGCATTGCTCGCACAGCAAATCGTCATCCGGGCACGTTGGGCCAGCGGCGAACGAACAACTGCGTTGTCGCGAGCCGCTCGAGATGCATACGCGAAATTGTGGACGGCGGGGTGGCAGGTCGCGGCGCTGCATTGCCTCGTTGTCGCTGGGCGCATCGAGCTCGAGGCCGGCCGGCTCCCCGCCGCTCGCGCGGACCTTGCACAGGCCGCACAAGCACGACGACGCGGACCCGCCGACCTGCGCGCTGCAGCTTGGTACGCAGAGGCCATGCTGCGGCTGGCATCGCGTGACACCCGCGGCGCGACCACGGCGCTGAAGGCCGGCCTGCGTGTCGTCGACGACCATGCGGCGTCCCTTGGTGCGACCGACCTGCGGGTGCACGCGACCGGGCTTGGCGCCGATCTGGCCGAGCAGGGCGTGCGGTTGGCAGTCGAGTCGGGCAAGCCGGTCGCCGTCCTTGAATGGATCGAGCGCTTCCGGGCCGGCACGCTGCGGCGCCGACCGGTGCGACCGCCCTCGGATGCACGGCTTGCGGGTGAGCTGGCCGACCTGCGTCGGGTTACCGCCGAGCTGGCACAGACAACGGCCGACGGTGCAGACTCGCGCGCACTTCGCGCAGAGCAGTTGCGCCTGGAAGAGGCCGTCCGACACCGTTCGCGGCACGCGCGCGGCACGCGGTCTCCGGTCCGAGAGTTCGATGTCGACGAGTTGCGAGCTGCGGTCGGCGGACGAGCGTTGGTCGAGATCCTGCGCGTCGACGACGCGATGCTCGCAGTCACATTGGTCGACGGTTTGCCGATCCTGTTCACGCTGGGGTCGTATCCCGACGCGATGCGCGAGCTCGAGTCGTTGCGCTTCTCGTTACATCGGCTAGCCCGGCGCCACGGGTCCGCGACGTCGTTGGCTGCGGCGCGCACCGGCCTCACGCACGCCGCCGAATCGCTCGATGCATTGCTGATACGACCCGTGCTCGACGTGATCGGCGACCGCGAACTCGTGCTCGTGCCGACGGGTAGATTGCACGCGTTGCCGTGGCCGACCCTGCCGTCACTGCGCGGCCGACCAGTTTCGGTAGCACCGTCGGCGACGACGTGGTTCGCCGCGATGCGTGCGAACGACCCGAAAGCGCACCGACCCCCGCGTCGTGCTTGTCGCGGGGCCAAATCTCGAACACGCCGAACCTGAGGTCGCAGCAGTATCAGCGCTCTACACCTCGCCGCACGTGTTGAACGGGCCTGCTGCGACCGCTGATGTCGTCCGGCAGATGATGGACGGCGCGCAGCTCGTGCACATCGCGGCGCACGGACGGTTCCGGGCCGACAACCCGCAGTTCTCCGCGATCGACCTTGCCGACGGACCGCTGACGGTCTACGACCTCGAACGGGTGCGTCGTGGTCCGCGGCAGCTAGTGCTTTCGGCCTGCGACTCGGGACTGTCAGCAGTGCATGCGGGCGACGAACTTATGGGCCTAGCCGGGGCGGTATTTTCCTTAGGTACCAGCACGTTGATCGCTTCGGTAGTCCCCGTGGCCGACGACTGACACGATGGCACTGATGGTCGAACTGCATCGCGAGCTCAGCGCGGGCGCGACGCCGGCTCACGCACTAGCGGCAGCGCAAGAGCGGGTGCCCGCCGATGGGTTCGTCTGCTTCGGCGCTGCGTAGCCTCAGCCAGCACCGGTGGCGATCGGGCGACTTCCGTCGGCAATCCAGTTCGACCACGAACCGACATACAAAGCAGGCGTCGGCAAGCCTGCGATGGTCATCGCGAACGCCGTGTGTGCCGCGTTGACGCCACTGCCGCAGTAGGCACCGACCTCGACCCCATCGCCGAGGCGTAGCGCATCGAAGCGCTCTGCGAGTGTCTCGGTATCGAGAAACTTACCGTCCGGGCCGACATTGCCGCCCGTCGGCAAGTTGACCGCGCCGGGGATGTGCCCGGCGATCGGATCGACGGGTTCCATCTCACCCCGAAAGCGTTCTCCAACCCGGACGTCGATCAGCACCCCGTTGGCCGCCAGCCGGGCTGCCGAGTCAGCGTCGAGCAACGGCAGACCGCCTGCGCTGGCCTCGAAATCGCCGGGCTCGACCGCGGGCACGTCGGGGGTTACCTGCAGCCCCGCAGCAACCCATGCCGCGTATCCGCCATCGAGCACCCGGACGTCGTCATGCCCGAAGTAGCGGATGTCCCACCACGCCCGCGCGGCCGGCACGCCGTCGGCAGCGTCGTACACGACAACCGCACTGTCGTTGCGCACCCCAAGTCGTCGCATGAGGCCCTCGAAGTCGACCGCTTCGGGCAGCGGATGACGGCCGCCAGCCCCTCGGCGTCCGGCTAATTCGGTGTCGAGATCGGCAAAGCGAGCGCCCGGAAGATGGCCGGCGTGGTAGGCCTCGATCCCCGGCGGCCCGGCCAGACTCCATCGGACGTCGATGAGCACCGGCGGCTGAGCGCCAGCAAGTTCTGCCGCCAAGGTGCCCACATCGACGAGCAGTTCGGAGCGCAATGTCATCACCCGCTGCCGAACGTCACAAGCGGCACGAGCTGCTCTGCCGCGGTTACCGATCCGTGATGCCCGAGCAACCGTGCCTCGTGCGGATGCCGTCCTGAATCGATGACGGCGATGTCAGCAAGCGCCGCGATCACAACGTCACCGATCCTCGCCCGATAGCGATCGGTGACCGGGCCGAACCAGCCGGCGTCAATCGCCTCATCGCGCGTGCACACCACTGCATCGTCGCCCAGGCGTGCACGCCATGCCGCGAGCACATCGTCGAGGGCACCCTCACGCAAGTAGAGGTAGCGGGCGCGAGCTTCACCGCCCATCACTTGCACGCCTTCGAGCAGGGCCGGCTCGGTGTGCACATCGACGCGACAGGTGGGTGGAACATCGACCATGCCGTGATCGGCCGTCACATACAGCCGGCTGCCCGCGGGTAGCCGGTCGACGATCTGCTCGACCAACCGATCGATGAGCTGCAGCTGCAGCCGCCAAGCGAGTGACCCGACGCCGTGACCGTGACCGGTCCAGTCGAGGTCGGACACATAGGCATAGACCAAACCTGGACGCCGCGATTTGACTGCCAACTCCAGCTGCGCCAGCGCACCGGCCGCGATCTCTCCGAATGTGTCGGAGCCGACAAAGGACGGTGCGCGCAGGACAGCCCGATCCAGGCCGCCGCCCTCGAATTCCCGTTTGGCTACTTCGACCACGGTCGTGCCGGCGGCGGCAGCCCGCTCGAACGCGGTGGGCAGCGGTTGCCAACTCAGCGGATCGATCTCGTCGTCCCAGCGCAACGAGTTCATCAACCTCGTGGTGCCGGGAATTGCGACCTGGTAACCGAGAATGCCGTGCGCCCCAGGCGGCAGGCCGGTACCGATCGAGCCGATGCTGACGGCGGTCGTCGACGGGAACCCCGCCGTCAGATCACGTCCGGCGGCGCCAGTGAGCGCCGCGTGCAGCACAGGCGCGTCAGTTGCGTGCGCCCGGAGCAGTTCGGCACCAAGACCGTCGATGAGCAGGACGCACGCCGCCATCGCCGGCGGTAGCGACAGCACACCGGTAAACGTGGGAGTGCCAAGCGACGCCAGCACCGATGGCACCAGATCGGCGAGGGATGCGGAGCCGTACCGCGGGATCGACACCGTACCCGGATGAACCGAAGTCACCGCTCAGGCCCGCGCCCGCGCAGCCGCCTCGGACAAAACGGTGGCGAACTTGATCGCCTGGGTAACCACCGGAGCGCCATCGCCGTCCTGGCTGACCCGCAACGACAGATCGTCTGCGGTGAGCGTGCCCGAGTAGCCGTGGTCGGCTTCGCACGTCTCGTCGCCGCACGTCGCCGGCTCGAGGTCGAGGTGACTGATCGCACCCCAACCCACGACCAGAGTGGCTTCGCGGTAGGACGCGCCAGGGTGATATTCGGCCGGATTCGCGACCATCGTCGTCAGAGCGACCGACGCGATGCGTGACAACGGCACGACCTCGGTCGTGGTGGTCGCGTGCGGGTAAGGCGTGAGTTCGCTCGCCGGATGCTCGTCGGTGTGACAGACGATCAGCCGCGTTGGCGTCGTCGCGAGCACCGTGACATGCCGGCGGATGCCCATCGCGTCGTCGAGCGTCGTTTCCTGGTGGACGACGTGAGCCAACGCCAGCTCGGTGCCGAGCGTGCCGCGCAGCGAATCGGCCATGAGCTCGGGGTAGTAGCCGCTGCGGTCGACGTCCGCCCACAGCTCTGACTGATCAGGCTCGGTGGTGGTCTGGGCGTTGCTGGGGTCGGGCATGGGCTCCATCCTCCACTATCGCGGGCTGCGATGGCGGCTACCCGCCTGTTGCCTGCGACGCCCCGTCTGTTCTTTGGGACGCCCAGAGGGCCGCCCCGATGATGCCGGCGCCGTTTTGCAGCTCCGCAACGACAATCTTGGTGCGCACGCCCTCGAGGAGCGGAACGAATTTGTCGGCTTTCCTGCTCACGCCACCGCCGAGGATAAGAAGGTCCGGCCACAGCAGCGCTTCGAAATGGCGCAGATACTTCGACAACCGCCTCGCCCAGTGCTCCCAGCTCAAGGCTTCGCGCTCCCTGGCCGACTCCGCAGTCTTCAGCTCGGCGTCCTGGCCATCGATCTCCAGATGCCCGAGCTCAGTGTTCGGCACCAGCTCGCCGTCGAGGAAGAGCGCGGTGCCAATACCGGTGCCGAGCGTCAGCAACGCCACGGTGCCGCCGACGCCGCGGCCTGCTCCGTACCTCATCTCCGCAAGGCCGGCGGCGTCCGCGTCATTGAGAACCCGCACGTCACAGCCGGTCGCGTGCGAGAGCGTGCCCGCCACGTCGGTGCCGATCCAGCCGGCATCGATATTGCTCGCATTGCGCGCGTGCCCATCGACGATGACGGCGGGAAACGCCGCGCCTGCGAGGCCCGCATAGCCGAAGCTCGCGACGACCTCACCGGCCGTCTTGGCGATCTCGTCCACTTTCGCGCCCACGGGTGTCACCAGCCGGACCCGCTCGCCCACCAACTCGCCGCGGGCCAGATCGACCGGCGCACCCTTGATGCCCGAGCCGCCGATGTCGAGTCCGAAGATGTTAGCCATCAGACCCGCGCGTCATGGTCGTCGTGATGTTCATCATCGTCGTGATTGTTCCCACCGGCCATCTTGCGAACCTGCTCAGCGACCCAACCGCCGAGATTCACCGTGCCGCCGCCGACGTCACGCAGGAACTTCATCAGCGGATCGGGCGACCGATCGAACGACTGCTTGTACGACGCGGCCGCCGCCTTCACTTCGTCGACGAAGGACGCGCGCGGATCATCGGCCCGGTTGGGGTAGTTGCCCGCCAGGATGCGCTCGTAATCTCCTGACTCGACCCAGCGCTTGATCTCCAGCGCGCGCAGCACCGCGAACGGGTGCGTGGAGTTGAGAATGTTCAGGATCCTGATGACACCCTCTCGCGCGTCGCCGGTCGACTCGTACTCATCGGCCTGCGCAAGGAATGCCTGCAGGTTCATGTCTTGGACACGCGCACCGCCGGCCATCTTCATGTGGACCCGAGTCACCGCACCTGGGTCTTGACTCACCAGCAGACCCGCGCGATCACAGGAGAGCTCCGCCTTGCGGTACCACTCTTTCAGCGCAGTAACGACCGCGCGAAGTCCGAGGCCGCCCAGCGGTATGGCGTTGCCGACTCCGCTGATTCGCATCAATGCGAACAACACCGACGAGTACAGCGCATGGCCCGACAGCACGTGACCGAGTTCGTGACCTAGGACGACCCGTAGCTCATCGTCGTCGAGCAGATCGATGGTGCCCGTGCTGACGACGATGAATGGGTTGTCGAGACCCAGCGCCCAGGCGTTGACCCGTGGCTCCTGGTTGATATAGAGCTCGGGCACCTTGGTGATGTCGAGGATCCGCGCGGCATCCTGGTAGATCGCGTGGATCGCGGGAAACTGCCGCTCGTCGACCCGCACGGCCGACGCGAGGTACATCATGCGCAGGCGGCGTTCGCTGAAGAAACCGAACATGCCTTTCAGCAGGACGTCGAAGCCGGGCACCCCGCGAAGCGTGACCAATGCGGCACGATCCGCCGGATGCTCGTAGGCGCGTGAACTGATGCCGGGGAACGCGACTCGAGCAGCCGCCGGTCCAGCTGGTTGAGCGACCTTGTGAGCTGGCCGCTGGGCCGCCTTGCGGGGCCTCTTGGCGCCAGAAGAACCCTGCCCGCCGGAGTCTTGCGCGTCAGCCATGCGTGCCACGCTACGCCCTGATCACCAGCCACGAGACAATGACCGGCATGGCACGCAAATCCGCATCCACGCCGCCCCGCTCCCCCGTCGTCCGAACAGATCGTCGACATCGATGTCGCCGAGGAGATGCGCGGCAGTTACCTCGAATACGCCTACTCGGTTATCTACAGCCGGGCGCTTCCCGACGCCCGCGACGGCCTGAAGCCGGTGCATCGGCGGATCCTGTTTCAGATGGCCGCGATGGGGCTGCGGCCTGATCGTCCGCACGTGAAGTGCGCGCGCGTCGTCGGCGACGTCATGGGCAAGCTGCACCCGCACGGCGACACGGCTATTTACGACGCATTGGTGCGCATGGCGCAGCCGTTCTCGATGCGCGTGCCGCTTGTCGACGGGCACGGGAACTTTGGCTCACTCGGCGGCGACGATCCGCCCGCGGCCTACCGATACACGGAGTGCCGCCTCGAGAGTGCGGCCGAGTTGATGACCGACGGTCTGGGCGAGGAAGTGGTCGCGTTCGGACCGAACTACGACGGTCAAGAAGAAGAACCGTCGGTGCTGCCGGCGGCGTTCCCGAACCTGCTCGTCAACGGCGCGGCCGGGATCGCGGTTGGCATGGCGACCAACATGGCCCCGCACAATCTGGTCGAGGTCATCGCAGCGGCCAGACACCTGATCAGCAAGCCGAACGCCAGCCTCGACGACTTGATGCGCTACGTGCCAGGCCCCGACCTGCCGACCGGCGGCAAGATCGTCGGCCTCGACGGCGTGCGTGAGGCGTACGAGACCGGCCGCGGCGTGTTCCGGATCAGAGCAACCGCGAAGGTCACCGACGTTCGACCGCGCAAGCGCGGCATCGTCGTCACCGAGCTGCCGTACGGGGTCGGCCCGGAGAAAGTGATCGCGAAGATCAAGGACCTCGTGCACTCGCGCAAGCTGCAGGGCATCGCCGACATCCGCGATCTGACCGACCGCGAGCACGGATTGCAGCTCGTCATCGAGGTCAAGAACGGCTTCAACGCCGAGGCGATCCTCGACGAGCTCTACCGGCTCACGCCGATGGAGGACACCTTCGGCGTGAACAACGTCGCGCTCGTCGACGGCCAGCCACTCACGCTCGGGTTGAAAGAACTGCTCGAGGTCTACATCGATCACCGCTTCGACGTCGTGCGACGACGTTCGATCTATCGACGCCGCCGACGCGAAGAGCAGATCCATCTCGTCCTGGGCCGCCTGATTGCGATCCTCGATATCGACGAGGTGATCGCGGTGATCCGTACCAGCGACGACACCGCGGCGGCCCGCACGCGACTCATGGAAGTCTTCGACCTCAGCGAGATACAGGCCAACGACATCCTCGAGTTGCCACTGCGCCGGCTCACCAAGTTCTCGCGCTTGGAGCTGGAGAAGGAGCGGGATCAACTCACCCGCGAGATCGCCGAACTCACCGCGATCCTGGAGTCCGACGAGCTCTTGCGAACGGTCGTGTCCGACGAGCTCGCCGACGTCGGCAAGAAGTTCGGGACGCCGCGACGCACTGTCCTCCTCGAGTCCGCCGGCATGCCGGCGACCGCGGTTCCGCTCGAGGTGACCGACGATCCTTGCGTGGTGCTGCTGTCGGCCACCGGCTTGCTCGCGCGCGCACAATCAAGCGAAGCCGCGCCGGTCAGCGCTGGACGGTCGCGACACGATGCGATCGCTTCGAGCGTGCCGTCGACGGCGCGCGGGGAAGTCGGAGTCATCACCTCGTTCGGTCGGATGATTCGCCTCTCTGTGCTTGAGCTGCCGGCCCTGCCACCCACCGCAGGCCCGCCGACGTTGGCCGGCGGCGCTCCAGCCAGCGAGTTCGTCGACCTGGAGAAGAACGAGAAAGTTGTTGCGCTGTCGACGCTGAGCGCCGAGTCCGTTGGTGTCGCGCTCGGCACCGCATCCGGCGTGGTGAAGCGCGTACTGCCCGAATACCCGTCGAACAAGGACGCGTTCGAACTGATCGGCCTGAAGGCCGGCGACGTCGTGGTCGGTGCGGTCGAACTCGCCGACGCCGACGACGATCTGGTGTTCATCACCTCCGACGCGCAGCTGCTGCGTTTCGACGCAGCGAGCGTGCGGCCGCAGGGCCGGGCGGCGGGCGGAATGGCCGGCGTCCGGCTCGCTACCGGGGCGCACGTCGTGTTCTTCGGTGCTGTACGACGAGACGCCGACGCCCTGGTCGTCACTATCGCGGGCTCATCGGCGGCCTTGCCAGGAACCGACGCGGGGACCGCGAAGGTGGCCGCCTACTCCGAGTACCCACCCAAGGGCCGGGCCACCGGAGGCGTACGTTGCCACCGCTTCCTTCGTGGTGAAGACACCCTGCTCCTCGGTTGGGCCGGACCCGCCCCAGCGAAGGCGACGGCTGGCTCAGGCGTGCCCATCGAGCTGCCGGCCGCAGGCGGCCGTCGCGACGGCTCTGGCACGCCGCTACCGGCACCAGTGCTGGCTGTCGGAAACTAATTGCCGGTCGGCGCAGTCGGGCTTAGAATCCTCAAAGCCAGCACGGCCGTAGCCTCCAGCGGACGTGCACCGACGGGGAGGTGTCGTGCCCGATCTGCCCGCACCACCTCACCTTCGGAAAACGCAGTGGGTTGTCGTTGGGCTCGACAACGGTGGCACGGCCAACAACGCGACCGTGTTGACCGACTCCGGAGACTTCCTTGTCGACCGGCTCGTCGAGAATCCAAGCCGGGTCAACGACGGGTCCGCAGATCGCGGTCGTGAGCCTGGCCGCGAGCTTCGAGACGATCCTCGATCTCACCGGCACGCCACGATCGAGCGTGCGAGCTATCGGACTCGATACCCCAGGGCCAGCCAGCGCGGACGGCGTCATCTCCTCGAAGGGCGCGACCAACTTCTCCGAGGTCGGGTGGCACGGCTTCGACTTTCGTCGCGCGCTCGAGGCGCATGTCGGGCGTGCCTGTCGTCTACAACAACGACGGCAACGCAGCGGCGCTTGTACGCCCACTACCAATACTTCGGTGCCGACGCGCCAGAACGCTCTTCGGTCGCGGCGATCGTCGGCACCGGCCTGGGCGGTGGTGTCGTCGAAGGCGGCCAGGTGGTCAAGGGCGCCGCCGGCATGGCCGGTGAGCTCGGGCACGTGCACATCCCGATGGAAGGACTGCTCGTCGACGGCCAACCGATGCCGACGTGCAACTGTGGCTTCTCCGGTGACGGCGAGAGCGTGGCATCGTTGTCAGCGATCGAGAAGAACCTGCTGCCGTTCTGGTTGACGAGGTACCCAGACCATCCCCTTGCCGAGCCTCGACCGTCGCACGGCGGCCAGGAACGTGCGCGGCCTCGCCGAGCAGGGCGATCCACTCGCTCTGGAAATCTTCCAGCAACAGGCCATGGCCATCGGCAGGTTGTTCACCATCGCGAGCAACTTCACCGATCCGGACGGCTACTTCGTCGGCGGCGGGGTGGTCGAGACGAATCCTGAGTTCCGTGAGTGGTTCCTTGCGCGGGTGCGCGCGAACACCGCGCTGCGCGGCGAGCAGATCGACGTTGCGCACTTTGCCGTCGGTGCCCGATCTCGACATGGCCGGCGCACGCGGCGCCGCGATCGCCGCGCGCACGATCGTCATCGCTGACAGCGTCTGACCACGGTTCCCGAGCGCGCCTCAGGGACTCACGACGTCCTAACGCGCGCTCGCAACGTCAAGCGCTTGGGCCACGTCGGCCACCAGGTCGGGGGTGTCCTCGCCGCCACAACTGAACCTGATGAATCCGCCCGGCACGTCGTCGCCCCCCCACCGCGCGCGGCGTTCCGCCGTGCTGTGCAACCCCCCGAAGCTCGTCGCGACGGCGACGATCCGCAGCGCCGCAAGGAAGCGCTCCGCGACAGATTCGTCGGCCAGCGTGAACGACACGAGCCCGCCCGGACGCCGCATCTGAGCAACCGCGACGTCGTAGGACGGGTCGCCGGGCAGCCACGGGTAGCGCACCGAAGCGACGGCACGGTGGCCCGCCAACGCCTGCGCGAGCGCGAGTGCGTTCGCCGCTTGTCGCGCCATTCGCAGGTCGAGGGTCATCAGCGAGCGGTGGGCCAGCCACGCCTCGAAGACCCCGGGGACTGCGCCGGTGCTCGAGCGCCAAGTACGGATCGCGTCCGCGCGACCTGCGTCGCGGCACGCAACGTGGCCAAGAACCAGGTCGCTGTGCCCGGTCAACGCCTTCGTGTCGCTCGCCACCGAGTAGTCCGCGCCGAGAACGAGTGGCTGTTGGCCCAATGCGGTCGAGGTGGTGTTGTCGACGGCGACAGACGCACCGGCGGCGTGCGCGGCCGCACTCAGTGCCGCAATGTCGGTGACGTCGAGCTTCGGATTGCTCGGGCTCTCTAGCCACACCAGCTTGGCGCCGGACGAGATGCGTGCCCACGTCTGCCGCGGGGACGAGGCGAACCTCGACACCGATCTCGGCGAGGACGCCGCTGGCGAGCCGACGGGTGGCGTAGTAGCAGTCATCGGCCATGACCAGGACGTCGCCCGGGCGAAGCGACGACAGCAGCACGGCCGAAACCGCCGCGATGCCCGACGCGAACGACACCACCTCGCCGGCTTCGAGTTCGCCGAGTGCGGTTTCCCACGCGCTCCATGTCGGATTCGTGAGCCGGCCGTATTGATAGGGACCACGCGGTTCGCCGCGTCAGGTGGTAGGTCGAAGCGAAGACGGGACTGGTGACCAGCGGCGTCCCGTCATCGCTCGCTGGCATGCCGGCATGGATCGCACGCGTCCCGTCGCCGAGTCCCTCGAGTCGGTCGCCGCGAGCCATGGTCGCCAGTGTGCCGTACACGCGCGTCTGCCATCCAAATCACCTGCTCACACGTCATCTCATCGACAATCGCAGCCGCCTGACGAACGGGAGCCGCCGATGGTGTCGCGCCGAACCTTCCTGCTCGGTGCGCTCGGCAGCGTGGTGCTCGCGGCTGGCGGCTCGGTCGTCGCGATCGAGGACGGCGTGTTGCCGGGTCGCACCCGCCTTGCCGCGCTCGCCGGTGCCTGTGACGTCGATGCGGTTCCGACCGCGGGTCCGATCGGCGCCATCACCAGCGGGCAGTTCACGTCGTCCGCGCGTGGTCGTGACGTCGGCTGGTCACTCGCCCTGCCGCCCGGTCATGCCGCTGCGGGCTTGCCGGTCGCGCTGGTTCTGCACGGCCGCGGCGAAGACCACTCCAGCGGTTTCGCTCAGCTGAAGCTGCACCAGTTCCTCGCGGCGTACACGCGCACCGGCGGTACACCGTTTGCACTTGCTGCGGTCGATGGTGGAAACAGTTACTGGCACCCACGCAGCGACGGCGACAACCCGCTGCGAATGCTCACCCAGGAGTTCGTTCCCATGCTGGGCCGGCTGGGGTTGCGGATCGACGCGATCGGCGTGCTGGGCTGGTCGATGGGTGGCTACGGCGCCCTGCTCTTCGCCCGCGAAGCCAATCGAGGCACCCTCTTCGGCGCTGAAGCGCCCGTCCGCACCACCGTGGTCGCGGCCGCTGCCAGCAGCCCTGCGCTCTTCGCGTCGTATCACGCCAGTGCGAGCGGCGCGTTCGACAGCGCAGGCGGACTTCGCGCAGTATGGCGATCTCGCGAGCCACCCGGACGTCGGCAAGACCCCGCTCTATGTCGCGTGCGGAGCAACCGACGCGTTCACCGGCGAAACAAGACGCTATCGAGCAAACGCTGTCGCCGCCCCCCGCCGGCGACATCTCCAAGGGCTGCCACACGGGCGGCTACTGGCGATCGGTCGCAGCGGCCCAGCTCAGCTTCATCGGCGGCCACCTCGCGTGAACTGCCAGGACCCCCGACTCACTGCCCGCGCTAGGTCAGCGTCTGGGGCTGCCGTGACTGAACCGAACCTCGACCGGCGGCGAACCAAGACGCGGCGAGCTGCGTCTAAGCCGTGATGCCGCAGAACGCCGGCCGCACACGGGGGTGGTGGCCGGCGTCTCCGCGGACGCCAGCGGGTGCCTCAGGTATCGATCCGGGCCCGATCGAGCAGCGCGGCGGAGTCCACGATGAACTCCTTGCGCGGCGCGACGTCGTTTCCCATCAGTAGCTCGAAGACGTTGTCGGCGCCCTCGGCATCCTGCAGCCGGATCCGCCGCAGCACCCGCCGCCCGGGTTCCATGGTCGTCTCCGCCAGCTGATCGGCGTCCATCTCACCAAGGCCCTTGTATCGCTGTGGGTTCTTGTACTTCTTGCCCTTCTTCTCCAGGTCGAGCAGCAGGCGACGCATTTCGGCATCGCTGTAGGTGTAGACCGGCTCCTTGACGCCGACGACCTCGATGCGGTGCAACGGAGGAACAGCCGCGAAGACCCGGCCCGCCTCGAGCAGCGGCCGCATGTAACGGTAGAACAACGTCAGCAACAGGCAGCGGATGTGCGCGCCGTCGACATCGGCGTCGGTCATCACGATCACCTTGCCGTAGCGAGCGGCATCGAGATCGAACGTGCGGCCGGAGCCGGCGCCGATGACCTGGATGATCGAAGCGCACTCGGCGTTACTCAACATGTCGCCAACAGCGGCCCGCTGGACGTTCAGGATCTTGCCCCGGATCGGAAGCAATGCCTGGAACTCGCTCTTGCGCGCGAGCTTGGCGGTACCGAGAGCAGAGTCACCCTCGACGATGAACAGCTCGGTGCGATCGACATCCTCGCTACGGCAATCGGCCAGCTTCGCCGGCAGGGACGACGATTCGAGGGCGTTCTTGCGACGCTGCGCCTCTTTGGTGGCGCGGGCGGCAAGCCGGGTCTTCGACGCGGCCGCGACCTTCTCGAGCAAGGCGCGCGCGTACTGCTTGTCCCCACGCTTCGTGCTGACGAGGAACGCCTTGAGTTCGCGGCCGACAACATCAGCGACGATCTTGGACGCCGCCGGCGTGCCGAGCACTTCCTTCGTCTGACCCTCGAACTGCGGCTCGGCCACTCGCACGGTCACGACCGCCGTGAGCCCTTCGAGAATGTCTTCCTTGATGGCGGGGTCATCGTTGACCTTGAGCAACTTGGTGGCCCGCAACTGCTCGTTCATGACCTTGACGCAGCGCGCGTTCGAAACCCGCAACGTGCGTGCCGCCCTTGGGCGTCGCAATGATGTTCACGAACGACTTCGCGACTGTCTCGTAGCCGACCCCCCACCGCAGCGCCACATCGACGTCGAGGTCGCGCTGGACGTCGGTAGCCGTCATGTGCCCTGCGGCATCGAGCATCGGCACGGTCTCGTCGAATGATCCTGAACCGGTCAGCCGCAACGTGTCGGTGATAGCCGTATCAGGCGCCAGGAAATCGACGAAGTCGCGCAGCCCACCCACGTAACGGAACGACTGGTCGCTGGGCTCATTGCCCTTCGCACTGCGTTCGTCGCGCACGGAGATTGTCAGGCTCGGAACCAGGAACGCAGTCTGCCGAGCACGTTCGAGAAGCGGCGTGAGCTCGACGGCAGCATCCTTGGTGAAGATCTGCCGGTCGGGATAGAACCGGGTCCGGGTACCGGTAATCTTCTTTGCGATCCGCTTGGTCTTGGTCAGGCCGGACCGTTCGGTGAACTTGGCTTCACCGCCGTCGCCGTCGAAGATGCCAGGCTTGCCTCGACGAAAGCTCATGGCGTGAGTGGCTCCGTCGCGGTCGACCTCGATATCGAGCCGGACCGACAACGCGTTCACAACGCTCGCGCCAACACCGTGCAAGCCACCCGTCGCGTTGTACGAGCCACCACCGAACTTACCGCCCGCGTGCAACTTGGTCATCACTACCTCGACGCCGGACAGCTTCGTCTTGGGCTCGATGTCGACCGGGATCCCGCGGCCGTCGTCGCGCACCTCGACGGAGCCGTCGTCGCGCAACACGATGTCGATCTTCGTGCAGTAACCGACCAGCGCCTCGTCGACGGAGTTGTCGATGATCTCCCACACGCAATGCATGAGCCCGCGGCTGTCGGTCGAGCCGATGTACATGCCGGGGCGCTTGCGAACGGCCTCGAGGCCTTCGAGCACCAGGAGGTGCCGTGCCGTGTAGTCGGAGCCTTGCCCGCCGGTGAGCAGCGAGCCGGCAGCGCTGTTGCTTCCTGCGGGGCCGTTCAGTTGGGTCAAAGCCGTCACGCGGTGGATCCTGCGCTTTCTCGCGGGTGCCTGTGCAGGCTACCGGGCGAGAGTCAGTTGGCAGTGCCGATGCGCACTGCGTCGGTCACCCGGAAGCGCAACCCCTGGAGCGCCGTGATCGCGGCGGTCTTGGGTGCGCCGCACTGATCGGTCGGGATCGCCACGTTAAACGCGTTGCCTGCCGCGTCGACGAGCTCAAACCAGGGCACCAGGATCCGAAAGTCCGGACACATGATGCCGCTCGGCCTGGCATCGGAGGGCGCCCGCAGGTCGGCCAGGAATGGCCCAAGACCAGAATCGGCGACCTCGGCCAGCTGCACTGACCAACTGCCCAAGCCCGGATAGCTGCGCTGGACGGTCTCGCACCGCACCACAGCGGTGATGGCCAAGCTCGCCGGGAGCGGTTTCTGGGCCGGCGATGTCGCCTGGCCCGCAGAACCTGCATCCGGGCAGGCCAGCCCAGCCACGACCGTGACGGCGTGCGCGCCGAGCGGCGGCACACCAGAGCCACTGATCGGCGGTGGCGCCGACGGGCTTGGCGACCGGGTTGACGACGCGGAGGGCGACGCGGGCGCAGCGGACCCGGTGGACGGCGATCCACTGGCCAGGTGCACCGGTGCCGAATTCACCGGGCTTGCCGGGCCAGCGGAGGCAGCCGAACTGTTGGGCTGCGTGCTCGCCAGTGTGGCCTGCGAGCCAGACGGGACGATCCGGGACGTTCTGGGGTGGCTAGAACAGCCGGCGGCAGTTGCCGCCAGCACGGCGACGACCGCGATCACTGCCCGCGATCTCGTCCGCACCCGTTCCCCCTTACGTCCACCCCCCGGCAGGCTTCACCTCCTCGCCCGCACACCCGACATTCATAGTGAACGGGCATTCATAGTGAACCGCCGACTCCGGCCGCGCGAATCCTAGGGTGACACGCAGCACAAATCTCCAAGCCCAGGCATTGCGATGTTCGAGCCCGATTCGCGCCTATCAGCCCGAATCGTGGGGGTGAACTAAGGTCTCGACCCAGTGATTAGCCCGCCACTAACGGCGAGTTACCGGCGCCGGGGGAAGTTCTGTGGTGGGCTAGTGGTTGCATGGGTAGTACACAGCTGATGAGAGGGACGTGAAATTGACTCCGCTACTGGCCGAGACGCCGCTTTCGGCCGCTGATAGATGCGACCGCTGTGGTGCCCGCGCCTACCTACGTGCCGTGCTCCCGTCCGGAAGCGAACTCCTCTTCTGCGCCCACCACGCGCGCGAACACGCTGCAGCGTTGAAGCACGTCGCCGTGGAGTTCCACGACCAAACCGACCACCTCGACGAGATCCCGCTGACCGCCCCTGACGAGGAACGCTGAAAGCGGTCCCGGTATCCGCGACATAGGTCGCGAAACTGACGCAAGAGAGAGCCCCAGTCGAATCGACTGGGGCTCTCTCTTAGTCTCACTCGCTATCGATCAGACACCGGCCGGCTCGAGCTCGAGTGCGAGCTCCTCCTGCGGCTGTGCGGCGGGCGGACGACCCGATCGCATGCTCGCGACAAGGCCCACCGCGATCAGCACCAGCATGGCCGCCACTGCGAACGCACGGTCAGCGGCGTACACGAAGGTGTGCGCCTGAACGCTTCCGCCCGCCGCGATGTGGTGCTTCGCGGCCCGCGAAGCGGTGCCGAACACGGTCACCAGGATCGACAGTCCCAGGGAACCGCCGACCTGCTGCATGACGTTGACCAACCCCGACGCGGCACCGGCGTCCTTGGGGTCGACCCCCGCGAGCGCCGCCGTGGTCAGCGGCACGAATGCGAGCCCGTTGCCGGTACCGAAGAGCAGCAACCCGGCCAGGATCAGGCCGTAGCCGCTGGTCGCCGACAGCTGGGTAAGCAGCAGCAATCCGACCGTGGAGGTGGTCAACCCGCCGACCATCAGCCGCTTCGGACCGACACGTGCGAGCAGCACCCGGGCGGCCAACTGTGATGCGGCGAATAAGGCGATGGTCAGTGGCACGAATGCCAGTCCGCTCATGAGCGGGCTGTAGCCGAGCACGTCCTGCAGGAACTGGGTGAGGAAGAAGAACATCCCGAACATGCCGCCAACCAACACCAGCCGCGCCAGGTAGGAGAACACCCGGTCGCGATCCGCGAAGAGCCGCAATGGCGTGATCGGCGTGGCCACCCGTGTCTCGATGAGCACGAACGCCGCGAGCAGCACCACGCCGGCAGTGAACGCCACGATCGTGCTACCTGCCTGCCAGCCCGACGCTGCGGCCTGGACAAAGCCGTACACCAGCGCCGCCATCCCGATCGTCGACGTCAGCGCGCCCGGAACGTCGATGCGCCCGGTGTGCCGATCCGTCTCGGGCAGGTCACGGCGAGCCAGGACGAGGAGCACGATGCCGACCGGCACGTTGACGAAGAAGACCCAGCGCCACGACACCCACTCCACGAGCATGCCGCCCGCGACCAGACCGACGGCACTGCCACCGATCGAAACTGCGGTGTAGAGCGCGATCGCACGAGTGCGCTCCGCGCCTTCACGGAAAGTGACCATGAGCAGCGCCAAGGCGGACGGCGAGGCGAACGCAGCGCCGACGCCTTGGACCGACCGGGCGAGGAGCAGCAGACCGGACGACGTGGTGAATCCGCCGGCGAGCGACGCGAGGGTGAAGAGGGCGATGCCTGCGAGGAACACGCGACGACGCCCGAACAGGTCACCGCTGCGCGCGCCGAGAAGCAGGAGACCGCCGAAGGTCAGCGAGTATGCGTTGAGGACCCAGGACAGGTCAGTGCGGCTGAAGGACAGCGCGGTCTGGATCTTCGGGAGGGCGATGTTCACGATCGTTGCGTCGAGCACCACCATGAGTTGGGCGAGCAAGATGATGGCCAGCGCGGCCGACCGGCGGTTGCCGGATTTCGACCCCGATGACGGCTTGACCGCGATCGGATCGGCCGTGCGACTTGTTGGTGGGTGGACTGGCATTCCCAGCCTCCTTGGTGGATGATGGATGAAGCGGAGGGCGCCTCCAGTAACTATACGGAGGGTGCCTCCGGTTGGCAAGTCATTATCTGAGGAGGCCTGGCATGAGCGCGGTGACGACACCCGACGCCGCCGAACGGGCTCTCCGTGCCGATGCGCAACGCAATCGCGACGCACTCCTGGTGAGCGCCGGCCAGGCGTTCGCCGAACACGGCACAGCGGCATCACTTGAAGACGTGGCCCGCCGAGCCGGCGTCGGCATCGGGACGCTGTACCGGCACTTCCCCACCCGCGATGCCCTCGTCGAGGCGGCGTACCGCCACGGCGTTGAGCAGCTGTGCGATGCCGCCGACCAGCTACTAGCGGCGCACCCGGCCGATGTCGCACTCGAGTTGTGGATGCGAGACTTCGTCGGCTACGTCGCCACCAAGCGGGGCCTCGCCGCCACCTTGAAGCTGTCGGCCGACGACAGCCACACCGAGCTCTTCGCCTATGTCCATGAGCGGATCAAGGCGGCCATCAAGTCCCTGGTCGACGCCGCAGCTGCGACCGGGCGGATTCGGTCCGACGTCGAGGGTGGCGACCTGATCCGCGCGCTGGGCGGCATTTGCATGGTGAGTGACCAAGCCGGCTGGCAAGACCAGGCGCGACGGCTCGTTTCGCTCTTGATGGATGGCTTGCGTTACGGCGCCCCCACGCCTGCTTAGTGCCGCGCGCGGCTACGACAGGGCTGGTGCACCAGCGGCACCGGCCACCTGGATCCGGCACGCGCGATAGCCGAGCCGAGCGGCGAAGTACTTCAGCCCGGGCGGCGCGCCAAGAATCGACTCGACGACAAGGCTGCTCACGCCGCACTTGATGAGGTCGGCGACCACCGCCGTGTGCAGCAGGTAGCGGGTCTGATGTGCAACACCCAGATCCGGCGGACCGTGCAGCAGCAAGAGGACGGCGGTCCGCTCGTCAACGAGCACGATTGCCCGGCCGAGCACTTCGCCGTCCGATCCGAACACGGCCCACGATTTGACGGCACGGTCGGGTTGGTCGATGCGGTCGAGTTCGTCCACGAGCTCGGCGTAGGTGCCCGAGCGCAGCGCCTCCCTGGTCACCGCCCAGTCGGTGCGAACGGGTCGGCAGGTCAACCGGATCTTGTCGGCCCTGTGCAGGTTGGTCCGCACGGCCTGTCGGTGACGCCCCCGCAGGTAGCTGCCGGGGTCCGACGGCAGTGGCAGGCAAGCATGTGAGGCGGCTTTTCGCCACGACTGCCCCGACCATCGGTCGTACAAGAGCTTGCCGACAGGCAGCGTCGAGAGCGTGAGCGTCTGGACCGGAAGCCTCCGCAACAGGTGGTAGTAGGCAGGCACCAGGTGCGGGTGAATGAGGGCGAAGAAGAACCGGCGGCCGGCTCCCCCAACGTGCCAACCGCGCATGCCCAGTCTGGCCGCAGCGTAGTAGCGAGCACTATCCAGCGCCGCCCAGTCGTCGGCGGGGTGGTGGCCAGCCAGCATGCAGTTAGTCCTCCCAACGCATCGGGTGTCCCAAACCGTAGTCCACGGGCCCAGCTGCCGGCCGCGTGTCGGCTGTGCCGCGCAGACTCGGACGGGCACGCGGGAATCCCACGGCGAGACCGGCGCAGTGAGCAGCACCCGGCGAAGTCGGCTCTGCGACAATCAGCCGCGTCGACAACCCTCGCGGGGCTGCCGTCCGGTGGCCGCAGGAGCCGCCCGATCGGGAGGAGGAACCGTGGCGGAACGGCTCAGATCCCGCGGCTTGGTTGGGGAGTTGGCCGCTGAGTTCGCGGGAACCTTCATCCTGATCTTGGTCGGGGTCGGGGTGGCGGCGCAGGTCGGCGCAGCCGGGCTCGGAAACCACGACTCGATCGCCTGGGGGTGGGGACTCGCCGTCGCGCTCGGTATGTACACCGCCGGCAAGATCAGCGGCGGCCACCTCAACCCGGCCGTGACCGTTGGCCTCGCCGTGTTCCGCGGTTTCCCGTGGCGGAAGGTCGGTCCTTATGCGTTGGCGCAAACGGCCGGCGCGTTTCTGGCCGCCCTCCTGGCGCGCTGGGACTACACCGAGGTTCTCGCCAAGGTTGATCCCGAGCACACGATCAAGACCCAGGGGGTCTTCTCCACGCTGCCGGGCAACGGAACGCTGCCTGTGCACGAATGGGGCGCGTTCCGTGACCAGATCATCGGCACCGCAATCCTGCTGTTCCTCGTCGTGGCGATCACCGATGCCCGCAACATTGCGCCGGCTGCGAGCCTCGTGCCGTTGCTGATCGGCCTCCTTGTGGTGGCGATCGGTCTGGGCTGGGGCACCGACGCCGGATACGCGATCAACCCAGCCCGGGACTTCGGTCCGCGACTCGCGTCATTCCTGACGGGGTACGGCACCGCATTCAGAGACCAGTACGGGCACTTCTATTTCTGGGTTCCCATCATCGGACCCCTCTTGGGTGGAGTTGCCGGCGTCGGCCTCTACGACGCGCTGATCGGTCGCTTCCTTCCCGCGGAAGGCCCAGACGACGTCGGACGACTTCCGGGGCAGCCTGACGACCGCGACTCGCACGTATCACCGCGCTCCCAATGACACCGACTGCCTTGCGTGCCGTGACGTCGAGCGACCGGGTTCCCGAAAGGAGAGACAAGCATGGCTGATTTCGTCGGAGCGGTCGATCAAGGCACGACCAGCACGCGCTTCATGATCTTCGACCATGGGGGCAACGTGAAGGGCGTGCACCAGTTGGAGCACGAGCAGATCCTGCCGCAGGCTGGCTGGGTCGAGCACAACCCCGCGGAAATCTGGGAACGGACGCGGGCGGTGATCGAGACCACGCTCACCAAGGTGAACCTGCAGTCGTCCGACCTCGCCGCGGTCGGCATCACGAACCAGCGTGAAACAACGGTGGTGTGGAACAAGAAGACGGGGCGTCCGTACTACAACGCCATCGTCTGGCAGGACACCCGCACGGACCGGATCGCATCCGCACTCGAACGTGGGGGCCAGGGCGACGTCATCCGGCAGAAGGCGGGCCTTCCCCCCGCGACGTATTTCTCGGGCGGGAAGATCCAATGGATCCTCGAAAACGTCGACGGCGTGCGCGCGGCCGCGGAGGCGGGCGAAGCGGTCTTCGGCAACACGGATAGCTGGCTGTTGTGGAATCTGACCGGCGGCGTCGAGGGCGGTGTCCATGTAACCGACCCGACGAACGCGAGCCGGACGATGTTGATGGATCTCGAGACCCTGCAATGGGACGACGAGTTGCTCGGGTACTTCGACATTCCTCGGCAGATGCTCCCCCAGATCCTGCCGTCGTCCCACCCAGGGTTGTACGGCACGTCGCGATCAGGCGGCCCGCTCGGAGGCGAGGTCGCGCTCTCCGGCGACCTCGGCGACCAACAGGCCGCAACGGTGGGCCAGGTCTGCTTCGCCGTCGGTGAGGCTAAGAACACCTACGGAACGGGGAATTTCCTGCTGTACAACACCGGCCATGACGTCGTCCGTTCAAAGCACGGGCTGCTCACGACCGTCTGCTACAAGTTCGGTGACGAGGCCACGGTGTACGCGCTCGAAGGTTCGATCGCGGTCACCGGATCGGCGGTGCAGTGGCTTCGCGACCAGCTCGGCATCATCTCCGGTGCCGCCGAGAGCGAGTCACTGGCCGCGCAGGTTCCCGATGCAGGTGGCATCTACTTCGTGCCTGCGTTCTCGGGACTCTTCGCGCCTTACTGGCGTTCCGATGCCCGCGGCGCAATCGTCGGGCTGTCCCGCTTCAACACCAACGCGCACCTCGCCAGGGCAACGTTGGAGTCGATCTGCTACCAGACTCGCGACGTGGTCGAAGCCATGCACCAGGACTCCGGCGTCGCACTCGATGTGCTGCGGGTCGACGGCGGCATCACCGCAAACAAGCTGTGCATGCAACTGCAGGCCGACATTCTCGGCGTCCCTGTTTCGAAGCCTGTCGTCGCCGAAACCACGGCCCTCGGTGCGGCGTACGCAGCGGGTCTCGCCGTCGGGTTCTGGAAGTCCACCGACGAACTGAAGAAGAACTGGAACGAGGACCTTCGTTGGCAACCGGAGTGGTCCGAGGATCAGCGCGAAAAGGGCTACGCGGGCTGGAAGAAGGCTGTCGAACGTACGCTCGACTGGGTCGATGTCGGATAACCCGACGTTGACCCCGAGCACCCGGTAGAGCGGCGCAGGCAGGAGAAGAACGTGGGTTCAGCTCAACTCGGACCGCGCTATCGCGAATCCGTGCTCAAGGAAATGGGTCAGGGCGAGTTCGACCTCCTCGTCATCGGCGGCGGCATCGTTGGCGCGGGCGCGGCGCTGGACGCCGTGTCGCGCGGCTTGACCGTCGCGCTTCTCGAGGCCCATGACTGGGCGGCCGGCACGTCGTCACGGTCGAGCAAGCTCATCCACGGCGGCTTGCGCTACCTCGAGCAGCGCAACTTCGCGCTGGTGCGCGAAGCGTTGAAGGAGCGTGGCCTTCTCCTCAACAGGATCGCGCCACACCTGGTACGTCCGGTGCCGTTCCTGCTGCCACTGCAGCACCGAATCTGGGAACGGTTCTACATCGGTTCGGGCGTGTTCCTCTACGACCGGATGGGCGGCGCGCGATCCGTGCCAGGGCACCGGCATCTGAGCCGTCAAGCAGCGTTGCGCCTCGCCCCGGGCCTGCGCTCAGACGCGCTGATCGGAGCGATCCAGTACTACGACGCGCAGATGGACGACGCGCGGTACGCACTCACCGTCGTCCGCACCGCAGCCCACCTCGGCGCCAAGGTGGCGCGCGGTGCGCGAGTCACTGGCTTCGTCCGCGAGGGCGCGCAGATTGTCGGCGCCCAGGTTATGGACGTAGAGACCGACCACGAGCTCGTGATCCGGGCCAAGCAAGTCATCAATGCCACCGGCGTCTGGACCGACGACACCCAGCAGATGGCCGGCGGACGTGGCGGCTTTCACGTCAGGGCCTCGAAGGGCGTGCACCTCGTCGTTCCGCGCAATCGGATTCAACTCGACGCCGGCCTCATCCTGCGCACCGAAAAGAGCGTTCTGTTCGTCATTCCGTGGGGCCGGCATTGGATCATCGGCACCACTGACACGGACTGGGAACTCGACAAGGTGCACCCAGCGGCGAGCAGCACCGACATCAACTACATCCTCGACCACGTCAACTCCGTGCTGAGAACGCCGCTTAGCCCGGACGACGTCGAAGGCGTGTACGCGGGTCTTCGTCCGCTGCTGGCCGGCGAGTCCGAGCAAACCAGCAGGCTTTCGCGCGAGCACTCGGTCGGCCAACCAGTACCCGGCTTGACAGTCATCGCCGGGGGCAAGTACACGACCTACCGTGTGATGGCGAAGGACGCCGTCGACGTGGCACGTCGCGGCATGAGTGCGAGCGTGCCGGACTCTGTCACCGAACGGCTCGCACTGCTCGGCGCGGACGGATACGAAGCCATGTGGAACAAGCGAAACGCGCTCGCCGCATCCTCCGGACTGCACGTGACGCGGGTAGAACATCTGCTGCATCGCTATGGATCATGTATCACCGACCTGCTCGACCTCGTCGCTGAAGACGCCACGCTCGGCGAGCCGGTGTCGTCGGGCAGTGACTACTTACGCGCCGAGATCGTGTACGCGACGAGCCACGAGGGCGCGCTGCATCTCGATGATGTGCTGACCCGACGGACCAGGATCTCGATCGAGGAATGGGATCGCGGCACGGGTTGCGCGCGCGATGTCGCAATGCTGATGGCCCGGGTCCTGGATTGGGACGCCGGGACCATCGAACGCGAGGTGGAGCACTACCTGCTGCGGGTCGAGGCCGAACGCGCTTCGCAGCGCCAACCCGACGATCACACCGCGGACGCCGCCAGGCTTGGCGCACCCGATATCGTCCCGCTGCGCGGCGACCCCAGCGACCACCGAGACGCGAGCGGTGACGAGGTGGCGCCTGGCGGGTTCGGAAAGCTGAAATCGATCAAGTCGGCAGAAGCGAACTAGCCCGCCACCAACTCGAGGTTCAGGCACCCGCCGCGCGACGCTGACGCCGTCGCGCTGTGAGGTCGGCAACCGCAGCCTCGGGTAGTTCGGCTTTCGCGCGCTCGCGTCCGGCCTCGTCCCGGTCGCCGGCAGCGCGCCGACGCGCGCCGGCCGCCGTCTTCCGGTCGGCCGCCGAGCGCTTCCGATCCGAGGCTGAGCTTTTGCGATCGGCCACCGTGCCCTTACGGTCCAAAGTCGCCATGTAGGTGTCGAACGACGAATCCGTCGGGGGGTCCGCCGCGGCTCCCTCCATCGCGCGCAGGTCCGTTCCGGCCTGGCGCAGCGCCGCGTCGAAATCTCTGCGGTCGGCACGACCGTCGAGGGCGAGCGCGACCGCGTCGTTCTCGTCAGCGACCGTGTCGCGCTCGTCGGAAAGCGCCGCTCGTTCGTCAGCGGGCCACTCCTCGGCGATCGCCTTCTCACCAAGCAGGGCCAAGCCGCGTTCGGCCGCGTCGATCATCGCCTTGCGCTGCTCGAGGTCGCCGACTCCGTCCATACTCGCAAACTAGGCCCTAAAGCGCCTTTTTGGCTATCGGGACCAGACGGCCACACAAGAGACAAAAGGAACGGCCGCGGACGGCGAGAAGCGGCGGAGGCGAAGGGTGAGCGGCGAAGGACGAAGGTCGCCCATCCGCACCGGCCGAAGCAGCGCTTAACGAGGTCGTCAGGTCGAGCAGCGAGTATCTGACACCAAGGTGCCCGGCAGGGCCTCCCCCCCGGGGCCCGCCGGGCGCCTCCATCGATTGACGGCGGCGCCCGGTCCGATCTGTTCCGACGGCCAGCCCGAGGTTGCTCGCGGATGAGACGCCGCACGGCGACGCAGCGGCACGATGGGTTGTAACGTGTGCGGCGGTCGCGCAACCAATCGGTCTCGGCGCGCGTCTAAGCGCGCGAAATGTCTCGGCGCGCGTCTAAGCGCCAAATGTCTCGGCGCGCGTCCAAAGCGCAACTCGAGCCAGCGCGGCAGCCCACTAGTAGGCGGGGAACGATGAGTGACGTCACCGCACCACGGCGCTCGACTCGGGCAAAGACGCGAGTCGGCCGGTACGCGCGCCTCGTCGCGGCCGCACTCGTCGCCGTCCCGATCTCATTTTTCGCGGCCGGCGTCGCGAACGCAGCGGCTGCCACCCACTTCTCGGTGACCGCGCCCGCGAGCGCGATCGTCGGCAACACGGTGACTATCACGGTGACGGCGCTTGACAGCAGCAACGCGATCGCGACGACCTACGCAGGCACAGTGCATTTCACGTCGAATGACGCGGGCGCCATCCTTCCCGCGAACTCGACGTTTTCCGGCGGAGTCGGCAGCTTCAGCGTCACGGTTTTCCACCGCGGGCACTCGGCACGTGACGGTCACCGACACCAGTTCATCGTCGATCACGGGCACCTCGGGTTCGGTGAATGTCACGCAGAGCACGACGCACCTCTCGGCGACTGCCGCGGCGACCGCAACCGCAGGCAGCTCCTTCGTCGTCACCGTGAAAGCCCTCGATGGCGGCGGCAACGTCGTGACCGGCTACACCGGAACGGTCAAGTTGACCAGCAGCGATTCGGCGGCCGTGTTGCCCGCAAACTCCACGTTGTCGAGCGGCCAGCACGCCTTCACCGTGACACTGAAGACCGCGGGCGCACACACGATTACCGCGACCGACACCGCGAATTCGGGGATCTCGGGCACAACGGCAGCGATCACTGTCGCGCCTGCCGCGACGACGCATTTGCTGGTCACCGCACCGACCTCGTCGGCCGTCGGCCTCTCGTTCTTGGTCGCCGTGACCGCGAAAGACGCCTACCAGAACACCGTCACGACGTACGGCGGCACGGTGCATCTCACCTCGACCGACCCCTCGGCGTCGCTGAGCTCGAACGCCAAACTGACGAGCGGCGTCGGCAACTTCAGTGCGACGCTACGAACCCTCGGCAGCCGCACCGTGACGGCGACCGACACGGTCACTTCGTCGATCACCGGGACGTCGGGCACCATCACCGTTGTCGCGCGGACGTCGCCGGTTCGCGCCGCAGGAGCTGACCGCATCGGTACCGCAGTCGCGGTGTCGCAGCTGAACTTCCCAAGTGGCGGAGCGGGCGCGGTCGTGCTTGCCCGCTCTGACGACTTCCCCGACGCCCTGGTGGCCGCACCGCTGGCCGCGTCCACGCGAGCGCCGTTGCTGTTCGTGCAAGGTGCGTCGTTGCCTACGGTGACCCGCAACGAGATCAGCCGGGTCATCGGTGCGCACGGAACCGTGTACCTGATCGGCAGCACGTCCGCGATCCCGGCGAGCGTCGAGACCACGCTGCAATCGTTGGGCTACAGCACGGACCGCATCGGTGGATCCGACCGGTACGCGACGGCGGTAGCCGTGGCCAACGTTCTTGGCGGGCGCAGCACCGTGTTCCTTGCCACGGGCATCAACTTCCCTGATGCCTTGTCGGCGGGGCCGGCAGCGGCCCACATGAGCGGCGTCGTGCTGCTCACCGACGGCACGTCGATGCCATCGATCACCCGCTCGTACCTGAATGCGCACGTCGGCACGGTCTACGCCGTCGGTGGCCCCGCTGCCATCGCAGATGCCGCCGCCACTCGCATCGTCGGTGCCGACCGAATGTCGACCGCCGCGACGGTGGCCTCGACCTTCTTCCCGACACCCATCAGCCTCGGGGTTGCCAGTGGGGCAACATTCGCCGACGCCATGTCGGGGGGTGCCTACCTCGCCCGCTTGGGAGGTCCGATCCTGCTGACCTATCCGACCTCGCTACCGGCGTCGACCAGCAACTACCTCAGCGCGGCCCGATCGAGCCTGGCGAGCAGCGCCCTATTCGGCGGCAGCGCAGCGATCTCGGTCAGCGTGCAGACGACGGTCGATCAGCTGCTCGGATTCTGATCGGGTCTGGTCTGCGGCTCCGAGCCGTTAGTCGAGGTAGTCGCGCAAGACTTGCGAGCGCGACGGGTGCCGCAGCTTCGACATGGTCTTCGACTCGATCTGCCGGATCCGCTCGCGGGTCACTCCGTAGACCTTGCCGATCTCGTCGAGCGTCTTCGGCTGCCCGTCGGTGAGGCCGAAACGCATCGAGACAACGCCAGCCTCGCGCTCGGACAACGTGTCGAGCACCGAATGCAGTTGTTCCTGCAGCAGCGTGAACGACACCGCCTCTGCGGGCACGATGGCCTCGGAGTCCTCGATGAGGTCGCCGAACTCGCTGTCGCCGTCTTCGCCGAGCGGCGTGTGCAGGCTGATCGGCTCGCGACCGTACTTCTGGACTTCGATGACCTTCTCGGGAGTCATGTCGAGCTCGGCGGCGAGTTCTTCCGGGGTCGGTTCGCGACCGAGGTCCTGCAACATCTGGCGCTGGACGCGCGCAAGCTTGTTGATGACCTCGACCATGTGCACCGGGATCCGGATGGTGCGCGCCTGGTCGGCCATCGCCCGGGTGATCGCCTGGCGAATCCACCACGTCGCGTACGTCGAGAACTTGTAGCCCTTGGTGTAGTCGAACTTCTCCACGGCCCTGATGAGCCCGAGGTTGCCCTCTTGGATCAGGTCGAGAAAGAGCATGCCCCGGCCGGTGTACCGCTTCGCGAGCGAGACCACGAGCCGCAGGTTGGCCTCCAGCAGGTGGTTCTTCGCTCGCCGGCCGTCCTCCGCGATCCACTCGAACTCTTTGCGGAGCTTGACCGTCAGCTTCTCGCCGGAGTTGAGCTTCTCCTCGGCGAACAGCCCGGCTTCGATGCGCTTCGCGAGCTCGACTTCCTGCTCGGCGTTCAGCAGCGGCACCTTGCCGATCTGCTTCAGGTAGTCCTTGACCGGGTCGGCGGTCGCACCCGCGCTGACCAGCTGTGCCTGCGGCTCGCCGTCGTCCTCAACGACGACTTCTGCCGGCTCGTCCTCATCGTCAGCCTCTTCGACGGCGTCTCCGACGACGATCGCGGCGGCCGGATCAGCGGGATCGACGACGTCGGCGACGATATCGACGTCGACCTCCGCGATATCGACCTCGACGTCAACAAGGTCCACCTCGAGCACGACATCGTCCGCGAAGACGTCAGGATCGACATCGGCAAGGTCGGGGTCGAGGTCGGCGACGATGGCCGGGTCGACCACCAACGCGACCGGCGCGGAACGCGCCTTAGCAGCCCTGGCAGCTCCGGCGCCGGCTGCCTTTGCCGGCGGCCGATCGTTGCTTGTGGGTTCAGACACGTCTGTCGCGGCGTTGAGATTGCCCCTGGCCTTCGTGGTAACTCCCATGGTCTTGGCGCTCGTAATCGCGTCTTCGGTCCGGCTCTTGGCCGCGGTCTTCACTGCCACGCTCGTCGTCTGGACATTTTGGCTCGCGGATCAGTACCGCTGGGCCGGAACCCGGTCGGGCATGGTCGCCCCATTGTAGTCACGGTCACGGCTGCCGCCGGGCGCGCGCCCGGACGGGCGCGTCAGGGCGTGCGCCGATCATGCAGGGTGAAGACCGTCGTGGTCGCCGAACCCTCCATAAACGGGCGTAAACCCGCCTGGACGCCGATGATCAGCGGGTTCGGGGATGCCGCCAGAGCTGCCGCCTGACGCGCGTAGAGCGACACGCTGTGACTGCCGACGATGTCGTGCTCGTCGTCGGCGAATCGGTAGGTCAGCCGATCAAGGCTCTGGCGGGTCGTCGGCGGGTCGGCGGCGTCGAGGTGGGTCACGATGTCGTTCACGTTCTCGATGCTCAGCACCCTGGTGCCGCTTCCCTCGACAACACGCTTGGAACTGATCGGGGAGCCGGCCGCCACCACCTGCTGCACCCGAACCCGGCCTCCGTTGAACGCTGGATCACCGGCCAGATCCATCGCGACGATGCCGCCCTCGCTATGGCCCACCAGCAGCACCTGCGCCCCGCGCGGCACGAGCGCGGCGTCGATGGCCTCCCGCACGCAGGTCGTGTAGTTCGTGGTCGTGCGGACGACCGCCGCACCTGATCCAAGCAAATCCTCGGGGTCAGAGGTGTTCGTCATTCGTCGCATCCCCGACAGCACGACGACGTAGCGCGGGGTTCCATCTGTGCCGGCAACACGCTGAACTGCGATCGAGGCCGCCGGCTGATCTTCGAGATCGCCGACGCGGTCAAGCATCGAGCCGATGGACGACGCCGGCTGATCTCCCCACACGGGCGTGTATCTCGATATCGAGACACTGCCACCTGCCCTCTCGCTGTGCGGAATCAGCGGCGCGAGCGGCACACCGAAGACCGGATCGACGGACAACGGCCGGTGCTGCGCGACATCGAGGCGAAACGGTAGCGACGGCGCGAACAACTCGAGGAGGGTCTGCGTGTGTGGAGCTGCGTAACCGATGAGGGCGTTGGCAACCGCCGACGTGTCACGAGTGCCGTCGCGCACTGCGCGCGCGGGATCGAGCGCCAGCTGCACAGGCAATGCAACGAGCCATCGCTCGAGCGCAGCGACCTGGTGCACCGGCAGGTCATCCACGTACTGCTCCTTGGCGACGACCGCCTTGAGGAGTACGGAGTCGACCGCGAGGCTCGCACCCAGCGCGGCTAGGCCGTGCGGCCCGACAGCGGCGCGCAGAATGCCGGCCTCAGCTCGAGTCGCACCGATCGGATCGAACATCGCGTTTGCCAACAGCTCCGATGAGCCGGCAAGCGCGGCCACGTGGAAACCGATTCGTGCCATGGCCGCCGCAGCCTCGCCCCACACCGATGACATACGAGTGAGCTCTTCGTAGTCGACGACCACGGTCGAACCGCTCACAGGTGGATGCGGCCGATGACGCCTTGTGCCAGGCCGCCCACGCTGCGCACGTCGACCGCACCGCGGATCACCGCGTGCTCGGCCGCGAGTTCGAGTCGGCGCAATCGCGCCTTCTCTGCGGCGACCTCGTCGGAGTAGCGCACCACGGTCTGCGCGGCACCCCGCAAGAGGTCGGCGACTGCGCCGAACTGCTGCCGCCGGCAGTCGACCCGCGCGCGAAATGCAGCCGCGGCGATCGACGTCCAGATCGCTTCAGCCGCAGCCTGCACCAGCTGCGCGCCAGCTAGCTCGACCTGCGTCGCGCGCTGGCTGAGCGCTGCCCCGATCTCATCGATGTTGGACACCACGACCGCCATTTCACCGTTTCCATGCCGACGTCGCGCCGGTCCGACGAACCTACGAGCAGCGGGTCACGGCGCGGCTGGCCTCCGGACCTTCAGTGGAAAGACCCGACGGTTGTGGAGAATCCACTAGCCCGGCTGATCGCGACTACCCCGAGTCGTACCCTGATGCGATGCCATGGCTGCCCGCGGACTTCGTGCACCCGTTGCGCACCGACGTCGATGCGGGGCACCATCTGCGGCCGATTCGGGCAACGGACGTCGACCTCGACATGGTCGCTGTCATGGGCTCGCAGGCGCGACTGTGGTCGATCTTTGGTTCCGCCTGGGAGTGGCCGCCTGCGTCGATGACCAGGGAGCAGGACCGCGCCGACCTGGCCCGACACGAGGTCGAAATCGAAGCGCACCAATCGTTTAACTACGCGCTGTTCGACACCGCGGAAAGCACATTGCTCGGTTGCGTCTACATCGATCCTGCGGAGAAGAGCGGAGCCGACGCCGAGATCTCGTGGTGGGTGGTCGACGAGCTGGTCGGTGGTGCGACCGAGGCGGCTCTCGATGAGTTCATTCCGCGCTGGATCACAATGCATTGGCCGTTCGAGAGCCCGCGATACATCGGTCGCGATGTCGCGTGGGCGGAGTGGATCGATCTCCCGGACGCCGAACAGTCGCCGTAGTCACGCGCCTGCCCGCGCCGCCGCCTTCATCTCCTTCTTGTGGTCACGAACCTTCTGCAACGACTCTGGACTCGTGACGTCAGCGACCGACCGGAAGCTGCCGTCCTCGCCGTACGGGCCGGCGGCCTCGCGCCAACCACGCGGCCGTACGCCGCGCTGTTTCCCGAGCAGAGCGACGAAAATGCGCGCCTTTTGCTGACCGAAACCCGGCAGCGTCGCGATTCGGGCGTGCAACTCGGCGCCCGATTTCGCGCCCTTCCACACTGCCTCTGCGCTGCCGTCGTAGTCCGCGACCAAGAGACGAGCGAGTTCCTGCACCCGGCCAGCCATGGCGCCAGGGAAACGGTGGATTGCGGGTGGCCCCACAAACAGCTTGGCGAAGGTCTCCGGGTCGTGCTCGGCTATGTCGTACACGTTGAGGTGATCGACACCCATCCGCTGCGCGAGCAGGTATGGGCCGGCGAAGGCCCGCTCCATCGGAAACTGCTGGTCGAGCAGCATGCCGACCAGTAGGGCCAGTGGATCACGATCGAGCAACGCGTCGGCGTCCGCCTGTTGAGCGATGCGAACAGTCATGGGGCAGCTCCGTCCGGTCGATGCTTAAGCCTCGCAGATCCCCCGCGACCTGGAAATGGCGGTCAGTACCAGCCGCCCGCGGGGAGCTGCTCGCCGACGGGCACCTCGACGTCGAGAACATTGCCAGGTGGCGCCAGCGGGCACGCCCATGCCGCGTCGTACGCGCACGACGGGTGGTAAGCGAAGTTGAAGTCGAGCACGATCGTGCCCGCCGCCGCATCACTTCCGAGGTCAGCGCCCTTGGCCGTGTCGATCAGGTAGCGGCCACCGCCGTACGTCGTGCGGTTCGCCGTCCGATCGCGCAGCGGGATGAACAGACCGCCGCCATAACTGCGCAACGCCCAGACGTCCAGCTGCCCGACGTCCGGAATGCGCACGGCGCCAATCCGGTCGAACGGCACGATGCCATCGGTGCCGGTCGTGACGTCGATGTGCATGGGCTCGATGTCGGTGACGATCGGGAGCTCGAAGCGCCACGCCGGGTCGTAGGCCTGCACCGGGACGCCGGTGAACGTGCCGCGACGATCGGGCGCAATCGGCGACTGCGGGTGATGCGCGAACAGGTCGTCTCGCTCGGCGGACCACAACGCATGCGCCTGCGCGAGATCCGTCGCCGCCCGCACCGCCGTGTACACGGCGTGTACGCGACGTCGCCAATCCAGCAGTGTCAAGCCATGATCGTCCACAATCTCTAGTCTGCCTCACTGAGGCGGCCCAGAACCGTTGTGGTTGCTGGCTGCGACAGTGAGGGTGTGAGCGCAGGTAGGCGACGATGACGCAGAGTCCCGAGCTGGGCGACGCTGCGCTCTTGCGTGCCGTCGCCAGCGGCGATGAGGACGCGCTCGCGGCGTTGTATGACCGGCACGCCGGGTGGCTGACCATTCGCCTGTCGCGTCGCTGCGCTCGTCCGGACGTGGTCGATCAGGCCGTGCAGGACACGTTCCTCGCGGTGTGGCGCGGGGCGGGCGGGTATCGAGAGGACGGCGAGGTCGCCGCCTTCATCTGGGGCATCGCGGTGCGCCGCTTGATCGACGGGATTCGGCGGGACACCGCCTCGCAGCACCGGCCGCGATGGCGGTCGGATCCGGACGTCGTGGTGTCGGCCGAGGATCAGGTCCTGGTCGGTGTCGACCATGGGCACCTAGGTCAGGCACTCGCCCAGTTGTCACCCGAGCTGCGGGCCGCACTCGAGGCGACCGTCCTGGACGGCCTGACCTGCGCCGAGGCGGGCGTGCTACTCGGGATCGCCGAAGGCACCGTCAAGTCGCGCTGCTCCCGGGCCCGAATCGCGTTGCGCGCCGCACTCGCCGAACCGGTCCGCTCGGCTACCCCGTTACCTCGCACCCAAGCGTGGGAGAGCCCATGACACCGCCCGTCCTTGACGTTCCCGAGCCGGTGCCGAGCGCACGCTGGCACGCGTCCACGAGCGACCTTGCAAGTTACGCGGCGGGTGGACTTGGCGGCGCCGATGTGTGGTCGATCGAAGCCCACCTGGCGCAGTGCGCGCTGTGCCGCGTCGAGGTGTCAGTGCACGCCGACGACGAGCGGTTGGCACGCAATCGCGCTGTGTTGTTGACGCTGGCCGCCGTTCCCCAGGCCGGGTGGCCGCGGCGGTTCGCGCGCCGCTGCGGGATTCCGGACCACCTGCTCGTCTTGCTGTCCGCGACATCGTCGTTGCGGCGGTCGTGGCTGCTGTCAGTCGTCGCCGTGCTGGGCGTGGTGACCGGCGAGGCCCTGCTGGTCCACGCTCTCTGGCCCGACCGCGCAGGCAGTCCCGGTTACTCAGAGCCGGCGATCTTGACGCCGTTTCTGCTCGTTGCCCCCCTGCTGGTCCTCGTCGGGGTGGCGGCCGCGTTTGTGCCGGCGCTCGATCCTGCCTACCGGCTGACAGTCGCCGCACCGTTCTCCAGTCTGACGTTGTTGCTGGTACGAGCTCTGTCCGCTCTTCTCGCCGCATTGATTCCGGTCGCGTGCGCCGCTGTTGTGGTACCCGGCCCGGGTTGGCTCCCCGCAGCGTTGTTGTTGCCGTCATTGGCACTGTGCGCGTCCGCACTTGCGGTAGCCACCGTCGTTGGTCCAACGGCGGCCGTTGTCGCTTCCGGAGTGCTATGGGCGGCGCCAGTCGGGTGGCTGGCGGTGACCCGATCTCCTTTGGAGAGCGTGCAAGCGCACGGGCAAACCCTGTGCGCGGTCGTCGTCGTAGTCGCGGTCGCGGTCGTCGTCGCTGCGTCGTGATCGGTTGGAGATGAGATGGGCGAGTTGACGACGAACGGGACGGCGTCGGCTGCGGGCAGCGCGGCGGTTCGAGTCGACGGCCTGTCTCGCCGTTACGGCGAGATTCGCGCTCTCGATGCCGTCGATCTCACGTTGGATCGCGGGATCACCGGACTGCTCGGTCCCAACGGAGCCGGCAAGACCACGCTGCTGTCGATTCTGGCGACGGTCAACGAGCCCGACGCAGGAGAGGTGTCGATTTTCGGACTCAACCCCAAGGACCAAGCGCAGCGTGTGCAGATCCGTCGCCGGCTCGGCTTCTTGCCGCAAGAACTCGGCTACCACCGCCATTTCACCGTCGCAGGGTTCCTCGACTACGTGGCAATCCTGAAGGAGATCGTCGACCACCGCCGCCGCGCCGAGGAGGTGGCGCGGGTGCTGGCCGCGGTCGGCATGGAGCGCATGGGTCGGCGACGGATCCGCACGCTCTCCGGAGGATTTCGGCAACGACTGGCAATCGCCCAAGCTCTGCTGGGCAGCCCAGAACTGCTGATCCTCGACGAACCCACCGCCGGGCTCGACACCGAGCAGCGGTTGCGGTTTCGCGAATTGCTGTCGAACCTGCCCGGCGATCCGGTGATCGTGTTGTCTACCCACCAGGCTGATGACATCGCCGCGATCTGCCCGCGAGTCGTGGTCGTGCTCGACGGCCGCATCTCGTTCACCGGCACTCCGGCGGCCCTGGCGGACACCGCCACCGGTCACGTGTGGACTGCCGCCCAGCGCGATGAGCGCGCCCACATGTCGTGGCGCGACGGGGACAAGCACTGGCGACACGTCGGCGACCATCCGCCCGTCGGCAGCGAAACCGCGATTCCGACGGTCGAGGACGGCTACCTGCTGCTGTCTCACGCACGGGACACGCCATGACGACCGCTGCGCGCGAGGTCTGTCGTGAGTCTGGCCCGAATCGAAGCAGTGCAACTAGGCCGCAGCGTGCTGGTCCTCGCGGGCCTGCTGCTGAGCTGCATCGCGATGTGGCTCATCACGTATCGCAACCAGCCGTTGTGGTGGACCAACGACTGGCGACTCGGCTACGGCCAGACCATCATCTCCCTCACCGTGCTGATGGCGGCCCAGTTGGCCACTGCGCGTTCTCGGCGTGACGGGTTGCAGGAGCTCTATGCGAGTTTCCCCACCAGTACGGGCCAGCGAACGCTCGCGCACCTGATCGGCGTGCTGGGGGCCGTGCCCGCCAGTCTGATTCTGATCGGCGCCGCCGCCGGCACGTTCGCACTGCACGACGTGCTGGGCACGCCCGATCTCGCAGCACTGGTCGGTGGGATTCTGCTCGTCCTCGCCGGCGGGGCTATCGGCGTCGCGATCGGCACCCGATTCTCGCATCCGCTGGCAGGCGTGCTCGGCGCCTTTGGGTGGCTCCTTCCCTTCTCGCAATCGAATCGGTTCAACAGCGCGATCCCGTGGCTCTTTCCTTGGGTCAAGCCGGCACAGCTGAACGAGCTTCCCCGCCGCTTGCCCGGCTATCCGCCCGCGCTCGCGCACGCGCTGGAGCTGGCCGCGATCGTGGCGTTGGCAGGAGTAGTTGCACTCGCAATCACCGCAGCGGCGAGACGGCATCGCGTCGGCCTGCTGGGTGCTGCGGTGGCCGCGCTCGCGGTGATCGTGGGCGCCGGCGTCGTGCAGCTGCAGCCGATCAGTACGCGCGATATCGATCGTGTCGTCAGCGAAGCCGCTGGCGGAGCGCAGCACTGCACGACAAGCGACGCCAGCGGTCACACCGTGGGCTACTGCCTGTATCCGGAGTTCGGTTCGCTGCTGCCGACGCTGCAAGGCCCTGTCAACGGCGTCCTTTCGTTGCTTCCCGGCGAACCCGCCCGCACGCTGACCATCTCGCAAACATCCGGGCCTGAATGTCGATGATCCGACGCTGACGCACGGTCACTCGAGCCAGCAGGTTGCCGGCCTGGCGCACCCAGCTGCAGAGCGCGAAGGCGAACCTTCCGTCGTCGTCGGCGATCTACGTCGACTTGGGAGCCTGGCCGCCGGGCGGACAGCAGTCGGTCGCCCGATTCGACCTGGCTCTCGGCACCGCCGAATGGGCGGTGGGGCTACCGACCAACACCGGCATCAGCTCCGGCCTGTTGCCAGCGCAATGCGTGCCGCTGAATCAGGCGCGCGAGGCTATTGCCATCTGGCTTGCCGCCCACGCGACTCACCTGCCGAGCGCACGCTTTCAGGGCCGCAACGGCAGCTACTCGGTCGCGCCGGTGAACGGCACAGCTGTGGTCGTCTGGACGTACCCCGGTGAGATCTCCAACTACTTCGCCTCACCGGGGCCGCAGCTCACGGCCGACGGCTACTTGCTCGCCCAAGCAATGACGAAACTGCCGACCGCCCGAGTGGTCGCCGTGCTGACTACGAACTGGAAGAACTGGGTCAGCCCGCAGGCGACCGACACCGAGCTCGCCGCGGCACTTGGCATCACGGTGCCTGCGGTCCAGCTCGTGGGCCCGCGCGGCCAGCTCATCACGCCCCTGCCACCACGGGGAGGCTCACAACCGGCATGCACGACGTGAACCACCTCCAGCGACCCCGCCGGTTCTGGCGCCACGCCGTGCTCGGCCTGGCCCGGCACATCGTCGCCACGATGCCGTGGGTGACGCTGCTCGCCGGCTGCGCGAGCGGAACAGTCGTACTCGCCCTCATGGCTCACTTTGCCGGGCACTCGCCGCTCAACCAGGACAACGTCCGCGTGACGTTCCTGCCCGCCGTCGGCGCGCTGGCCTTCGTCCCGCACGTCCACTTCCGGCCGGTCGTCCAGACCACCGCCGTCCCGACCTGGATCGCGCCCGCTGGGCAAGTACTGCTCGCCCTACCCGTCGTCGCGCTGACCTGCTGGGTGCAACTGGGTCTGATGGCCAGCACCTTCCCCGCGCACTTCGCGGGCCGGCTGCCCGCGGTGTATCCGCTGATAGCCCAACTCACCGGCTGGAGCCTGCTCGCGCTGTCGATCGCCACCTGCTGCGAACGCACCCGCTACGCCGCACTGAGCGGCGCGATCGCCGCGCCCGTCACCTTCGTCGCGATCGCGGCCGCGTCGTTCCTGCCGCCGTTGGATCGGCACCTGCTCAGCCCGCCGGATTCAGCTCGCGCCGCCACCATCGCCTGGTACTCGATCGCCGCCGCCACGGGTGCGCTAGCGATCCTCGCGATCCGTGATCAATGGCACCGCTACACCCGCAGACTCCACCGCTGGATCTGATCGGCGTCCCTTGTGAGTCAGTGCAGGGCGAGTTGTGACGCGGCCGCGATGATCGCCGCGCCGGTCATGTCCAACGCCGGCTCATCGGTCTGCCACGACCGCACGTCGTCGACGAAGCTCGCCGTCGAGGTATCGAACGCGGCGAACTTGTCGACGCCGTTCGTCGGGCACTTGCGCATCCCGTCCTGCAGTCCGCCGAGCCCGCCCTCGAAGTTCGAGTTGTCGTTGGGGCCGTTCACGACTGCACCCACAGCGATCGCCGGCCCGACACCGTGCAGGTTGCCGCTGAGGTTCGCCACTTGGTGCTGCATGCAGTCAGGGAACGTCGAGCCCTCGCCGACCATGAAGCTGGTCCCCCACGCGTTCGCACCGAACAGCCAATCGCGCTGCTCCGCCGCGAACGCGTCGAACCGGTGGTCGCCGGTCAATTCGGTGTACCAGGCCTCAACCGCGATCCACCCGAACGTGTGCGAGTCGACGTCGAACTGGTTGATGTCGCCCGCCGCGCGGAAGGTATCGCCCGCGGCGTGCGTGACCCCGAGTTCAACTTGCCGCTTCAGATCCTTGATCAGAGCCGCCTTGCTGACGGCGAGTGTCGGATTTCCCGCAGCAGCCATTGCGTGCACCAGATCGGTGTGTGCGAGCGCGCTGGTGTCGTAGAGGTTGAACGTGTCGCCAGCTGCCGCGTCGTCCGCCATGTAGTCCTTCGCAAAACCCGCAGCAGCGATCAGGTACGGCATGGCGTTGTGCGACAGCTTCTGAGCAGCCAGTGCGATTTCGGTCGCTCCGAGTTCCATGTCGTCGTGCCAGGTCGTCTCCGGGTAGTACGCCTCGGGATCGGCAGTCACCAGCGGGGACGGCGGGTTGCTGATGTTCGCCATCGCGTACAGCGACGTTGCCTCGAAGTATTCGTACTGCGCTCGCGCCGGGTTGGTGGCCGCATCTACCTGGGCAGCCAACGCGAAGGCGGCCGACACCCGCCCGACCAGGTTCGGACTGATCTGGTGGCCCGGCGCGGCAGCCTCGAAGACTGGGCGGTTGACAGTTGCATAGCGATCCAACGGGTCGGTGTCGGTGGCGTCCGCCTGCGGCAGCCGCCACAGGTCGTGGTCGCCGTTGAACGTCGGGTTAGTGGTGTCGCTGCCGTTCCCGGTGCCGATGCCCACCTGCAAGTACAGGGTCTTGGTCGACGGCTGCCACATCTTGTCGAGCCAGCTCTGCCCGTACGCGGCTTCGGTCTTCAGGGCGGACGGCGCGGAGTTGCCCAACGCCCGAACGCTTGCGTACAGCACCACGTCGCCATACGCCGCGGTATGGGTGAACTTCAGGTAGTCGCCTGCGTCGTACCAGCCGCCTTCCGCGTTGACGGTGGGTGCACCCTTGACCTTGACGAGCGGCGAACCCGCAACCAGCGAGTCATCGCTTGTGGTGTCGACGAAGTCGGGGGTTTGGTAGACGCTGGCATGCGCGTCGTTCAGGTGGGCCGGCTGCCGATTCAGCGGCCCAGCGATGACGTCGGCGCCGTCGCGCTGCACTTGGTAGAAGTTGACGCCGTCGCGGACGACCTGACCGTAAAGACTGGCGGCGCTCTCGATCGCGAAGGACGGCGACTCCGCACTTGCATCGCCGTGCACGTCCAGGCGATAGGTACCAAGCGTCCCAAGCCCGCTGAAGGTGATGTCGTACACATCGGGATAGTTGCTGTTCCACGGCCCGCGGTTGGTGGTGCCAACAGTGCCGTGCGCAACGACATGATTCGCGCTGTCGACGACGTCCCACGTAGCGTGTCGCACCCGGTGGTTCGCCATCAGGTACGCGTGCTTCGCATCTGTCGGCAGGTATCCCACCTGGTCGACGCGCACCACAGCCGCGGGTGTTGGCTGGCTCGACGCCGCATCGGCAGGCGCGGCCGCTAGCGACCCGAGGGCAACGCTGGCGAACAGCACGGTGGCTGCCGGGAGGCTGATCCACTGCGAGGGACTCATCATCGTCACCAGACTGTTAGGAATCCTTCCTACCGACCCACGAAGGGTAGGTCGCGAGACAGGTGGCGTCAAGGCAGCCGCCGCCGTCTGGCGGCCCCACCCAAAGCGGACAATCTCTCCCTTGGGGAATTTCACCAGAAGTACGTCCCAACAACTCGCTGACCTGCGGGTTTACCTGTGCTCTCGCGGGCTTGATTCGCGAAATCCGGTGCCGATAACTGGCTGGTGCTAGCCGCCGCCCGCGCCACCCAACTCCTCGCCGAGTTCCTTGCGGTGGTCTCGTCGTTGCCCGACGCCGAGGCGGCCCTAGACGCCGGTGTCGAAGGTGCTGCACTTGCGCTGGGGGCACAAGTTGCCGCGGTGGTCTGTGCCGGTCGGGCTCGGACCTCGGTCGGCTATCCCGCGGACGGCGTGCCGCATGAAGAACTGGCACAAGTCGCGGCCGGCGACCGCGACTCTACTCGCTGTGCCCACGGCCGATCGGCCAGCGCGGGCGATTGCCGTCCCAGTGAGTTCTCTGGACGGACACCTCGTCGTAGCGCGCATCGGTGACGAGCCCTTCAGCCCCGAGGAAGTGGACCTCGCGCGCGGCATGGCGCGGGTGATGGACATGACTTTCCAGATGCTGCGCACGCTGGACTCGGAGCGACGGTTGCGCGACCACAGCGAGCGTCAGGCAGCCGAGAATGCGGCATTGCTTGTCTCACTGCGTGCACGGCAACGATTGTCTGAGGAGCTGTCCGCGATCCAGCGCGCGATTTCGCGGCGCGACCCACTCGCCGACATCCTCGACTCGGTTACCCGCGGCGTCCGCGATCTACTCGGTGACGAGATCGCCGTCCTGCGTCAAGGTGCGCCGACGCTGTCGGCCGAGCACTCGGCGTCCGAGCCATGGCTCCCGGCCGAATACCAGATCGTGTCGGCGGCCGGCGGTCCCAGCGAACTTGGTGAATGGTTGGCGACCGTACCGATGCCCGACCACCTTGCGCCGGGTCGAGCCATGCGACCGGACAAGAGCGTGCACCACTACACCTTCACCGCTGGGCCTTCGCGAGTGCGAGCGCACCGCCACGGGTGCGGACCGCGATCGCGGCGCCGGTGCACGAGAGCGGCAAGGTTATCGGCAGCCTCGTGGTCGGCTCGTGCGATCAGGCTCGCGAGTTCTCTGACAGTGACCACGCCACCCTGCTCGCCTTCGCGGAGCACGCCAGCCTTGCTGTGACGGACGCGAATACTTTGGAGGCGATGTACCGCGCGTTCCACGACTCGCTGACCGGCTTGGCAAGCCGTGCGTTGTTCCTCGACCGGCTGCATCACGGCCTGCTACAGGCAGTGCGCACAAGAACGAACCTGACGCTGCTCTTCATCGACCTCGATCACTTCAAAGCCGTGAACGACACGCTCGGGCACAGCGCGGGCGACGACCTGCTCATCACAGTCGCCGAACGACTGCGGCAATGCCTTCGAGCCAGCGACACGGCAGCCCGCTTCGGTGGCGACGAGTTCGTGGTGCTGTTGCATGCGACGAGTGCGGACGCCGCGACGGTCGTCGCCGGGCGCATCATCGACGCAATTCGGGCGCCAATCGTGGCGGGCGGCAGGGAGGTCTTCGTCGGCGCGAGCATCGGTATCGCCGCAAGTGACTGGGGAACCGTGAGTGCGGACGAGCTGCTTCGCAACGCGGACGTCGCGATGTACCGCGCAAAGCGAGCCGGGCGCGGTCAATACGCGACGTTCGAGCCGCAAATGCACGCGACCGTCGTCGAACGGCTGCAGCTCGAAGCCGACCTGCGTCTCGCGTTGGATCGCGGCGAGATGGCCGTTCACTACCAGCCGGTGGTCTCGCTCGCGACCGGTGAGGTCACCGGCGTCGAGGCGCTACTGCGCTGGAACCATCCACATCGCGGGCAACTCGTCGCAGCTGATTTCATCGCCGTCGCCGAGGAGTGCGGCGCCCTCGTGCCTATCGGTATGTGGGTGTTGCGCGAAGCGACCTTGCAGGTGCGGCGCTGGCAACTCCACCATCGCAGACCGCTGACCGTGAGCGTAAACATCTCAGCCGGCCAACTGGCTCAACCAGGGCTGTGCGCAGAGATTGCCGAGGCACTTGCCGTCAGCAGATTGGAGCCGGCCTGCTTGATCCTGGAGATCACCGAGGCTTTGATCATTGCGGACGCGGCGCCAACGCTGGCCCGGCTGCACGAGCTGAAGGAAGTCGGCCTGCAACTTGCCGTCGATGACTTCGGTGCGGGGTACTACTCACCGACTGCGTTGCAGCGTTTCCCGGTCGACATCGTGAAGATCGATCCGTCATTCGTCGACGGCATCGGATCGTCGTCCGATGCCACAGCGTTCGCTCGAAGAATCGTCGACCTCGCCCACAGCCTCGACATGCGGATCATCGCCGAGGGCGTGCAAAGGCGCGAGCAGCTCGATGAGTTGCGTCTTGCCGAGTGCGAGTTTGCCCAGGGCTACTACTTCGCCGAACCGTGCACGACCGACGAGCTGCCCGGTCTGCGCAGCGGGCGAGTGGGCTCGTGGTCGTTGGACGAGGGTGCACAATCGGCGTCGCTCCCTGCAGCTGGAGCCTCGGCTGAACCAGCCTCTTAGGCGCCTTTGTTCGCGGCGAAATCGCAGCGTCTGCCGTACTGACCGTCCCTGCGCGACGCCCGGGAGCTGTGTGGTACTTCCAGTACAGGTTGGTGTGCGCGATGACCTTGTCGGGAGGCGGCGCGCCCCACGGTGACTGGTCTTCAGTCGTGTGTGCGTCGCTGACGAGCGTGGCGTCGTAGCCGCGGACGATCGCACCATGAAGTGTCGATCGAATGCACTCGTCGGTCTGCGCACCCGAGACTATGAGCCGGCCGATGCCTTTCGTCGCGAGCACCGACTCCAGATCGGTCTCCTCGAACGCGTCGGCGTAGTACTTCTGCACCAACACCTCCGACTCCAGCCGAACGAGCTCAGGCACGTACTGCCAGCTCTCACTGTCTTTGGGCAGGTCGTCGCTGTTGTGCTGGACCCAGACGACGTCGACGTCGGCAGCCCGCGCCTTGTCGACCAAGAGTGGCGATGTTGGCGACGACGGCGTCTCGGTCGTAGGCCTCTCCGACGATGCCGTTTTGGACGTCGATCACGATCAGCGCCGTGTTGGGTCGATTCTCCAGCGTGGTCACGGTGCCCTCCCGAATCTGAGCGATCTGCTGTTCGAGCAGGCTATGCCAGCCCGCCGCTTCCGTCTCGACCGAACGTTCGGTTTACTAGGCATACCGACGGCCGTTCCGCGATGCGGGCGCCAGCACACGCGGGAGGCTCTCGACCGATGCCCGATCCTGCTGCACTGATCGCGAGGCACGCCCCGCTGCTGGCACAGGCGCGCGAGGCCGCGCGGACGCGGGAGTACTTCTCCGCCTTCGCCGAATCGCCGTCCACCCGCATCTGGGGTGAGGCCGCGCCGCCGGACGGCAGGGCCGCGTTCGATGCGTTGCTGCACCAGACGTTCCCGCTCCACACGCCGGGCGCGCGCGGGTTGATCGCGCCCGAGTCGCCGCCCTACGGGATGCCGCTCGACATCAGCTATCCGCACCTGCACGCCGACGGCGTCGACGAACTTGTGCGCGGTAGCTAAGAAAGCCATGCCCGCCTGGCGCGACGCCGGACCGGAGATTCGGACCGCGATCGGTATCGAGATCCTGACCCGGATCAACGCGCGCAGCTTCGAGTTCGCCCACGCCGTCATGCACACCAGCGGGCAGGCGTTTGTGATGGCCTTCCAGGCCGGCGGCGCGCACGCGCACGAACGCGGACTCGAGGCAATCGCCTACGCCTACGACGCAATGACGCAGGTGCCCACGTCGGTGAGTTGGGAGAAAGCCCGCAGCAAGGGAGAACCCCAGCGACTGGCCAAGACATTCACGATCGTGCCTCGAGGGGTCGCGCTGGTCATCGGTTGTTCGACGTTTCCGACCTGGAACAGCTATCCCGGCTTCTTCGCGAGTCTGGTGACCGGCAACCCGGTCATCGTGAAGCCGCACCCGCACGCTGTCCTGCCGCTCGCGCTGACGGTCGGCGTTGCCCGCGATGTCCTGACGGAGTACGGCTTCGACCCGAACCTGATCACCCTCGCGGTCGACGGCACAGGCGAAACCGTTGCGAGCACGTTGGCGATGCACCCGGACGTGCGCGTGATCGACTACACCGGCTCCACTTCGTACGGCGAGTGGCTCGAGGCGAATGCGTTACAGGCGCGGGTCTTCACCGAGAAGGCAGGGGTGAACTGCGTCGTCATCGACTCCACCGACGACCTCAACGGCCTCGCTGCCAACCTCGCGTACTCACTGTCGCTGTACAGCGGTCAGATGTGCACGACACCGCAGACGATATTCATTCCTCGCGCGGGCATCGAGACCGAGAGCGGACCCGCCAGCGTTACCGACGTCGTTAGCGCACTCGGCTCCGCGCTCGACGACTTGCTCGGTGATCCCGCGCGTGCGGTCAACATGCTCGGCGCAATCGTCGATGACGCAGTGCTGCGCCGTCTCGATGAGGCATCGACCGCCGGCGAGGTGCTGATCAAGTCGCGGGCAATCGAGCACCCCGAGTTCGCTGCTGCGCGGGTGCGGACGCCACTTGTCGTACGAGCCGCAGCTGATGCGGATGCCTACCGCCACGAATGTTTCGGCCCGATCGCCTTCATCGTAGAGACCGCAGACACGGCAGCCAGCCTCGATGCCTGGCGCCGGATCGTCGAGGCGAGCGGGTCGTTGACGGCGTCGGTCTATACGACGGACGCCGATGTGCTGGCCGCGGCGCACGCCGTGGCCCTCGACACCGGCGTGTCAATGTCGAGCAACCTCACGGCTGATACGTACGTCAATCAGACCGTCGCGTTCTCCGACTATCACGGTACCGGCGCGAACCGGGCTGCCAACGCGACCCTGACTGATCTGGCTTTCGTCGCCGACCGCTTCCGCATCGTCGAAACCCGGCGCCCGCAATGAAGCCGCCCGCAGAGACGATGACGGTGCAGCGGCGCGCGCCGTATGACGCCACGACATTGCTCGAGGTCGCAGTCAGTGTCTTCAACGAGCGCGGCTACGACGGCACCAGCATGGAAGATCTCGCGCGCGCCGCGGGCATTTCCAAGTCGTCGTTCTATCACCACGTCGACGGCAAGGAAGCGCTGCTAGCCGCGGCTTGTGACCGCGCGCTCGACGCGCTGTTCGCCGTGCGTGACGAGGCCGGATCGAACACCGGGCGCGCCATTGACCGATTCGTTTACGTGCTGCGACGCACGACGCAGATCCTGCTGACCGAGCTGCCCTACGTAACGCTGCTGCTGCGCGTGCGTGGCAACACCGCCACCGAGCAGGCAGCACTCGAGCGCCGCCGTGAATTCGACCGGTTCACCGCTGACCTGGTCACCCAGGCGATGGCCGACGGCGACCTGCGCTCCGACATCGAACCTGGCCTCGCCACCAGACTCGCGTTCGGGACACTCAACTCGGTGACCGAGTGGTACCGCGTGGCGCGCGATACCTCCCCCGACGCCATCGTTGACGGCGCCGTCGGTGTGATCGTGCGGGGCCTGCGGCCCTAAGCCACAACCCGAACGAGCGCGGTCACGACGCATGCCACGAAAACAACAACGAGAAACGGCGCTTTGAACCGGACGGCGATTGCCGCGGCCACGAGCCCGGCGGCCCTCGCGTCGAGTTGCAGGTGATGACCCGTGGTGAAGGTCTGGGTGGCGATCAACGCGGTCAGCAGGGCAACCGGCAGCAGTTCTGCGATGTGCTTGACCACGGGTTGCTCGATGACGCGCCGGGGCAACGAATAGCCCGACCAGCTTCAGTGCAAAGCAGCCGACGACAGCCAACCGCGATGGCGAGCCACATCAGCGTGCGCCCTTCGCGAGCGGTTGGGTCGGACGCCCGCGATGACGGCAACCCCAGCGGCGAACAGCACCGGCACGCCCGTCGGCACGAACGGCACCGAGATCAACGCGACCGCGGCCGCTGTCAACGCGACGACCCACGGTTCGCGCGATCGCAATCGCGGCGACATCAACGCAAGGAAAGCCGCGGGAGCGGCGGCGTCGAGACCGAGCACCCGCGGATTCGAGAGGGCGTGCGCACTCAGCGCGCCGATGAGGGTGGCGAGGTTCCAGAAGACGTAGACCGACGCGCCGGTGGCCCAAAACGCGAGCCGCGACGAGCGCGTCGTGGTCCGGGCCACCGCCATCGCAGTGCTCTCGTCGATCGTCAGCTGCGCGGCAAGCCGGACGCCGCCAACCGTGCACGTCGAGGATGCCCGCCATCCGCACGGCGTAGAACGCGTTGCGCACGCCGAGCATGATCGCCGTCGCGGCACCGGTCATCGCGGCACCGCCACCGCCGATGACGCCGACCATCGCGAACTGGCTGCCGCCGGTGAACATCACGAGCGAGAGCACGCAGGTCTGCAGCACGCTCAGACCGGCCGCGCTCGAGATGGCGCCGAACGACAATCCATAGGCGCCGGTCGCGAGCCCTACGCCGGCCGCGTCGCGAAGCACACCAGTCCGGGTCGCCGGCCAGATCGGTTCAGCGCCGAGTACGCGCAGCTCGGCGTCGGACATGCGGTCACCATATGGGGCGCGCACAGTCCGACGCCGACCGGGTTTACGCCGGTGAAGGCGGTCACGTCGCCCTTCTCCGCGAGCAACCGCTCGAATGTGGCGTAGGAGAACCAGAACGTGCCGTCACCCAGGCCGCCCCACGTCGGCCCCCATGACTGGTAGGCCCACACCTGCTGATGCTCGACGCTCAGCCCGAACAGTTCGATCTCGTGGCCGCCGCGGATTGTCGCGCCAGCGGTCAGCGGGCATTCGCCGGTCGGCAGCGGGCTGTCGAAGCTGGTGTACCAGTTGATGCCCGCGATGGCCGGGGCCAGTGTCAGCGCCCCGAGGGCGTGCTGCATGCCGAACGCGTGGCTGTAGGCGCTGATGTAGCCGTCGCGCTTGGCCGCCTTCGCGACCGCGAGGCCGGTCGAGCCCGTGTCATCGGGCGGGTAGCTGCCCTGAACGCGGTCGAGATGGGTCGCCTGCTCGTAGAGCTGCACCGCGTTCGCCTCGACGAGCGTGCGGCTGGCCTGTGTAGTACGGCGCAGTCATCAGCGCGCCGGCCATCGCATTGCCGGTGCAGGAACCGAGGTCGCCCTGGTCGAACGGCTTGCCGTGCCGGACGTGCTTCACGTCCGCGATCGGGGCCACCGCCGCCGGGAAGTTGCGGCTGCGGGCATCGTGTTCGACGTGGCGGCCCAATCGACGTCCCGCTGTGGTCGTTTCGGCAAGCTCGATGAAATCACCGTCAGCCATGGCTGTCTCCTGTCTGCTTGGGCTCGGATCGTTCAATCAGAAGGATGTTGCAATCTGGCACCGTGATACAGAATGTGCGGATGGAATCGGAAGTCCTAGCGGCCACCAGCTTTTGGCGGGCGGTCGCCCTGCTCCGGCTCGAGCGGCCAGCCGGTCTCGCCGCCCTCGAGTCCGTCTTCGCGGGCGGTCAGCCACCCACGAGTCTTCGCGGCCCGATGCGCGGGCGCTTCCTGGCGAGCACGATCGGCCACCACATCGACCCGGCGTTCGAGGCGCTGACCTCGCTCTGGCTGCCGTGGAAAGGCAAGACCTTCGACCCGGACGCCGAACAGGGCCGCAACCTCTTCACCGCGGGCGCCCGCCGCATGATGCGCGTCACGCTGCCGAAGTACGCGACGATCGACGAGCCGGGCGGCTGCAGTGCGTTTCGCTTCCTGACGTCGATCGGGCCCAGCGCTTTCACGCCCGGCGTCGACGTCTTGCGCATCGACTACCGCGACGTCCCCGAGAACCCGTCGTGGCCGGTCCGCAAGATCCTCGACGAGCTGGTGATGATCGAGGACGGTCGCTACCTCGGCCAGGCATTGATCGAGTTCCGCGGCTCGCTGCGCCGGGCGGCCTGGTTCAGCCTCGAGGACCTGCACATCGTGCTGACCGATCAGGCGTCGTAGTCGAGCACCACGACATCGCTGCGCGGCTGTGCCTGGCAGGTCAACACGAATCCGGCGTCGAGCTCGCCCTGATCGAGTGCGTAGCAGTGATCCATCTCGACCTGGCCCTCCACAACTTTGGCCCTGCAGGTGCCACACATTCCGTTCGTACATCCATACGGGACGTCGGGGCGTACCCGCATCACCTCGTGCAGCACGTCCCTGTCGACCGGCACTGCCAACGTGGTCGAACGGCCGGCCAAGGTGATCGTGACACTTGCACTCGCGAGCGGCCCGGTCACTGTCTCGACAACAGCTGGCTGCACATCGGCTGCTCGGGTGGGAGTCGCGAGATGGAACAGCTCGACGTGCACGGTTGCTTCGTCGACGTCGTGCTCTCGCAACGCCGCACGCGCAGCGTCGATCATCGGCGCCGGGCCGCACACGAACCATTCGTCGACAGTGCTCGGCGCGACGGCAACGTCGAGCAGTTCATCGACCTTGGCGCGGTCGAGGCGACCGGTGAGCAGCGCTGAATCGCGAACCTCACGGGAGAGGACGTGAAAGATCGCGAGCCGGTCAGGAAAGCGATCCTTCAGGTCGGCCAGCTCGTCGAGGAACATGACCGCGTCGGCGCTGCGGTTGCCGTAGATCAGCGTGAACCGGCTCGCCCGCTCGGCGTGCAGCGTGGCCGCAGCGATCGACAACACCGGGGTGATTCCGCTGCCCGCAACGATGGCCGCCCGATGACGCGGCAGTGACGCGTCGACCTGCGTGGTGAACCGGCCGGTCGGGGTCATGACCTCGACGTCCTCACCGATGCGAAGGCCACCGAGCGCGTACGTGGAGAAGACACCGCCGGGAATCTGCTTGACGCCGATGCGAACGACGCCCGGCACCGAGCACAACGAGTAGGTGCGACGGCCGTCGTCACCCGCCGCGGTACAGCGCACCGTCACGTGCTGACCCGGGGAGAAGGCGTACTCGCCGGCGAGGTCGTCGGGAACCGCGAACGTGATAGCGACCGCGTCGGCGGTCAGTCGGTCGATTGCAGACACTCGAACGGTGTGAAACTGCGGGCGCCCAGCCACCGCAAGCTCAGTACGGCTTGATGGCGTCGAACGGCTCGAGGCACGACGCGCACCGATACATCGCCTGGCACGCCGTCGAGCCGAAACGGCTGACGAGTCTCGTGTCGAGCGATTCGCACCGCGGGCAGCGCACCGAAAACGCAAGATCGACTCGCCGCTGTGAGCTCGCCCCGGACGGTGGCACGATGCCGTTGTCGGACAGCTTGCGGCGGCCGGCCTCGGTGATCCAGTCGGTGGTCCACGCAGGCGCGAGCGCGGTGCGTAGCTCGACCTGATCGAAGCCGGCGTCGTGCAAGGCATCTGACCACGTCTTGGCGGATGACGGCCGTCGCCGGGCAGCCGGAATAGGTGGGAGTCAGGACGACATGCACGCAACCTTGTGCGTCGATGTCGACCGCGCGCACGATGCCGAGATCGCCGATGGTCACGAGCGGCAACTCGGGATCGGCCACCGCGCAGGACACCGCCCACGCCTGCTCGACGGCCGTGCCGTCGGTCGCAAGTGCAACCGGTGCTGTCACCACGAGGCGCCGGGATGCAGCCGGTGCAGGTATTGCATCTCCGCCAGCAGGTAGCCGAAGCACTCGGTGTGCACGCCGCGACGGCCACCGTGCGACGTCCAGACCGTCGGCGGGATCACCAATGTTGCAGTCGCGAACGTGTCGCTGATCGCCCGCTCCCACCGGGGTCGAAGCGTCGCCGGGTCGACCGCCACTCCTTGTGCCGCAAGGCTCTTCTCGACATCGTCGGCGTCGAAGAGTTCTGCGGTGAAGGGCCAGAGCCGGTCGACAGCGGCCTGCATCCGCCTGCGACTGTCGTCGGTGCCGTCACCGAGGCGCACGGTCCACTGCGCTGCGTGGTCGTGGTGGTACGCGGCTTCCTTGACGCCCTTTGCTGCGACACCGGCGAGCAACTCGTCGGTGGAGCTGATCAGCTCCTCGTAGAGGAAGAGTTGATACGTACTGAAGAACAGCTGGCGGGCGATCGTGTGCGCGAAGTCGCCGTTCTCCTGCTCGACGAGATGCACGTTGAAGAACTCGCGCTCGGTGCGCACATAGGCGAGGTCGTCCTCGTCACGGGTGCCACCTTCGACGACCGCCGCGTAGTCGAGCAACGCGCGTGCCTGGCCGAGGAGATCGAGAGCAATGTTGGTGAGCGCGATGTCTTCTTCGATCTCCGGTGCGCGCGATGCCCACTCCGACAGCCGCTGCGACAGCACGAGCGCGTCGTCGCCGAGGCGCAACGCGTAGGTGAAGAGCGCTGCTGCTGCGGGATCGGCTTGCCTCGCTCACATCTGTCGCACCTCCTCGGGCAGGTCGTAAAACGTCGGGTGTCGATAAACCTTATCCGCGGCAGGTGCGAAGAACGCGTCCTTTTCGTCGGGACTCGACGCACAAATATCCCGCGATCGCACCACCCAGATGCTCACACCCTCGCTCCGACGCGTGTAGACGTCACGGGCGTTGCGCAACGCCATCTCGGCATCCGCCGCGTGCAAGCTGCCTGCATGGACGTGTGAAAGGCCTCGCCGACCGCGGATGAACACCTCCCACAGTGTCAATCCGGTGTCCAGTGGTCGTCCACGCGTCGCTCATGCGACCGCCTCTCCCGTCGTGGCGCCGGCATTGGTCGCGCGCTCGTCGCCACCATCAGCCCGCTGCTTCGCGGCGTACGCCATTGCCGCTGCACGCACCCAGGCACCGTCTTCATGAGCGGCCACCCGGTGCGCGATGCGCTGTTCGTTGCACGGTCCGCCGCCCTTGACGACGCGCGCGAACTCGTCCCAATCAATCGCGGCCGAACCGGTAGTGACCCGTTTGCGGATCGAGCTCGAGTTCTGGATCCGGCAGGTCGAGGCCGAGCACCTTCGCTTGCGGCACCGTCATGTCAATGAACTTCTGCCGCAGCTCGTCGTTGGAGAACCGCTTGATTCCCCACGCCATCGACTGCGCGCTGTTCGGCGACTCGTTGTCGGGCGGCCCGAACATCATCAACGACGGCCACCACCACCGGTTGACTGCTTCTTGTGCCATCTCGTGTTGAGCCGGTGTGCCGCGCGACAACGTGAGCAGCAGATCGAAGCCCTGCCGCTGATGGAACGACTCCTCCTTGCAGATGCGCACCATCGCCCGTGCGTAAGGACCGTACGAGCAGCGGCACAAGCGGCACCTGATTGGTGATCGCGGCGCCATCGACCAACCAACCGATCGCACCGACGTCCGCCCAGCTCGTCGTGGGGTAGTTGAAGATGCTCGAGTACTTCTGCTTGCGCGTGTGCAGCAAGTCGAGCAGTTGGGCGCGGTCGACGCCCAAAGTCTCAGCTGCGCCATAGAGATAGAGCCCATGACCTGCTTCGTCCTGGACCTTCGCCATCAGGATGGCCTTGCGTTGCAGGGACGGCGCGCGGGTGATCCAGTTGGCCTCGGGCTGCATGCCGATGATCTCTGAATGCGCGTGCTGGGCGATCTGCCTGATCAAGGTGGCGCGGTACGCGTCGGGCATCCAGTCGCGCGGTTCGATCCGCTCGTCGGCGGCGAGCATCGTGGTGAAGCGCTCGTTGAGGCGGCTGCCGCCCGTCGGCGCGCGCGTCGGCCAGCTGATCGGCGTCCGACATACTCGCCTCCGCACGCAGCTCGGCCCAACCGACCGAATGTTCGGTTGATCTGCCCACCTAAGCCTAGGTCGATGACCAGCAGACAGCAAGGAACCTGCGGTCGGCGCTGTCGCTCGTCCTAGTCGAGGATGGCACTGTGCTGCGGAGAACACGTGCTGGGATGGCGCTGTGAGGACGCCGCGGTGAACCGTCAGCCGCTGCCGCGACCGCGCTCACGGGCGACGATCTTGCACGCCGATCTCGACGCCTTCTACGCATCGGTCGAGCAGATCGACAAGCCGTCGCTGCGCGGGAAGCCGGTCGTCGTCAGCGGCCTGGGCCTGCGCGGGGTCGTCGCTACGGCGAGCTACGAAGCGCGGGCGCACGGCGTGCGATCCGCGATGTCGACGATGGAAGCGCGCGGGCGGTGCCCGAAGGCGGCGTTCCTCGCGCCGCGGTTCGAGGCCTACCGCGCCGCGAGCGTCCTCGTCATGGAGCGCTTGCGTGAGCTGTCACCGCTGGTCGAGCCGCTGTCTCTCGACGAGGCCTACGTCGATCTCGAGGCGGGCGAGCACGACGACTTGTCCGCCGACGGTGTGCGGCAGATCGCGGCGCGGGTCAAGGAAGTCGGTGCACGCGTCGACCGGGCTGACGCTGTCGGTCGGCGTCGGCAGCTCGAAGCTGGTCGCCAAGATCGCCTCCGATCTCGACAAGCCCGACGGTCTGCGGGTCGTGGCGAGCGGGCGATGAGGATGAGGTCTTGCGACCGTTGCCGGTCGGTCGGCTGACCGGGCGTCGGACCAGCAACGGCGGCGAAGCTGCGAGCGATCGGGGTCGCCAGCGTCGCCGACCTTGCCGAGCTCGGCGAAGCCGACGCCGGTCGTGCCCTGGGCAACAGTCAGGGTCGTGGTCTGTGGCTGCTTGCCCACGGCCTCGACGACCGGGAGGTAACACCGGAGCGCGAGTCGAAGTCGGTCAGCGTCGAGGACACCTTCGAGCATGACATCGCCGACGTTGCGCAGCTCGCTCGCGGTGGTCGACGGCATGGCCCGCCGGGTCGTCGAGCGGCTTCGGGCGCCCGGCTGTCGGGTCGGACGATCTCGGTGAAAGTCCGGCTGCATGACTTCACGACCTTGACCCGCTCGGCGACTCTGCCCGCACCGACCGATGACCCGCGGGTCGTCGTCCGCATCGCTCGGCAGTTGCTCACCGACGTCGACGTCAGCGGCGGACTTCGACTCGTCGGAGTTGGGGTGAGCGGTCTCGCCGACTGGACGCAAGACGACCTCTTCGGCGAACTGATCGCCGCGCGATCCACAAGACGACCCCGACCCCACCGGCTGCGGACCCTGTCGACGGCGCGCCCGCTCGCCGGCACGACCGGCCGTGGGTCGCAGGTCGCGACGTCGATCACGTCGTCTTGGGGTCCCGGCTGGGTGCAAGGCTCCGGCGCCGGTTGGGTCACGGTGCGATTCGAGACTCGCGACACACCGCCCGGTCGGGTGCGATCGTTTCGGGTCGACCGATCCCGACCTACGGCCCGCGTCACCGCGCGGCTGGTAACTTCACCAAGCCCTGACCAGACCCCACTACCGGTAGCAGGAGGCCACGCATGTCGTTCGCGACGCCGACCTTCCTGTGGTTCTTCATGCCAGCGACGCTCGCCCTGTATTGGGTGCTCCCACGCACTGCGCGCAACGGGGTTCTCGCCTTCGCCAGCCTGGTGTTCTACACGTGGGGCGGCCACGCGTTCGTCTTCTTGCTCCTCGGTTGCGTCGCCGTCAACTTCGCCGCAGGGCTCGCCATCGATTCATCGAAGCCGTTCCTGCAAAGACATCGGCGGACGGCGTTGGTGAGCGCCATCGTCGTCGACGTCGGCGCACTCGCCGTGTGGAAGTACGCCGACTTCGGCTCGCGCCAGGTGCACGCGCTCGTGCAAGCCTTCGGCGGACACGGCAGCCACGTCTTGCACTTCGTGTTGCCGATCGGGATTTCGTTCTTCACGTTCCACCATCTGAGCTACGTCGTCGACGTCTACCGCGGAACGCGCAAGCCGCTGCGAAATCCGCTGACGTTCATGACCTACATCTTGATGTTCCCGCAGCTCATCGCCGGCCCGATCGTGCGGTTCCACGAGATCGCCGATCAGCTCGAAACGCCATCGCAGGATCGCTTCGGCGATTTCGCAGCGGGCTTCCCGAGGTTCGCGGTCGGTTTGTCGAAGAAGGTCATCGTCGCCGACAGCGTCGCGCCGGTCGTCAACAGCGTCTTCTCCTTGCACACGAGCCAGCTGACGACGGTCAACGCGTGGCTCGGCGCGCTGGCATACACCGTCCAGCTGTACTTCGACTTCTCCGGATATTCCGACATGGCGATCGGGCTTGGCCGGATGTTCGGCTTCCAGCTCCCCGAGAACTTCAATCGGCCGTACTCCGCGTCGTCCATCACGGACTTCTGGCGGCGCTGGCACATGTCGCTGTCGCGATGGTTTCGCGACTACCTCTACATCCCGCTCGGCGGCAACCGCGGCGGCAAGTGGAAGACCTACCGCAATCTCTACATCGTGTTTGCCCTCACCGGTTTCTGGCACGGCGCGAACTGGACGTTCCTCGTGTGGGGGCTCTACCACGGCACCCTGTTGGTCGTCGAACGCGTCACCGGCTGGGGTGACACGTTGACCCGATGGAGGCCGCTACAGCGGGCGCTCACGCAGCTTCTCGTCGTCATCGGGTGGGTGGTCTTTCGGGCCGACAGCCTGCCGCAGGCCGGACACATCCTCGGTGCGATGTTCATGCCGACCGGCCACGGGCTCACCGCGACTGTCGCAACCGCCCTTACTCACCGCACGCTACTGATCTTCTGGCTGGCACTGCTCGTCTTCGTGGTTCCGCCCAGCTTCGTCATGGGCCGCTTCGTCGAGTTCGGTACGAGCCGACCGGCGATCGCTACCAAGTTCGCCTACGTGGTCGTGCTCGCGCCCATCGCGGCCGCACTCGTCGCCGTGGGCACGTTCAGCCCGTTCCTGTACTACCAGTTCTGAGAGGAGTGCCGATGGTCCGCGTCCCGCGGTTGAACGTGCGCGGCAAGGTCGTGCGCATCGCGCTGGCCGGCCTGGCATTGACGTTCTTCTTCGGGCCGGCGGTCGCGGCCGCGGCGGGCGTGCGAGCGCCCGCGATCGAGAACCACAAGCTCGGGCGGCTACCCGACACCAGCAACGGATGGAAATCCTTCGGGATCTTCGATACGTGGGCCACCGACCATCTGCCGTTGCGCAACGTGGCGATCAGCGCGAACACCAAGGTCGAGCGGGACGTGTTCGGCGAGACCCCGAACTACGGCGCGAACGGCACCGCGACGACGACGACGGCGACCGGAGTTGCGGGCATCTCCGTGCCACAACCGCCTCGCAGCGCCCGCGAGCGCAGCACCGGCGGACTTCCCAACCGTGATCACCGGTCTCGACGGCTGGCTTTACTACGGGACCGACCTTCGGGCCGCCTGCAATCCGACGCTCACAGCCCCCGTCATCGCGCAACGCTTTCAGCAACTGTCGGAGATCATGCAGCGTGCGGGCAAGCAGTTCGTCTTGATGATCGCCCCCGACAAGAGTGACATCTACCCGCAGTACCTTCCGACTGCCGATCAGGGCGTGACCTGCGCGTCGAAGGCAGAAGCCGCACTGTGGGCAGCCTTGGCCGCAAAACCCCCGACTGGTTATCAGGATCTGCGCGGCGCGATCGAGGCGGCGAAGGCGAAGGATCCAGGCACCCTGCTGTACCGCAAGCTCGACACGCACTGGAATGGCGTCGGCGCAATGATCTACGCACGCGTGCTCACCGACAGCTTCGATCCGACGTTGTGGCCGACAGCTACGGTGACGCCGCTGGGCAACAGCAGCTCACACACCGACCTCGAGGCATTGCTCGGCCAGCGGACCACAGAGCAGGCGCCGCTGTTCTCGGTCACTCGACCGGGCGTCACCACGACCGTCAATACGCCGAGCCAGCTCGCCGACACGACGACCGACGCACCGCTCATCACCCCGAAAACGCTGTTCATCAGCGACTCGTTCACCGATTCGTCGCGCTTCGCGATCAATCCGTTCTTCGCCCAGGCCGGGTTCATCAATTCCTCGGCGGCAGGCACCGCTTACGACGAACTCGTGCAGTCGATCAAGAGCTCACAGATCGTGGTGCTCGAGATCGTCGAGCGCACCGTCATCGGCGGGCAGGCACCGATCCTCGACAGCAGCGTGCTCGACAAGCTGGCCGCGAGTCTGGGCGAAGGCTAGCGTCGGCCATGGACCACCACACCATGCTGCTGCCCGGACCCGACGGGGAGGTCCCGGCCGACGAGGTGATTCCCGACGGTGCGGTGCGAGGAGCCGTGGTCGTGGTCCAGGAGGCCTTCGGCGTGAACGACCACATCGTCGACGTGTGCCGGCGGTTCGCGGCAGTCGGGTACCGCGCCGTCGCGCCGCATCTGTTTCATCGGGACGGCGTCAATGCCCTGCCGTACGAGATGGAGCTGGCGACTCGCCCACATGGCGAACCTGACCGCCGACGGCATCCGCGTCGACCTCGCTGCAGCACGCGATCACCTTGCTGGTCAAGGATTCTCGTTGTCGCAGACCGGCATCGTCGGGTTCTGCATGGGTGGCTCAGTGGCCTGCGCTGTCGCGGCGGAGGATGCCTACGGTGCCGCCGTCACGTTCTACGGCAGCGGCGTGCGACAAGGGTCGGTTCGGGTTCCGGCCACTCGTCGAACTCGCACCACGTCTGCGGTCACCGTGGCTCGGGCTCTACGGCGATCTCGACCGCGGCATTCCGATCGAGCAGGTCGAAGCGCTGCGCAGTGCGGCTGCGACCGCGCACGTGCCGACGGCGGTGGTCCGCTATGCCGAGGCCGGCCACGGATTTCACTGCGACGCGCGACCAGCGAACTATCAGGAGATCGCGGCGAAGGACGCGTGGGTGCGAACCCTCGACTGGCTTGGCCGCTACCTCGCGCAGGAGTAACCCCGCTATCCGGCGTCCGCGCTTGCCTGTGCCGGTCGCGCACTCGAATCGGTCGAACGCGCGACCGACTCCGCTGGGCGGTTCGCCAGCCGGATCGTGTAGCCCACACCGCGCACGGTGTGAATCAGCGGCGGCCCGTCGACGTCCACCTTCTTACGCAGGTAGCTGATGTAGGTCTCGAGCACGCCCGAGTCGCCACCGAAGTCGTAGTCCCATACATGGTCAAGCAGCTGGGCGCGGCTCAACACCTTGCGGGCGTTCATCAGCAGGTAGTGCAGCAATCGGTATTCGGTGGCAGTGAGCTCGATCAACCGGCCGCCGCGAAATACCTCGCGAGTGTCGTCGTCCATCTCCAGGTCGCTGAACGAGATGCGGGTGCCGTGGCCGTTGCCGTGACTGCGACGCAGAACCGCATGCACCCGCGCCACCAGTTCGGCGAGCGAGAACGGCTTGGTCACGTAATCGTCGCCACCGACATTGAGACCGAGCACCTTGTCGTCGGTCGCGTCGCGGGCAGTCAAGAACAGCACCGGGACGCTCTTGCCCTTCGCAGCCAGGCGGCGGGCCACTTCGAAGCCGTCGAAGTCGGGCAGCATGACGTCGAGCACGACAAGGTCGGGCCGAGACATCTCGACCGCTTCGAGAGCACCGTTTCCGGTGCTTGCCGTGGTGACGTCGAAGCCTTCGAACCGCAAGGCCGTGGCCACCAAGTCGGAAATGCTCGGCTCGTCATCGACAACCAGTACCCGGTGCGGTGCCGGGACAGCATTCGTAGGCACAGGTCAACCCTTCACATCTGCAAAATCGGCCGTGCGGGGTTCAAGGCAGCGCAGTACGTGAACACCCTCTCCGTACAGGCTGCACCAAGCCTGTGAGAAAGCTGAAAGCACGCTGTGAGTCGCCGGTGAGGCTGGCTCATCGCAGCGGGACGACCTGCCCCTGCTCCTGCGACCGACGGGCCGCCTCGATGATCCGTAAGCCCTCAACAGAGTCGCGCGGGTCGACCGGCAGGTCACCCGCACCGCGCAAGGCAGCCGCGACGCCCTCGTAGTAGCGCTGGTACGCGCCGGGCTCGGTGGCGATCGGCGTCGCCTCGCCGACGACTCCAAGGGTTCCGTAACTGGCCTCGGTCTCAGTGCCCCACGCCTCGTCACGATCGGGCCGGCCGCCGCGGCGAAGGGCATCCTCCTGGACGTCGAGTCCGTACTTGACGTACGCGGACCGGGTGCCGAGCACGCGCATGCGTGGCCCGAGTTCGGACGCGATCGCGCTGCACCACAGGTGGCTGCGAACTCCGGATGCGTGAGTCAGCGCCACGAAGACGTCGTCATCGGCCTGCACGCCAGCGCGCCGCCGGTCGACCTCGGCGTAGACGTGCGTGACCGGCCCGAACAGCACGAGCGCCTGATCGATGAGGTGCGGGCCGAGATCAAACAGCAACCCCCCGGCGTCCGACGGCGAACCGCTCTCGCGCCAACCGCTACCCGCCACCGGCCGCCACCGCTCGAACCTCGACTCGTATCTGGTGACCTCGCCCAACGCACCCTCGTCGAGTAGCCGGCGCAGCGTCAGGAAATCGCCGTCCCATCGGCGGTTTTGATAGACGCTGAGCGGGACGCCGCGGGCCGCGGCCGCGGCGATCAGCGACTCGCCCTCAGCAACGCTGACGGCAAACGGCTTGTCGACCACGACCGCTTTGCCGGCGTCGATCGCAGCCAATGCGGTCGGCGCGTGCATGCGGTTGGGAGTCGCCACGACGACGAGGTCGATGTCGTCTGCTGTCGTCAGGAGGCCGTCGACGTCCGCGAAAACCTCGACACCATCGTAGGCCGCGCGGGCGTTCTCGGCGCGCTCGGCGTTGCCGGTAACGACTGCCGACACGCGCATACCCGCTGTCGCAGCAATGAGCGGCGCGTGGAAAGCCGACCCGGCGAGCCCGTACCCGACGATCGCAACCCGCAGTGGTTTTGTCATGTGGGGTTCAGTCGTCTGGGATTCATTGGTCATGGGCACATAGTGCCGGTCGCGCAGCCGCTAGCTGACGGCGACCCGCGAGATCCCGATGCCGCCTTGTGTCGTAGCGCCGTACCGCGCCTTTTCCTTCTCGAGATCGAGGTGCCCGATGCGCCGGCGCGCGTCGAGTGCGCCGTCGTCGAGCAGGTCGGCCGGAATGAGCCAGACGATTTCGAACTCGAGGCCGCTGGGGTCACGGCCGTACAGGCTCTTGGTAGTCCCGTGGTCGGAACTGCCGACCAGCGCGTCGGCAGCTGCCAGGGCCTGCGCGATGCGCTCGAGTTCGAGCAGCGTGTCGACTTCCCACGCCAGGTGGTAGAGGCCGACGGTGGTTCGGCCCGCGCCGGACGGGCCGGCCGCCGGACCGGCCTCGAAGAGCCCGAGGTCGTGGTCGTTCGTCGAGCCCGGGGCCTGCATGAAGGCCGCGCCGTGAAAGCCCGTCGGCGTCATGTTGACGGGCCGGAAGCCCAGGACGTCGGAATAGAACCGCACCGATTCGTCGACGTTGTGCACATAGAGGACCGCGTGGTTGAGCCGAAAGATTCCCATGGCCGAACCATACCTCACTTTGGTTGAACGTTCAACTACTCCGCTGAGCGATTGCTGCCCCGCATCTCAGCACGCAGCGGCCGCCTTGATCAACTGCGCGTACGGTGCGCGGCCAGCCGGCTTCAGGTGCACCCCGTCGGTGCTCAGCCAGTTCGGATGCGTGTTAGCGGCGGCGTCCCAGTTCACCAGCACTGCGTTGGGATGCGCCTTCACCACAACGGGGAACATCGAGTTGTTCGGCGGCTCCCACGGTCGGTCCATGTGGTCGTTGATGACGATCACCCGCTGCCGGTCCGCGAGCGCTGTGAGTGTGGCATCCAGCTCCTTCGCACTGACGATGCCGTTGGTGCCGGTCTCGATCACCACGTCGCGGCCCAGGTGCGCCAGCCGTTCGCAAGGTGGTGAGCTCGGCGAACACTGCCTTCGCCTGCCAGCCGACGACGGCGTAGACCTCGGTGCCGGGACACACCGACTTCAAAGCTGTCGCGGCGTCGAGCATGACGGAGTCGCCAACCGCACTGACCGACGGCGGGACGCCGACCGGGATCGCCTGCGGTGTGGTTGCCGTGACATGCGGGCCGGTGGCGGGGTGGATCGGGCGTGCCGGCGGATGCGTGACCACCGATACGACCGGCAGTGCGGTGGACGACGGCGGTGTCGCGGCGGCCGAGCTCGACCCGGTGGTCGCCGACGACGTCACTGACGATGGCGTCGGCGACGTCGACGTCGATCTCGCCGGTGCGGCCGTTACGGAAGTCGGCGACGACTGACCCTGGCCGAGCGTCGCAGCATCGTGACCGCGCTCGCGCCTGCGTGTGGGCCACCCGACTCGAGACGAACGTGGTCGCCGCTGCCACGCCAGCGACGCCGAGCACGGCCGACAGCACCGGCGCCACGACGCGCCACATGCTGAACGCGCTGCAGGCCACTGCGACGACACCCTCGCGTCGGAGTGGAACCTCGACCAACCGGTACGACACTTCGGTCAACAACCCGACGATCGCCAGTCTGACGGCGAGGGCGGCCGGCCCGTGCAACGACCAATCGAGACCCGGGCGGGTATAGACGAACACCGGCCAGTGCCACAGGTAGAGGCCGTACGAACGTTCGCCGATCCATCGCATCGGTGCCACATCGAGCGCCCGGCCGAGCCAGCCGCCAGGGGCCGATGCCGTTGCCACGACCACCACGCCGACCGCAGCGAAGGCGAGGAACCCACCGCGGTACAAGCCCGGACGGAAATAGTCGACCGCGTGCATCGACCAGCACACGGCCACCAGCGCGACGACACCAACGACGTCGCATGCAGCGCGGACGCCGAACGCGACCCCTCGTTCGAGCCGGGCGGCGAGACCGGTCAGCACTGCTGCCGCAGCGGCACCGAGCAACAGCGCGCTCGCATGCGTGTCGGTGCCGAAGTACAACCGCGACGAGTCGGTGTCGAACGGCACGTTGCCGCGCACGGCGAGTACCCGCATCCACAACGCCGACCCGATTGCACCGGCCAGCGCGACGGCGGTGATCCATCGCAGGCGAGCGCGGGTTGCGACCAGCGCGACCAATACCGCCGGCCAGATCAGGTAGAACTGCTCCTCGACGGCGAGTGACCACAAGTGCTGGAACGGCGACGGCCGCCCCGCGGCGATGAAGTACGACCGGTGGTGCAGCACGTACCACCAGTTCGAGACGTATCCCAGCGCGGCCGCGATGTCGCCGCGCGCCTGCCCGAAGTCGGCGGCCGCGAAGATCGCCATGAAGACGGCCACCACGGCCAGCAAGACGACGAGCGCCGGCAGCAGTCGCCTGGCTCGGCGCAGGTAGAACTGTCGCAACGAGAGGTGCCCGGCCAGCCGCGCTTCGCTGAGCAACAGCGAGGTGATCAGGAATCCGGAGATGACGAAGAACAGGTCGACGCCCAGGAATCCACCGGGGAGCCAGCCCACGCCGGCGTGATACAGGAGCACGCCGATCACGGCGATGGCGCGCAGCCCGTCGAGGCCGGGCAACCGGCGACCGGCGGGACTGGGTGTCCGGGTGACCGCGATGTTCTTCGCAGCCTTCACGCCAACCTCTGCCCCCGTGATCTTGATCATCGAACTGCTCTCATCCAGCGTCCAGACGAGCCGAGTGTGACATTGCTTCGTCTCGCCACCTGTTGTTCTTGACCGGCGCGCCGGAACCGTTGCCAGATCGAGTCCGGTGCCGTCACCGCGGTCGCCTGCCGCGACGTCGTGGTGTGGTGGGAGCGAGGGTTGTGCAGGTCACGGCGAATCGACGCGCGCGGGCGCTGATTGGTTGCGTCGACGTCCGCGCATTTTCGGCGGGACGGCGACGTCAAGCTCAGGGCATCCGCTCGACGATGTCGGCGAGTGAGTTCGTCGCGTCGACGATCTCGTCGGATTCGGCGACGACGAGGTCTCCCAGGGCGGTTGCGGCGCCAGCCGGTAGCGCGGCCGCGACCTCCCGGTGCAGCGCGCGCAGTGGTTGCCGCACCACCGTGACCCGTCCGAATCGCAACCGCGCGGCGATTGCTTCGAGCTCCGCGTCAATCGCGACAGCGAGCTGCGCCACCGGAGGTGGCACCGTGTCACGCGTCAACCGAGGCGGGACGCCGTGAACTGTGACGGTCGGGGACAGCCGCAAGGTGTGGGCGGCGATGGCAAGACGCCGGAAGGTGGCCAGCAGGTCGAGAGTGACGGTCTGGTCGACGCGCCGAGATGCAGGGTCACCAAGCGAGCGGTTGATCGCTGCCTCCGCATTGGTGCGCGCGAGCCGCATCGCACGACTCGCCGCTGCGGTCGCGGACGTAGCCGTGGCAGGGTCGCTCACGGCTTGCAAGACGAGGCCGACGTAGCGACGCGTGGCATCGGCGAGATCCGCAACAGCGTCGGCAACCGGGCGCCGTCCCCACGTCGGCGCCACCGCGTAGGCACCCAACGCAAGGGCAGCGCCGAGCACGGTGGCGACCAGACGGTCGCGAGCGTCGGTTACCGGATTCGTATCGAGCCCGGCCAGCAGGAAGACCACAGCTCCGGTGACGGCCACACTGAACGCCGCGTAGCTCGCGTTGAACACCGCGCCCGACATCCAGACGAACACGCCCACGAACGGGACGAGCACCCAGCCGTGCGGATGCGCGGTGACGGCGACGATCGTGGCCAGGCCAACGCCCACGAACGTGCCGACCGCTCGACCGACGCCGCGCGTGAAGGTCACCGAGAACTCGGGCCGCAGGACGAGGACCGCAGTCAGCGCCAGCCAGTATCCGCGCCCGATGCCCACGGCATGCGCGATCAGCGCGGACGCCGATACGACCACCGCAAGCCGCACCGCGTGCTGGAAGGCGTCGGACTGCCACGTCAGGTTTGCCCGCATGCGTTCGACGATCACTGCCGCGTCCTGCGCACCGCGCCGGGAGATGCGGGTCGCGGAACGGACGGCAGACGCCGGAGCGGTGCGCTTGACCTTGACCGCCGCGGGCAGCAGCCCCGCAACCGCCCGCAGCTGGCCGGCGAGTGCTGCTCCTGCGGTCGTCGCGCGCGCCGCGATCAACTGGGAGTGCGGCGCTCGCGGCTGCTGTTCGCCGTACGTCCTCGATCGCATCGATGGCCGCAGTGAGCGCGAGCTCCAGATCGCCGGGGACACCGGCATGTGACAGCCCGTCGACGATGTGGTCAAAGAAATCGCCGAGCCGAGACGCGAGGCGGTCGAAACTCGCCCGCAACTCGGCGTCCGGCTGATCGACACCTGACACCCCCGCCCGTGCGCTCGCCAGGCTCAGGAGCTCAAGTCTGATGCGCCGCGCTTCGTCGACCAGGCTCGCGGACGCGTCGTCTGGAGCACCGCTCGCGTTTGCACCGAAAGCGAACTCGCGGTCGACGACGGCCGCGTCGATGGCCGCCGCCAACGGCAGTCCGGAGCGTTCGATGTCGAGGTCGGTCGCGTAAGTCGCGAGGGCGGCGTAGGCGCGCGACAACCCGGCGAGGGCCCGGCCCACCTGCGGGCGACCGCGCAAGACAATGACCAGTAAGAGTTGGAACAAGCCACCCGCGGCAACCAGGCCAGCACTCTTCAGAGCGGTCTCAGGCGATCCTGGGAACCGGCCGTAGACGACGAGCCCGACGATCGCGTTGAGTCCGACCGCCGTGACCGCTGGCTCGACAGCAACGAGAAGTCCGCCGACGACCGTGAAGAGCGCGACGGCGACGACGTGCAGGCCCGCATATCCACTGGTCGCCGATCCGACGAACGTGCCGAGCGCCATCGCCGCCGCGGTCGACGCGAGCAACGCGATTCGCGGCCGAGGCGCCGGCGCTACGGACGGGATACCGACCGACAACGCTCCCCCGGCTGCCGCGGCGCCGGCCGCCCATGAGCCGGCCGCGTAGCCGATCGCCAGGGCGACCGTGACTCCGAACGCCATTCGCAAGCTCGGCCCAAGGCGCAAGCCGTGTCGATCGAAGCGAAGGGCCTCGTCGCGCACCCGTCGCCACGTCCGCGGCGGGGCTGGCCTGCCGAGGTCGACGGGCGCCTCGCTCATGCGGCATCCCTTCGACCCGCGCGCTTCATCACTCGTTTGGCTGCGCTTCACCCGTTCGGCTCCAGGCACCGGAAGCGTATGGGCTGTGGCATCTGAGCGGGCTGCGACGATCCCGGCCGGCCGCAGTGGTTGCAGTGTCGGCAGTGGTGGCCGGGGTAGCCGGGGCGGCCGGGACCGAACGAGTGATTCTGCCGCGCAAGCGACCGATGCGACCTATCGTGGTCGATGAGGTGACGGACGCTATGGCGTCACATCGAGTAAACGGGGGATTTGTGCGCCGATCACACCGCACTGGCATTGCCGCGGCCACGGTCAGTGGTCTCGCTCTCACGTTCGCGATCAATGTCGCGGCGGTAGCGAGCGCCGGAACCACGGACACCCCAGTGGGCAGCGCGCCCGCGATCCCGCTCGGCGCCCAGGTCCAAGGGGCCGCCCCCGTCTCGCAGCCGATTTCATTCGACGTCGTCCTGCGACCCCGCAATCAAGCCGCGCTTGACGCATTCACGACGGCTGTTTCCACGCCGGGTTCGCCGCAGTTCCGGCAGTTCATCACGCCGGGCGAGTACGCAAGCCAGTTCGGGCCAACGCCTTCAACGATCGCCAACGTGAGCAGCCGCTTGCGATCACTTGGGCTCACTGTCGGCACTGCGCAGGGCTCGATCCTGCCGGTGTCCGGGTCGCTCACCAAAGTCGGCAGCGTCTTGCACACGTCGTTTCGCCAGTACCGGCTGCGGTCCGGCCGGATCGCACGCGCCAACGTGACTGCGCCGCAAGTGCCGACCGATGTCGCCGGCGCTGTGCAGGCGATCGTTGGCCTCGACACCCTGACGCCAGTTAACGCACGCGGCTGCAACGATCGATGCCACCTCGAACGCCGTAGCCGGCCCGACGTCGTCCGTGCTCGCGCCAGCTTTGAATGCCAACCTGACCGGCCCGACCGCGTGCGGCGCGGCGGCTGGACCGCCGGGATACACCGCGCCACAACTGGCGAACTACTACGGCCTCAACTCGTTGTACGCGGGCGGCACGCTCGGCAGCGGCGTGACGGTCGGCATCGTTGAGCTTGAATCGTTCACGCCAAGCGACATCGCGGCCTACCAGACCTGTTACGGCACGTCGGCGTCCGTGACGACTGTCACCGTCGATTCCGGCACGCGGGACCCAGCGGCTCAAAGCGGCGAAGCCGCGCTCGACATCGAAGACGTCATCGGGCTCGCGCCTGCTGCCGCGATCCGCGTCTACCAAGCCCCGGATGCCGCCAGCGCGACGCTGCAGAACGTGCTGGACCTCTACCAGCAAATCGCCAGTGACAACGTCGCCCAAGTGGTCAGCACGAGCTGGGGGCAATGCGAAACAGGCGCCAACTCCGTGTTCCTCACCGCGGAGAACACCATCTTTCAGCAGATGGCTGCCCAGGGGCAGGCCGTGTTCGCGGCGTCGGGCGATGCAGGTTCGGCCGACTGCGACACCTCCCCCGGCACCACGTCGTCCGCCCTCGCCGTCGACGACCCAGCGAGCCAGCCCTACGTGACCGGCGTCGGCGGCACCAACCTGCAAACAGCAACCGGCCCGGAGTCAACCTGGAACCAGGGCCTCCAGGGCAGCTCGCTCAGTGCCGGCGGCGGCGGCATCTCTGCGAGGTGGCAGATGCCGTCGTGGCAGACCGCGCTTGCGGTAACCAGCGGCAACACTGCAGCGATGTGCTCGGCACCCGCCGGGTCGCTTTGCCGCGAGGTGCCTGACGTCAGCGCATCGGCCCAGCCATCCGACGGCTACCGAATCTTCGTCGCCGGAGCGTGGCACACCTTCGGCGGTACCAGCGCGGCTGCACCCACCTGGGCCGCGTTCGTCGCGTTGGCCGACTCGACATCGACGTGCGTAGGTCACCGGACTGGTTTCCTCAACCCGGCGCTCTACCAGGTCAGTGCGGCCTGGCCAGCGGACTTCCACGACGTCACCGCTGGCAACAACGACGCGGTCGGCACGAACGGCGGCAAGTACGCAGCAGGCACCGGGTACGACATGGCTACCGGCCTCGGGACGCCGGTAGCTGCCAGCCTCGCCGGCGACCTGTGCCCGGACGGATCGGGCTGCGATGGTCGTTGACCACACGACCATCAACGGGTCGACGCGTACGACTCTGCACTTCACCTATACGGCCGGGCCGGGTCGCAACGTCACGAACGGTGAGATCACCATCGCGGTGCCTGCGGGCTGGTCAACCCCGACGACCACAGCCGGCACGGACGGCTACACGACCATCCTCGGCTGGCGTCGTGTCGATCAGTTCGAACACGATCCAGGTGTCCGGCCTGACGGTCGCCAGCGGCAGCACCGTCGCGATCACCTACGGCGATACCTCTGGCGGCGGCCTCGGCGCGCTCTCCCCCAGTACGGCGCAGACGGGGACCTTCACGACATCGCAGAAGGGCCTGAGCACCGGCACGCTGACTGCTGCTCGCGTCGTCGCCCCAGATTCTGGTGGGCGGGCCGGACGGCTCGGGGACGCTGACGGTGTCGCCGAGCAGTGTTGCGACGTCGACGTCGACCACTCTGACATTCACCTACACCCCGCAAGCGAACACCACGCTCGTCGCCGGCACCGTCACGATTCCGGTGCCGGTGTCGGGGACTACCGGCTGGACGCCGCCGCAGACCACGCCGTCAACACCCGGTTACGTGACGGCTAGCACCGGCAGCGTCAGTGTCGTCGGCTCGACGATCCGCGTCGACGCGGTGTCGATTCCCAGCGGAGGCAGCCTGACCATCACCTACGGATCGACGACGGGCGGCGCTGCAACGTCTCCGAGCACCGCCACCGACGACGATCTTCAACGCCCAGGAGCGAAACACCTCCGGTGGCACGTTGACCGCGCTCGCCAGCCCGCCGTCCGTCTCCGTCGGAGGTGGCGGTGGCAGTAGCGGCGGTGGCGGTGGCGGTGGCGGCATGGGCCAGCCGCTCTGGCACTCCCGCTGGTCCGCGTCGCGGGTGCCGACCGCATCGCCACGAGCGTTGCCGCATCGCAAACTGCCTTCCCCACAGCGCATTCAGCAGTCGTCGCGGTCTTGGCTCGCTCGGACACGTACGCGGACGCACTCGCCGGTACGCCGCTTGCGGTCAGCAAGGACGGCCCGCTGCTACTGACGGCGAGCACGTCACTGTCGCCGGCGACGGCCGCCGAACTCCAGCGCGTTCTGTCCCCAGGGGACGGGCGTCTACTTGCTGGGGGGCGTTTCCGCGCTATCACCGGCCGTTCAGCAGGCTGTCGAAGCACTCGGACACCCCGTCGTCCGAGTCGCTGGGGCCGACCGGTTCGCCACCGCGGTGCAAGTCGCCTCGATGCTGGGCAATCCCAACACGGTGTTCGAGGCTGACGGCACGAACTTCCCAGACGCGCTGTCGGCCGGTTCGGCAGCAGCTTCGAGGTAGGCGGGGTCGTGCTGCTCACGGCAGGCTCGGCGCAGTCGACGCCCGACCGCGGCGTACCTGGCCGCTCACCCGACGGCAAAGCGTTACGCGATCGGCGGCCCGGCGGCACACGCCGACCCGCTGGCGCAGGCGTTCGTCGGCGGCGACCGATTCGCCACGTCGGTGCTGGTGGCGCAGGCGTTCTTCCCGACACCCGCTGCGGTCGGGCTGGCGAGCGGACTGGCCTTCCCTGACGCGCTCTCAGGTGGCAGCGTGGCAGCCATGAACCACGGACCGATGGTGTTGGTGCCAAGCAGCGGCACGCTCCCAGCTTCCGTCGTCGATTACCTCGACAACCGCACAGTCCTCGGTCACGCTCGGCGTGGCTGTTCGGCGGCACGAGGTCGGTTGGCGCGGCGATCTTCAACGCAGGCCACGACAATCCTGGCCCCAGCGACCTGAGATGACAGCAACCTGAAATGGACGCCGAGCAGTCGGCGAATCGCGCCGACGTTCTGGTCAACGGCGGACGTGAGGGCCGTCGTCGGTTGCCGCGGTTTCTCGTTCCAGTGCTGTGTGCGGTCGTGCTCATCGGCTACGGCGCGGTGACCCTCGATCGGGACTCGCGGCACCACGAGTTCAAGGCGTTGCTCGGCGCGACGATCAACGGCCAAGCAACCGCTGCGCACGCAGATGCGACGCTCGAATCGACGAGGCAGTACACGATGCCGTTGCTCGGGTCTGCGCAGCCAAGTGTGCGCGCCGGTCTTGCAGCAACTGATCGACCAGTCGGCGAGCCAGGGCGTAGCCCAGGTGCGCGCGACTCGCGCAGCGGTGGCGTCGACGTCAGTGCTGCCGTGGCACGTGCGCGCTGCACAAGGCAAAGGCTGCGGAACTGGCCTACCTCGACGAATGGACTGCCTACCTCGACGCCGTCGCGCACGGCGCTGACACCGGAACTATTCCGACCACGGTGCTTCAGGCGAAGCAGACCGGCGCGGCGGCAGCGCTGCGCGACGCCGCGCCTGACCACCGGGCGTCGCTGGCCATCCCGTCGTCGCTGGCCATCTCGTCGTCGCGTTGAGCCGCGACGGCCTGCGGCCGCGACGGGCCTGCTGACTTCGACGGACTCGACGCGATTGTGCGTACCGGAGCTGCCCGCGTGCTCGACCGTGCGTGGAACGAGTCCGCCGGGTACTGCAGACCCAACCGCCGCAGTTACCCGCATCTGTGGCTGTGGGATTCGTGCTTTCACGCCATCGCGTGGTTCGCGCTCGGCGACCCGCGAGGGTCACGAGAACTCGAGGCGGTCTTCGCTGGCCAGTTGCCCGACGGATTCCTTCCGCACATGCGGTACGGCCGTCGGACCTATCCTCGTGGGCCACTGAAGGGCGTGTCGTCGTTCACCCAACCGCCGGTCTACGCCCGTGCATTGAAAGCAGGGGCGGACGCCGGCTTCCCGGCGTCCGATCGAATTGCTTGACTGCGCGCAGCGTGCACTCGCCGCACTGTGGCGCGATCGGCTCCGCGACGGACTGCTGGTCATCGTGCATCCGTGGGAGGCGGGCACCGACGACTCACCGCGCTGGGACAGCTGGGTGGGCTCGAGCGTCTGGAATCGCCGGCTCTGGACCGCCTTCGACCGAGCGTTGTTGAAGCGCACGGTGTTCAGTGCCGTCGGGCCAGGCGATCGACAATCCCGACTTCGTCGTCGCGCCGGCCTCGTTCAACGCGATCGCCGCCGACGCTGCGCGCACACTGGGCGAACTGACCGGCGATACCGACTGGGTCGCGCGCGGTCGTGCTCTCGCGGCCACGCTTGACGACGCCGCATGGGACGGCGACGCAGGCACTGTGGTCGGATGTCGCGTTCACCGGGGGTGGTGACAGCGTGCGTATCCCGACGATGGACGCCGCGTTGCCTGCGATGTGCACGCCTGACCCCGCAAAGGCAGCGGCCGCACTGCACCAACTCATGGATCCAGCGCGGTTCGGTGCACCGTATGGTCCGCGCTTCGTGCCGATTCGGAGACCACGTACAACCCCATGGAGTACTGGCGTGGACCGGCCTGGCCGCAGCTGAATTACCTGGCGGCCTACTCGGCGCGCCATTGCGGGGACGATCCGCTGGCAGTCGAGATCGGTCGGCTCACGAAGCGCGGCTGCTTGCGTTCTGGGTTCGCGGAGTACTGGAATCCGGAGACCGGGCGCGGGCTGGGCGCGCGACCGCAGTCATGGGCGGCGGTAGCCGCTGCAATGTAGTGGCGGCGGTAGCGGCTGCAATGTAGCGGCTGCGGTAGTGGCGTCAGGGTGACGGTTCCGGTGCGCCGCCATCGCCGAGACCGAACCGGGCGAGCTGCAGGTCGGTGCATGCGGTGTCGCCGGGCAGAGCTCGAGCACTGATCTTGACTGTGCCGGGCGCAAAGCTGATCACGGTCGTCCACCCACCGCCCGCACGAGCCACACACGCCTGAGCGTTGTTGTCGACATGCCAGTACGCCGACCACCGAAGCCGCACGAAAGTCACCCCACCGACGGCTGCGTTCATGGTGAAGCTGCTCGGCGTCAGCGACGTCATCGTCGCGGCACCGCTCGCTAGCGGAGCGGCTCCGACAACGGCCCAGATGTGCCATTGATTGTCCGTGTACGCCGGCCGCAGATACGCCGGCGGATGCCGCAGCAGTGCCTTCTCTGCCTGACCTCCCTGATCGAGGGGAGCATCGGGCAGCGCGACGAAGCGCACCGCGTTTTCGAACAGCCACGTGTGATAGGCGGCCGCGGTAAGCGGTGCGTACAACTCAGCATTGCGCGACAGGTCGACCTGGCGGTCCCAGCCGCGCGCCAGCGGCACCTTCTCGGCGACGTACTTCGCTTCCCAGTGGTCGCGAGTGAACGGAATCTCGACGCGTCCGAGCGGCTGCTGGTTCGCGGTGAGGTAACTGCAGCATTCCTTGGTAGTACTGCGGTTTCGTCGACGGATCGCCGGCAGCTGAGGAGATCGCTCCGATGACAGGCAGCAATTGGAAGATCAGCAGCGGCGCCGCAAGAAGCATGAGCGCGCGCTTTCGATTCGCCCGCAGCAGCACAAACGCAGCAGCGGGTCCGATGACGATGCCGGCCAGCCGGGTGATGTTCCCGCCGACGGGGTTCGGCACGAAGAAGAGAACCACACACGTGACGCCGTAGATCCACAGCATGCGCCGCACAACGTGCTCGTACACCGGGCGTAACGGTCAGACCGATCGCGACGATCGCGAGCTGGCCGACGAACCCCCAGCCCGGAAACGGGAAGATGCCGCCGTCCCCAGCAAAGAACGTGATGGCGAGCCCGACGAGTGCACCCGCGAACGGCGCGGCGCGGCGCCAGCCCAGGCTCGGAGCCCACGCGACCGCGACCAACAACAGGAACGCCGCTCCCAGCGGGCTGAACAAAGACGCAACGACCGCGGCGGCCGCTCCGAGCCACGCGTGCCGCGCGCGAATCGCCAGCACTGCTACGAGCCCTGCCGTCACAGCGCACGCGAACGGCGCTCGGCCGACGATCAGGTCGCCGACGACGAACACGGCAAACCACAACCGCGCGACGACGGCTGGCCAGTTGTCGGCGCGGCCGATGAGTCGGCCGAAGAGCGCGGTCGACATCGTGCAGGCGAGTGCGGTCGCCGGGACGGTGCCCAAAGCCCAGCCGACTGCCGGGAACAAGACGCTGTAGCCGAGCAGCGCGTGGCCGCCGTACCAGTTGACATCCCAGATCAAGAAGCCGTGAGCGCCGAACATGAAGGCCCGGTAGTCCTGCGCCGGATAGTCGCCTCCGCGGAAGCCCACGACGGCCACCACGGAACAAAGGACAGCGGTCACCAGCGCCGCATGCCGGCCCAGCCACCAGACGGTGCGGCTCAGGAGGCTGAGCTCGCGGAAGTCGATGATCTCGGGGACGGGCGGCTCGATCGTGACGACCCGGAGGCCATCGGTGGCTACATCCACGGCAGAGTTCGCGCCAGCGGCACTCCCCTGGGCGGTGCTCGGGGACAGACCGGCCACCTCCATGGCTCCAAGCATGCCATCCCGCGCGACGCACCTCGATATTTCGAGCCGGATGAGCGGCCTGCCAGTAGGGTCCGGAGGTGGTCTTTGACGTCCGGCCGGTCGGCGAAACCGAACTCCGCGCCTGGTACCGCGCCCTGTCGAGTGCGTTCTTCCTGACGGCCGACCCCGGGGACATTGCGGAGTTCCGGCGCCCTCAGCTCGACCTGGGGCGCACCTGGGCGGCGTACGACGGCGATCTCATCGTCGCCACCCTGCGCACCTTCGGCACCGAGATGACGGTGCCCGGCGGTGCGCTGTTGGCAGCGGATGCCGTGACGAACGTCGCAACGACGCCAACGCATCGCCGGCGCGGCGCGCTCACCTCGATGATGACCGCCTCGTTGCAGGCGGCTGCGCAACGTGGCGACCCGATCAGCATCCTGATCGCTGCCCGTTGGCCCATCTACGGTCGGTACGGCTACGGGCCGGCGACCGAACTGGCCGAGTACTCCATCGACACGGTGATCGCCGACTTCGGCGCACACGGGGGTGAGGGCACTGTCGAGTACATCGACACCGCCACGGGTTACGAACTGATGCCGGCGCTTTTCGACAGCTTCCGCCGCGGTCAGTCGGGCGCGATCAGCCGCGACTACGTCGACTTCGACCGCGAGTTCGGCAAAGCCACGGTTCCCGGGCGCAAACCGTGGGTGGGCTCAGTCGCCGTCCATCGTCCGGAGCCCGGAGCCCAAATCGACGGCTTGCTGCGCTACCACGTTGACGAGCACTGGGAGGGCATGCGCCCGTTGAGCGTCGCGGTGATCGATGACCTCGTGTCGAACAACGCGGCCGCCTACGCCGCGTTGTGGAAGTTGTGCTGCGACCTCGACAACATCGTGACGGTCAGCGCGCCCAATCGCAGCGTCGATGAGGCACTGCCCTGGATGCTGGCCGACGCCCGTGCCGTGGTGCAGAAGGAAAGATTCGACAACGTCTGGCTGCGCATCATGGACGTCGAGACGGCACTGTCGGCGAGGCGATACCTCACGACGGGTGCGGTGGTCATCGAGGTCCGCGACGCGATGGGTCATGCGAGGGGTCGGTACCTGCTCGAAGCAGGGCCGGACGCCGTGAGCTGTACGCGGACGACGAAGGCGGCCGACATCGAGCTTGATGTCACGACGCTCGGCGCCGCCTACCTGGGCGGAACGTCGCTGCAGACGATGTCAGCGGCGGGCTTGGTTGTCGAGCATCGTGCCGGAGCCGTCGCGTTGGCCGACGCGATGTTTCGGTGGACTGCAGCGCCGTGGTGCAACACCTGGTTCTAACTGCGCCGCTGGTTCTAACTGCGCCAGCTGAACTGCGGTTCGAATCCGAGCACGCGCCGCGCTTTTTCGATCGACAACAACGTCGTGTGCTCGCCGATGTCGCCGCGCAACTCGACGTCCGGGTAGATCTCGGCAGTGAGCTCAGCGTTCGAACGCGACATCACCGTGTCGGCGGCCGCGATGATGAAGACGTCGCAACCCTTGGGCTCGTAGGCAAGTGCCTTTCTGACTGCCTGCGCGCCATCACGCGCATCGATGTAGCCCCACAGGTTCCATTTCCTTGAGCTCGGATCGGCGTCGTAACCCGGAAATGCGGCGTAGTCGGCCGGGTCCATCACGTTGGAGAACCGCAAACCGATCATCTTCAGGTCGGGGTCCCATCGGCAGAACTGCCTGGCCATCTGCTCCTCGAGATGCTTCACGAGGGAGTACGTCGACTCCGGCCGCGCTGGATACTCCTCGTCGACCGGGATGTACGGCGGCGGGATCTCGAACGGCAACCCGAGCACCGTCTCACTCGACGCCCAGACGATGTTCTTGATGCCAGCGTGGCGAGCGGCGGCAAACACGTTGTACGTCGAAGGCATGTTGTTCGCGAACGTCGCGGCGTTGGTCGTCAGGCCCGGGGCGGGAATCGCGGCGAGGTGGACGAGAGCGTCGACCCCGCGATAGCCGTCGTTGACCGACAGCGCTTCGACAGTCTGGCCGAAGTCGGTCAGGTCGACCCGCAGGAACGGGCACACGGGCTGCGGCGAAGGGGCCCGGTCGACGTTCACGACCTCCCACCCGTGATCCACCAGGTCAGCGACGCACGCCTGGCCGAGCTTCCCGCTTCCCCCGGTGACAACGACACGTGGCATGGTGCTCCCTGGTAGAAGTAGTGTCAGTAGCGTAGGCCGAACGAGCCGAGGCGCACCCAACCCCGGCGGACCACCGACCGCGACGAACCGAGGGAGTCCGTTATGGGCAGCAAGGAAAAGGGCGGTCGCGAGATCCGCAAGCCGAAGAAGGACGCCAAGGTCAAGGGCGTGCCCGCCGGTAGCGGAGTCGTCTCCGCACAGACACAGGCCAAGGACCGTCCGGCGAAGTAGCTCGAGCGGTTTCGCCAGCGTCGTGTTCCCCAATCTCAACGTGCTCGGGGGCGACCTCGAGCCTTGTGGCAACGACCCAGTCACGGGTTTCTTTCGTGACGGCTGCTGCTCAACCGGGTCTGAGGACCTCGGCAGTCACACGGTCTGCGCGGTCATGACCGCACCGTTCCTCGAACATCAGCGGGCGATCGGCAACGACCTGATCACACCGCTGCCGGCGTATCAGTTCCCAGGCCTAGAGCCCGGCGACCGCTGGTGCGTCGTCGCCGTGCGATGGTTCGAGGCTTACGAGGCCGGCGTCGCGGCACCCGTGGTGCTCGCGGCGACGCATGTGCGAGCACTCGACGTCATTCCGCTCGAGGCACTGCGCGAGCATGCTGTCGACGTCCCGAGCGATCCCAGCTCGTTGGCCTGACCCTCGTTGGCCCGAGCTCGTTGGCTTGGGCGGGGTCGCCCGGCACAATAACGGCATGGACCCCTCATGCATCTTCTGCGCGATCGCGGCTGGCACCGCACCTTCGTACCTGACGTACGAAGACGAGACGGCGGTTGCGTTTCTCGACCTGGCGCCACTGCGGCAGGGCCACACGCTGGTGATTCCTCGCACGCATGTGCCCGACGCCATGTCGGACGGCGGTGGGCAGGCGTTGATCGACATCGGTCCGGCCATTCACCAGGTGACCCGAAGGCTCATGGAGGTCTTCAACGCGGACGGCATCAACCTGCTCCAGGCCAACCGCGCAGCAGCGGGCCAGGTCGTCTTCCATCTCCACGTACACCTCGTGCCTCGTCATGAGGGCGACCGATCGCCATTGCGCTGGGAGCGCGATCCGCAAGCAGCCGATGCCGTCGCCCAGACGCACGCCTTGATAACCGCGAGCTGAGCACACCCGCGGCAAACAGGAGTACACGGGGCCGACGACGTCCGTTAGGCGATCTGCAGACCGTCCCACGACCAGCGCGGCATCGGCAGTCGAGCTGGTACTTCGGCGCCGGCGGGCGAGTAGACCAGCACGTCGGCCACCGCCCACTCCATGTACGCGCGCAACGCGGCACGAAAGGCGTGGTCGTCCGGCAACCCGGCGTCGTCCGCCGCTTGCACGAAGCACGCAACGAATCGCCGTCCGAGATCTGTCATATCGCCGTTGCCGGCGTGCAACTGCTGCAGCGACGACTGATCGCCGCACGATGACGAATACGTTGGCGGACCGCCCATGACCTCGGCCCAATACGCGGCTAGCCGCTCGATGTGCTGCGGGTTTCCGCCAGGGTGCGAGAACGGATGGTTGAGTTCGGGATCCGCGAGACATAGCACGTGATGGGCGTTGGCCAACGCGAGAAATGCAGGCTCGCCGCCCGCGAAGTCGAACAACGTCGGACGCTCAGCCACGATCGCGATCTCCAAGCACTCTGGGAACAGTCGTGCTCTTTCCTACCACGCCGGCTCGCGCGAGACCACCCTCCGAAGCGCGCGGACAGAATCCGGTTTGGGAGCGCGCGCATCGGCTGGTGATACATCTGCGGGTCAGTTTTCTTTTATTCCACAGGTAGTTCTGGGGTCGTGGTTTTGTCGGTGGTCGTCGTTAGCGTTGTTGTCATGAGTTCGACCGACACCGATTATCAGCATCCCGCTCTTGATGCGGTCGCGACGATCGTTGCTGGGTTGGATGCGTTGGCCGACGCGTCGTTGTGGTCGCTGTCCACAGCTGAGGTCGGCCGTTTGGTGGTCGCGGTCGAACGCATCGGTCGGCGGCTGGCCGCCACCCAGGTTGCGGTGCTCGCGCAGGCGGATAGTTGCGGTGTCGCCGACCAGACCGGTGCCTCCTCTACTGCGGTGTGGCTGCACAACGTCGCTGACCTGCCCGTGGGTGTCGGCCGGGCGCGGCTGGCGTTACATCACGCGTTGACGTCGCGGCCGGTGGTAGCCGCAGCGTTTAGTTCCGGTGATATTGGGCTCGAGGCGGCGACCGCGGTGTGTGCCGCGATCGACACCCTGCCCGGCGGGGTGCCGGCAGCCATGTACACCGAAATCGAGACGTTGCTGGTCGACACCGCCCGCGATGAAGGAACCAAAGCGGTCGTGCCAGCGGTCGATGGAGATCGCGAACCGGTTCGACCCCGACGGGTTCGCCCAACACGAAGAAGACGCCCGCGCCCGCCGCTTCCTGCATCTGATCCGCCAACACGACGGCACGGTGAAAGTCCGTGGCTGTCTGGACAAGGAAGCCGGCGCGCTGGTGCTGGCGGTCCTCGACCCACTCGCCGCACCCGAGCCGGTCAACGAAGGCATCCGCGACCTGCGGCTGGCCGAGCACCGCTACGCCGACGCCCTGGTCCAGCTGTGCCAGCTGGCCACCCCGACATTGCCCGAGGTTCGCGGCGAACGCCCGCACATGTTCGTCACCACCACCTTGGAATCGTTGCAACACGCCACCGCAGCTGCACTGGGCACCCTGGAAGGCGGCTACCTCATCAGCCCCAGCGCGCTCCGCCGAATCGCGTGTGACGCCAACATCATCCCCGTCGTACTCGGCAGCGCCGGTCAACCGCTCGACATCGGCCGCGCCACCCGCATCGTGCCCCAAGGGCTGCGCCGCGCGCTGATCCTGCGCGACGGAGGATGCGCGTTCCCCGGCTGCGACCGCCCACCGTCGTGGTGCGACGCCCACCACATCGACCACTGGGCCAACGGCGGACCCACCTCGATATGCAACACCGCGCTGCTGTGCGTCCACCACCACGACCGGGCCCACCGCGACGGCTGGACCATCACCATCATCGACGGCCTCCCCTGGTTCATCCCACCAACCTGGCTCGACCCCGACCAACGACCCCGACAAAACAGCCGCTACCGCATCCGCAAACTCGACCCCTAGGGCCTACTCGGGAGGCGATGCCGAGATCGGCTACCGAGCTGACAGTCGAGCGGGCTCGCCGATCGGTCTCGCCTTGGCGGCCTGAAATTTCCTACCAGGCCGACTTCGCGTAGTCCTTGAGGAAGCAGTCGTACAGGTCTTCGCCTTGCTCGCCGCGCACGATCGGGTCGTACACGCGCGCCGCGCCGTCGACGAGATCGAGCGGGGCGTGGAAGCCCTCGTCGGCGAGCCGCACCTTCGTGGGGTGCGGCCGCTCGTCGGTGATCCAGCCGGTGTCGACGCTGGTCATCAGGATGCCGTCGGCGAACAGCTCGCGCGCGCTCGTGCGGGTCAGCATGTTCAGCGCAGCCTTCGCCATGTTGGTGTGCGGATGGCCGGCGCCCTTGTAGCCGCGGCCGAACTGGCCCTCCATCGCCGACACGTTCACGACGTACTTGCGGCGTGCCGTCGCAGCCGCCATCGACGCGCGCAGCCGGCTCACCAGGACGAACGGCGCGGTCATGTTGCAGAGCTGCACTTCGAGCAACTCGAGCGGGATCGACCTCGTGCACGCGCCGCGTCCAGCTGTTGACGGCGTCGAGATCGGGCACCAGGCCACCAGCGTCGATCGCGGTCTGCTCGGCGACCCGCTCGAGGGACGCCGACCCGCTGGTCAGCGCGAGCGCGGTCAGCGCGTGTGGCGTCAGCGCATGCGTGTCGGGATGCGCGCCGATCGGCGGCCGGCACGGCGCCCACGGAGTAACCGAGCTCGATCAGTTCGGGCAGCGGACCGTCCGGCAGCGGCGCACTCTCCGCGGCAATGAGCTGCGCGTAGGCACCCGGCGAGCGGCGCACGGTCTGCGCGGCGTTGTTGATCAGGATGTCGAGCGGCCCTTGCGCGGCAACTGCGTCGGCCAGCGCGATCACCTGGGACGGGTCGCGCAGGTCGATACCGACGATGCGCAAGCGATGCAACCACTGCGAACTGTCGTGCATGTCGGTGAAGCGGCGCACCGCGTCGGTGGGAAAGCGCGTCGTGATCGTCGTGTGCGCACCGTCGCGCAGCAGCCGCAGCGCGATGTACATGCCGATCTTCGCGCGGCCGCCGGTGAGCAGCGCGCGACGACCGGTCAGATCGGTGCGCGCATCACGACGGCTGCCGATTGAGCGCAGCGCAGTCGGGCAGAGCTGGTGGTAGAACGCGTCGACTTCGCGGTAGCGCTCCTTGCAGATGTAGCACGCACGCGCCTTGCCCAAGATGCCGACGGTCGGTGCAGTCGTCGTCGCCGTCAGCGCCAAGCCCTGCGTCTCGTCATCGATCCGGCCCGGTGCACCGGTCGCAGTTGCCGCGGTCACCGCTTCGTCTGCCGCGACGACGGCCGCCCGCCGTTCCTTGCGGTTGCGCTGCTTGACCGTCTTGTAGAGACGTGCGGTGGCCCGGCGTACCGCGACGGCCTGCGGGTGGTCGACCGGGAGCTCGTCGAGTTCCTCGAAGACCTCCAGGGCGATTGCCATCCGAACGGGATCAATGCCCGACGCGTGCGCGGCGGGATCGGCATCGGCAGAAGGATCGGCGTCGAGCACCGGTTCCTTCTCGCTGATCGTCACGCCAGGTCGCCGTTCGTCGGGAGAGCGCTGAGTCGGGATAGCGCCGAGTCGGGAGAGCGCCGAGTCGGGAGAGCTCTACTGATAGGAAATCATGACAGGCGTCGGCTTTTGCGCCATCGTCTGCTCGGGAGTCATGGTCGGGTGGTCCTCCTTGTAGAAGTTCTTCCACCCAAACGGCACTCCCTTCGGCGCCGCGTGCGTGACCGCCGTCCAAGTCGCGATCTTGCTTGGAGTAGAGCCCTCGCCGTCCATGTGAATCAGCACCGCGAGGTCGTTGTAGTTGGTCTTCAATGCGGCCTCGTTACCGATCATCGAGAGCCTGAACTGGTGGAGCACCAGCAACTTCTGCGGGAGGTGCTTCGACGCCGTCAACTGCTCGAGCCACGCACCGACCGCGTTGATCTGCGCGCTGGTGAGGCTGCCGATCTGCCCGAGCGGGTGCTGGCCCGGGGCCAGCGCCCATTCCGGGTCGATCGCCAGCCCCACGTCGGGCATGGCCAGCAATGACGTGTACAGCTTCGCTTGCGACAGGACGTCGGCGCTGCCCGGCTGCAGGTCGAGCACGACGTACAACCCCGCGGCGGTCGCCTGTTGCACCCACGGCAGCAGCGACGCGACGCTCGACTCCCCCGAATAGTTGCCGTCGCTACCAGGGGCTGCGTCAGCAACCGTTGCAATGATTTCGAACGTCGGGATCACCGGCACGCTGCTCATCGGTGCGTAGGCTCGCGGCAAGCTGCTGCGCGCGGACGATGCTCGCCGGCAGGTCTTGCGCACCGAGGACACCGAGCGCCCCGCTACCCGGATGTCCATACAGGGCAACCAATCGGCGTCCCGGAAAGAAGATCTGACCGCCGCCCGGCAGTTGCGTGCCAGTACTCGCGACCGCAACCCGAGCGGTGACAGTTGCCGGCGTGCCGAACTGCGAGCCAACTGCGAGCACGTTGTGCGGCGGATGCTCCGCAAGCGCGGCGATCGCCGCCGGATCACGACGCGGGTCGGCGCCTTCCACCGACACGACGGTCGCTCCAGCAGATCTCGCACTCGCCGACGCCATCATCGCGACCGCGTTGGACGCCGCGTTGACGCCCTTCGGCACCAGAACCGTGAGATCGTCACCGTCACTCGACGTCGCTGCGGTGGTCTGCGCTGCTGCAGCCACGACGCTCACCGACGGCGCCGCTGCGGTGACATCAGCCGCGGTGTTCCCGATCGCGACGACAGTGCTGGTCCCCAGTCGGGTCAGCTCCGCCGCGAACAGCGCGGCTGTCGGGATGCCGCCGGCTGGTGCCGGGCCGTCGTGATCAAGAAGAAGCAGCGGGACGTCGAGTTGCTGGGCTTCGTCAGCGCCGCTGGCGACCCCCGCGGCGTCGGTCGGTGACGCCACCACGACGGTCGGCGCTGCGCTGAAGAGCGCCTGGCTGACCGAGATCGACATCCGGGCCGGCGTTGCACCACCGACGACGACCGTCCCGCGGACTCCGGTCGCCACCGCGGCCGGCGGGCTCGACACGGGTGGGGACGACACCGGTGGCGGGCTCGACGCGGGACTTGACGCCGGCGCCGAAGCCCCCGGACTGACCGGCGGGAGGCTAAACGGCTGCGGGCTGCTGGCGCCCGGAAGCGGGCTCGATCGCCGATGCGGACGGCGAGTGATCGGCCTTCGGGTGGGTGGTGCAGGCGCTCGCAAGGAGCACCAGGGCCGCTGCCGCGAGAGCGGCCCGCCGGGCACCTACTCGCCGTCCCCGGCCCCCCGCCGTCCTCTGTAGTGCTCGGTCGTCCTGGCGGTGGCACGTGAGCGAGACATCCACCCCAGTATGCGACAACCTCCGGTGGCTCGCGGGCTGGCGCTGGTAGCGGTGCCACTAGAGGACCAGCCGGTAACGGACTTCGGCGAGAGGCGTATCGGCGATCACGATGTCCTTGGCTGCGCCGTCGAGCTGCCATCCGCCGATCTCGTAGAACCGCTGCGCACGGTCGTTTCCCTCGAGCACCCACAAGATCGCCTGAGCGTTGCCCGCGTCACGAAGCACGTTCACGGCAGCAGCCATCAACCGCCGTCCGACGCCGCTCCCCCACACCTCGGGCAACGCATAGATCGCGGCGAGTTCCCCGACCACTACCGGATCGACGTCATCGTCGCGCGCGGGCCCGACGTGGGCGAAACCGACAACGTTCGCATTGGCCTCGGCTGCGACCAACGTGCCGCTTCGCGGCCAGTCAGTCTCGGCGATCGTCTGCGTCCAGCCGACGCGGCGTCGCTCGACGTCCAGCTGGTCCAGATATAGATCGGGCAGCAATCCCCTGTACGCCGCCTGCCACGAGCGCACGTGGACCCGTCGCGACGCCCAACGCGTCGTCGGCGAGCGCGCGACGAATCTCCATGGCTCCAAACTGTCTCGCGCGGAGGGTCGACATGCGGCGCAACGCCGTTCAGACAAGTGACTTCGCGAGCACCACGAAGTACAGATCCTCCCGCTTCGGGACGCCGAATCTCTCGTCCCCGTAGGGGAAAGGCCGCATCTCGCCGGTAGCCGCGTAGCCCCGCCGGCCGTACCACGCAATGAGATCCTCGCGTTGACCGATCACCGTGAGTTCGATCGTGTCGCAGGCCCACTCGTCACGCGCGATCCGCTCCGCTTCGGCCAGCACCTGCTTGCCGACGCCGCCCCCTTGCAATCCGGGTCGGACGGCGAATGTGCCGAAGTAGGAACGGCCCGCGCGGCGTTGCTGGATAACGCAGCACGCGATCACGGCACCGCGCTCGTCGCTCGCCAACAGCAACCTGCTATCGGCCGATGAAATCACCGCGGCGATCGCCTCGGCATCGGTGCGCTGACCCTCGAGCAGCTCGGCCTCCGTCGTCCAACCTGCCTTGCTGCGCTCCCCGCGGTAGGCGGACTCGACAAGATCAACCACCATTGCGACGTCGTCCGGGGTAGCGGCCCGAAAAGTCGGTAACGGCAGCACGGCGACATTCTGCCAGCAGGGCCCGGGGCACGGTCTTGGCAAGCACGGTCTAGGCAAGCACGGTCTTGGCAAGCAGGCGCTAGAGCAGCTCGGCGATCGCGTCGATGAGGTCGACCGCGATGTCGATGTCGGGCGTCAGATCGCGATCGACGAGCGACGAGTCGAGGGTGCCGCACATGTCGAGCACCGCTTGCAACGCCGGCCCATGCCCGTGGCGGCGCATCCGAACCGCTCGCACCGCTGCAACGAGTTCGCTGGCCACCAAGGTTCGGTACACCTGCGCCGCATGGAGGGCATTGAGTGCGGCGAGTGAGGCGAAGCTGGCGTCATCCTCAACACCACGCGACAGCGTCACCGATTGCAGGCCCGCGGGCATCGCGAGACCACGCAGCGACCCGAGTGCGGACGCTGCGACGTATTCGATCACCATCACCCCAGACGCACCGGCCGTGCCATCGCCGAGAAACGCCGGCAGCGTCGTGAACGCGGGCTCGTTGAGGACGCTGATGCGGGCCATCGTGAGTTGCGCGGATTGTGCGAGCGCTGCCAGCGCGGCATCGAGCGCCTGTGCCAAGTAGGCGGCGTGGAAGCCCCCGTGATGCGCGAGCCCGATTTCGGGTAGCGCGACGGGGTTCTCACTCGGCGCATTCGCCATCGTCGCGACAACGTCTTCGAGTCGCCCGAGCGCGTCAATGAGCGACCCGTGCACTTGAGGCAACGCCCTCAACCCGAACGAGTCTTGGATGCGCGCGGGTGTCTGGGCCGGGTTCACGAACGCGCGCAGCTGCTGCGCAACCCATTGCGCGCCTGCGAACGGCGTCACCCGCTCCACCGCGTCGGCGAACGCCTCGGCGTTCCCATCGACAGCGTCGAATGTGAGAGCGGCGGTGACGATGGTTGCGCGTGCGCAGCGACGCAGCTCGACCAGCGCGAGTGCGGCGTCGCCGATCGTGGCCGCGTTGCTGCTGAGAAACGGCAGCGCGTCGTCGACACCGAGCGCCACGACAAAAGGCAAAGGGCTGGACGTCGGTCCCTCACCGCTGAGCGCCAGCGCCGTCGTCGCCAGTGCCGAAAGGTCGCCTGTCCCGATGCTGCCGAACTCGCGGATGCGCGGTAGTGCGTCGGCGTTCAGCATCGCGACGAGGCCGTCGAGCACCGACGGGCTCGCACCGCTGCCACCAGCCGCGAGCTGAGCAAGCCGGACGGCGAGCATCGCGCGGACCCGCTCAGGGCTGCGCAACGGACCCGCGCTCGTCGCGTGGCTGCGTAGCAGCGCACGGGCGTGTTCTGTCGGATCGGACACCTGCACGTCCCGGTTCGCACCAACGCCGGTGGTTTGGCCGTAGACGGGCCGCTCCGCGGCCACCCGAACCGCGAAGTCGTGGGACGCCGCGACCCGGGTGCGCACCGGCGGGCTGACCTCGATCGATGCTGCGCGGTGCGCAACGGCTGCGATGTCGGCGGCCGTCACGGCCACGCCGTCCAGCGAAATCACGCAGGCTCCTCGGGTGATCTTGGTCTACGCGCGACCCTATCCGCGCCCGAGCGCGGTGGCGTGGGCGCGGATCACCGCGAGGCCCCCGGTCACCCTCTCGCAACGATTCCAATTCGTAAGAAATCCGGCTGGAAAACTGTCACACCCCTGTGTAAGGCTGCCATTCCCTGGCAAGACGACGTTGCGCTAAGTGAAACAGGCACCGCGTACTTAATGCATACTTGCGCCGATAGGGAAAGGGGGCCCGCCCATGGCCGCGGCAATCGTCGTCCACTCGCACGGTTGATCGTGCGCTGGGCCTGCTCGCGGTCGTGTGTGACGAGGACCCGATCATGTTGTCCGACTGCGCCCGGCGGGCCGGGCTGCCGGCGAGCACCGCGCTCCGCCTGCTCCGCACTCTCGAAGGCATCCGGCTTCGTGGCTCGCGGCGCCGACGGGTCGTTTCGGGCCGGTCCCCGCCTCGTGCAGCTCGGCGCGACCGCGCTCGGGCGGCAGGCGCTGGTGGCGATGGCCGAGCCGGCGCTCAAGCGCATCGTCGCGGCGACCGGCGAGTCGGCTTACCTCAGCATCGCCGGTCCGGCCGACACCGCGATCTACATCGCGATGGTCGAGGGCACCCACGCGGTGCGCCACACGAGTTGGGTCGGCAAGGCGGTCCCGTGCGCCGATCTCGCCGTCGGCGACGCGCTGCGCGGTGTGGTCGGCCCGAGCGGGTACGTCGCCCAGCGCGACCGCGTCGAGCCCGACGTGACCGCGATCGTGGCGCCGATCCGTCGCCCTGGCGGTATCGCGGGTGCACTGAGCTTGCTCGGCCCGACCTACCGGATCGACGACGACACGATGCACGCGTACGGCCAGATCGTCAGCGCCGAAGCCGACGCGCTGGCGGCCCAACTCGACGCGCCGCCGCGGGCCGGCAGCGCCCCTTCAGAAGACCAGCGCCCCTTCAGACAGACAGCGCCCATCAAACAGACAGCGCCCATCAGCAGACAGGGTGGCGTCGCGATGATCCGCTTCGATTCGGTGACGAAGACCTACCCCGACGGCACCGTCGCGGTCGACGACCTCAGCTTCACCGCGCCGTCCGGCAAGATCACTGTCCTCGTCGGGCCGTCGGGGTGCGGCAAGACCACCAGCCTGCGCATGATCAACCGGATGATCGAGCCGACGAGCGGCCGGATCTGGATCGACGACCGCGACCACTCGACCAGCTCACCGACCGAGCTGCGGCGCGGCATCGGCTACGTCATCCAGCACGCCGGGCTCTTCCCGCACCGCACGATCGTCGACAACGTCGCCACCGTGCCGCTGCTGCTCGGGCAGAACAAGCGACGAGGCGCGCGCGAAGGCGCTCGAGCTGCTCGAGCGGGTTGGCCTCCCGGCGAGCTTCGCGAAGCGGTATCCCGCACAGCTGTCGGGCGGGCAGCAGCAGCGGGTCGGCGTCGCCCGAGCGCTGGCCGCCGACCCGCCGGTGATGTTGATGGACGAGCCGTTCAGCGCGGTCGACCCGGTCGTGCGCGAGCAGCTGCAGAACGAGTTCCTGCGACTGCAGAGCGAGCTCGGCAAGACGATCGTGTTCGTCACCCACGACATCGACGAGGCGATCAAGCTCGGCGATCAGGTCGCTGTGCTGCGCGTCGGCGGCAAACTGGCGCAGCTGGCCACGCCGGCCGACCTGCTGTCCAATCCGGTCGACGATTTCGTGGCCGGCTTCGTCGGTCGCGACCGCGGGTACCGGGCGCTCGGCTTCGAGCCTGTCTCCGGGCTGCAACTCGACCCCGAAACCACCGTGCGGCTCGGCTCCGACGTCAGCGCCGCGGCTGCAGTCGCTCGCGATGGCTGGGTGCTGGTCGTCGACGAGCATGAGTCGGCCGCAGGGCTGGCTCGCGGTCGGCGACGACGCGACCCGCGCGTCGCAGCAGATCACCCCGCCGTTGCTGCACCGCGGCGGCACCGTCGCCGCAGTGAACGGCACGTTCCGTGCAGTGCTCGACGCGGCGTTGTCGTCACCGACCGGCCGCGGGGTCATCGTCGACGAGGCGGGTCGGTTCGCCGGCACGATCACGGCCGCGAACGTGGTCCGGCTCCTCGAACGTCACCAGCAGATCGCCGATGGGGCGCCGCGATGACCGTCATCGACGCACCGCCCACCGTGCCGACACTGCCGGGTGTCCCGTCGACGTCCGGCGTTGCTTCGTCCTCCCCTTGGCACTTCTGGGCTTACTTCAACGCACACCTGCACCAAGACCTGACGCTGGCTGTGGGATCACGTGTGGCTGTCCGCACTGCCCGTCGTGATCGGCCTCGCCATCGCGTTGCCACTCGGCTGGCTTGCGAGCCGCTACGGTGGATCTACCCACCGATGCTGTCGATTTCCGGCCTGCTCTACACGATCCCGTCGATCGCGCTGTTCGTGCTGATACCGCCGCTGCTCGGCCTGAAGGCACTAAACCCGATCCAGGTACCGATTGCCTTGACCATCTACTCCGTCGCGCTGTTGGTGCGGGTGGTCGCCGATGGCCTTGGGTCGGTGCCTGAAGACGTGCTGCAGGCGGCGACTGCCATGGGGTTCGGGCCGATCCAGCGACTGTTCAAAGTCGAGCTGCCGATCGCCGTTCCGGTTATTGCTGCGGGTCTTCGGGTGGCGACCGTGTCGAACGTCAGCATCGTCGCGGTCGCAGGCACGATCGGCCTGGCCAATCTCGGCCAGCTGTTCACCACCGGATTCCAGCTGTCGAGCCCGACCGCGTACTACCCACCGATCGTGCTCGGCATCGTGCTTGTGCGTCGCGCTTGCGCTGACCTTCGATCTCGTCATCGTGCTCGCGAACCGGCTCCTCACACCCTGGCGACGGGCGGTGCGGGGCAGATGATCGGCAACGTCTTCGAGCTGGCTGACCGACCCCGCGCATTGGCGCGGTAGCAACGGCCTGATCGCCATTGGCACTCAGCTGCAAGCGCACATCACCTACTCGTTCGTGGCCGTGTTGATCGCGCTCGCGATCGCGCTGCCGCTCGGGTTATTCATCGGCCACACCGACCGGCTGGCGTTCATCGTCAGTGCCGCCAATACGTTGCGCGCGCTGCCCACAGTCGGCGTCCTGGTGTTGCTGACGGTGATGATCTCGCCGAACTTCCACGGCCGCACCGACTTCGGCTACCTGATCCCGACCGAGATCGTGCTCGTGTTGATCGCGATTCCGCCGATCCTGTCGAACACCTACGCAGGAGTGCAGAACGTCGACGGCGCGGTCCGTGACGCGGCGTCCGCCATGGGCATGACCGGATCTCAGGTGTTGCGCCAAGTCGAGTTCCCCTGCAGCCTGCCGCTCATCTTCTCCGGCCTGCGCAGCGCGTCGCTTGCAGGTCATTGCGACCGCAACGATCGCGTCCTACCTCCCCCTTGGCGGCCTCGGCAGGTTCATCTACGACGGGCTCGCCCAACAAGACTTTCCGCAGATGATCGGTGGCGGCGTGCTTGTTGCGCTGCTTGCACTTCTCACCGATTCGGTGCTCGCGTTCATACAGCGACACGTTGTTTCCCGCGGCGTGTCAGGCCGCTTCTCGAAGAAGGCCATGACGGCGAGCGGACCAGCCGTTGCCGACATCGTCGAAGCGGAGGTCGCGGCAGTCTAACGAGGAGCGAACGAACGTTGACAGACGTCGATGCGCAAAGGGATCCTCTGAATCGAAGGTTCTACTCATCGGAGCGACCAGCATCCGCCTCAGACATAAGGAGTGCAGTACTCCATGAAGCGCAAGGTATCGATCATCGGCTCGCCGCGGGCGTAGCGCATCGCGCATGAGTCTCGGTCGGCGTGCACGCGGCTGCGCACATCGACAGTCTTCTTGCCGGGTGCGCGGCCGACCATCGCGAGCAAGCTGATTCTCGGCGGCCCGCCGGAGTTCCAGACTCGTGTCGACGGCATCGCCGGGCTGACGAAGAACTACGGCGTCACGTTCAGAGCTTCAAGCCGCTCGACACCGGTGGCCCGGTCACCGTCGCCGCGCTGAAGAACGGACAGGTCGATGCGGCTGACATCTTCAGCACCGACCCCAGCATCGCGGCGAACAACTTCGTGATGCTGACCGACCCGAAGAGCAACTTCGCTGCGCAGAACGTGCTCCCGCTCGTCAACAAGGCGAAGGCCACCGACGGCGTGAAGAGCACGCTGAACGCCATTTCGGCCAAGCTCGACACCGCTGGCGTACGGCGCCTTGTGGTCAAGGTCATCACCAACAAGGAAGATCCCGACGCGGTCGCGAAGTCGCTGGCTCACCACCGAGAGGCTCGACGCGAAGGGCACCGCCGCCGCGGGCTCGATGCTCGTCAGGTCGGATCGGCGAACTTCCCCGAGAACGTGCTGCTCGCCGACATCTACGCCGAGGCGCTGAAGGACCAAGGCGCGACCATCTCGGAGACCAAGCTCAACATCGGCAGCCGGGAGAAGTACGTGCCCGGCCTCGAGGACGGCTCGATCGACTTGCTTCCCGGAGTACAACGGATCGATGCTCCAGTTCGTCGACAAGACGGCCACGGCGACCAGCCCGACCGACGTCTTGCGGCGCTGCAGACCGCGCTGCCCGTCGAAGTCTGACCGTGCTCACCCAGTCCGACGGCACAAGACAGCGACGCGATCGTCGTCACCCAGGCGACGGCCACGAAGTACAACCTCACGTCCATCGCCGACCTCGCGAAGTCGTGATCGTCGGTCAGTCCTGACAGCTCACTCGAGCTAGCCGGTGCGGCCCGGAACCGAGGAGGTTCCGGGCCGCAGTCGGGTCCGGCTCCGGCGACTTAGAGTGTGCTCATGACGACGATCAGGGTGACCGAGCAAACCACGGCGACGCCGGAGCAGTTCCTTGCGGCGCTGACCGACTTCGGCCCACATCGATCGCAGATCTGGACCAACAGCCAGCCTGAGTTCCTCGTCGTGCACGACCGCGGCGACACCTGGGCCGACGTGACCGAGGGCTCCAAGGCAGCGGGCGCGGTGTGGGAACGGCTGCGTTACGACTGGTCGAATCCGACCGACATCGTCCTCACGACGACCGACAGCAACACCTGGGGCCGGGGCAGCGGACACCGCTACACGCTCACGCCAGACGCTGAGCGGTGCAACCACGGTACACGCTGTCGTTGTTCGCGACGGCATCAGCGTCAAAGGGCGCGTGATCGCTGCCTTGCTCGTGGTGCTCGGCACCACCTTCATCCGCAAGACCCTGCGCACCGCGCTGCGTGCCATCGAGGCGCGATCCGCGGACGAGCCGCCGACTGACGCCTGAGTTGCCGACCTAACGCCGCGCCTGACGCTGGAGTTACGTCACCCACGTCGGGGATGTTCAGGCGCAGGCAAACGACGCCGCTCAGATCGAGCCACGCACTGCGGGTCGGATCGCACGAGGCGCATCAGCACGCCCGAACACTGCGGACAACGCGCGACCATACCCGGCGCGTCGGCGTACAAGACAACCTCGGCGACCACACCGGTATGACCGCACCCCGCACACTCGACGACCGCGGCGCTCACGTCGACCGCGAACAGTTCACCCAGCGCGCCCGCCATCGTGTTGCCGTCAAGGGGAACGCTCATCAGTGCTCCCTCCACTAGGTCCGAACCGCTCGGTCTTCACGCGCTGCGGATCATGGCCCGCCGCAACAAGCAGGTCGGCAATCGTTTCGACAAAGCCGGTCGGTCCGCAGACGAACACCGCGGGCCGCAGCGCCGCGCCAAAGCCGAAGTCCGCGAGGAACGACGCGTCGATTCGGCCGGGCGGCCGCGCAAATCCGGCCGGCGTCGCGCGGGTGTACGCGTAGTGCACCTCCAGCATCGGATCAGCCGACCGCAACATCTCGAGTTCCTTGCCGTACAGCACGGACCCGGGGTCGCGAACCGAGTAGAGGAGGCGAAACGGGGTAGCTGAACCAAGCCGCTGCCGCGTGCGCACCATTGCGATCAACGGCACCACACCCGAACCGCCGCCGATCAGCAACACCGGCGAATCGAGCTCAGGATCCCAGACGAACCAGCCACCGATCGGCCCGCGCAACTCGATCTGATCGCCGACCGACAGCACCTGCGACAAATACGGCGACACCTCGCCGTCCGGCAATCGTTCGATGGTGAGCTCGACCAGTTCGCCATCGACGGCGGAGGCGATCGAGTAGGAGCGCTGCGTCGAGTAGCCGTCAGCGGCGGTGAGCCGGACGTCGACGTGCTGGCCGGCAAGGTGACCTGGCCAGTCCGGGATACGAAAGACCAACGTGCGGGCGGCCGCTGTCTCGTCGCGGACAGAGACGAGCGTGCCGACCCGCCAGGTCAGTCTTCCGAGTACCGCTGCTCGAGCCACGGATCTCCGTAATCGTGGTAGCCCAACTGCTCCCAGAAACCACGCTGCTCAGTCGTCCGCAGATCGATACCGCGCACCCACTTCGCCGACTTCCACAAATAGAGGTGTGGCACCAACAGCCGCACCGGACCACCGTGTTCAGCCGTCAGATCGGATCCGTCGTACCCGAACGCCAACCAAGCCTTCCCGTCCAGCAAATCGCGCAACGGCAGATTCGTGGTGTAGCCGCCGTATGACAGAACCAGTGCGTACTCCGCATTGGTCTCGATGCCGTCAACCAACACATCGACCGACACACCGCGCCAGGTGGTGCCAAGCTTTGACCATTTCGTGACGCAATGCAGGTCGACCGTCACGTCAACTGCAGGCAGCGCGCGAAATGCCGCCCAGTCCCACGTTCGCTGCTCGCCCGTCTCGGCGATGATGCGGAACTCCCAGGTATCGGGAGTGACCCGCGGTGTTGGGCCGGCCGACAACACCGGAAAGTCGCGCACCAGATACTGGCCCGGGGGCAACGCCGGACCGCCCTCGCGCTGGCGTCCGAAGAAGCCCGGCGACACGATACCCGGCACGGTGACCTCCCACAGGCTTGCCAAACGCCACTTAGGGAATGCTAGTGGCTCAAAGGAGGCCTTCATGCTGGGTCTGCCCGACCACGTGACCGCGTGCCTGTTCGATCTCGACGGCGTGCTGACCGACACCGCCTCGGTGCATGACATAGCCTGGACGGAGACGTTCGACACCTTCCTCAAGGACCGCGCCGCACGCACCGGCACGCCGTTCGTGCCGTTCGATCCGGACAAGGACTACGACAACTACGTCGACGGGCTACCCCGGGCTGACGGCGTCCGCACCTTCCTGCATAGTCGCGGCATCAAACTACCCGAAGGCAAGCCCGACGACAGCCCGGACGCCGAGACCATCAACGGCTTGGGTAACCGCAAGAACGCGTTGCTGCTCAAGCACATCAAGGCGGACGGCGTGCAGGTCTTCGAGGGTTCGCGTCGCTACCTTCAAGCGGCGCGGGACGCCGGTTTGCGGCGCATCGTCGTGTCGTCAAGCGCCAACACCGCTGCCGTGCTCGAAGTCACCGGGCTCGGCGAGTTCGTCGAGGGCCGCATCGACGGCGTGACGATCGAGACCGACCATCTCAAGGGAAAGCCAGCGCCCGACACGTTTCTCGCTGGCGCCCGGTGCGCCGGCGTCGTGCCCGCAGCCGCCGCGGTGTTCGAAGACGCACTGGCCGGCGTTGAGGCCGGCCGCGCCGGCAAGTTCGGCTGCGTCGTCGGCGTCAATCGACTTGATGCCACCCACGGTAAGCAGCTGAAACAACACGGCGCCGACATCGTGGTCAACGACCTAGCCGAGCTCCTCGCGAACGACGGCGGCCACGGGAGCACCGCATGATCAACCATCCGGCTTACCCCGCAGAGCCGTGGCAACTGCGCGAGACGCGGCTCAACCTCGACGTGATCGCGCAGTCGGAGTCGCTGTTTGCGCTCGCCAACGGACACATCGGGCTTCGCGGCAACCTTGACGAAGGCGAGCCCCACGGCATTCCTGGCAGCTACCTCAGTTCCTTCTTCGAACTGCGCCCACTCCCCTACGCAGAGAGCGCGTACGGAAACCCGGAGTCGAGTCAGTCGATCGTCAATGTCACCAACGGCAAGCTGATTCGGCTGCTCGTCGACGACGAACCGTTGGACGTGCGTTACGGGACCCTCGTGTCGCACGAGCGGGTGCTCGACCTACGGGCTGGCACGCTGACCCGAAACGCCGAGTGGATTTCGCCTGCGGGCAAGAAGATTCGGCTTCGATCCACCCGACTGGTGTCATTCACCCAACGGGCGATCGCCGCGATCGAGTATGAGATCGAGGCCGTCGACGATTCGGTTCGCATCGTCGTCCAATCCGAACTGGTGGCCAACGAAGCGGTGCCTGCACAAAGCGGCGACCCGCGTGAGGCCGCTGCGATGGAGTCCCCGCTCGAGGCCATCGACCAATCGATCACCGAACAAGGCATGCTTCTGGTGCACCGCACCCGTGCGAGCAAACTCCAGATGGCCGCGGGCATGACGAACGTCGTCGAAGGACCAGGCAAGATCGACCTCGAATCCCACTACGCGCCTGACTGGGCGAGACTCACGGCCATCAGCGCACTGCAGCCCGGCGAAAAGCTCACGCTCCGCAAGTACGTCGGCTGGGGCTGGTCTGATGTTCGCAGCAAGGAGGCGCTGCGGGACCAGGTCGCGGGTGCGGTGACGATGGCCCGACTATCTGGGTTCGCGCAGTTGCTTGCCGAACAGCGCGGGTACCTCGACGAGTTCTGGGACGGCGCCGACGTCGAGGTCGAGGGCGACGACGAGATCCAGTTGGCAGTGCGGTTCGGGCTGTTCCACGTGCTGCAGGCGAGCGCGCGCGGTGAGGGTCGGGGCATCGCGGCGAAGGGCCTGACCGGGCCGGGCTATGACGGCCACACGTTCTGGGACACCGAGGCGTTCGTGCTGCCCGTGCTCATCTACACCGCACCTGATGCGGCCGCAAACGCATTGCGGTGGCGCCACTCGACGCTCGACTTGGCGAAACAGCGCGCGCAGACGCTCGGCATCAAGGGTGCCGCGTTCCCGTGGCGGACCATCCATGGCGAAGAGTGTTCCGGGTATTGGCCGGCCGGGACTGCGGCGATGCACGTGACGGCCGACATCGGCAACGCCCTCGCGCGCTATACCGAAGTGACCGGGGATTCATCGGTCGAGGTCGAGGGCGGCGTCGAGTTGCTCGCGGAAACCGCGCGACTGTGGATGTCACTCGGCAACTTCGGTACTGATGGCAAATGGCACATCGCGGGCGTCACCGGTCCTGATGAATACACCGCGCTCGTCGACGACAACACGTACACGAATCTGGCCGCGGCACACAACCTCGTTGCGGCGGCAGCTGCCGCCGAGCGGCACGTCGACCTCTGCGTACAGTTCGGCGTCACGTCCGATGAGGTCGCCGCGTGGCGATCCGCCGCCGCGGCGGTCTGCGTTCCGTACAACGACAAGCTGCGCGTTCATGAACAGAATGCGGGCTTCACCACGCTGCCCGAGTGGGATTTCGAGGCCTGGAAGGACAAGTATCCCCTGCTCTTGCATGTGCCGTACTTCGAGCTCTATCGCCGGCAAGTCATCAAACAGGCCGATCTCGAACTGGCCATGTGCATGTACGGGGGCTTCTTCGCCGACGACGACAAGGCCCGCAACGTCGACTACTACGAGCAGCGGACCGTGCGCGACTCGTCGTTGTCGGCAAGCGTGCAAGCCGTTATCTGCGCCGAAGTCGGCCATCTCGAGCTCGCGTACGAATACGTGTCCGAAGCCGCGTTCATCGACCTGCACGACATTCACCACAACACCCGCGACGGCTTGCACATGGCATCACTCGCCGGTGCATGGGTGGCGCTGGTGGTCGGCTTCGGCGGCACCCGCGACGAGGGCGGCGAACTGCGCCTGCGGCCCCAACTCCCGAACGCCATCAGACGGCTGTGCTTCAACCTGAGATGGCGAGGTCTGAAGTTGAAGGTCGATATCAGTCAGCAGGAAGCGACGTACTCACTTCGTGACGGCACGGAGGGCACGCTGACCTTCTTTCACGAAGGCGGTGAAGTGACGCTGGACGCCGGGTCGTCCGTCTCACGACCGATCACGCCGATCACGCCACTGTTGGCACGGCCCAGGCAACCACCGGGCCGGGAGCCGGTAGTCCGTACCGGAGCGGCCCGACCCTAGCCGTTGCCAAGGTCGGCAGCTACCCGGCGGTGTGCTTGCCAGATTTCCTCCGGCAGCCCGCCGAACTGAGCCAGATGCGTCTCGCGAAAGTTCATCTCCTGCCGCCAGCGATCGACGTCCACACTGAGCACCTTGTCGAGATCGGCGTCGTCGATGACCAAGCCGTCGAGATCGAGTTCCTGTTTGGTTGGCAAGATCCCGACCGGGCTCGACGCTCCGTGCACCACGCCGTCCTTGAGTCGCATCAGCCAGAGCAACGCGCGCAGGTTGTCGCGGTACCCCGGCCACAGGAAGTGTCCGTCGGTTGGATCGCGTTGGAACCAGTTGACGTGGGCGAAGATCGGCTTCTCCGCCGCCGCGCCGATGATCTCAAGCCAGTGCGCTGCGTAGGCCCCTTCGGGGTAAGCCATGAACGGACGCATCGACATCGGGTCGTAACGCAGTTGTCCGTCGACCCCTTCCGCAGCGAATGTCGCCTCAGCGCCGAGGGTAAGACCGTCGTACACGCCCTCAGCGACGTCAGTGATCGCGCGGATCAGCGGCTCGCGGTCACGGGTTCGGCCGCCAAAGATGATGGCGTCGATCGGCACCCCGAACGGATCGGCGAAATCGGTAGCTACGTTGGACACGTTGGCCAACGTCGTGGTGAAACGGCTGTTGGGATGCGCCCACGGTTGCGCCTTCGCGGGGCCCTCGCGGTCGGCGATCGGAGTCCCGGTCCAATCAAGCCAACCGTCGATGTCGGCCGGAGGGTCAGGCGTCCGGCCCTCCCACCAGACCTCATGAGTCTGCTCGTTGTAGGCGACGTTGGTGAAGATCGCCCCCGTGCCCGCGGCTGTTGCCCACAGCGCAGTGGGATTGGTGTGCTCGTTGGTGTCCTTCGCGACGCCGAACACGCCGAACTCCGGATTGATCGCGTGGATCCGCCCGTCCGCCGGGCTCACCCACATCCAGGCGATGTCATCGCCGTAGAACTCGACGTGGTAGCGATCCCCGAGCGCATCGGGGGCCAGCGACATCGCGAGGTTGGTCTTGCCAGACGCGCTCGGGAACCCCCCGCAGATGTGGTACGTGCGGCCGGTCTGCTTGTCGGTGATGCCCAGCAACATGAACTGCTCGGCCAGGAACTTGCGCGAGGCCCACCCGTCGTAGGCGGCCTGGCGCAGACCGTGGGCGATCTTTCCCAGCAGCGCGTTCCCGCCGTAGGACGAGCCGAAGTGCAAGATCGTGCGCTCGTCGGCGAACGTCACGAAGTACCGCTGGTCGTCGGGAGTGCCCTGACCCAAATTCTCCAAGTCACCGGTGACATGCACCGCGCGCACGAACATGTCGGGCTCGGCCAGCTCGTCGATGTATCTCACACCGACCCGCGCCATCCGGATCATGTGCAAGGCGACCGTGCGAGAGTCGGTGAGCTCGACACCTGCCGCGTATGCCTCCAGCGGCGAGCCAGGCGGAGCCATCAGATACGGCACCACGTACATCGTCTTTCCAGCCGAGGCGCCGCGCATCAGCCTCTCAAGAATCGGGCGCATCTGCGCAGCGTGCCGCCAGTTGTTGTAGACACCCTTGTCAGCTGGATTGCTGGTCGCCACGATGGTGCGCTCTTCAGAACGCGCGGTGTCCTTGACGTAGCTGCGCGAGTAGTAGACCCCGTCGCCGGCCGGGAGAATCTCCCCGGCGTCAAGCGATTCCTGGATCAGTCGGGCGTCGTCGGACGCATCGACGACATCGACGCGCTCCGCACCGGTCAGCTGCGCCCAATGCCGAACGTACTCGCGAGCGTGTGGGTTCTTCAGCCCAGCGCGATCAAGCGCAGCGTCAACCCACGCATGCGAGCCGTCCAACTCGCAAATGGCCATCCCACAATGTCTCGAACCTACGAGCGAACCGCTACATGAGATCGGTCACAACGGCGCTCTTGTTTTGTTGCGCCCCACAACCTTTACAGTTCTAGTCGAGCTGCGGTTCGTCGCTGGGGTCGCCGTCGAGGTCGGTAGCGGTCTCGCGTGCCTCGCGCTCGTCGAGATCGAAAAGGTCGTCGAGCTCGGACTCGTCGCCCTGCTCTGCATCGGTATCGCGCAACGAGTCGACGCCGTCGCGGTCGCGATTGTGGCGGGGGGCATCCAACGAGATGATCTCGTCGCCACTGATCGATTCGTGATCGGTCATCTGTTCAGCTCCGTCTAATGAACTGCGAGGTCCAATGAACTGCGAGGGCTATTCGGCCGCGGGCCGAAGATGTGGTCCGAGCAGGGTCAGCTCGGGCGCGCCGAGCCGATCGCCCGAGGTGTTCGACTGGTGCCAGTGCGGATAGAGCAACGGCATCGCACTGACGGTATCCAGCTTCGCACGTTCGTCGGCGGAGAGGCTGAGGTCCGCTGCCTTGAGGTTGGCGGCGAGTTGCTCCTCGGTGCGCGCACCGACGATCACCGACGTCACTGCCGGTCGGCCGAGTAGCCATGCGAGCGCGACCTGGGCCGCAGACGCACTGTGCGCGTGCGCGATCTCGATCAACGCCTCGATCGTGTCGTAGAGCTTGTCTTCGTTGTAGACCGGCGGCTCGTGCCAGTCCCCGAGGTGCCGGCTGCCAGCCGGCGCATCGAGACCGCGGCGGTACTTGCCCGAGAGAAGACCGCCGGCGAGTGGGCTCCAGACCAGGATTCCAAGACCTTGATCGACGCTGACCGGCACCAGTTCGTACTCGGCGTCGCGCGCCTGCAGCGAGTAGTAGATCTGCTGTGAGGCGAACCGGTGCAGCCCGCGACGGTCCGCGATAGCCAGGGCCTTCATCAGCTGCCAGCCGGCATAGTTCGACGCGCCTACGTAGCGGACCTTCCCCGACGACACAAGGTCATCCAGCGCACCCATCGTCTCCTCGAGCGGCGTCTGACCGTCCCACTCGTGCACCTGGTAGAGGTCGATGTAGTCCGTCCCGAGGCGGCGCAGGCTGGCCTCGCAGGCTCGGATGATGTGGTGCCGCGACAAGCCCTGCGTCGTTCGGGCCGTCACCCATCGGCATCCGGACCTTGGTTGCCAGCAGCACGTCCTCGCGGGCGACCGGCAGCGCCTTCGCCACGATCTCCTCAGAGAGACCAGACGAGTAGACGTCCGCCGTGTCGATGAGATTCACGCCAGCGTCGAGCGCGATCGCCATCTGGCGACGCGCGCCGTCGACGTCCGTCTTGCCGACTGCCGACGCCCAGCCGGTACCGCCGAACCCCATCGTCCCGAGCGTGACCGCCGATACCCGCAGGCCTGAGTTGCCAAGTTGTCTGTAGTCCATACCCGTATTCTTGCGCTACGACACGAGGGCCACCACGAGGGCTACCAAGCGGGCGACACCGAGGGGACCCCCATGACCGATCGGCGCACGAATTGGGCGGGAAACATCGTCTTTGCGCGCGGCAGCTCTGCACCACCCGACGTCGATCGACGAGGTACGGCGGATCGTCGCCGGCAGCGAGCAGGTACGAACTCTTGGCAGCGGACACTCGTTCAACCCGATCGCTGACACCGTCGGTGACCAGATCTCGCTGGCCCGCATGCCACCGTCGGTGCACATCGATGCCGAGCGTTCGACGGTCACCGTCGGGGGCGGCGTCCGGTATGGAGAGCTCGCACAGCAGCTGCATCGGGCCGGGTATGCGCTGCACAACCTCGGCTCGCTGCCGCACATTTGCATCGCCGGAGCGACCGCGACCGGCACCCACGGCTCCGGCGTGGCCAACGGCAACCTCGCCACTGCGGTTCGCGCTCTCGAGATCGTTACGGGCAGCGGTGATGTGGTCACCCTCGAGATGGGCGACGACGATTTCCCCGGCGCGGTAGTTGGGCTCGGCATGCTCGGCGTCGCGACTTCCGTGACACTCGCGATCGAACCGACCTTCGCCGTCGCGCAGTACGTGTACGACGATCTCCCCTTGGCGAAGCTCACGGCCCACCTCGACGAGACGATGGAGGCCGCCTACAGCGTGAGTGCGTTCACCGATTGGCGCGGCCCGGTGATGACCCAGGTGTGGATGAAACACCGCATCGACGCCATCGACGCCGTGGCAGAGCTGGAGCCGCGGTGCACGGTGGCTCGACGCGCCCGCAGCCAACGGCCCCCGGCATCCGGTGCCTGGCGTCGATCCCGTCGCCTGCACCGAGCAGGGCGGCATCCCCGGGCCGTGGCACGAGCGGCTGCCGCACTTTCGGCTCGAGTTCACGCCGAGTAGCGGCGATGAGTTGCAGTCGGAGTACTTCGTCGCTCGCGAGTCCGCGGTCGCCGCACTGACCGCGGTCAACAGCATCGCGCACCTGATCGCACCCGTTCTGCAAATCTGCGAGCTGCGCACGATCGCCGCCGACGAGTTGTGGCTGAGCCCCGCCTACGGGCGCGACAGCTTCGCGGTGCACTTCACCTGGATCAGCGACTTCGCCGCGGTGCGGCCGGCGCTTGCCGCCGTCGAGGAACAGCTCGCACCATTTGCCGCCAGACCGCACTGGGGCAAGGTGTTCGATATGAGCGCCGACCTCGTGCGCGATCGCTACGAGCGGATGCCGGACTTCAGCGCACTCGCCGGCCGGTTCGACCCGACCGGCAAGTTCCGCAACGCGTTCGTCGACACGTTCGTCCCGCGGTGAACTAGCTAGCGAACACCGCGGACCAGCCTGCCCCTGGTGCTGGTGTCAAACGGCGGCGGCAGCGGCCGACCGAACGCGGCGCTCGCTTGCGCCATCGTCTGCACCGTCGCCTGCCAGCCGCAGTCGGCCAACCACTGCTCCGGGTCGGCGCTCGCGGGGTGCCACAGCGGGTGCGCGAGGTTGTCCGTGCGGGTACCGAGCGTGGCTCCAAGAACACTGCCCAGATCGGACGCCGCGTGCAGCTGCGTCAGCAGTCGGGTCCGATCGTCGTGATTGAGGTAGACCAACAGCCCTTCGGCCACCCACACCGTCGGCTGCGACGGCGTCCATCCGGTGTCTGTCAGCAGCTGCAGCCAGTCGTCAGTGACCAGATCCGCGACGACGACCCGGCGGCGGCAGTTGCTCATGAGCTCAAGCTCGCCGAGCAGGCGCTGTTTCAAAGAGATCACTTCCTCGTGGTCGACCTCGAAGACCGTGAGATCTCGCGGCAGTGCGAGCCGGAACGCCCGCGCATCGAGCCCCGCGCCGACGATGACGACCTGTCGGACGCCGCGCGCGACAGCCTCTGCTATGAGTTCATCGAGGAATCGGGTGCGAACCGCCACCCAGCGCACCAGCCCGCGCGACAGCGCCGGGGGTGTCACCGCCGCGGCGAGCACGTACTGCGCTAGCTGGTCGTGGAACCACGCGTCGATCCGGGCGCTCTCGGTCGCACGGCAGGCCGCCACTGCCAACGCGGTCGAGCCGAGCACGGACAGCGGTTGATCAGGCAGCATCAGACGATGCTACGTACGCCGATTCTTGGGCTCGAAGCAACAGTTCAAGAGCCTCGGGTCGCATCGGACGTGCAAGCAGGTAGCCCTGGGCAAAGTCGCAGCCGAGGTCGGTCAGTTGCGTGAGCTGGCCGGGCGTCTCGATTCCCTCGGCTATGACGACCATCTTCAGCACATGCGCCATCGCAGTGACCGCAGCCACGATCTGCTGTTCACGGTCGTTGGTCTCGACGCGCTCGACGAAACTGCGATCGATCTTCAACACGTCGACCGGGAACTGACGTAAGTGCGCGAGGGACGAGTACCCGGTGCCGAAATCGTCCAAAGCGATGTGTACTCCTAGCGCCGCGAGCGCTTCGAGCGTTTCGCGTGCCTCCGCGGTCTCTTCGATCAACGCGGTCTCGGTGATCTCCAGGCACAACTGGTTTGGTGCCAAGCCGTGGCGCTCCAATGCCACTTTGACGACCGAGACAAAGTCGTTGCTGCGTAGCTGGCGCCCAGAGACGTTGACCGCCACCCCCAACGGCCGGTGCGCAGATCGACGCTCGTGCAGGGGGAAAGCAGCGTCCACTCGACCAGCTGCCGGCAGGCCTCGTCCAACACCCAGGTTCCGATCGGCACGATCAGCCCACGGCTCTCGGCCAGCCCGATGAACTCCGCGGGAGGGATCGTGCCGCGCTCCGGGTGATCCCAGCGGATGAGTGCCTCCATCCCGACAATGGATCGGTCCTGCAGCGAAATTACTGGTTGGTATTCGAGGCGGAATTGACCGCGCTCGAGTGCCTTCGCGAGTTCCCACCCGACCGCGTTCCTCGCGACCGCCTGGTCGCGAATACCGGCGTCGAAGAACTGGTAGTGGTCGCGGCCACGTTCCTTGGCTTGGTACATCGCCGCGTCTGCGTCTCGGACGAGATTCTCGCAACCGGCGTAGGGATCGTCGGTGACGACCACGCCGACGCTCGCGGTAACGCTCAACTCGATACCGTTGTGGAAGAACGGCTCACCGAGGCTACGGACGACTCGATCAGCCACGACGCGGACGTCATCGTCGGTGCTCAACTTGTCGCAGAGCAGCACGAACTCGTCACCACCGAATCGCGCGACAGTGTCGAGTCGACGTGCAATCGACGTGAGCCGCTCCCCAATCTCGATCAACAGGCGGTCCCCCGTCTCATGGCCGTGGGTGTCGTTGATGACCTTGAAGTGATCGAGATCGATGAAGAGCAACGCGAGCCTTCCGGGCTGGCGCTCCATCCGGAGCAGGGCCTGTGTCAGTCGGTCCACCAGCAGCACCCGGTTAGCGAGTCCGGTCAGGGGATCGTGCACGGCCTGGTGGGCCAGCTTGCTCTGCGCATGCTTGAGTTCGGTGACCTCGCGGGTGGACGCAACGACACCGACCGGTGCCCCGTACTCGGACTCCCGTTGGGGTGCGAGGTGAGAGGCGAACCAGCGCAGGTCGCGGCCGCTTCCGACCGAGAAGTCGACCGAGCAACCGTCGCCGGTGGCGAGCACGCTTTTCAACCCGGCTTCCCAGACTGCAAGGAACGCCTCGTCGCGACCAAGTTCACGATCTGTCTGACCGAGGGAATCGCCGCCCGAGTCCTCGGCCAGCCGCAACGCAGCCGCGTTCAGGTACTGGTAGCGCAGGTGGGCGTCGTAGAGAACGATCGCGTCCGTCGAGGTGTCGAGCACCGTGCGTAGCTGCGCCTCCGCACGGCTGAGGTCCGCGTGCGCGAGGGCGAGGGCATCCGCCGTCCGTGCCGCTTCCTGCTCCGCATTCACGGTGCGCGAGATGTCGCGAGAGACACCGAACGTGCCGATGATGTGGCCATCGAAATCGCGCAGCGGGCGCTTGCTGGTGGTGGCCCACGTGTCGCCACGATCAGGCCAAGTTTCGCGCTCTTCCTTGCCCACGATCGGTTCACCCGTGGCAATTACGCGCTGCTCGTCCGCGTAGGCGGCTGAGGCATGCTCGGCGGTGAAGAGGTCGAAATCGGTGAGCCCGAGAAGCTCCTCGCGGCTCGCGCCCGTGCATCGCGGCGAGTGCGCGGCTGACGGCGACGAATCTGCTCTGCCGGTCCTTGAAGTAGATCACTTCGGTCGCGTATTCCAGCATGTTGTGGAACGCGATCCGGTCGAGCTCGTCACCCATCGGATACGGGCGCTCAGGAACCGGCAGCTCGGTCACCATGCGCACCCCGCGTCATGTCATTGCGTGCCTCCGCGGTCTCTTCCCAGAGACCTTTCGTCCCCCATCGGCGGCAGCACCGAAGATCATAGGCAAAACGACGACGATCCCCTGGTCAGCCCCAGGCTCAGACGTTGCTACCCGCCGGCGCCGGCGGCACGACCGTGTTCAGCACCGTGCGGGCCTCGTCGGCGTGCCCGCCCCGCGCGACGATGTCGTAACGGGTCGCAGTCAGGGTCCGCTTCGACGCGAAATCGCGCCGGCCACCGGTCGCCGCGTGCCCGACGAAGCCGAACACGGCACCCCAGACCGCACCGATGAGCAAGCCGCCAACGATCAGACCGAGCCAGGTCCCGCCAGTCGTGAACAGACCCACGAGCAACCCGATGAACAGGCCGAACCAGGCGCCGCTCGCCGCGCCGGCGGCGGCCGCGCTGCGCTTGGTCAGGCGCCCGGTGACCCTCTCGACGAGGCGAAGATCTGACCCGACGATGTCGATGTTCTCGACCGGAAATCCGGCGTCGGACAACCTGTCGACGGCTTCCTGCGCCTCTTCGTAGCTGCCGAAACTGGCGACCGTGTTCCAGGCCGCGTGGATCGGGTCGAGCCGGATTGGATCTCCGAACGTCATCGTCGTCTCCTCAAAGGGTGTCCCGCTGTCCAACGCTTGCCAGCCGCACAGCGTTCGCGGCCGTCCGCACCGCGTCGACAGATCTCTCGACGTCGTCGGCATCGGTCGACCAGTTGCTGACCGATACCCGGAGCACGTCGCGCCCGCGCCACCGCGAGCCGGACATCCACGCCGTCCCGTCGGCAAGCAGCTGCGCCGTTACCGCCCGGGTGCGCTCGTCGTCCTCGAAGGCGACGCAGACCTGGGTGAACACCACGTCGTTGAGCACCTGCGCGCCGTCGATTGCCTCGATCCCGGCGGCAATGGCTCGCGCGTGCCTGACCAACCCGTCGACCAGATCCGCGACACCGTCTCGGCCGAGCGACCGCAACGCGGCCCACACCGGGATCCCACGAGCGCGCCGCGACAACTCCGGCACCTTCTCGTAGGGATCGCCGGGCCCGCCGTTCGCCGGTATCAAATAACTTGCCTGGACGCCGAGTGCTGCCCGTAGTGCCTCCGGCTGGGCGACGATCACGATGCCGCAGTCGTACGGGACGTTGAGGGTCTTGTGGGCATCGGTCGCCCAGGAGTCGGCGTCCTCGAGACCTGGGACTAGCCGCCGCAGGGTCGGGCGTCGCCGCCGCCCACAGACCGAATGCGCCGTCGACGTGAACCCAGGGTCGCTGGCCTGGCGCGCCGTGGTCGTGAGCGAGCTCGAGTCGCCTCGCCGATGGGATCGAACGCGCCGGAATGCACGTTGCCGGCCTGCAGGCAGACGATCGTCGGACCGTGCACGGCGCGAGGGCCGCCGCCAGGGCATCGACGCCGGATCCGACCCTGATCGTCGGCGGCGACCGGAGTCGGTGCGCCGAGGCCGAGGTAACGCAGCGCCAGGTCGACGGTGTCGTGCCGCTCGCGCCCCGACGAGCACTCGGATCGGCGGCGCACCGTTCAGACCCTGCGCGTTGACGTCCCAGCCGGCCTGCGCGAGCACGTGCTGTCGGGCTGCGGCCAGGCCAGAGAAGTTGGCCATCGTCGCCCCGGTGACGAAACCGACGTCGGCGCCTGCGGGGAGGCCGAGCAACTCAAGAATCCAGCCACCCGCGGCCTCCTCGGCGGTCGCGGCGGCCGGCGTCGCGTAGCGCATGCCGGCGTTCTGGTCCCACGCGCTGGTGAGCCAGTCGGCCGCGAGCGCCGCCGGCAGCGTGCCGCCGATCACCCAGCCGAAGAACCGGCCGCTGGGCATCGCCATCAGGCCAGGCTCGGCGAGCGCCGCCAGCAGGTCAATGACCTCCGCAGGGTCAGTCGGACCGTCGGGCAACGGACCCGCGAACGACGGCGCGATCTGGTCCGCCGACAAGCGCGGCGGGACGGGCCGATCGGGCAGCGAGTCGAGCCACTCTTTCGCGTGCACGACTGCACGATCGAGCGCGGCATCGTAGGTATTGCGCGGAGCGCTCACAGTTCGATCACCATCCCCCCATCATGGTTCGCCGCAGATACCGCCGTCGAGCCCGCCCACGCCTCGATCTGGATCAGCCCTGCTCGCGCAACGCGCGCAGGCTCTCCTTGATCGACCCCATCGTCGCCAGGACCGCCGTCGGCTCGTAGCCGCAGTGCGCCATGCAGTTGTTGCAGCGCTCGTCGCGGCCGCGACCGTACTTGCTCCAGTCGGTGGTCTCGATGAGTTCCTTGTACGTCTTCACGTAGCCGTCGGCCATCAGGTAGCACGGGCGCTGCCAGCCCAGCAGCGAGTACGACGGAATGCCCCACGCGGTGCACTCGAAGTCGACCTTGCCCTCGAGGAAGTCGAGGAACAGCGGCGAGTGGTTGAGGCGCCACCGCTTGCGGTTGCCGCCGGCGAACGCCTTCGAGAACAGCTCGCGGGTCTCGGTCACACCGAGGAAGTGGTCTTGGTCGGGCGCCTTCTCGTAGGCGTACGCCGGCGAGATCATCATCTGGTCGACCTTGACCTCGTCGTTGAGGAAGTTCAACACGTCGATGATCGTCTGCGGCGTGTCGGTGTTGAAGAACGTCGAGTTCGTCGTGACCCGGAAGCCCTTCTCCTTCAGGAACTTGATCGCCTCGATGGCTTCGTCGAACACGCCCTCCTTCGCGACCGACTCGTCGTGCCGCTCCTGCAGGCCGTCGATGTGGATCGCGAACGAGAAGTAGGGCGACGGCTTGAAGTTGAACTTGTCCCAGCGCTTGCGGACGAGTTCGGCGTTCGTGCACAGGTAGACGTACTTCTTGCGCTTGACGAGCTCGTTGACCATCACGTCGATCTGCGGGTGCATCAGCGGCTCGCCACCGGCGATCGACACCATCGGCGCGCCGCACTCTTCGATCGCGTCGATCGCCCGCTCGACCGGCATCCGCTGCGCCAGCAGGTCATGCGGCTGCTGGATCTTGCCGCAGCCGTTGCACTTGAGGTTGCACGCGAACAGCGGCTCGAGCTCGACGATCAGCGGAAACTTCTCGCCGCCGGTGCAACTTCTGGCGAGAACAGGTACCAGCCGATGCGAGCGCCTTGGCGCATGGGAACGGCCATCAGCCGGCAACCCCTTTCGGTAGCGAAAACGTGACGTCTTCATCCGCAACGGCACGCTCGATAACGCTGACGGGGCCGAGCGCGCGAAGCGTTTCGATGACCTCGTCGACGAGATGTGGCGGCGCCGACGCGCCGGCCGTGATGCCGATCGTCGACGCGCCATCAAGCCATTCGGGCAAGATGTCGGTGGCATCGTCGACGAGGTGTGCCGGCACTCCGCAGCGCTGCGCCACTTCGACCAGGCGCACGGAGTTCGAGGAGTTCGCCGACCCGAGCACGATCATCACGTCGGACTCGGCGGCGATCGCGCGCACCGCCTGCTGGCGGTTCGTCGTGGCGTAGCAGATGTCGTCAGTCGCTGACGATTCGATCAGCGGGAAGCGCTTGCGCAACACGTCGACGGTGTCCATCGCGTCGTCGACCGCGAGCGTCGTCTGCATCAGGAACGACACGTGCTCGGGGTCCGTCCGCGCTGACCCGCTCGGCGTCTGCGACGCTCTGCGACCAGCTGGATCGTGCCCGGGGCCTCGCCCATGGTGCCCTCGATCTCATCGTGACCCGCGTGGCCGATCAGCAGCACGGTGTCGCCGCGCGCCGACGAAGCGGCGGGCCTCGCTGTGGACCTTGGCCACCAACGGGCAGGTGGCGTCGATGACGTTGAGGCCGCGTCGCGCAGCCTCATCCCGGACGGCGGGTGCGACGCCGTGCGCCGAGAACACCACCGTCGTCCCGTCGGGTACCTGGTCGAGTTCGTCGACGAACACAGCGCCCTGCCGCTGGAGGTCGGCGACGACGTGCGCGTTGTGCACGATCTGGCGCCGCACGTAGACGGGTCGCGGGTAGCGCTGCAAGGCCAGCTCGACGATGTCGATGGCCCGTTCGACGCCGGCGCAGAACGACCGGGGTGCCGCGAGCAGCACCCGCCGCGGACCGACCAGGTCGGCCCAACGCCGCAGCGCCGGACCCGATCTTGCGCAGCGTCAGCAGCGCCCGCGCGCCGGCGGTCGCCGTGTTCAGGCTGGTCATCGGGCGGTACGCCGTGTCGACGATGACCCGAACGACCGCAGTCGGGACGCCGGCGGCTGCCCGCACGATCGCGGCGGACTCCATGTCGACGGCGATCGCGCCGGTCGCGGCGAGCCGCGCTCGAGCGCGCGTGCGCCGCGCACGATGTGGTCAGCAGCTGACGATCGGGCCGGTGCGAACGCGCAGCCCCATGCGGCGCAACTCGGCGACCAGCGGCGCTGCGGCCGCGCTGCACGATGCGACCACGTCCGTCGCGCACTTCGGTCGCCACGACCACGTCGCCGGGACGCAGCGTCGGGTCGAGGCCACCGGCAACGCCCGCGACGATGACCGCGCTCTGGCGCCAGTTCGCGCCAGTTGCGGCAGCCACTCCCGACCCGCTCCGGCCCCATGCCGCAGCGCGCGAGCGTCGCGCCGGGCACCCGACCGGCCAAGCGCCGCGTACTCGGTGCGCAGCGCGGTGACGACGAGCAGGTTGGTCACGGCGACCGACGACCTTCTGCGCGCGTCAGGTAGCGACCGAGCGCGCTGAGCGGGAACACCACCCGGTACATCTCGTAGTTGATGTAGAAGTCGCCGGGAAAGCCGGTGCCGGTGTAGAGGTCTTCGTCCCAGCCGCCGTCGGCTCGCTGCGTCCGCACCAGCCAGTCGACGCCGCGCGTGACGGCGTCGGTGTCGGGGTCGACGGCGAGCAGGCCGAGCAGCGCCCACGCCGTCTGCGACGGGGTCGACTCGCCGCGGCCGCGCCACTCGTCGTCGACGTACGAGCGCAGGTCCTCGCCCCACCCGCCGTCGGCGTTCTGGTGCTTTTCCAGCCAGCGCACGGCGCGCCGGACCGGGTATCGAGTCGCGATCGACACCGGCGGCGACAAGCGCCGGAACGACCGCGCCGGTGCCGTAGACGTAGTTCGCGCCCCAGCGGCCGAACCACGAACCGTCGGCCTCCTGCGCGTCGAGCAGCCATCGCACGCCGCGTCGGCCGCCGTCGTGTCTGCGCCATGCCCGCTGTGGCCGAGCATCTCGACGACGTGCGCGGTCACGTCGGCCGACGGCGGGTCGATGACCGCGCCGAAGTCGCAGAACGGCAGCTTCTCGACCAGCCGGCGGGTGTTGTCGGCGTCGAACGCCCCCCAGCCGCCGTCGCGCGACTGCATGCCGACCGTCCATCGGGTGCCGCGCTGCGACCGCCGCGCGACGTCGGGCCGCAAGACCGGGCCGATGCGACGCAGCGCGAGCACGACCTCGGCGGTGTCGTCGATGTCGGGGTAGACGTCGTTGGCGAACTCGAACGCCCAGCCGGCGGCGTCGAGGTCGGGCCGCTTGCACCGCCCAGTCGCCCTTGACCCGGATCTCCTCGGCGAGCAGCCAGTCGACCGCCGCGCGCACCGGCAGGGTCGTCGGACGTCAGCGCCCGGCATCGAGCAGAGCGCGATGACGGCCAGGCAGGTGTCCCAGACCGGCGACTGGCAGGCCTCGAGCCGCCGGACGACACCGTCGGGCGTCTCTTCGCGAATCGAGGAAGCCGTCGAGGCCGTTGATCGCCGCGACCAGCACCGGGTCGTCGAGCGGAGCGGCCGGTCAGGTGCAGCGCCAGGATGGAATAGACCCACGGCGGCTGGATGCCGCCCCACCCGCCGTCGGCCTCCTGCCGGGCGAGGATCCACTCGGTGGCGTGCTGGAACGCCATCGCCCGGCCCGGCTTGATCGGCGACCGGTCGTAGAGCTTGAGGGCCTTGTCGAGCACCGAGAAGGCGGTCGCGACTGGGCCGGTCTTCGACCGGCGCAGGTCGCACGCCGGTGCGCAGTTCGGCGAGCGAGAACGGCAGCGGACGCACCGGCCGAAGCGTTGCGACGATGGTGATGGCGACGACCGTCTGGCGGGCCCAGCAGCCCCAGTCGTAGACGTTGAGCGGAAACCACTTCGGCAGCAGCACGAGCTCAGGCGGCATCGACGGAAGGTCGTCCCACGACCATTCGCCGAACAGCGCCAGCCAGATCCGGGTGAACACCCGGCTCGCCTCGATGCCGCCGCCGGCGAGGATGAAGGCGCGGGCGCCGCCATGTGCGGCTCGTCGACGCCGTCGCCGGCCAGGCGCAGCGCGGCGTAGGCCTCGATCGTTGTCGACACGTCGCCAGGACCGCGCTCGAAGTTCGCCCAGGTGCCGTCCGCGCGTTGCTGCGAGCGGATCCAGCGGGCCGCCTCGGCGGTCTCGCCGGGCTTCAGGATGCCCGAGGAACTGCCGCAGCAGCAGGTCTTCTGCGTCCATCGTCACGTTGGTGCGCAGCTCGCCCTTCCACCAGCCGGCGGCGTCCTGCCGGCCCACCAGGTGGGCTTGCGCGCGCTTGACCGCCAAGCCGACCGCGTCGGTCAGGTCGGTGTACGTCTGCGCGGTCACGAGGTCCGTCCTCCTCGATCAGCGATCACGTTCGACGACGTAGCGAGCCAGCGCCGCCAGATCGGAAGTTGTTCCCGTCGGGGCGGACAAATTCTCGAGGTGCCCAAGCGCGAGGGCGAGTCTGCGGTCGGCCTCGTGCGCGGCCCACTCAAGGCCGCCGGCCTCGTCGATGAGCTTCGTCGCTGAGTGACGTCGTCGTCGGCGACGAGCGGACCGCCGGCGAGCATCCGAGCCAGCTGCTCGGACGCCGCGGTGCCAGATGTCAGTGCGGCGACGATCGGCGCACTCCGCTTGCCCGCTCGGACGTCCGACGATGACGACTTGCCGGTCGCAGCGGCATCACCGGTGATGCCGAGGATGTCGTCGACCAGCTGGAAGGCCATGCCGAGCTCGTAACCGTAGGCGGCAAGGGCGTCGACGACGCCCGCGTCGGCGCCAGCAGCCAGCGCCCCGATCGACGACGAACACGCCAGCAGCGCGGCCGTCTTGCCGGCCTCCATCGCGAGCACTTCATCGAGGTCGACGTCACGCCGCAGGCCCAGATCGAGGTCCGCGGACTGCCCGTCGATCAGCCCCTCGACCGCTGCCAGCAGGCTCGGCAGCGCGCGGTGTCCGGGCGCACCGTCGCGGACGAGGACGTCGACCGCCGCTGTCAGCATGGCGTTGCCCGCCAGGATGGCCTGCCCCTCGCCGAAGACCACCCACGCGGTCGGGCGGTGCCGCCGCTCGACGTCGCGATCCATGATGTCGTCGTGGAGCAGCGAGAAGTTGTGCACCAGCTCGACCGCGACCGCCGCGGGAACGCCCTTGGGCAGCGGTGCCGCCGCCGGCTTGGGCCGACAGCACGGCCAGCGTCGGCCGGATCGCCTTCCCGCCCACGCCGTCGCCGGGGAGCGGTTGACCGTCGGCGTCGACCCAGCCCAGGTGATAGGCGGCGATCCGGCGCATCTGCTCGCCCTGGAGGCGGTCGACCGCAGCCCGCAGAGCCGGGACGACGAGGGCTCGGGCTCGGGCGAGGACGGCGGGTGGCTCGACGGTGTCCTCACCCTTGTCGGTAGCGCGAAGCTCATCCATGTCGTCGCCCGCCGCGTGGTCTAGAACGGGTAAGTAAGGACTCAGTAAACCGTTGCTTTCCACCGCTGTATATCAGATGGTGCCCTTGAGTTGCCGATTCATTGTGCTCCCTGCGATCGGCTACGGTGCCTCCTGAGGGCGCCGAATCTGCGAGGAGGTGGGCTCACCGATGGGACCGGGTGAACCGGCTGACCAGCCATTCAATCTTCGCGACGTCCTCGCCGAGCGCGGAGACGAGCGCTACGACCTGCACCGGCGGTATCTGAACCCGCAGCTGCCGCGGATGCTGCACGCGATCGGCTTCGACAAGGTCTACACCAGGGCGCAGGGCGCCTACCTCTACGACGCGGACGGCGCGGACTACCTCGACATGCTGGCCGGCTTCGGCGTGTTCGCCCTCGGCCGCCACCACCCGGTCGTTCGGCAGGCGATCCACGACGTCGTCGACGCCGACCTCGCCGATCTGACCCAGTTCGACGCCCCGCCGCTCGCAGGCCCGCTCGCTGAGGCACTGCTGGCCAAGGTGCCACATCTCGACCGGGTCTACTTCGGCAACAGCGGCACCGAAGCTGTCGAGGCCGCCCTGAAGTTCGCCCGCTTCGCGACCGGGCGACGCCGCATCATCTACTGCGAGCACGCCTTCCACGGACTCACCGCAGGTTCGCTTTCGGTCAACGGATCGAATGCGTTCCGCAAGGGCTTCGGGCCGATGCTTCCCGACGCCGCAATTCCGTTCGGCGACCTGCGGGCGCTCGAGCGCGAACTGCGCCGCGGCGACGTGGCCGGCTTCCTCATCGAGCCGATCCAGGGGAAAGGCGTCGCCGTCTCCCCGCCCGGTTTCCTACCCGCGGCACAAGAACTGCTCCGCAGCCACAAGGCGCTCCTGATCGCCGACGAGGTGCAGTGCGGGGTCGGCCGCACCGGCGACTTCTTCGCCTTCCAAAACGAGGACGTCGAACCCGACCTGATCGCCGCAGCGAAGGCGCTGTCGGGTGGCTACATCCCGATTGGCGCCACGATCGGCCGCGACTGGATCTTCGCCAAGGTCTACTCATCGATGGACCGGGTCCTGGTGCACGACTCCACCTTCGGCTCGAACGCGCAGGCTATGGCCGCCGGCCTGGCCACCATGCACGTTCTCGAGCACGAGCACGTCATCGACAATGCGCGCAAGATCGGCGAGCTCCTCCAGTCACGGCTCGCCGAGCTCGTCGACCGCTACGAGCTCCTGCACGAGGTCCGCGGCCGGGGTCTCATGATCGGCATCGAGTTCGGCCGCCCGACGTCGTGGAAGCTGCGCGGCTCGTGGACCGCGCTGCAGGCCGCCAGGAAAGGCCTCTTCGCGCAGACGATCGTGCACGCCTTGTTCCACCAGCATCGGATCCTCACCCAGGTCTCCGGTGACCACCTCGAAGTGATCAAGCTGATCCCGCCGCTGATCATCGGCGAGCGCGAGGTCGACCGGTTCATCGATGCGTTCGTCGATGTGATGGACGAGGCACATCGCGGATCGGGTCTCGTGTGGGATTTCGGCAAGACCCTGGTCAAGCAGGCCCGCGCCAAGTAGCGCCCTTACTGGGAGGCCGAGGCTGGTAGCGGTCAGCGTCGGCCGCGTCAGCCGATTGCCGCGAACACGTCCTTGCAGAGTGTGCCGAGCTTCGTCGCGTAGGCAGCCGCGCTCGCCGCAGTTACTCCCCCATCGCCGACACTCGGGTCATAGGCCAGGCTGAGAATTTGGGTGTCATTCGTCTTCACTTCACACGTGACGTGGCCCTTGTGCGCGTACAAGTCAGGCGGGCCGTTCTGCGCCTGGGTCCACACCGCGATGTCGCCGATGCCAGGTAGGGGCGTCGCGGGGACGTTCTCCGCGGCGACGTCCGACTCGTAATTCGCCATCGCCACATCCTCGGGCTCGACCGTGACAGTCACGGCCTGGTCGGCCGGGTCGATCGTGCACGCGAAGATGCCGTCCGGGTCCTGGTTGTTGGGATCGAACCCGATTGAATCGATCGGCAGCTGCACGGTGGCCTGCGCATCGGCGATGGTGATCGCCGAACACACGTTCGTGACGAAACCCGATGACGCAGGCCCCAACGTCGGTGCTCCTCCGTTGCTGGCCCCGGGTGCCACCGACGCAGTCGGAGCGGAGGGGGCAGTGGGCGCCGAGGCTGCGGGAGTGCTCGGTGCCGAGCTGGCGGGTGCGGCGGTGTTGGCCGCAGACGCACTCGTCGCGGAGGTCGTCCCGGCTGTCGTGGTGGGCTTCGCGCGAGCACCCGATCCGCCGCTACATCCGGCCACGAGACAGGTCGCAGCAACAAGTGCCGCGAGGCGCATGGTGGGCGGTTGCGTCACGACGTCCGTCGTGGTCAGTGCAGCGCCGTGCACGACGAACCTGACAACACGGTCGAACAAAGCCTCGACAGCCGCAGTGCGATGTTCAGGTTCTGCACCACGGGCGTGTTCGCATCAGCGACCGCGCCGGCGTCGACGATCCCGACGACGTTGCCCGACCGGTCGACGACCGGACCGCCCGAGCTGCCGTTGCTGATCGGCGCACTGTCAAGAAAGTACGAGGGGTACACCTGCGACACGTTGCCTGACGTCACGTTGTCATTGACACCGAGCGGGTTTCCGACCGCCATGAGAAACTCGCCGACGACCGGGGCCGCAGCCGGCCGCAGCGTGGGCAGCGTGGCAGTCGTGTCGAGGATCGCGACGTCCTCGCGTGGGTCGAAGGCACGAAGGTGCACCGGCAATGTCTGGCCGCCGCGCGAGAGAGAGACGAACGCACCCGTCGACGGATCGGTACAAGCGTGGATCACGTGCTCAGCCGTGACAATGGTCGTGGCGTAGCCGGCCGCTGCTGGCAGCGAGAGCGCGAACCCGGTGCCGGTATCACCGCTTGCTCCTGTCGTGCAGGTGATGAGGACCACCGACGGCGACACCTGCGTGGCAAGCGCAACGAGATCTGGCGGCAACTGCTTCGTCGTGACGTTCAGCTGCTTGGTGGTTGAGCTCAGCTGTTGCTCGTCGGCGCCGAGGCGGGTTTGCGCGGTCTGTAGTTGCGACTGCGTGGTACCCAACTTGCTTTGGGTCGTGGCCAATTGCGTTTGGGTGGCGCCTAGTCGGCTACCCAAGTCAGTGAGAGTCTGCTGTTGCGCATCCACAGTCGTCGCGAGCGCCGACACCTGCGCCTGTTCGGAGGCCGCGGCCACCCGCAGCGTTGCGAGCTGGCCCCGAGTGCTCGAGAGCCGGTGCGCCTGACTCCATCCGAAGACACCGGCACCGGCGACTGCCGTTGCCAAGACACAGGTAAGGGCGAGCAGCCAACGCGCGGACCGTACCGACCGCGTCAACGAACTCGGCGACGGTTCGGGAAGCGGTGGTGGCGCGGGAGGCGGATAAGCCTGCGCGATGTCCATGCCCCCCGCCTCCCTCGGATCGCGGCGCGCCCGGAACCTGTTGCAGCCTTGCCTCGGGACCCGTTAGGCGGCCGGTGACGAGGCGCCCGCCTGAGTGACGACGGCGCCGGGCGGCAGCTCGAACAGCGATGCCGGCGGCGACGACGTGTAGCTCTTGATCTCGAAACTCGTGTTGTCGCCCGACACCTTGACCAAACCGAGAATGCCCTCAGCCGTCGTGCAGATCGTGCTTTCCCCGGTGTCGCCAGGCGCCGAGAAGTTGACGCACGACATTGGGAACCCGTTCACGGTCATCGTTGACGACGTGACCTTGTCACCGGCAAATCCCGCGGCGATCGAGAACCCCTTCAAGAAGTTGACCCAGTGAGCTGGTGTGTAGAAGTCGACGATCGCGTTCTGCTGCTCGACGTCGCCGGGTGCCAACATCTGACACGCCCACGTCCCCTTGCCAGCTGTGCCAGACGTGTCGGGCGGCGTGCACGAGTACTCACCTGTCGAGTTCACGATGATGTCAACGCTCGGCGAGGCGGCGCCGTTGGTGCCGGCGCTGCCGGTGCTCGAAGGCGTGCTCGTGAACAAGACATCCTTTGGCGGCTGGACGGCGTAAACGACGGTCGTCGGACTGTCGCCGGTTGTCACGTAGGTCGCCTCGAACGGCTTCGCTTGGTCGGACTGGATCTTGCTCGTGAACGTATCCATGGTCTTCCGGTTCGCCTCCACGCTGTGCGCAACCGACTTGACCTTGTTGATCGCCGAGCACCCGCCGAGCCCCAAGCCACCCATCATGACGGCGACCGCGACGACACCAGCGGTGCGCCGAGGCGCAAGCGCGCGAACCGAGCGGTCAAGATGTGGGGTCCGGCCTGATGGGTTCACTGTCTGAGCCTCTCGTTGCTGGCACGCGAACGCGCGATCCCGACGTTCTCATCGCGGAGAATACGACGTCCGCGGCCCGACGGCAGCGGCGCGCCGATGAATTTCAGCCGTCGCGCTCGTCTGTATCCAGATGGTTACGTCTGCGCCGCGCCCGACGGATCGCGTGGTCGTCGACTGGGACGTCGCCGGTTTGCCGGCTGATCTGCCCACGGTCGAGGTACTCGCGCGATTGCAGTTGGCCGCTCGACAACGAGGATTCACGCTGCGATTGCGCAGCGCCCCCGCTGAACTCGTCGATTTGATCGCCTTGCTGGGCCTGCGCGACGTGCTCCGCAGTTGACCGTCAGGCCTCGAACTCGAGCGGCAGGCCGAAGAGCGGGAAGAGCGTCTTCGTTGCCAAGAAGAACGTGATCTCCCCGATCACGCCGTCACGCAACTCGACGACCTGCAGAGCCCACGGCTCGTAGCCACCGGCCGGGCTCGGCTTGTATTGGCCGAACGCCGCCGACCCGTTCGCGGTCATGGTGGGAATCACCCGCGAGCCCTGACACCCGATGCCGGGCCCGAACCACCAGGCCAAGATGTCATCACGGCCCGACAGCCACAGGTCGTACGGCGGCATCGACTGGATCGCGTCGTCGTGGATCAAGGCGGTCAGCGCCTCGATGTCGTAGGCCTCGAACGCTGTGACGTAACGGGCAAGCAGCTCGCGGTCAGCCGCCTTCAATTGCGAAGCCGGGACGGACGCCGACGGCTTGGCCGTCTCGAGCGTGGCGCGCGCCCGCTGCAACGCGCTGTTCACCGACGCCGTGGTCGTCTCGAGGAGCTCGGCGACCTCCGTCGCCTTCCACTGCAGCACCTCGCACAAGATGAGGACGGCGCGCTGGCGGGGCGGCAGGTGCTGCAGTGCAGCGACGAACGCGAGCCGAACGCTGTCGCGCGCGACAGCGATGTCCGCTGGATCGCCTTCCCCGGCAACGATCAGCTGGTCAGGCACCGGCTCGAGCCAGGTCGTCTCCGGCAGCATGTTGAGGTTGGTCGCCACTGGCTCCCGCGCCGGGCCGAAATCCATCGGCCGCGCACGACGCTCGACACTTCGGCGCATGTCGAGGCAGACATTTGTCGCGATCTTGTAGAGCCACGAGCGCAGTGACGAGCGGCCCTCGAAGCTGTCGTATCCCCGCCACGCTCGGATGAAGGTGTCCTGGACGGCGTCGTCGGCGTCGAAGGGTGACGCGAGCATGCGATAGCAGAAGCCGCGCAACTCGACTCGGTACTGCTCGAATCGATCTTCGAGCTCCTGCGGCATCCCGGTGGTTGTGCTCATGGGCGCACCGGGGTGATCGTGGTTGTGCTCATGGGCGCACCGGGGTGATCGTGGTCATGGCCACATGCTAGGGACGACCCCCGACGACGGAGCTGCAGCGCCGAACGGCGGCCACCGGCGTCCGTTCAGCACCTATACATAAGCGCTGTTTCGGGCTACACATGGAGTGGTAGGTCGTAAATAGGGCGAACCGTCTGATTTTTCGCAGCCGTCAGCTCATGCAACAGACCAGGAGCTGACGATGACCGCGCAACCACACCAGCCCATCTACCAGCCAGCAAAGCAGCCAACAAAGCAGCCAGCACAGCAGCCAGAGCAGCCGAAACCGGCCGCCCTGCACTCCCTCTGGATGATGGCCGGCGGCGAGGTGACATTGCTCCCAGTCGAACTCGATAGCGGCCTGCTGCGGGGCGTGGTGACGCACTGGCTGACTGGGGAGGCCGGCCTCATCGTGACCATCGGTGTGCGCACCAGTCGCGAGGCCGCGGCGATCTGCGCTGGCCAGCGGGTGTGGGTGTCCGGTCGCGAGGCCGCCGACTCCGAACTCATCGTGCTCGAGGTGATCGCGCGGCGGGCGTCCGATCAAGACGACACCACCCTGATCCTGACCGGTGTCCTGCCACTCGCGCGCGAACGCCGCCGCAGTGCGGTCCGCGCATCGACGCGGCATCCAGCCACGGTCACCCATGCCGACGGGACGACGGCGCACGGTATTGCCACGGACCTCTCCCACGCGGGCTGCCGGATCGAGCTCAACCAGCCCGGCCTCGTCCGAGAAATCGGCGCGACGGCCAACGTGTACATCGAGTTGCCAGCCAACAAGAAGTTCGCCCTGCCGGCCACGGTCACACGCGTCGACGCGGTGACAGGCGAGCTCGGCATGCAGTTCGAGCCCACCGAACTCGACCTCGCACCGATCGACCGCCTCGTCTATGCCACGGTCAAACGGCACAAGATCACGCAGGAGTACTGAGGGACCTTCCTTCTACTGACCGAGTTCGGCGATGAAGTGGGCCGACACCATCGGCTTGGAGAACATCGGGAAATCGTATTTCAGCGCGTTCTCGTGCTCTTCGACCGAAGTCGCGGCGACGCAGTCGCTCAACGTGATGACTTCGTAGCCGTGCTCGTAGCCGGTACGCATGGTCGACTCAACACAGCAGTTGGTGAGGAATCCGCCCAGCGCGATCGTGGTGATTCCCTTGCTGCGCAAGATAAAATCGAGATTCGTGCTGGCGAAGGTGTCGAGACCGCGCTTGCCTTCAATGACGATGTCGCCATCAGCCGGGGTGAGCTCGTCGACGAGGGCCGCGCCCCAGGAACCCTTGACGAACGCCTTGCCATCGACGACACCCTTGAGGATCCCGTACGGATGTTCCGAGATTTCGTTGTAGCCGTCGGCGAATGTGATCGGCGCGTGCATGACGGTGACCCCGGCTGCGCGAGCCGCATCGACAACCTTGCGGGTGTTGGCGAGCATCTCGGTTCGTTCCATCACTGGCGCGACGGCGCCGTGCAGAACTCCACCCTCAGAGGTGAAGTCGTTTTGGAACTCGATGAGTACGACAGCGGTCGACTTCGGATCTAGCGACATAGCGTCACTCCTGTTCGCCGGATGAGACAGCTCAGACGCTAACCCCGGCCACGTACCCAAACAAGGCACGATCGGACGCCGGTGGGCTGCCGAAGTTGATCACGTTGGGCGCCGGACCAGTTGACTTGCCCCCACTCACAGTTAACTATTGTGCTAGTTACCTAGTTAACCAGGAGTCGCCGTGATCGAGTTCCACCTGAACGCATCGTCGGGGGTCTCCCCCTACCAGCAGTTGGTCCAGCAAGTGCGACGTGCGTTGGTCTTGGGCCTGCTCAGCGCGGGCGACCAGCTGCCGACCGTGAAAGACGTCGTCGCCAAGTTGGCGATCAACCCGAATACCGTCCTCAAGGCTTACCGGGAGCTCGAGCACAGCGGGCTGGTCACAGCGCGGGCAGGCGTCGGCACCTTCGTGACCTCGACACTGAGCGACTCCTCTCGAGCTGCGCACGGTCCGTTGCGCGAGGAGCTGGAGAGCTGGTTTGGAAAGGCACGTCGGGCTGGGCTCGACGATGAGAGCATCGAGGCCCTGTTTCAGGACACCTTTCGGAGCCTAGACGCGCAGGGTGTGGCATGACCGCGGTCCTCGATGCCAGCGGCCTCGGAAAGCGCTACGGCCACCGCTGGGCGTTGCGAGATTGCACGTTGCAGGTTCCGGCCGGTCACGTCGTAGGCCTCGTCGGACCAAACGGAGCAGGCAAGACAACGCTGTTGCATCTCGCGGTCGGTCTGCTGCAACCGAGTGCCGGACAGATCGGCGTCCTCGGAGGCAAGCCCGCGCAGAGTCCGGCGCAACTCGGCCGGGTGGGTTTCGTCGCACAGGACACCCCCGTCTACGGATCCCTTTCGGTGGCCGATCACCTACGGCTGGGCGGCTGGCTGAACCCTCGCTTCGATGCCGCCGTCGCCGAACGCCGCATCGACCAACTGGGGCTTGATCGCAAGCAGCGCGCGGGCAAGCTGTCCGGAGGCCAGCGCGCCCAGTTGGCGCTCACTCTCGCGATCGCGAAACGACCCGAGTTGCTGGTGCTCGACGAACCGGTTGCCAGCCTCGATCCCCTCGCTCGGCACGAATTCCTCCAACACCTGATGGAAGCGGCTGCGGACGACGGCGTGAGCGTCGTGCTGTCGTCTCATTTGGTCGCCGACCTCGAGCGGGTGTGCGACTACCTGATAGTCCTCACCGGGTCGCGGGTGCAAGTCGCGGGCGATGTCGATGAACTGCTCGCAAGTCATCACCGGCTCATCGGCGCCCGCCGAGATCCCACCCACCTACCCGCCGACCAGGAAGTCATCGAGGCTAGCCACACCGATCGCCAAAGCACTCTGCTGGTGCGTAGCAGCGGGCCGATTCTCGACCCGGCTTGGACAGTCGAGCAGGTCGGTCTCGAAGACCTGGTGTTGGCGTACATGCGCCGCGCCGGCGATGCCGACCGCGCGACCCGTAAGTCCCACCTTGGGAGCGTCGGATGATCCGGCTCAGCTGGCGCCAGTTCCAAGCTCAGGCTGCAGTCGCCTGCGCCCTCCTCATTGCGGTGTTGATCTTATTCGCCACGACTCGAGGCAACATCGATCACCTTTACACCGTCTTCGCCAAGGCCAACGCCGCGTGCGTCAACAACCCCAACTGTCCAGGGGTGGGCATCCAGCTCAGCAAGCTCGACCAACTCCTCGAGCTCATCGGTACCGCACTGGTCGTCGTCCCGGCCCTGATCGGAGTGTTCTGGGGTGCGCCGCTGATAGCGCGCGAGTTCGAAAACGGTACGCATCGTCTCGCGTGGACACAAAGCGTCACCCGCACTCGATGGCTTGCATGCAAGCTCGCCGTGGTGGGGCTCGCGAGCCTCGTAGCGACTGGGCTGCTGAGCCTGCTCGTCACGTGGTGGTCGTCACCAATCGACCGCGCACACCAGAACCGATTCGGGTCTGGCATGTTCGGGGAACGCAACATCACCCCACTTGGATACGCAGCCTTTGGGTTTGCGCTCGGCGTCGTTGCCGGCCTGCTGATTCGGCGAACGCTGCCGGCGATGGCGGCTACCGTCGTGGGCTTCTTGGCTGTTCGAATGACAGTCACCTACGTGGTTCGCCCGAACATCTTCTCGCCGCGACACAAGACGCTCGCGCTCGACCCCAACAGCATGGGCTTCGGGAGCACAAACGGCGGGCCAGCAACGTTGATGCCCAACCCACCGAACCTTCCGAATGCGTGGGTCTACTCCACGCACATCGTCGACAATGCCGGACACGGACTCACCTCCACGACGGTGGCGACCACCTGCCCAACGCTCCCCTTCCCGGGAGCCCAGGGCAGCCCTGCTCCGGGATCGGGTACCCGCGTACGGATCAACGCACCTAGCGACGTCCACAACGCACTTACGGATTGCGTGACGAAACTCAGCGCCACCTACCACGAGGTTGTGAGCTACCAGCCGGCAAACCGTTACTGGACCCTCCAGTGGGGTGAGACTGCCGTCTATTTCGCCGCCGCTCTCGCAATCGCCGGCTTCTGCTTCTGGTGGATTCGCCGCCGCGCCAAGTGATGTAGAGACAACCGACGTGCACGCCGCTGCGTCCTTGGCTCGCAATCACCGAGCTGGACGGCGGGAGGCAGGCGATGGTGAGCATGCGCGCGGTCGGCGCGGCGGCTGCAGTCGCCGCGCTGGTCGGCTGCGGCAGCGGAGTTCGGCAAGGCTCGCCGCCGTCATCAAGCGGGCCGGTGTTCTCGAGCGGGCCGCCGTCATCAAGCGTGCCGCCGTTCTCGGGCGGGCCGCCCCCGCCGACCGCCTCGAAGTCGCTCGCGGTACCGGTGAGTTCGTGGCCGAACCCGGCCGCCTCGAACCTCTCAGTGCCGCCGGCGGTCTCGGTGCCGTCGGTGACCCTGGTCGATGTCGAGCATGGGGTTGCACTCGCCGGGTCAGCACGCATCGGCTCTGGCAGCCAAGACGGGGGGCCGTCAACGTTGTGGCTCAGCACCGACCTGAACCACTGGCGCGACGTCACCCCACCCGCCGCTCGCCAGCAGCTCGAGGGCGGGCTCTACGCGATGTTCGACCAAGCGTCGTTTCTCAATCCGACCACCGGCTGGGTCAGCACCTGGAACCTCGGCAATCTCGCGGTGACGATCTACGCCACCGCGGACGGCGGGCAGCAACTGGACCGTCGCAGCAACGGGCGAGCATGGCGACCACGCAGGAGACGCCGAATGGATCCAACTCGTCACGCCGAGCGTGGCGTTCGACGAAAACATCGCAGCTACCGCGCCACACATGTGGCTCTCGGTCACGACGGATGCGGGGGCTTCGTGGCGCCGGCTGTACTCGGATCCGCCACTGGACGGACAGATCGACGACGGACTGACTCCGCCCCCGAGCCCGTTCGAGTTGCCGATGGTCTTCACCTCCCAGCTGCGCGGGTTCGCTGCCAGCGCTATTCCACCCGCGGAAGGCCAGGTCGACGAAGGGTTCTTCGAGACGCATCGATGGCGGCGTTTCCTGGACCGTTGCCACACCGCCGAGCGCGCGGTCGACGACGTGTCCCCCGGGCGACCGTCACCCGGCCGACGGTTCGACGGTCGAGTGCCTGTTCGCTCTACCGTCATTCAGCGACGCGACCCACGCTGTGCTCGCGACCGAGGTCGTCGACGGAGCGCAGGCAACGGTTGGATTTGACGTCACCACAGACGGCGGGTCGAGCTGGCGGCTGACGACCACCGTCGACGTCCCGATTCCTTCTGTACCCGCCGACAGCTACCCGAAGAGCTACGCGTTGGTCGCCACGCCGTCGAGCCGATCGTGGTGGATCGTCTCCCCCAATGACGGCGGCGTGACGAGTCGGGTCAGTGCCGATGCCGGACGGGATTGGTCCGTCGCCAACAGCAACGACGTGCTCGGCGCACCGTACGCCGTCGGTGCCCTAGACGCCACGCACGCCCTTCTCGAGACGGACATCACGACATCGAACGGCACGACCAGCGCGGTCTACGTCACGAGCGACGCCGGACGCAGCTGGAAAACGCTCTTCGGTAGCTGAGGAATTCGGTGCCGGCGCGATAGCTTCCACGCATGATCCTGAACTACGTCCTCACCTTCATCGGCGTGTACAACCCCAACAGCCGGTGGTATTTCTTCTGGGGCGGCTTCGGTAGTTGTCTCAGCGAGCTTGCGATCCTCGCGGTCGTCTGGCGCAAGATCAACTGCCACGCCAAGGGCTGCTACCGGGTTGGGCTGCACCACGTCGAGGGCACGCCGTACATCACTTGCGGCAAGCACCACCCGACGCATCCCGGCAGCGGTGCGGCGACGGCGGAGCAGATCGCGCAGGCGCACGCTGACGCTCACGAAGCCTCGCGCGCCGCGTAGCAGTTGAGCGATCGAGCCACGTAGCCGGGCGGACGGCGATGAGTTCCCCAGGCGCGGATCGTCTGCATGGGTACACCATGTGTGGGGAGAAACCGTCCGACTGCCACCAGAGAGGACGACGCCATGCCAGGCAAGATCACGCCGAGTCTGTGGTTCGACACGCAGGCGCAGGACGCTGCGAACTTCTACACCGCCATCTTCAAGAACTCGCGGGTCATCAGCGTCAACCGATACAACGACGCGGGGCCACGCCCTGCTGGAACTGTGATGACGGTGGAGTTCGAGCTCGACGGGACCCGATTCGTCGGAATCAACGGCGGTCCGCAGTTCAAGTTCGATGAGGCCGTCTCGTTCCAGATCAGCTGCGACGACCAGAGCGAGGTCGACTACTTCTGGGAGCGGCTTTCCGAGGGCGGAGACGAAGGTCCGTGCGGCTGGCTCAAGGACAAGTTCGGCCTCTCATGGCAGGTCGTACCAACCGCGATGGAGGAGTTCCTCGGCGATCCCGATCCGGGGCGGGCGCAGCGCGCGATGAAGGCGATGCTGGGCATGGGCAAGATCGACCTGGCCGAACTGCGCCGGGCTGCCGACGACGTCTCGGCGACCTGATCGCACTGCACTAAGTTGTGATCATGACCGACCGACAGGTACCGCGGTGGAGCGAATTCAGGCCCCTGCTGCGCCCGAAGCCTTTCGACCCCAATCCGACCCGACGTCGGTTGGCTGCGGCGCTGACGATCGCCGATCTACGTTCGATCGCGCGGCGTCGCACTCCCCGGTCGGTTTTCGACTACACCGACGGGGCCGCGGGCGACGAGATCAGCCTGCGCCGTGCGCGGACCCTCTTCAGGGAAGTGGAGTTCCAGCCGTCGATCCTGCGCGACGTCTCGGGCGCCGACCTCACGACGCACATGTTGGGCAAGCCTTCGGCGCTGCCGTTTGCGCTGGCTCCGACCGGCTTCACCCGGCTGATGAATCACGAAGGTGAGCGCGCGGTCGTGCGGGTCGCTGCGCGGCATGACATTCCGTATTCGTTGTCGACCATGGGCACCACGTCGATCGAGGACGTCGCGGCGGCAGCGCCTGAGGCCCGCAAGTGGTTCCAGCTGTACGTGTGGAAAGACCGAGCGGCCGCAGAGGATCTGATGAGCCGCGCCAAGGCGGCCGGCTTCGAGGCACTGATTCTCACGGTCGACGTGCCCGTCGCTGGGCCTCGGCTGCGCGATGTGCGCAACGGGTTCTCGATTCCGCCGGCGCTCACAGTGAAGACTGTTCTCGATGCGGCGATGCATCCGGCGTGGTGGATCAACCTGCTCACCACTGCGCCGCTCACCTTCGCGTCTCTCACCGAGTCCGGTGGCACCGTGGCCGAACTCATCGACGCGCTGTTCGATCCGTCGATGACGATCGCCGATCTCGAATGGTTGCGCTCGTTCTGGGACGGCCCACTCATCATCAAGGGCATTCAGACCGTCGACGACGCGCGCCGAGTCGTCGACGCGGGAGCCGACGCCGTCCTGCTGTCCAATCACGGTGGCCGGCAACTCGACAAGGCACCGGTGCCCCTGCGCTTGATCCCCGACGTTCTCGATGCCGTCGGCGATCGCACGGAGGTGTGGACCGACACCGGCATCATGTCCGGCGCCGACATCGTGGCGGCAATTGCTCTTGGCGCCAAGACCACGCTCGTCGGCCGCGCGTATCTGTACGGCCTGATGGCGGGCGGCGAACGCGGTGTCGACCGAGCGGTGGAAATCTTGTCGCGTGAAGTACGCCGCACGATGCAACTGCTGGGTGTGCGGACGATCGACGAACTGAGCCCCGCGCACGTGAAGCTGCCCTAATGCCGGCTCAGCCAAGGGCGAACTCGAGCTGATGCCACACGTACCGATCGCCCGACACCTGCTGCGTGCCAAGGATCTGGCCGACGCACGGTACGCCGAGCCGCTCGACGTAGCTGCGCTCGCAAAAGCGGCAGGACTCTCCCCGGCGCATTTCAGCCGAGCGTTCCGCAAAGCGTTCGGTGAGTCACCACACGCCTATTTGTTGACTCGCCGCCTCGAACGAGCAGCTGCGCTCCTGCGCAGTACCGACAACTCCGTCGCCGACATCTGCGTCGCCGTCGGGCTGTCGAGCATCGGTTCGTTCACCACAAGTTTCAGACGCATGTTCGGCACCACCCCCACGGCGTATCGCGCATCCTTCCCGCCAGCGGCCGCCTTCGCTCGGGTGCCCGCGTGTGTGGTGCGCGCCTACAGCCGGCCGCTGTTGCGCACGTTTCGAGAAGACGAGGCAGCTTCGGCGTCAGTAGCGTCGGGTACACCGAAAACCGATCCCGGAGGACGACATGTACAAGATCGCCAACACTCAGCTATGGGTGCATGACCAGAACGAGGCGCTCGCGTTCTACACGAAGAAGCTCGGCATGGAGGTCCGCTCCGACGTCACGGTGCCGGAGATGGGCAACTTCCGCTGGCTGACCGTAGGTCCGGTCGACCAGCCAGATTTCGCGATCGTGTTGATGGCGATTCCCGGCGCGCCGGTGATGGACGAGCAGACTGCCGACGAGGTCCGCGAGTTGATGGCCAAGGGGTTCGCCGGCACGGTGTTTCTGACCACCGATGACTGCCGGGCGTCGTACGAGAGCCTGCGCGCACGCGGCGTGGAGTTCACCGAGGTGCCGGAGGAACGTCCCTACGGAATCGATGCAGGATTCCGCGACCCGTCGGGCAACAGCTTCCGGCTTACTCAGGTCGCCGATTTCGTCAACGCATAAGCGCGCCAAACGGGCAGGTTCTGGTCGGGGACCTAGAACTCAGCTTTCTGACGTCGTGTCCCGGTGTGGGGTCAACGTTGATCGCCCGGCATGATCAGACCGTTCTCGTAAGCGAGCGCGACGAGTCCGGCCCGATCGTGACAGTCGAGCTTGCGCAAGATGTTGCGGACATGGCTCTTCGCAGTCAGTGGGCTGATGACAAGTTGTCCCGCGATCTCGCCGTTGCTGAAGCCGCTGGCTACGAGTACGAGGATGGCTCGTTCTCGCTCGGTAAGCTCAGCGAGCCGAGGCGATGGCTGCTGTGGGTCGCGGCGCGCGGCGAACTCGGTGATGAGCCGACGAGTGACCGTGGGTGCGAGCAATGCCTCACCGGCTGCGATGACCTCGATGGCACGGAGCAGTTCGGCGCGCGGGGTGTCCTTGAGCAAGAAGCCGGACGCGCCGGCCCGCAACGCTCCGTAGACGTATTCATCCAGGTCGAAGGTCGTGAGGACGAGCACGCGGGTGCGTTCCAGAGTCGGATCCGCGCAGATGATCCGAGTGGCTTCGAGCCCGTCCAGCGTGGGCATCCGGATGTCCATCAAGATGACGTCGGGAAAGGTGCGCCGGGCGAGATCGACCGCCTCACGCCCGTTGGCTGCACGCCCCACGACGTCCATGCCTTCTTGCGCATCGACAAGCGCCGCGAAGCCGTCCCGCACGGCTGCCTGATCATCGACCACGAGTACCCGGATCATCGCATTGGCTCGTAAGGCACTGGCTCATAGGGAAGTTCGGCACGCACCCGGAAGCCTGGATCGTGCGGGCCGGCTGACAGTTGCCCGCCGACGGCGCCGGCGCGTTCACGCATTCCGACGATGCCGACACCTGTGGTCGCAGTCTTGGTGCCGGTGCCGGCGCCGGTTTCGCTCCCGCCGTCATTGTCGATCGTGACATTCACACCCGACGCGCCGAATTGAATTGTGACACGCGCCTGTGCGCCGAATGCGTGGCGTCGGACGTTGGTGAGCGACTCTTGCACGATGCGGTAGATCGCCAGTGCCATCGCGTCGGAAATCCTTGCTGGCGGGGCGCCCTGGACGTCGAGGTGCACGTCAAGTCCTGCGCTGTACGCTCGATCAATCATGCCCGGGATGTCGTCGATGCCCGGTGCTGGCGCATGCGGTGCCGAAGCAGGCGATGGCCCTCGCAACACTCCGAGGATGCCACGAAGCTCGCCAATCGCGTCGCGGCTGCTGCGTTCGATCTGCTCGAGTGTGCTGCGCTCGTCGCCGGGTCCCGTGCGTTCTGCCCCTGCCGCCGCGGTGACGTTGATCTCGGTGAGAGTGTGGGCGACAACGTCGTGCAGTTCGCGAGCGATGCGCACGCGTTCCTGCTCGGCGCGCCACTCGGCGTCCCGCTCGCGGCTCTCTTCGGCCAACTCGAATCGCTCGACTACCAGTCGCATGTTGGCGCGGTGCGTGCGAATCACTTCAGCGGCGAGCAGTGGGAGCGCAACCAGCAGCACATGGGTGATGGTCTGCTCGACTGTCGGCTGCCCAGGATGGGCGACGTCCGCGGCGATGACGGCCGCAATGGCGACCAGCGCCGCCGTGACCTGCTCGAGGCGGCCGCGGCGCAACGCGAGCGAGTACAGCGCAACCGCCGGCGCAAGTACCGCCACCGATGCTGCCGTCCGGTCGAGGTGGAACAGTACGGCCACCAGCAGTCCCGAGGCGACGAGGGTCCATCCCGGCCACCGTCGCCGCGCCGCCAGTGGCACCGCGGCAGCAATTCCGAGCACGAGTGAAATCGGCCGCGCAGTCGTGCCCCCATGCAATGCCACGCCGACGACGATCACGGCGCCGACGACTGCCGGAACCGCGGCATCGAGGATTGTCAGGTGTCGCTCATGCATGGCATCTGCGACGGTAGCGCCGCGTGGCGGGCGCGACATACCCCAGCGGGGGTAAACAGAACACCCCATCGGGACGATGCGCATGATCTGCGTGCAAGCGATCGTTGTCGTCGTGGAACAAACGATGGCATCCTCCCGCGAGGATCACGCAGCCAAGGGGGGCGAAACTGACCCGCCGGTGGTGATGGTTCGCAATTTGACCAAGCGCTTCGACAACGTGGTCGCCGTCGACGCACTGACCTTCACGCTCGATACCGGCACTGTGACCGGCTTCCTGGGTCCAAATGGTGCTGGCAAGACAACCACCCTGCGCATGCTGCTCGGGCTCTCGCGCCCCAATGGCGGCGAAGCGTTGGTGTTCGGTCAGCCCTACCGTGATCTCTCCGACCCGGTCCGACGCGTCGGAGCGTTGCTCGAGTCAGGCGACTTCGACCCGGACGCAGCGGCCGGAACCACCTGCGCGCACTTGCCCTCGCGTCCGAGATCAGCTTCGGCCGGGTCGACGAACTGCTCGAACTGGTCGAACTCGACGCGGCGGCAGGCCGCGCGGTCGGCAACTACTCACTCGGTATGCGGCAGCGGCTCGGGCTGGCCACCGCCTTGCTCGGCGACCCCGAGCTGCTAGTGCTCGACGAGCCCGCGAACGGCCTCGACGCGGCAGGTGTGCATTGGCTGCGCGGCTTCCTGCGCCAGTTCGCCGCCACAGGTGGCACGGCGCTCGTATCCAGCCACCTACTTGCGGAGGTTGCGCAAAGCGTCGACCACGCAATCATCATCGACCGCGGACGCATGGTGTCGACCGTCGAGGTCGCCGGGCTCGCCGAAGGCCGCCTGCTCGAGGAGCTCTACCTCGAACTCACCGGCAAGGACCAAACGTGATCGGCCAACTGCGCTCTGAGCTGTTCAAGCAACGCACAACGCGCACTGCGTCCATCCTGCTCGCGTCGATGTTCGGGGTCAGTCTCCTGGTTGTGTGCCTGCACGTGTTCGCTCTGAAGTCCGCGGACCTGAGCCAAGCGGCCAACCAACCCAAAGTCTTCGGCTGGGGCACCACGATCGGTGCACTGTTCGCCGGTCTAGCGGGAGCGATCGGCATCACTGCAGAATTCCGTAACGGCACGATTCGCCCAACTCTGCTCGCCAACCCCGACCGCACCCGCGTGATGGCCGCCAAGGCGGGCGCAGCTGCCGTCGCTGGACTCGCTATCGGTGTGCTCGCGGCAGGGTTCGTCGCGGCGATTGGCAGCGCCGGGCTCGCCGCGCGAGGTATTCCTGTGCAGCTCGGTCCCGGCGACTTCGCACAGATGATCGTCGGTGGTGGCGGCGGCGCCGCATTGTGGGCAGTCCTGGGGACGGGCATCGGCACGCTCGTGCGCAGCCAGGTCGCCGCTGTCGTCGGGCTGTGCGTATGGCTGCTCCTCATCGAGAACATCCTGATCGGCAACGTGCCGTCCGCCGCAAAGTACGCGCCAGGCGCGAGTTCCGGTGCGCTCGCGGGACTCATGCCGAACGCGGGAACGGCGACGTTGCTCGCCCCAATCTTCGGCGGGCTGTTACTGATCGGATACGCGGCGGTCGCGGCCGCAGCAGGTGCTTTCGCAATCGAGCGACGCGACATCGACTGACGACAATCAAGGTTGGCCAAGCGTTAGGCTCAGCGCTCGGTCGCTTTGTCACCGAGATCGCACCACTCATCCAGGGAGTCCGGCATGTGGGCACAGCTCATCAAGATGCGTCTGAAGCCAGGTAGCGACGCGGACCTGCCGGCACTGTTCCAGCAGTTCGCCGCCGTCGAGCAAACCGGTTCTGGATTGATCCGGACCACGCTTATGCACGCGCAGAACGATCCGAGTGAGTTCTACGTCATGGTCGTCTTCGAGAGTGAGGATCACGCCCGCGCCCGCGAGCGCGACCCGGCGCGCCAGGAGGCGTTGAAGTCCGCGCAGGCGATGATGATGGAGATTTTCGACGGCCCGCCCGAGTTCGTCGACCTCACGGTCGTCGCGGACATGGTGCCGTAAGGTGTCGTTCGTCCGTCCCGGCAGGACCTTCGCCTCTCGCGGCGCGGGCCAGCGTCGACGGATCGTTGCGTCGTCATGACCGTTCTTGGGTGTGACAGCAAGAGGAGGACGAAGATGCAAGCGAAGATCGGTGACGAACTCGTCGTCCATACCCGTCACGTCGGCGAGCACGAACGCCACGGCGTCATCACCCAGATCCACGGCGAGGACGGGGCTCCGCCCTACGACGTGAGATGGCAGGACGGCAAGGAAGCGGTGTACTTCCCCAGCGCCGACTGCACAGTCGTGCCGGCTACCCCACCGAAGTAGGCTTCGCCGACCTGAGGTCACGGATGCGGACGCGTCGACCGGTCCGCAGTATCGCTCGCCGGTAGACGGACGTCGCGATGCGCGCGATAGCGATTGTGCTGGCGATACTCAGGGCAACCGAGATGGCGAACTCCCACCACGTCGCCGTGCCAAGGCCGACCAGCGTCGGCATGGCGAACGGAGCCGTCGGCGGAAGGTAGGCGAGTACGTCGACGAAGGTGTTCGGCTCGCCTGATGTAGCCGCGGTCAGCGAGACGATGTAGCCGACAATGACCGGAATCGTCAGCGGAAACGCGAGGCTCTGCACCTGTTCTTGGCGTTCGACAGTTGATCCGGCGGCGGCATATACCCAGCAGTAGAAGGCATATCCGAGGACGAGCCAGAACAAGGCGACGAGCATCGTGAGCGGTCCGGTGCCGTGCAACAGGTCGGACCCGACGGCCTCGGACAAACCGAGTGCGACAACTACCAGCGCGCTCGCTTGTGCGGCAGCCACGAGCCCGATCCCGAGCACCTTGCCGCCGAGCAGCTGCGCCGGGCGCAGCGCGGCCAAGAGCACCTCGACGACTCGGCTGGTCTTCTCCTCGACAACGCCGGTCAGAATCCAGGCGCTGTACTGCGAGAGCATCACGAAGACCAGGATCGAGGTGAGCACGGACGCCGGCGACTGTTTGTGATGTTCGGTTGGTGCTGGTCGAAGGCCGACGAGTGGCACCGGCTTCGCGTGGCTGATGCCCTCGGCTTGAGCCGCCGACAATCCGGCCGCCTCGAAAGCGGCGGCCGTGCCGAGGGTCTGCGCAGCCGCGCCCGCGAGTTGCGCGGTGGTCGATGTGTCGCCCGCACTGATCGCCGTGGCGACGACGACCTGCTTCGCATCGACGATCACCAGATCGGCCTTGCCTGACCGAAGGTCGGCATCGGCGGCCGGTTGATCGGACTCGGGCACGAATGTCATGGTCGTACCGATCGCGTTGGCGGCTGCTTCGACAGTGGTGCGCAGCGATGGAGAGAGCGCACCGACGACACCGACCCGCTCGGGTTGGCTCTTGCTCGCAGTGAGCACCGGGATCACGATGGCGGCAACGACGACGAGCAGGATGATCGCCGTCCCGACTTGAAAGACGCGTCCTCGGATCCGTTCGCGCACTTCCCGTTGCGCCACGAGCCCTGATATCGCCGAACAGACTCACCAGCAACGAACGCCGCGGCGGCTTCGATGCGGTGGCGGACGACGTCGGTGACTCCTGCGATGTTGACTGCGCGGCGGGACGGCGACGCCGGTAGCGAAGCGTCAGCCTGATCGCGGCGAACACGACTACGGCCCCCAGGATGATGAACGGCTTCATGCCAGTGCCTCGCGAAATACTTCTGACAGCCGTCGGCGCGCGAAACTGAACTCGGTCACCCGGCCGGCCGCCATAGCCGCCCGCAGCACAACATCGCTGTCGATCGATTCATCAAGCACGAGTCGCGCCTCACCACCGTTGATCTCGGAGACGACCACGCCGGCGAGCCTCTTGGCCCACGCAGCGTCACGATCGCCTTCGACACGAACGACCAAGCGGCGGGCGCCGCTGGTGGCCAGGTCGTCCACGCGACCGCTCGCCACGAGCTTGCCGTGGTCGATGATCGTCACCGACTCGCACAGATCCTCGACGAGGTCGAGCTGATGGCTGGAGAACACGACGCAACAGCCGGCGTTGGCGCGCTCGACGAGAACGGCGCCGATGTCATCGATACCGACCGGATCAAGCCCAGACAACGGTTCGTCGAGCACGATCAGCTCAGGCTCATGGACGAGCGCGGCGGCAAGTTGGACGCGCTGCTGATTGCCGTGCGAGAGCACGTCGACCTTGCTGCTCGCCCGATCGGCGACGCCGAGACGCTCGAGCCACATCTTCGTCGCAGCTCGGGCGTCCGCGGCACTCAACCCGTGCAGCCGGCCGATGTACTCGACCTGATCTCCAACGAGCATCCCCGGGTACAGACCGCGCTCCTCTGGCATGTAACCGAATCGACGTCGCGCCGGCTGGTCGACCTTGGTGCCGTTCCACCTGACCTCGCCGGAGTCCAGATCGGTCAGTCCGAAGATGGCACGCATCGTGGTCGTCTTGCCGGCGCCGTTCGGGCCCAAGAATCCGACTACCTGACCTGCTTGCACTGAAAACGACAGACCATCAAGGGCAACGATCGGATCCGTACCGTCGAGTCAGCCCGTCAATCTCGAGCAACCCCCCGGTTTCGGCAACCACACGCATCCTTCGTTCGTGTCCGCAATCGCACGCCGCCCATCGGGGGTGCTCGATGCCCACGCTAGTCGAGGTGGGATACGCCACGGCAGTGCCGGCGCGGGCTCTCCGCAAACACTCAGACAGCGATCGCGACCTTGCCGCGCACGGACCCGCGCTCAAGGTCGCGCATGGCCTGCGGCACCTGGTCGAGTGGGTACGTCTGTGCCGACGCTCGGCGTGAGCTGGCCCGCCGCGATGAGTTCGGCGAGGTATTCGAGGTCGCTGGAACGCTCCTTGCACAGGAGGCCAGTCAGCCGCTGGCGGCTGAACATCGAGACGACCCGCCCGCGCAACTGCCGGCCGATTCCCCCGGTTACGCTGCCGCCCTCTTCCCCGCCGACCATGACCGCTGTACCGGTCGGCGTGAGTGCCCGCCTTAGCCGCGCGATGGCGGAGTTCCCGGCAATGTCGAGGATCAGGTCGTAGCGGTGCGGGCCGGCGGCGAAGTCGTCGCATGTGTAGTCGATGACGTGGTCGGCACCAAGCCAGCGCACCAGATCGAGCTTCGCGGTGCTGCACACGCCGGTGACCTCGGCACCAAATGCCTTTGCCAGCTGGACGGCGTAACTGCCGACACCGCCGGAAGCGCCGACGATCAACACCTTCTGACCGGGCTGCACGCGACCGACATCGCGAATCGCTTGGAGCGCCGTCAATGCCGACACCGCAACCGCTGCCGCGTGCTCGAAGGCGAGGTCATGTGGCTTCATAGCCAGCTTGTCCTCGCGTGCTACGGCGTACTCCGCGAACGCTCCTCTGGCGATACCGAACACTTCGTCACCGACGGCGAATCTCGTGACTGCGGCACCGATCGCGACGACGGTGCCGGCGACCTCCTGACCGGTGCCGGGGTTCTTCGGTTTCCGGATTCCGAAGAACAGCCGAACGGCATACGGCTTGCCGGTCATCACGTGCCATGCACCGCGATCGAGACCCGCGGCACGCACCCGGACGAGCACCTGATTGGCGGTCGGGCTCGGGATGTCGACCTCGGCAAGACGCAAGACGTCCGCCGTGCCGTACTCGCTTTGGACAATGGCGCGCATCGTGCCTTCTGGTGTCGCCGGACGCCGTACCTCCATGTCGATGCCGTCCGCCTGGGTCTCCTGCACGTTGACTGCCATGACCGCCTGCTTTCTCGGGTGGGTGCCGCGTGGCTGCTGTTTCGTACTTAGTATGGGACTGTATAGTACTAAGTACTAAACCGCTAGCAGGTGGGAGCTGGAACTTTGAGATCAAAGAGTGAGGCTTCCCCAGAGCGCCTGCCGCTGAGCCGCGATCGGGTGCTGCGCGCCGCGATGGCGGTCGCCGACGCGGGCGGCATCGGCGCCCTGACGATTCGATCGCTGGCACAGTCGCTGGGCGTCAAGCCGATGTCCGTGTATTACTACGTCGCGAACAAGGACGAGATCCTCGACGCCATCGTCGACCTCGTGTTCGCGGAGATCGAGCTACCGGTGGCCGGCGGTGCGTGGCGCGCGGAGATGGCACGGCGCGCGAACTCGGCCCGCGGGGTGTTGCGGCGCCACCCATGGGCTACCGCACTCTTGCAGTCGCGCGTCAACCCCGGCCCGGCGACGCTGCGCCATCACAACGCCGTGATCGGCAACCTGCGCGAGGCCGGCTTCTCCCTCGAGAAGACCGCGCATGCATTCGCGCTCATCGACAGTTACGTCTACGGATTCGCGCTGTCGGAGCATGCACTGCCAATCAACGGCCCGGAGTCCGTCGCCGAGATCGCCGGCTCGATGATGGAGCACTTTCCGGTTGCCGATTTCCCCTTCCTGTTCGAGTTCACCATGCAGCACGTCATGCAGCCCGACTACGACTTCGGCAAGGAGTTCGAGTTCGGGCTCAACCTGATCCTCGACGGGCTCGCGAACTAAAGCCGCGGCCCCGCGATCGACTCCATGTGGAGCCCCGCAGCCTTTGACGACTCCTCGGGCGAACTGCCGTTCTCGCGAGCGACCATGTACGCGGCATACCAGTCCCACCAGTGATGGGGCGGAGCTGCTTTCTCGTACGGGTCATGATGCTCGGCAGTTTCTTGCAAGAGCTGCGCCAGGCTCGCGACGTCCATCATGGTTCCCCTTCGCCCGGGTCGATCACGCAAGCGTCTATTCACAGACCTTTCGAGGGCTTGAATAATACGGCTGAGACCTAGAGAGAGGGCTGCGCGGAATGGACATGAAGCTCGAGGTCGTCGTGGTGCCCGTCTCCGACGTCGACCGTGCGAAGGACTTCTACGCGATGCTCGGCTGGCGGCTGGATGCCGACTTTGTCGCCGGCGACTTTCGGGTCGTGCAGTTGACGCCTCCCGGGTCGGGATGCTCGATCATCTTCGGAACCGGCGTCACGACGGCCGCGCCCGGCTCTACCCAGGGCCTCCAACTTGTCGTGACAGACATTGAAGCGGCCAGGTCGGAGCTCGCGAGCCACGGCGTCGACGTCAGCGAGGTCTTCCACGACGCTGGCGGCGTGTTCCACCATGCCGGCACGCAGGCGCGGGTGTCTGGCGCCGAACCGAACGGCCGCAGCTACGCCTCGTTCGTGTCGTTCAGCGACCCCGACGGCAACAACTGGTTCGTACAGGAGATCACGACGCGCCTGCCCGGCAGGTGACAGTCCTTATCCGAACGGGGAATTGAGCCCGTACTTCTCCATGAGCTCTGGCACCCAGGTCGGATCGAAGAACAGGCCGTAGGACGTTCCGAGAGCTGCAACAGAAGCTGGGTCGGGTGGCCCTGACTCGATCATCTCGGCGAGTTCTCGGAAGAAGTTCTCGAATCCCGATGGCGTGATCACTTCGATCATGCGGGCTTCCTCGGGCCCCGCGTTCCACATGGTGTGCAGTTCGCCGCGCGGCTTGCTGATGTAACCGCCGGCCTCAAGCACAACCTCATCGGAGCCGGAGCGGAAGCCGATCGCACCGGCAGTCACGATGGAGAACTCATCCTCGCGCGTGTGCACGTGCGGCGGAACTAACGCGCCGGGCGGGAACGGATGCTCCACAATCGCGACTTGCCCACCCGTGTGTTCACCGTTCAAGCGAAATCCGACACCGATCGAGCCGAGCAATCGGTCAGCCGGGTGCGGCGCGGCGAGCACGGTCAGGGGCAACGCCCGGCCGGACGCAGTTGCCTCGGCCAGCGTGGTTCCAAGGATGACGGTCATCCGCGCTCCCATCAGATTTGAGTAAACGTATCTGTATACTCAAATGCACTGTCCTCCTCGAGACGGAAGGCGTCAACAGTGCCGCGAACTGCGCCGGCGCCAATGCCGCGCCGATACACCATGCGGGCGCGCCAGGACGCCGTCGAGGAGACCCGCCTCGCGATCACCGAAGCGACGATGCGGCTGCACGAACGGGTCGGGCCGCGAGCCACCACCGTCTCCGCCGTTGCCGAAGAAGCTGGTGTCACTCGCTTGACGGTCTACCGGCATTTTCCGACCGACGATGCACTCGTCGTCGCGTGTTCAGCGCATTGGCGCGAACTCCATCCGCGACCGGATCCGGCCGCGTGGGCGCTCGTTCGCGATCCGGTTGCGCGATTGCGCAGGGCGCTGAGCGAGACCTACCAATGGGCGGTCACTGCGGCGCCGATGATGGCGATGATTCACCGCGACGTCGATGTGATGCCGAGCTTCGTCGGTGAATATCTGGTCGCCGATGAGTTGCACCGGGTCGCCGTCCTCGCCGTCGGCTTTCGCGCCAGAGGTCGAGCTGCCCGACGCCTGCGCGCTGCACTCGCGCATGCTTTGCGGCTTAGCACGTGGCAATCGCTATGCGTTGACGGTGGGCTCACTGATGCCGACGCCGTCGGCGTGATGATTGGCGCCGTACTCGCTGCAGTCGGGGGTTGACGACGTGTCTCGCTAACGGTTAGGTTCCTATATAACCGTTAGATCGGATGACACGTGCAGCAGGAAATCGTCCTGGCGATGCTGGCGAAGGAGCCGTCGCGGGCCTACCAGTTGCGGTCCCGTCTCGACGATGCGCTCGGGCCTCTTGCCGAAGGGCTCAATGCAGGCCACATCTACGTGACGTTGGGCCGCCTGGAGAAGGCGGGACTCGTTGCCGTCAGCGGGTCCGCTGCCGCGGCCGAACGCGCGGACACCAAGGTGTACCGGCTCACGCCAGCCGGGCACGAACGGGTCGCCGAGTGGCTGACCGAAGTGAGCTCGCCAAAGCCGGATCTCGCCGAGTTCCACCTGAAGCTCGTCGCCGCTGCAGCGGCCGGGCTGGCCGATCCCCTCAGCATCGTCGACCTGCAGCGCCGCGAACTCCTGCGCAGGCTGCGCGACGTCCAGCAAGCAGCGATGGCTGAACAAGATCACTCGGACGCCGGGTTGGTTCTCGAAGGCATCGTGCTGCGGCTTCAAGCGGACCTGCGATGGCTTGAGTCGTGTGAACGGGTGTGGAGCGAACGAAGGAGCCGGCAATGAACGAGCCCACGCTCTTGCGCGCCCGCGGACTGCGCAAGCAATACGGCAGTGGCGAGGGACTCGTGCGTGCGGTCGACGACGTCGACATCGACGTCGCACGCGGCGAGATGCTCGCGGTGATGGGGCCGAGCGGCTGCGGGAAGTCGACGCTGCTGCACCTCCTCGGCGGGCTCGACCGGCCCACCGCCGGCGAACTGTCGCTAGCCGGACGGCGAATCGATCAGCTCTCGGAGCGCGCACTCGCGCAGCTTCGCCGCCACGAGGTCGGCTTCGTCTTCCAGGCGTACCACCTCATGGACGAGTTGACGGCCCAGGAAAACGTCGAGCTGCCAGCACTTCTCGCTGGCCGGACGCCACGAGACGCGCAGCACCGCGCCCGGAAATTGCTCGAGCAGGTCGGGCTCGCGGAACGAGCCGACCATCTGCCGTCAGCCCTGTCGGGTGGTCAACGCCAACGGGTGGCGATCGCGCGAGCACTCGCCAACGAGCCGCTCGTTGTGTTCGCCGATGAGCCCACCGGCAACCTCGACAGTGCGGCGACGCTCGAGGTGCTGCGGCTCTTCGAGTCCCTCCACGCGACCGGCCTCACTGTCGTCATCGTCACCCACGACGAGCGGATTGCCGCAACTGCGGATCGGTTGATCTCGATGCGCGACGGCTCGCTCGTCGATGAGACGCAACTCACCGGTGGCACTCGAAGAAATCTCGCCGACCTCGCCGGGTTGGAGAGCTAAGTGACGGGGCGCGCGTTCCTCGTCTTCCGCCTCGCGGTCAAAGACCTGCGGCACCGACCTGCGCAAGCATTGCTCTTGTTGCTCGCGATCGCAGCCGGGACGACGACACTGACCCTCGGCCTCGCACTGCACGGCACGACGAACAACCCGTATGCGAGAACACGAGCCGCGACCAACGGTCCCGATGTGGTGGCGACCGTGATGCCAGGCGGCTCGAGTGCCGCCGGCGCCGGCAACCACGGCCAAGCCGGGCGAGGCTGTTCAACGAGGCCCCGACCTCACCGCGGCTGCCGAGGCTGCGGCACTCGTGCCGCTCGAGCACGCCGCGGGCGTGGCCGCGTTCAGCGGACCATTCCCGGTGACGTGGACGTCGCTACGCAAGGGCCACACCAGCGGAGGCGCCGAGGTTGAGGGCCGAAGCACCGCGATCTCGTCCGTCGATCAGCCGAAGCAGTTGCGCGGCAGCTGGGTTCGACCGGGTGGAGTCGTCGTCGAGGCGGGGTTCGCGAGTGCGTTGGGTATTCACGTCGGTGATCAGCTGACCCTTGGTGACGCCGACATTCGCTGTCGTGGGGACGGCGGCCACTGCGGCCATCCCGTCCTATCCGGATGTGTGCGCTGAGGCTGAGGGCTGCTTCATTGTCGGAAACGTCAGCTCGTCGAACCCAGGTCTCATCTGGGCGACGCAAGCCGATGCGTCGCGCATTGCGGGGGCGGACGGACCCGTCGCCTACTTCTTGAATCTGAAGCTCAACGATCCCAGCACCGCGAGCGCGTTCGCCGATCGTTACAACGCGAACGTCTCGCCGTCCGCGCCGTATCTTCTTTCGTGGCAGCGCATCCGCAACGGCGACGCACAGGTGCTGGCCAAGGTGCAGATAGTCCTTTCCACTGGTAGTTGGTTGCTCGCGCTCTTGGCGATCGCGAGCGTCGCGGTGCTTGTGGGCGGTCGGATGGCCGAGCAAACACGTCGGGTCGGCCTCTTGAAGGCAGTTGGCGGCACACCACGAATCGTTGCCGTGGTGCTGCTGCTCGAGCACCTATTGATTGGCGCGTGCGCTGCCGTTGTCGGGCTGGTGACGGGGTGGTTGGCGGCGCCATTGATCGACGGACCAGGGGCCGGTCTCATCGGTGCGCCGAATGCACCCTCGCTCACCGGTTCAACCGTGGGCTTGGTTCTCGCGTTGGCACTTGGCGTCGCGATCCTGGCGACTTTCGTGCCAGCGATCCGCGCCGCGCGTCAGAGCACGGTCGCGGCGCTCAACGACGCTGCGCGCCCGCCGCGGCGTCGAGCTTGGGTGATCAGATTGTCGGCGCGCTTGCCCGCGCCGCTGCTCGTCGGTGTCAGGCTCGCTGCGCGTCGTCCACGGCGGCTCGTATTGAGCATCTTCAGCATCGCCGTGACGACAAGCGGTCTCGTCACCGTACTCATCATTCATGCGGCGGCGTCGAACTGGTCGCTCGGACCGCAGGTCATGCGGGTCACCACCATCATCTCGGTGATGCTCATCGCCCTCGCCGCGGTGAACGCCATCTTCATCGCATGGACGACGGCGCTCGACGTACGACACTCAGCAGCGCTCGCCCGTGCACTTGGCGCTACTTCGCAACAGATCACCACCGGCCTGACGACCGCGCAGCTACTTCCCGCTCTGGTCGGAGTGCTGCTGGGCATCCCCGGCGGCATCGCCATCTACAACAACCCGCATCACACCGGGCCGACGATGCTGCCCCCTGCGTTGTGGACCGTCGCGACGATCGTCCTCACGCTGCTCATCGATCGCTGTGCTGACCGCCGTCCCGACTCGCATCGGTGCACGCCGAGCCGTCGCTGAGGTGCTGCAGACGGAGTGACCTCAGCTGCCGAGGCTGGTGATCCAGGTAGTGATCGGGTCGGCGATGACCCCCGGCGTGTAGATGGTGGCGTGGTCGACACCCGGCAGAATCGTCAGTTGCACTCGATGGCCGGCCTTAGTCAGGGTCGCTGCGAAGTTCTTGCTGCTGGCAAGGGAAACCTCGAGGTCATCTGCGCCGTGTGCGAGGAGGACGGAGAGGGAATCGGTTCCGGTGCGCGAAGCCGCCCACGTTACTGGGTTCGCGTCCTTCCAACTCGCCGGATCTTGTGCCGGGGACGCAGTGAACATCGGCGCGGCGACGGCCTGCCATTCGGTGAGGTCGTACGGTCCGGCCAACCCGACGAATCCATTCGGATCGACCTGCGGGTAGGGACACGTGCCGCGGAAACGAGCCGGCTCGAGCGCGGCCACCGATGCCAGCTGCGCACCCGACGAGTGCCCCACGACGACAACGGGTCCGGGGACGACGTGCTCAAGGCGCGCTTGTGCGACCCCGAAGTCGACGGCGCACACGATGTCCGCAACCGGCTCCGGAAAACGAGCGCCGCTGTTCGCCGCACGGTACGTCGCGTTCACGACGATCATGCCTCGCTCGGCCAGCGTCTCGGCCAGCGGCGCAAGACCGGAGCGCTGTGCGGTGCGCCAAGCCCCGCCAGGAATGAGGACCACGACCGGTGCGTGGTCACGAGGCGTCACGGGCATGAAGACGTCCGCCGCTACACCGGGTAGATACTCCTGCGTACGAACGAGTCGGTCGTAGTGCCGTTTCGGTTCGTTAGAGCGAGATACGACCCACGCGACCACGCCGCTGATGACCACGATGACGACGAGGACGGCTACCGTTCGTCGGGTTCGGCTGGGTGCCATGGTTCGGCCGATCCATTCACCCGGCGAGAGCGGCGCTGAGATCAAGCAGAGACAAGGCAGCCACGATGGCCTCCTTCAACGGGCATGTTGTGCCGCGCCGCTAGCCTTGCGCCACCGACGAAAGTCCCGCTGGGTCAGGACGTTCTCATCCTTCGGTGCGAAACGCGCCCGTCCTCTTGTCTTGCGGAGCGCGCCACCCGGTGTCGCGCAAGCGCCCGGAAGACGTACCGGTGCACCGGTTGAAGCATTTTCCAATACAGGAAGCCGGGGATTCCCTTCGGGCGGAGCGAGCCGACTTGGATCAGCTCGTGTTCCGCACACTGGTAGCCGAGCCATGCTTCTCCGGGAAACCAGTGATTCGCGCGCAGTACGAGGATGCCGGGGTCACGTCGAGCGACCTGCCACCAGTCCACGGCCGCGCCTTGGACGATCTCCTGTGGCGCGCCGAGCTTCCAGTGCTCCCCCGACACACGACCGAGGAGCGCACGCACTCTTCCACGCGAACGTGAGGCCGTACCAGCTGTAGCTCCCGCCGATCCGGCCGAGATCGGCATCGAGGCGCGTTGATGCGGTGCCCGAAACGGGGACAGTGACGCGCACCGTGTAGACACCGTCTCGAAGCCCACCATCGCGGCCGAGGAGGTCGTGATCGAGCTCGAGCGCTTGGTCGTCGAGTGCTGCGGCGAGCGCGGCGCCAAGACCCATCGGCTCGATGTTGAAGGCCGCGTCAGTTCGCACCTGATCCTCGACGACAACCTCGGTCACGAGACTCTCGATGAGGGCGTGGCTGACGCGGCGATCCACCGGAGTGACGAGATCGAGCCAGTACGACGACAGTCGAGGCGTCAGGTACGGCACGTCGACGATGCGCCGACGCCGCAGACCACGTGCGGTCGCGTACGCCGCGATCATCTCGCGATACGACGTGACGTCGGCGCCGCCGACCTCGTACACGCCCGGCGCGACGTCGATCGCTCCGATCAGATAGCGGGTCATGTCCGCCAAAGCGATCGGCTGGATGGCGGTTCGAACCCAACGTGGGCAGACCATGAACGGAAGCCGCTCGGTGAGATACCGGAGCATCTCAAAGGAGATGCTGCCGGCGCCGAGCACCACCGCTGCTCGAAGCTCGACAACAGGAACGTCCGCAGACGCGAGCGCTGTGCCGACCTCCTGGCGGCTCGCAAGATGCTCAGACTCGGGGTCTTGCCCTAGGCCACCGAGGTAGACGATGCGTCGCAGGCCCGCTGCTGCGGCGGCTCGCCCGAACCCTTCAGCCAAGCGACGGTCGCGGTCGCGAAAGTCTCTCAGCACTCAGCGAATGCACGAGATAGAAGGCGACTTCGCATCGAGTCCAGCGCGGTCTTCATGGCCGGCCTCATCGGCTACGTCAACCGCGAGTCCTCTGGCGCCGGCGATCTCGGGAGCACGACGCGAGAGCGCGACGACGTCGTAGTGGGCCTCGACCAGCGCACCGGTGAGCTCTCGCCCGACGAATCCACTTGCCCCGACCACAGCGACTCTCACGTGTCCACAGTGCACCCACAACGGATCGGAAATTCCTCTAGGGTCCCTTTCCCCCTATGGCACCTGACCGTTGCGGCCGCCGCGTGACCATCTGCATGCGTCAGCGCAAGCTAAGTGCCGCCGCGACCGAGGCGATGTAATCGATGTGGTCGTCGATCGATGTCAAGCCAAGGCCCATCGTGACGACCGAGACATGGGTGCCGCCTGCCTCACGCCAGGCATCGACCTGCGCAGGTAGGTCTACGACGCCGCCGGCGCCGGGGGCGATCAAATAGTCCGCTCCGAAGTCGTCGACGGGCCGGCCCGCGTCGCGCACCCGACGGCGCAGCGAGGTCCACTTTTCGACGGTGTCGTCGACGCCGCGGCCGCCGACGAACATGAACCCATCGGCCAACCGGGCGGCCCGGTCATACGCAGCTTCGCCGTATCCACCGAGCCAGATCGGGATGTCCCGCGTTGGCTTCGGCAGTAGCGCGGCGCGGTCGACCCGGTCGAAACGGCCTTTGAAGTCAACGACGGGCTCAGCGAACAAGCGGCGTAGGAGTTGGATTTGCTCCTCTTGCCGCGCGCCGCGGGTATGGAAGTCCTGGCCGAGCGCCTCGTACTCCACTGAGTTCCAGCCGACTCCCACGCCCAGACGCAACCGCCCGCCGGAGAGCAGATCAACGTCGGCGGCTTGGCGTGCGACGAGCGCCGTCTGTCGCTGCGGCAGGATCAAGATTCCGGTCGCGAAACCGATGCGTTCGGTGATGCCAGCAAGATAGGCGAACATCACGAACGGATCGTGGAACGGATGGTGTTCGGTGTAGGGACCGGTCAGCGGCGGCGTTCGATCGGCGTGAACCGCACCGAGCACGTGGTCATAGGCAAGCAGGTGGTCGAAGCCCAAGTCCTCGACCGCTTTCCCGATCCGTCGAACCGCGACGGGGTCGCCGCGAAGCTCGGTCTGGGGATACACGACACCTATCTGCATAGCCATAGCCTGCCACGCACGAGACCCGTCATCGCCGTCGGTATTTGGGCGGCGCTGGCTGCGGCCGTCGAGATAGATTCGGGACGTGCACTTCTTGCAGAGCAGTTCCGCGGACGGCGCTCCCCCATCACCCGAGCAGCTACATGAGATGCATCGCAGGATGGGCCCACCTGACAACGAGGTGCCGGGCGCGATCCCGTTCCACGCCGTGCTCGGCCGAACCGATGAGTTCGCGTTGGCGCTCGTCGGCGCTGATGCCTACAGCACCGGGGTTTCGATCTCGATGGAGATCCGCCTTCGGCACAGCAATCCGGCCGACGACGAGCTGCACCACGAGCTCTACGGCCACCACCGTCACGGCGCTCGTGCCGGGCAATTGTTGATCGGTTTCGCTTACCCCGACGGGCGGACGGCGAGCAATGTGGCAGCTCCGCCATTCCGGGAAATGATTCGTAACTTGGACAAGCCGCAGCAGCCGACGCTGGTGCAACGAGGCGGCGGTGGGGGTGACCGCGCGTTTAGCCTGAACATGTGGCTCGCACCTCTACCTCTGCCTGGTGATCTGACGATCGTGGTTGCGTGGCCGAGCCGAGGTATCCCTGAGACGCACACGACGATCCCGGCTGAGCTCATGGCCGCCGGGGTCGCGCGGTCGGTCGAACTTTGGCCTTGGGAGCCGCCGATGGATGGTGGCGAACCGCCGGTGCCCGAGCCGCCGGACCTGCCCGAAGGCGGCTGGTTCGCGCAGCACGCACCGGAGGTCACCGAAGTGCACGATCAAGACGCGTGACCTTCGCCGAGTGGAGATGCATGCCGGTCAACTGACCGTGACGGCCGCGACTGTCCGCGAGTTGGTGAATGCGCAGTTTCCGTCATGGCGAGGCCTACCGATTTCACCTCTCGCATCACAAGGCACTGTCAACGCAATCTTTCGGATTGGCGAGCAGTTGGTAGCTCGGTTCCCGCTTCAAGGGTCGGACGCCGAGGCGACCCTACGTTCGCTGCAATCCGAAGCCGAAGCTGCACGTGAACTGTCCGGTCGCACGCGCTTCGCTACTCCCGAGCCCGTCGCCATCGGTACGCCCGGTGCCGGGTATCCACTCCCCTGGTCTGTGCAGACCTGGGTGGCTGGCGTTGTCGCAACAGACGAAGACCCGTCTAACTCGACTGCGTTCGCACACGACCTTGCGGAGTTCGTGCACGGTGTCCGCACGATTGGCACTCGCGGCCGATCGTTCGGCGGTTCGGGGCGTGGAGGCGACCTGCAATCTCACGATGCGTGGGTGGAGACATGCTTCGCTCGCAGCGAGCATCTTCTCGACGTCCCGCGACTTCGCACAATCTGGGCGACGATGCGAGAGCTGCCGCGCGATCAGGCAAACGCGATGACACACGGCGACCTGATTCCCGGAAACCTGCTCGTGTCCAACGAACGCTTGGTCGGTGTCATCGACGTCGGCGGCCTTGGCCCCGCTGACCCCGCGCTCGACCTCGTCGGAGCCTGGCATGCGCTCGAGGCCGGGCCGCGACAGGCGTTTCGTGATGACCTCAAATGCAGCGACCTCGAATGGGAGCGCGGCAAGGCTTGGGCGTTCGAGCAATCCATCGGTGCAGTCTGGTACTACGCACAGAGCAATCCCGTCATGAGTCGGATGGGTGTGCGCACACTTGATCGCATCACGCTCGGCGCGAATCATGCGTTCTCGACGTGTTGCATAGCTACGACGATGTTGGGCCGCAGCGCGTCGACAACTCTCTAGAACCCAATCGCCGTGTCGAGCCATCACGGGTTACCCCGCGCCGAGTCGTTCCGAGATCAAGCCGGTTCGGCCATTCAAGCGTGCCCTTGCCTAGCGCGGGGTGCAAAGACCGGCACGGCCTAGGCAAAGCGGAGCGCGCCTGGTCGCACATCTGTCACGCAAGGTCGTAGACGACTCCCGGCGCGATAAGACTGCCTACGTAGACGACGCTCACCGTTGTCCACTAGCTGCAGCCGCTGGTGCTTCCGCATCCTTCGCAGACGTAGCAGCTTCCGGCCGGGCGCATCTTGGTGCCGCAGCTCATGCACAGCGGCGCGTCGGCTGCTGTGCCCAGTTGCCGCTCCAGCAGTTCGGTCGACGAGTGCACCTCGGCGTCCGCGGGCTTGGCGCTTGCGACCTCAGCCAGCGTCACGGTTGACGGCTTCTCGATCGGCGCCGACTGCGAGATCGAGTCGACGTACTCGAGTTCGTCATCGATGACCGGCGCGCTGGTGTCGTCGCCGTACTTCGATGCGACGGTCTGCGCCCGCTCGTCGGCGGTGAAGATGCCGAACTCCGCCCGCGATTCGGGCGTCAGGTAATCGAGGGCGAGGCGACGGAAGATGTAGTCCATGATCGACTGCGCCATCCGCACGTCGGGGTCGTCGGTCAAGCCAGCCGGGTCGAAGCGCATGTTGACGAACTTCGACACGAACGCCTCGAGCGGTACTCCGTACTGCAGCGCAATCGAGATGGCGATGGAGAACGCGTCCATCACACCGGCCAGCGTCGAACCCTGCTTGCCGAGCTTGAGGAACACTTCGCCAAGGCCGTCGTCCGGGTACGAGCCGGCCGTCAGGTAACCCTCGGCGCCCGCGACCGCGAACGACACGGTCTGCGACGGACGACGCTTCGGTAGCCGCTTGCGAACCGGCTTGTATTCGCCCGGTGCCGCTACGCAACTTCCGTCTTCTTCTCGCGCGCGTCGGACAGTGGCTGGCCGACCTTGCAGTTGTTGCGGTAGATCGCGAGCGCCTTCAGGCCCATCTTCCAGCCTTGGTAATAGACGTCTTCGACATCTTCGACCGTCGCGTCTTCCGGCAGGTTCACAGTCTTGGAGATGGCTCCACTGAGTGCCGGCTGCACCGCCGCCATCATCCGAACGTGACCCATCGCCGAGATCGAACGCTCACCCATCGCGCAGTCGAAGACTTCGTAGTGCTCCAACTTGAGACCGGGTGCACCGATGACGTTGCCGTGCTCGGCGATGTGCTCGACGATCGCCTCGACCTGCTCCTCCTGGTAGCCAAGGTTGCGCAATGCGCGCGGCACGGTGCCATTGACTATTTGCATCGAGCCGCCGCCGACCAATTTCTTGAATTTCACCAAAGCAAGGTCTGGCTCAATTCCAGTGGTATCACAGCCCATCATCAAGCCTATGGTTCCGGTGGGCGCGAGTACTGAGGCTTGCGAATTCCGCCAGCCATTCTTTTCGCCGATCTTAAGATTTTCCTGCCATGCCTTATTCGCAAGTCGAATGACTTCGCGATCGATTGTTCCGACACTACGAATGGCATCAGACGCTGCCGCGTGCTTCCGCATCACCCGCGTGTGCGGCTCGGCGTTGCGCGCGTAGCCGTCGTACGGGCCGACGATGCCGGCGAGCTCCGCCGATCGCTTGTACGCCGTACCGGTCATGAGCGACGTTATGCCAGCCGCAAGTGCGCGCCCACCATCGGAGTCGTACGCGTGCCCGGTCGCCATCAGCAGCGCCCCGAGGTTGGCGTAACCGATACCAAGCTGACGGAAAGCCTGCGCGTGGTGTCGCCGATCTTCTCAGTCGGGAAATCTGCAAAGCAGATCGAGATATCCATCGCAGTGATGACAAACTCGACGACTTTGGCGAAGGTAACAGCGTCGAAGGTATCGTCGTCATTGAGGAACTTCATCAGGTTCAACGACGCCAGGTTGCACGACGAGTTATCGAGATGAACGAATTCGGAGCACGGATTACTTCCGGTGATACGGCCCGATCTCTGGGCACGTGTGCCAGTCGTTGATGGTGTCGTCGTATTGGATGCCGGGGTCGGCGCACTCCCACGCTGCTTGCGCCATGCTTGCGCATCAGCGACTTGGCGTCGACGGTCTCGATGACTCGAGCCGTCGGTGCGCGCCTTCAGCCCGAAGTCCGTGCCGCGCTCATACGCGCGCATGAACTCTTCGTTCACCCGCACGGAGTTGTTGGCGTTCTGGTACTGCACGCTCGACATGTCGCGACCGCCGAGATCCATGTCGTAGCCGGCGTCGCGGAGCACCCGAATCTTGTCTTCCTCGCGGGCCTTGGTCTCGACGAACTCTTCGATGTCGGGGTGGTCGACGTCGAGAATGACCATCTTCGCCGCTCGCCGGGTCGCGCCGCCCGACTTGATCGTGCCGGCACTGGCGTCGGCACCGCGCATGAACGAGACCGGACCACACGCCGTCCCACCGGATGACAGCAGTTCCTTGGACGACCGAATCCGAGACAGGTTGATGCCTGAACCTGATCCGCCCTTGAAGATCATCCCCTCTTCCTTGTACCAGTCGAGGATCGACTCCATCTTGTCGTCGACGGCGAGGATGAAGCACGCGGAGACCTGCTGCGGCGCGTTCGTACCGACGTTGAACCACACCGGCGAGTTGAAGCTGAATACCTGGTGCAGCAAGGCGTAGGTCAGCTCGTGCTCGAAGATCGTGGCGTCGTCGACGGTCGCGAAGTAGCCGTTGACCTGACCGGCCTTCACGTAGGTGAGCACGACCCGGTCGATCAGCTGCTTGAGCGACCACTCGCGCTGCTCAGTACCTACGGCCCCGCGGAAGTATTTCGTCGTCACGATGTTGGCGGCGTTCACTTACCAGAAGTCGGGGAACTCGACCCCGCGCTGCTCGAAGTTGATCGTGCCGTCACGCCAGTTCGTCATGACGACGTCGCGACGCTCCCAGGTGACTTCGTCGTAGGGGTGCACGCCGGGCGTGGTGTAAACCCGCTCGATGCTCAGACCCCGCCCAGAAGCCCGCTGACCCACCGTAATCGGGTCGCTTTGGGTATCACGTGACGTCTCTGTCATGCGTATCTCCTCCACTGTCTACAACACCACTACCGGCTGCCGGATTTCCCCCGGCCGGGATCGTTTTTGGTTGCGCGTCAGGGCTTTGCGGGCAGCTCTTGCCCTCGCTGCAGGTCACGTTCAGCTCGGAGCAACGCAATCTCGGACTCGAAGGCGTCGAGTGAGTCGAAGCCTCGGTAGACCGAGGAAAACCGCACGTAGGCGACGTCATCGAGGTCGCGCAAAGGCGCGAGGACGGCGAGGCCGACGTCTTGGCTGGAGATCTCGCTGCAGCCGCTGGCCCGCAGGTCGTCTTCGACCCGCTGGGCGAGGAAGGCGAGCGCGTCTTCGTCGACCGGGCGGCCTTGGCACGCCTTGCGGACGCCGGCGACGACCTTGGCTCGCGAGAACGGCTCTGTCACGCCCGACCGCTTGACGACGGCGATCGAGGCGGTCTCCAGGGTGGTGAACCGGCGACCGCACTCTGGGCAGGAGCGCCGACGACGGATAGCGGTTCCGTCGTCGGCGACCCGGCTGTCTACGACCCGGCTGTCGGTGTGGTGGCAGAAGGGGCAGAACACTGTCGCCCTCCACTCCCGCACCGAGTCAGCCGGATCGATTCCCCTGAATGTGTTCTTTGACGCCTTCCCCGGCGCCGCTCCCAGACCCATACCCAGCGGCTTCCACGGGAGACTTTTCGAGGAGTCCCGGGGAGCAACTGTGGACGAACCTGTGCGCAAACACCCCCCAGCTGTGCTCAAGTCCCCTCCGCCTGGGCACAACCTGTGGAGAACTACATCCGTGTAAGTACTAGATGTAGGGGTCAGACGTTAGGCGGAACGGGGGCGGTACGCAAGGGCTTCCGCGAACTACGCAGGCCGGACGGCGTGTCGCGGCGTGTCGTCGGGATGTGGCCCGACGAACCACGGCGAGGGCCGCGCTCACGAGGGCACCGACAGCGTCTCGCCAGCCTGCAGACCGGTGCTCGCGAGGTGGTTCAGGACGATGATCTGCTGAACCGTGGCCCGCGGATCGGCGTGCGGCGCGACCTGCGTGGCGATCCCCCACAGCGTCTGCCCGGGCTGGACGACGATGCTGTGCGAGGCAGGCGGCGCGCTCGTCGTGCCGGCCGTGAACGAGAGCGTGTCGCCGAGTGAGAAGCCGAGCAGCATGCACAACACGGCGGCAACGAGGAGTGCGAGCCGACCGCGCCGCGTGAGCCGAATGTGCTCGCCCGTAAGGGTTTTCGCGCAGAGTGCGTGCCAACCGATGGCGCAACCTCCACCAATCGCAGCGGGGTCGCGCGCTCGAACGGCGGCGCCGGGCTGATCACCAGCGGCGGCAGCAACTCCGTGTTCGGTACGGCCCGCAGCCGGCGAACCGGCGGGCACGCGAAGTCGGTGAGGTCGAGCACGCCGATCGAGCTACGTCGGACCGGGCTGAGGAGCGTGGGCTGCGGGCTCATGACGACCTCCGGGGAAGGAAGTTCGGCGCCGATGACCTCGAACGGATGTTCGATCGAACGCCTGTACGAAGTTCTACCTCATCCCGCCGACAAAACCACGACACGTTCGAACAGATGTTTGAATGCGTGTCGGGAAAGGGCTACCGTCAGGCCAGCCGACCAACGATCCAGGCACGAACGATCAAGACGAAGGGGCGGAGTCATGTCGCCACGCGACGCAGAAGGTTCAGGCCAGCCGCTCGCCGGCGTCAGCGACTTCCCGGACGGTCCGCCCGACGAGACCGGCCTGACCCCGCGCCAGCACCGGGTGCTCGACGTGATCCGCGACTCCGTCGAGCGGCGCGGCTACCCGCCGAGCATGCGCGAGATCGGCGAACAGGTCGGGCTAACCTCCACGTCCAGCGTCGCCCACCAACTGACCACCTTGCAGAAGAAGGGCTACCTGCGCCGCGACCCGAACCGCCCGCGCGCCGTAGAGGTCCGGATCCCTGGCGAGGTCGCCGGCACCTCGACGTCCGAGCCCCGTGGCAGTCGGCAGCACAGCGGCACCGGGGAACACACCGGCGAGCAGGCACCCTTCGACGAGACCGAGAGCGGCAACTCCCGCCCGGCACCCGCCTACATCCCGGTCGTCGGCCGGATCGCCGCCGGTGGCCCGATCCTCGCCGAGCAGGCCGTCGACGACGTGTTCCCGCTCCCCCGGAACGTCGTCGGCGACGGCACGCTCTTCATGCTGAAAGTGGTCGGCGATTCGATGGTCGATGCAGCGATCTGCGACGGCGACTGGGTCGTCGTCCGCCAGCAACCGGTTGCCGAAAGCGGTGACATCGTCGCGGCGATGATCGACGGCGAGGCTACCGTCAAGACCTTCAAGCGGCGCGACGGTCACGTGTGGTTGATGCCGCACAACCCGAACTACGCACCGATTCCCGGCGACGACGCGACGATCCTCGGCAGGGTGAGCGCGGTCCTGCGCAAGGTCTAACTGCCGGCCCGGTTAGGGTCGACGCGATGGACGACGAACAGGTGCTGGCCAGCGACGGTGTCACCTACGTCGTGCGAGTCGGCGACACGGTGCGGCGCCCCGTGCGGCCGTTCACGGCAACCATCCAGACCTACCTAAAACACCTGCACGATCGCGGTTTTCACGAGGCACCGGCGCCCTTGGGTTACGACGATCAGGGTCGTGAGGTCCTCTCCTTCGTCAACGGCGACGTGCCGCAGGAACCGCTGCCCGACTACGCCTGCACTGACGACGTGCTCGTACCACTCGGGACGTTGATCCGACGCCTGCACGACGCAGCTGCCGACTTCGCCCCACCCGTCGATGCTGTGTGGGGCGGCATCCCGGGGACGCCAGCAGGCGTCGTCCCGCTGTTCGACAACCCCGAGCTCATCGCGCACCAGGACTACTGCCCTGGCAACGTCGTTTTCCGCGACGGCCTACCCGCGGCGTTCATCGACTTCGACCTCTCGCGCCCAACGACGCGCGTCGCCGATCTCGTCAACGCCATGTACTGGTGGACCCCGCTCATGCATCCAAGCGACAGACCACCAGCCATGCGGGACGCCGATGTGCCCGCGCGGGTGCGGATCCTGGCCGATGCGTACGGCATGACCGCGCAGCAGCGCGCACTCGTCGTCCCGACCGCTCTGCAGCGCGCCACAAACTCGTTGCCGGCGATGCGGGCCGCGGCGCAGGCGGATCCCGTCTTCGCGAAGTGGTGGCATGGCGGCCTCGAGCACAAGTTGCTCCGGGCCCAAGAGTGGCTGGCCACCGAGGCCCCCTACATCGATGCCGTCTTGCACGACTAGCGTGGAGCCATCTGGTCGCGCTTTCAACTGTTGAGTGGGGCACTATGTCGGAGCCGAACACGAAGCCGAACGCTGACGTCCTACTCGCCGCCGTGCGCAACTCCCGCGTGCGGCTGGTCGAGACCGTGACGCCGCTGACTCCGGAGCAGCTGCGCACACAGTCCTACGACACGGAGTGGACGATCGCCCAAGTGCTGTCGCACATCGGCACTGGGTCGCTGCTCTTCAAGCTCATCCTGCAGGCCGGCCTCGACGGCGAGCCGGCGCCCGGCATGGACCTCATGCGGCCGATCTGGGCTGAATGGAACGCGAAGAGTCCCGAAGACCAAGCGCGCGACGGACTTGCGGCGGACGGCGAGTACCTGGCCGCGCTGGAGTCGCTAAACGCGCAGCAGCGCGCGGATTGGCAACTCGACTTTTTCGGCGAGAACCGCGACTTCCTCAACCTGCTGACCATGCGGGTGGGCGAACATGCGGTGCACACGTGGGACGTCGTCGTAGCGCTCGATCCGTCGGCGAGACTCGCTCCCGACGCAGTCGACATTCTGATCGACACCCTCAGACCGCTAGCCGGGGTCGGCAAACCACTCGATCAGCAGTTGGTGATCGGAGTGGAGACCGACGCTCCGAGCCGCAACTTTGTGCTGACCGTCGACGCTGACGGCGCGACGCTCGAGCCGCTCGATGCGCGCTCAGACGCCGATCGCCTCCTGGCGCTACCTGCCGAGGCGTTTGTCCGGCTGCTGTATGGCCGTCTCGATCCCGAGCACACGCCGCCAACGGCGGACGATCCGATTCTCGAAGTATTGCGGCGCGTCTTCGTCGGCTTCTAGCTATTCAGGGCATCGCTATCGTGGGCGACCGGATCGTCGAGGTGCGCTTCCCACACCTCGAGCCGTTCGTCGGCCAGTAGCTCGTCGACTAGTGCGCGGGAGCCACCGACGTACGTGCAGAACAAGTCGATCTCGGTCGCCACGCACCACGACTGGTCGTCGGGCCAGCAGATGTTCGCCGAGTGCGGCAAGAACCAGTTCTTCGTGGGCCAGTGCCCGATTTCATGCGCTGCCTCGAGTGGTCCCCCGAACAGCACGTAGTTGCGCTGTGGCAGTTCGACGCGCGCATCGAAGTCGATGCGAGGTGCACCCTCACCGGTCGAGCGCTCGGTGCCGAACGGCGAGCCGTATCCGTCCCACAAGCAGAACCAGCATCGTTGCGGCGGTACCGTGTGCCGCGCGAGGACGTCGACCAGCGCGGCGAGCGACTCGGGCTCGAGGTTCCCGTGGTCGGGAACCGTGCCCGTCCACTCGGCACGGTCGACGTCGTATTCGGTCGGTGCAACTCCAACGAGCGTGTGGAACTGCATCAGCCCATGCGCGACCTTGCCGCACGCGGCCGCAACCTCGTTCCAGCGCACGAGCTCGCCGGTGTCCGACTCAGCCGGGTGCAAGATGCGCGCGTACGCCGCGAAGCCAGCCGGAATGACGCCGCGCACACCGGAGCCGAACGCGCCCAGCCGCGGCGCAATCCACTCGGCAGCGGTCAGGTCATCGGTTTGCAAGAGGCCGTCTGAGGACACCCGGGCAGTGTGTCATCGACTACGCAGTTCTCCCGAGACATTCAGCTCGCGTTGCCGCAGCCACCGCCCGAGCCACCTACGTGATGCAGAACTCGTTGCCCTCCGGGTCGGCGACGGTCACCCACGAGTTCGGACCCTGGCTCGCGCGATGCAAGAACGTGCCGCCGCGCGCCTGCACCTGTTCGAGGACCTTCTCGATGTTGTCCTTCCCTACCCGCACATCGAGATGCATCCGGTTCTTCACCGTCTTCGGCTCGGGCACCAACTGGAACAGGATGCGCTTGCGTGACGGCGAGTCGGGCTCGTCGGGATCGAAGATCGCTGCGCCGTCGCGCCAGACGAGAACACCCTTGTGCTGCTGGGTATCCGCGTCGGTCGCGTAGCCCTGGGCGATCATGTCGCGGATGAACGCCTCGTCACTCGGCTCGACCTCCCACCCGAGCGTCTCGGCCCACCAGTCGGCGAGCACGTGCGGATCAGCGGAATCAACTGTCACCTGGAAGTAGTAGGCCATATGCAAAACCTACGACCACTCGCCGACAACTTCGCGGCAACGTCAAAGAGTTGCGTCCTCGAGGTCGGCTGCGCGCTTACACCGGTTCGAGCGGTAAGTATGGCGGCGGAGGAAGCTCGACCCGGACCACGTCGCCCGATCGCACCTCACCGGCGGCGAGCACGATCCCCATGACGCCGGCCCTCCGCACCACCTTTCCGTCGTCGTCGCGGCCGATGAGCTGGGCCATCAGACCGTCCAGGAACAGGTTGTTCTGCTGGCACGGCGTGCGTAGACCGGTGACTTCGATGACCGCGCTTTCGCCAAGATGCAGGCGGGCACCGGTCGGCAGGCCGAGCAGATCGACGTCCCGCGTGGTGACGTTCTCGCCGATGTCGCCCGGCCGCACGGTGAAGCCCGCGGCGAGCAGGTCGTCGTGCAACTCACTGTGGATGAGGTGAACCTGCCGGAGGTTGGGCTGGGTCGGGTCACGGGCCACTCGCGACTGGTGCGTGACCGTCGCGCCCGCGTGCACATCGCCCTCGACCCCGATGCCGGCGATGAGCCGGATGCTCGGCTCGTTCGGCTTGCTGAAGGAATGCGTGGCACTGCGGCTCACGGCCACGACGCGTCCAGCCACGTTCGCTCCTCGAACTGTCACGTCAGCGTGGTGGCGCCGACAGCTACTACCGGTCGTGCGGAAAAGACAATGCTGCCAGGCGACGCTTCGTGCAAGTTGATATCGATCTCACGCTGTCGCTCCGAAACGTCGCACGAGCGCGCGCAAATCGTTCAGCTGATGTGCAGATCGAAGGTCGGCTGTTCGTGCACGGCCGGCTTCCGGCGTCCGCCTGCTGCTTCGTCGAGGGCACGCAACGACGAGCGGACGACGGCCGGATCCGTCGTGAACCAGAACGGCGGCAGCGACGCGCGCAGGAAACCCGCGTAGCGGGCGGTCGCCAACCGCGAGTCGAGCACCGCGATGACGCCGCGATCGGTCCGCGAGCGCAACAACCGGCCGGTGCCCTGCGCCAGTAGCAACGCCGCCTGCGCCGCCGCAACCGCCATGAATCCGTTGCCGCCGGCATCGGCGACCGCCTTCGACCGCGCCGACATCAACGGATCGTCGGGCCGCGGGAACGGGATCCGGTCGACGACGACGAGCTGGCACGACGCGCCCGGCACGTCGACGCCCTGCCACAACGACAGCGTGCCGAAAAGACACGACGTCGGCTCCGCCGCAAACTGACGCACCAGCTCAGCGGTCGAATCTTCACCCTGACAAAGAATGGGGACGTCGACCAGCGTGCGTAGTGCGTCGGCTGCATCGACGGCGGCGCGCATCGAGGAGAAGAGCCCGAGCGTGCGACCACCGGCAGCCTCGATCAGCTCGGCCAACTCGGTGAGTGTTTCAGCTGGCGTGCCATCGCGACCAGGCGGCGGAAGATGCTTTGCCACATAGAGAATTCCCTGCTTGCCGTGGTCGAACGGCGATCCGGCATCGAGGCCGATCCAGTCGGGGCGACCCTCGTTGTCCGCACTCGCAGCACGTGGGATGCCGAGCCCGAGCCCATCGGCGACCGGCTCGAAGCGTCCGCCTAGCGTCAACGTCGCCGACGTCAGCACGACAGTGCGCTGATCGAACAACGCCTTGCGCAACAACTGCGCAACGTGCAGCGGCGCAACGCGCAACACCACGCCACGTCGATCTTCAGACGCCGTCCAGATCACGTCGTCGTCGGAGTCCTTGAGCAGGCGCTCGGCGGTGTCGAACACTGCCTCAACCGCGACCCTGGCCTGGCGTCGAACGACCTCGACGTCGGCATCGGTCTCGGCCGAAATCTTCGAGCCGGCCTCGGATCTAGCCATGGCCGCCGTCGTCAACCGCGCCGCATCTCGAACCAGTGAGATCACTTCGACAAGCGAGGTCGGCAGCGGCGACAGCCGGCCAATGGGCGCGGCCGCGAGGATGTCGGACAAAGCGGCGGCCGCCTCGGTGAGTTGAGCCGACTCCTCCGCTGCGAGCCGATGACAGCGAGCTGCGGCACGTTCGACGATGCCACCGGTCAACTCCTCGGTAGCGACGCCAGTGACGCGGTCGACCAACTCGTGTGCCTCGTCGATCACCACAACGTCATGCTCGGGAAGAACATCGACCTCGCTCAGCGCGTCGATCGCGAGCAACGCGTGATTGGTGACGACGACGTCGGCGCGCATCGCCCGCATGCGCGCGGACTCGGCGAAACAGTCTGCGCCGTAAGGACAATTGGTTGCGCCAAGACACTCACGCGAAGACACCGCGACCTGACTCCACGCTCGCTCGCTGACGCCGGGAAGCAGCTCGTCGCGGTCGCCTGTGTCGGTGGTGTTCGCCCATTCGGTGATCCGCACGACGTCGCGACCCAGCGCCGACGTCGGCCCGGTCGCACCCGACGCCGCGGGGGATGCATCGTCGAACAGAGCGTCCTGCTCGGCGTCGGGACCGGCGTGGAGGCGTTGCAGGCACAGGTAGTTGCGACGTCCCTTGAGGATCGCGAAGGTCGGCGCGACAGGCAACGCGGGTGCGAGCGATTCGGCAAGCCGCGGCAGGTCGCGTTCGATCAGCTGCCGTTGCAGCGCGATGGTGGCAGTCGCGACCACGACCGGTCCGCGCGACGGCGGCAACTCGTCAGGCTTCGCACGCCCGCCAGACGGACTGCGCTCGTCCGACGGACCGCGTGCGTCGGACGGACCGCGTGCGTCGGACGGACCGTGCCCCTCGTCGTCCGCCTCGTTCTCGATCTTCGGTTTGCGGGCTGGCGCATCAGCTGCGAGCGCGTGGCGAATCGCAGGCACGAGGTAGGCGAGGCTCTTGCCGGTGCCGGTGCCCGCCTGAACGAGCAGATGGTCGCCCGAGACCATCGCGTGCTCGACGGCGCGTGCCATCGTCAGCTGGCCGTCGCGCGGCTCGCCACCGATCCCGGCGACCGCGAGGGCGAGCAGTTCCTCGACGCCGGGAATCTTCGGTGCAGCCACGGCTCGAAGGGTAGCTGGCGTAACTGGTTCGACGGCGGCGCGCACCCACAGCCCGCGTAGAGTCGCTGGAGTACTCGAGACCTGGACCGCCTTGGGCTGGAGGTCACGGCATGGGCGACGTTTTGGGTCATGAGCCTGCGCAGTGGCCTCGACCGTCACGGTGGCTGGTGATCGCGGTGGCCGTGGCGGCTGTACTCGCCGGCGTGACGTGGCGGGCGGTGGCAGATAGCAAGCCGCATCCTGCGGGCAAGCCGTCAGCTAGCGCCGACGAGTGCGCCGGCGTCCTCGCCTGTTGCCCCGACGGTGAGCTCCGAGCGCCGCCCGCGCCGGCGAGCTTCCCGCCCGAGCCGGTGGCCGCGAGTACGTTCGTGGCGACCTTCTCGCCGCCGCCCACCGCTGCCCGCGCCGACGCTGACAGGTCCGGCTCCCACAAACACCGGTGTCCGGTTGCTCGTCACATCCAATGCTGCGACTGCCGCGGTCGGGATCTTTGCTCTCGACGCTGGAGCGATTTCACCCGTGCGCGGATTTCCGGCGGGAGGGTGTCAGGCGGGCATCTCTTTTCGGATAACTGGCACTGAGAAATGGGCGGTGGTCTGGCAACCCGCCGACAACGCGTCGGCGCCGTGCGGCATCAACCGCCGGCCGCCGCCTCTACATCGTCGACGCGGCCACCTCGAGCGCCCACCTGATCGGGTTGGTTGAGGGAGTCGTTCCAGCCGATGGAGGCTCGCTGTGGACCGTCACAGGTATCGAGACGCCACCCGCGCAGCAACTCTCGGTCGCCGAACATGTGCAACGGATCAGTCTGTCCGGTGCAGCTCTCAGCCGCGTGTACGCCGCGCCTGTGGGATGGACAGTGATCAGGGGCCTGACTCCTGACCTGCTGCTGCTCGCCCTGAGACCAGCAGACCGGACTGGACAACTGGGAGGCTGTGGCAGCCCAGCACGGGAACGGTTCTCGGCCAATACGAGCGGGTGCTCGCCGCGAACGCCAACGTCGTGGTGTGGGTGAACAACACCTGTGAGCCGGACAACTGCAACGTTCACTTGACCGCGCCGACGGGTGGCACTGACCGGACGGTCTACCTCCCGGCGGGCGCTTACGCCTATGACGGATCGCTCAGCGACGACGGCGCCTACCTCGCGTTGTCACTGAGTACCGGGAGGGACGCCCAGGGGGCCACCGATCAGGACACCGGCTTCCTGGTCGACATCTCTTCGCGAGCCGTTCACCAAATCCAGCAGACCAAGATCCCGGCCGGTGAAACGGGAAGCCTGTCACTGAACTGGGCGCCACACGGATGGCTAATCGTCAGCACGCCCAGGCCCCCCAGGGACCAGCCAACTTGCGGCATACAACCCAACGACCGGCAGCTTCGTGGTCTCGCGACATGTTCCGCCGGCCGACGAATTTGCGGTCTTCTAAAGAACATTGCCGCGCGCGGTTGAGTGCGTTTCGTTCGGCCGGCGATCTGGCGCACACTGGACTTTTAGTTGGGCGTCAAGACTCGCAGCGGGTTATGTATGGAGTGCGCCCGTCAGGCGAACGTCGTGGGGTCACCGATCGGCCATGCCACGCCGGCGCCACGGTCCATTCCCGCGATGGCAGCCATGTCTTCGTCGTCGAGGGCGAACGAGAACAGGTCGGCGTTGCGCCGGATGCGCTCGGGGTTGGTGCTCTTCGGGAGGACGGCGAAACCCTGTTGCACGCCCCACCGCAGCAGCACCTGTGCCTCGGTGACGCCGTACTTCGCCGCCATCACGGCGAACGGAGAGTCGGCCGCCTCGCTGGCTGCCTGCATCTCGCGGGTCTTGGCACTGTCGTGTCCGGCAGCGGTTCGCCAGGTCGAGAGCGGCACCAGGCTGCTGTAGGCGATCGGCGTGATGCCGGTGGCCCGGAGGTAGTTCACGAGCTCCTGCTTTTGCGACCAGGGATGGAGCTCGATCTGGTTCGCGTCGGGCCGCGGCAGACCCGCCGCGAGCAGCTCCTCGATGTGGACCTGGCTGAAGTTGCTCACGCCGATGGCGCGGGTCTTGCCCTGCTCGCGCAGATCGACGAGTGCGCGCCACTGATCGACGCGCTCCGCCGGCGTCAAGGGTGCGTGGATGAGGTAGAGGTCGACGTGATCGAGCCCGAGGCGCTTCAGGCTGGCATCAAGGGCTGCGATCGTCGTCTGGTACGTCTTCGCCGGCGTGCCCCAGGCCGGGTTGCCGGGGAACAGCTTGGTCGTGACGAAGAGCTCGTCGCGGCGCAGACCTGCATCGCAGCGCGGCGTTGATGGCGCGGCCGACGCCTGTCTCGTTCTCGTAGACCTCGGCGGTATCGACGTGCCGGTATCCGGCATCAAGTGCGGCGGTGACGGCATCCGTTACCTCGTCGTCGCTGATGAGATACGTGCCGAAGCCAACGGCCGGGAGGTGGACGCCGTCGGCGATCGTGATCACGGGGGTCGTGCTGAGCTGCTCGGTCATGGCGGATCCTTCGGTTTGTGGCGAGGACCTCATCGTGTCCGGCGATGCCGTTTCTTGGCTCTACCGATTCTCCGAAAGATCTGCCTGATCCTCCGACGAGTCCGAGCCCCGCCTCTACAGACCACCCGCGCTCGCGTATGCTCAGATACGTGAGCACCCGGGACGACGCTCTGACGGACCTGGCGATACGCGTCAGTGCGCACACCAACGCTGCATCAGAATACGGCCAGATTGTGCCCACCTGCATCGACGCTCTCACCATGATGAGGGCCGATCGTCCGACGCAGATCGATCCCACCTGCTACGAGCCGGTGATCTGCCTGATCCTCCAGGGGAGCAAGAAGATCGAGTTCGGATCACACACGGTTCGGGCACGTCGAGGTCAGTCCATCATCGTGAGCCACGACCTCCCCATCCGCACGCGCATCGTCGAAGCCTCCACCGCACGGCCTTACCTGGTCGTGGTCGTGCGGCTCGACGCCGCAACCATTCGGAGCCTCGCCGACGGGGTCGAGGACACCGAACTCGCGAGCCTCGACCAGGTGGCGCTCGAGGTGAGCACCGCGGGCATCGAGATCGTGGAGACCCTGCGGCGACTGGTGGCGCTCATCGACACCCCGGCCGACGCGAAGGTGCTCGCCCCGCTCGTACTGAGGGAGCTGCACTACCGGCTTCTGCAGGCAGATCACGGCACCATGCTGCGCCAGCTGTTACGCCGCGACAGCCATGCCAGTCGCATCGCCAAGGCCATCGCGAAGATCCGTGACGACCTCGCCGAGCCACTGTCCGTCCCCGAGCTGGCCCGAGTCGCCACGATGAGCGCGTCGACCTTCCACCAGCACTTCAAGGAAGTGACGGCGACGACACCGCTGCAGTACCAGAAGAGTCTGCGGCTGCTGGAGGCGCGCCGCCGCATCCGAGACGAGGGCCGGTCGGTGACCGAAGCGGCCTTCGAGGTTGGCTACAACAGTTCGACCCAGTTCAGCCGCGAGTACGCCCGCACATTCGGAGTCGCCCCGCGCGAGCACCGGGCGAGCCACGCGGTCACCAGCTGAGCCGCAACCCAACACACACGCGCTAAGCAATCGCGGCGCTAGGTCACCGTGACCTGAACCAGCGGACACGACATCGCCTGCGTGCCATTCACGGGAACACAGAACCAGTTGTGCACGATGACCGTGGCAACGCCAGGCTGGCGCGCGGTCAGCAGCGACCCCTGCACGTCGAGAACTGCTGCGGGCGACGATGTGACGAACGTTTGGTCCGCCAGCCCGGACAGCAGAATCTGGCCGCCGACCTGGACCCGAATCATGGAGGTGCCATCGGCCATCCCTGCGCAGTCCAACAGTGGCGCCGTACCTGCTGGCGTCGTCGCGGTAATCAGGTAGTTGCCGCACGTCGTGGTGCCGGTCGGTATGGACGGCGCCAACGTTGGCGTAAGTGCCACCGGCAGTGATGCCCTCGAAGCGATAACGCTTTGAGTCGGGCTCACATGTGGCGGACCACCCGAGTGTGGAGAGGCGCTGCACGAGCTGATCGACAACGAGAGGGAGATCGAGACGAGGGCGGCGAAGGCGCACACCGGGCGGCCGAGGAAACGGTCAAGGCGAGCGGTCACGGCAGAAGCCTTTCATCCGCACGCGCCTGTACGTGGCCGCGCACGGTGCTGGTCTGCGACTAGAACGCGCCGCCGGTGGGGCCGAGGACGACAGGGGTGATGGCGAGACCCTCGCATGATGGGAAGTCGACGGACAGTTTGGTCGGTGTGCTCGTACCGGGTGGTGTGACGAGGATTGCTGCGTAGTCCGGCGGGCATGTGGTCTGGCCGTTGACAGGTTGTGCAGTGCCGCCGATGAGTGCCGACGCCTGCGCGCCGCTCGCCAGGGTGACTCGTGCGGGAACGCCGTCGGGTGCGCCGCCGGTGTACACCTGCGGGGTGCGGTACGCCTGCACGAGCTGGTGCCCTTGTGCGTCGAGTCCTGCTACGCCGGGGTAGCCGTACAGGGTGCACGGCGTCGGACTGGTGTTGGTGAAGATGACGGCGATTGCGGGTTGGTTCATCGCCTGCCCGCGTGCCCCCAGCGCGGCCGCCAGCTGCGCCGATGAGCAGGCCCGGGTTGCAGCCGATGCCGCGGTTGTCATGGCCAGGCTGGTAAAGGTGATCGTGCGCCAACTTCGGCCCGCATTGGTGGTGAGGTACATGTGGCGAGGGTCTGTGTCGTAGGGGCCGTAGGGGTCGAAGATCCACGCGTTGTTGGCAAGTGCGGCGAACGCGGTCGGCGGCCCAAAGGCCTGGTTGAACAGGTCGGGCAGCATGACCTGCCAGCTCCGGCCGCCGTCGGCGGTGTGAAGCACGTTGCCGCGATCCCCGTAGCGCCACGCGACATCGGTGTTGACCGCGGTGATCTGGCTTGAGTAGCCATCCGATTCCAGTGGCAGCGGGCCGCCCCAGTGTGCGCCGGAGTCGGTGCTGCGCCACAGCTGCTTTTGTTGCATGCCGGCACCTGACTCACGAGCGCAGACGGCCCACAGCATCGTCGAGCTGCCTGCGCTGACGTCGACCGTGTCGTCGTAGCCGTTCTTGCACGGGAAGGTCGCCTGCGTCCAGCTCGCGCCTGCGTTGTGGGTGACTTGCAGATTGTCGAACCCGATCAGATACGCGGTGTGCGGCGTCGGGTCGCAGCAGTTGCGTTGGCACGCCGACTTTGCTCACTCCCGGAGGTGGCGCGATCGGCGCCGGCTGTTTCGGCAACGCGCGAACCTGGCCCTGTGCATCCACGGTTTCCAAGTCCCACCCAGTGCACCCGTCGCCACCGCAGCCGTGCCACACCGCCAACCACACGCCGTCGCTGACAGCGGCAGCCGCGGCGACTTGACCATTGACAGGCAGCTGTCGCCAGGTGCGCCCGCCGTCGCGTGTTTGGTACAGGTCCGGGCCGTAGGCGTAGCCGTCATCAGCGTTGCTGAACACCAGGTTGTTCGGGCCGAAGGTGTTCGCGGGCGGATCCGAGGTCGACCACGACACAGCCGTCAAGACAACCGCCGCGGACCAGCTCAGACCACCGTCGTCGCTGAGCTCCGTGTACACCTGGCAGCGTCCTGGTATCGACGGGCAGTCCAATGCGAGCAACACGCCGTGGCTGGTCGTTGGGAACGCGATCACGCGAGGACCGCGATACGAGTTCTCCGTCGAAGTGCCCAAAGGTTCACGGAGCTTGAGAAGATCCGGCATTCACGCCAGTAGGTGACGAGAGCGGGCCACTGGTGGTCGATTCCAACGCGGACGCGGGCGACGCCGCGGGCGGGGTCAACGAAGCTGTCACGAGCGGTCGCGCGGAGGTCACGGGTCCAGATGAAGTGGCCCCGGACCTGCCTGTGCACCCTGCGATGACCAGCGCCAGCCCAACGAACAACGCTGTCGAACCAACCGACCGCACAGGCACCGCCCCTCGTCACGACAACGACGCACAGGAACCCAGAACCGTTGCACCGCCTCGCATGCGCAACGTCCCGACGCAACCGCGATCGTCAAGGACACTGCGGCCGGGATAGGCCGCGCGCGTCATCGCGGCCGAAGGCGAACGTTCAGCTGACGCGCACGGCGGCAAGAGCGGGCGTTGCATCGTCGATCGTCATCTCTGCGGGCGGGAGAAACCAGGCCATCCGAGGACAACCTCCCCGGACACCACCTGGGGAAACGCGGTCCAGATGCTGTCCCCCGGTCATCGAGGACATGCCCGTCGCTGTCCGCGAGGGCTTCGACCAGACGCTTGACTATCGCGTCGCCGGGGAGGTGGCTGGAAACGTCGGCAACGACCGCCCAACTCTGGGCGGTTCCATCTGCCGCTCGGGCTAGTGCTCGTTGGAGCTCCTCCTCCCAGTCGTCATAGAGCCCGCCGTCACGATCCACAAGACGTCTACATAGCGCTGCTTCAAGTACGACTCATCGAGATTTCCTGGACCCGCGAGGTCGTCGAGGCGTCGGGTGATCTCCTCGCGAGCGAGTCGCGGGAAGAGAAACACGGTTCTCACCAGGTGCCTCCCTTCACACCAGAGACAGCCTGTCAGAATGAGCGTTCAACGCGCTGTCATCAGTACGGTTGAGTGCGTCACGTTATGCGTGGTGTCTGCGGCCCGACCGTACGAACGGGCGTCGATGTCGGTGCGGAGCGTGCTGGTGCAACCTGTGCGCGGTCTCGGATACCGCGCAGCATTTTCTGGCTCATCAGGAAGCTGATCAGCTGGACCGGCTCGACGAGCAGGGGGGCCCACGGGCGGGTGTATCGGTAGCGCTCGCGCACGATGAGCCTGCTTGTTTCGGTCGGCTGGTCGTTTACGACGAAGGCCCATGTGAAGTCATAGGGCGCGGCCTTACCGGCCATCGGGGCGGCGCCTCGCAGGACGAGGGCTCGCCCCGCCTCGACGAAGGCCACCGTGAGGCCGACACCGGGAGCGAGGGCCACGTCAGTGCCCACGTCGATGGATTGCCACTCAGGGAGGATGTGATCAGCGCTGTGGATATTGCATCCGGCCAGGTTCTCCAGGAAATCGTAGCTGTAGAAGCCGCCACGTCCCTGTCCCAGCTGAGCCAGCCATGGCCAGACGTCATCGGCTGGCCGAAGGACGGTGATCGCTCGGGTGGCGGTCACGTTCGCCACAGGTAGGAACTCGTCCCCCTGTAAGTCCCTCGCTGTTTCCTCGTCGGTGGCGCCCCACCGCAGGTAGCGGCTACGTGCTGACGGTCGCCGCGACGATGGTGGCCGCGATCAGTGCAGAGGTAACGGGTGCTGTACGAGACCGCATTTGTTCTCCTGAGCCTATCCGCGGAAATGGTTCCGGCGCGGCTGCCGGTTCACGATCGTGGCGGGATGTTCAACGTCAGGCTGTCTGGCGCGAATCCGCCTTTGATGTAGGGCAGGTCGCCGTCGGGGAGGCGCCAGACCGCGCTGGCTTGGGCCGGGGATAACCCGGCCGTCGATCGAATGCCAGTTCTGCAACCGGCGTGCGCCATTCGGCACGCACCAAACCGGAGGGCAGGTCAGCGAAGCGGTCGGTGGTGGAGAAGTCGAACGGGGCGCCGGTGTCGTCTATGTACACGCGACCGGTGACGCTGCGACCGGCGTCGACGAGGGTGACATCGAAGCTGTGGTCATCTACTTCGGTCCACGTCGGTGCTCGGCATGAGCAGCATGGACGGCGCGAGCATGATTGCGTCGTTGAGATAGGTCGTCAGCTCGCCGATGTCGAACTCCGGGCCGTGGCCATCGACAACTGTGAAGTGATTGAATAGCTTGCCGGTCATCCGACCGTGACCGGCAAGGTAGGTGTCGCGGCCGTACATCGCGATGACGCCGGCGAAGCGAATGCGCATCACGAACACGCCGCCGATCCCAACAGCGGAGTTGTATTGCCACGCCTGGGCCGGCATCCAGCCCAGGCCACGACGGAGCCAGATAACTTGCCGCGGAAGCGAACCCGGAACGACCAAACCTGCGGTTGCCCAACGACGCCCATGAAGTGCAGGTACCTGCGGACGATCGACGGCAGATGAGCCATCTCGTCCGCTGTTACGACCCGCTCGTCACCCGGCTCGCTCGACAGCTCAGCGGTCGCCACCGCCTCAGTGAATCGACGACCCAGCCCATCTTGAGGAACCAGCGTCTTGACGGTCGTTCGGCTGGCAAGGTCGGGCCTAGACATTGGACCGCCGTCGATGGTGCTCCACGGTGTCCGACCCTGGATGCGCCCGGAGAGTAGAGAGATCGTGGAAGCCGCCGTCGCCGTTGCGAGCAACAGGACGCCGGCTCCGAGGCCGGTGGTGGCGGCCAGAGTGGAGCCCGACATGACTGCGACGAGGATGAACGGCACAACGGTCAAGGCCCAGCCGACCGGGCGGAATCGGGGAATGTCGACCAGGCGGTCGAGCCACAGCAGCAGCGGCCCGATGGTGATGGCGATCGACGGCAGGACCCAGTCGACCGTGGCCGGTGGCGATCACGATGACAGGAAACGCGAACGAGGCGACCAGCTCGATAACGGTCGCGATGCTCACGGATCGCTCGATGCGTTTCGCTGCGGCGCTCGTCGGACGCCCGCCGATACCGGCAGTGACACGGATGGCATACCCGAGTACCACGATGGACACGACTATTCCCGCCGCCGCAAGCACAGGCCCGGTGATGCCGGTGATGCTGAGGCCGCCGCGTACCAGCGAGAACGCCGCGAAAGCCAGCTGGATGAAGCCTCCGACCTTGCGCACCCGCTGCGACCACGCGACCTGTGGGCTCAGTTCGGTCGCGGACGGTACTTGGGTGAGGGTCATCTAGTGCTCCGTTGCGTCTGGTACCAGGCGATCGTGTCGCCAATGGCGGTGGCCAGCGGGGTAGTCGCGGTGGAAAGGTGGCTTCGTACTTGGTGGTGTCGAGGACGAATGGCTGCTCGACTCTATACGACATCTCGGCTAGTCCTCGTATCATCGGGCTCGCCAACCCGAGAACCGACAGCATCAGCTTGGGGACGTTCCGGATGCCGACCTGGTGGCCGACCTCTTTGGCGACGAGGTCGAGCACGGCCCTGGTCGTTTGAGTTTCCGGGCCAGGCAAATGCCATATCTGGCCGACCGCTCGCTCGTCGGTGCCCAAAGTAACCAGGGCGGTCGCAATGTCAGGCACGTAGCTGTAGGTGTGAACCAGGTCGGGGTTGCCGACGAAATCGGCGCGCTTTCCGGCCACCGCGTTGCCGAAGACCCTGGAACCCAACGTCGATTCGGTCACGCCAGCCCCGAAGAAGTCGACGCTCGCCCGATCGCGATCCGGGCCCGACCAGCGTGTGATGCGGCGAGAAGCTCCTCGGTCATCGCCGCCCGGGTGCGGCCTTTTGACGTGGTGGCAGCCAACGGCAAACCCTCCGTCAACGATCTACCGTCAGTGGGGCCGTAGCCGTACACGTTCTCCAACGTCACCAGCAGTGCGTCGGCGCGCTCAGCCGCGGCCACCACCGTTCGCTGTAGTGGCGGGAACAGCTCCGGCCATCTGGTGTATGGGACGTTGAGGCATTGGTAGATAACGCTCGCGCCTTTGACGGCATCGATCGCGGCCTCGCCGTCGGTGAGGTCCGCATGCCGCCAGTCCACTCCCTCCGCCAGCTTCGCTGGTTGATGCAAAGAGATCGCCCGCACCGCCACCCCCGAGTCCGCCAGCCGATCGGCGACGGCCCGACCGACCCGCCCCACGCCGAGCACGACGTGTAGCGGCGGGTCGTTCACCGCGCTGACGTTTCGACCGTCGACGTGCCAGCTTGGTCGGGACTCGGCGTTCGCACCGGTGCCCGGTCGATCTGGATTTCCCAGCTGTTCGCCAACGCCGCGATCGCCGCGACACCAACCAGCATGGGCGCAGCAACGGCCGCGACGACACCAGCTGTCACCGGGATCTCGATGACGGTGTGACCCTCATCGTTGCGGATAGTGATCCGTCGCACGTTGCCCTCGTGCACGAGAGTCTTGACCCTCGCCGCCAACGCCTCCCCCCGCACCCTCGCCGTTTCAGTTGTTGAGTCATTGGGGTGATGGTCTGTCGGGTGCTCTGTTGTCGTCATGCGTCCACCAGCCGCACCCATCGCGCCACATGGGCCAAGGCCGTAACAGCATCAAGCAGTTGAGGATGTTCGCACCGCGACTGGCCACTCCGGCGAATCGCTAAGCGGCGGTCAACTTATCCCGATGCCACGAGGCATTCGGACCGCACTCAGGCTTCGGTGACTCCGGCAATCGCGTAGGCGGACAGCTCGCCCGCAACCCGGCGCGGCACCTTCGCGGTGATGTGGGTGCCGTCGCCGGTGTGCTCTTCGGTCAGGACCTCGCCGAGCTCGTGAATGCGGGCCACCAGCCGGCCGTCGGCGAACGGCACGAGCACGTCGATGCATACGTCGATGCGCGGAACCAGTCTCGTCGAGCGCCGCAATCAGCTCGGCGATGCCGCGCACCGGTGCGCGCCGAGATCGCCACGACGCGATTGCCGCGACGTGCTCCGCGCGCGTGACCGCATCGACGATCTCAGGATCGGCGACATCGACCTTGTTGATCACGACAAGTTCGGGAACCGTCCTGCGCGTCGATGTCTTTCAACACTTCGCGGACGGCGACCAGTTGCGGCGAACGGGTCGGTGTCGGAGCCGTCGACCACATGAACGATGAGGTCGGCCTGCGCGACTTCTTCCAGCGTCGACCGAAACGCCTCGACCAGCTGGTGCGGCAGGTGTCGCACGAAACCGACCGTGTCGGTCAAGGTGAACGCGCGGCCGTCGGAGGTCTGGCACGCCGCACAGTCGGGTCGAGGGTGCGCGAACAGCTGGTTCTCGACGAGCACGCCCGCGCCGGTCAGCCGGTTGAGCAGCGACGACTTGCCGGCGTTCGTGTAGCCGGCGATCGCGACCGACGGCACCTCGCCGCGCTTGCGCTCTTGCCGCTTCACGTCGCGCGCGGTCGACATGTCGGCGATCTCGCGCCGCAGCTTCGCCATGCGCGCGCGGATGCGACGCCGATCGGTTTCGATCTTCGTCTCACCAGGACCGCGGCCACCGATACCGACACCACCGGCCGCCTGACCACCGGCCTGGCGCGACAGCGACTCACCCCAACCGCGAAGTCGCGGCAGCAGGTAGGTCATCTGGGCCAGCTCGACCTGCGCCTTGCCCTCTTTGCTGCGGGCGTGCTGCGCGAAGATGTCGAGGATCAGACGCGGTGCGGTCGACGACCTTGACCTTGACGACTTCTTCCAGCTGGCGCAGCTGACCGGGCGCGAGCTCGCCGTCGCAGATCACCGTGTCGGCGCCGGTCGACGAGCACGATGTCGCGCAGCTCCTTGGCCTTGCCCGAGCCGATGTAGGTGGCCGGGTCGGGCTTGTCGCGACGCTGGATGATCCCGTCGAGCACTTCAGAACCCGGCCGTCTCGGCGAGCAGCTTCAGCTCGATCAGGGAGTTCTCGGCGTCGCGCAGCGTGCCCTCGGTCCAGACGCCGACGAGCACCACGCGCTCGAGGCGCAGCTGCCGGTACTCGACCTCGGTGACGTCTGGAGTTCGGTCGACGAGCCCGGCGACCCGGCGCAGCGCCTGCCGGTCTTCGCGGTCGAACTGATCACCGTCGAAGCTGTCGCGGTCGAAAGTTGTCGGCGTCGAAGCTGTCGCGTCAAGGTAGGCGACGCGGTCGGTTGCGTCATCTGCGGAGCGCGGCGAAGCTGTCGTCGTCCGCGCTGGTCTTGATGTTCTGAGGTTTCGTCATCCCTTCGATGGTCGCACGCGCGGCCAGCACGCTGCGAAGCGGTTTCGCTACCGGCACGAAGCCGTGATCACGACACGGCCGATCCGCGCGGGTAGACGGCCACGAACACGGCGAAGGCCTCGCCTCACCCCGGCTCACGTGGCAGCTTCTCGAACTCGTCGAGGACGTCACCCAGCCGCGCGAGCAACTCGTCCTTTCGCTCGGCCGACAGTCGCAACCCAAGACGCGTGGTGGAGAACGGCGTCGACGGGGGGATGTCGTCGATTTCGGCCAAGAACGCCTGCAGCGAGGCACGTTTGACCAGGCCAGCGGGATCGACCTCCGCGGTGTCGATCCGCCACGACAGCCGGGTCGCCCGGTACGGCCGCTCGCGCGATCCGCGGGTGCCGCGGCGCACCGGCTCGGCGACCAGGAAGCCTGCATCGACCAGCGTGCGCACGTGGTGCAGGGTGTTCGCCGGCGGCAGCCGCAGCAGGTCGGCGATTTCCTTGTTGGTCAGGGCGTGGTCGAGCACCAACCGCATGATTCGCAGCCGGATCGGCGACGCGAGCGCGCGCATCTCCTGCAACGTCGCCGGGCGCCGGCCCTCCGATTGCAGCGGCATGGAGCGAGTGTAACTGAACTGATTGACAATTCCCAATCAGTCATACCAAGCTCGACGGCGTGACGGAACCCGCAGGCGAGAGCCCCGAGGAGCCTGCACGCGCCGCAAACGCAGCCTGTTTCACCACCGGGACTTCCGGCGCCTGTGGATCGGCGACGCGGTCAGCCAGATCGGCTCGCAGGTCAGCATGCTGGCGCTGCCCCTCGTGGCGGTGAAGACGCTGCACGCCACCGCGTTCGAGGTCGGTGTGCTCGCCGCGTGTGAGACGGCGGCCTTCCTGCTGGTCGGGCTGCCGGCCGGTGCGTGGTGTGACCGGGTCCGGCGCCGACCGATCCTGATCGCCGGCGATGTCGGGCGGGCGCTGGTGCTCGGAAGCGTGCCGATAGCCGCGCTGATGCATCGCCTGACTATCGGCCAGCTGTTCGTCGTCGCGCTGCTCACCGGCGTGCTGACGGTCTTCTTCGACGTCGCGTACCAGAGTTACCTGCCCGAGCTCGTGACCAACGAAGAACTCGTCGAGGGCAACGCGAAGCTCGAGGCGACCCAAGGCGTTGCCGCTGTAGCCGGACCCAGCATCGGTGGCTTTCTCGTGCAGGCGATCACCGCGCCCTACGCAGTGCTCGTCGACGCGATCAGCTTTTGTGGTCGGGGGGTTGGGTCACTGCGATCCGCGCACCCGAACGACGACCGGTCAAGCCGCCACAACGGCATCTGGGCAAGGAGATCGGCGAGGGCCTGCGGTTCGTGTTGGGCAATCCGATCCTGCGCAAGATCGCCGGTTGCACCGGCACGTCGAACCTGTTCAACAGCGCCGCCTACGCGGTCATGATCGTGTTCTTCGTGCCGCACCGTGCACCTGTCGGCCGGCGGCATCGGTTTGCTGTTTTCGATCGGCTCGGTCGGCGGCTTGTCGGAGCGCTGTGCAGCGGCTTCTTGATGCGCAAGGTGGGTCAGGCCCGGCTGATCTGGGTCAGCGCGCTGATCTTCGCACCGCCAGAACTGCTGTTACCGCTGACCCATCACGACGCCCGCCTCGTGTTCGCCGGCATCGCGTTGTTCGCCGGGTCGGTCGGCGCCACCGTTTACAACGTCGCGCAGGTGAGCTTCCGGCAAGCCCTGTGTCCACGTCCGCTGCTCGGGCGGATGAACGCAACGATGCGCTTCCTGGTCTGGGGAACCCAGCCCATCGGCGGCTTGCTCGGCGGCTGGCTAGCGACCTCGGTGGGTCTGCGCGACGCCCTGTGGATCGCCGCAGCGTGCTCGCAGATTGCGCCATTCTGGGTGTTCTTCTCACCGCTCCGCGGCATGCGCGACATCCCGATGGAAACCCAACCCGAATAGACCTTTCGCAGCTGGTAGACAGGTGCCGGGCTGACCGGTGGATGTCTACCAGCCCCAACGCGAAAACTGCCTTCAGCGACCAGCACTGCGGGGCCGCGCAACAACAGATGGCCGGCATCGTCAAAGGAGACGGTCAGCCGACCGCCCGGTACGTCGACGACGAACTCACCAGTCGTCGTGCCGTCGATGGCCGCCAACGCTGCGACCACCGCACAGGCGCCGCTGCCGCACGACTGCGTCTCCCCCGAGCCGCGTTCGTGCACCCGCATGACGGCGTGGCGTTCGCCGACGATGTTGACGAACTCGACGTTGACGCCTTCGGGAAACGCGAGCACATCGACGTCCGGCATCGTTGTGAGATCCAGCGATGCGACGTCGGTGTCGGTGACGCAGACCAGGTGCGGATTGCCCATCGACACGGCGACGCCCTCGAAGACCTGGCCACCCACGACGGCGGTGGCGCCGGACGAGATCGTGGGCGCGCCCATGTCGACAGTCACGTCGCCGTCGACGTCCGCCCACACGGTGACGATCCCACCGCGGGTCGCGATCGCGAATTGGCCCGGATCCGACAGGCCCGCATCGACCAAGTAGCGCGCGAACACCCGCAACCCGTTGCCGCACGTCTCGGACAAGCTGCCGTCGGCGTTGCGGTAGTCCATGAACCAGGTCGCCTGGTCGGCCATGGTCGTCGCGTCGGGATCGGCGCGTCGCCTTGACGACCCGCAAGACGCCGTCAGCCCCGATACCGCGCCGCCGGTCGCACAGGGCAATCGCGAGTTCGGCGGTCAGGTCGAGCGTTCCGTCGGCGTCGGGAAGCAGCACGAAGTCGTTGCAGGTGCCGTGGCCCTTGACGAAAGCGATGCTGTCCACAGTGGCGATGGTACGGCTCGTCGCAGTCATCGCGTCGTCCTTAACCGGACGCCGAGGGGCTGGCGTCGGTCGGCCCCTAGCCGACGCGCAACTGCTGCTGCCCCACCGTGACGACGTCGCCCTTCACCAGTTGCCGGCCGCGGCGCGTCTCCGGCTCCCCGTTGACCCTGACGGCACCCTCGGCGAGCAGCATCTTGGCGTCCGATCCGGCCGCCACGACGTCCGCCAGCTTCAGGAATTGGCCGAGCCTGATGACGTCGTCCCTGGTGATGATTTCGCGCATGCGGGCATCGCCATCCTCGCCGCCCGAGGGTTAGCCGGGACAGGCAGCACTCGTAGTTGCCGACGACACTTGTCACAGCCAGTGAATAGGCGGCGCGACAACCCGATTCATGATGTTGCCTGGAACTCTTGAATGCCGGCACATCGTTGAGCGGGTTCGTCTCGCCGTCCAACGTCACGACATGCATGAAGCTGACACCGTCGTCCAACCGGAACGCGGCGTAGTGCACACCCTCGGGCTTCGCGTCGGCAAGCGCCGCGAACACGGCACGGATCAGTCGGGCGTTCTCGTCGGCGTGTTCGGGATGTGTCGTGTAGCGGATGACCCTCGTGTTCATCAGATTGCTCGCATCCTGTTGTTGCGCGGGTCGTGCGTGAGTTCGGCGAGGCCGAGTGCCTCGAGTAGCGGGGGCAGGTACATGCCGAAGCGGCCGCGATAGCCCTTCCGCAAGCCGTACCAGCCGCCGACCGGATTCTCGTCAGAGCGGCCCCATGCCTCGACAGTGCCTTCTGCAGCGGGCTTTTGTTCGTCTGCTGCTCCGAGGTGCACCCAGGCACCCTGCTCGCGCAGCCATGCAACGAGGTCGTCGATCGCGCGCAGTTGGTACTTCAACGTGGTCGATCCGACCTGGCAGACGAGTGCCGGCGGGTCGGCCTCGTCGTCCTTGTACATCGTGTACTCCGAGGTGCCGGGCGGTGTCTTGAGCACCCACGGATCGGCCTTCGAACCCGTCGCCATCAAGCGACTCCTTCCGCAGCAGCAGGTATGTAGTGCGCGAGAAATGCGTCCCAGCCGAGGCGGTTGCGGTTGCGCAACACCTCCGCGCGAGACCCGAGGCGTGTCCCAGCCACGGTGCTCGACATCGATCCGCGTTGCGGCCTCGCCGAGCGGAACGAAGCGCACCTCGACTTCGGTCGCGTCCGCAGGATCTTGCCCGAGGTGCCACTGGTAGCCGAGCAGCATCGGCGGATCCCATGCGGTCACCTCACCCCAGTCATGCTCGGCGCCGTCGGCCGTCCGCTCGTAGATTCGTCCGCCGACGCCGCTTTGCAGGACGACGACCAGGCCGGGCTCGGCGGTCACCGTGTGGTCGCGCGGCCACCACGCGTCAATGCCGGACGTCCACACGGCGAACGCGTGCTCGACCGAGCACGCGACATCGAAGGTGATGCGAAGCGGCTCGCTCATCGGCCCGGCGTCCGGTCGGTGTTCTCGGCGACCAACCGAAACCGGGTCGCGGCGTCACCCCAAATGCCTTCGAGATAAGCCTGGACGGCGTGCGCTCCTTCGGCCTGCAGGTGATAGATCCGGCGGGTCCCTTGCGCGCGTTCCGCGACTAGGCCGGCGCCCTTCAACAGGCGCAGGTGCCGTGACACCGCCGGCCTGCTGATCGGCAACGCGGCCGCGATCGCCTGTACCGGCTTGTCGCCGCTGCTGAGCAGTCGCAGGATCTCGCGCCGGTTCGGATCGCCCAGTGCCTCGAACGGGTCACCGGCCGCAGGAATCTGCACCACTGCGCCGCTCCTCCAACTCGGTAACCGAAAGGTTACGGTAACTGGCTGGTTACCGATGCGCAACCGCAAAACAGACGGTTGCTGCCCTCCGAGGGCGGTAATCGTCCAGTTTGTCGGGCGCGTGTTGCGGTCCGCGGGGTTTTGGGCGAATCGGCGAACACTCACCCCGACAGCCGGTGCAGTTGCCGCCCTCCAGGGGCAGCAAACGCACAGGCTGTGGCCCTCCCATCCGGACTTGACAAGACGCGCTCGCGATATATCGTGATAGTCATACGTACGAACGTAGGAGGTTCACGATGGAAATCACAGCAGAAGACTGGCCCGGCTTTCGGGCCAGCTTCACCAAAGCCGCGTGGAACAAGAACGGCTGGACCAAGGAGGACTGGCGCAAGGCCGCGCACGAGCGCGCCGGCGCAATGTTGGCGGGCGCCCACCAGGCCCGGCTTCGCAAGATGATGCACGCCCACATCGCCGAGGCGACCGCGGCGGCCGCCCATGGCGCAACGCAAGAAGAGCCCTGGACCCGAGCCGATGGCCCACGCGGCGATCGCTGGCCCGGCCCCGGCCACCACGGCCGCGGTCGCGGACCGTGGGGTTTCGGCGGCCCGCCGTTTCCCGGTCCGTGGTTCGCGGGCGGCGGTCGACCAAGGCCCCGGCGCGGCGACGTCCGGCTCGCCGTGTTGACGCTGCTGGCCGAGCAGCCGATGCACGGCTACCAGATCATCACCGAGCTCGGCTCGCGCAGCGGCGGCGTGTGGCGGCCCAGCCCCGGCTCGGTCTACCCGACGCTTCAGCAGCTGCAGGACGAAGGTCTGGTCACCGTCTCGGAAGAAGACGGCAGGCGCACCTTCTCTTTGACGGACGCCGGGAGGGCAGAGGTCGAGCGCGCATCTGCGGGCCGTCGTGCCCCGTGGGAGGACATGGCCGATGAGGCCGACGACGCAGCCGGGGGCTCAAGAGCCTGGTCGGGCAGTTGATCGCGGCGACCATCCAAGTGGCGACCGCCGGCACGCACGACCAGGTCGCGCAGGCCGAGAAGGTGCTGACGGACGCGCGTCGCGCGATGTACCGGCTGCTCGCCGAAGACGAGCCGACGGCCGACGTCGTGAGCGCCGCGCTGCGCATCGGGGACGCCGAACGCGAGGCCGCTATTTCCTCGCTGGCAAGCCATTTCGCTGAAGGCAGGCTCACTCAGGTCGAGCACGAGGAGCGCACCGAACTCGCGCTCACTGCACGGACCGGAAGAGATCTCGACGTGCTGTTCGCAGATCTCCCCCGGCGCGGCGACGAGACGGGCGCCACCCGGCGTCCGTCTCGAGGCCTTCGCTTCGAGTGGATCGCGGCGCCATTGTTCGCCGCGGTCTTCATCGTCTCCGTGATCTTCGTGATCCTGAACCTGCTGCCGATCATCGCGATCGTTGCGCTAGTGATCATCGCGAGCCGGCTGCTGTTCGGCATCCGCTACCGCCGGCACTACTGGCACGGTGCCCGCTGGTACGGCGGTATGCAGCGTCGGTGGTAGGTCAGGCGGCTCGGCTTAGGGCAAGCACCGGGATCGTACGGATCCCCGTGAGCTTGCGCTCGTACTCGGCGAACCCGGGATTTCGCCGGGCCTGCTCGGCGTAGATGCGGTCGCGTTCGGCACCCTTCAGTTCGGTGACAGTCACCGGGTAAGTCTCGGTGCCGACCTCGACAGTCGCCTTTCCGGTGGCCGTCACGTTGCGGTACCACTGCGGGTCTTCGGGACGACCACCCGCGGATGCGAAAACGTAGATGGTGCTCGGGTCGCCGTCAGCGGCCAGGTAGGCGGCCGGCGCCAAGTACTCCTCGCCGCTCTTGCGCCCGACATAGTGGAGCAACGCGAGCGGCTGGTTGGCGAAGTACCCGCCCACCCGGCCGGCGTTCGCGCGGAACTCCTCAACGATCTTGGCGTTCCTGTCGTTGACGATGGGCACAGCATCCTCCCGCCCTGTTGCGATTGATTGCGAGTTCAACTGTATGTCAGTGACCGGCCCGTCGCAGCGACCGGCGTTCGTCCTGCATGAGCACCACAAGCCACGCCATCACTACGACCTGCGTCTTGAGGTCGACGGAGTGCTCCGCTCTTGGGCCCTACCCCGAGGTCTGCCTGATGATTCCTCCCACGATCGGTTAGCCGTCCCGGTGCCCGATCACGAGATCGAGCACCTCACCTACACCGACGCCGAGAAGTCGATCGCCGACACCGGTTGGTGGGAGCAACACGACGCGAACGAGCGGCGCTTCGTCTTTACCCTGCATGGTCAGCAGTCCAACGTGCGCTACGCACTGATCAACACCGGCGACGACTGGCTGTTGCACCGCGTCAAGGATCAGCACCTCAAGACGAGGTAGCGACTGCGAAGGCTTGTTCGGTCAGGTCGGGTCCAGCCGTGAGCCAATGAATGCGCGGGTCGGGCCGAAACCATGAGCGCTGCCGGCGCACGAACCGTTTCGTTGCCTGCACGGTTCGGGCGCGGGCCTCGTCCTCTGAGGTCTCGCCATCGAGCATCGCGAGCACCTGCTTGTAGCCCAGCGCGCGGCGCGCCGTCACGCCCTCGCGCAGCCCGCTGTGCTCGGCCAAGCCGCGGACTTCCTCGACGAAACGGTGCTCCCACATCCAGTCGACCCGCTGCGTCAGCCGCTCGTCGAGCTCGGCGGTCGGCCGGTCGACGCCGATCAGCACCGCGTCGTAGACCGATTCGTACGCAGGCATCATGCCGGTGAACGACCCACCACCGATCGCCGCGACCTCGAGTGCACGGACGATCTTGCGGCCGTTGGTCGGCAACATCGTCGCCGCAGTCGCGGCATCGATCGCGGCCAGCCGCGCATGCATTTCCGGCGCGCCGACAACTAAGAGTTCGGCTTCGAGACTCGCGCGCACATCGGCGTCCGTGCCTGGAAAGCGCATGTCGTCGATGACCGCGCGGATGTACAGACCGGAACCACCCACGAGGATTGGCGTGCGGCCCCTCGCGGCGATGTCGTCGATCGCCGCCCTCGCGTGCGTCTGGTAGTCGGCAACGCTCGCGGTGCGCGTGACGGGCCAGATATCAAGCAGATGATGGACGACGCCCTGCCGCTCGTCGTACGCAAGCTTCGCCGTTCCGACGTCCATGCCCTGGTACAGCTGCATCGAGTCGGCGTTCACGACTTCACCGTTCAGGCGATGCGCGAGCTCGATGCCGAGCTGCGACTTGCCCGCGGCGGTCGGGCCAAGAACGACGACGAGCTTCATGCCGGCAGCCACGAAGCGACCGTGTACATAACGCCGTAGGGCGCGTCGGCGTAGCGAACCTCGGCGCGCCAGGTGCTGTCACCGAGCAGTTTCGCTGCGGCTTTCCATGCAGGTGCACCCGCAGCCAGCAGCTGGTGCGCAAGTTCGAGGTCGATCGCCGCTAGCGACTGTGGCGAGCCATCGGCAAGCGCTTTGACGACCGTCGCATCGAAGGCCTCTGCCCGATCGTCGAGATACCCCGGAGCTTTGCGGCTGCGTCGGGCGCTGCCGTCGCCCATGACCAGGACGCCGGTCGATTCGGGCAGATCGGGCCATGGGGTCACCGGCTCGCCGTCCGGGTTGATTGCGAGGTACATCGGCGCAGCGGCAAGCGATCGCCCGGAGAGCAGCCATGCTCCGACCAGCAGCGATAGCGGCATGGCAGGTCGGTCGGGGTCGATCAGGCCGGGCGCGAAGCCTTGCCAGTCGACGAGGGGCCCATCGGCTCCCAGCACCAGCAACTGGCTTGGACTCGCGTCAATCAGCCGTTCGACGGCTGTATTGCACGCCAAACGCAACGACTGCGTCTCAATTTCGCTTCCGGTGGCAATCCCGGGCCGCAGGAGCGGCGGATGGGGGCAGAATGCCACCGCGGAGATTGCCGGCCGGGTCACGACATGCACCCTAGATGGCCGATCGGTGACGATCCGCGGCGCGGGCGCGTGCACCGCGGCACATCGTTAAAGGCAAGATGGGCACATCGGGCGCACGAATGCACCCGACCGAGCAAGGAGCACGATGGTCACCAGCACCGCGTGGGGCCGGATCGCCGAAGACGGCACCGTCTACGTCCGCACCGCCGATGAGGGCGAGCGCGCAGTCGGGTCGTGGCAGGCCGGTACCCCTGAAGAGGGGCTGGCGCATTTCATCCGGCGCTACGACGACTTGGCGACCGAGGTCGGCCTGCTCGAGACCCGGCTCGCGTCGGGTGCCGCATCGGCGTCGTCGACAGTGGTCGCGGTCACCAAGCTGCGCGCATCACTGCCTACCGCGAATGCGGTCGGCGATCTGACGACTTTGGACGCTCGACTCTGCACGCTGCTCGCTACGGCCGAGGCCAAGCGCTCCGAAGAGCGGGCCGCCAAGGCCGCAGCCGCGACCCAAGCAGTCGACGCCAAGAAGGCTCTCGCCGAGGAAGCAGAAAAGCTCGCGCAAAGCACCCAGTGGAAGCCGTCCGGTGATCGGCTGCGCGCAATCGTCGAAGACTGGAAAGAGATCAAAGGCGTCGACCGCAAGATCGACGCCGAGTTGTGGAAGCGCGTCTCCGCGGCCCGAGCCGAGTTCGGTCGCCGGCGCGGCGCGCACTTCGCGACGCTCGACGAACAACGCAAGGAAGCGGTCGCTTACAAGGAGAAGCTCGCCACTGAGGCCGAGTCACTTGCGGGGTCGACTGAGTGGACGCCGACAGCGAACCGCTACAAGTCGCTCATGTCGCAATGGAAAGCGGCCGCGAGGGCGTCGAAGGACGTCGACGAAGCACTGTGGCAGCGCTTCCGCGCCGCCCAGGACACCTTCTTCACCCGGCGAACAGCCGCCCTCGAAGAACGCGAAGCCGAGTTCCGCACGAACCAGCAAGCCAAAGAGGCGTTGCTCGCCGAGGCCGAAGCCATCGATCCGTCCACCGATCTGCCTGCTGCGCAAGCAAAACTGCGTGACATTCAAACGCGTTGGACGGCGACCGGTCGGGCACCGCGTGAAGTCGGCGCCGATTTCGATCGCCGTCTCGACGCAGTCGCCGAGCGCCTCAAGACGGCGTCCGAAGATCGATGGCGCGAGACGTCACTGTCGTCGTCGCCGCTCGCGATCAGGTTGCGCGAATCCGTTGAGAAGCTGGAGAAGAAGATCGCCCGGGCGAAGCAGGCGGGCAAGGCAGCCGAGGTCAGCGACCTCGAGGCACAACTCGCCACTCAGCGCGAGTGGCTCGCCCAAAGTGAGCGCCCAGCTCGCTAGGGCTTATCTGGGCGCCCGGCGATCGAGATGCCAATGCCTTGACACGACGGCCAGCCACATCCGGTTTCCGTCGGTGTCGTGCGGGATCAGTGAGAACCGGGAAATCGCACGCTGGCCGCCTTCTTGGTCGCCGTAGAGCAGCTCGACAGTGACGGGCCCGCCAGACATCGCGGTCGCTCCCAGCTCCTCGAAAACGGGGTCCGTGGGGTCGCGTAGCGCCCCTTGCCAGAAGCCCAGATCACCCGGTGGGATGTAAAGGTCGCGCGTCAGCCGGCGAAAATCGTCGACCGGGGCGTGGTCAGGTCGATCGGTCGACGCGACCATGCCGCGAGTCGCGAACCAACCGTGCAGCACCGCCATCCCCCGGCCGACGTTGCGCAACGCAATCGCCAGGTAGATGACGCTGTCGGTCACCTCAACCGACCCGTGGCCGCCATCGACGCGCACCCAATGCTGGTCGACGAACCCAATCTTCTCCGGCGGATCCTGCAGCCGTGACGCAACGAGGAGCGGACGCAGGCCCTCCATGAGGGCTCGCTCCGCCGTCCGCGCTGCTCGATTTGCCGATCGCACGGAGGCAAACGTCGCGACGCCGAGCACCAACGTGCCGACTGCGGTGGCGAGCGATGCGCCGGTCGTCGTCCAGTCGGTCACTCGCTGACCTTAAACGCGGGCGAACTCGAAAAGCGAACTGCCTCAACTGCGTGCGACTGGACCGAGTGAACCAACACGCCTGGTGGCAACGAAGACAGTCCGAGTCACCACAGGCGAGCCGGCAGGACTCGCCCAGGACGCTTCCGAAGGAGCTTCACCATGGCAGAGCACACCAGAAGGGCCTTCATCCGCGGTGCTGGCGTTACAGCCGCAGCGGCAACCGTGGCCGTGATGGTCCCCGGGGTGGCAACCGCCGCCTCGCAATCGCCGTCCGACGACGGCAGTCCGGCGCCCGACGGTTCGGTCGTCGCGTTCGTGAAGGACGCCAAGGCAGGCAGCATCACCGTGATGCGCGGTGAGCGCGAAGTGCACATCACCGACAAGGCGCTGGCCCGCAAGTTGGCCAAGCTCACCCAGCTCTGAGCACTCGAGCAGTCATCGCTCGTTCACCTGTTCGTCGCTTCAAACTCACCCATAAACCGCGAGCACAGAAGGTGTCGCATGTCTTCTCACCGTGAAGCACCGGAGATCTCCAAGGACCCGGTGGCCGACAGTTCAGACCTCTACGCGTTCGTCAGCCCGGACAAGCCCGGGTTCGCGACGATCATCGCCAACTACGTTCCATCGCAGCTCCCCGACGGCGGCCCGAACTTCTTCGAGTTCGGCGACGACGTTCTCTACGAGATTCACATCTCCAACCGCGGCGACGCGCAGGCCGACATCACCTACGGCTTCCGCTTCCACACCGTCGTGTTCAACAAGAAGACGTTCCTCTACAACACCGGTCAGATCACCTCGGTCTTCGACCCGCACTTCAACCGTCGCCAGTACTACTCGGTGACGCGCACGACGCGGGGCGGTAACACTGTGCAGCTCGGCGCGAACCTCGACCGTGCCGCCCTGCAACATCGGTCCGCGCTCGACCCCGAACTACGAGCACCTCGCCGCGCAGTGCGTGCACGGCATCGGCAACCGGACGTTCTTCGCCGGCCAGCGGGCCGACGCGTTCCACGTCGACCTCGGCTCGGTGTTCGACCTGCTCGACCTGCGTCCGTTCCAGGAGTTGCACGTGATCCCGACTCCGGCTGGCACCGGCGTCAACTCACTGGTCGGCGCGAACGTGCACAGCATCGCGATGCGGGTTCCGCTCAGCGATCTCACGGTCGACGGCAAGACGCCGACCGACCCGGCAAGCCTGAAGTCGGTCGTCGGCATCTGGACGACGGCGAGCCGTCAGCGCACTCACGTCTACGAGGGCCCCGGCGCTTCGGCGCAGAACCTCGGCGGTTGGGAGCAGGTCTCCCGTCTCGGCAACCCGCTCATCAACGAGGTCGTCATCCCGATGGGTTCGAAGGACGACTGGAACCACAGCAAGCCGTCGAACGACTCGGACTACGCGGCGTCCTTCTTGCACCCCGAGGTTGCCGGCCTGCTGCCGGTCCTCTACCCCGGCGTGTTCAAGAACCTCGCCGCCTACACCAAGCCGCGCGCCGACCTGGTCGCGATCTTGGGTACCGGTATCCCGTCGGGCGTCGTCCCTGGCTTCCAGAACTACACCGGCAAGGTTGTCGCGGACATGCTGCGCCTGAACCTGGCCATCCCGGCCACACCGTTCGCCAAGGCCAGCCCGGCCGGTCTTGCAGGTGGAGACCCGGCAGGATTCCCGAACGGTCGCCGGGTGACCGACGACGTGGTGACCATCGAGTTGCGGGCGATCGCGGGTCTGCTGATCCCGCTCGTCGACAAGTCGTTCACGCCGGACGCCGCAACCAGCCTGGTCGACGACGGCACGACCGCGACGCCGACGCAGCAAGTGTTCCCGTACCTCAACACGCCGCACGACGGATACAGCGCGGCCTAGCATGACCGGCCACGCCCATCACGACCATGACCATGGTCACGACGACGTTCACAGCCACCGTCACGACCACGGTCATGTACACGGCGAGCACCTGTCCGGCCACAATCACGTGGCCGGACAGGGACCGACGGTGCTCGATATCGGTGACGACTTCGGCGCGCTGGTGCTGTACACATCGGCCGACCTGGTCGGTGCAGAGATAGAGATCAGCCCGGACGGCGAACCTGACCGCCGGCGGCACGTTGCCGTGCATCCTCGCCACTACCCCGGCGGGACGGCGTACGCGGCCGTGTACTACGGCCTCGCGGCCGGCACCTACGACCTGTGGGCGGCGGATGGATCGCGTGCGCTGACGGTGTCGATCGCAGGCAACATGATCACCGAATCGGTGTGGCCACAGGGGGTTCTCGCACCGAGGTAGCCCGTTCGAACACGTTGCGCACCACGAGTGGGGTCAAACGCACGCGACACGCCGAGGCGGACGCTGCGTTTGGCCCCACTCGGCGTTACTTGATGCGCTACGCGCCGCGAGATGTCAGCTTGGCGAGGTCGGCAACGAGCTCGAACGAGCGCGTCCGGTCGGCCGGATCGAACGTGGTCGTCGTGATCATCAGCTCGTCAGCCTCGGTGTCATCGAGCAGCGCGGTCAGGCGGTCGCGAACCGTGTCCGGAGAACCGATGACCTGCGTCGCGATACGGTTCACGACGAAGGCGCGCTCTTCCTGCGTGTAGGTGTACGCCGCGGTCTCTTCGGGCGACGGCAGCGTCGAAGCTCGCCCGGTTCTGACCCGCAGGAACGACAACGCCGCAGGTGCTGCAAGACGGTGCGCCTCGTCGTCCGTCTCGGCACATGTCACGCTCGACAGCGATCATCGCGTGCGGACGATCCAATGTCGGTGACGGCTGAAACAGACTGCGGTACAGGGCAAGCGCGGGCAGTGTGTTGGCCGGACTGAAGTGATGGGCGAACGCGAACGGCAACCCGAGCATCGCGGCCACCTGCGCGCTGTAGTCGCTCGATCCGAGCAGCCAAACGTCAGGATTTGCACCCGCGCCGGGCACTGCGGTGATGGCTGCAAACGGATGGCCATCAGGCCAATCGTTGCGGAAGTAGTTGAGCAGATTCGTCAGCTGCGACGGGAAGTCGTCGGCGCCCAGCGCCTCTGATGAGCGACGCAGCGCCAGTGCAGTGAGTTGGTCGCTACCCGGCGCTCGACCGATGCCGAGATCGATGCGTCCAGGGTGCAGCGCGTCGAGCATGCCGAACTGTTCGGCGACCACGAGCGAGGAGTGGTTCGGCAACATGACGCCGCCCGACCCGACGCGCAACGTGCTGGTGGCTTCGGCGATGTGGCCGATGAGCACTGCCGGCGACGAACTCGCGATGCCCGGCATGTTGTGATGCTCGGCGACCCAGAAGCGCACGAAGCCGAGCTGTTCGACCCGCTGCGCCAGCGCGATCGTGCTGCGAAGCGCCTCTCCGACGCTCGATCCGGTCGGGACGGGCGCGAGGTCGAGCACGGAAAGCGGGACGTTCTCGAGGGTGGTCACATCAGGCCCAACCCGCAGCACAGGTCCGTTCTTCCGCGGCCAAGGACAGTAGAAGGTCGAACACGGTTCCGTCAGCGGGCAGGCGGCAACGCAGGCATTCCGAGCGGGACGCCGACAGGCGGGCGTGGGCCAGCCTCTTGCCGCGCTTCCCACGCATCGCCTGCTCGCGTACGGCGCACGCCGTGAACGACGTCAGCGACCAGGTGGTGCGGAGCTGCGTACGTGACCTCGACGCTGACCATGTCACCCGGTCGCGGCGGAGCCGCGACGATGTCACCCGGTCGGGCATCCGCAGCAACGAAGTGCACCAGCCGGTTGTCGGCCGCGCGGCCGCTCATGCGATGCGTCTGATCGTCCTTGCGTCCCTCACCCTCGGCGACAAGAACGTCGACAACACGACCGACCTGCTGCTTGGCCGAATCCCATGCGACCTCGTCAGCGACAGCGACCAGCTGCTCGTAACGCTCGCGCACAACCGAAGGCGGGATCTGACCGTCCATGTCGGCGGCCGGCGTGCCTGGTCGCTTGGAGTACTGGAAGGTGTAGCAATTCGCGAACCGCGCCCGCTTCACGACGTCCAGCGTTTGCTCGAAGTCTTCGTCAGTCTCGCCGGGAAAGCCGATGATGATGTCAGTCGTAATCGCGGCGTCGGGCATCGCAGCGCGCACGCGATCGATGATGCCGAGGTACTTCTCGCGCCGGTATGAACGACGCATCCGCCGCAACACGTCGTCGGATCCCGACTGCAACGGCATGTGCAACTGCGGCATCACGTTGTGCGTGCTCGCCATCGCGTCGATCACGTCGTCGGTGAAATCGCGCGGATGCGGCGAGGTGAATCGAACGCGTTCGAGACCGTCGATGGAACCGCACGCGCGCAGCAGCTTCGAAAAGGCGAGCGGGTCGCCGAACTCGACGCCGTAGGAGTTCACGTTCTGGCCGAGCAGCGTGACCTCGATGACACCGTCGCTGACGAGTGTCTCGATCTCCAGCAGGATGTCGCCTGGCCGCCGGTCCTTCTCGGTACCTCGCAAGCTCGGCACGATGCAGAACGTGCACGTGTTGTTGCAGCCGACGCTGATCGCGACCCATGCCGCGTAGACCGACTCACGTCGCGACGGCAGTGTCGACGGAAAGACCTCAAGCGATTCGAGGATCTCGACCTGTGCCTCTTCGGCCACCCGAGCTCGCTCGAGCAGCACCGGCAACGACCCGACATTGTGGGTACCGAACACGACATCGACCCAAGGCGCCCGCCGAACGATCTCACCGCGGTCCTTCTGCGCGAGGCAACCTCCGACGGCGATCTGCATGCCGGGCTTCAGCAGCTTCGACGAGTAGAGCTGCCCTAGGTTGCCGTAGAGCTTGTTGTCGGCGTTCTCCCGCACCGCACAGGTGTTGAACACCACGACGTCCGCCAGCTCATCGGCGTCCGCCTTGATGTATCCGGACACCTCGAGCAGACCCGCCAGCCGCTCCGAATCGTGCACGTTCATCTGGCAGCCGTAGGTACGCACCTGATACGTGCGCGGCGGCTGCTGCTGGGACGTGGACACCTGATCAGGGTACGCAGGGTCTCCCCCGAAGCGATCGCCCGTTCGACCGCCGACTCGACCGAACTGCCAGAATGAGCCGATGAGCGACACACCGCAGGTCCTGCCCTACGGCTCCTGGCCCTCACCGATCACTGCCGCCGACGTCGCCAAAGGCGCCGTCCGGCTCGGCTTTCCCGTTCTCGTCGACAGCGCGACCGCAGGCGCCCCGCCCGACGTCTGGTGGCTCGAGGGCCGGCCGGCCGAGGGTGGCCGCCAGGTCATCGTGTCGGCCGAACGCGGTGATCTGCTGCCCGCTCCGTGGAATGCGCGCACCCGGGTGCATGAGTACGGCGGCTTGAGCTTTTTGCCGCTGGCCGACGGCTTGCTGTTCACCGAGTGGTCGGATCAGCGCATCTACTACCTCGCTAGTGGTGACTCGGAGCCGCGGCCGTTGACACCGAATCCGGCGGACCCGGCTGCGTTGCGGTACGCCGATCCGGTGCTGTCGCCCGATGGCCGCGAAGTGTGGTGCGTGCGCGAAGAACACGCCGATCCGTCGACACCCTCGACAGGCATCACCCGCGCGATCGTCGGCGTCCCGCTCGACGGGTCTGCAGCCGAAGACGAAAGCCTCGTTCGGGTCATCGTGTCGGGCAGCCAGTTCGTGGCGTTCCCCACTCCTTCACCGGACGGCGAGAAGCTGGCGTGGATCGCATGGAACCACCCGAACATGCCCTGGGACACCACCGAACTTCGCGTCGGGCGACCTGACAGACGGAGTGGTCAGCTCGTGGCGCAAGGTCCTCGGCGGTGACCACGAGTCGGTCCTGGAACCGGCTTGGGCCAGTGCGGACCACATCTATGCGATCAGCGATCGTTCGGGCTGGTGGAACCTCTACGTCGTCGACGTCCTCGGCGCGACCGCCCCGAACCGTTGGCGCCACGCGACGAGGAGTTCGCCGGCCCGCTGTGGCTGCTCGGGTTCCGGCACTACGGCGTACTCGACGACGGCAAGCTGGTGGTCTTGCATGGCGATGCCGACGAGAAGCTCGGCATCCTCGATCCCGCGACGGGCACGATCGACGATTTCGAGTTGCCGTTCACCCACTGGCAACCGGCGATCTCGCATCGGGGTCGCTACCTCGCCGGCGTCGCCGGCAGCGCGGCCGTGCCGAACGCCGTCGTCCGGGTCGACCTACACACCGGCGAGCACGTGGTGCTGCGGTGGGCTGCTGATGACCTGCCGGCCGACGACTACCTGCCGCGCCCGTACACGGCGACCTTCGAAGGCCCGGACGGCCGCGATGTGCATGCGCACGTATCCGCGCCACACAACCCGGACGCGCAGGCGCCGGCCGGCGAACTGCCACCCTTCATCGTGTTCGTGCACGGCGGGCCGACGTCGTCGTCGCCGCCGCTGCTCAATCTCGAGCACGCATACTTCACCAGCCGCGGCATCGGCGTGATCGACGTCGACTACGGCGGCTCGTCCGGCTATGGCCGCGAGTATCGCGAGCGGCTGCGCGGTCAGTGGGGCATCGTCGATGTCGAGGATTGCGTGGCCGCCGCCCAAGCTCTCGCGAAAGCCGGAGAGGCGGACGGCGAGCGGCTGGCCATTCGCGGCGGCAGCGCCGGAGGTTGGACCACCCTGGCCGCGCTGACCGGCACCGACGCGTTCGGCGCGGGTACCTCCTATTTCGGCGTCGCGGAACTGCTTCGCTTCGCGGCGGACACCCACGACTTCGAGTCTCGCTACCTCGACGGCCTTGTCGGGCCACTACCGGAGGCACACGACCTCTACGTCGCAGCGCGCACCGTTGTCACACGTCGACGACGTCTCGTGTCCGGTGCTGTTGCTGCAGGGCCTCGACGACCACATCGTGCCTCCGTCGCAGGCCGAGATGTTCCGCGATGCCCTGGTAGCAAAGGGAATTCGCCATGCCTACCTCGCGTTCGAAGGCGAGCAGCACGGCTTTCGCAAGGCGGAGAACGTGATCGCGAGCCTCGAAGCCGAACTGTCGTTCTACGGCCAGGTATTCGGGTTCACTCCGCCGGGCGTGCCGCTGCTCGAGCTGTCATAAGTCGGCCAGCGCCGTCGTCTACGCGTCACGCAGCTGCAGCACGAGCGCACCCAAAATCAACGCGCCTGCAGCCCACAGCCCGAGGACGCCGAGCCCGGCCCACGGGCTGAGCGGCAGGCTGTGCACGCCCACCGTGGTTTGAATTCCCAGTCCGGCGTTCATCGGGGCGATCTGTTCGAGGTGGCGGTGCCAGTGCGGGTTGCTGACCATGACGAGGGCGATCGGAAAGGCGAACAGCAGTCCGAGCACGACGCCGATGCCGGCCGCCGAATCGCGCACCGCCGTCGCTATGCCCAGGCTGAGCAGCGCGATGAGCACGAGGTAGAGCACCGAACCGAACGCGGCGCGCAGCATTCCGGCGTCGGACAACGCAAGCGACAAGTACCCGTTGTGGGGTGTGAACCCCTTGCCGGGCAGCACGAGTTGGCCGACCACCGCCGAGCCGACAACGCTGACCAAGCCTGCCACTAGGCCCCAGCCGGCGACGACGAGCGCCTTCGCTGCGAGCACCGCAACGCGGTGGGGCATCGCCGTCAGCGTGGTGCGGATCATTCCGGTGCCGTACTCGGCGCTGATGATCGGTCACCGCGCAGATGGCAACGAACACCTGACCGACGTAAACACCGGCGAGGCTGACCTTCGCGGGGTCTTGGCTGCACGCTGCCGAGCTACAGTGCACACCGGCATCGGCGACCGCGCCGAGCCCGATCGTCAGGAAGATCGCTGCCAGTAGCAACCAGAAGGTGCCCGCGGACGTGCGAAGCTTCGTCCACTCGGCGTGCAGCGCGAAGCTCATGCGTCTCGCTTGCGCAGCAGGACGACTGCCAGGCCGAGCGCGAGTGCGGTCCAAGCGAGCAGAACCCCGAATCCCGCCGACGGCGACAGTGGGTAGTACCCCGCCGACGCGACGTAGACCCCGTCGACCTGCGGGTACCGGTGCAGGGTTTCCTGGACGGCGAATCCGGCGGCCGGTGTCACGCGCAACATCCATTGCAGCGCTCCGACCGACGACACGCCGAGGATGTACGGCAGGACAGTGAGGGCGATCGCCGCTGAGACCGCGGCTGCACTGCGGCGCACGATCACGCCGACCGCCAGAGCAAGGACCGCGGCGACGGCCAGGACGGCGGCAGTGCCGGCTAGCACGCGGATTTCGGTGAGCGCACTCGCCGGCGGGATGTACGTGCCGTTGCTGCGCCGTTGACGGTCGACGAACCACATGGTGAAAGCCGAGGCCGCCAACCCCAGCACGAAAACGACGCACGCGAGTACGACCGCTTTCGCGGCAAGCACGCGGCCGCGACGCGGGCTGGCGGTGAGGGTCGTGCGGATCAGGCCACGACGGTATTCGGCGGTGATAAACAACGCGCCGATCACGACCATCGCCATCAGTCCGACGAATGCGCCGATCAGGCTGCCGCTGATCGTGTTGTTGTCCCCGCCGCTTGATGCCATCGGCCCGATGTCGCCCGAGCCGGTGACGGCGAAGATGCCGCCCGATTGGGTGAACGGCGGCAGGTCACCAAGGCCGTTGTCGCCGACTTCGCCGCCCTGCCAGCTACCGGACGGCTGGCCGCCCTGCACGCTGACGTTGTCGAACGTCGCCGTCGCCTTCGACGGGCCGCCCTGGGTCGACGTACCCACGACCTCCGCCGTGGTGACGTCGTTGTCAGGAGACGCGACGAACATCCCGGCTTGCACGGAGGACGGCAGTCCGCTGAGCGTGGCGACGCCAACCTTCGTCCACTGCTGCCCGTCCGCCGACTCGTAGCCGGTCAGCTTGTCTCCCGAACGCGTCAATCGAAGCCATCGCGGAGAGGTCTTGGAGACCGTCGTCACGCTACCGGCGACATCGTGGGTGAAGTCGTACTGCATGCGCACGCCATGCGTCGCGGTTGCCATGATCGCTGCGTACGGCGAACCCTGGGTGGTGTTGGCCTTGACGATCAGGCCGGCTTTGGCCCAGGCGAACGACTCCCGGTTGCCAGTTCGTGGAATCGCCACTTAGGGGGCATGACTTGCTCGGCCAGTGATGTGACGCGGACGGTGATGCTGCCGTCGCCGTCCAGTTGCTGGTGCACGAAGTAGAAGCTGTCGGTGACCGGCTCGCCGTCTGGCCCGAGCGTGGGGACGCCGGAGCCGCACGCACTGCCGTTCGCCGCGCCGCTCGCCGGGCCGTTCGCTGCGCTGTTCGCGGTGCCGTTCGAAGCGCCGCTCGAAGGGCTGCACGATCCGGTGCTGCCGGCGGCGGAGAGAACGCCGATGCCCACGATAAGCAGCGCGCCAACAACGAGTCCGACGACCCAGCCGCGGACGGTGCGAAGCTTGGTGAACTCGGCGAGTGCGAGCTGCGCGAAGTTGTCGCGCGCGACCGGCACGCTCGACTGGTAGGGCGTCATCGGGGTGCTCATCGGCATCCGTCGGGTCGGCAGCCCGATATTCGACGGACGTCTCTGGTGAGGTCCATGTACGCCTCTTCAAGGCTGGCCCTGTGCGCGGAGACCTCGAAGAACGGCACCGTTGTTTTCGGTCAGCAGTCGGATGATCTCCTCGGTGCCGAGACCGGAGATCGTCAGCGTGTCGGTGTCAATCGTGGCGACGACCGCACCGGCGCTGGCCAGCACGGTCGTCGCTTCTGCTCGAGCTGTCGTGCGCAACGTGACCAGGCCCGCGGACGCCTGCGCGATCAACTCGGCGACGCTGGTGTCGGCGACCAGCCGGCCGCGACCGATCACCACGAGATGCGTGGCGGCATCTTCGAGCTCGCTCATCAGGTGGCTGGAGACGAGCACCGCCCGACCCTCTGCGGCCAGCGAGCGCAAGAAGCCGCGGACCCACACGATGCCTTCGGGGTCGAGGCCGTTGAACGGCTCGTCGAGCATCAGCACGGGCGGATCGCCGAGCATGGCCGCCGCGATGCCGAGCCGCTGACGCATGCCGAGCGAGTAGCCACCGGCCTTGCGCCGGGCGGCCTTGTCGAAACCGGCCTGGGCGATGACCTCGTCGACCCGCCGACTCGACAAGCCCTGCGAGTGCGCCAACCACAACAGATGGTTGCGTCCGGTGCGGCTCGGCTGCAGCGCGGCGGCGTCGAGCAAACAACCGACCTGGCGGAGCGGGTGCGGCCAGCTTCGGTATGGCCGCCCCCCGACGGTGGCGGTGCCCTCGTCAACCGCGTCGAGGCCGAGGATGGCTCGCATGGTGGTGGACTTGCCTGCGCCGTTGGGCCCGACGAAGCCCGTGACCTGACCCGGGCTCACGGTGAACGAGACCCCGTCGAGGGCGACGACTGGCCCGAATCGCTTGTGCAGGCCGTTGACCGCAATAGTGGCTTCCATGGCACGAAGGCTAGGCACCGACGACAGTCGCGGTCGTCACCCTGGCGAGCCATCTTCGCCGTCCCTCACGGGAGGGACGTCCCTCACAGAGGGACGCCGCTGTCACCCACGAGAGGGACGCGTGAGCGGCTGCAGACCGCGAGACTCGTCGGTGTGAAAGCGAGCGGCGCCGCGCTGGCAGTTCTTGCGGCGACCGAGTCGATCACGCGAGCCGCCGCGGACGACGCATCCGCAGAACTCGGTCTCGTGCTGTGCCTGCTCGCCCTCGCCACCACCGCGCCGATGATCTTCCTGCGACCCGCCGGCGCCGCGGTCGTCATCTCGGTCGCGAGCATCCTCTCGGTGGTGCCCTTTCACACCCTGACGGTCGCCGGCGCAGTCGCTTTGCTCGTCGCTACTTACCGGCTCAGTCGCGGCGACGCACGGCTCATCGCCGCACTGATCTTCGTGCCGTTCGTCGTGCTTGGGTTCGCCGATCCCGGCCACGGCGAGCGCCGAATCCTGACGATCCTGCTGGCGGCATTGATTCCGGCGGCGGCGTGGGCCGGTGCCGCGACACAGTCGCGAAGCGCAGCGCAGGCCCACACCGCTGCGCAGGCGCGTCATCGCAGGGACGTCGTTCGAGCATGCGGCCCGTGGTGAACGCGCACGCATCGCGCGCGAGCTACACGACGTCGTCGCCCACCACATCTCGATGGTCGCCGTGCAAGCTGAGACCGCGCGCCTGACGACGCCGGGCATGCCTGCTGCGGGAGCGCAACGACTGTCTGCAATCGGCGACACCGCGCGGACGGCGCTGACGGAGATGCGGCGACTTGCTCGGCGTCCTGCGCGAAGACGCGGACAACGACCCGGTGGCGTCATCGGCGTCCGCAACCAGGCCTCGCGCAGCTGAACGAGCTGCTCGACGCCGCGCGCGATGCGTCAGGATCAGGCACCCGGCTCATCGTGCACGGCTCGCCGGTCGCGCTCGATCCAGGCGTCGAACTCGCTGCCTACCGCATCGCGCAAGAGGCGCTGACAAATGCGCGGCGGCACGCCCCGGGCGCTGCCGTCGACGTCGAGTTGCGTTACGCCGACGAGGTGCTGTGCTTGCGCGTGCGCGACAACGGGCCAGGGCCGCCGCTTGAGACACCGGAGGGCGCGCACGGACTGCTCGGCATGGGCGAACGCGCCGCAGCTGTCGGCGGGCGACTTGAGTTTCGGTGCCGCGATCGGCGGCGGGTTTCTCGTCGAAGCGACACTGCCTGCAACAGCTGCAGCGAGCCCGATGACGGCCGGGCTCCGAAGCAGGTGCGGATCGTCGTCGCCGACGACCATGAGGTCGTGCGCGCCGGCTTCGCCGAGCTGCTCGACACCAGGCCCGATTTCACCGTGGTCGGCACTGCGAGCGACGGCGCAGAAGCCGTGCGGCTGTGTCGAAGAGTTGCGGCCCGACGTCGTGTTGATGGACGTACGCATGCCCGGCATGGACGGCATCGAAGCGACCCGACAGTCTCGCGGACTCAGGTGAGTACCGCCCGCGGGTCATCATCTTGACCACGTTCGACCTCGACGAATACGTCTACGAAGCACTGCGTGCCGGCGCGAGCGGTTTTCTGCTCAAGGACGTCACCGCCGAGCGGCTCTTCGATGCGGTTCGGGTCGTGGCGGACGGCGAGGCGCTGCTCGCGCCGGGCGTGACCCGCCGCCTCATCGGCGAGTTCGCGGCGCAACGTCGCGGATCGAGCGTCGAACGCCGGTTGGCGCGCTCGGAACTGCTGGTCTTGGCACGTCTGACGCCGCGCGAGACGCAGGTCCTACGACTGGTCGCCGAGGGGCTTTCCAACGCCGAGATCGCCGCAAGGCTTGTTGTCAACGAGGAAACCGTCAAGACGCACGTGAGCCGCGTGCTGCGCAAACTCGGGCTGCGTGACCGGACCCAAGCGGTCGTCACTGCCTACGAGTCGGGACTCGTCGTACCGCACGCGCAACGTTAAGGCGACGGATTCGCCGAGGCCATCAGGACGCGCCGTGGCGACGAGCTTGTCGAACATCGCGTTCAGATCGGCATCAACGACCTGTCTAGCGGGGTCGGCGTCGTACCAATCGACGATCTGCCGGGCTCCGGTAGCGAACGGGATCGCGGCGACGTAGTCAGGGACGAGCGCCTTCACTTTGCTGTTGTCGAAGACCACTGAGTGGGCTCGATCGCCGAGCAGCGACGCGCCGAGTTCGGGATCAACGGCGGCGATCGTGTCTGACGCGACGTGCAGCAGGATCGGCTCGACGCCCGCGGCGGCTGCCATCAGGTGATAGATCTGGTTCCACGTCAGCCACTCGTCGGACGTGATGTGGAAGCTGTCGCCGATCGCCTGCGGGTGCCCAAGCAACCCGACGAACGCCTTGGCGAAGTCGTCATGGTGGGTCATCACCCACAGCGAGGTGCCATCACCCTGGACGACGACCGGCTGGCCTCGGCGCATCCGGTCGATGTCGGTCCACCCACCCATCAGCGGGATCAGCGTCTCGTCGTAGGTATGCGACGGGCGCACGATGGTGGCCGGAAAGCCGCTCGACCGATACGCACTGACGAGCAGGTCCTCGCAGGCAATCTTGTCGCGCGAGTACTGCCAGTGCGGGTTGCGCAGCGGTGTCGATTCGACGATCGGCAGCCGACCGACGGGCTTCTGATAGGCGGACGCCGAACTGATGAACACGTACTGGTTGGTGCGGCCCGCAAAGAGGTCGATGTCGGTCTGCACATGTTGCGGGGTGAACGCGATGAAGTCGGCGACAACGTCGAACGTCTCGGTGCCCAACGCTGCCCGCACCGACGCCGGGTTGCGGACGTCGGCCCGAACGACACGCACGCCGTCAGGCAGAGCGCGAGTGGTCGTCGTCCCGCGATTGAGGACCGTCAGCTCGAGGCCGACAGCGACCGCGCGCCGCGAACATGCCGAACTGATGACGCCGGTGCCACCGATGAACAAGACCTTCAGTGCGGCCACCCGATCTCCTGTTGTGAGCGAGCGATCAGTGCGCCAGCTCGGTGGCTCGCGACTCGCGAACCACGGTCACCCTGATCTGCCCGGGATAGGTCAGTTCTTCCTCGATCTGCTTGGCGATGTCGCGAGCGATGACCTGGGCCTGGATGTCGTCGACCTGATCGGGCAGCACCATCACCCGAACCTCGCGACCGGCCTGCATGGCGAACACCTTCTCGACGCCCTCGTAGGAAGTCGCGATCTCCTCGAGCCGCTCGAGCCGCTGCACGTAAGACTCAAGCGACTCCCGCCGAGCACCTGGCCGGCTGCCGCTGATCGCGTCGGCGGCCTGCGTGAGCACCGCTTCGATCGTGCGTACCTCGACCTCGTTGTGGTGGGCCTCGATCGCATGCACGACGTCCTCGTTCTCGCCGTACTTGCGGGCGACCTCGGCGCCGATGATCGCGTGGCTGCCCTGGACCTCGTGCGTGAGCGCTTTGCCGATGTCGTGCAGCAGCGCACATCGTTTGAGGAGTGCCTGGTCGAGTCGCAGCTCGCTGGCCATGATGCCGGCGAGGTGGGCCGATTCGATCAGGTGCTTGAGGACGTTCTGGCCGTACGAGGTCCGGTAGCGCAGTTGGCCGAGCAACGCGACCAGCTCGGGGTGGATCGAGGTGATGCCGACCTCGACGAGCGCGTCCTCGCCGGCGCGGGCGCAGAGCTGTTCGACCTCGGCGACGCTGCGCTCGTAGATCTCCTCGATGCGATGCGGGTGGATCCGGCCGTCGAGAACGAGCTTCTCCAGCGTGATGCGGCCCACTTCGCGGCGTACCGGGTCGAAGCAGGAGAGCAGCACGGCCTCGGGGGTGTCGTCGATGATCAGGTTGACGCCGGTGACCGTTTCGAACGCCCGGATGTTGCGGCCCTCACGCCCGATGATGCGACCCTTCATGTCGTCGCTCGGCAGGTGCAGGACCGACACCACAGATTCGGCGGTCTGCTCGCTCGCAACCCGCTGAATGGCGAGCGTCACGATGTTGCGGGCGCGCCGGTCGCCGTCCTCGGTGGCGGTGCGTTCGATATCGCGGACGACGATGGCGGCCTCGCGTTTGGCCTGGTTCTGCATCGCGGCGACCAACTCGGCCTTCGCCGCCTCGGCGGTCAGACCGGCCGTGCGCTCCAAGATCAGCCGGCGTTCCTCGGCGACATCCTCGAGCTCGGCGCGCCGCCGAGTGACCTCGGACTCGAGCTTGGCGAGGTCGCGCTCGCGTACCTCGACGTCGCGCAGTTCGGCGTCGATCCGGGATTCACGGTCGGCCAGCCGGTGCTCGCGGCGTTCGAGGTCCGACCGCAGCTCCCGGAGCTCGCCCTTTAAGAGCTGCACCTCGGCCTCATGGGCCCGGCGGTCGTCCTCGACGAGGTCGGCCTGCTCCTGGGCTCGGCGCCGGGTGTCGGCCGCATCGGCCATCGCCTGCGCCCGCAGCTCGGCGAGCTCGGCGTAGGTCGCGTCAATGCTGCTCGCGCCCGCCGCCGTCTCGCTGGTGGTCGAGCGGCGAAGGACGACGACCACCGCCGCGCTCGCCGCGACCGTTACCAGGGCCATCACGATGACCAGCGCGACCAGAACCGCCGTAGGCATGTGCCGCGCTCCTTCCTATGTCGGTTGCAGCAGCGAAGCTGCATCCGACGCAGAACCGAGCGACAACGGCAAGACGACGACAAACACCAGGCCAGGCGTAGCCGCGTTCCGAGGGAAGCGCCACGCCTAGACGACCGGCACCAGCTGCTGCGTGCCGGATACCGCCGAACCCTTACAAGGAGACCGCCGCGGCCTGCGCCGGGTGGATGAGTCGTGTCATAGGCCCGTGGGCCCTTTTGTCGTCAGTACCGTTTGTCGCGAATGTCAGATGTCGCAAACCCGCGGTTGCGGGGCAGTTCTCACTATTCATGAGGCTATGCGCGGGCCTACCGGGGGTCAAGCAACCGGCCGGACGACCAACTGATTTTCGGCCGCTTCAGTCGGCATCTGCGTTCCATCGGTCGGCGGTCGGCTAACTGCGCCTGGCAAACGGGCGCTTAGAGTTCCCGCGGGTGGGCCATGGGTTAAGAAACACTTGCTGCCGATCACTCCTACATCAGGGTGGCTGCCGAGGAACTGCCCCGGCGCCTGACCTGCCGGGGAGGTTCTATATGTCACATCTCATTGGTTCTGTGCTGGGGTCGGCTACGACGACTTTGGCAGCCCTCGTTCACGTCGTCGCCAACGGCTGGAAGTGGTAGACGCTTCCGCACGGGAGCATCAGCCGTGAAACAGCAAATCACGCCGAACTTCGTCGACGCCGACGGCGCCGACCATGGTGTCCTGGCCGCCGGACACAAATGGCGATAGATCGCCGCGCGATCTGACGCACGACGCGCGACAGGAGGGCAGCACGAGATGACCATTCGCCGCACACGCGGTACCGACATTGGCATCAAGGTCGCCGGTTGCTGCCCTCCTCGGCGCATTGTCCGTGGCAGGCGACGTCCAACGGTTTGACCATCGCCGCGCTCCCGGTGATAGTGCTGGCGTCAGTGTCTGATCCTCGGCGAGCGTCGCCCGATCTAGATCTCGACCGGCGAGCGGGTGCGCTCGGCCCGATTAGACGCATACGCGCGTCCAGTCGTCGGCAGGTTCGGACGTACGTAATCGCTGATGACAGCACGTTTCGCTGGGGTACAGAGTTAGCCCATGAGTGAGACGCCGGCGAACTGGTTTGGTGTCCGATGCATCTTCGAGCTGGATCCTGAAGCGCGATCGGACACCGATCCGAGATCCTTTGAGGAACGGGTCACGATCTGGCAGGCGGGCGGCTTCGATGCGGCAATTGAACTAGCGGAGGCTGACGCCGTCGACTACGCCACCACCCTGGATGCCAAGTACCTCGGGTTCGCGCAGGCATACAAAATCGAGGGACTTCCGATGCAGGGTTCCGAGGTCTTCTCCCTCGTCCGCCAAAGCGAGCTAGCTCCTGACGAGTACCTCAGCGCGTTCTTCGACACGCGGCGGGAGAACCAAGGGCCGGCTGAAACGTAACCGCGTCGCGGCAAAAGAGTGTCGTTTTCATCGGTTCGACACACAACGACCGGTCCAGGTCGGCTGGCTAGCTATCGGCACAGTACGGCGGTGGATGTTGCCGCGTGCAATCACACCGAGCACAGTAGATCAGTAGGCCGTACGCGTGTGCGGCTCGGAGTTGTACGGGGTGCGGAAGGCCGACGACGCGATGGGGGGGCAGTTGCGTGACGCAAGGCAGGGGCAACCGAGCAGGCATCGCATCGATTGCGATTCCTGTGATACTGGCTGGCCTGTTGGCAGGCGCGACGTCGTGCTCGCAGGAGAACAAGTGCGCCCCCGGGCCACAGATCAAGGCGTCGTGGGCTGGCCAGACGAACTCGTTGCAGATCTGCGGCGGCGGACTATGGGGGCAGATGCCGACCAGCAGTCCGAGCGCGAACATGAACGGCGACAGCGCCAACATCGTGATGAAGGTTGGTCAGCAGTTGACGATCACCAAAGGCAGTGGCTGGACGAACTTCTCGGCGACACAGCCGACCAGTGACGACCCCACCGTCCTGCGGGTCATCCAGCCCGCCAAACGCAAAGTGATTGGTGTCTTCCTCGCGGTCAAACCCGGCCTGGCTGACTTCGGCGCACTGAGCAACACGTGCGGACGCCCCATCGAATCATCGGACTCCTCGACCGGGGCGGCTGCACCCCTTCTCAAGTTGGCAGCGGCGGTATGCATGTTCGGCGACGTCCAGGTCACTCCATGACGTGACGGTGCCCGTCGCCGCGAGGCCGGCTGTTCGACAGCGACCGGACCGATGGCGCGGCTCGCGGCGCTTCCCTGTCGGCGGCATGATCGGATTGTTCGGCGGCATGCAGACCGGGCGCGCTCGACAGGGCAATCGAAAGGGGTTTACGTCATGGAGGAGGTCGTCGTCGTTCTCGGCGCGGGTTCAATCGGACAGGCGATTGCTCGCCGCGTGGGGGCCGGCAACACATCTTGCTCGCTGACTTGAACGAGCAGACGGCTGATGCGGGTGCCGAAGTGCTCCGCGATGCGGGTTTCGAAACGAGCACCACGAGCGTGGACGTTTCGAATCGTCGCTCGGTGACTGCCTTGCTCGACACTCGACAATCGGCGCCGCACCGTCCGCAGCGACACACCCGTGTCGACATCGACCGACCGAAGCCGGTGACCGTCACCACCGGTGCGCTGAGCAGTGATGAACCCCAGCACATCAGCGGCAGTTACCTCAGCCGGCGCCTTGCCCACGACACTGAAGAACACCTTCAAGTCGAAGGCCGTCGCCAACACGGTGTTCGGTCGACACCGGCCCGCGACGAACTCCAAATACTCATCCAGCAGCGGCACCCCAAGACCAACCAGCGGCCGGCCGGCAGCATCAACAGAGCTGGTCAGAGGCGGATCGGCGACGGCCATGCGAGCTCCCCATCTTCACGAACGACGAGCCACCACGGCCCGTCGAAATGTCCATGAAGATCACCCACATATCAAGCATTAGAGTGAGACTCTCCGCAGCCGATAGGCGGTGATGTGACGCAGCTCCGTACCGATGAACGGGATTCCGTAGCATCGAGGTGACCCTCGGACTCGACCCTCATGAGGCTGTCCGCGCAGATCAGGGCAGGCCCCGAAGGTTGGTGGGAGAGCACTCTGCTGCAGGGTTACATTGGGGATGAACGTTTGAGCACCATGACTCGCCGGGCACTCGGCGGACCCCTCGCAGACTCGGTCGCAGCGTGCCCCGGACCTAACCGGGCAGATCCGGACTTCTCGACGCTCCTCTTCCAGCGGAGGCCAGGCATGAGCACGTGGAACGCAATGACTCCTGAAGGCAAGGACACGATCCTGCGGGTCGTGCGCAACGAAGCAGAGCAGTTCTTCGCAATCGTCGACAGCGACGAAGTCTGGGAACTACCGACCGGCGCCGGTCACTGGCAGGTACGCGACATCGTCGGCCACATCACCGACACGACCGAGGCGTACTTCGTGGCGTTCGACGCGGCCCGCAGCAACAGCCAGGTCGACCCGCCGTACGGGCTGCCCAGGATGGCCGAACGCGTCGACCGACAGGCGCAGGCGTTCCGGTCCGAGACGCGCGCGGTGATGGTCGAGCGGCTGCGCGACGACTTCGACAAGATGATGGAGCTCTTCGTCGGTCTCACTGACGAGGACTGGACGCAGTTGATGGTGTCGCACTTCTACATGGGCCCGCTGCCGGCGTTCTTCTTCCCAGCGTTCCAGCTCATGGACTACGGCGTGCACTCCTGGGACGTCCGCCAGGGCACTGGCCGGGCCCACGGGTTGTCGGGTGAAGCGGCCGATCTGCTGGTGCCGTTCATGTTCGTGTTGTGGCAGTACACCACCAACCCCGTCGCTCCAGCGGACGCGTGCGAGATCGGGATCCGCATCACCTCCGGACCGAACGCCGGTGACACTCGGGTGTCGGTCGGCGAGCAGGGCCTCTCGTACGAACCCGGGTCGATCGATGACATCACCACACTGGAGTTCGACCCGGGAAGCTTCGTCCTCACGACGTTCGGCCGGAGCAACTCCGGCACGATCCGAGGCGAGCGGGCCATCGCCGACCGGTATCTCAACCTCTTCTTCAGGATCTGAGGCGCGCATGACAGACATCGACATTGCCGCGATCGACGTCGAGCGGGAGCGCATCCGCGCAACGTACCTGCGACCGGACGGCAGCCGCCCGGCGTCCAGCGCTCGCGGCCTCCATCACTTCGCGGTGGTCGCCAAGGACGTCGAGGAGACGATCAGGTTCTACCAGGGCGTGCTGGAGTTCCCGCTGACCGAGATCTTCGAGAACCGTGACTACCAGGGGTCGAACCATTTCTTCTTCGACATCGGCAACGGCAACCTGCTGGCCTTCTTCGACTTCCCGGGCCTCGATCTCGGGGAGTACGCCGAGGTGCTCGGCGGGCTGCATCACATCGCGATATCCGTGCAGCCGGAGCAGTGGCAGCGGCTCGGAGGCCGTCTCGACGACGCCGGCGTGGAGTACCAACTCGAGAGCGGCACGTCGATGTACTTCAGGGACCCCAACGGGGCCCGCCTCGAGCTGATTGCTGACCCGCTGGGCGAGATGTACGGCACCAAGGTGCTCTAGGCCACGACTACTCGCTGAAGACCGAACGGGTCGGCACGGCGAGGTGGGCCGCCGAGTCCGGACGAGGCCGTTCACGCCGCGGATCAGTGCCCCGACAAGGTCGTGGCCTTCTTGCCTCAGTTCCAGGAATACGGGCTACTTGTCCATGACGGCGGCAGCTCTGGGGTGGCAATCCGGTTCTGCCCGTGGTGTGGGACGCGGCTGCCCGAGTCTCAGCGCGAGCGCTGGTTCGACGAACTGGAGCGCCGAGGACTCGTTGACCCACGAGACGCTCCGCTCGACATGAGGTCGGCCGCCTGGCTGGACAGCGACTGACGCACGCACCTGTAAGCGGCAGATTCGGATGTGCTGTGCCGGGCGTTAGTGCTTCGGTCTGAAGACTTCGATGTGACAGCGCGGTCCGGTCGCGTTAGCTAGTCGAGCGTCGCCGGTGAGAAGGTCGACGCCTAACGCTTCTGCCAGTGCGACATAGGTTGCGTCGTAGATGGTGAGGTTGTCGCGCAGTTCCCAGCACCGGGCCAGCAGCGGCTGATGCGGTGCGCGCGCGAGTGGAGCGGCGGCAAGGTCTGCAAGGGCAAGGTCCGCGCGACGCGCAGCGGTCGCACCGAGCCTGACCTGGCGTCGCAGCACCGAGGCCACTTCCACGTCGAGCAACTCGGGAGCCGCCAACTGTTCTCCGCGAAGCCGAGCCCGCGCATGATCACCATCTGGTCCGTCATCGGCAAGAGCAACGACGAGCACGCTGGCGTCAACGACGAGCACGGTCGGACCGCAGCGCCGCTACCGCTGCCTTCAACGGTACTGACCCACCGGCCCGGCCACCTGCGCGGTCGAGGATCTCATCCATCGTTGGCCGGCTGGCTTCCTCCACCAGTCGTGCGCGCAGATACTCCTGCAGCGACTGGTGGGCCGCCGCGGCACGCTGCCGCAACACGGCGTGCGTCTGCTCGGGAACGTCCTTGATCTGAACACTGGGCATAGCGCCATTCTGGCGCCACAAGCGCCAGATGGCAACCGTCCGACCTTCGGCAGATGATTGCTTTCGCCAGTGAACTTGCACTGCCAATCGCCCACCTCTTGCCGCGGCGAGGCTTAGTGACCCCGGTCGAAAATCCCGACGACCACGTCGTTCGGGCCGGCGTAGCGGCCGGCTGCTTTGCCACTCGACCCTTCGATGTCAGCGAGCTCGTCGGCGTCGATGGCGAGCACCTCGCGAACGACCCCGACCGCCAGTTCGCCTGAGTAGCCCTTGCGGTTCAGCATGGCCACGAGGCGGCGCATGCGGACGGCATTCGGCATGCCGGCGGTCGCCCGCGCTCGCCGAGTGACGAGATCGCGGGCCGCCGCCTCGACGTCCTCGCCGTCGACCCTCCCGACAGCCTCGGCGATTAGTGGTTCGGCCACTCCGCGCTGGCGAAGCTCGTTACTCAGTGCTCGCGGCGCGAGTCCGCGGGTTGCCTGTCGCGACGTCACCCACGCGTTGGCGAAGGCCGCGTCGTCGATGAGCCCGACCTCCTCGAACCGGTCGAGGACCGAGTTCGCGGCGTCTTCGGGTACTCCCCGTTTGCGCATGGCCTCGGCAAGCTGCGCGCGGGTCTTGGGTGCGGCGTCGAGCAGGTTGAGCCCGATCGAGCGAGCGACCGAAGTCGGATCGGCCATCGGCTCGTTGGGATCTACCGGCTCGCCGGGCTGGTCACGGTCGCCCGCAGCGTTTCGGCGGCCGGCAGTGCTGCGCCGGCCGCCGAAGCTCCCGCTCACAAGTCGACAGGGACAGGCATATCGATGGGGACGGGTGCCGTGAGATCGATCGGAACGTCGATGCGCGGACCGATACCGAGCTTGTCTTTGATCTTCAGTTCGATCTCGTCAGCAAGGTCGGGGTTGTCCTTGAGGAAGGACCGCGAGTTCTCCTTGCCCTGGCCGAGCTGGTCACCTTCGTAGGTGTACCAAGCGCCGGACTTGCGAACGATGCCGTTGTCGACGCCCATGTCGATAAGGCTTCCTTCGCGGCTTATGCCCTGATTATATATGATATCGAATTCCGCTTGGCGGAAGGGCGCCGCACACTTATTCTTCACAACCTTCGCACGAGTGCGGTTACCGACCGCTTCCTGGCCATCCTTCAACGTCTCGATACGGCGAACGTCGATGCGGATCGATGCATAGAACTTCAGCGCCTTTCCACCCGTCGTCGTCTCAGGACTGTTGTGCACCATGACGCCATCGACGAAGTAGTTGTGGTTGCCCTCAACCTCGATGTCGAAGCGGTGCATCGACCGGGTCTTCGGCTTCACGTGAATGTCGAGGATCCGTGCCGGCACTGGGCGCTCGGATGCCGCAATGAATTCCGGCTCGAGGTGGAAGAGCCCGCGGAACCGCGGCAACAACTTGTATTCCATCGATGGGTGCACCCACGGTGCCACGATCTCCTGAAACGCGGCCGAGGATTCCGTCGTGAACTGCATGACCTGCTGCCCACGAGCACCGCGCGTCGTCAGTTTGACGTCGAGTTTGTGCGTGTCGCGTAGGTAGTTGACGATGCGATCGCGCGTGCCAACGGTCATCGCGTCGAGACAGATCTCGATGCGACCGCTGCCGCCCTGAGTGCGCTCCTGCACGCCCTTCGAACGCACGGTGAAACAACCATCGTCCATGTACCAGACCGCGAGTGCGAGTGGCGTGAGCGCCTTCAGGTACTCCTCCGACAGATGCTTCTTGCCGTCACCGAAGTAGACGGCTTGGCGCAGCTCGTTGAGCTCGGCTAGAGGAGTGAAGTCGGCAAACGTCGCCCCTGTTGCGCTGGTGCGGCGACTGCACTCGATGTTGGCAAAGAGCGAGACTTTCCAGTCAAGGTAGTCGGCCTGCTTCGGGCCGTGGCCGAGACGAAATCTCACTCCACTGCGACCCCGGAGGTTCGGCGACAAATTGCCGTCGCCCATCAGCGACCCGAGCACGACCTGCATCTGCTGCGAACTCAACCGGTGCGGCTCGGTGACCATTACCCGGTCGCCAGCAAGAAGCTCGCCTGCCTCACGCCAGCCACCCGGCGTCCGGATGAGGTGGTTCGCGGTTGCAGCGAACTGAGCACGGCCGTTACGACCCGACTTCGCGACCGTGAACTGAAGGAACTCATCAGTCGGACCGTTGTCGAACCAGTTGACGATCTTGCGCGGCACAATCCGGTCAGTCTCGGGATCGTAGGAGAGAACCTCGACCGCCATCTTCTGATTAACGATCTTGCCGATCTTCTCCTGCGTGCCGTCAGCGAGAGTGACGCGAGTGTTGTAGTGGAAGCAACCGAAGAAGACGCCGATCTTTTCCCTTAGCTGGTTGATAAAAATCGCTGTTGTGCCCGAGTTGCTCAACGCGCCGGTGATCTTCCGCAATGCCTGACTCATCAACCGTGCTTGCAGACCGACGTGACTGTCACCCATCTCGCCTTCGATCTCGGCGCGCGGCACCAACGCGGCAACCGAGTCGATCACGATGATGTCGATCGCACCTGAACGAATGAGTGTGTCGGCGATTTCGAGCGCCTGCTCGCCGGTGTCGGGCTGTGACACCAGCAACGCGTCGCTGTCGACACCGAGCTTGGCGGCGTACTCAGGGTCGAGGGCATGCTCTGCGTCGATGAAGGCTGCGATGCCGCCGGCCCGCTGGGCGTTGGCGACCGCATGCAACGCAAGTGTGGTCTTGCCGCTGGACTCAGGCCCGTAGATCTCCACGATCCGGCCGCGCGGCAACCCGCCGATGCCGAGCGCGACGTCAAGGGCGATCGAACCGGTCGGAATCACTTCGATCGGCTCCCGCACCTCGTCACCTAGGCGCATCACCGAGCCCTTGCCGTGCGCGCGCTCGATCTGGGCCAGCGCGTTCTCGAGGGCCTTCGCGCGGTCAGGTGCTGCCATGGTCGCCATCCGTTCAGTCGCCGTTTACGGTCGCAAATCTCTTCAGTTGAACAAGCACTAGGTCGTGGACGACGTTAGGCGCCGGGGGTGTCACTTTCCCGCCGCCGGACGGCCGCTGTGGACCACTCCGATAGCTGTGGACATTAACCGAACACCTGTTCGAATGACCGGCGACACGCCGACCGGAAACGACGACTGAACTGCGGTAAACCCACCAGTCCCAGACGTCACAGATCAGCGCAGTTTGGGCGCGACTTCCACCGTCCGGCAGACCGCTCGCCAGATCTCCTGGACGTCGACGCCTTGGGCCAGCGCCTGGTCGATCGTGCGCCCGCCGAGCTCGCTCATCACGAAGTCGTGGGCGAACGACGCCGCGTAGGTCGGGCCGAAATGCTGTCGCATCCGGCCCCAGAAATCTGTCAATCGCACGGCGGCAGTATGCCTCCCTGATGCCTAGCCCCCCGCAGGCCCGGACGCCGAGTGGCCGGCCATGCACCCAATCCGGGCGAGCAGGCGTCCCCAGGTAGAGACTCGTCCCATCGAGCCCCCACACCTTTGAGGAAGCCCATCGACCGGCGCGAGTTCCTTCGACTAGCTGGCGCCGCCGCCCTGGTAGGTGCCCTAGAGGGCTGTACAAGCCGAAACCCCAAACCGAGCGGGACGCCGACAGCGTCCGCCTCGGCCGGCCAATCGTCGTCCGCCCTTGCGAGCGTCACAGCCTCCGCCAGCTCCGCGCCCGCGACCGCGGCGACCTCGGCGACGCCCGCTGTCTCCTCCGCAGCACAAGTCGCCGACCTCGACGCCCTCGCCAAAGCCCTCGGCTCCAAACTGCTGCGCCCGACCGACGCCGGCTACCTCACGGCGTCCCGGCTGTATTCGACTCGCTTCGACAGCGTGCGGCCGGCCGCCGTTGCGCAATGCGCCACCACTGAAGACGTGCAGAAATGTCTCGCGTTCATCCGCGCGACGGGCCTACCGGTCGCCGCCCGCAGCGGCGGCCATAGCTACGCGGGCTACTCCACGACGTCCGGCCTTGTCATCAATCTCGGACCGATGAAGCAGGTCAAAGCGACCGGCGCGAACACCGCAACCGTCGGCGCCGGCGCCACCCTGGTCGACGTCTACGCAGGGCTTGCCGCGCAGAATCGCTCGGTGCCGGGCGGATCGTGTCCGACGGTCGGGATCACCGGATCGACTCTCGGCGGCGGCGTAGGAGTCGTCGCGCGCAAGTACGGCCTGAGCTGCGACGCGGTCACCGCGATCGACCTCGTCACCGTCGACGGGCAGGCGATCCGCTGTACGGAAGACAGCGAGGCCGACCTCTTCTGGGCACATCGCGGCGGCGGCGGCGGCAACTTCGGCATCGTCACCGCCATCGAATTCCAGACGCACGCCACGCAGAGCCTGACGCACTTCCTCGTGCGGTGGGACTGGTCGCACGCCCATGACGTCGTGACGGCCTGGCAGGAGTGGCTGCCGACCACCCCGAACGAGCTGTGGTCGAGCCTGCACCTCGACGGCGCCGGGTCGGCGCTGGGCACCCCTCACGTCTACGCGAGCGGCGTGTTCGTCGGCTCGCCGTCCAGCCTGTCTGCGCTGCTCGACTCGCTGCAGTCGGCCTCGAAAGCACCGATGACCAGCCGGTATGTGCAGGCTGGCGACTACCTCTCGACGATGTTCGTCGAGGGTGGCTGCGCCGACCTCAGCACGGTCGAGTGCCACCGGGCCGACATCGATCCCGGTGGCAAGCTCGGGCGGGAAGCCAACGCCGCCCGCTCCGACTTCATCGCGCGCCCGCTGACGTCGGCTGGCATCGACGTCCTGCTCGCCGGCATCGAGAAGCGCCGCACTCTGAACCTCCCCGGCGGCAGCGTGCTCTTCGACGCCTATGGCGGGGCGATCAACTCGATCGCCCCCGGCGATACGGCCTTCGTGCACCGGGACAAGCTCGCCTGCCTGCAATACGTGGCGCCGTGGGCGGCCAGCGCGCCGTCGTCCGTCGTCGCGGCTAACCAGGCGTGGCTCGACGGTCTTTACGCGCAGCTGCGGCCCTACGTGAGTGGTTTCGCCTACCTCAACTACATCGACCCCAAGCTGGCCGACTGGCAGCACGCCTACTACGGGGCCAACCTCGCGCGGCTGACGAGCGTCAAAGCCGCGGCCGACCCGAAGAACCTGCTGGCGTTCGCGCAAGGCCTGCCGACGCAGGGGTAGCTCTACGCTCGGGCACAAACTGTGCCGGGACCGATGCAACCCGATGACGGCGTCCGGCGTCGTCACTTCGTACGAGAGCCCGGGGTGATGGTGGACGAGGAGCGGCGACAGGTCTTCGACGAGTTCGCCCGTGCTCGCATGCCGGAGCTACTGCGCTTCGGTCACGCGCTGACCGGCAGCCCACATGCGGCGGCGGACCTCGTCCAGGACGCGTTGGAGCGAACGATGTTGGCATGGGCGCGGGTGGAAAACCAGGGCGACCCGGAGGGCTATGTGCGGCGCATCATGGTGAACCGCAACATCAGCATCTGGCGGCGGCACCGTCGCGAGACGCTGGTGTTAGACGTTCCAGAAGATGCCGGACGACGAGGTGCCGGGCACGCTGAGCCGGTGCACCGCGATCTGGCTTTGTGGGACCGCATCCGCGCGCTGCCGCCGCGGCAACGCAGCGTCATCGTGTTGCGTTACTACGAAGACATGTCCGAGGCGCAGATCGCCGCTTTGATGGGGTCGTCGGTCGGCACCGTGAAGAGCCAAGCCTCCCGCGCGCTCGCATCGCTGCGCCGCGACGCCTACCAATTCGCTGAATCTGATGGCCCGACGGAAGGAGTCGGCCGGTGACCCAACAACCGCCGGACGAGTTCGAGCGCCGGCTGCGCGACGTCCTGCATTCTCGCGGCCTTAGCGTCCCCGTTCCGCCCGATGCGATCGATCGCATCCACGCCGGCGCGCGCCGACGCCAGCAACGACGCAACGGGGCAAGCGCACTCGGTGCAGTTGCGGTCATCGCGATTGCCGCCATCGCCATCGGGGTGCGGCCACACGGGCACGGCTCGAACGTGGCCGGCACGCTGCGCACGGCAAGCCCGGCACCAATCGCGTCATCTGCCGCACCCTCCTCACCCGTGGCAGTTCAAACAAGCGCGTCCACAGTTGCTTCCTCGGCTCCGTCGTCACAGGTCGCGAGCGCCTCGACGCTGCTGCCCGCACCCGCGCCAACCCCATACCCCAGCGCAGGTTCCGCAGTGCCCGCGGACTTCACCCCGATATCTGTCACCGCGGTCAACGACAAGACCTACTGGGCCCTCGGTACCCAGCGGTGCGGAAGCGTGTCATGCACAGCGATTGTGGGCACCACCGACGCCGGCTCGCACTTCACCGAAGTCGCAGCACCACACGCGTCCACCATCAGCGCCAACGACACCACGCGACCAGTCTTCAATCTCCGATTCGCCGACAGCGAGAACGGCTGGGCGTACGGCGACGCGCTGTGGACGACGGCCGACGGCGGTGCCACGTGGGTTGATACGTCGTTGCCGGCTGGGAGTGTCAAAGACCTCGAAGCAGCGCGCAATCCCGGGGCAGTCGCCGGGACGGCGTGGGCCATCGTTCAACCGGTTCCCTTCACCTCGGGATATCAGTTGTGGGAGGCACCGTACGCGACCGGCTCCGGCACCGGCGCCTGGCAGCGGGTTGACCTGGGCGCTGATCCGCCGGGTGACACGGCTCCGAGTCTCGTTGTCAAAGGCCCGACGGCCTACTTGCTTGGTGCCGATGCCAAGAAGGCAGAACGCGTGTATGTCGCGTCGGTGGGCGTAGCGACCACGACGTTTGCGGCACCGTGCGTTCCTACTGCAGGGGCGTTCTCGGCTGGCATCGGATCGCTGTGGACTGCGTGCCCAGGCGGCGCAACGGTCTCGACCGATGGCGGTGCGACGTGGCACACGGCCACGACCCCGTCGCAAGTTACCGTCGGAGTCGTCGGTGGGATCGACGCGACGACCGCGGTAGTGAACCAGGGATCGAGCCTCGTGGTCGTGTCGACAACCGGCAAGTCGAAGACCGCTTCGATCAGCAGCAAGAACGCGAATTTCTCCTTCCTGGGATTCACTGATGCCAACGTCGGATACGCCCTCAGCCAAGCGCCAAATCAGCTGTGGCGAACGACAGACGGTGGCGCAACATGGACCGCAGTCACCTTCTAGCTGGGGCTACCGCCCAAGCTAGAGAGTTGGCAGCCCCAGGACGCTCAAGAGAGCGTCCTCAGCTTGCCAAGTTGGCTCGTTAAGGACGCCGGTCGCGCAGTTCAGGGTGCGGTCGAGGGGACAGGTGCGCGACTGACGATCGAAGCGAACGGTCCGCCTGACGGCCTCGGGTTTTGAAAGCGATGAACCGCTGCGTCGACGATTCGCAACACGGTCGCGTTATCTACGTGGCCGCTCTGGTCGGTCATCTCGATCGTCAAGACGGCTGAGCCGATCGCAACTATCGTGCTGATCTCGACCATGCCGTCCGAGAAATTCATGACGAGCTGAGATTCGGCACCGGTCCCCTGCAGGGCAACAGCCGGGAGCTCTCGGAGTGCGACCGCATTGGATGTGGATGCCAGATGCCAGCTCACACATGCGTGCAGGTGGGCTATCGCCAATGGTGGGTTGCGCTCGGCGCTGATCCGTTCGCCGACGCTCAAAGTACCGCTGACCAGCACCGGTGTGGCAACGATCGTGGGGGGCGGGCACGGTAGGGCGAACCCACCCTCGATCGGCATCCAGCTGGCTCCCAAATCGCTGGAGCACAGTTCGCGAGGGTCGAAGGTCGAACCAGCTTGGGCAGGACATCCATCAGGCCCGCCCGCAACGGACGGCGTAAAGAACACGTATTCGTAGTAGACGGTGCCCGGGCGGCTGTCCGCGGCGCCAGCGCCCATGATGAGCATCGCGCACGCCGCCGCCAGAAACGGAACGCGGGTGCCGCGAATGATCTGCATTCGTGTGTGGTCGACCGCTCAGGGGCACGGGTTGAGAGCCATCCGACGCAGCAAACGATCATCACTCGGGTCCATCCGATCGGCTCCGGAGTAAGTGTCGGCGTCGGGGTAGAGAATCGATGAATGAGCCCGAAGAAGAGACCGGACGCCAGCCCACCGGCGTCCGACTTGCCTGAAGGCTTCTCCGCTGTCACCCGAGCATGGTTCACGTCCGCCTTCGCGACGCCGACGCCGGCCCAGGTACAGGCGTGGGAGGCCATCGGGCGCGGCGAGAACACCCTCGTGGTGGCGCCGACGGGTTCGGGCAAGACGCTCGCCGCCTTCCTGTGGTCGCTCGACCGCATCACCGCAGGCGCCGATTCCGGCCGATCCAGCCAGCCGCTGCCGGGTGCTCTACATCTCGCCATTGAAGGCGCTGGCGGTCGACGTCGAGCGCAACCTGCGCGCTCCCCTAGTCGGCATGCGACACGCGGCCACCCGCCTCGGCCTCCCCGAGCCCACGGTCGAGGTCGCGCTGCGTTCCGGCGACACCCCAGCCGTCGAACGCCGAAGGCTCACGACCAAGCCGCCCGACATCTTGATCACGACTCCCGAGTCGCTGTTCTTGATCCTCACGTCTGCGGCACGCGAGTCACTGCTCGGCATCGACACGGTGATCGTCGACGAAGTGCACGCGGTTGCGGGCACCAAGCGCGGCGCGCATCTTGCACTCTCACTCGAGCGGCTCGACGCCATGCTCGAGAAGCCCGCGCAACGCATCGGGTTGTCGGCGACGGTCCGACCGGTCGACGAGATCGCCCGATTCCTCAGCGGCTCCGAGGCTCGCGACCGTCGTCCAACCACCGGCGGTGAAGACGTTCGACATCTCCGTCGTCGTCCCAGTCGAAGACATGGACTCCCCCGACGAGGCCACCGACGAAGAGCCACGCAAGTCGATCTGGCCGCACGTCGAAGAACGCATCGCCGACCTCATCGATAGCCATCGTTCGACGATCGTGTTCGCAAACTCGCGAGGTCTCGCTGAACGCCTTACCCATCGGCTGAACGACATCGGCTTCGATCGCGGTCGAGAGACCGAGATCGCGCGAGCCCATCACGGGTCGGTCAGTCGCGAGCAACGCAGCATCACCGAGGAGATGCTGAAGTCTGGGCAGTTGCCCGCGGTGGTGGCCACGAGCACGCTCGAACTCGGCATCGACATGGGCGCTGTCGACCTCGTCGTGCAGGTCGAAAGTCCACCCAGCGTCGCGAGCGGGCTCCAGCGCATCGGTCGGGCCGGCCACCAAGTTGGCGCAATCTCGCGAGGGGTCATCTTCCCGAAGTATCGCGGCGATCTTGTGCAGACCGCTGTCGTCGCCGAGCGCATGAAGGTCGGCGCGATCGAGTCGATCCGCATCCCGCGCAACCCACTTGACGTGCTCGCGCAACACCTCGTCTCGATGACCGCGATGCAGACGTGGGACGTCGACGACGCGCTGGCACTCGTGCGAAGAGCTGCGCCCTTCGCGGCACTCCCCCAATCCGCATTCGACGCAGTGCTCGACATGCTGGCCGGCCGCTATCCGAGCGACGAGTTCGCCGAACTGCGACCACGACTGGTGTGGGACCGCGTTGCGGGCACCATCGCCGGCCGGCCCGGTGCGCAACGGCTGGCCGTCACCAGCGGCGGCACGATCCCCGACCGCGGCCTGTTCGGCGTCTTCCTTGCCGGTGACGGAGCCTCGCGACGCGTGGGCGAGCTCGACGAAGAGATGGTCTACGAATCCCGTGTCGGCGAGGTGTTCACCCTCGGCTCGTCGTCGTGGCGCATCGTCGAAATCACCCACGATCAAGTGCTGGTCGTGCCCGCACCGGGCGTGCCGGGCAAGCTGCCCTTCTGGCATGGCGACGCCCAGGGTCGGCCGCTCGAGCTCGGCCGCGCGCTAGGTGCGTTCGTTCGCGAGCTCTCGGCATTGCCAAGCGCAACAGCGCACGCGCGGCTGCTCAAGGCAGGTCTCGACGACTGGGCAGCATCGAACCTGCTCGCCTACCTGGCCGAACAGACCGAGGCGACCGGGCAGCTGCCCGACGACCACACCATCGTCGTCGAGCGCTTCCGCGACGAACTCGGCGACTGGCGAGTGGTCGTCCATTCGCCGTTCGGCGCGCAGGTGCACGCGCCATGGGCGCTCGCGATCGGTGCGCGGTTGCGCGAACGCTACGGCGTCGACGTCCAGACGATGCATGCCGACGACGGCATCGTGCTGCGCATCCCCGAGACCGACGAGGCGCCACCCGCCCAGCTCGCGATGCTCGCCTCCGACGAGGTCGACGATGCCGTCACCCGCGAGGTCGGCGGATCAGCGTTGTTCGCTGCTCGGTTCCGCGAGTGCGCCGCGCGTGCGTTGCTGCTGCCCCGTCGGCGTCCCGATCGTCGAACGCCTCTGTGGCAACAGCGTCAGCGATCCGCCCAACTACTGTCAGTGGCAAGCGAATACGGCTCGTTCCCGATCGTGCTCGAGACCATGCGCGAATGCCTCCAGGACGTCTTCGACGTACCCGGCCTCGTCGAGTTGATGCGCGATATCGAAGCGCGGCGGGTGCGCCTGGTCGACGTCGAGACGCCGGCGGCATCACCGTTCGCCCGCTCGCTGCTCTTTGGCTACATCGCGGCGTTCATCTACGAAGGCGACGCTCCGCTCGCGGAACGGCGCGCACAAGCACTCGCACTCGACAGCGTGCTGCTCGGCGAGTTGCTCGGCCAAGCGGAACTGCGCGAGATGCTCGACGCAGACGCGATCGACGAGATCGAGCGAGAACTGCAACACCTCGCACCTGATCGGAAAGCACGCGACGTCGAAGGTGTCGCCGATCTCCTTCGGCTGATCGGTCCGATCTCCACCACAGAGGCAGTCGAGCGAGGGGCGACGCCACGGTGGCTCGCCGAGCTGGAGGAAAGCCGCCGCGCGATCCGCATCAGGATCACCGCCGAGGAACGATGGGCCGCGATCGAAGACGCTGGGCGACTGCGCGATGCCCTCGGAAGCCCTTTGCCTGTCGGCATTCCTGACGTGTTCACCGAATCGGTCACCGACCCGCTCGGCGATTTGGTGTCGCGGTACGCGCGCAGTCATGGGCCATTCACCGCGGCCGACATTGCCCACCGCTTCGGGCTCGGCATCGCGATCGTGACCGGCGTCCTCGAACGACTGACCGCGACCGGCCGGGTGAAGCGCGGGGAGTTCAGACCTGGCGGTTCGGGCGTCGAGTGGTGTGACGCCGGCGTGCTGCGGTCGATCCGGCGCCGCTCGATGGCGAAGCTGCGCAAGGAAGTCGAGCCGGTGCCCGCCACCACCTTCGGCCGCTTCCTGCCCGCGTGGCAGCACGCGCGCAACCCGCTTCGTGGCGTCGACGGTGTGCTGCGCGCCGTCGAGCAGCTGCAGGGCGCGGTGCTCCCCGCGTCCGCGCTGGAACAACTCGTGCTGCCGTCGCGGGTAGCTGACTACACCCCAGCGATGCTCGACGAGCTCACGGTCAGCGGCGACGTGGTGTGGGCCGGGCGCGGTTCGCTGCCCGGCAACGATGGCTGGATCGCGCTTTACCCCGCCGAGTCTGCGCCGCTGCTGCTGCCGATCCGCGACCCAGACGCAGGATCGACACCGCTGCGTGCCGAGTTGCTCGACGCGCTGAGCGGTAGCGGCGCGATGTTCTTCCGCGAGCTGTCCAATCGGGTCGGGTCGAGTCGACGACCGCGAGCTGGCGAGCGCATTGTGGGAGCTCGTGTGGGCAGGTCTGGTGACCAACGACTCGCTGGCACCGCTGCGCGTGCTGATGGGCACTAGCCGAAGCGTGCGTCGCTCGCGCGCGCCAGTCGGTCGGCGCGGGCGACCGGTGCTGCCGAGTCGCGCCGGCCCGCCGACCGTCGGCGGTCGCTGGAGTGTGCTGCCGACTCCGCTGACGGACGAAACGAGGCGTTCGCACGCGCTTGCCGAGACGCTGCTCGATCGCTACGGCGTGCTGACCCGCGGTGCGGTGCAAGCCGAAGGTGTCCCCGGCGGGTTCGCCGCGGTCTATCGCGTGCTCACCGCTTTCGAAGAGGCCGGCCGCTGCCGACGCGGGTACTTCGTCGAGGGCCTCGGCGCGGCGCAGTTCGCGTCGCCAGGCGCGGTCGACCGGCTTCGTACCGGCACGCCGGCCGATGCAGACGACAGCCCGCGCGCCATCGTGCTCGCGTCAACCGACCCGGCGAACCCCTACGGCGCGGCGCTTCCCTGGCCCACTCGGCAGGGCGAGCGCGAAGGCCATCGGCCGGGGCGCAAAGCCGGTGCGCTCGTGGTCTTGGTCGACGGCGCGCTCGCCGTCTACGTCGAGCGTGGTGGCAAGACGTTGCTGTCGTTCGAACCTGACAGCGCCGAGACATCGCCAGAAGTCTTCATGCGGGTCGCCGTCGAGGCACTCGCCTTGGCTGTGCGCGACGGCTGGCTCGGGCGCCTCGACGTCGAACGTGCCGACGGCGGATCGGTGCTCCACTCACCGCTCGGTGCGGCGCTGGAGGCGGCCGGCTTCCGCGCAACACCTCGCGGGCTGCGGCTGCGCTCGTGAGCAAGCTCGTCAGTACGCGCACGAGCAGGTGACGCGATGCCCGAGGGCAACACTGTGTGGCTGACGGCGCGTGCGCTCCGCAACACGCTTGCCGGACACCCACTCACTGACGCTGAGCTGCGGGTGGCCGATCTCGCGACGACCGATCTCGTCGGCCAACGTGTGGTCGACGTCGTGCCGCGCGGCAAGCATCTGCTGATCCGGCTCGAGCCCGCGGCGCTGACCTTGCATACGCATCTGCGCATGGACGGACGCTGGCGAATCCACCCAGCCGGCTACCGCGTGCATGACCCGGACGATCACGTCCGCGTCGTTCTAGCCAATACAGCCGGGACGGCGGTGGGCTGGCGCGTTCACGACGTCGCGCTCGTTCCCACGACGGCGGAAGACACTCTTGTCGGACACCTTGGTCCCGACCTGCTCGGGCCGGACTGGGACGCCGACGAAGCGATCCGACGCCTGCGCCTCGACCCCAGCCGGGCCATCGGTGAGGCCGTGCTCGACCAGCGGAATCTGGCCGGCGCGGGCAACGTCTACAAGGCCGAAATCTGTTTCCTGCGAGGAATTTCTCCGTGGACACCGGTGGGCGATGTCAACGATCTCGCTGGTCTGGTCGACCTCGCGCATCGGTTGCTCGTTGCCAATCGCGAGCGGTACGACCACGTCACGACGGGTGATCTGCGCGCGGGCAAACGCACCTGGGTCTACGACCGCGCAGGCCGACCGTGTCGTCGTTGCGGCGCCACGATCCAGGTCTACTCAAACGGCGACGAGATGACACGGGTCAGCTACTGGTGTCCGCGCTGTCAACCGGGTCCGGTTCCGACTCCGGTTCCAACGCGCTTGACGGCTGAGCAGCGATCGCGCTCGTAAGCAACGTCGCTGCGCTCGCTCGGTCTTGCTGCCGTTGACGGCGTCAGCAGTTGGCTTGCGAGGTAGCGCAGCACCAAGTCGACGGCTGCCGGTGAGTCCAGATAGCCACGATCCGACAACGCACCGGCAATCTGTGCGCGGGCCGCGGTCCATGCCGGTCCGTCGCCGGGCGCCGCGAGCACCGCAAGCGCAGCCGGGTCGTCAACGGCGATCTTCCGAACTGCGACATGGTCGCCGATCAACCGCGCAGCCTCAGCGATGGCCGCGTCGAGTCCGTCCGGCAGCTTCGCTCGCGCTGCTGCGGCGACGCTCCCAACCTCGCTCTCGGCGACCGCGAGGTACACGTCGTCGCGGGTCCGGAAATGGTTGTACAGCGTTGCCTTGGCGATCCCGGCGAGCATCGCGATGTCACCCATCGTGGCCTTGCGGCTGCCGTACTTCGCGACCGCGGCCAGTGCGCCGCGCAGGGCGGCCTCGTGAGCGCGCCCCATGGCGTTGCCCGCACGGCTGCGGGTGCCGCGCGTGTTCGGGGTCGTCGGGACCGCCCTCGACCGACGACGAGTCAGTGGATGCGGCGGGGGTAACCACGGCGGCAGTCTAAGCCTCGACTGCTGCTCTAGCCGGTGGCGAGCTCAGGCGGCTGCGACGACCTGGTGGTCGACGTGTGTGCGGTGCTGCCGTGAGCGACGCCCGACATCGGGACGACGGCCGGGTCGCTACCGGCAGATTCGAGGACGTGCAGTTCGTCGCTGACCTCGCGCAACACAGTCGACAGTTGGACGCCGAGTGCATCGCAGATGGAGGAGAGCAGTTCGGAGGATGCTTCCTTCTGGCCGCGCTCAACTTCGGACAGGTAGCCGAGGGAGACGCGTGCGCCGGCGGACACATCACGCAGCGTGCGCTCCTGGGCAAGGCGCTGCTGGCGCAATGCGTCGCCGAGCAATCTGCGCAGCAGAATCATCGTGCCCTCCTCGCCTGTTCGTCTCATCAACGAGAACCGTGAGAGTTACCGTACCTCGTGTCATCGGCATGCCGGACGCGCAACTCGACTGATCTTGACTTCCGATCCGCTCCATGTGCAGTAACAGTGTAAGCACGTCAACTCTTCCGGTGCGGGAGCGCCCTACGGTGCGCCCCACGGCGTTCAGCGCTGCGGAAGCCCGGACAGCTGCCGGCGCACCATGTCGAGCGCGGTCAGAACACTCCCCTGCCGCACCCGGTCACGCCCACCGGCCAGCCGCAGGTCGCGCACCACGCGAAGATCACCTGGGCCGACGAGAGCGATGTAAACGGTCCCGACCGGCTTGCCGTCCTGCTCCGTCGGGCCGGCGACACCCGTCGTCGCGAGACCGTAGGTCGCATCGAAGGCGCGCCGGACGCCGTCCGCCATCGCCACGGCAACATCGGGGTCGACCGGGCCACGCTCGGCAAGCAGCGCTGCTGGTACGTCGACCACCGCGGCCTTCGAGTCCGTCGCGTAGAGGACCGCCCCACCTCGGTAGGTCGCCGAAGCTCCTGGCGTCGAACTCAGCGCGGCGCCGAGCAAGCCGCCGGTGAGTGACTCTGCGGTCGCCACTGTCGCGCCCGCCGTCAGCAACAGTTCGTGAACCACCGACTCCAGCGTCTCGTCGTCCACGCCGTAAATCACGTCGCCCAGGGCAGCTCGAGCCCGAGTCTCGACACCGGCGATCAACTCGCGAGCGGCCTGCTCCGTAGGCGCTTTTGCGGTCATCCGCACCAACGTCTGTCCTTGCGACGCGAGGTAGGCGATCGTCGGGTTCGCGGCAACGGCGAGTGCGGCGTCGAGCTCGGCAAGGGCCTGCGAGACCTGCGACTCCCACACGCCGACGGTGTGCAGCCGCCGCGACAACACGATCGTGCCGGGGCCTGCGCGCTCGGCAAGTTCGGCACGCATCCAGGTGGTGAAGATCTCCCGCATCTCCTGCGGCACCCCCGGCAGCGCGTACACGGTCGTCCCGCGCGAACCGATCGTCATCCGCAGCCCGGGAGCAGTCCCGGCCGGATTCGGCAATGCTGACGCGCCCTCGGGCCGATCGGTCATCCGCAAGTTGTTCTGCGGGAAATCGGTGCGTCCCGACGCGACGTACCGAGCCCGTAGCGCCGCCTCGAGCTGCGGATCACGCACCAGCCGGACGCCGGCCAGCTCGGCCAGCGCCTCGCGGGTCACATCGTCCTGGGTCGGCCCGAGACCGCCGGTGAGCACGACGACGTCGGCTCGCTCGCACGCGCGGCCGACGGCTGCGCTGATGCGGCCGATGTTGTCACCGACTGCCGTCGTGAGGTCGACATCGATACCGATGTCGGCAAGCTCACGACCGAGCCACGCGGCATTCCCGTTGACGATGTCGCCGAGCAGCAATTCGGTGCCGATCGCGACGATTTCCGCCTTCACAGCGCGCTACTGGTGCGTGCCGGGCGTCGCCCGGGAGCCGAGCAGGTCGGCCGCCGCGGGGCTAGGAGCGCGACCCGACGTCGTGCGGCGCAGCCGGATCGCGCGGGCGACGTAGTCAACGCCAGTCACCAACGTGATGACCACGGCAGCGCCCATCAGGTAGGCGCGAACAGACGCCATCGGCCCGCTCAGCGGCAACAGGTACAGGCCGATCGCGACCACCTGCAGGAGGGTCTTGACCTTGCCGCCACGACTCGCCGCGAGCACGCCGCGCCGGATCACCCAGAACCGCAGCAGCGTGATGCCGATCTCGCGCGCGAGGATCACGACCGTCACCCACCACGGCAGATCGGAGATGCTCGACAGGCTGATCAGCGCAGCGCCGGTCAGCGCCTTGTCGGCGATCGGGTCGGCGATCTTGCCGAAGTCGGTGACCGTGCCGCGCCGGCGCGCAACCTCACCATCGAAGCGATCGGTGAGCGACGCGAGCACGAACACTGCGGTCGCGGCGAGTCGCCAGCCGTCGTGCTCGCTCCCGCGCGCTCAGCAGCAGCGCGACAAAGATCGGGACCATCACGAGCCGCGCCACGGTGAGCGCGTTCGCCAAATTTCGCACGCCCGCCTGCGGAATCGGCGCCGTCGACGACTCGGTGATGTCAGCCATCAGGTCGCCAGACTTCCTGCGAGAGACGACGCAAGCAACGAAACGTCGAGCGGCGCAGCGACCAGATCCGCACCGACCGCGTCGACCACGGTTGCGCGGACGATGGTTCCGCGCGCGACGACGAGCCCGGGCAGCAGCGTCGTGCCGTCGACCTCGGGCGCCTGGTGGTCGGCCCGCCCCTCGGCGTCCGGGCCCTGTGTCGTTGGTGCGTCGTCCTCGACGACGTTCACTCGATCGACCAGGACGTCGACAACCGAGCCGATGCGTTCCTGGGCGCGCTCAGCTGATGAGCTGTTCGACGATCCGGCCGAGCTGCGCCTCGCGATCCGCGACCACATCGGGATCGACCTTGTCGGGCAAGCCGGCCGCGGCTGTGCCGTCCTCGTCTGAGTAGCCGAACACGCCGATGACGTCGAGGCGGGCGGCGAGCAGGAAGTCTTCGAGTTCGGCGAACTCCGCATCGGTCTCGCCGGGGAATCCGACGATGACGTTCGACCGAACGCCGGCTTCTGGTGCGAGCGCACGGATGCGGCTGAGCAGGTCGAGGAACTGCTCGGGATCACCGAAGCGCCGCATCCGCCGCAACACCGTCGCGCTCGCGTGCTGGAACGACAGGTCGAAATAGGGGACGACGCCGGGCGTAGACGTCAGCGTGTCGATCAGCGACGGCCGCATCTCGGCCGGCTGGAGGTAGGTCAGCCGCACCCGCGCGATGCCGTCGACCGCAGCCACCTGCGGCAGCAGCTGTTCGAGCAACCGGACGTCGCCGAGATCCTTTCCGTACGACGTCGAGTTCTCACTGACCAGAACGATTTCGCGGACGCCGTGGGCGGCCAACCATCGCGCCTCGCCGAGAATCTCCGCCGGCGGGCGCGACACGAACGCGCCGCGAAACGACGGGATCGCGCAGAACGAACATCGCCGGTCGCAGCCCGACGCGAGCTTCAGCGGTGCGACCGGACCGTCATCGAGGCGCTGCCGCAACACCCGTGGGCCCCCGGCGTGACCGGGAATCCCGACGTCGGCGACCATCGCGGGCCGGCTGACGGGGCTGACCGGCAGCAGCGTTCGGCGGTCGTGCGGCAGGTGCGGAACAAGCGGCCGACCGGCCAACACGTCGTCGAGCCGGTCACCGATCGTGGCGTAGTCGTCGAACGACAAGACGACCGCTTCTGGAAGCGCCTCGGCAAGCTCACCGCCGTAGCGCTGGGCCAGGCAGCCGACGGCGACCACCTTGCCGCTGGGCGTCGCATCGGCAGCCGCGAGCAACGCGTCGACCGAGTCCTTCTTCGCCGCTTCGACGAAACCGCAGGTGTTGACGACGGTGATGTCGGCACGCGCTGCGTCGGTGAGCTGCCAGCCCGCTTCGGACATGCTGGCCGCGAGCTCTTCGGAGTCGACATCGTTGCGCGCGCAGCCGAGGGTGACCAGATGGACTGATCGGCTCGCGGACACGCCCTGAGCGTACCCGTGTCGGTCGTTCACGCCGTCCGGCAAATGGGTCGGTTATCCCTGCGCCAGCAACGGGTTGCCGGGACCGAAGCTGACAGAGGTCACGCTGTTCTTCGTCGCCGGCGCACCGAGGTCGACACCGTTCACCGTGATGTCGGTCGCAGGCGCGTTGCCGAGGCGAAGCGAGACCCGCTGCGGGTCATCGAAGGTCTGCACGGCGCCTGGGGCTCAGCACGCCCTGGTAGAGCACCTGCCCATTGGATGCGGTTGCCGCCACCCAGCACTTCGTGGTCGTAATCCTCAACACCACGTGCACCCCGGCCTCGGCCACGACCGTGCTCGGGGTCGGCTCGGCAGCGACGAGTCGCCGGAGGCTGGGAAACCGGGGTCGAGGCGATCGGCGACGGGCTCGGTGAGTGCGTCGGCGTCGGGCTGCTGACCGGCGCGACAGCCGGCGTGGCCGGAGGCGCCGACGCCGTCGCCGTCTTCTTGTTGTGGTTGAGCAGCCCGATAGTCGGCGAACACGATGATCGCGACAAGCGTGGTGGCTACCGCCGCCAGGCCCCAATGCGGCGACCGCTTCTGCGCGGTCCTGGTGATGGCGCGCCCGCTGACTTCGGTCTCGTAGAGCTGGCTGGTCGCTTGCCCGTCGTCCTTCGGGCCGATCGTCGCGTCGTACTCGGCAAGCAGCGGAACCGGGTCGAGGCCGACCAGTCCGGCAAGGGTTCGGATGTGGCCACGGGCGTAGAAATCGCCGCCACACAGTGAGAAATCGTCGGCTTCGATGGCCCTGATGACCGTCGCCCGCAGGCGGGTCTTGGCGCTGATGTCGTCGATCGAGAGCCCTGCGTCGAGGCGTGCGCCCGAAAGCGCCTGGCCGATCGACACGTTGCGCTCCTTGGGATTGTGGGCGGGCCGGACAGCCGCACCGCACGAGCATCCCCACCAGGCTCGAACAGCGCCGTGGCTGCACGTGCACCGAGTCTATGACCTCTCGGCTGAGTCGACAAAGTCATACATCGGTCACATCGGCGATGCATCGGTGATCCAGTAGCCACCCGAACCTGTTACTCCCCGCGAAGCGTCGCGACGATGTCGTCCAGTTCGTCCGTTTTGACGAGCACGTCGCGGGCCTTGGAACCCTCGCTCGGGCCGACGATGCCGCGGCTTTCCATCAGGTCCATCAGCCGGCCCGCCTTGGCGAAGCCCACCCGCAACTTGCGCTGCAGCATCGAGGTCGACCCGAACTGCGTCGTCACGACCAACTCGATGGCCTGGCACAACAGGTCGAGATCGTCGCCGATGTCGCCGTCGACTTCTCGCCTCGTCGCCGTCCCGGCCGTCACGTCGTCTCGATACGTCGGCTGCAACTGCTGCTTGCAGTGCGCGACGACCGCCTCGATCTCGGTCTCCGAGACGAACGCGCCCTGCAGTCGGATCGCCTTGCTCGCTCCCATCGGCAAGAACAGCGCGTCGCCAAGACCGACCAGCTTCTCGGCACCTGCCTGGTCGAGGATCACCCGGCTGTCGGCGAGGCTGGAGGTGGCGAACGACAGGCGCGACGGCACGTTCGCCTTGATCAGGCCCGTCACGACGTCGACGCTCGGACGTTGCGTCGCAAGCACAAGATGAATGCCGGCCGCCCGCGCGAGTTGGGTGATCCGCACGATCGAGTCTTCGACGTCGCGCGGCGCGACCATCATCAGGTCGGCGAGTTCGTCAACGACGACAAGCAAGTACGGATATGGCCGATAGACCCGCTCACTTCCGGGCGGGGGCACGAGCGCTCCCGGAGTTGACCGCCCGATTGAAGTCGTCGATGTGCCGATAGCCCGACGCTGCGAGGTCGTCGTAGCGCATGTCCATCTCGCGGACGACCCACTGCAACGCCTCGGCAGCCTTCTTCGGGCTGGTGATAATCGGCGTCACGAGGTGCGGGATGCCTTCGTAGCTGGTGAGTTCGACCCGCTTGGGGTCGACGAGAACCAGGCGCACCTCGTCGGGTGTGGCACGAGTCAGGATCGAGGTGACGATCGTGTTGATGCAGGTCGACTTGCCTGAACCAGTCGCTCCGGCAACCAAGATGTGCGGCATCTTCGCCAGATTCGCGCAGATGAAGCGGCCCTCGACGTCCTTGCCGAGCGCGACCACCATCGGGTGGTGATCTCCGCGTCGCGACGGGTGAGCGAAGCACATCACCGAGGCTCACGACGTCGCGGTCGGCGTTGGGGATCTCGATGCCGACAGCCGACTTACCAGGGATCGGCGACAGGATCCGGACGTCGGCGCTCGCGACCGAGTACGCGATGTTCTTCGAGAGCGCGGTGATGCGCTCGACCTTGACCGCAGGCCCGAGTTCGACCTCGTAGCGGGTCACCGTCGGCCCGCGGGTGAATCCGGTCACCGTTGCATCGATCTCGAACTGCTCGATCACGCTCGTCAGTGCCTCGACGACGAAATCGTTCGCCTTCGTGCGCGCGCGCGCGTGCGATCCCTCGCGCAGCATGGTGGGCGGCGGCAAGTGGTAGGTGATGTCGCCCGACAGCAGCAGCTGCTCGGCCCGCGGCGGCAAGCCAACGGGCGGCCCGGCCTTGCGCGCGGCGTCGCGTCGCGCCCCCGACGTGGACGCCGTCAGCCTCGCTCGTCCCTTCTGCCGCAGCCGGCACCGGTGCGGCGACGCCGTCGGCGAGCAGCGGGGTGTCGTACGGGCGGTCGCCCACTGCCGGTGCATCGCTGAAGACACCGACCCGGCGCCGGCGGCTGCCGCGGCGCAGCGCCGCTGGTGGTTGCGCGTTCAGATCGATCAGCAGGTCGGACTCGGTGGCCGGCTTGCGGCGCAGGACGAAGTCGCGCAGCTCGGCGAGGCGTTGCGGGATCCCGTTCACCGGGGTTGCGGTCACGACGAGCACGCCGAACGCACCGAGCAGCGCCGAGCAGTGGAACCGTCAACCACACGGTGAGACCTGATTCAAGCGGTGCGGCCACCATGAAACCGATGGTCCCGCCAGCTTGCCGGACGGCCGTCGCGCCAAGGCTCGGGTCAGGGACTGCCGTGGGCGATGTGCAGCAAACCGAGGACGCCGAGGGCGACCGCCCCCCAGCCGATCACGATGCGACCACTGGCCGATGCACGGTCAGGATGGCGAAGCGTTCGCCACGCCAGCGCCGCGAGCAGCACCGGCACGACCACCGCGCCGGAGCCGACGGCCCCGCGCACCACCGCGACGATCGCCGCGCCAATCGGACCAGGAAGCCGCCACCACACCCCACCTGCGATCGACGAGCGCGGCACCGAGGGCGGCAAGGCCAGCGCCGTCGCGGCGGTGCGCAGGATCGAGGTCGCGCGCCTTGGCACCGATCGCCCTGGAAGTGGCACCGACGACGTGGGCGAAGATCATCCAGGCGCCGCGCAGGAGTCGCCCGATAGCGCGAATGCAGCCCGCCGCCGAGCGCGGCAATGCGCCCGCCGCTGCGGTTGCGGCGCGCGCGAGGCCGACGGCGGGGCGGCGCCGGCCGCCGCGCGGGCGGCCTCCCGCCGGTGCGTGGGCGGGCAGCCGGAGTCGAGTGCGGGCGGTTGGGGGCACGGGTCGCCATGCTCGTCAGGCTATCGGGAACACCCCACCAGCCTCAGTAGTCACAGCACTTGGGCCACCGTGTCGCGGGTGGAGCAGTGACGCCTTAGACCTCGAGCACGACCGGCAGGATCATCGGCCGCCGCCGATAGGCGTCGTTGACCCAGCGGCCGACGACCCGGCGCACGACCTGTTCGAGCTGGTGCGGGTCGCTCATGCCGTCGGCAGCGGACTTCTCCAGCGCCTCCTGGACCTTCGACCGGACGCCGTCGAGCGCCGCGTCGTCGATCCCTGATCCCGCGGGCGTGGATCTCCGGGCCACCGGCGAGCTTGCCGGTCGCCGAGTCGAGGACGACGACGACCGTCACGAAGCCCTCTTCGCCCAGGATCCGGCGGTCCTTCAGCGAGGTCTCGGTCACCTCGCCAACCGAGAGGCCGTCGACGTAGACGTATCCGCACCTGACTGCGCCCGTGACCGACGCCCGACCGTCGACGAGGTCGACGACGTGACCGTCGTCGGCGATCACGATGCGATCGGTGTCGACCCCCGACAGCGTGGCAATCGCGGCGTGCGCCTGAAGGTGTCGCCACTCGCCGTGGATCGGCATGAAGTTGCTCGGCCGCGTCAGGTTCAGCACGTACAGCAGTTCGCCCGCAGCGGCGTGCCCGGATACGTGCACCAGCGCATTGCTCTTGTGGATGACGGTGGCGCCCCACCTGGTCAGGCCGTTCACCACCCGAAAGACCGACGTCTCGTTGCCGGGGATCAGCGAACTCGCCAGCACGACGGTGTCACCGGGCTCGATCCGGACCGGGTGATCGCCGCCGGCCATGCGGGACAGCGCCGACAGCGGCTCGCCCTGCGATCCGGTCGAGATCAGGACCACCTGCTCGGGCGGGTAGGCGTCGATCTCACGTGCGTCGACGATCAGGTCGGCGGGGACGCGCAGATAGCCAAGGTCGCGGGCGACCCCCATGTTGCGCACCATCGAGCGGCCGACGAAGGCGACCTTGCGCCGGTTCTCAACAGCGACGTCGAGCACCTGCTGCACTCGGTGCACGTGGCTGGCGAAACACGCGACGATCACCCGACGCTTGGCGCCTTCGAAGACGCGGCGCAGCACCGGGGTGATCTCGCGCTCGGACGTGACGAACCCAGGCACCTCGGCGTTGGTCGAGTCCGACATCAGCAGGTCGATGCCCTCCGCGCCCAGACGCGCGAAGCCGCCGAGGTCGGTGAGCCGACCGTCAAGTGGCAGTTGGTCCATCTTGAAGTCGCCGGTGTGTAACACGAGGCCGGCGGGCGTGCGAATCGCTACCGCAAGCGCGTCGGGGATCGAGTGGTTGACGGCGAGGAACTCGCAATCGAAAGCACCGAGTCGCTCGCGTTGGCCTTCCTTGACCGCGAGCACGTACGGCTTGATGCGGTGCTCGACCAACTTGGCTTCGATGAAGGCGAGCGTGAGATTCGAACCGACCAGCGGAATGTCGGGCCGTTCGCGCAACAGATACGGAACCGCACCGATGTGATCTTCGTGTGCGTGGGTGAGCACGATCGCCTCGATCTTGTCGAGACGCGATCGGATGTAGTCGAAGTCCGGCAGGATCAAGTCGATCCCGGGCTGCTCGGGGTCGGGGAAGAGCACGCCGCAGTCGACGACGAGCAGCCGGCCGCCGTACTCGAAGACGGTCATGTTGCGGCCGACCTCGCCGAGACCACCCAAGGCGACGATCCGAAGCCCGTTGTCGGCAAGCGGACCGGGCGCGGCCATGCCCGCGTGCGGATAGCTCACGCGGGCGTCCGGGCGTCCGCGATGTCGCGGCGCAGCTGTTCGACCTGCTCGTCGGTCGCGTCGACCAGCGGCGGGCGTACCGGACCACCAGGCAGGCCGGCCAACCGGAGCGCCGCCTTCGTCAAGATGACGCCTTGCGTGCGGAAGAACCCGGAAAACACCGGGAGCAACTGGCGATGGGCCGCGAGCGCGCCTGCGACGTCGCCCCGAAGGTAGGCGGCGATCATCGAGCCCGTCTCGGCGCCGAACAGGTGGGTCGGGACGCCGACCACGCCGACCGCGCCGACCGACAGCAGCGGAAGGGTCATCTTGTCGTCGCCGGAGTAGAAGGCGAGGTCGGTGCGCCGCAGCACCCACGACGTGGCCTCGAGGTCGCCCTTGGCGTCCTTCACCGCGACGATCCGGTCGTGCTGGGCGAGCCGGACGAGTGTCTCGGTCTCGATCGGCGTGGCCGTGCGGCCAGGGATGTCGTAGAGCATGTTCGGCAGCCCAGTGGCATCGGCGATCTGGCCGAAATGCGCGAGCAAGCCAGCCTGGGGTGGCTTGGAGTAGTAAGGCGTGACGACGAGGAGTCCGTGCGCGCCCGCCTTCTCGGCACCATGGGCGAGCTCGACAGAGTGCCGGGTGTCATTTGTGCCGACGCCGGCGAGAACCGTCGCCCGGTCGCCGACGGCTTCAAGCACCGCGCGCAGCAGCCGGTCCTTCTCCTCGTCGGTAGTGGTCGGCGATTCCCCCGTCGTGCCACTGATGACGAGCCCATCGTTGCCGTGGTCGACGAGGTAGCTGGCCAACTGCTGGGCGCCGTCGAGGTCGAGTCCGCCGTCGGCGGTGAACGGGGTCACCATCGCCGTGAGGACGCGCCCCCATGGCGGTGTGGTGGGCGGTGTGGTGGGCGGTGTGGTGAGTGCGGGTGCTGCTGCTAGCCGGGTCCGTGGTGGCCATGACTGCAACGGTACCGGTACGCCGCCCTAGGACGAATCCCGTTACGGGCTCACCCGGCCGTGGGCTTCAAACGCGGCGTGGGTGAGCGGCATGAGGGCGGCCCACTCGGCCTCCATTTTTTCGGCGACCATCTCGATCTCACGCTGCGGGAAGCTTGGGAAACGGCTGTCTTCATGCTTCGTGCGCAGTGACAGCAGCGCCATCAGCGACCGAGCGTTACAGGTGACGTACATCGATGAGAACGTTGCCACCGGCAGCACGCCGCGTGCGACTTCGCGCGCGATCCCGGCGGCGAGCATCTCGAGGTATGCGGCGTAGGCATGCTCACACGCCGCCTTGGTCGCCCGCTCGGCAATCGCGTGCTGCTCTGCGCTGCCCGCGGTGAAGACGTAACGCCCAGGCTTGCCCTCCTGCACGAGCAGACGGTCGGGCCCGGGCACGTAGAACACCGGCTCGAGCTGCCGGTAACGACCGCTCTCCTCGTTGTAGCTGAAGCCGACCCGATGCCGCATGAACTCGCGGAACACGAAGATGGGCGCGGAAACGAAGAACGTCATCGAGTTGTGCTCGAACGGCGTGCCGTGGCGATCGCGCATCAGGTAGTTGAGCAAGCCCTGCGACCGCGACGGATCGGCGTGGACGTCGTCGAGCGACGACTCACCCTTCGTCGAAACCCTGGCGGCGAACAGCACGTCGGCGTCGCTCGCCAGGTGCTTGACCAACTCGACGGTGACGTCGCTGCGAAACCGCGGCTGCAACGCGTCGGCGGCCGTCTCCGGGAGCACGGCACCAGCACCTGGTATCTGCGACATGACGGACACGATAGTCAGCAGTCGACCGTGGGCTGAACGCGGACACTCGTGACTCGGGAGCGGGACGCAGCGGCGAGGGGACGGGCCCGGCGTGCCGACTCGGCGTCCAGTCGCAACCGTGCAGGCCAGACCGTCGACTTTCGCGATGCCCGGCCCCGGGTCGCTTGGGTCGCTTGGGTCGTCTGCGCCGCCTGTGACGCCTGCGTCCGCAGCCGGCGGCGGGCGGCTTGCGCCCTCAGTTCCGCAATGTGACCTTCGGCTATCAACTGGCTGACGTAACCGTTCATCGCCTGCTCCTTTGCGGACTTCGGAAGCGACCGCCCGTGCGATCGCTCACCACCAGTTCTATCCGCGCCCACCGACACTTTCTGGGCCTGCGAGGATGGCGCGATGTCGACCCCCGCATCGCCGCACGCAGACGGCAGCGTGCGCATGGCGACGACCGACGACGCGGCAACCATCGCCGGCATCCAGGCGGACGCGCTGAAGTTGAACTACTCGGCTCTGTTGCCCGAAGCCGCGATCGCGGAGTTCGACCTCGCTGCCGCAACAAATGGGTGGACCGCCGCCGTCAGCAGCCCGCCATCGCTACGCCATCGAGTATTCGCGGCGATCGACCTCGCTGGTGTGGTCGGTTTCGCTGCGTCAGCGCCGGCGACCGATGCCGACCTCAATCCCGAGCGGGACGCCGAATTGCTGGCGTTACACGTCGCTCCAGGTAACACCCGCCTCGGACACGGCAGCCGGCTCATGGCAGCGATCGTCGACCACGCGCACGACGATGGAGTGCAGCCAACTCGTCATGTGGGTCTTCGCGGCCGACGACCCGATGCGGATGTTCCTGCGCGACAACGGCTGGGAGCCCGACGGGTCAACGCGCGACCTCGACGTGGGCGAGCTGCTCCACCAAGTCCGGATGCACACCGGCATTGCGGATTCGCCCGACCTGATCGCCTAGCCAACAGGCAGTGCGCGGCCGAGGTCGGCGAGCACCCGCATCGCCACGTTGTGACCCGCTGCGCCGATCACCGAACCGGCCGGATGACAGCCCGCTCCCCCGGCATACAGCCCAGAGACTCCCGTGAAATAGGGCATCCTGTCGGCGAACGCGACCGCGTTGTCGACGTGGTGGATGTGCCCGCGGGTGATGCCGAAATGCGCCTCGATGTCAGGCGGCGCGAGCGCAAACGTGTCGGCCACCAGATCGGAAGTTCCGGGTGCGAACAGGTCGCAGATCCCCAGCAGCTTCTCGACGTAGCCGGCACGCTCGGCGTCCCAACTTGAGCCGGCGATGTCGTACGGCACCCACTCGACGAACAGCGCCGACGAGTGGTGACCGCCGGCGTCCTGCAGGCTCGGGTCAACCGTGGTGTGGATGTACCACTCGATCGTCGGGAAGTCGGCGAGCTTGCCCGCCTTCACTTCGGCGTACGTGCTCTTCAGCGAGCCAAGCACGTCGTCTTGCGGCAGCAGGTGGATGGTGGCTCCGTGCTGGCCGCGCCGCTCAGGCAGGCAGCTGAACGTCGGCAGATCGGTGAGCGCGAGGTTGACCTTCATCGTCGTGCCGTAGTGCTTCCAGCTGTCGAGCTTGTCGTTGATCGGGCTCGGAAGGTTCGCCGCACCCACGAGCTGCCGCAACCTGAAGGGATCGGTAGCAACGACGACGTTCTGCGCCGCGATTGACTCGCCGCCGGCAGAGGACGACGCCCCGCACCGCGGCGTCCGATATCTCGATGCTGGTCACGGCTCGACCGGTGACGATCGTCGCGCCGGCAGCTCGAGCGAGCCCGGCGATCGTCGTGGTCACCGTGCCCATGCCGCCGCGCACGACCATCCAGGTGCCGTCAGAACCCGGCAGCCGGCACATGTTGTGCACGAGGAAGTTATGGCCGGAGCCTGGTGTGTCCCACGTCGCGTCGAGCCCTGAGAGCCCGTCGGTGACGGCGTACATCGCCTTGACGAGGTCACTGGTGAAGCCGAAGCGATCGAGATAGTCCCCGACACTCCCCCGGCACAGATCGACGAACGTCGAGCGAAGCTCAGCGCGGATGTAGCGCTGCGCGGTCTCCTCCAGCGTCAACGGCTCGGTGAGCCAGGCCGGCGCGAGGTCGGCGCGCAACAGATCGAGTTCGGCCTGCAGCGCCTCGTCGGCTTTCCAGTCGGCCGCCGAGAAGAAGTCCTCGTACTGGCGTCGCGTCGCGTCGCGATCCGAGCCGAACAGCAGGTAGCGATCGCCAGTAGTCGGCAAGAAGTAGTGCGGGTCGCGACGCAGCACCGGAAACTCGACACCAAGCTTGCGCGGCAATTCGGGCGGCATCAGACCGAGCAGGTACGCACCGGTCGACTGCGAAAGTCCGGGCACGCGCGCAAACGGCTGCTCGGTCTTAGCCGCACCGCCAACTTCGTGCCCCGCCTCGACGACAACGACGTCAAGCCCGCTGCGTGCGAGAAAGGTCGCCGCGACAAGGCCGTTGTGACCCGCGCCGACCACGACGACGTCAGCTCGGGAAGGCAACTTCGGCATCGGGTACGTCAGCCGAGGTGGTCGGACTCGTTGGGCTCATCCTCGAGCCGCGCGAGACGTTCGACCAGCCAGTTCCAGCCGCCCTCGTTGCGCTGCTCACGGTGCCATCCCCACAGCAGTTCGTGGACCGCCGGACCATGAGCGATGTGCGCTACCAAGACAACCCTCGAGCCCGGCGGCAACACATCGGCCTTGAAGTACTCGCGCACCATGCCGGCACCAATACTGCGCGTCGCGCCTGCTTCGCCGCCGAGGAATGCTGGCGTGAACTCCGCGGCCGTGCCGGAGAAACCAGCGAGGTCTACAGAGAGCTCACCCTCCGTCGGGGTGCCACCAAGCAACACGAGTTCGCCGGTGTCATGGATCCATTCAAGAGCCCCAGCACCGTTGCCCGCGGCCAGGGCCGTCGCAACCTCCGCAGGTAGTTGCCACGAGCCGAAGTTGGTGACAAAGCTGCTGACGCGGTGCAGGTCAGCATCGTTGAACGACTGCAGATCGTAGATCGGCAGTACGACGTCGTCGAGCGCAAGCGAGGCAATCGGCGTCGGATCAGCGTGCTCGGCGTCGATCGGATCGACGCTCGTGGTCTTCGGTCATCGGGTGCCTCTCTGCGGCGATCTAACGAGTGAAGAGGTACTCAGGGGCGGAACTACAGATCGAGCAGGCTTCTCAAGACCGACGGTCAATCCTGGACGCGCCCCGACACTTCTGACCGCAAGTAGCACCCCTGGCATGAACGAGAACCGGTCGAGTGAATCGTGGCGAAGCGTCAACGTCTCACCGTGCCCACCGAACAGCACTTCCTGATGGGCGACAAGGCCCCCGAGTCGCACGGAGTGAACGTGCACGCCGTCGACGTCAGCCCCACGAGCTCCATCAAGGCCGGACGTCGTCGCGTCGGGAATCGGTGCAACGCCGGCGTCGCGCCACGCGGCCGCAATGCGCTCCGCAGTTTGCCTCGACGTCCCGGACGGCGCATCAACCTTGAACGGATGATGAAGTTCGACAACCTCCGCCGACTCGAAATAGCGCGCGGCCTTCTCGGCGAACGCCATCATCAGCACCGCACCGATACCGAAGTTTGGCGCGATAACAACGCCGACGCTCGGAGCCGCCTTCAGCCACGACGCAACGGTCGCAAGGCGGCCAGCGTCAAAGCCAGTTGTGCCGACGACGACGTGCTTGCCCTGACCGACACAGGCCTCGATGTTGCCCATCACCGCAGCCGGGGTGGTGAAGTCGACGACGACCTGCGCACCAGACGCGGCAAGGTCGTCAACCGAGTAGCCGACGTCGAACGAACCGACGAGCTCGAGATCGCTGGCAGCGCGGACGGCGTCGCATACCGTCGCGCCCATCTTTCCGTCAGCACCAAGAACCGCAACGTGCGAGTGCTCACGCGACGGCGTCCGCGAAGGCGTTCTCATCGAACGGGCCGATGACGGCGAGCGTCTGCTTTGCTGACAGCACCGTGGCAGCGACGTCGCGGACCTGCTCGAGGGTCACCGAGTCGATGCGCGCGAGCAACTCGTCGACGGTGAGCAGTTCGCCATAGACGAGCTCGGCCTTGCCGAGGCGACTCATCCGCGAACCGGTGTCTTCAAGACCGAGCACGAGCGCTCCGGCAAGCTGTCCCTTGCCGCGCGAGAGCTCCTCGGGGGTGATGCCCGCGCGGGCCACGAGATCGAGCTGGTCGCGGCAGATGTCGAGCACCTCCGCTGCCTTCGCCGGCTGGCAACCGGCGTACACACCGAACATGCCGGTCTCGGCGTGATGGCCGGCGTAGCTGTACACGGAGTAGGCGAGCCCGCGCTTCTCGCGCACCTCTTGGAACAACCGCGAACTCATGCCGCCACCGAGCGCGCCGTTCAGCACCCCGAGGGCGAAACGTCGTTCGTCGACCCGCGACAAGGCAGGGACACCGAGAACCAGGTGGGCCTGCTCGGTCGGCCGCGTGCACGACGGATACCCCGGAACGGGACACCGGCGGCCGACCGCCAACGCGAGGTGGCGACGGTCGGCGATCGATCTGCGCTGTGTCATTCAGCATCTCGCCGAATGCCTTCGCGACCAGCCGAACGACCTTGGCGTGGTCGAGGTTGCCGGCGGCAGCGATCACCATGTTCTCGGGCCGATACCTGCGCCGGTAGTAGCCGTGAATGGCGCTGCGCTGGAGCGCGTTGATGGATTCGACAGTGCCGAGGATCGGGCGACCCAGCGGTGTGTCACCGAACAGGGCCTCTGCAAACGCGTCGTGCACAACGTCGCTGGGGTCGTCCTCGTGCATCGCGATCTCTTCGAGGATGACACCGCGTTCGGAGTCAACGTCGGCCGAGCGCACCACCGACGACGTCATCATGTCGGAGATGACGTCGACCGCGAGCGGCAGATCGTTGTCGAGAACGCGCGCGTAGAAGCAGGTGTATTCCTTCGAGGTGAACGCGTTCATCTCGCCACCGACGGCGTCGAGCGCCGCCGAGATCTCCAGCGCATCACGGCGCTTGGTGCCCTTGAACAGCACGTGCTCGAGGTAATGAGAACTGCCTGCGAGCGCCGGTGTTTCATCACGCGAGCCGACGCCGACCCAGACACCGAACGAGACCGAGCGCACTGTTGGCATCGCCTCGGTGATAACCCGAAGACCTCCCGGCAGGACGGTGCGGCGAACCACCGCGCCGTCCAGGCCAGGAATGAGCGTCTTGGTACTACCGGGCTTCTGTTCGGTCAGCTGACGTGGACTCACTCGTGTGCGCCCACCGCGGAGTCGACCGAACTAGCGCCAGCACCGTCGCCTTCGACAACCGGCACGAGTGACAGCTTGCCTCTCGGATCGATCTCCTTGATCTCGACCTGGATCTTGTCGCCGACCTTGACCACGTCGTCGACATTCTCGACCCGCTTGCCACCCGAGATCTTGCGGAGCTCAGAGATGTGCAGCAAACCGTCCTTGCCAGGAACGAGGGAGATGAACGCACCGAACGCCGTGGTCTTCACCACGGTCCCGAGGTAGCGCTCACCGACCTCCGGCATCGTCGGATTCGCGATCGCGTTGATCTGCGCGCGAGCCGCTTCAGCCTTCGGTCCGTCGGTCGCGCCGATGTAGATCGTGCCGTCGTCCTCGATGGTGATCTCCGCGCCGGTTTCGTCTTGGATCTGGTTGATCATCTTGCCCTTGGGGCCGATGACAGCACCGATCTGGTCGACCGGGATCTTGATGGTGATGATCCGCGGCGCGTACTTCGACATCTCCGCCGGGCCGCTGATCGCCTTCGCCATCACGTCGAGGATCGTGAACCGGGCCTCGCGAGCCTGGGTCAGTGCACTCGCGAGAACGGACGCCGGGATGCCGTCGAGCTTGGTGTCGAGCTGCAGCGCCGTCACGAACTCACGGGTGCCGGCGACCTTGAAGTCCATGTCGCCGTAGGCGTCCTCGGCACCGAGGATGTCGGTCAGCGTGACGTACTGCGTCTGCCCGTCGACGGTGTCGGAGATGAGTCCCATCGCGATGCCGGCGACCGGCGCGCGCAGCGGCACACCGGACGCGTACAACGCCATCGTCGAGGCACAGACCGAGCCCATCGACGTCGAGCCGTTGGAACCCAACGCCTCAGACACCTGCCGGATCGCGTAAGGGAAGTCCTCGCGCGACGGCAGCACGGGGACGAGCGCGCGCTCGGCCAATGCGCCGTGCCCGATCTCGCGCCGCTTCGGCGAACCGACGCGGCCGGTCTCACCGGTCGAGTACGGCGGGAAGTTGTAGTTGTGCATGTAGCGCTTGCGAGTCTCCGGCGCGAGCGTGTCGAGCTGCTGCTCCATGCGCAACATGTTCAACGTCGTGACGCCAAGGATCTGCGTCTCACCGCGCTCGAACAGCGCCGAACCGTGCACCCGCGGCAACACGTCGATCTCGGCCGACAGCGGCCGGATGTCGGTAAGCCCGCGGCCGTCGATGCGCACCTTGTCGCGGATGACCCGCTCGCGGACCACCTTCTTCGTCAGCGACCGGAACGCGCCGCCGATCTCCTTCTCGCGACCCTCGAACTGGCCGGCGACCTTCTCCGTTGCCAGCGCCTTCACGCGGTCGAGTTCGGCCTCGCGGTCGGCCTTGCTCACGATCGTCATGGCCTGCGCGAGCTCGGTGCTGACTGCCGCCGACACCGCCGCGAACACGTCGTCCTGGTATTCGAGGAAGACCGGGAAGTCGGCGGTCGGCTTCGCCGCGCCCGCCGCGACCTTGAGCTGCGCCTCGCACAGGATCTTGATGAACGCCTTCGAAGCCTCGAGGCCCTGGGCGACGACCTCCTCGGTGGGGGCGGTCGCGCCGTCGCGCACCAGGCCGAAGGTGTTCGCGGTCGCCTCGGCTTCGACCATCATGATCGCGACGTCGCCGTCGGGCAGCACGCGGCCGGCGACGACCATGTCGAAGGTCGCCCGCTCGAGCTCGGAGTGGTACGGGAATGCGACCCACTGGCCGTCGATGTGGGCGACCCGCACCGCGCCGATCGGGCCGCTGAACGGCAGCCCGGCCAGCTGGGTCGACATCGACGCGGCGTTGATCGCGATGACGTCGTAGAGGTGGTCGGGGTCGAGCGCCATGACGGTGATGACGACCTGGACCTCGTTGCGCAGGCCCTTGACGAAGCTCGGGCGCAGCGGCCGGTCGGTGAGCCGACAGGTCAGGATCGCGTCCTCACTGGGGCGGCCTTCGCGACGGAAGAACGAGCCGGGGATGCGACCCACGGCGTACATCCGCTCCTCGACGTCGACCGTCAAGGGGAAGAAGTCGAACTGGTCTTTCGGTGCCTTGCTGGCGGTGGTCGCCGACAGCAGCATGCTGTCGCCGAAATAGGCGACGGCGGAACCGGCGGCCTGGCGAGCCAGCTTGCCGGTCTCGAAGCGAATCGTGCGGGTGCCGAACTTGCCGTTGTCGATGACAGCGTCAGCGGCGGTGATCTCGTGGTCAGCCACGAACCCTCCAAAGGGTTGTCGTGGAACCCGCCGAGCCCGGCATTCTTTGCCGGTCTTCGATCGAAGTTCCCGGGGCTGCGCGCTCCGGCCACGTTCGCCGTGCGGCTCACGCCCGGAAACCACTACCGAGGACCGGCCAGGCGGCGCTCGTTCGGGCTCCCATATTGGTGAGAGCGTGCGCTGCGCTGGGGTTCCAGCTGGCGCGGTACTACGAAGAAGCGACCGGCCAGCGGTGGCCCGATCGCTCCAATCCCACTATCGACGCAGACCCAGACGCTCGATGAGCGTGCGGTAGCGGGTGATGTCCTTGTTGGCGAGGTACTTGAGTAGGCGACGACGACGGCCCACGAGCAGCAAGAGTCCGCGGCGGCTGTGGTGGTCGTGCTTGTGCACCTTGAGGTGTTCGGTCAGGTCGGCGATCCGCTTGGACAGCATCGCCACCTGCGCCTCGGGAGATCCAGTGTCGCCCTCGCTGGTGCCGTATTCGGCCAGAATCGAGTTCTTTGTCGCGGTGTCGAGCGCCACGGGACTCCTTTTCAGTGCTTTGTGTGCGCCCTCGGTCCGAGTCACGAGGGCAGGAAGACACACACCGGTACGCGACCGGTATCAGGCCACGTTACCACTCCACACTGGGCGCCTGCGGCACTGGGCAGCGCCTGCAGCGCTGCACGACACTGGCTGCACCAGGCGCCTCCGGCACTACACCAGGCGCCTCCGGCACTCCTCCACATCTCGCGCCATCTGCGTGACCAGCGCCTCGACGCTGTCGAAGGTCACCATCGGCCGCACCGGGGCGACGAAGTCCAGCGTCACGGCCGCCCCATAGAGCTCGAGCCCTACCTGGTCGATCACGTACGCCTCGACTCGTCGGGTGGTACCCCCGAACGTGGGGTTGGTGCCGATCGATACCGCCGCCGGCAGGCCGTCCAGCCGACCGGCATAGACCCCGTCCGCCGGGACGGCCAGGTCGGCTACCACGTCGAGGTTGGCAGTCGGGTAGCCGAGCTCGCGTCCCCGATGGTCACCGTGGATCACGGTCGCCTCTAACCGGTGCGGGCGACCCAGCGCGTCAGCCGCACCCTCGACGTCTCCAGCCGCGATCCGCTCGCGGATCCAGCTCGATGAGAAGACCTTCGAGGATGCCTCGCTGTCGGGCTCAGAGATCGGCCCGGCGAGCTGGATCGGGTCGACCATGAAACCCGTCGTGCGCCCGAGTTCGGCGAGCGTCGCTACGTCGCCGGCCACGCGGCGTCCGAATCGGAAGTTCGCACCGACCGCGATGTCGACCACCCTCAACTTCTCGACAAGGACCGAGTGCACAAAGTCCTCCGGCGATCGCTGCGAAAACTCTTTGGTGAAGTCGACGACGTACGCAGCGTCGATGCCGAGTTCACCGAGCAGCTCGAGCCTGCGCGGGAGGGTTGTCAGCAGCGCCGGCTTGTCGAGTGGTCGCAGGACCGACTCCGGGAGCGGGTCGAACGTGACCGCGACGGCGGGCAGCCGGAGTTCGGCTGCCCGGGCCAGTGCGCGGTGGACGATGCGCTGGTGGCCGCGATGCACGCCGTCGAAAATGCCAATGGTGACGACAGTGCGGCCCACATCGGCAGGCACGCCACCGGTGCCGTCTCGCCAAACCTGCACGAAGACTGCACCTCCCTATCCCTCACCTGGCGTGCGCCGCACCGACGCGCATGATCCCATGCTGTCAGCCGACGAAGACCGCGAGCGCGCATGCCCTATCGCCGCGGTCTTCCAGGAGCGCAACCAGCGCGCCGTCCGGCCCGAACGCGGCAACCGGTTCGCCATCTTTGCCGGACGCCGAGAGCTTGGCCCCGTGTGACAACGCAACCGCCTGTTCCGCGTCAAGGTCACGCCGCGCAAACGCGGCCGCCGCGACTTCGTCGAGCGGCGTCAGCGTGAACTGCGCCTCAAGCTCGGGAAGCGTTCGAGCCGCACTGAGGTCAAAGGCGCCGACTCTCGTGCGGCGCAGGGCGCTCAGATGTCCTCCGACGCCAAGGGCCGCCCCGAGATCGCGGGCCAGCGCGCGGATGTAGGTCCCGGACGAGCAGGTGACCTCAACGTCGACGTCGAGCACGCCAAGGTCGGCATCGAGCCGGAAGTCGATTGCGGTGAACCTGCTCACGGTGACCCGCCGGAGCGCAAGCACAACGTCCTCACCCGATCGCGCACGGGCGTACGCACGCACGCCAGCCACCTTGATCGCACTGACCGCAGGTGGGCGTTGCTCAATCTCGCCGGTGAGTACCGTCATAGCGGCCAGCACGTCGGCGGGGACCAGATGGACGGCGGGGGTGCGCGCGAGCGGCTCACCCTCGGCGTCGTCGGTCGACGTCGCCACCCCAAGGCGCATCGTCGCCAGATAGTCCTTGTCGTGCAGGGCGAGATGGCCGAGCAACCGGGTAGCCCGCCCTACTCCGACCAGTAATACCCCGGTGGCCATCGGATCGAGGGTGCCGGCGTGGCCCACCCGCCGTGTCCCGGCCAGCCGGCGGACGCGGGCGACCACATCGTGCGAAGTGAGTCCGGCCGGCTTGTCGACGACGACAAGTCCGCCGCGCTGCGGCGGCTCGACAAGTCCGCCGCGCTGCACCCCAGCCGAGCCCTCCGACACTTACTCCGCCGCACCCGGCGCGACGCGATACGGATCGGCATCCCCAGCCGGAACCGCACGGGTCGCGACCTCGTGCACGGCTGCGTCAGCCTCGCGCGCCTTCGCGAGCAGTTCGTCAATGTGCTGCACGTTGTCGAGCACTCCGTCGAGCACGAACGTGAGGGTCGGTGTGAACCGAACTTGGGTCTGCTTGCCGACCTCAGAACGCAACACGCCGCGAGCGCTCTCCAGCGCCGCGGCCGTTTCGGCGCGAGCGGTGTCGTCACCCAGCACTGTGTAGAACACGGTCGCGTCGTGCAGGTCACCGGTGACCCGGGCATCGGTGATGGTGATGAATCCCAAGCGCGGGTCCTTCACCTGCCGCTCGAGGGTCTCGGCCACAACAACCCGAATGCGGTCGGCCAACTTCCGTGCGCGCGCGTGGTCCGTCATCACTCATCCTCCGCAGTCAATCTTCAGGGCCGAACAGCCGCTGCCGGGTCGACAGCACCTCGATCTCAGGCCGAGCCGCCACTAGCCGCTCGCATGCCTCCAACACCTCAACACAATGCGCGGCCTCCGCCGCAACCACCGCAACCCCGATCAAAGCCCGCCGGTGCAACTCGAGATGCCCAACCTCCGCCACCGAAACCTCAAACTTCCGCCGAACGTCAGCGATCAAGGGCCGGACGAGACCGCGCTTCTCCTTGAGCGAATGCACATCCCCAAGAAGCAGATCGATCTCAAGAACCCCAGCAAACATGCTTTCCCGCCCTACCGAGGGTGGTGGCAAAGACGTCGTGACCGATCCGTCCCAAACAGCGAAGGCTCGGGCCCGTACAGAGCGGGGCCGAAGTGCCGGGCGTCTTCCGAAGGACGTAAAGCGAAGCAGTCCAAGGAAGACGCCCGGCACGAAGGCCACCCACGGGTCTAGGCCCGGGGCTTCTCTTTCATTTCGAACGTCTCGATCACGTCGTCGACCTTGATGTCATTGAACGACCCGAGCCCGATACCGCACTCGTAGCCTTCGCGGACCTCAGTAGCGTCGTCCTTGAATCGCTTGAGCGACTCGATCGTGAGGTGGTCGTTGATCACCACACCGTCGCGGATCAAGCGAGCCTTGGAGTTACGGGTGATCGTTCCGGAGCGGACGAGACAGCCGGCGATGTTGCCGAACTTGCTCGAGCGGAAGACGTCGCGAATCTCGGCAGTGCCAAGTCGCGCCTCTTCGAACTCGGGCTTGAGCAAGCCCTTGAGTGCTGCCTCAACCTCGTCGATCGCCTGGTAGATGACCGAGTAGTAGCGGACGTCGACGCCTTCGCGATCGATGAGTTCGCTGACCCGCTCGGCCGGCCGGACGTTGAAGCCGATGATGACCGCGTCCGAGGCAACAGCAAGGTTGACGTCGTTCTGTGTGATGGCACCGACGCCGCGGTCGATGACCCGCAGGTCGACGTCCTCACCGACATCGAGGTTGAGCAAGGCATCCTCGAGCGCCTCGACCGAGCCGGAGACATCGCCCTTGAGGATGAGGCGGAGTTCTTCGACTTCGCCCTTCTCCATGCGGGCGAGGATGTCTTCGAGACTGCGCCGGCCACGACTGTCGGCGAGTTGGGCGTTGCGCTCGCGCGCCGAACGTCGCTCGGCGATTTGCCGCGCCACCCGGTCTTCAGGGACGACGAGGAAGTTGTCGCCGGCGTCCGGGACGCTGGTGAAACCGAGCACCTGAACTGGGCGTGAGGGCCCAGCCTCGGCGACGGTCTCGCCAAACTCGTCGAGCATCGCGCGCACCCGGCCGAAGGCCTCACCGGCAACGATCGAGTCGCCAACGTGGAGCGTTCCACGTTGCACGAGGACGGTCGCGACCGGACCGCGGCCGCGGTCGAGGTGCGCTTCGATGGCGACCCCTTGCGCGTCCTGGTCGGCGTTTGCCCGCATGTCGAGCGCCGCGTCTGCGGTCAGCAGGATCGCCTCGAGCAGCTTGTCGATGTTGAGGTTCGACTTCGCGGACACGTCGACGAACATCGTGTCGCCGCCGTATTCCTCGGCGACCAAGCCGTATTCGGTCAGCTGCCCGCGCACCTTCGTCGGGTCGGCGTCTTCCTTGTCGATCTTGTTGACTGCCACCACGATCGGCACACCGGCCGCTTGTGCGTGGTTGAGCGCCTCGATGGTCTGTGGCATAACGCCGTCGTCTGCCGCGACCACAAGCACCGCGATGTCGGTGACTTGCGCACCACGGGCACGCATGGCGGTGAACGCTTCGTGACCAGGGGTGTCGATGAAGGTAATGGCCCGCTTGCCGGCGATGGAGTCGGCGATGACCTGGTAGGCACCGATGTGCTGCGTGATGCCGCCGTGCTCGCGGGCGACCACGTTGGTCTTGCGGATCGCGTCGAGCAGCTTGGTCTTGCCATGGTCGACGTGACCCATGACGGTGACCACCGGCGGGCGTGCGGTGAGGTCGCCCTCGCCACCTTCGTCCTCGCCGAACTCGAGGTCGAAGCTTTCCAGCAGCTCGCGATCCTCGTCCTCGGGGCTGACGACCTGAACGTCGTAGCCGAGCTCGGCACCAAGAAGTTGCAGCGTCTCCTCGTTGACCGACTGGGTCGCCGTCACCATCTCGCCGAGGTGGAACATCACCTGAACCAGCGACGCCGGGTTGGCACCGATGCGGTCGGCGAAGTCGGACAGCGACGAGCCACGCGGCAGTCGCAGCACCTGACCGTTGCCACGAGGGACCTGCACGCCACCGATCGACGGGGCCTGCATGTTGTCGAACTCTTGGCGCCGTTGCTTCTTCGACTTGCGGCCACGGGTGGGCCGACCGCCGGGTCCGCGACCGAACGCGCCCGCCGTCCCGCCGCCACGACCGCGACCACCAGGACCGGGACGACCGCCGCCAGCTCCTGGAGGACCTCCAGGTCCGGCTCCCGGACCGCCAGGCCCACCGGGGCCGCCGCCAGGACCGCCCCGACCGACGCCGGGACCGCCAGGACGGGCCGAAGTGAATCCGCCACGGGCACCGCCCGGGCCAGCCGGACGACCAGCGCCTGGACCGCCGGTTGCGGGGCCGCGAGCGCCGTAGCCGCCCGGACCGCCGGGCGCAGGACGAGGCGGCATCATGCCCGGTGATGGTCGATTAAGGCCACCGGCACCACCGGGGCGAGGTGGCATACCGGCGGGTCGCCCCGGCGCGCCGGCACCGGGGCCGACCGGTCGTGGCACGCCGGGAACCGCACCAGGAGCTAGCGGCGCGCGCGGCGCGGCGGAGGCCTGCGAGGTGAAGGGATTGTTGCCCATCCGCGGCGGACCAGAGGTCGCACGCGGCACAGCCGGTCCAGGTCGCGGACCGGTTGCGGGACGCGACCCGCCCGGCTCGCCAGGACGACTGACTGTCGGCTCTGAGACCGCGGGCGCTGCCGCTTGTGCAGCCGGCGCCACGGGTGCGCGGAAGACATCGGTCGACGGGGTCGCCCGGTCCGCCGCAGGAACTGCCGGCGCAGGTGGCGCGACCGGCGCGGCTACCGCTGGCGGCGCTTCGGCGGCGCGTGGCTTGTCGGCGGTACGCGCCGTGGCCGCTGCTTTCGGCGCGGCGGGTGGCGCGGCAACTACCGCAGGCGCCGGGAAAGACTCCCTGAGCTTGCGGACAACTGGCGCCTCGATAGTTGAGGAGGCCGAACGAACGAACTCCCCGAATTCCTGAAGCTTGGCCATGACGGCCTTGCTTTCAACGTTGAGCTCTTTCGCGAGCTCATACACCCGAACCTTGGCCACGTGACTCCCGTCTCCTGGCCCGGGTGATCGATCAGGTCGAACCCGGGCCGTTGTTACTTACTCATCGCTGCGTACTCATTGACGGCTCATCGACTCGCTCGACCTGCTTCCTGTCTCAACGACTACTGCTGCTCTGTCCGCCTCTAGGTGCTCTCGCACAGCCCTTCTACGTGCTCCCGCACAGCGGTGGAATCGAGCGGGCCCGGCAGGCGAAATGCCCTGGGGAACGCCCGACGTCGCTCGGCGAGATCTAGGCAGTGCGGATCGGGATGCAGCGAGGCACCCCGGCCCGAACGCTGCCCGCGTGGATCGGGCACGACGCGAAACTGCTCGTCGACCCGGACCACTGCGAGACGCAGAAGGTCGGACTTGGCCGCCCGCGTCTTACATCCCACGCAAGAGCGCATGGGCCCGACGCGTTCAGCCACGCCGAGTCTACCCCCTCGGCGGGGTTGCTTCGCCATGCGCGGACCCCGCGGCGGCCTCCACCACCGAAGGCTCGGGAGCTGGGGAATCCGGATCGAGCGCGATGATCGTCTCGGACGCGGCCGGGTTGTCGGAGCGGATATCGATACGCCAGCCGGTCAGCCGGGCCGCCAGCCGCGCATTTTGGCCTTCGCGGCCGATCGCCAGCGAGAGCTGGTAGTCGGGGACCGTGACCCGAGCCGATCGGTTGGCCAGATCAATGACCTCAACCGCACTTACCCGGGCCGGCGACAATGCGTGCCCGACGAACTCTGCCGGATCATCGGACCAGTCGACGATGTCGATCTTCTCCCCGTGCAGTTCGGCCATCACCGCCCTCACGCGCTGGCCCAGTGGCCCAATACACGCACCCTTCGCGTTCAGCCCGGCGACGTTGGAACGAACCGCGATCTTCGACCGATGCCCTGCTTCGCGCGCGAGCGCGGCGATCTCGACCGAACCGTCGGCGATCTCCGGCACCTCGAGGGCGAACAGCTTTCGCACCAAACCCGGATGCGTCCGCGACAGCGTGATCTGCGGACCGCGGACACCCTTGTGGACCTGCACGACGTAGCACCGGATCCGCGACCCGTGCTCGTAGCGCTCGCCCGGCACCTGCTCGCCCGCCGGCAGCACCGCCTCGACCTTGCCGAGATCGACGAAAACATTCCGTGAATCGTGCTGCTGCTGAATCACGCCGCCGACGATGTCGCCCTCGCGACCGGCGTATTCACCGAAGGTCAGTTCGTGCTCGGCATCACGCAAGCGCTGCAGGATGATCTGCTTTGCCGTACTCGCCGCGATCCGGTTGAAGTCGTGGGGAGTGTCCTCGAACTCGCGGATCGGGTTCCCGTCGGCGTCCATCTCGGTGGCGATGACCGTCACCTCGCCAGTGCTGCGGTTGAGGCTTGCCCGCGCGTGCGGATTCGCGCCCTCGGTTCGCTGATAGGCGATGAGCAACGCCGACTCGATCGCCTCGACGAGCAAATCGAAGGACACGTCCTTCTCACGCTCGAGGCTGCGCAACGCGGCCATGTCGATGTTCATCGTGCGTCTTCACCCTCCCGTTCGGGGGTGCGGTTGAACTCCACCTGCACGCGACCGGGGCCAAGCTCGTCGAAACCATAGGCCTGTTCCCGCGACGGCGCACCAGGCTTTGGGCCAACAACAGCGAGCCGGACGCCGTCAGCATCAACGGTCACGATGCGTCCCGTGATCTCCCCGCCGGCGGCCAGCCGCACCCGCACCAGCCGCCCAGTCGCCCGCCGCCATTGCCGGGGATCGACGAGTGGCCGGTCGACGCCGGGCGAACTGACCTCCAGGACGTACGGCTGCTCCCCCAGGATCGCGTCCGTCGCAGGCAGATCCAGCACGGTCGAGATGGCAAGGCTGACGACCGCCACGTCGTCGAGGCTGACGCCGCCGTCCTTGTCGACCAGCACGCGGACCTCGGCCCGGTGCCCGACTCTGGTCACGGCGACGTCTTCAAGGTCGAGCCCGGTCTCTTCGACCACGTGGAGAAGCAACGCGGCCAACTCGCGGCCTGCGGAGGCGCCCGCCATCGCCGACCTCCTCGTTGCTCTGCTGTTGTCAGGTGCGCTCTCGTGATCGAACGGGTCGCGCCGTTCGAGGTCTGTTGTGCTCGGTCCAGCGTAGCCGTAATGGCTGGTCCGTAAGCTGTCGCAGCGTTCCCGATCTATCGCCGCGAGCTAGTCCGGCCGAGGGGTGGTGTGGTGTCCGAACCGCCGCAACTGAGTCTGCCGCTGCTGGGCAGACGCAACGCGTTGCGGCTCCTCGGTGTCGCCGCCCTCGGGCTCGTCGCCGGCTGCCGCCCCGGCAAGCAGCGGACCGCACCCACGAGTGCGGCTCCTTCCACGCCAGCGGCTACCGGGTCCCAAGAACCGGCGGCGACGCCGACACCAACCACGACCACGACCACGACCGCGGCCGCGCAGCCGACCGTCCCCGCGCAGCCGACGGTCTCGGCCCTGTCTGCGGATCAGTTGGTCGCGCAGCGGGTGGCACGTGCCGAGCAGGAACTGCTCGCGGCCTACGACGCTGTCACGGTCGCTCATCCTGAGCTGACGGACCGGCTCGCGCCGTTTCGCGCCGACCATGTGGCGCACCTGCACGGCCTCGAGCCAGGAGCTACCCCGTCGACGGCGGCGCCATCGAACCCTGCCCCCTCGAACGGCGCGCCTTCGAGCGTCCTGCCTGCCACTGCCGCCGCGAGCACTCCGCCGTCGAGCCCGCCGGCATCCACCGCGATCCTGCGCCAGCTGGCCGATCTCGAACGCGTTGCGGCGCAAGCAAGGGTCGACGACGTCGCGACGACGAGCGGCTCACTCGCGAGATTCGTCGCTTCGATCGGCGGCTGCGAAGCGGCGCACGCCGCCCTGCTCTCGGTCGCCACGTGAGCGACAACAGCGTCGTCACAGCCTTGCTGGCTGCCGCGGCAACCGAGAATGCTGCGGTGTATGGCTATTCCGTCGCTGGCGCTCGACTCGCGACGGGCCAGGACAAGAACGCCGCTCGCACCGCGTACGACGCCCACCGCGCGCAGGTGCAGATCGTCACACAGTGGCTCGCCGACCTCGGTGCAACGCCAGCGCCCGCAGCGCCGGTGTACCGCCTGCCGAGCCCGGTCACCGACAACCCAACCGCGCGTGCCCTGCTTGCCGCCGTCGAGGAATCGACGGCGGCGGCGTACGCCGACGTGGTTGCCGTTGCAAGTGCCCAACTCCAGCGCGAAGCGGCACTGCAGTTGCAAGCCGCAGCGATCCGCGAAGCGCAATGGCGGACGACGTCGGTGCCGTTTCCGGGACTATTGGGCCGTCTCGGCGCGTAGCGACGCAGCGGCGCCCTCGGCGGCCGTGCCCGCGAGCGCTCGCAGCTGCGCTCTTGTCACCGCGACCCCGATGAGCGCGCCAACAAGCACGATGACGACCGCCCAAGCTCCCGTTGGGTGGGCTGCCATCAAGAACACCACGGCCGCGAATCCGAACGTCGCAACGTGTGTCGGGTACCAGATCCAAGGCTCAAGCGCGGTCCGCCGGACTGAGTCGGGAACCGGCCCATCGGCGGCTTCTTCCACGGCCTTGACCGCCGCCTTCGCCTTCGGTGCGAGCTTCACACCGGAGATGCCCTCGACGACGATGAGGGTGATGAAGCTCGTCAGCAGCCAGCCGTCGCCCCAATGAATGGTGCCCTTTGACAGCTGGATCAGCCATGCGCCGAGGCCGAGCAGTAGCAGTGCAGCGATGGGAAAAAGCGGCTCGAGCCGGTGCAGGATCGCGGCCCACGAGCGCATCTCGCGCACGTCGCGGGCCCGCGCCAGTGCTGGCAATCCGGCATGCACGATCGCCGCCATCATGAACGCCACGATCGCTGTCAGGATGTGGAGGAAGAGGACGAAGCCAAACAGGGTGACGTGCATCCAGTCCTCCGTAGTGCCGGGTCAGTGGTCGACGGATCGGGATCGTAGCTGGGTTTGCCCGCAGCGGCTACGACCCCGGACAGCGGCTACGCGTCTGGCGGCACTGTCGCGAGCGGCGCGAATCGCGGATCGTGCAGATGGCACGCCACCCGGACCGGCCCGACATCGCGCAGCGCCGGATCGACGGCCTCGTTGAAATCAAGCCGAACGCCGGCTGGTCCGGGCTCAACGCTTCGCACACCTCGCCAAAACGGCTCGTCCGGCTCGTCGCGCCTGATCTCGCCGAGCAACGCCGCTGCGGCCCCCGACCCTGCATGTGCGTCAGGCAACCGAGCCGCTGCGCCTGCCTCGAGTTCGACTGGATTACCGACAACGGCGCGTTCGCGTTCGTACTCGCCCTCGACAACCGCCGTCCATCGCTGTTCGAGCAACGCGTTCACGTCGCGAGCTTCCCAACCGCAGGGCGCAAATGCTGCCGGGCAGCGGGGATGAAATGCGCAACCGAGTGGCGGCCTCGCGGCGTCCGGTACTTCGCCTCGCGGCAGGTTGCGCGGGACGGCGCGACTCGGATCGGGCTCGGGGATCGCCGCTAGCAACGAACGCGTGTAGGGGTGCTTGGGGTCCGCGTAGATCTGCGCAGCTGGACCGATCTCGACGATGCGACCCAGATACATGATGGCGATCGTGTCGCAGAAGAACTTCGCGGTCGCGAGGTCGTGAGTGACGTAGAGGTAGGTGAGTCCGAGGTCTCGTTTAAGGTCGAGCATCAACTGCAGGATCTTTGCTCGCACGCTCATGTCGAGCATCGACACCGGTTCGTCAGCGACGAGTAGCGCCGGGTTCAACATGATCGCGCGCGCTAGCACGGCGCGCTGCTTTTGCCCGCCGGACAGATCGGCCGGGTACTTGTGCAGGTACTGGTCGACCGGCGCGAGCCCGACACGTTCGAACGCGGCACGCACCCGTCTGTCGATCTCCGCCCGATCCTTGGTGATCTTGTGAATCTTCAACGGATGAGCGACTGCGGTCGCCAGATCCATCGCCGGATTCAGCGACGCATGCGGATCCTGAAACACGAGTTGGATGGCCTGCCGCACCGCACGAAACTGTGGCTCACGCAACGTGGTCAGCTCGACCGCGCCGCCATAGTCGGGGCCTGCGTCGAACCGCACGGTGCCGCCGGTGATCGGCGCTAGCCCAAGTAGCGCGCGCGCCGTTGTGGTCTTGCCGCTGCCCGACTCGCCGACCAAACCGAGCACCTCACCCTTGCGAAGGGTGAACGTGACACCGTCGACCGCTTTCACCGAACCTGATGACCGACCGAGCAGGCGATCGAAGAATCCGCCGCGCAAAGCAAAATGCACCCGCAGATCACGGACGTCGAGCACGACGGGCCGGTCGTCGAGTGGCGTCATGTCACTGTCGATCTCGAGATCGTCAGGCTTCGTCGGCACTGGCCAACTCCTGTCGTTGCAGCGGGGCGGTGCCACCAGGCGGGATCATCTCGTCCGGACCGTGCAACCAGCACGACACCCGCTGCCCGCCCGCGGCCCGCACTTCGACCGGATCGAGAGTTGCGCACACCTGCATCGCGCTCGGGCAGCGCGGGTGGAAGTAGCAGCCGGACGGCGGCTCAACCAGGTCGGGCGGCGAGCCCGGAATGTAGTGCAACGCGGTCGTCGACAAGGAAATCGTCGAGCGCAGCAGTTCGCGGGTGTAGGGATGCGAGGGATCGGCGAACACTTGGCGTGCATCGCCTTCTTCGACGATGCGTCCCGCGTACATCACGGCCACCCGCTCGCACGCCTCGGCAACGATGCCGAGGTTGTGCGTGATCAGCAGCAGGGAGGTGTCAAAGTTCTGCTTGAGGTCGTGCAGGATCGACAGGATCTGCGCCTCGACCAGGACGTCGAGTGCGGTCGTCGGCTCGTCGGCGACGACGAACGCCGGATTGAGCACAAGGGCAAGCGCGATCATGATGCGCTGTCGCATGCCGCCAGAGAATTCGTGCGGGTAGTGCCGGAAACGCGTTGGTGGGATGCCCATGCGCCGCAGGGTGTCGATCGATCGCGCGTCGATCTCGTCCGATGTCAGCTCGGGTTCGTGTGCGCGCAGCGTTTCGGCGAAGTGCTCACTAATGCGCATGAGCGGATCGAGGCGAGTCATCGGCTCTTGGAAGATGAGGCCGAGCTCGGCTCCGCGCATTTCCCGCATGTCGCTTTGCTTCACGCCGACCAGCTCGCGATCGCGAAAGCGCACACTGCCGTCGACCGCAGAGCCGCTGGGAAGCAGGCCGAGGATCCCCCGACCGAGGGTGGACTTCCCGCAACCCGACTCGCCGACCAGACCGAGCGTCTCGCCTTTACGCACATCGAAAGAGACGCCGTCGACGGCGCGCACGGACCCTCGCTCAGTGCCATACCAGACCCGCAGGTCGCGCACCGACAGCACGTTCGCGGCGGTCACGACAGCTCCTCGCCACGGCCGTCGGCGTCTTGCCGAGTCGGCAAAGTCGTTGCAGCCGCGTCGCGCCGCGGTAGCAGCACCCGGCGTCCCGATCTCTTGCGAAGCACCGGATTCAACACGTCGTTCAGGCCCTCGCCGACGAGCGTGAGGCCGGTCACCAGCGACACGATGGCAATGCCGGGAAACACGCTGGTCCACCACAGACCGGCGCCCATGTCGGCAACACCGCGCTGGAGTTCGTAGCCCCATTCGGCGGCCTGCGTCGGCTGAATGCCGAAGCCGAGGAATCCCAGACCGGCGAGTGTGAGAATCGCGTCGGCCGCATTGAGCGTGGCGATGACCGGCACCGACTGGATCACGTTGAAGAAGAGGTAGCGGCCCATGATGGTCCGCGGGCCGCGCACCCAGTGCGCGGGCCGCTTCGACGTACGGCTCTTCACGGGCCGACAGCACGCTGCCGCGAACGACCCGGAAGTACTGCGGCACATAGATGACCGTGATCGCGATGGCCGCGGTCAGCACGCCGCTGCCGACACTATTCTGCAGCAGGAACGCGATGATGATGGCGAGCAGCAGGTAGGGGAACGCGAAGAGTGCGTCCATGATGAGCACCAGAATCCGGTCGAGCCAGCCGCCGTAGTAACCAGAAATCATGCCCAGCGGTACGCCGATCACCAGGCTGAACGCCACGGCCAGTACGACGACCTCGATCGCGGTGCGCGACCCGTAGATGACCACCGACATGACGTCGACCGAGCGAACGTTGGTTCCGAACCAGTGCGAACCGCTGGGCGAACCTTGCTTGGCGAAGCGCACGCCGTGCGAGAGGTACTGATCGAAGCCGTATGGCGCGATCAGTGGCGCGAATACCGCGAGCACGACAAACACTGCGGTGATCCCCGCGCCCACCCACAGCAGCCACTTCGAGAAGCCCTGCGCTTGCTTGACCTGCTCCCACAGCCGGAGCAACGGGCCGCGCGGACGCCCAGTTGGCGCCGGCGGGGTGTCGAGCATCGACCCACCACCGGGCTCGGCGACACTCGCGGCCGTCATCAGTACCGCACCCTCGGGTCGATGGCGGCGTTCACGAAGTCGATCAGCAAGCTGATAAAGACGACGGCCAGAGCGAAGATCGTGATGATGCCCTGGACGGCGGTGTAGTCACGGTTGTTGAGATAGGTGACGAGCTGGTTTCCGATGCCGGGCCAGTTGAACGTCTCCTCAGTCAGAACCGCACCCGACAGCAACAACGCCGCTTGCAGTCCCATGACGGTGACGACCGGCACGAGTGCGTTGCGAAACGCATGGCGCATGACGACCTTGTGCTCGGGCACCCCACGCGCACGCGCAGCCTCGACGTAGTCGCCCTTCAGGGTCTGGATCAAGTTGGTGCGGATCAACCTGATGACCACACCGCACAGCAACAGGCCGAGCGTGAACGACGGCATCGCGAGGTGTTTCAGTGCGTCGACGAACGCACTCATGTTGTGGTCCCAGATCGCGTCGACCACGCGAGAGGTGCGTGTGCGCCGGCAACTCCGCCTGGTCGATCGGGCTCAGTTGGCCCGAGTTGGGCAACCAGTTCAGCCACTTGCTGAACACCAGCTGGAACAACAGACCGACGAAGAACACTGGCGCGGCGTAGGTGATGATGCCGAACAGCCGGCCACCCGCGTCGAATGCGCTGTCGCGCAGCCGGCCGGCGCGCAACCCGATCGGAACGCCGATCACCAAGGCGATAAGGGTGGCGGTAAAGGACAACTCGAGCGTGGCCGCACCGTTCACTTTCAACACCGTGGTGATCGGTTGGTTGTCGGTGATCGGCGGTACCGAGATTCAGGGTGAACACCTGCTTGAGGTACTCGCCGTACTGCACGATGAGCGGCTTGGTGAAGCCGGCGGCCTCGCCGCTTCTCCTCGAGCTGTGCCGGGGAGAGCTTGCCGCCCAGCGCGGCCTGGATCGGATCACCGGGCGCGACCCGCATGAGCAAGAAGACGACGGTGAGCAGGATCACCACCATCGGAATGACGAGCGCGAGCCGCGTCAGCGCGTATCGACGCAGCGACCCACTGGATGTCGCCACGAGCCGGATACCTCTTTCGGTTTTGAGCTAAGTGTCGCTGCGCCGAGGGGCCGGCTGATACGCGGCCCCTCGGCGTCCAACGACTAACTCTTACCGATGAGCCACATCCGGAAGATGTACGACGGGTCGAACGTCTTGTCGACGCCGGTCACCGTCAGACCGGTGGCCGCTACCTGGTTGCCCTGCCACACCGGAATCGTCGGAACGTCCTTCGCCGCCAGCGTCTGAATCTGCTGGAGCTCGGCCGTCCGCTTGGTGGCGTCGGTCTCGCCCTCTTCCTGCGTGATGAGGGCGTCGATCGCGGGGCTGTCGTAGTGGTTCTTGTAGAAGCCACCCTTGACGTAGAACGGCGCCAGGTAGTCGTCAGCGTCGGGGTAGTCGGGGAACCAGCCCAGCTCGAATGCGGCGTACTGGTCCGCGGGGTAGGCCTTGCTGTACGCGTCCCACTCCGCACTCTGCAAGGTCACCTTGAACAGGCCGGTCGACTCGAGCTCACGCTTGATCTCGGTGTACTCGTCACCCGAGACCGCGCCGTAGTGCGACGGCGTCCACCAGATCGTGATGTTGACGGGCGTCGTGACGCCAGCCGCGGCCAACACGGCCTTCGCCTTTGTCGGGTCAGGAGCCGCGCCGTAGATGTCCTTGTACGCCTGGTGGCGCCGATCAGGCCAGCGGGCACCATCGAGTACAGCGGGGTGACCGTGCCGTTGTAGACGTTGTTCGCAATCGCGTTGCGGTCGATGGAGTACGCGACCGCCTGGCGGGTCGCGAGGTCCTTGGCCGGCGGTAGCGAGGTGTTGAACACCAGGTAGCGGATTTCGATGCCGTTGCCCTTCACGACCTTGACCTTGCTCGTCTCGCTCTGCAGCGAGGCGATGTCGGTCGGGCTCAGGCTGCGCCACGCGACGTCGACGTTGCCCTGCTCGACGTCGAGCTTGAGGGTGGCCGGCGTCTGCTCGTAGTGCACGATGAAGCCGCTTGTTGGCGAGTACGTCGTCACCCTTGTACTTCGGGTTCGGCGTCAAGACCGCCTGCTGGTTCGCGGTGTACTTGCTCAGCGTGTAGACGCCCGATCCGATGTCGCCGGGGCCGTCGGGAAGCAGCTTGTCGGCCGGGAAGACCTTCGGGTCGACGATGTTGCCGGCGCCCGTCGTGAGGATGTACGGGAACACCGAGTTCGGGGCGGTCAGGGTGAACACGACGGTGTCGGTGCCCTGAGCCGCGACGCTCTTCATCGACGAGAGCAGGCTCGACGGCCCGTTCGGGTCGTTGATCTTGACCACGCGGTTGAACGAGTAGACGACCGCGTTCGCGTCGAGCGGGTCACCGTTGCTGAAGGTCAGGCCCGGGTTCAGCTTGCAGGTGTAGGTGACCGTGTCGGTCCAGGTGCAAGCGCTCGCGGCGTCGGGGACGACGTCTGCCGTGCCTGCCTTGATCTTCAACAGCGACTGGTAGATGTTCCACTGCAGCACCCACGAGCCTTCGTCGTAGGCACCGGCCGGGTCGAGTCGAGATCACCTTGTCGGTGGTGCCCAGCACGACCTGCTTGAGCTTGCCGCCCGTCGCCGCGGTACTGCCGGTTGCCGCGTGCTGCCCGTTGCCGCACTGGTGGTGCCCGTAGACGCCGCCTTCTGTTTGCTCGAGCTGCACGCCGCGGCGCGAGACTCAGGGTGGCCACCAGGGCCACAGTGGCGAACAGGTGCTGTCGACGCATTGATTCCTCCAGCTCATCGCGGGCGTCAGGGTGGCGGCGGCCGCGCGTGAATGCCCGCCGCGGTCGGCGGCAGGTTGAGGGCTAGCTAACCCGGCACGGACCCTATTAGGAAGGTCTCGTTGCGATCAGCGGGTCAAATCGTTATGTGCCGCTACCTGGGCGACCACCGCGTCGAGGGCGACGTCCTGCCGCTCCCCGCTGGCCCGGTTCCGGAGCTCGACGAGGCCGTCGACGAGGCCGCGACCGACCACAACGATCAGCGGGACGCCGATCAGCTCGGCGTCCTTGAACTTCACGCCGACCGACACACCAGCGCGATCGTCGAGCAGCACGCTGCACGCCCGCGGCGGCGAAATCCGTCGCCAGCTTCTCGGCCGCGGCGAGCTGATCCTCCTTGCCTGCTGCGACTAGGTGCACGTCGGCCGGTGCGACAGACGCGCGGCCACACCAACCCGAGCTCGTCGGCATGCTGCTCGGCCAGCGCCGCGACCGCGCGCGAGACACCGACGCCGTAGGAACCCATCGTGATGTGGATCGGCTTCGCGTCGGGACCCAACGCGTCGAGCCCGAACGCCGTGGCGTACTTGCGGCCGAGCTGGAAGATGTGGCCGATCTCGATGCCGCGGGCGATCGACAGCCGGCCACCGCACGCGCGCACAGAGGTCACCGTCGCGGATCTCGACAGCGCCGATCTCGCCGTCCGGCTCGAAGTCGCGACCGCGCACGACCGCCGCGGCGTGCCGGCCCGGCTCGTTCGCACCGGTCACCCAGGCGCTGCCCGGGACCACGAGCGGGTCGACCAGGTAGCGAATGCCCAGCTCCTTCAAGATCTGCGGGCCGATGTAGCCCTTGACCAACCTCGGCTGCGCCGCGAGGTCGGCGGGCTCGGCCTGCGCGACCTCGACCGGCTCGAGCTGGCCCTGCGAGCCGCTTCAGGTCGACCTCGCGGTCGCCGGGCACGCCGACGACGAGCAGTTCCCACTGCGTCGTGCCCGGGGCGAGCGTCTTCAGCACGAGGTTCTTCAACGTGTCGGCGCCGGTGAACGTGCGACCGAGATCGAGACCGTTCAGGTGGTCGACAAGCGTCGCGATCGTCGGCGTGTCAGGGGTGTCGAGAACCTGCAGCTGCGGATGCTCGGCGGCATCGACGGGCGCGGGCACGGCGATCTCGACTGCTTCGGTGTTCGCCGCGTAGTCGCAGTTCTCGCACTGCACGAAGGAGTCCTCGCCGGACGGCGTCGGGGCAAGGAACTCCTCCGACGCCGAACCGCCCATCGCGCCCGACATCGCAAAGACGATCCGGTAGTCGAGCCCGAGCCGGTCGAACATTCTTTGATACGTGAGTCGGTGGTCGGCGTACGACTTCGCCAGCCCCTCGTCGTCCAGATCAAAGCTGTAACTGTCCTTCATCACGAACTCGCGACCGCGCAGGATGCCGGCCCGCGGGCGGGCTTCGTCGCGGTACTTCGTCTGGATCTGGTACAGCGTGACCGGGTAGTCCTTGTAGGAGGAGTACTCGCCCTTCACCAGCAGCGTGAACAGTTCCTCGTGGGTGGGCGCGAGCAGGTAGTCGGCACCCTTGCGGTCCTTGAGCCGAAACAGCAGGTCGCCGTAGTCGGTCCAGCGGCCGCTCACTTCGTAGATCTCGCGCGGGACGAGCGCTGGGAAATGGACCTCCTGCGCCCCCATGCGATCCATTTCCTCGCGCACGATCGCCTCGACCTTGCGCAGCACCCGGTACCCGAGCGGCAGCCACGAGTAGACGCCGGGGGCGACGCGGCGCACGTAGCCGGCGCGCACCAGCAGCCGGTGGCTCGCGACCTCGGCGTCGGCGGGGTCCTCCCGCAGCGTGCGCAGGAACAGCGTCGACATCCGCAAGATCACGTGAGTATCTGGCAGGCCGGTGCATCGCGCCCTAGGGCGTACGCCCGAGACGCCGCGCTAGAACAGCACCGACATGAAGCTGCCGACCTCGGCGAAGCCGACCCTCGTGTAGGCCGCCCGCGCCGCGGTGTTGTAGTCGTTCACGTAGAGGCTCACCACGGGCGCGACGGTCGCCTGGGCTTGGGCGACGACGGCCGCCATGCCGCCGTTGGCGTAGCCGCGGCCGCGCAACGCGGGGTCGACCCAGACGCCCTGGATCTGGCACGCCTCCTGCGTGGCGGCGCCGACCTCGGCTTTGAACACCACCCGGCCGTCCTCGATCCGGGCGAACGCCCGGCCCTGCCCGATCAGCTCCCCCACCCGCGCCCGGTACAGCGAGCCCCCATCGCCGTTCGCGGGCGAGATCCCGACCTCCTCGGTGAACATCGCCACGCAGGCCGGGTAGAGGATGTCGAGCTCGTCCGGCCTGACCCGGCGGACCAGCGGGTCGGGGGCGATCTTGGGTGCATCGCTGATCGCCATCAACGGCTGATGGGGCCGGACGTCGCGGGGTGGGCCCCAGGTCGGTTCGAGCAGCGACCACAACAGCGCGACTTGTTCGCGTGGGCCGACGATCGACGAACAGCGGCGGCCCTGCCGGCGGGCCTTTTCGACGAATCCACGGCAGGCATCGGCGGTCGCCCCGACCGGCACCAAGTTGGCGCCCGCGTAGCACAGCGACGCGATCCGACCACCGGCGACGAATCCCCACACCTCGGCGCCCAACCGCCACGGATCAAGTCCAGCACTCTCGATGCGCGAACTCACGAACACGTTCGCTACCGGATCGCGATCCAGCAGGTCCCTGACCGCGTCGAGTTCACGATCGTCGAGAACCCGCACGGGCGTACCACGCAGCACGAACTGCCCTCGCTTCTGACGTCGGCGCGGCTGTCGCGGGAAATTCCCTAGACGACGGTGACCTGCGGCTCGCCGGAGGCTACGCCGTCCGACGCCATCTCGTCAGCCAGCCGCATCGCCTCTTCAATCAAAGTTTCGACGATTTGCGCCTCTGGCACTGTCTTGACGACCTCTCCGCGCACGAAGATCTGGCCCTTCCCGTTGCCCGACGCAACGCCGAGGTCGGCCTCGCGGGCCTCGCCTGGGCCGTTGACGACGCAGCCCATCACGGCGACCCGAAGTGGGACGGTCATGCCCTCGAGGCCGGCGGTGACCTCTTCGGCGAGCTTGTAGACGTCGACCTGGGCCCGCCCGCACGACGGGCACGACACGATCTCGAGCTTGCGCTGCCGAAGGCCGAGCGACTCGAGAATGCCGATGCCGACCTTGACTTCCTCGACCGGCGGCGCCGACAGCGACACCCGGATCGTGTCGCCGATGCCCTCCGACAGCAGGATGCCGAACGCCACGGCCGACTTGATCGTGCCTTGCATCAGCGGGCCGGCCTCGGTCACGCCGAGGTGCAACGGGTAGTCGGTCTCCGCGGCGAGCTGGCGGTAGGCCTCGATCATGATCAGCGGGTCGTGATGCTTCACGGAGATCTTGATGTCGTGGAAACCGTGCTCCTCGAAAAGGCTGGCCTCCCACTTCGCCGACTCAACCAGGGCTTCAGGCGTTGCCTTGCCGCCGTACTTGGCCAGCATCCGCGGGTCGAGGGAGCCGGCGTTCACTCCGATCCGGATCGGGGTGCCGTGGTCCTTCGCGGCGAGCGCGATCTCCTTGACCTGGTCGTCGAACTTCTTGATGTTGCCCGGGTTCACCCGGACCGCCGCGCAGCCGGCCTCGATCGCGGCGAACACGTACTTCGGCTGGAAGTGGATGTCGGCGATGACCGGGATCTGGGATTTCTTCGCGATCACCGGCAGCGCGTCCGCGTCGTCCTGGCTCGGTACCGCTACCCGCACGATCTGACAGCCGGACGCCGTCAGCTCGGCAATCTGCTGGAGCGTGGCGTTGACGTCGGCGGTCAGGGTGATGCACATCGATTGCACGGAGACCGGAGCGTCGCCGCCGACCAGCACACCGCCGACGTTCAGCTGCCGGGAGAGCCGCCGCGGCGCCAGAGGGCTCACGGCTGGCATCTCGGGGAGCCCCAGATTGACGGTTGTCACGGCGAGCCTTTCGGTCAGATCGACTAGTTGAACGGGTTGGCTACTGGATTGGCAATGTCGGCTACCAGGATCAACGCTGACACCGCCACAATTATGGCCAGGACGCCGTAAGTGAACGGCATCAGCTTGTTCAGATCGACCGGACCGGCCGCGATCAGATGACGGCGGCGGCGCCAGGCGTTGCGGACCTTCTCATAGCCGAGGATCGCCACGTGGCCGCCGTCGAGCGGCAAGAACGGGAACAGGTTGAAGATCCCGACGAAGATGTTGACCGACGCGACGATCCCGACCACGGTCGCGACGCCCCCGTAGAAACCGCCGGCCTTGAAAGCCTCCCCGGCGAACCGGGCGACGCCGAAAACGCTAGTGACCTGGCCGCCACCGCCGCTGGTACTGACCTCGCGCTTGGCCGAGGGGTGGCTGATCAGCTGACCGAGTTCGTGCGGCACGACGCCTAGTGCTTTGAAGCTGTCCACAAAGAAGGTTCCGAACATTCGGAACGACCCGGTCACGGCCCCCGCGACGCTCACCCGCTTATAGGTCGCGTTCTTGGGGTCCTGGAGCACGATGCCGACCCGCGCATTACCGTCGACGACGACCGGCGTCACGACCAGGTTGAGCGTGCTGCCGGCTCGCTGAACGGTGAAGGTGACCGGACCGCGTGGCGCTTTACCGACCATCGAGATGAGCTGCTGCGTGCCGTGCACGACCGGCTGCCCGTTGACCGCGGTAATGACGTCGTTGGGCTTGAACTTGCCTACCGCCGGTGCCGGCGCGGCACCAGCGGGGCACGGCTGGTTGGCAGACACGGTCACACAATTCTCGACCGTTTGAACCTGTGAAGCGCCATGGAGGACCGAGGGCCAACCGAGGAGCAAGATGAGCAACAGCACCAACGCGATGATGAAGTGCATCGTCGAGCCGGCGATCAGCACGATGAACCGCTGCCAGCCGGGCTTGTTGATGAACGCACGCGGCTGGTCCTCAACCGGCACGTCCTCGAGCGGCGTCATGCCGATGATCTTCACGAAACCGCCGGCCGGAATGGCCTTCACGCCGTACTCGGTTTCGCCTCTTTGGCGTGACCACAAAGTGGTGCCGAAGCCGACGAAGAACTGGGTGGCCTTCATCCCGAACAGCTTCGCGGTCACGAAGTGACCAGCCTCGTGGAGCATCACGGAGACCAGCAGGGCCACCACGAAGGCCAGAATGCCGATGGTCATCATGGTGCGAGTTCTCCCATCGTCCGCCCTGCATACGTTGACGCCGGCGCGGTGATATCGGTGCCGTAGGCACCATTCCCGTATATCAGGGTGCGGGCCCGCTCGCGGGCGGTGGTCTCCGCACGGAGAACATCTGAGAGCTGCCCGAGGTTCCCCGTTCCCTCTTCGGCAGATTCGTCGAGAACCCGAGCAATGGTGTCGACGATCCCGGTAAAGGCGAGGTCACCGCCCAAGAATGCGGCGACCGCTTCCTCGTTGGCTGCGTTGTAGATCGCCGGGGCAACGCCGCCGGCGGTGCCGACCTGTCGCGCAAGCGCAACGGCAGGAAATGCCGCGGTGTCGAGCGGCTCGAAGGTCCAGGTCTGCGCCGTCGTCCAGTCACAGGCGGGGACGGCGTCGGGCACCCGCTGCGGCCAGGCGAGCGCCATCGCGATGGGAAGGCGCATGTCGGGCGGCGAACACTGCGCCAAGGTCGATCCATCGCTGAACTCGACCATCGAGTGCACGATCGATTGCGGGTGCACGACGACGTCGATCGCGGTCAACGGCAGGTCGAACAGGAGGTGGGCCTCAATGAGCTCGAGGCCCTTGTTCACCAGGGTGGCCGAGTTGATGGTGACCACAGGTCCCATCCGCCAGGTCGGGTGTGCGAGCGCCTGCGCGGGTGTCACGGTCGCCAGATCGGCTGCGCGCCGGCCACGAAACGGGCCGCCACTCGCGGTCAGGATCAACCGGCGCACCTCGGCGGCGCGTCCGCCGCGAAGGCACTGGGCGAGCGCGGAATGCTCGGAATCGACGGGCACGATCTGACCTGGCTTCGCGACCGCCTTCACGAGCGGGCCCCCGACGATGAGCGACTCCTTGTTGGCGAGCGCCAGGGTGTAACCCGCTTCCAACGCCGCCAGCGTCGGGGCGAGGCCGATCGACCCGGTCATGCCGTTGAGCACGGTCCCGCCGGTCGCCGAACCGTCGGCCAGCGGCCAACTCGCGACCTGCGCGGCGGCGTCCGGTCCGATCAGCAGCTTCGGTGCATTGCGCGCCGCGCGCGCACTTGGTGTAGCGGGGGTGACACCGGCTCGCGTCGCCGCGCGGGCCAACGCTGTCTCCAGGTCGGACGCCGCCCCGCGGGCCACGCCGATGACGTCGACGTTGAACTCGACGGCCTGGTCGGCGAGCAGGTCGACCCGGTCGCCACCGCTAGCGAGTCCGACCACGTGGAACAGGTCGGGATTGCGCCGGATCACGTCAAGAGCCTGGGTACCGATCGATCCGGTACATCCCAGGATGACGACGTCCCTGCGCTGGCTCACCTCACCAGTGTCTCGTACCGGCCTGTTCCGTGGCCTGGATCGGTCCCGGCGTCGCTCGACTCGCCCACCCCGTGGGCGGTCCACCACCGAGCGAGCGGCGCGGGCGCCCACCAGTTCGTCGCCCCCAACAGCCGCATGACGGCCGGCACCAGCATCGCGCGCACGATAGTCGCGTCGACGAAGATCGCCAGCGCCATGCCGAAGCCGAGCAGCTTGAGGGTCGTCACCTCCGAGCTGGCGAACGCGCCGACCACGATGACCAGCAGCAGCGCGGCGCTGGTGATGATGCGGCCGCTGCGCTGCAGGCCGTGCGCGACCGCAAGCCGGTTACGGGCGTCGGGTGACTCACCGCTGCCCGCCGAGCGCATCCCATTCCTCGCGAATCCGGCTGAGCAGGAACACCTCGTAGTCCATCGACAACCCGAACACCACGGCCAGCATCAGGATCGGATCGGTGGCATCGAGGTAGCCAAGTTTGGAGAACCCGAAGAGATTCGACAGGTGCCCACTCTGGAAGATCCAGGTGACCGCTCCGAAGGATGCGCCGATCGACAGCGCGTTCATCGCGACCGCCTTGAACGGCAGCACAAACGAGCCGAACGCAAGGAACAGCAACACGAGCATCGCCACGATCATGACGCCGAGCATCCATGGCAGTACGTGCCCGATGCTGTGCAGCTGGTCAACGAGGAATGCGGTGAACCCGCCGACGAGAACGTGCGCACCAGCTGGAGGTGGCACTGCGCGCACCCGCGCGAGCGTCGCGCGCGCCGTGCCGGAGATGGGATCACCGTTGAACGCCACCTGGACCAGCACGTTGTCGCCCTGCACGGCGGCCACCGCCGCACCAGCAGCGCCTTGGACCGAACCCAGCTGCGTCACGTACGCCGGGATGCCCGCCTGATTCTGGACGCCCTCAACGACGACCTGGATCGGATTCGTTGCGTTCGAGGGAAAGTCGCGAGCCAAGGTGTCACTGACCACCCGGCCCGGTGCGGTGACCGGCAACACCCTCGAGGTGTAGCCGCCGAAGACAACATTCAGGAACGGCGCTCCCATCACCGCGAGCAGCGCGACGATCCCGACCGTGTACACGAGCGGTCGGCGCATCACGCTGTGCGCGAGCCGGTACCAGCCACCGGTCTCTGCCACCGCGTCGGAGACGTCTTCAACGGACGCCGACTGCTCGGCGTCCGCCTTCGTGGTCTTCTTCACCCACGGCACCGGCAAGCGCAGCGAGTTCACCCGATGGCCAAGGATCGCCAGCAGCGCCGGCAGCACCGTCGTCGCAGCAACCACGTCGAGCAGCACGACGGCAACTCCGCCGTAGCCCATCGACCGCAGGAATGTCTCGGGGTACAGCGTCAGCGACGCGAGCGATGCGGCGATCGTGACTCCGGAGAACGCGACCGTTCGCCCAGCCGTCGCCATGGTGCGCGTCAGCGCGCGCTGCACGCTGGGTTGGCGGTCGAGCTCCTCGCGGAATCGGCTCACGACGAAGAGGGCATAGTCGACCGCTAGACCAAGTCCGAGCACGGTCACGAGGTTCAGCGCGAACACCGAGACGCTCACGAACGTCGTCAACACGCGCAAGACCGCGGACGCGCCGACGATTGCGAGGATCCCGACGGCGAGCGGCAGTCCGGCTGACACGAGGCTGCCGAAGATGATGATGAGCAGCACGAGGACGATCGGCAACGAGACAAGTTCGGCCCGGCGCAAGTCAGTGCTGACCTGACCGCTGATCTCCTTGTTCAAGGTGACGGTGCCGCCGTACTGAACAGTGATGCCGGGAAGATCGGCATTCGCCAGCGTGCTGCGGGCGACCGCAAGTGAGTTCTCGAGGGTCGCATCGGTCTTGCCGGTCAGCGAGAGCGTGACGTAGGTCGCCCGGCCGTTCGTCGACAGCTGCTGCGGCCGGTGGCTCGTCCAGTAGGTCGTATAGCTAGGCACCTGTGCGCGCGGCAACGAGGCGAGCGCCGATTCGATGGCGTGCTGAACGGTCGGGTCCGACACCGGCTGCTGGCTGGTGAACAGCACGATCGCGTCTTGGGTTGGCACGTCGAGCTTGTGCTCAATGTCGTTGCCGGCCCGGACCGACTCGCTGTGCGGGTCGTAGTACCCGCCGCTCGACAGATGCTTGCTTACCGAGCCGCCCCACAAGCCACCGAGAACCAGCAGCACGAGCCCGACGATGAGCACCCGCTTGCGATGCGCGAACAACCGCACGCCAAGACGTTCGAACATGGCGCCCAGGCTAGAGGTCGCGGCAGCGAGACGAAACCGGCGGGGCGACTACCCCGCGAGCGACACGTCCGCGCGAACGAGTCCGACTGCAAGCTCGGTCACCCGGCGGATGCGCTCGAGCTCAGCCTGGTGGAACGAGGGCTTCTCGGCGCGCCCACAGACGAGGACCGCCTCGAAGGGCGACAGCGGCGTGGCGGCGAGTTGAACGCCGTCCAGCTCGATGGCCGCGGGGCGGATGACAGCGGTCTCCGGCAGCACGATCACATCGTCAGGACGCGCACTTGCGTACAGGACAACGGGACTGCCGGAGGCGTAGCTGACACTGGCCGCCCAGTCGGCACCAAATGCGAGGGCGGCCATATCGACGAGGGTGTCGAGACCGCGCGAAGCGGTGGCGAGAACCTGGCTCAGCAAGTCGATGTCCGGAAACGCACCGGGCACCTGACGTGACGGTCGGAGGCCGAGGATCGTGATGCCGCGCACGCTGGCGAGCCGTTGCGTCAGCACAGACGCCGACCGGGTCTCGGGCCAGCTGAGGTAGATGTCGTCGATGGCGCGTCCGGTTTCGCGTTCGAGAACCGCGATGGTCCGGATGTCTGCGCCGACGTCAGCGAGCGCGGCAGTGATCTGGGCCAGCATGCCGGGGCGATCGGGCACGCTCATCCGCAGGTGCATCAGCATCGGCATCTCCCGTCGTCTCGGGTACTCCACGCAGCTATCTGATCCGGGCTACTTACAGGATGTCAGGTCGAGGTTTCCGACAAGTGAACGAATTGAGAGTGGGCGGCGTCGGATCTGCGACGCCGCCCTACCCATTCACGCCAACCAGACGACGGATTCCGTCGCCGAAGTCATCACCAACGGTCGTTACCGTCAGGCTCAGCGAGGGCGTTAGTCGGATACAGTACATCTTCCCGGACATGCCTCTACGTGCCCTCCCATGCCCGGCTCCTTTGGAGGCATCATGACCGACTTCGACGAACCCGTCGTCCCCGCTCTCGGTGGGGCTCGCGGCGGGCCAGGGCTGCCCCAAGAGCGGCGACTGGTGACCGCCATCCCAGGGCCCAGGTCGATCGAGCTGCTCGCGCGGCGAACCGACGCGGTCGCTCGGGGGGTCAGCATCGCGCTTCCGGTCTTCGTCGCGGCGGCCGGCGGTGGCGTCGTCGTCGATGTTGACGGCAACTCGCTGATCGACCTCGGTTCCGGCATCGCCGTGGTCGGCGTCGGCAACGCGGCCGATCACGTCGTGAGCGCGGTACGCGATCAGGTCGCCGCCTTCACGCACACCTGTTTCATGGTCACCCCGTACGAGGGATACGTCGCCGTCTGCGAGCAGCTCAACGCGCGCACGCCGGGCGATCACCCGAAGAAGTCGGCGCTGTTCAATTCCGGCGCCGAGGCTGTCGAGAATGCGGTCAAGATCGCGCGCGCCTTCACGGGTCGATCCGCGATCGTGGTCTTCGACCACGCCTACCACGGCCGCACGAACATGACGATGGCGCTGACCGCAAAGAACATGCCGTACAAGCATTCGTTCGGCCCGTTCGCGCCCGAGGTCTACCGGGTGCCGATGGCCTATCCCTACCGCTGGCCGACCGGGCCGGAGAACTGCGGCCCAGAAGCTGCCGAGCTGGCCATTTCGCTGATGAAGACGCAGCTCGGCGCCGACAACATCGCCGCTGTTCTCATCGAGCCGATCCAGGGCGAGGGCGGCTTCATCGTCCCCGGCGCGGGTTTCCTGAGGGCATTGTCGGAGTTCTGCACCGCCAACGGCATTGTCTTCATCGCCGACGAGATTCAGACCGGCTTCGCTCGCACCGGCGAGATGTTCGCGTTGACTCATGAAGGCGTTGTGCCTGATCTGATCACCACAGCCAAGGGCATCGCCGGCGGCATGCCGTTGTCGGCGGTAACCGGTCGCGCGGAGATCATGGACGCCGCGCACGTCGGTGGGCTTGGCGGCACGTACGGCGGCAACCCGGTGGCATGCGCGGCGGCGCTGGGTGCGATGCGCACGATCGACGAACTCGATCTGGTGTCACGCGCGCGCGACATCGAAGCCGTCATGATGCCCCGACTTCGCGCCATGGCCGAGAAGTTCGACTGCATCGGCGACGTGCGCGGACGCGGAGCGATGATCGCGGTCGAGATCGTCAAGTCGGGTACGAAAGAGCCTGACGCCGGGGCGACCTCAGCGGTGGCGAAGGCGTGTCACGCGGCCGGAGTCGTCGTGCTCACTGCCGGCACGTACAGCAACGTGTTGCGATTCCTGCCACCGCTGGTGATTCCCGAACACTTGCTCCACGAGGGCCTCGACGTGGTCGAGCAGGCCTTCGCCGCGCTGTAGCTCGACAGCGTGGAGATTTACCGCCCTCCTGGGGCAGTAATCACACACGATGTCGGCGGTGCGCCGAACTAAGCGTGCCTATGGCCCGGCGAGTTGGGTGTTGGCCTCGTGCAACTCGTCGGCACCTTCGAGCAGCATGGTCGCGCCGGCCTCGCGCAAGTCGTCGAGGCCAGCAAGGAACGCGCGCAGCGTCTGCTCGGTGCCAAGAATCGTGACGGTGACCGCAGCAGGGTGCGACAAGGAGATCGTGCGCGGACCGTCGCTGTCGGCGGCCAGCTGCGACGCGCGTGAAACGGTGGCGCCGGTCAAACCCGCCGCATGCGCGCGGCGAACGACGTCTTCTGGCGCGAGTCTCTTCCCGGTGCGGTCGGCTGCACCGAGATAGATGGTGAGCCGTGCCACCAACTCGTTGACCGTCACGGGCACTCCTCGAATCGCTGCGGCAAGCGGTGCGCCGCGGACCATCGTGCCAACTGGACGCCGAAAAGTGCGGCCGCCGAGCCGATAAGCATGTTGGGCAGTTAGGCAGAATGCCCCTTATGGGGGAATACGTCCGCCTCAGCCGTTGGTGGGGAACCCGAGATTGAGGCCGCCGTGACTCGGATCAAGCCATCGCGACGTGACGACCTTTCCCCTCGTGAAGAAGTGGACGCCCTCGACGCCGTGTGCGTGAGTGTCGCCGAACAGCGATGACTTCCAGCCACCGAACGAGTAGTAGGCCATCGGGACCGGGATCGGCACGTTGATGCCGATCATGCCGACGGACACCTCGTTTTGGAAGCGACGAGCCGCTCCACCGTCGTTGGTGAAGATCGCGGTGCCGTTGCCGTACGGGCTCGCGTTCACCAACGCGAGCGCCTCGTCATAGCTCGGCGAGCGCAAGACCGACAGCACCGGACCGAAGATCTCGTCGGTGTAGCACGACATCGGCGGCGTCACGTGATCGAGCAAGGACGGCCCGAGCCAGAACCCTTCTGGGTCGCCGTCAATAGGCGTGTCTCGCCCGTCGACGACCAAGGTCGCACCAGCGGCGACCCCCGCGTCGAGGTACGACGCGACCTTGTCACGATGTGGTCGGGTGACGAGCGGCCCCATGTCGCACCCGCGACGGCCGTCACCGATGCGCAACGTTGCCATCCGCGTGCGGATCCGCTCGACGAGATCGTCTCCGACCGGATCGACCGCGACCAGCGCGGAGATCGCCATGCAGCGCTCGCCGGCTGACCCAAAGCCGGCGTTGACCGCCGCATCGGCAGCGAGGTCGAGATCCGCGTCAGGCAACACGACCATGTGATTCTTCGCACCGCCCAGCGCCTGCACCCGCTTGCCGTTCTTGGTACCGGTCTCGTAGACGTAGCGCGCGACCGGGGTCGACCCCACGAACGAGATCGAGCCGACGTCGGGGTGGTGCAACAGCGCGTCGACTGCTTCCTTGTCGCCGTGGACGACATTCAAAACGCCGTCGGGCAGACCAGCCTCGGCGAAGAGCTCGGCAAGCAGAATCGCTGCCGACGGATCCTTCTCACTTGGCTTCAAGACAACCGCGTTGCCGCAGGCAATCGCGATCGGGACGAACCACAGCGGCACCATCGCCGGGAAGTTGAACGGTGAGATGACGCCGACGACGCCGACAGGTTGCCGGATCGAGTACACGTCGACCTTCGTCGACACGTTCTCGGAGAAGCCACCCTTCAGCAACTGCGGGATCCCACACGCGAACTCGACGACCTCGAGGCCTCTCGCCACCTCGCCCGCGGCATCGGAGAGCACCTTGCCGTGCTCTGCGGTGATCGCCGCGGCGACGTCACCGCTGCGCTGACGCAGCAGCTCGCGCATCGCGAACATGACCGACGTGCGCTTCGACAGCGAGGCCGACCGCCAATCGCGCCAGGCGTCGGCGGCGGCTGTGACGGCGAGATTGACGTCATCGGACGACGCGAAGTCGACGTGTCCGGTGACCTGGCCGGTCGCCGGGTCGAAGACCTCACCGTGGCGAGCCGATTCCCCGGTGTACGGCTTGCCCCCGATCCAGTGGGTGATGCGGCGGATCTCGCTCATCGCACGTTCGCCGCGACGGGGGTGCTCGCTGCCTCGACTGCGGCGAAGGACTTCGCCAAGACGTCGAGGCCTTCCGCAGCCTCGGCCTCGGTGACAGTCAGCGCAGGGGCGATGCGCAGCACGTTGCCGTGCAAGCCACCCTTGCCGATCAGCAGACCGCGCTCGCGGGTCTCTTCCATCATTCGGGTCGCCGCTGCCGGGTCAGGCGTCTTGGAGCCGGGAACGACCAGCTCGACGCCGATCATGAGTCCCTTGCCCCGGACGTCTCCGACGAACGGATGGGTGTGCTGAAGGCCGCGGATCCCCTCAAGCAAAACGGTGCCGACCTTCGCCGCGTTCGCTTGGAGATCGTGGGACAGCACGTAGTCGAGCGTGGCGTTGGCGGCGGCGGTGACCAGCGGGTTGCCGCCGAACGTGGAGATGGAATTGGCGGTCAAGCAGTCCATGAGCTCCGCACGCGCAACAACGCCACCAATCGACGTCCCGTTGCCGAGACCCTTCGCGAAGGTCATCGCATCGGGCACCACGCCGTGCGCCTGGATCCCCCAGAAATGTTCGCCGGTACGGCCCCACCCGGTCTGCACCTCGTCGGAGATGAACAAGATGCCGTAGGAGTCGAGGATTTCCTTGAACGCAGCGAACATGCCGTCGGGCGGCGTGGCGAAGCCGCCGACACCCTGAATCGGCTCGGCGATCATGCACGCGACGTCGCCGGAGGTGGTCGTGATGATGACGTCGCGCAGGTCGTCGGCACACGCGGCGATGAAGTCGGCGTCGGACAAGTGCCCGAACGGGCTGCGGTAGCGGTAGCCGCTCTGCACGTAGCTGACGTTGACCGGCGACAGGCTCGACGCGCTCCAGCCCCGGTTGCCGGTGATCGCCACGCTCGCAAACGATCGCCCGTGGTAGCTGTTGCGCAGCGCCAGAACCTGATTGCTTCGGCGGTACTGCGTGGCGAGCAGCAGGGCAGCCTCGTTCGCCTCGGTGCCGGAGGAGGTGAAGAAGACTTTCGCGTCGGGGATGCCCGACAGTCTCGCGATCTTCTCCGCCAACTCGATCTGCGAGCGGATCAGATAGAGCGTCGAGGTGTGCAAGATGCCGGTGTCGACCTGCGCCTTGATCGCGTCGCGCACTTCCGGAACGTTGTAGCCGAGCATGTTGGTCAAAATTCCGGCGAAGAAGTCGAGATATTCGCGGCCCTGCCCGTCGGTGACGCGGCGGCCCACACCGGTTGCGATCTCGATGGGGTCGTCGTAGTACAGCGCCATCCACGACGGCATCACATAGCGGTGGCGCGCGACCAGCTCGGCGTGGGTTGCGTCGTCCGACATCTTCCATCACTCCTTAGATCTGCTCGTTCGACAGTACGTCTTCTATTGGTCGCGCATGCCCCATGGTGAACCGTACGTGACGAGCAGGTCGAGGTAGGGCTGTGCGTCGAACGCCTCAGGCCCGAGGACGCCGGCACCCTTCCAGGCGCCCGTGGCGAGCAACTCGAGCGCGACGACCGGATTGATCGCGGTCTGCCACACGACCGCCTGCGCCCCGTACTCGCGCATCGACCACTCGTTGTCGACCACGTGATACAGGTAGGTCGCCCGTGGCTTGCCGTCCTTGCCGGTCCCGGTGACATACGTGCCCGCGCAGGTCTTGCCCCGCATCCGGTCACCGAGGGTGGCCGGATCCGGTAGGCACGCGGCCACGACATCGCGCGGCGACACCTCCACGCCGCCGACCTTGATCTTGTCGACGCGGTCGAGACCGAGCTTGTGGAGGGTCTTGAGGACGCCGATGAACTCGTCGCCAAGGCCGTACTTGAAGGTGACCCGCTCCGCCTCGACCCAGCGAGGCACCAGGAGCACCTCCTCGTGCTCGACGTTCACGCATTCGACCGGTCCGATGCCCTCGGGGAAGTCGAACACCTCGGGCTCGCTGAACGGCTCTGTCGTGTACCAGCCCCGGCCCCGCTCCCACACCACTGGCGGGTTGAGGCACTCCTCGATCGTGGTCCAGATCGAGAAAGTGGGTGCGAAGTCGTAGCCCTCGACCGTCAGGTTTGCGCCGTCGCGGATGCCGACCTCGTCAATGTGGGAGAACAGATGGTCGGCGGCGTAGCGGGCGAAGATGTCCGACAGGCCAGGCTCGACGCCGATACCGACGAGTGCGAGTCGCCCTGCGTCGTTCCATTTGTCGGAAAGCTCGAACTGCTGGTCTCCGAGCTTCACGCCGGTCAGCGCGTAGGGCTGCTCAGCGTGCGGCCGCGACAGCGACATCGCCATGTCGAGGTAGTGGGCGCCGGCCGCCAGCGCGGCGCGGAACAACGGCATGACGAAACGCGGATCCGTGGCGTTGAGCAGCACATCGCACTCGTGGTCACGCAGTGCCGACGTCACGGCCGCCTCATCCGACGCGTCGATGCGAATCGCCGAGAATCTTGAGTCGCCGGTGCGCTCCGCCGCCCGCTGCGCCCTGGCCTCGTCGTAGTCGGCCACCACCATCGCATCGAAAAACGGCCGACGTGCGGCGATGGCGGTGATCGCTCCGCCCACCCCGCCGGCACCTACGAGGAGGATCTTCATGACGACGTCCTTCCACTGGCCTCGTGCCGGCCGGCGAGCAAGGGCATCGCCGGATCGAACTTCGTAGCGGTTACTGCGTCGCGCCGCCTGGCGGCGATGCCCGATAGCGCCTCGAGCACGACGCGGTTGGCGAGCATCGCGGTGATCTCCGCGTGATCGAACGGCGGCGAGACCTCGACAACGTCGACACCTGCGACGGGAAGCTCACGACAGATCCGACGGACGGCATCGAGGAGCTCGCGCGCCGTGAGGCCGCCCGGGTTCTGGCGTGCCGGTACCAGGGGCATGGCCCGGGTCGCAGACGTCGATGTCGACGGACAAGAACACGGCGTCGCAGTCGTCGAGCGCGATGGCGAACGCTTCGTCCAGGACGGCGGGCAGCCCGCGCGCGCCGATCTCGGTCATCTCGTAAGACCGCATGTGCTGCGCGGCCATCCAGTCGAGTGTTTCCGGCTCGGGCCAGTAGCCCCGCAGACCGATCTGGATGAAAGCGGTCACCTCGGGCGGCACCGGACTCGATGAGTCGGCGCATGGGCTGGCCGTGACCGTAGAGCGATCCGAAGAGGATGTCGCCGGTATCCGCGTGTGCGTCAAAGTGCAGCACTGCGACGCGACCGAATCCGTGGTGACGGGCAACACCTGTGACGTCGGGCAGCGCGATCGAGTGGTCTCCCCCGAGCACAACCGGAATCGCTCCCGCCGCCGCGACCGTCGCCACGGCGTCCTCCAGGCTTGCCAAGCGCACGCTCGATCTCGCCAGGCGGCATCTCGACGTCGCCGGCGTCGAGCACCCGCAGATCGCGCAGCGCATCGACGCGCAAGGCGAGGTGCGGCCGCGATGCGTCGTGCGGCAGGTAGTCGGTCGAACGGATCGCCTGCGGACCGAATCGCGCGCCCGGGCGGTGCGACGTGCCGCCGTCGAACGGCGCGCCGACGATGACGACGTCGGCTCCCGCAAACGATGCCGGGTCCGCCAGGTCGCACCGATCGACGCCTAAGAAAGTGACGTCCGGGCCGAACATCGCCCCATACCGGGTCACTTCACACCGGCAGGTCAGCGCTTGCATGGCGCGGACGCTACCACCGAAACGGTCGCGCGTATCAGAACAGGACCACGGAATCCCTTGTCAACCGACCAAATCAATGCGATAACCGGAGGGTTCAAAACCGCTGGTGCCATCAATCCGCCCACATCGCTCCCAGAGGTGCTCATGGTCGCCGAAGCTCCAACGCCGGTGCATTACGACAGCGGAGAGGTGACTCAACAAGGGCCTAAAGACCGGCGCACTCGGGCTCGTCTCGAGCATCGTCATCGGGGTCGCGTCGACCGCGCCCGGCGTACAGCCTGGCGGCCACACTTGGCTTCGTCGTGCTGCTCGCAGGCACCCAGTCGGTGATCGTGTCGATCCTCGCCTTCGTGCCGATCTTCCTCGTCTCGCTCGGTTACAAGGAACTGAACCGGCGCGAGCCCGACTGCGGCACCACGTTCACCTGGGCGAACAAAGGCGTTCGGGCCCGAAGACCGGCTGGCTCGGCGGCTGGGGCATCGTCGCCGCCGACATCCTGGTCATGGCCAGCCTTGCGCAGGTCGCCGGCCAGTACGGCTTCGACCTGTTCGGAGCGCACGGCATCGGCGGCAACGCCACGAGCGGCGTGGGTGCTTGCTCGTCGGCATCATGTGGATCGTCGTCATGACCGCGATTTGCTACGTCGGCATCGAGATCTCGGCGAACTTCCAGAAGGTGCTGCTGAGCGATCGAGGTCGTCATGCTCGCCGTCTACTCGATCACTGCGCTCGTGAAGGTCTACTGCGAACAAGGGCACCGACGGGTTCGAGCCACGTGAGCCTTGTCGTGGTTCAACCCGGCGCACATCGGCATCACCAACTTCCTGCAGGGCATCTTGCTGATGCTCTTCATCTACTGGGGCTGGGACAGCGCAGTCTCGGTGAACGAGGAGACCAAGGACCGAGCGCAGGACGCCAGGACGTGCTGCGGTGATCTCCACGGTCTTGCTGCTCCTGATCTATGCGCTGGTGACGGTCGTCGACTGTCGCGTTCGCCGGCGTTGGCGACAAGGGCGTCGGCTTGGCCAACCCCGACAACTCCAGCGACGTCATCACGATCCTCGGCGGCGCGGTGTTCGGCTCGCACGGATTCGGCCTGGTGTTCTCGAAGCTGCTGACCTGATGGTGCTGTCGTCGGCAGCTGCGTCGACTCAGACGACGATTCTGCCGACAGCACGCACGACCCTCGCGATGGCTGCGTACAAGGCGATCCCGAAGGTCGTTCTCAAGGATCCACCCGCGCTACCTGACGCCGACCGTGTCGACGCTCGCCATGGGCGGCGTCTCGATCCTGCTGTACCTGCTGTTCAACTTCGTGGCAGCCGGCAACATCATCCCCGACTCGGTGACGGCGATCGGCTGGTTCATCGCCTTCTACTACGGCCTCACCGGCTTCGCGTGCACGTGGTACTACCGGCAGCGAACTTCGCCGCAGCTCACGCGATCTTTGGGTCAAGGGCATCCTGCCCATCGCTCGGCGGCGTCATGCTGTTCGGCGCACTCATCGTGGCCGCGTACTACGACTGGAAGCCGGTCACCGGCTACACGAGTTGGAGCATGCAGTTCGCTCCGCACTGGGACATCGGCGGCATCTTCCTGATCGGCACCTTGACCGCGGTCGTGGGCGTCGTCCTGCTGCTGATCTCGATCCCGATTTATCGGCCGTTCTTCCGCGGCGAGGTCATGTCACCCGCGCCCGAACTCGCCGAGCACTTGATACGACTGAAGCCAGCGGGCTGGTTCGGCGAGAGCGGGCGGCTCTCGCCGAACCACCGCGGGCCTATTGGCCAGCAGTGTCCGCGCGCGCTGGCTCCATAGGCTCGTCCCTCGCCAACTCCGCCGAGCACTGCTGTCAGGCGTCGAGGTTGGTCATCACGTGCTTGATGCGGGTGTAGTCCTCGAAGCCGTACATCGACAGGTCCTTGCCGTATCCGCTGTGCTTGAAGCCGCCATGCGGCATCTCGGCGACCAGCGGGATGTGCGTATTGATCCACACGCAGCCGAAGTCGAGACGCTTCGCCATCCGCATCGCTCGCCCGTGATCGCGGGTCCAGACCGATGACGAGAGACCGTACTCGACGCTGTTGGCCCATCGCACAGCCTCGTCTTCGTCGCTGAACTTCTGAACCGTGATCACCGGCCCGAAGACCTCGTCGCGCACGATCTCGTCTCCCTGCTGCAAGCCAGCTACCACTGTCGGCTCGTAGAAGTAGCCACGATCACCGATGCGGTGCCCACCTGCGAGCAGCTGCGCGTGATCGGGCAAGCGATCGACGAATCCGCTCACACGCGAGAGCTGGTTCGCGTTGTTGACGGGGCCGTACGCTGCATCCGTCGTTGGACGGCGGGCCAACGACTGTGCCGCGAGCTTGCTCGGTCAGTGCAGCGACGAAGTCGCCATAGATTCCGGGCGCCGCGAGCACTCTGGTCGCAGCCGTGCAGTCCTGGCCGGCGTTGAAATAGCCCGCCATCGCAATGCCCTCGGCGGTCTTTTCAAGATCCGCGTCATCGAAGACGACGACCGGCGCCTTGCCCCCGAGCTCGAGATGCACCCGCTTGAGATCGCGTGCAGCGGCGCCGGCGACTTCCATGCCCGCGCGCACACTGCCGGTGATGGAGACCATGCTGGGCGTGCGGTGTTCAACCAGTAGCCGCCCGGTGTCACGTTCGCCGCACACCACGTTGAGCACGCCAGGCGGTAGGAACTCCGCCGCGATCTCTGCCATCAACAGCGCCGTCACCGGCGTCGTGTCGGACGGTTTGAGCACGACCGCGTTGCCCGCGGCGATCGCCGGCGCCCACTTCCAGACCGCCATCATCATCGGGTAGTTCCACGGCGTCACCTGCGCGCACACGCCAATCGGCTCGCGCCTGACGAACGAGGTGTGGCCGGCCAGGTACTCCCCCGCCGCGGTACCTTCGAGCACTCGCGCCGCCCCCGCGAAGAAGCGGATCTGGTCGACCATCGGCGGCAGTTCCTCCGATGCCGTAAGCGAAAGCGGCTTGCCGGTGTTCTGCGATTCGGCGGCAACAATCTCCTCGGCCCGCGCTTCGATCGCGTCCGCGATGCGCAGCAGCGCCCGTTGGCGGACCGACGGCGTCGCGTCGCGCCAGATCTCGAAAGCCCGCTCCGCCGCCTGCATCGCACGATCAACGTCGGCGCCTTCGGACACCGGCGCGGAGGCGAATACCTCCCCGGTGCTCGGGTCGATGAGGTCGCTGGTCAGACCCGACTCGGTGTCGACGTACGCGCCATCGACGAAATTGCGCAGCACTCGGCGTCCAGCGGCACCAGTAGCTCCAGCAGCCATGCTCATCTCCTTACACGCGAGGGTGCCGACAGCGTAGCCGGACCCGAGCGCTTGCGGGAGACGAGAACGTCAGTGATATCGGCCTTCCACCATTGATTCCGTGGATGCGTCGGGCGTGCGACTACGGAATCGCTTGCACCGCGTCAGGGTGCGGGCCATGATTGCCAAATGAGCCCACGCGAGCGACCGCCGGGACCGGCAGGCGTCCTCGACGAGGTCTCGAAGGCAATTATCGAACAACTGCAGCAGGACGGGCGCCGCTCGTACGCGACGATCGCGCAAGCCGTGGGCTTGTCGGAGGCCGCGGTGCGGCAACGCGTACAGCGGTTGCTCAAGAGCGGCGTCATTCAGATCGTGGCAGTGACCGACCCGCTCCAACTTGGGCTTCCCACGCCAGGCAATGATCGGTTTGCGCGTCGAGGGCGACATCGAAGCGGTGGCCGATGAGCTGGAAAAGTTCCCCGAGGTCGACTACGTCGTCGTCACCGCGGGTTCGTTCGACCTGCTGGTCGAAACCGTCTGCGAGGACGACGACCACCTGCTCGAGCTTCTGAACGGCCGGATTCGGGCCATCCCGGCCGTCCGCAGCACCGAGACCTTCGTCTATCTGAAGCTTCGTAAGCAGACATACACCTGGGGGACCAGATGACCACGCCACAAGACGTCCACAACGCCGACCTCGCCAACGCCAGCGCTCTGCAGGAGGCGGCCCGTCGCCACCTCTGGATGCACTTCACCCGGATGTCGTCCTACAAGCACCACGACATTCCGATCATCGTTCGCGGCGAGGGCGCGTACGTCTACGACAGCAACGGCCGCCGCTACCTCGACGGACTTGCTGGCCTGTTCGTCAGCATGGTTGGTCACGGGCGCGACGAGATCGCCGAAGCAGCTGCCCGGCAATCGAAGGAGCTCGCGTACTTCCCGTTGTGGAGTTATGCGCACCCACGTGCGATCGAACTGGCCGAGCGGTTGGCGAACCTTGCTCCCGGCGATCTGAACCGCGTCTTCTTCACCACCGGTGGCTCCGAAGCCGTCGAGTCGGCATGGAAACTGGCCCGCCAGTACTTCCGCGCGATCGGCCAGCCGGGTCGCTTCAAGGTCATCAGCCGAGACATCGCCTACCACGGCGCGACCATGGGCGCGCTCTCGATTACCGGTCTGCCAGCCATCAAGAACGTGTTCGAACCGCTCGTGCCTGGTTCGATACGGGTACCGAACACGAACTTCTATCGCGCACCTGAGCATGGCGACGACATCGTCGCTTTTGGCCGCTGGGCTGCTGACGAGATCGAACGCGCCATCCTTCGTGAGGGTCCCGAATCGGTCGCCGCGGTCTATCTCGAGCCGGTGCAGAACTCCGGTGGCTGCTTCCCTCCGCCGCCCGGGTATTTCCAGCGCGTGCGCGAGATTTGCGACCGCCACGGCGTGCTCCTCGTCTCTGACGAAACGATTTGCGCATTCGGCCGACTCGGCTATTACTTCGCCGCAGACCGCTACGGGTACCAGCCCGACATCATCACGGTCGCAAAAGGCATGACGTCGGGATACGCACCGATCGGCGCGATGATCGCTTCGGATCGGATCATCGAACCGTTCCTCAAGGAAACGTCAACGTTCTTGCACGGCATCACCTTCGGCGGCCACCCGGTCAGCTGCGCTGTCGCCCTTGCAAACCTTGACATCTTCGAGAAGGAAGACCTGCTCGGTCACGTGCTGTCGACCGAAGATGCGTTCCGCGCCACCCTGAACAAGCTGAACGACCTGCCGATCGTTGGTGAGGTCCGCGGCGACGGCTACTTCTACGGCATCGAGCTCGTGAAAGACAAAGTGACGAGAGAAACCTTCGACGACGCGGAGTCGGAGCGGCTGCTGCGCGGCTTCCTTTCCGGTGCGCTCTTCGAGGCAGGCCTGATCTGCCGCGCCGACGATCGCGGTGACCCGGTCATCCAGCTCGCACCGCCGCTCATCATCGACCAGTCCGAGTTCGACTTCATCGAGCAGACCTTGCGATCGGTGCTGACGGAGGCTTGGTCGATCCTGTGACAGCTCCGCGGAGCGATGGCTTCGAGCGGACGAAGGTGCGACGACTGCCCGAGAAGCAAGTAACCGAGCGTTCAACTCTGAACGCCATTCTCGATGCCGCTCGCGTCGCCCACGTCGGGGTAACCGACGCCGGCGGCCAGCCGTACGTGTTGCCTGTTGCGTTCGCTCGCGACGGCGACGGACTGCTGATCCACGGCTCAACTGGTAGCAGGCTGTTTCGCGAACTCGCTGCGGGCGCGCCGACCTGCGTGACCGTCACCCTTATCGACGGTCTGGTGCTCGCCCGCTCGGCGTTCGAATCCTCGATGCACTACCGCAGCGCGATGATGTTCGGCACCTGCGCCATGGTCGGCCGCAGACGACATCGCGCGATGCCTTGAGGTGCTCACCGAACACCTGATGCCGGGTCGCTGGGCACAACTGCGACCGCCGACCGCGAAAGAACTGGCGGCTACGACAGTGCTGCACATGCCGCTGCGCGAATGGTCGGTGAAGGTGAGCGACGGCTGGCCCGATGATCCGGTCGACGACTTGGACGAACCAGTGTGGGCCGGCGTGCTTCCGATCGAGTCGGCGTTCGGTGCGCCGCTGCCGACCCCCGATCTACGCGAGCCCTACCAGCCGCCGACCTACCTCGCGCAGTGGACACCGTGAAGGCCGACGCGGACTACCGATCCCGCAGTTTCTGGCTCGACGACATCGCGTCGTCGGGTGGCACCTTGGCCCCGAGGCCCGCGTTGCCCGGCGCACGCGACGTCGACGTCGCCATCGTCGGTGCTGGCTTCACCGGCCTGTGGACTGCGCACTACCTCCTCGATCGTGACCCTGGGCTGCGGATTGTGTTGTTGGAGAAGGAGATTGCCGGCTTCGGGGCGTCGGGCCGCAACGGTGGTTGGTGCAGCGCATTGTTTCCTGCATCGATGGACAAGATTGCGGCGCACTCGTCGCGCGAGGCCGCGCTCGCACTGCGCCGCGCGATGCGCAGCAGCGTTGACGAGGTCGGCGCGGTTGCAGATGCGAACGGGATCGACTGCGGCTACAGCAAGGGCGGCACGCTTTCGCTCATTCGCAGCCGCGCCCAGATCGCGAGGGCACGCGAGACACTTGAGCACGCTCGCTCGTGGGGCGAAACCACCGACGACATCTGCCTTCTCGACGCTGCCGACGCACGCGCGCGCTTGAACGCCACCGACGTGATCGGTGCGTTGTTCACTCCGCACTGCGCCGCGATACATCCGGCGAAACTCGTGCGGGGTCTCGCCGAGCTGGTGGAACGCCGCGGCGCGACGATTCACGAAGAGACGACGGTCACCGCGATCTCGCCGCATCGAGTCGACACTCGCGAGGGGGTCGTGCGGGCCGACGTCGTCGTCCGAGCCACGGAGGGCTACACGCCGACGATCCGTGGATACCGCCGTGCGTTGGCGCCCGTGTACTCGTTGATGATGGCCACCGAGCCGTTGCCCGACAGTTTCTGGGACGACGCGGGGTTGCGCGAGCGCGAGACGTTCAACGACCTGCGCCACCTCATCATCTACGGCCAGCGGACCGTCGACAATCGACTAGCGTTCGGCGGACGCGGCGCTCCCTATCATTTCGGCTCACGCGTCGAACCTGCCTACGACCGCGAGCCGAGCGTCTTCGAAGCGCTACGCAGCATCGTCGTCGAGCTGTTCCCTGCGTTGGCCGACGTCGCGGTCACTCACACCTGGGGCGGACCACTCGGCGTCCCGCGTGATTGGTTTGCATCCGTCGGACTCGACACGGCGACCGGCCTCGCGTGGGCCGGTGGTTATGTGGGTGACGGCGTTGCGACGTCGAACCTGGCCGGCCGAACGCTCGCCGATCTGATCGGCGGGCACGACACCGACCTGACGTCACTACCGTGGGTCAACCATCGCAGTCGCCAGTGGGAGCCCGAACCGTTGCGGTGGGTCGGAGTCAACGCGGGCGTGCGGGTGATGAGCTCGGCAGACGGGCTGGAAAACCGCACCGGCAAGACGTCACTGCGAGCCAAGGCGTTCAGCCGACTTCTCGGCCGCTGAGGCCCACCTATCCAGGCATCGGTATGACGCCAAGCTGCTGCATCATGCCCATCACGTCAGCGACACCCCAGTGCTCGTGTGCGAGCCCGTCGTCGCCGAAACGGATGATGTCGATCAGCTGGACACTCATGGACTTGCCGGTCGCCGGCATGCCCATAAAGTCGCCCGTGTTGGTGCCCGTCGCGGTGACTCGACCGACAACCTTGTCACCGCACGGACAAGATGTCGTCCGCCTCGAACCGCAGGTCCGGGAATGCCCCGATGTACATCAAGAAGAATTGCTTGGTTCCCTCTTTGGTCGGCGGAAGTCCGGGGGTTACCTCGTGCTCGACGAAATCGTCGGCCAGCAAGTCGGAGAAACCGTCAACGTCACCCTTGTTGATTAAGTCGTAGAAGTGCCGCAGCGTGGCCGAGTGATCCATAGCGAATCCTCCTAGGTGGGTGGTCCGGGCGTTCGTCGCCGACGCCCTCGACGGACAGACTGACTCACGTCAGTGACTAGTGCAATAGCAGGTTCACGCGCCCTCCGCGGACGACGATGCGGTCGGCTGGGTATCGGTTGCGAGCTGCCCGCAGGCGCCCTCGATTTCCCGGCCGCGGGTGTCACGAACCGTCACGGTCACGCCCTGATTCTCCAGCCCGCGAACGAATGCCTTCTCGTCCTTGCGTGCGCGACGCCGTCCATATCGAGCCAGGGGTGGGATTCAGCGGAATCAGATTGACATGCACGAGGTGGCCCAGCCGTTCTCGCAGCAACTGTCCGAGCATCTCGGCCCGCCACGCCTGATCGTTGATGTCGCGGATCAACGCATACTCGATCGACACCCGCCGCTTCGTCGCATCGACGTAGCGAGCCGCTGCGTCGAGCACTTCAGCGACTTTCCAGCGGGTATTGATCGGGACCAACGTGTCGCGCAACTCGTCGTCCGGTGCGTGCAACGACACGGCCAGCGTCACGTTGAGGCCCTCAGCCGTGAGCTTGTCGATGGCCGGCACCAGACCGACGGTCGACACGGTGATGCCGCGTTGCGAGATGCCCAATCCGTCGGGCGCGGGGTCGGTCAGACGGCGGACGGCGCCGAGCACCGCGTTGTAGTTCGCCAGCGGCTCGCCCATGCCCATGAAGACCACGTTGGAGATCCGGCCGGCTCCACCGGGAATCTCACCGCGTGCCATCGCCCGCGCGCCGGCCACGACCTGCTCGACGATCTCCCCCGTCGACAGGTTGCGAGTGAGGCCAGCCTGGCCGGTCGCACAGAACGGGCAGTTCATCCCGCAGCCGGCCTGGCTGGAGACGCAGATCGTGACCCGGTCGCGGCCGCGCGTCGTCGGTGAAGGGCGACCGGACGGCTGCAACTCGTCGTCCGACTCGTCACCGAGCTCAGCCAGGGCCGGACCCGCAGGCCCGAAGTAGCGCATCAGCACCGACTCGACGAGCGTGCCGTCGAAGAGCCGCCAGACGGTCTTGCGGGTCGCGCCGTCGTCGCAGGTGATCTCACGCACCGGCGTGAGGAGAGTCGGCATCAAGGCACCGATCAGCGCCTCGCGGGATGCCGCCGGGATGTCGGTCATCGCCGCGGCGTCGTCGACCAGCCGGCTGAAGTAGTGCCTCGAGAGCTGCGACGCCCGAAATGGGGGCTGCCCGAGCTCGCCGACCGCTGTCCGCCGGTCGGCGGGCGACAGATCGGCCAGGTGGCGCGGCGGCTTGGCGCGGCGCGGCGCGACAAAGAGCAGTTCACCGGGGGCAGGCATGGTGAGTCCAGTCTCCCCTACCTCAAGGATCGGTGCCGTTCAAGGACCGGCGCCGCTCAAGGAGGGCACGCGCTCGAGAACGCAGGAGGAGCGGTGCCTGATCCGCCCACCTCGATCTCAGGAGTATTCGATGGGTCTCGCCACGACATCAGTCGCGAGTTCATCGCGGTGCCAGACAGCGCCAAGGGCCAGCTGCTCTTCAAGTGGCCCGACCGACCAGATCCGTCGTTTCACGAGCGCAATCGTGGACGCCGATGAGCTGGCCGATCTTCATTTCGCAGGGGCGCGTGATCGGCCTGCTGCAACCCGGTCGACACCAGATCGACGCGAGTGAGCTGCCCTTCCTCGGCGATGTCGTCGACAAGCTGAGCGGTGGAAACGCCTACGATTCCGAGCTTTTCTTCGTCAGCACCCATGAGTTCCCCGACCTCACGTTCGGCGGCCCGGTCGACTCCGTGCGCGACCCGGAGACCCGGCTCGTCGTGCAGCTGCGGGCGTACGGCGACTTCGCCCTGCAAGTCGTCGACCCGGCCGCGCTCATCACGAAGCTGACCGGCACCGTCGATCTGGCCGACCCGGCGGCCGTCGTCGCATGGGCCGCCGACCAGGTGCTCAAGGCGGTCCGCACGGTCGTCGTCGGGCACGTCGTCAACGATGAGTGGCCGGTTCTCGGCTTGGCAGCCCGCACTCCCGACGTCGAGGCCGGCACCGTGCTGGCCGCGAACCAGGCGCTCGCGACCTACGGAATCCGGGTGACTCGGCTCGGCAACGTCACCGTCAGCCTGTCCGACGAGGACGCCGAGCAGCTCCGCACGCTGGCTCGTGACACCGCCTACACCGCCTTGACCGGCTCATTCGGCGCGTACGCGCAAGGCGAAGCGCTGCTCGGCGCCGGTAAGGGCATGGCCAACGGTCAGGGCGGCGGGAGTGAGGCTCTCGGCATCGCCTCGCTCGGGCTCGGTGCTGGCGTTCTCGGCGCGTTTGCCGGCGCACCGCAGGCGGCGCCCGCCGCCGCTGCTCCGGCAGCTCCTGCTGCCCCCGCTGCTCCTGCTGCTCCTGCGGCCCCCGCCGCTGCTGCACCCACAGCTACGGCGACCGCCACCCCAGTCGTCGCGCCGGCCTTCTGCTCCCACTGCGGGCATTCGCTCGCGGCGGGCGCGCTGTTCTGCTCGGCGTGCGGCACGCGCAGTCCCAACCGCGCAGTGAGCAAGTCGTGAGGTTCAGGTCGAGAGACGACGAGGCAGCCCGGCTGCAGTCGTTCGTGCTTGCCGACCCAGTTGGCGCGGTCGGCACCGGGGTGGTCGGCGCCGAGCCGGCGGTGACGACGTCGACGTCGCGGCGGTCCAGCGGGTCGACGCGACCTTCGATCAGGCGCTCTTCCTTGCCGGGGCGACGTCGCTGTTCTCCGACGTCCGCGCCGCCCTGAGCGCCGGAAGCATCGACTCTGTCGCGGGCCGGCTCTCCCCCGAGCTCACCGCGATGTTCGGCAACCAGCTGCAATACGCGATGACCACAGGTCACCAGCTCACCATGACCTCGATCGACGAGGTGACCGCGACGCTTGCGCGGCGTCGAGGCCGACAGCACGGGCAACATCGTGTGCCTGGTCAGGTACGACGTGGTTGGGCGGATGGGCCTGGTCGCGCTGGGCGGCAGCGTGCCGCCGGCGAGCCAGCTCGCGGCGATGCCGCAGCGGCCCTGGTTCGAGACCTGGCGCCTGACCCGACCGGCCGGCCTGACCAGTCCGCCGCTGCCAGCGACGTGCCCGTCCTGCGGCGCCCCGACAACGGGTGGGACCCATTGCAACTACTGCCACGCGCTGCTTGTCGACGCGACCGCCCAGTTCCGGGTCGAGCACATCGAGTGCATGGGCTGAGTAGGATCTACGGCGTCGCGACTGGCGCATAGATGGTGGATCAACCACCGGGGAGCGATCGACGCGGACGCCGTGCGCCTGGGTGTCCACCGAGGAGACACCATGCCCGACCACCTTGCTGCCCTTGACGCGACCGACCCGGAGATCGCCGCTCTCGTTCGCGCCGAAGAGACGCTTCAGACCGAGAAGATCCGCCTGATCGCCTCGGAGAACTACGTCTCGCAAGCCGTGCTCGAAGCCACCGGCACCGTGCTGACCAACAAGTACTCCGAGGGTTACCCGGGCAAGCGGTACTACGAAGGCCAGCAGGTCATCGACCAGGTCGAGACGCTCGCGATCAATCGCGCCAAGGCCGTGTTCGGCGTCGACCACGCGAATGTGCAGCCGTACTCGGGGTCGCCGGCCAACCTCGCGGTCTATCTCGCGCTCGCCAACGCCGGCGACACCGTCATGGGCATGGCCCTGCCGATGGGCGGACACCTCACCCACGGTTGGTCGGTCTCGGCAACCGGTACCTGGTTCAACGCGGTCCAGTACGACGTGGGCCGCGAGACCGGTCGCGTCGACATGGACCAGGTGCGCGACATCGCGCTTCGCGAGCGACCGAAGATCATCTTCTGCGGTGGTACGGCGATCCCGCGCACCATCGACTTCCCGGCCTTCGCCGAGATCGCCCGCGAGGTCGACGCGGTGCTGGTCGCCGACATCGCGCACATCGCCGGACTCATCGCCGGCGGTGCACACCCGTCTCCGGTCGGGCACGCGGGCGTCATCTCGACGACGACGCACAAGACGTTGCGCGGCCCTCGCGGCGCGATGTTGATGTGCGACGAGCAATACGCCAAGGCCATCGACAAGGCCGTCTTCCCGGGTCTGCAAGGCGGGCCGCACAACCACACGACGGCCGCGATCGCGGTCGCCCTGCACGAGGCGCAGCAACCGGAGTTTCGCGACTACGCCGCTGCAATCGTCACGAACGCCAAGGCTCTCGCCGAAGAGTTGTCGTCGCGCGGATTCGATCTCGTGTCGGGCGGCACTGACAACCACCTCATCCTGCTCGACCTGACACCCCAGGGTGTGGCCGCCAAGCCGGTCGCGAAGGCGCTCGACCGCGCAGGCTTGGTCGTCAACTACAACACGGTGCCCTACGACACCCGCAAGCCTTTCGACCCGTCAGGCATTCGCATCGGCACACCGGCAGTGACCAGTCGCGGCATGGGTGTCAGCGAGATGCATCAGATCGCGGCCTGGTTCGACGAGGTCGTCGCTGCGGTCGCGAAGAACGACGAGGACACCGTGAATGCCACGACCGACCGCGTCGAGGCCCACGTGCGCGAGTTGACCGCCGACTTCCCTGCACCCGGCCTCGCGGTCTAAGCCGGCACCCTCCAGCCCTGCTAACCGAGCGATGGTGCCCAGCGGTCGCAAGAACGGCCGCTGGACTCCAGCACGCTGGCAACCGGGTCGGGTCCGTGAGCGTCTCATGGTCGATCGCGCCACGTAGAGGAGACCCGTGCTGACGTCGTCCCGCATCAGAGTCGCGACTCTCGTCGCGCTTGCAATCTTGGCGACGGCATGCACCTCGAGTACCAAGCACGCCAGCACATCGACGTCCGCGCCAGTCGCGTCGTCAAGCACATCAACAGCCGGGACGTCGAGTGCTGCGGCGTCAGCTTCGACTCCCCCTGCGTCGCCAGCGCTGTCTAGTACAGCGCCGCCCGCTGCTGCGTCCAGTGCGGCATCTAGTCCGGCACCCGCTGCGTCACCGCGTGTCGTCGTGGAGCTGGCCCGTTCACATCGGCTCGGCAAGGGCGACGTGGGCACGATCGACATCGATGAGCTATCGGTCATCGGGCTGCCTGATGCCGCGGCCGTTGCGGCCGCGCTGCAAGCTCCCGTCACGGCGGCGCTGGCCGACTACACCAATTCGGTGGCGTCACAGGAGCCGTGCAATGGGCCCGCGTGCGGGAGCGGTGATTTCCAGGCCGACTTCACGACGAGTCGGGCGGACGCGGTCGTGGTTTCGGGCACGTGGACGATCTCCACGTTCTTTCCGGGTGCGGCGCATCCGACGACCCAACTCACCGCGGTGATCGTCGACTCGCAGACTGGCGCCACGATCGCGCCGTCCCAATTGTTCGCCGGCTCGTCCCTGAAGGCACTCGCGCTTGCGACAGGTGCGGCTACCAAGGCGAAGCTCGACGCAATCGGCTGCACTGACGAATTCAGTGATGGCGTTGCCCCGACGACCGACAATTATGTGGGCACCGCCATCGGGCGAGCCGGTCTCCTGATTGGCCTCTCGCAGGGACAGGTCGCAGCGGAGGCGTGCGGCACCGTCGATCTCGCCGTTCCGTGGACCGCTGTGCAATCCCAGCTCAGCAGCATCGGCGCGCGCTTGGCCGCAACGCCGCCGCCGGCCACCCCTGTCATCGGTACCGGCACGTCTGGCGACTCGTCGGCAACTGCGCCGCGATGCGTGACGACCTCGCTCAACGTCGGGCTCGGAGTCGCGAAGCAAACCGCGAGCACGCAGTATCAACTCCCCATCGTCTTCACGAACGCGTCGACGCAACCATGCTTCTTACTCGGATTTCCCGGCGCCGACTTCGGTGCTGCCGGTGCCCTTCCGGTGTCACTTGTACGCACCCCAGCCAAGCCCACCAGAATCAACCTCGCTCCCGGCGATCAGGCACACGCCGTCTTGACATATCTGGCCGGCCCGGATCCAACCTGCGATGCAGGTGGCCCGTGGATCCCATCGACACTCACGGTCACACCACCTGATGACACGACCTCGGTGCAGATCCCGTGGCCGAACGGCAGCGTCGACGACTGCCAGACCGGCGCGACCCACCCCGGTAGCTACATCGGCCCGGTAGTCGCGAACTGAGTCACGTCGGCCAGGGCACGAAGATTGTGAGCAGCGCCCACGCAACGGGCGCTGCGAGCAGCAGTGAGTCGAATCGATCCATCACGCCGCCGTGCCCCGGCAGCACGTTGCCCATGTCCTTGATGCCGAGATCGCGCTTGATGAGCGACTCACTGAGATCGCCGACGGTCGCGGTCACGACGATCGCGAGACCGAACACGACGCCCTGCCACCAAGTTGCGTGCAACGTCAGCGGAAACAGCAGTCCGCCGCACAGCGCACACGCGGTTGCCGATCCGCCGAACCCCTCCCACGACTTCTTCGGACTCACACTTGGCGCCATCGGGTGCTTGCCGAGAAACACGCCGACCGCGTACCCGCCGGTGTCACTGCAGACGACGGTCGCAACAAACGCAGCAACCCGACGCGGACCATCGCCCGGCACGACCATCAACACGGCGAACCCACCGAGCAAGGCGACGTAGCAGGCGACGAACACACTGGCCGCGATGCCGGCGAGCTTGTCGAGGCCGTCGGTGACCGCGCCCCAGGCGACCGCCGCGACGACCAGCAACAGGCTGGCGACGACGAGCTTTTCGGTACCGCCCTTGTAGGTCGCCACCAATACTGCGGCCGCACCGATCGCGAGCGGAATTGCCGGGACGGCGACCGCGCGACCGTGCAAAGCCCGACTCAGTTCGTAGACAGCGGCCATCATGATCACGATCGTGAAGACGACGAAAAGCCACTTCACGATGAACAACGACGCGGCGACGGCGCCACCGAGCAGAATTCCGATCGTGATCGCCGCGCGCAGATTGCGGCCGGCCCTGGGGCCTGCGACAGCGGGCGGCTCGTCGACCAAGTCGGCGCTCACATCAGACCTCGAGGAGTTCGACTTCCTTGTGTCGCAGCACCTCGTCGATCTGTGCGACGTAGCGATGCGTCAGGTCGTCGAGTTCCTTCTCCGCACGATGGACGTCGTCCTCGCCGGCCTCGCCGCCCTTCTCAAGCTTGTCGAGCGCTTCCTTCGCATGGCGCCGGATGTTGCGGATCGAGATCCTCGCGTCCTCGGCTTCGCTGCGCGCAAGTTTGATGTAGTCGCGACGACGCTCCTCGGTGAGCTGAGGGACGCTGACACGGATCACGTTGCCGTCGTCGGTCGGATTCACGCCGAGGTCGGAGTCGCGGATCGCTTTCTCGATCGCGCGCAGTGAACCCTTGTCGTAGGGGCTGATCACGATCATGCGGGCGTCGGCGACCGTGAAGCCGGCGAGTTGGTTCAGCGGCGTGGTTGTCCCGTAGTACTCGACGACGACCCGCGCAAACATCCCCGGGTGCGCACGGCCGGTCCGGATCGCCGCGAAGCTGTCCTTCGCGACGCTGACGGCCTTGTCCATCTTCTCTTCGGCCTCGAAGAGGGTGTCGTCGATCACACGAGCTCCTTGCTGCAACTGTTCAGAGACAGTGCTGGACGCCGATCAGCGGGCGCCGGCACTCACCATCGTCCCGATCTTCTCACCGTGCACGGCCCTGCGGATGTTGCCGTCCTCGAGCAGGTTGAACACCACGATCGGCATGGCGTTGTCGCGGCAAAGGCTGATGGCCGTCGCGTCGGCAAACTTCAGGTCACGAGCCAGCACCTCGTCGTAGTCCAACGTGTCGAACCTGCACGGCGTCCGGGTTGGTCTTCGGATCACTGTCGTAGACGCCGTCGACGCTCTTGGCCATCAGCACAACCTGGGCGCCGATCTCCAGCGCCCGTTGCGCAGCGGTCGTGTCGGTCGAGAAGAACGGTGCCCCAAGGCCCGCGCCGAAAATGACGACGCGGCCCTTCTGCAAGTGCCGGATAGCTCGGCGCGGCACGTACGGCTCGGCGACCTGACCCATCGTGATGGCGGTCTGCACCCGGGTCTCGACGTGCTGCTTCTCCAGGAAGTCCTGCAAGGCCAGACAGTTCATGACCGTGCCGAGCATGCCCATGTAGTCGGAGCGCGCGCGGTCCATGCCGCGCACCGACAGTTCGGCGCCCCTGAAGAAGTTGCCACCGCCGATGACGACCGCGACCTGAACGCCTTCGGCGACCACGACGCCGATCTGTCGCGCGATCGACACGACGACGTCGGGGTCGACGCCGAGCGTGCCGTCCCCGGCGAACGCCTCTCCGGACAACTTCAGGACGACGCGTTGATAACCCTGATAGGGCTGCACGCCATCGCCGCGCGCCACCACTCCGCCGAACTCGACCTCGTCACGATTGGTCAACTAGAACCCCTCATCAGCGATTGCCCGCCATCGATGGGGTGGTTGGCCGCCATCGATGGCCTGGGTGCGGTCGACGTCCGTGCCAGTACTGGTGGGCAGTCTGCCTCAGGATTGCCCGACGCGGAACCTCACGAACCGGGTCGCCTGGACGCCCGCCTCGTCGAGAACCTGCTTGACCGACTTCTTGCTGTCCTTGGCGAACGCCTGCTCGATCAGCACTGCGTCCTTGTAGAACCCGCTCACTCTGCCCTCGACGATCTTGGGCAGCGCGGCCTCGGGCTTGCCCTCCTCGCGCGCGGTCGCCTCGGCGATGCGGCGCTCGTTCTCCACGACGTCCGCCGGGATCTCGTCACGATGCAGGTAGGACGGCGAGAACGCCGCGATGTGCTGAGCGACGTCCTTGCCGACCTCGGGGTGCTCGCTGTCGAGCTCGATCAGGACGCCGAGTTGCGGCGGCAGGTCGGGACTCGTCTTGTGCAGGTAGCTCACGACGTGGCCGCCACCGGTGAACTTCGCCACCCGGCCGAGTTCGATCTTCTCGCCGAGCGTCGCGCTGTTCTCATCGATCAGCTCGCTGACCCGGCGTCCGTCGACCACCACGTCGAGCAGACTGGCCGGGTCGGTGGCGTCAGAGTCGACGAATGCCTTCACAAGCGCGGCACCGAGCTGCTGGAACCGGTCGCCCTTCGCGACGAAGTCCGTCTCGCACTTCAGCTCGAGAAGCACGCCCGAGTCGCCACTCGCCTGGGCCGCGATGAGGCCGTTTTGAGTCGTGCGCTCGGCGCGCTTACCGACGTCCTTCGCGCCCTTGATGCGAAGCAGCTCGACGGCCTTGTCGAAGTCACCGTCGGTCTCGTCGAGAGCCTTCTTGCAATCCATCATGCCGGCGGCGGTGAGCTCACGAAGCCGCTTGACGTCGGCCGTGGTGTAGTTCGCCATGATCGCTTCGTCGTCCTTCAGGTCGGTGTATCGCTAGTGATGGTCCAGGCTTACGCGTCAGCCGGCGGCGCTGCTGGCTCGCCGGCGACCGTGCCGGCAGCGGGTGCCGCCTCGGGGGCTTCCACGGTCGCCTCGGCGGAAGCCGGGGCGGCCGCAGCTGGTGCTGCGGTCTCGGCTGCCGCTTCTGCAGCAGCATCAGCGGCTGCCGTATTCCGGACGAGCAGTTCGCGCTCCCAGTCGGCGAGCGGCTCGCCGCCACCGAGTTCGCTGCCGGCGTCGACGTCAGGCTTGGCGTCACCGACGCGCGCGGCTACCCGGGCCATCAGCCCGTCGGCCACCGCATCCGCGACCACCCGGGTGAGCAGCGCGACTGAGCGGATCGCGTCGTCGTTGCCGGGGATCTTGTAGTCGACCTCGTCGGGATCACAGTTGGTGTCGAGGATCGCCACCACCGGGATGCCCAGCTTGCGAGCCTCGCCGACGGCGATGTGCTCCTTCTTGGTGTCGACGATCCACACCGCGCTCGGAACCCGCGACATCTCCCGGATGCCGCCGAGGGTCTTGAGCAGCTTGTCCTTCTCGCGCTGGAGGACGAGCGCCTCCTTCTTGGTGCGCTGCCCATAGCTCGCGCCCCCCTGCTCAAGGATCTCAAGTTCCTTGAGCCGCTGAAGGCGCTTGAAGACGGTCTGGAAGTTGGTCAGCATGCCGCCGAGCCAGCGCTGGTTGACGTAGGGCATGCCTACGCGGGTGGCCTGCTCGGCCACGGCCTCTTGCGCCTGCTTCTTGGTGCCGACGAACAACACCGAGCCGCCGTGCGCCACGGTGTCCTTGACGAACTCGTAGGCGCGGTCGATGTAGGTCAGCGACTGCTGAAGGTCGATGATGTAGATGCCGTTGCGCTCGGTGAAGATGAATCGCTTCATCTTCGGGTTCCAGCGCCGGGTCTGATGCCCGAAATGGACGCCGCTCGCGAGCAGCTCTTTCATGGTGACGACGGCCATGGCCGCGCACTCCTTCTGGCACCCCACATCACTGAAGGAGCGGATGTCGCCGGGTGCCGATCCTCGGTTCTTCGCGGACGCCGGTCGGCGGCCACGCCTGACGCCCTGATCGCCGTGATTCCTCGACTGTCGTCGAAGGCACCGAGTGGCAGCCGGCCCGAGGGCCGGTGGGTAGGGCATGCGATGTAGGCCGGGCGGACCCAACCTCATCCGGCAGTCTACGCGAGCGTCGCAGAGCGTGACCAATCCGCGGTCGTCCACAGGCCGCCGTCCAGATGCACCGATCGGCACTTCGAGATCCAACGGCCCCTGCGGGCGAGCAAGGTCGGGGTATGAGAACGCGGATCGTTTCCTTGATGATCGCCCTGGGTACCGCCCTGGCAGGCGTCGGTTCCGGCGTTACAGCAGCCGCCCAGACGACCGGAGCCCGCGCGCATCTCTATCCCCCGCTGCCGCTGCCCCTTGCGGTCCTGCACTCGTTTGCGCCACCGCTACATCCCTGGGCCGCCGGCAACCGCGGCGTCGATCTGGCTGCGTACGCCGGCGAGCGGGTGGCCGCTGCCACGTCCGGGCGTGGTTCTGTACGCCGGCCTGCTCGCCGGTCGCGGGGTGATCTCGATCCGCGACGGGAGCTTGCGCACCACCTACGAGCCGGTCGAGCCCGTCGTCCGCGCTGGCGACACCGTCACGGCCGGGCAACTCATCGGGTACGTATCGACTGCGGCCGACGCGTGCGGGCGGGCGGGGAGCTGCCTGCATTGGGGGGCGCTTGAGGCAGCTCTCTACGTCGATCCGATGGGGCTACTGCGCGCACCACGGGTCAGGTTGCTGCCGATCTGGAGCGGCTAGGCGGACTGTTCGGCGAGCTTGGCGCGCAACTGGAGAACGGCCTTCGTGTGCATCTGGCAGATGCGACTCTCCGTGACGCCGAGCACCTGGCCGATCTCGGCCAGCGTGAGTCCCTCGTAGTAGTACAACGTGACGACGATCTTCTCGCGCTCGGGCAGGGTGTTGATCGCCCGCGACAACAGGTACTTGGTCTCCTCGGTCTCGAAGACCTCGACTGGATCTTCGGCCCTGGTGTCTTCGAGGGTGTCGACGAGGGAGAGCTTGTCGCCGCGCTCGCCGCCCACGTTCAGCAACTCGTCGAGCGCGATCACGTTGACGAACGAGACCTGGCTGAAGATGGTGTGCAACTCGTCGAGGCTGATACCGAGCTCACCGGCAACCTCCGACTCCGTCGGGGTGCGGTGCAGTTTCGCTTCGAGCGCGGCGTACGCCTTCTCGACCTCGCGAGCCTTGTAGCGCACCGACCGCGGGATCCAGTCGATCGCGCGCAGCTCATCGATGATCGCGCCCTTGATCCGGCTGATCGCGTAGGTCTCGAACTTGATCGCCCGCTCGAGGTCGAACTTCTCGATCGCGTCGATCAGCCCGAAGATGCCGTACGAGACGAGGTCGGCCTGCTCGATGTTGGGCGGCAACCCGACACCAACCCGGCCAGCGACGTACTTGACGAGCGGTGAGTAGTGCAGGATCAGCCGCTCGCGAAGGCGGCTCTCGCCGGTCGCCTTGAATTCCTGCCACAGTTCGCGCAACGCCGCCTCGGCGTTGAGCTTCACAACGGCGGGGTCTTCTTCGGGTGCTGCGGCTAGCACGCCCGAGCGCTCAGGCTCTGGGGTGCGCGCGGTCATAGGTAGCCCTCAGTCGCTCGACGGAAACGTGCGTATAGACCTGTGTCGTTGCGAGCGTAGCGTGACCAAGTATCTCCTGGACGGTTCTTAGGTCAGCGCCACCCTCAAGAAGGTGCGTCGCCGCACTGTGTCGAAGCCCGTGCGGGCCGATGTCGGGGGCGTCGGGCACCAGCGCGATTCGGGCATGCACCAGTCGGCGGACAGCACGCTGGTCGAGGCGGCGACCGCGCGCGCCCAGGAAGAGAGCGGGGCCACTGTCGGCAGTCACGAGCGCCGGCCGGCCGACGACACGCCAACGCTCGACAGCCCGCACAGCCGGGACGCCGAGGGGAACTGTCCGCTGCTTGTTGCCCTTTCCGAGCACCCGGACGACGTGGCGACCCCTGTCGAGGTCGTCGATGTCGAGCCCGACCAGTTCACCGACCCGGATGCCCGTCGCATAGAGCAGCTCGAGTACCGCGTCGTCGCGCAACTGGTCGGGACCAACCTCGCCGGGCGGGCCGTCAACGGGAGGTTCGAGCAGGGCGACTGCTTGCGCCTGCGACAGCACGCCCGGCAGCAGCCGCTGGGCCTTCGGCGTGGCCAGGATCAGACCCGGATCCGGCGTCAACCAGCCACGCCGAGCGCAGAACGCGGTAAAGACTCGGGCGGACGCCGCGTGCCTGGCGATCGTCGTCCTCGCCAAGCCTCTGGTGGTCAGCCTCGCCAGCCAACTCCGCAAGACCCCGATGTCGAGACCGCAAGGTGCGGGCGGCCCATCCGGTCCGCGTGGTCGAGCAAACTCGCGATATCGGCGGTGTAGGCCCGGATCGTGTGCTCGGACAGCCCACGCTCAAGGCGCAAATGCCGGACGAAGGCAGCCAGGACATCCGGGGCGTCAGGGCTCTCGGGGGTCTCCGGCGACGATTCGGTGTGCACCGTGAGCGATGCACGTTCACCGACCTCCAACTGCGCACCCATCTCTGCACCGTCGCCCGCCATGGCCCCTGGGTCAAGCACCGGCAGCCGGACGCGCCGAAGGTGACGGATGATCGGCGCGTAGCGGCTGTTTCGATTCCTAGGCGCTCGACGAGCTGGCGGTCCAGTACGAACCACCGGGATAGGTGTAACGGGCCACCGATGACGGATGCATGCGCGCGCTGTACCCGGGCGCCGTCGGCACGACGTAAGCGGCGTCCTTCACAACGCATGGGTTAACGAAGTGTTCGTGGAGGTGGTCGACGTACTCGGCGACTCGCCCGGTCAGACTCCCCGACACGGCGACATAGTCGAAGATTGCTAGGTGCTGCACCAACTCGCACAAGCCAACTCCGCCCGCGTGTGGGCAGACGGGGACGCCGAACTTCGCCGCGAGCAACAACACCGCAACGATCTCGTTGACGCTTGCCAGCCGACATGAATCGATCTGGCAGAAGTCGATCGCGCCGGCTTGCAAGAGCTGCTTGAACAACACCCGGTTGTGGCCATGCTCCCCGGTCGCAACTCCGATCGGTGCCACCGCTCGCCTGATGGCGGCGTGACCGAGGATGTCATCAGGGCTCGTCGGCTCCTCGATCCACAAGCGGCTTGAACTCGGCAAGCGCGTTTACCCACGCGATCGCCTGCGGCACATCCCACACCTGATTCGCATCAAGCATGAGATGCCGATCCGGGCCGAGTATCTTCCGCGCGATCGCGCATCGGCGGCGGTCGTCGTCGAGGTTGGCGCCGACCTTCAACTTGATGTGCTGGAACCCCGCTTGAATCGATTCGTGGCAGAGCCGCTCGAGCTTCTCGTCGTCATACCCGAGCCACCCGGGCGACGTGGTGTAGCACGGGTATCCGATCCGCTCGAGTTCCGCGATGCGTTGCGCGCGCGTGGGCTCAAGTGCCGCGAGGATCGCCTCTGCTTCCGCCCGAGTCAGGACGTCGCTGAGGTAGCGCAGGTCGGCGACAGCAGCGAGTTCGGCAGCCGTGAGATCTGCCAGCAAACGCCACAGCGGCTTGCCGGCCCGTCGTGAGACGAGATCCCATGCTGCGTTCAGAACGGCTGCAAGCGACAGGTGGACGACGCCCTTTTCCGGCCCGAGCCAGCGCAGCTGCGAGTCTGCGGTGAGGAGACGGTAGACCGCGCCCATGTCGGCGAGCATCTCGTCGACGTCCATGCCGACAAGTGTCTGTGCCTGCAATCGTGCAGCGGCCACGCACAATTCTGTGCCGCGACCGATGGTGAACGTCAGGCCGAACCCCTGCAGCGACTCGTCATCCGTAAAGAGCGTCACGTATGCCGCGGAGTAGTCACCGTCGACGTTCATTGCATCTGAACCGTCCCGGTTCAGCGACGTCGGGAACCGGACGTCGCTGACATCCACCGCCTGGACTACGGGCATCGGCCATCCTCAGATCGTTGAAAGGGCGACCCAGGAGGAAATTCCGATTGGGTCAACGAAATGAACACATACAGACGAGCGTTCATCGAGCGGATGCGGCCCTGCCGTCGTTCACGCCGACGGCAGGGCCGGATCGCGCAGCCCTACTTCTGGAACGTTGCCGCGTTGTCCTTCGTGACCAAGCCCGTTCCAGTGTCGACAGTTGCCGCCACCGACTGGCCTTCGGCGGCCTTCACTGCAGTGTCGATACCGATCGAACCCATCTTGGCCGGGAACTGGATGACGGACGCGAGCTCGTTGCCCGCGAGGATGTCGGTAATCTGCGGACCGTCGGCGTCGAATCCAACGACGATAATGTTCTTAAGGCCCTTCGCCTTGATCGCCTGGACTGCACCTGTGATCGGCGGCCCACACGCGCCGTAGATCGCCGAGACGTCGGGGTGCGCAGTGAGGATATCCTGCGCGGCGTTGAGGCCCTTGGTCTGGTCGCAATCGGTAGGTGTCATCGCGACGACCTTGAATCCGCTGCCCAGGGCCTGCTGCATTCCTGTCACGCGGTCCTGCAGCGACTGGTTACCCAGCACGCCCTCGAGAATCGCAACCGTGGCGCCCGGCTTCAGTTGCTTGGCGAGAAACGCGCCTGCAACCTTTCCGCCCTCGAGGTTGTTCGTCGCAACGTACGACGACTTACCAGTCCAGCCAGGGATGTCGTTGTCGATCAGGACGACCTTGATGCCCTTGTCGACGGCCGCCTGCAGCGCATCCTTCACGGCCGGGCTGGTCGGTGTAATCGCGATCGCTTTCACGCCCTGGGTGACGAAGTCCTGGATCGCCGCGATCTCACTCGCGTCGTCGGTCCCGCTCTTGCCCTGCGCGTAGAGCACCGTGACGTTCGGGTGAGCCGTCGCGTAGTCCTTCACGGCGCTCACCATGGTCGAGTAGAAGTCGACCGGGAACTTCGTGATCAAGCCCACCTTGATGGGCGCACCGCCCGCCGGGGTGCTCGCTGCGGCAGGAGTACTTGCCGCGGCAGGAGTACTTGCCGCGGCAGGAGTGCTCGCGGCGGTGGTCGGAGTCTGCGAAGTGGCACTGGGCGCCGCTGCCTTCTTCGAGCTCGAGCAGCCCGCAGCGGTGAGCGCCGCCAGCATCGTGAGTGCGACGATCCGTTTTGTATTAGCCATCAAACTTCCATCTCTGTTGGCAACGGCAATCCGTTGAATTCATCCGCATCCGCGGTCGCGAATACGACACCCATGCATGAAAATCCGGTGATCGAAGAGAAACTCAGATATCGCTTCCGACTATCAGAGCGACGATTCGCTGCTGGCTTTCACGGTCAGGAACGGCCTCGCCGACTTTTCGTCCACGGCGCATAACAATCGCCCGATTAGCCACTTCCATCACGTGGTCCATCGCGTGCGAGATCACAATTACGGCGTGCCCGGAATCGCGCAGCCGAATGATGAGGTCAAGAACACCTCTGGATTCCCTCAACCCGAGCGCCGCCGTCGGTTCATCGAGAATGACGACACGGGAAGCAAATGCAGCAGCCCGAGCGACCGCGACCGCCTGCCGCTGACCGCCCGACATCAGACCGACGTGAGCCCCTGGATCCGGCAATCGCACTTCGAGCCGCTTGAGCGTATTGACCGTCTCCGCGGTCATGCTGCTACGGCGCAGGAAGCGTAAGCCAAGCGGGAGCCACGTGGGTGCCGCCATCTCACGGCCGGCATAGAAATTCGCTGCCGGATCGAGATTGTCGAAAAGTGCGAGGTCCTGGTACACGGTCTCAACACCGAGAGCGCGAGCAACCGTCGGCGAGGTCATCGAGACCGGCATTCCGTCTATTTCGATCGCGCCAGCGTCGAGGCGATGGACACCGCTGATGCATTTGATGAGCGTCGACTTTCCCGCTCCGTTGTCACCGAGAATTGCCAAGACTTCGCCGTGCGCGACTTCAAGGTCAACGTCGTCCAATGCGAGGACGGCCCCGAATCTTTTCGTTGCACCCGTGATTCGCAAGGCCGGCACGGTGCCTACTGCCGTCGTCATGCGCGTGTCGCATACAGGGTGCGGAATCGACCCTCAAGCCACCTGCGAACGACGTCGATCTCGACCGCCAACACGATCACGACACCGATCACGATGGGCTGGAGGTACGCGTTGACGTCGAGCAAGTTCATCCCATTTCGAATCACTCCAATCATGAGGGCTCCAATCAGCGCGTTGCCGACGTTGCCGCGACCGCCGAGGAAACTCGCGCCGCCGATGACAACCGCTGCGATCGCATCGAGTTCGGCACCGTCACCCGATGTCGCGGTGCCGGCATTGAGTCGCCCGGCCAGAACCACTCCCGCAATACCTGCGCACAGCCCGCTGATCGCGTAGACCGAGACCAGGACCGGGCGAACAGGGATGCCGGTACGGCGCGCGGCTTCGGGATTCCCGCCCACGGCGTAAATCCAGCGACCCCACACAACGCGGGTGCACACCAGGGCCGCGATCAACGCAACGCCAGCAACCACAAAAGTCGATTTCGGCAGCCACCCGATGCGGCCACCGCCGATCGCCACGACGACGCGCGGCACGCCTTGCTGTGGCACACCCTGGGTCAGCCACAAAGCCACGCCCCGGATCACACCCATCGTCGCGAGCGTGACGATGAACGGGTGTGGGACGTTGCCATAGACGTAAACAAGCCCGTTCACGGCACCCGCAGCCAAGCCCACAGCGAGCATCACCACGATGATGACGATGCCTGAATGGACGTGGTGGAAGGTCATCGCCCCGACGACGGCAGCAAGCGCGATCGTCGAGCCCACGGACAGATCGATACCGCGGGTCAAGATCACCAGCAACATTCCGATCGCCAGAAGGGCGATCATGGCTGTCTGGTCGAGAATGTTGCCGATGTTCTGGCTGGTCAAAAACTTCACCGACGAGAATCGGAGCACAACCACCAGGACAAGCAACATGAGCGCCGGCCCCACTCGCGTGAGCATCAGCGCGAGGCGGATTGGACTGTACGAGCCAGGTGTGTTCGGCCCTGGTTGAATAGCGCCGTCGCTCGACGATTGCGACGACTGCGACGACTCCGTCGAGGTAGTCAGACCCAGGGCGCGCACCGGGTCCAACTCGACGGGTTCGTCCGAGCTACGCATCGAGATCCTCTCGCGGCTGGCAACGATCGCAGGCTTGCTCGATCGCTGCGCTCGGCAGCATAGGCGCGCAATCATCGGACGTCTAGGTGAATCTGGCGGGCGTTATCGAGTTGTTGCGATCCGGCTCAACCCGCTCGGCGTACCGCCGCTGGAGGCGGTTGCCTGCGGGGGCCACGACTTCTTGAACGCTGAACAATTTCACGCGTGGGAGTCAACGCCGCTCGCGTTCCGTGTCTCGCCAGTGATGCTGGGGGCTCACGGAACTGACCCGTCGGACCCCCGGAGCGAAGAGCGCGCCTCCAGCGTGCGTTCAGCTTGGACCGAACAAAGATCGGATCTATCTTCGGTCAGACTCTTGCGCCAAGCGCCGCTGGGCGCTACCTTCCGGCGAGCGCCGCCGAGGGGCGCTGATTACGCGTCGCGCCGCAGCCGCCACCCCGCGTCGACCCGTTCGACAAAGCCGCGCGCGGCGAGGCCGCCGAGGCAACGCAGAACCTGCTGCGGCGCGATCCCTGCGGTCACCGCGATACTCGCCGGGCCGACAGCTCGACGGACGGGCACCGACTCGAGCACCCGCCTCGACACTTCATCGAGGTCGTCGCGCGGGTCGGCCGGAATCATTAGCTGCGGAGCAAGGTCTGTGCCGATCGAACCCACGAGCTCCATGACGTCGGCAACGCTCGTCACGCACTGCACGTCGGGCTCGCGCAATAACTGGTTGGTGCCCTTCGACATCGTCGATGTCACCGGCCCGGGAACGGCCATGACGTATCGGTCGAGTTCACGGGCCCGGTTCGCGGTGCTCAGGGCGCCGCTGCGAACAGCCGCCTCAACGACGACGGTGCCAGCGGTCAGTGCCGCAATGACGCGATTGCGCACCAGGAACCGGTAGCGCATCGGCGCGCAGCCCGGCGGCCACTCGCTCACGATCAGGCCGGTCTGCGCGATCCGGTCGATGAGTGCCGCGTGCCCGCGCGGGTAGGCCACATCGACGCCGCAGGCGAGCACCGCGACGGTCGCCCCCTCGCCCGCAAGTGCTCCCCGGTGCGCAGCACCGTCGATGCCGTAGGCACCGCCCGACACAACAGTCCACATCCGCTCGGCAAGGCCGATGCCGAACTCGCTCGCAACATATTCGCCGTACGCAGTCGACGCTCGAGCACCGACTACGGCGACGGACCGACGGCATGCGTCTCGCAGATTCAGGGGTCCGCGAACCCACAAGCCCAGCGGCACACCCGCGTCACGGCGACCGAGCCGCACCAGGTCGTCAACCTGATCGGGCCACTCCTCGTCGCCGGGAATGACGAAACGAGCACCCACCAGAGCGCCCGCAGCCAGGTCGCGACCAGGATGCGCCACATCGAGGCGGGCGCGCAGGTTCACCAACCCGTTATGGGTCAGCGTGCCCGCACGCAGCCGTTGCACGGTTGCGACTGCCCCGAGGTCGCCGATGACCTTCGCCAGCGCAACGTCGCCGGGCTCCGCAACTCGACCGAGCAGCAGCCGAGCTATCCGGTCGTCATCGTCGCCCGCGCCAGTAGTGATCGCGGCCTCGGGCAGCCAGCCGTCGCCGCTCACGCAGCTACTCCGGTCCGCAGGTACAGCGCCTCATCGATGTCGTCAGCCGTGGGCCGACTGCGTTCGGCCAAATCGGCGAGGGTCCAGGCGACGCGTAGCACGCGATCAAGACCGCGCGCAGACAACCGGCCAGCGTCAAGTGCGCGTTCGGCAGCGACGAGCGCGGTGCGGGCAGGTGCCCATCTGTCGCGCAGTTCGCGACCGGGGATGTCGCTATTAGTCCGCCATGGGCTGCCGGCCAACCGCTCGCTGGCTCTGGACCTCGCCATGATCACCCGCGCCGCGACGGTCGCGCTGTGCTCGACGTGGCTGCGGTCGGCTAGCAACTCGCTGCGGCTCACCGGATCCATGCGAACTTGCAGGTCGACGCGGTCTAGCAGCGGACCGGAGAGCCGACTTAGGTACCGCCGTCGGATCAGCGGTGAGCACGTGCACGAACCCGGCGTTGCGCTCGATGTCGAACACCCGCACGGATTCGCGGCGAGCACCAGGAGAAAACGCGCCGGGTAACGGGCAGTGCCTCCGGATCGGGCGATCGTCACATGTCCCGATTCGAGCGGCTGCCGCAGGGCGTCGAGCACGCCGGATGCGAACTCCGGTGCCTCGTCCAAGAACAGCACCCCGTGGTGCGCCAGTGAGGCGACACCAGGACGCGCCATGCCGCTACCGCCACCGACGAGCGCAGCGACGGACGTCGTGTGGTGGGGATCGCGAAACGGCGGCCGGGTTACGAGCGGACAATCGCTTGGGAGCACGCCCGCGATCGAGTGCACTGCGGTGACCTCAAGTGCCGCGGTGCGATCGAGCTCGGGCAGCAAACCTGGCAACCGGGCGGCGAGCATCGTCTTGCCGGTGCCCGGGTCGCCCAGTAACAGCGCGTGATGGCCGCCCGCGGCCGCAACCTCTACCGCGCGCCGTCCAGATGGCTGGCCGAGTACGTCGGACAGATCCAACTCGACATCGAAGTGCTCGCGAGTAGGCGATTCGCCATGAACCATCTCGTCGTCGACCAGATGAAGCGGCTCGCGCGGTGGCTGGCCGCTGCGCAGCGCAGCGACAAGTTCGCGCAGCGACCCCACCGGCCAGACATCGAGACCAGGCACCAACGCAGCCTCGGCCGCGTTGGTAGACGGCACCACGACACGGATGAATCCGGCAGCGGCAGCCGCCAGCGCCGCCGGCAATACCCCACGGATCGGGCGCACACGACCGTCGAGACCAAGTTCGCCGAAGAACACCACACCTTCGAGTGCCCGCGCCTGCAATCCACCGGCCGCGGACAAGATCGCGACAGCCATAGAAATGTCGAACCCGCTGCCATGCTTGGGCAAAGTTGCCGGCGACAACCCGAGCGTGATGCGGCGTTGCGGCCAGGGCTCCCCCGAGTTGAGAACCGCAGCGCGTACCCGGTCGCGAGACTCAGAGAGCGCCGCGTCGGGCAGGCCGATGATCGTCAAGTTCGGCAGGCCATCCGCGAGATCGGCCTCGACCTCGACGACCGTGCCTAGCACACCAGCAAGGGCAACCGACCAGGCCCGCGCGAGCGCCATCAGAACGCGCCTCGCAGGTGCTCGTACCGACATCGCACCGGACAGTGGTCGCAAGACTGACACGACGTCGAAGCGCACCTCGGTGTAGCGGGCGAACTCGGCGTTGCTCGGCGCCGTGGCAAGTGCGCTCGATGAGTCCGCGCCTACGCCCGATGAAGTCGTCCCCGCGCGCTGGTCCGTGAGCCACCGCAAAGCGAGTCGGCGTATTCGGGCAGCCTTCGCGGGCGTGACCGCATCGAGCGGCGTGCCGAAGCCGACGCCGCGTCGCGTCTTGACTTCACACATCACCAGCACGTCGCCGTCAAGCGCGATGATGTCGACCTCGCCATCACGACACCGCCAGTTGCGAGCCACGATCGTTAGGCCTGCGGCGACCAGGTGCGCGGCAGCAACCTCTTCGCCGTAACGACCAAGCCCGCCGCGATCACTGGCCCGTGCCCTCATTCGCGTGACATCTGAACTGCGAACCACGCTCACCCACCTCCAGGAGCGAACTCTGGTGGCGAACGGGTGACAGCGGAGCCCATGCACGCACGGGTGTGCACAGCCAATAAAGGGGTGTGGACGACGCCAATAGCGTCAGCGAACCGGTCCTACGACTCCGGAACCTGCAGGTCGCTCTTCGCGAGTTCCTCGACGTTGACGTCCTTGAACGTCACGACCTTGACGTTCTTGACGAACCGCGCGGGTCGGTACATGTCCCATACCCAGGCGTCGGACATGCTCACCTCGAAGAACACCTCACCGCCCGCGTTGCGAACATCGAGCACGTATTCGTTGGTGAGGTAGAAGCGCCGCTCGGTCTCGATGACGTACTTGAACAGCCCGACAACGTCGCGGTACTCCCGATAGAGCTGGAGCTCCATATCGGTCTCGTAGTTCTCGAGGTCTTCCGCGCTCATCGAAGCTCCGCAACCGCAATCTGGTCTGAAAGGTCGGCATCCGAGAGGTCTAATCCCACTGCACCATTGTCGCCCAGATCGACCAAGCGTGGCGCGCCGCGGCGATAATCGGCGTCCACCCGTCTCACGTTGATGAATGACCGCCGGTGCTCCGCACAGGGTCCGTGCTCGGCGAGCGCTTCCTGGTGCTCGGGGGTGATGTAGCCCTTGTGGTCGGCGAATCCGTAAATCGGGGAAGTTGTCGTGCATGGCGACCATGAGCCGGTCGCGCGTCACCTTGGCAATCACCGAAGCGGCCGCGATGCACGCGGCGACGCGGTCGCCCTTCCACACGCCCAGCCCGCGCGCCCCGAAGCCCGCGACAGCGAACCCGTCAGTCAAGACGTAGGCCGGCCGGATTCCGAGGGCCGCCACCGCGCGCCGCATGCCCTCGATGTTCGCCTTGTGCAGTCCGATGCGATCGACGTCCGGCGCTGGGATCACGACCGCGGTCCAGGCGAGCGCCCGGCTCACGACCTGCGCGTAGACCCGCTCACGAGCAGCTGGGGTGAGCAGCTTGGAGTCCGCGAGCCCGGGCACCTGGCCCCGACGGTCGTTCGACAGGATCACCGCACCCACGACGAGCGGGCCAGCGCACGCTCCGCGACCTGCCTCGTCGGCGCCGGCGACCGGCTCGAGGCCAGCCTTGGCGAGGCTGCGCTCGAAGGCATACAGGTTCCCCATCGCAGGAACCCTACGTCGTTCTCGACGCGGAACCGGCATCTGGAACGGTTGCTAGCTCAGTTGCTCGCACCGTCGGTGTCTACGCCGGCGTCGCAACCGCAGCGCCCCCACCGGCAGCACCGCCGCCACGCCGATCGCCGACGGCAAGGCGGACGCCGTCATATTCGAGACCGTCATGCTCGACGCCCCTGACGCGCTGGTGCTCTTCAGCGCACCGTAAGACGCCGGGATTTCGAGGCGATGGAGCCGCGAGAACGGCCACACGATGACGAATGCCCGCCCGATGACCTTGTTGATCGGGATCGTCCCGCCGCCCGGCAATCCGGTGTGCGAACGCGAGTCGGCAGAGTCGTTGCGATGGTCGCCCTCGACCCACAAGTCGGCCCGGCAGGCACGACGATGTCGAACGGCAGCGTGCGGTTGTCGCTGCCCGGATACAGGTAGTGCTCCTGGAGCGCTTTGCCGTTGACGGTGATTTGGCCCTGGGTGTTACAGCAGACGACGCGGTCGCCCGGAATCCCGATCACCCGCTTGATGAAGTCCTGCTCGCCGGACGGCGCAAACCCGAGGTAGCTGCCGACCTTGCTGAACTCCCGCAATACCGGGTTGTGAGGCTGCGTGATGCTGCCTTCCGGCGTCCAGGAGTCGACGCCGCTGAACACGACGATCTGGCCCCGCTGGACGTGCCCCACCTTGTACGACAACCGGTTGACGATGACCCGGTCACCCTTCAGCAGGGTGTTCTCCATCGACCCCGAGGGGATGAAGAAGGCCTGAAACAAGAAGCTGTGGACGCCGACGGCGATGGCGGCCGCGATCACCAGCAGAACGACCGCCTCGACCCAAAACGGTCGAGTGGGCTTCGCGGGCTTGGCAGGCTTGACGCCCTCAGCGGCCACGGCGTCGACGGCGGGTTCGGCCGTCCCCGCCACTCCAACTGCACCGGAGGATCCAATGGGGCCGGTCGATCCGACCGCGCCGAGAGTGTCGTCCACAGGCGCAATTTCGGTCGTTGCGGCGCTGCCCTTAACGTTTTTGGCCGCCTTCGGCAGTTTTGGCGGCTTGGGTCGCTTGCCGGGCTTGGGCTTGCGGTGCGCGCCGGGCGGTCGTGGCTCCGAACGCCGCTCGACAGTGGTGTCGAAGTCGGAGCCCGGCGTCGAGACGGCGGTCGACAGCGGTGGTGCGTACCACTGGTCAGTGGCGGAAAGGTCGCTTCCGACCGGCTCGTCGACCACGGGATCTGGGCGGCTCGTCGTGAGGTTGCCGACGTCGCGAGAAGTCAGCGCGCCGGGGAGGTGTCGCGCTTCTCGCGAATCTTGGCCTTCTTGCCACGCAGTTCACGCAGGTAGTACAGCTTCGCCCGGCGGACGTCGCCGCGGGTGACGATCTCGATCTTGTCGATGACCGGCGTGTGCACCGGGAAGGTGCGCTCGACGCCGACGCCGAAGCTGACCTTGCGGACGGTGAACGTCTCGCGGACGCCGTCGCCCTGACGGCGGATGACGACGCCCTGGAAGACCTGGACTCGCGACCGGGTGCCTTCGACGACCCGCACGTGCACCTTGAGGGTGTCGCCGGGCCGAAAGTCTGGGACGTCCGAGCGCAACGAGGCGGCGTCGAGTGAGTCCAAGGTGTGCATGGCGGTGTCGTCCTGCCTGATGGGGGCCGGTCAGTGGTGTGCGTGCTCGGCCGGGGCGCGATCAGTCGTGATCAAAGAGCCGGCCTCGGGCAACCGCCCTAGTCTGCCACAGGTCCGGGGTGCGACCGAATCGTCTCCTCGATCACCGCCGCGTCCCGGTCCGAAACCGCGTCTGGGTCGAGGGCTGCGAGCAGGTCGGGTCGCCGCGCCGCCGTCCGTCGCAGTGCCTCGTCACGCCGCCAGCGAGCGATCTGTGCGTGGTTGCCCGAGGTGAGGACTGCCGGCACGTCGAGGCCGCGCCAGCTCGGTGGCTTCGTGTAGGCGGGACCCTCGAGCAGTCCAGTGACATGGGATTCCTCGACCAGCGATTCCGCATTGCCCACGACTCCCGGCAACAGCCGAACGACTGCTTCCAGGACGACGAGGGCGGCCGCCTCTCCCCCGCCCAGGACGTAGTCCCCGATCGAAAGCTCGTCGACCCGCATCCGGCGCCGTGCGTCGTCGACGACCCGGTAGTCGATGCCTTCATAGCGGCCACACGCGAACGCCAGCCATGGTTCTTTCGCGTAGGACTCCGCGCGCGCCTGCGTGAACGGCACCCCCGCCGGCGTCGGCACGATCAACAGCGGCAGTTCATCGGCGTCCAGCGTCACTGCGTCTAGGCACGCACCCCCTACATCGGTGCCTCGCCCCACGACTGCGTCGAGGGCCTCGCCCCAAGGCTCTGGGCGCATCACCATCCCAGGCCCGCCGCCGTACGGCGTGTCGTCGACGCTGCGATGGACGCCGCCCGCGAACGAGCGAAGATCGTGCAGCCGGACGTCGAGCAGCCCGCGCTCCCGTGCCTTGCCAACGAGCGACAGCGTCAGGGGCGAGAGGTAGTCGGGGAAGATCGTGACGATGTCGACCCGCATCGTGCTCAAGTCCCCGTCGGCCGCGTCGGGATCGAGCAGGCCTGGGCGCGGCTCGACGATCAGCGTGCCGGCGTCGAGGTCGACGACCGGGACAAGTTCGGCAACAAAGGGGACCAGACACCTCGACGCCATCGATGCGCGAGATCGCCAGGACGTCCTGGGCGGGCAGATGCAAAACCTCCGCCACCGACCCGACCTCGACCCCTGCGGGTGTCAGCACGCGCAGCCCGATCAGGTGGTGGTCGTAGTACTCGTCCGACTCAGTCGCACGATCGGCCGCATCGACGTCAACCACGAGCACCGTGCCGCGCAGCGCCTCGGCAGCCGTCCGGTCATCGGTACCGGCGAACCGCAGGAGCAGGCGGCCCGAATGCCACCGCGAACCCACCACGGTCAGCGGCCCACGCTCGGGTGGATCGGTGGCGATGACCGTGCCGACCGCAAACCGCCCGTCAGGGTCGTCGGTGCGAACCTCGACTCCGACCTGGCCCTGGATGCCGTGCGCCCGGCCGATGCGTCCGATGACGAGTTGCACCGGGAGGTCAGCCGAAACTCACGTGCGACGACCGGTGCTCAGCGGCCGCCGTCGACGTCGACCAGGTCGACGCGGACCGACGTGCCGCCGAGCGCGGACATCACGGTGCGCAGCGCCTTGGCGGTACGACCCATCCGGCCGATGACCTTGCCGAGGTCCTCAGGGTGCACCCGCACCTCGAGCACCTTGCCGCGGCGTTGCTCGCGCGCCCGCACCTCGACGTCGTCGGGATGCTGCACGATCCCCTTGACCAGGTGTTCGAGGGCCTCTTCGAGGACCTCGGTGTCAGCGGTCGGCACGATCAGCCTCGGTCGCGGCGGCATCGGCCGCGGAGGTGTCGGCTTCAGCGTCAGTTTCGGGGGCAGCCGCGTCCGCGACTTCCTCGGCGACGGATGCCTCGCGCCCGCGGGGAGTCCTCGCCGCCACTCTCGACGACCGTGATCGACTCGACGCCGCCGGCTGCTTCTTCCGCCTCGACCGCGACTGCGGCCGCGTCGGACGACTCAGGCGAACTCGGGTCGGCCGTCTTCTTGGCCGGCGCCTTGCGTGACTTCGGCGTCGTGGCGTCCGTGGTCGGCGTGGTACCGGCACCTTCCTTGGCGGCCACCTCGAAGGCGACTCTCTTGTCGGCCTTGGGCTTCGCGACCAGCATCGGCGGCGGCGCGGGCAGGCCCTTGAACTTCTGCCAGTCGCCACTGACCTTGAGGATCGCGGTCACTGCCTCGGTCGGCTGCGCGCCGACGCTGAGCCAGTACGCAGCGCGGTCGGCCTTCACCTCGATGAAGGACGGGTCCTCCTTCGGGTGGTACTTGCCGATCTCCTCGATCGACTGGCCGTCGCGCTTGGTGCGCGAGTCGGCGACGACGATCCGGTAGTACGGCGCGCGCATCTTGCCCAGGCGCATGAGCTTGATCTTGACTGCCACGGGATTCGGGTACTCCAGCTCTGCTTTGACTACGGGTGAGCCATCGGTCGACGTGGTGGGGACCCGGTCGCGACGGCTCGGGACACGATCGGCGAAGGGTAGAGGGCCCGCGCCAAACGGTGTTCGACCGGCCATTCTGCCAGACCGACCGCCACCGACGCACATCGGCGGGCTGGCGGGCAACCGCACGCGACGCGAGAGCGTGTCCTTAGATGCATGACCGCAGTGCGGACAGGAGCGAGCCGGTGAATCGCGCCGACGAGGACGACTTCAGGTCGTTCGTCGCCGCGCGGTCGCCGTCCTTGCTGTGGTTTGCCCACTTGTTGACGGGCGATCGCTACGCGGCCGAAGACATCGTCCAGACCGCCCTCGCCAAGACGGCAGCAGGCTGGTCGCGGGTACGGCGCAAGGAGAACCCGGAAGGCTACGTGCGCCGCGCCATCGTGAACACGCACCTGAACGCGGTACGGCGCCGGCCGTGGCGAGAGCAGCCGCGAGAACACCTCCCCGAGGACGTCGACTCCCGCCGACCTGAGCACGAACTCGACGACCGCGACGCCATGTGGCAGGCGCTGTCCGGGTTGCCGCCACGGCAGCGCGCAGTCCTCGTCCTGCGCTATTACGAAGACCTTTCCGAGTCCGACATCGCCGACGTCCTCGGCTGCAGTCGCGGCACAGTCAAGAGCCAGGCCGCGAAGGGGCTGCTGCATCTTCGCCGGCTCGTGCAGAAGGAGGACGCGTCAACATGAGGGACGTCGAGCAGTTGCTGCGAGAGACGTTGGCGGATCCTCGTCACCGGCTTGAGCCAGAACCTGGGATGTACGACAGCGTGCGCGAGCGGGCTCGCGGACGGCGGCAGCGAGCAGTCCGCGTCGCGAGCGCCTTCACCGTGGTCGTCGTGATCGCCGGTGTGGCCACGGCGATCGGAGTCAATTCAGGGCAGCGCCGCGTTGGCCAGGTTGTAGCGCCACCGTCGATCACCCCGTCGGCCACACCCTCGACGACGCCGTCGATCACGCCGACGCCGCCGGTGGGTCAGGCCACCCCGCTCCTAGTGCCAGCGGGAAGCACGACTTCGCTGGCGGTCGCGCCGTCGGAGGTCTTCGTCGCGGCAACGCAACCGAACCAACTCGTCAAGGTGTCGATGGCCGACCAGTCAGTCACCAGGCGGATCGCGACACCGGACCCGGTTGACGGCGTGGCAGTTGATGCCGCATCCGGACGGGTATGGACCTGGTCGTCAACCCAAACCATCGCGCTCGGGTGCCTCGGACGGGACTAACTCGACCAGCCTCCACGCGTACGCGACGTCGTATCTGGGAATTGAGGGCTCGCTCACGGTTGCGACCTACGCTTTCACCGCGGCGACGCTGGCAGGCGACCTGTGGCTCGCGACGTCCGATGGCCTCTACGTTGTTGGTCCAGACCCGAATGGGTCGATGACGGCGACGAAAATCGTTAGCGGTTCGGTGTTTTCGGTCGCTGCCGACGCCGTACGACACCGAATCCTGTACGGCGCCGCGGTCAGCACGCCAACGACGAGCGCGGACTCCATGGGCAGCATCGCCGTCCACGAAATCGACGCGTCCACACACGCCCTGATCGCCGTCGGCACTCCGCTGCCCATCGGCAAGGAGTCGATCGCGGTTGTCGGCGATCAGATCTGGGTCGCCGGCTACGGGTCGGGTTCCACTCCCCGCTTGTTCCACCTCGACGGGGCGTCGCTTCAACCGCTGAAGACGACCGGGTTCAGCGCAGCCAGCGGGCTCGAGCTTGGCCCGGGTGCGATTGTCTGGCCGGGCGCGTCGGTGTTGTGGGTGCGGTCCGGCGGCAGCGAAGCCCTGTCGTGCGTCGACCCGCAAACCGGAACGGCGCTCGAGCAATGGGAAACCGTGCAGGGTCCGGTGGGCTCCGTGAGGGGACACGCGTACGCGGCCAGCGATGGGTCACTCTATGCGGCTGCAGCCTGACCGGCGACTGCACGGGCTAACGATCGGCAGGACGGGCTCACTCACCACTCGCACCGCAGGTATGCAACGCTTCCCCGACGCAACCTGCGGACCGCAGGGCAACCCAAGCGGGACGGCGAGGAGAGCAGCATGGCCAGCTCCACAGGTGGCCGCTACCGCGATGCACTGCGGCAGCGGGACTTCCGACTCATGGTCGTGGCCTACGTCGTCGACGCGCTCGGAGGTTGGGCGTACTCCGTGGTGCTCGCGGTCTACGTGTGGGATCGCACGCACTCGACCCAATGGCTCGCGACGATGGCCTCGGCGGGGTGGCTCACGAGCTTGCTCGTCGGCGGCTACGCCGGCGTGCTGGCCGACCGCTACGAGCGCACCCGCGTGATGATCGTCTCGGCGCTCGCAAACGCGGCGGTCATGTGCAGTCATTGCCGTGGTCGTCGGTACCAACGCGCCGTTGGCGCTGCTGCCTGTCCCTGCGGGTCTTGTCTGCCGCGGCGGGCGTCGCCGTACCGACCCGCGTCCGGAGCGCTTACCCCTGAGATCGTCGGCGAGAAGGACCTCGCCGCCGCGAACGGGCTGTTCTCGACGCTTGAGAGCCTCGTGGTCGTGCTCGGCCCCGCCGCTGGCGGTCTGTTGCTGCTGACCGGCGAGCCGGTGACCGGCGTCATCGTGAACGCGGCGAGCTTCGTGATCGCAGCGGGTATCGTCGCGCGGCTGCGCGTTCGAGCCACCGGCGACGCCGCACCCGGAGAGAACGCGTTCAAGCAGTGGCTGGTCGGGATCAAGGCACTCGGTCGTGAGCGCGTCGCGCTGGTACTTGTCCTGTTCTGCGGGCTTGACTCGGCGGTCTACGGCGCCAGCACCGTCATCTACGTGCCGCTGTCAGAACACCTGGGAACCGGCGCGAACGGATACAGCTACCTGCTTGCAGGAGCCGCACTCGGCGGCGTCCTCGCCGCCGGTCTCGCGAACAAGCTCGGCAGCTCCAGCCGCCTTGCGCCGGTGATTCTCGGCAGCATCGTGTTGCAGGCGCTGCCGTTCGCCGTGACGGCGACCGTGCACGCCCCCGTCTTGGCGTTCGTCCTGCAGGTGATCTCGGGCGCCGGGATGATCATCGTCGATGTGCTCGCGTACACCGCACTGCAACGCGACCTGCCACGCGAGGTCCTCGGCCGAGTGCTTGGCGTATTCGACGCAGTCGTGCTCGGGTTCATCGTCGCGGCCAGCTTCATCGGCGCTGCGTTGCTCACGTCGACCGGCCTGCATACGACGCTGTTGACGATCGGATTCGCCTTCCCCCTGCTGGCGTTGGTCGGCCTGCCTGCACTACTGAAAGCCGATCGGGAGTCGGCGGCGGCGGTCGCGCGACTCGCCCCGCGGGTTCGGTTGCTCGGCGCGCTCGACCTCTTCACGGGCGCGAGCAACTCGGTGCTCGAGCGGCTCGCAACAGCCGCAGTCGAACAGGATGTGTCGGCCGGCACGGTCATCATCCGCGAGGGCGACGACGCCGACGCCCTGTGGATCCTCGTCACCGGGACACTCGCCATCGAAGCGGCCGGCCCCGACGACACGCACGGTGGAGTTGCCCGACGTCGAGGCGCCGTCCTACGTGGGCGAACTCGGACTGCTGCACGGCAGACCCCGCAGTGCAACTGTCACGACCAAGCAGGACTCGACGCTGCTGCGCATCGACGGCAAGGAGTTCCTGAACGCACTCGAGGCGGCACCGCCGAGCGTGTCGCTGAAGACGCTTGCCGGCGTCCGTCTTGCCCGCACGCCCGGGCGCGCGCGGAGGTTCAGGACTAACGTGCGAGCCTTCTTGTGTGGAGTGCGCGGCTCGACGCCCGCGCCTGGCCCCGACTTCGTCAAGTACGGCGGCCACACGTCGTCCGTCGCGCTCGCGCACGATGGTGAGCGGCCGAGCTTGGTGATCGACGCAGGCACCGGATTGCGACGGGTCACGAACCTGCTCGACGGCGCGCCGTTCCAGGGCACCATCGTGTTGAGCCACCTGCACTGGGATCACGTGCACGGCTTGCCGTTCTTCCAAGGCGGCGCGCGAGAGGGACACCGGGTCAATGTCTTGCTGCCGGCGATCGACGGCGACGCGGTCGGCACCCTCGCACGCGGATTGTCACCGCCGCACTTTCCGGTGGGACCGACCCAGCTAGGGACAGGCTGGACCTTCGATCCACTCGAAGAAGGTTCGCGGCAGCTCGAAGGCTTCGACGTCCTGGTCCGCGAGATCCCGCACAAGGGCGGCCAGACGTTCGGGTTCCGCGTCTCCGACGGAGCAGGGTCGCTCGCCTACCTCGGCGACCATTTCCCGTTGGGCGAGGGCGATGGACCGGACGGCCTCGGCGAGTACCACGACGCGGCTCTGGAACTTGCGCGCGACGTCGATGTGCTCTTCCACGACGCGCAATTCCTGGCCGCGCAGTTTCCCGGCGTTGCCTACCTCGGGCATTCGGCGATCGAGTACGCGATCGGACTCGCCTGCGCCGCCGGCGCCAAAGCACTCATGCTCTTCCACCACGCGCCCGACCGCACCGACGACGAACTCGACGCGATCGTCGCGTCGTTTGCAGGACGCACCAATACGTGTCATTGCCGCAACGGAGGGCACCGTCGCAGCCCTGGGTGTACCCGGCAGCCCCGTCGTGACGACATCGAGCACTGCGACGTAGGTCAACGAACGACGGCACCGCGGACGACGATGTGCCGGGGATTCCGCAGAGCGAACAGGTCGAGTCGCGGGTCGTCGTCGTAGACAACGAAGTCGGCCGGCGCCCCTTCGACAATGCCCGGCAACCCCAACCACTGCCGGGCTTTCCACGAACCGGCCGCGAGAACGTCGATGGCCGGCATGCCGGCGCCGTGCATGGCCAGCATCTCGTCAACGGCGAGGCCATGCGACAGGTGGCCACCGGCATCGGTGCCGACGTAGATCGGCACGCCGGCGTCGTACGTCGCCATCATGCGCGCAGCTGCACTCCGCTTCAGCCGACGCATCCGGGCCGCGTACACCGGATACTTCGTCGCTTGGTCGGCGAAGCTGTCGAACAGCGACACCATGACCATCGTCGGCACCACCGCGATGCCGCGCCGTGCCACCTCATCGAGCATCGATGCATCGAGACCGGTGCCGTGCTCGATCGAGTCGACGCCGGCCGCGATGAGGTCGGGTAGTGCCTCTTCACCAAACACATGGACGCCGACCCGCGCGCCAGCCTCGTGCGCGCGACGAACTGCTTCGACAAGGACGTCGGCTGGCCACAGCGGTGTGATGTCACCGATCTCGCGATCGATCCAGTCGCCGACGATCTTCACCCACGGTGTACTGGCACCACCTGGCCGAACCGCCTGTGCCGCTGCGGCATCGGGCAACTGCGCAGGCTCGAGCTCGAGCGCGTACCCACGGATGTACCGCCGGGGGCGCGCGAGGTGGCGACCGGCGTGCACGATGCGCGGCAGGTCAGGTTCGTCGTCGAGCGCGTAGTGGGTTTCGGGTACTCCAGCATCACGCAGCAGCAACGCACCGGCATCGCGGTCGGTGATCGCCTGCTCGCGCGCCTCCTCGAGCGGCACACCGCCTGCTGCCGCTAGCCCGACGTGGCAATGCGCGTCGACCAGACCGGGCAACGCGAACCCGCGGTCGGCAACGAGTTGGATGTCGCTGTTGAGCGGTCGGTCGAACGTGATCCGTCCGTCGACGACGAAGAACTCGCCACGGTCCGCCTCGGGCAGCACGGTGGCGCGCACGTGGAGCGCCGATGTCGTGGCACACAGCGCCGATGTCGTCGCGCTTGCCGCCGATGTCACCGCGCTCAGCGCGGCCTCGGACCGGCCGGACCCTGATTACCAGGACCGCCAGGACCTCCAGGGCCTCCGGTTGGCGGGAACCGGAACTTCGAAAGGTCCGGCATCTTCATGCCGGGCGGCAGCTGGCCGGGCAGACCCAAGCCACTGTCGCCACCAGGCAGCGCGCGGGTCAGCCCGGGCGGCAAAGCCGCCGGCTGTGCGCCTCCCGGACGGCCGCCAGGTCTGCCACCCTTACCGCCCTTGCCTGCCTTGCCTTTCTTTCCAGCCTTGGTCGCGCGCCGCGCGCCCATGCCCGGCAAGCCGCCCATCCCCGCCATTTGCTTCATCATCTTGCGAGCTTCGAAGAAGCGGTCGACCAAACTGTTCACCTCGGCGACCGTGACACCTGAGCCTTTCGCGATGCGAACCCGGCGCGAGCCATTGATGATCTTCGGGTCTTCGCGCTCGGTCGGCGTCATCGAGCGAATGATGGCGGCGATGCGGTCGACGTCCTTGTCGTCGACCTGCGAGATCTGCTCTTTCAGCTGACCCATGCCGGGCAACATGCCGAGCAGGTTGCCGATGGGACCCATCTTGCGCAGCATCATCATCTGCTCGAGGAAGTCCTCGAGCGTCAGCTCGCCTTCGGTGAGCTTGCGCGCGGTCTCCTCGGCCTCGCCGGCGTCGTACGCGCTTTGGGTCTGCTCGATCAAGGTGAGGATGTCGCCCATACCGAGGATGCGCGACGCCATCCGCTCGGGATGGAACGTGTCGAAATCCTCGAGCTTCTCGCCGGTGCTGGCGAACATGATCTGACGGCCGGTCAGCGACGCAACCGATAGTGCCGCGCCACCACGCGCGTCGCCGTCGAGCTTGGTCAACACGACGCCGTCGAAGCCGACACCGTCGAGGAAGGCCTGCGCGGTGTTGACGGCGTCCTGGCCGAGCATGGCGTCGACGACGAACAGGATCTCGTTCGGCTCGACCGCATCGCGGATGTCGATCGCCTGCTGCATCATCTCGGCGTCGACACCGAGGCGACCGGCGGTGTCGACGAGCACGATGTCGTGACCCAGCCGCTTGGCATGCTCGATGGCGGCCCTCGCCACGGCGACCGGGTCGCCGACGCCACTGCCGGGTTCTGGCGCGAACACGGGGACGCGGGCCTGCTGCCCGAGCACCTGCAGTTGCTGCACCGCGTTGGGCCGCTGCAGGTCGGCCGCCACCAAGAGTGGAGCGTGACCCTGACCCGACAACCACTTCGCGAGCTTTCCGGCCAGCGTCGTCTTACCCGAACCCTGAAGGCCGGCCAGCATGATGACGGTTGGCGGGTTCTTCGCGTAGCGAAGCCGTCGGGTTTCGCCGCCGAGGATGTGAACGAGTTCCTCGTTGACGATCGAGATGACCTGCTGCGCCGGGTTCAGCGCCTGCGAGACCGCTGCCCCGCGCGACCGCTCCTTGACCGCGTCGATGAACTCCCTGACCACCGACAGCGCGACGTCCGCCTCGAGGAGCGCGATCCGGATCTCGCGAGCAGTCGCGTCGATGTCGGCATCCGACAACCGACCCTTGCCGCGCAGGGTCTTGAAGACCGACTCGAGCCGGTCGGAGAGGGTGTCGAACACGCGGGCCAGCCTACCTACGCGGCGTCAGCTCCGCGGAGCGCTGCCCCGCAGTGCTTCTTCGACCGCCCGCCGAACGGCTTCGGCTCGATCAGGTGCGAGCGGGCGACCGCCCCGATCGGTGACGTAGAACGCGTCGACAACCTCAGCACCGAGCGTCTCGACGCGAGCGGATCGCACGTCGAGTCCTTCGGCGGCCAGCACGCGGGTGACCGTGAACAGCAAGCCGGGCCGGTCGTGGGCCCGCACTTCGAGCACGGTGGCCTTGTCGGACGCTCCCCCGGGCAGCAACACGGTCGCTGGCGGCAACGCGATCGACTTTCGGGTGGCCGCGCTCGCTTCGCGGCGGGCGAGCTTTTGGGCCACGTCGAGACCACCCTCGATGGCCCGTCGCATGTCGTCTTGGATCCGCGCCGGATCGGCCTCGGAGAAGTACATCGGTTCGACGTCGAACACGGTGACCGCGGTCGGGCCGATCGACGTCGCCGACGCTGCCCGCACGCCGAGCCGGTGAAGGGCCAGCACCCCCGCCGACCGCCAGAGCAGGCCAGGTTGGTCAGGAGCGATCACCGTGATGCGGCTGTGGTCAGCGCTGCTCTCCGAGATCACCGCGAGCTGACCGACCTCGGCGAGCTTGAGGATCGCCGGCGGCAGCTCGGCGACCGGCGGTGGAACCGCTTCACCGGCGAGCATGGCCGACGTCCGGCTCACGAGATCGGCGACAAGACGCGCCCGCCAGTCGTCCCACATCGGGGTGCCGGTAGCCCGCGCGTCGGCCTCCGTCAGCGCGTGCAGCAGTTCGAGCACCAGCGGCGAACCCACGGCCTGCGCGACGGCGGACACGGTGGCCGGATCGTCGAGATCGCGTCGGGTCGCCGTCTGCGACAGCAACAGGTGATAGCGAACCAGGGTCGTCAAGACTGCGCTGTCGCGCTCGTTCATACCGAGCCGCGCCGCGATCCCCGGCATCAGCGCAGCACCGGCGATCGAGTGATCGCCGTCACTTCCCTTGCCGATGTCATGGAACAGCGAGCCCAGCAGCAGCAGGTCGGGCCGCGCGACACGACGCGTCAGCGCGGCAGCCTCGATCGCGGTCTCGACGAGATGGCGATCGACCGTGTAGCGGTGCAGCGGATTGTGCTGCCTGCGGTAGCGGACGCTCTCCCACTCCGGAAGCAGTCGCGTCATGAGGCCGGCCTGATCGAGCGCTTCAAACACCACCAGCGCCGGTCGACCAGCACCGAGCAACGCGACGAACGCGTCGCGCGCCACCGACGGCCACGGGTTCGGCATCGGCGGGCACTTGTTGGCGAGCAGGTCGATCGTCGGCGGCGACAGCGGCAGACCGACCTGCGCAGCAGCAGCGGCCGCGCGCACAACGAGGGTCGGATCCGGCGTCGGATCGACTCCGCGCGCGAGCACCACCTCGCCGTCCTGCTCGACAACGCCCTCTGCGACCGGCTTGCGTTCCGCTTTCGGACGTCGCCGCAAGCTGCCCTCGACCGAGCGCCACGTCACGTCGCTCGCGTACGACACCGTGCGCGCTGCCTCGCTGACGGCACGCAGCAGCTCATCGGCGTCGGCCATGCCAAGACGAGCCGCGATCGCCTCCTGTTCCTGTGCAACCATGCGGGTCGTCGGTCTGCCCGCGACTTCCTGCAACGTGTCGCGGACGTCGATCAGCCGGCGATAGGCCGCACGCACCGGCGGTCCGGGGCCGGCGGCGACCCACGCCGCCGCGATCGCTTCGAGCGCGTGGACGTCGCGCAGCCCGCCGCGCGCCTCCTTCAGGTCGGGTTCGAGCAGGAAGGCCACTTCGCCGAGTCGTTCGGCGCGCTCGCGCACCATGTCGTGAAGTTCTGGCAACCGCTTCGATGCGCGAGAGCGCCATTGGCCAAATGCGTGTTCGCGCAGGCGCGCGGTGAGGTCGGGGACGCCAGCAATGTGCCGCGCATGCAGCATGCCGAGCGCGGCTTTCATGTCGGCGTTGGCCACCGACACCGCGTCCGCGACCGTGCGTACCGAGTGGTCGAGCTGCCACCCGGCGTCCCAGATCGGGTACCAGACCTGGTCCGCGATCTGCACCACATCGGAGCGGCCGTCGTGCAGCATCATCACGTCGAGGTCGCTGCCCGGGCCGAGTTCGCCTCGCCCGTAACCGCCGACCGCCACGAGTGCGACGCCGTCGGCGCCGCCCAGCAGCTCGCGCAACCAGGCGTCCGCCTGGGCGGTTCGCTCCGCCCTCAATGCGCTGAGATCACGGGCCGACGACTCAGCTGTCGTCTCCACACCCTCCTCGGCGCTGTTCGACGCAGAGGCGCCGCGTGCTGTACGCGTCGCCTCTGCATCGTCAAGCGATGGCACCGAACTCAGAGCGCACTGATTCCGCGCTCGCCGGTACGAACCCGGATGACGTCGTCGATCGGCACGGACCACACCTTGCCGTCACCGATTTTGCCGGTCTGCGCCGACTTGACGATGACGTCGAGAACGTCATCTGCGTCGCCTTCGTCGACAAGAACTTCGATGCGGACCTTGGGTACGAGATCGACTTCGTACTCCGCGCCGCGATACACCTCGGTGTGACCACGCTGGCGACCATATCCATTTGCTTCGCTGACCGTCATGCCAGTCACACCGAAGGTCTCCAGTGCAGCCTTGACGTCGTCCAGCTTGAACGGCTTGACGATCGCGGTAATCAACTTCATGTGCTCACCTTCTCACTCGTTGCCGCTGGCAGGTGTACGGACGTGTGCGATGAACCAGATCCCGATGAACCAACAGTGTCGTACGCAGACTCGGCGTGCAGGTTGATGTCGAGACCCTCAAGTTCGACGTCGCGCGACACCCGCAGACCCATGGTCTTGTCGATGACCAGAGCGATCACCAGCGTGACGATGAAGTCGTAGACGATGACCGAGCCGACCCCGAGCGCTTGTCGACCCAGCTGGGTAAATCCGCCGCCGTTGAACAGACCGTTGTTTCCGCCGATCGTCGCGTCGCCGATGAGGCCGATCGACAGGGCACCGACGATGCCACCGACGACGTGGACTGCGAAGACGTCGAGCGAGTCGTCGACCCGAGCCTTGAACTTGAGGCCGACGGCGAGCGCGCAGACTGCTCCAGCGACGACGCCGAGCCCGATCGCACCGATCGGGGTGATGAATCCACAGGCCGGCGTGATGGCGACGAGACCGGCCACGAGGCCCGATGCGGCGCCAAGCGTTGTCGAGTGCCCGTCTCGGATCTTCTCCACGACGAGCCAGCCGAGCATCGCGGCGGCAGTCGCCACGACCGAGTTGATGAGCGCCCATCCGGCGACCGGGTCGGCGGCCAACTCACTGCCGGCGTTGAAGCCGATCCAGCCGAACCAGAGCAGTCCCGCGCCGAGCAGCACGAAGGGCACGTTGTGCGGCCGCATCCGCTCAGTGGGCCAACCAAGTCGCTTCCCGAGGACGAGTGTCAGCGCGATACCTGCGACACCCGCGTTGATGTGCACGACGGTGCCGCCCGCGAAGTCCTCCACGTGGTGTTGCGCCAACCAGCCGCCGCCCCACACCCAGTGGGCGATCGGTGCGTAGACGCAGATCGACCACGCGGTGACGAAGACAACGAAGGGGGCGAACTTCAGCCGGTCAGCGACCGCGCCGGTGATCAGTGCGGCAGTGATGATCGCGAAAGTGATCTGGAACGTCGCGATGACCGTAGTCGGCACACCGTCGCCAGACGCCCACATGTCGGCGCCGTGATGCATGCCGACGAATGTCGACGCGCTACCGATGAAGCCGCCGAGCTTGTCCGTACCGAATGCCAGGCTGAAGAGGTCAAGCACCCACAGCACACTCACGATGCCCATACACACGAAGTTCTGCATCAAGATCGCGAGCACGTTCTTTGAGCGGACCATGCCTCCGTAGAAGAAGGCGAGGCCAGGGGTCATCAGTAGCACCAGGGCAGTGGCGGCGAGCATCCACGCGGTATTGCCCCAGTTAAGACCGGTCTTGGGGTCCATTTCACTCCACTTGTCCGAATGAGTGGTGCGGCGGCATGGACGACTTCGTTGTCGCTCAGTCGGCAGTAAGTTCGCGGACCGCGATTTCCGGTATGGCACCAGGTCGTTTCACGAGCATGAAATTCGCCGCGACTGATTACGGGCGTGTAACCCCGCAGCTGCGGCTGCCGCGCGCTAGGAGCCGAGCAGTGCGTCGACGAACGCCTCCGGCTCGAACGGCGCCAGATCGTCGGCACCTTCACCTAGTCCGACCAGCTTGACGGGGACGCCGAGTTCGCGCTGGACGGAGATGACGATGCCGCCCTTGGCGGTGCCGTCGAGCTTGGTCAGGACGACGCCGGTGATGTCGACGACCTCAGCAAAGACACGAGCCTGCACCAGACCGTTCTGCCCGGTGGTCGCGTCGAGCACCAGCAGCACCTCATCAACCGGGGTCTGCTTCTCGATCACCCGCTTGACCTTGCCGAGCTCGTCCATCAGGCCCGCTTTGGTGTGCAGGCGACCGGCCGTGTCGACGAGGACCGTGTCGACGCCGAGCTCGATGCCGGTCTTGACCGCATCGAACGCGACCGATGCCGGGTCGCCGCCCTCGGGGCCTCGTACGGTCTGCGCGCCAACTCGGCGTCCCCATGTCTCGAGCTGGTCGGCCGCAGCGGCTCTGAACGTGTCGGCGGCGCCGAGCACCACGGTGCGTCCGTCGGCAACGAGCAGCCTGGCGATCTTGCCGCACGTCGTGGTCTTGCCGGTGCCGTTGACACCGACGACGAGCACGATCGCCGGACCTTCGCCGGCCGGGCGCTGCGTCGCCAAAGATACGATCGAGGTCGGGATCGACGAGCTCGAGGAGTCCTTCGCGAAGGAAGGCCCGCGCGTCGGCGGCGGACCGGGTGCCGAGCACCTTCGCCTTGGTCCGCAACGAGTCGACGAGCTCGTTGCTTGCACTCACGCCGACGTCGGCGGTGAGCAAGAGGTCCTCGACCTCCTGCCACGTCTCGTCGTCGAGGGTGTCGCGCGACAGCAACGCGAGCAGCCCGCGGCCGAGCGTGGATTCCGACCGCGCGAGCCGCGCGCGCAGCCTGACCAGGCGGCCCGCGGCAGGTTCGGGGGTTTCGGTGAGGTCAGGTGCGAGCACGCTCTCGTCGACAACCGCTTCGGTCGGGGCCGGCGAGGCCGCGGGCGTTGGTGCCGTTTTCAGGGACGCCGCGGGCTGACGCGGCGGGGCGATCGATCGCCGACGGCTGCCGCGCACGAAGAACGCGCCGCCCACTGCAGCGAGGACGACGACGGCAAGAATGATCTCCAGGAGCGGCTGCACGGCGCCAAGTCTCCCATTGGCTCCTGGCAGTCGAGCCTGCGGCAGTCTCCGGGCGGACGTTCACCCTGTGGATAACCCCGCGGCGGCTACGCAGCGGCCGTACCCTCCGCCGGTGGGATATCGCCGGGGGATCCAACTTTCGCTGCGGCTTGGGGCCGTGCCGCTCTGCCGTGTGGTGCTGGCTGGCCGTGTGGTGCTGGCTGGCTGTGCGGTGCTGGCTGGCTGTGTGGTGCTGGCTGGCTGCTCCACGAGCGTGAGCCATCCGAGCGCGCTCGGCAGCGCGAGCGAAACTCCCGCCGTTGTGGTGCCGGTCTCCCCGAGTGTTCCGGTGTCGTCGCCCAGCCCTGCAGAGTCGCCGAGCGCTTCCGTCAATGCAAGCCCAAGCCCAAGCCGGACGCCGACCAGCACCGTCGGCGCGGCACCGGACCCGACATCGGCCGACGTCATTGCGGTGAACGTCCGCGCGACGGCTCGGGCGTTCATCGACGATTTCAACATCGCGTTGGCGACCGGCGACGTCACAAAGATCGAAGCGCTAACGTCGCCCACCTGCGGATGCCGCCAGCTGGTGAACACCATCAAGGCGCACACCGCGAAAGGTGAGCGGTACGACGGCGTGGCCTTCACCCTCAAGTCGACTGATGTCACATTTCTCGCCGCGGGCGCCAGTGGCGAGGTCAAGTACTCGATCTCGGCCGGACGGGTCGTCGACTCCGCTGGCAAGGAAGTCAGTTCGTTGAGTCCGACACTCGATGGAGATGCCGACCTCTTCATCATCACTGCCAATGGACGATTGATGGTTCAGCAGAGCTATCTCGTTGGTGCGAGCAGCCAGTGATGCGACGACTCCTTGCCTCTGCAGTCGTGATTCTCGCGTGCGCCTCGGCGCTGGGAAGCACGAGCGCGATGGCACAACCCACAGGCGGACCGGGGTCAGTCGGCGGCGTTGGCGTCGGCGGCGATGGCGGCAGCGGCACGGTGAACGGTACCGACAACCAAGCTGGCGATCCCGGAAGCGGTGGCGCCCAGGGCAGTGGCGGTGCGAACAACTGTTTGGGCTGCACGTATCGGTGGGTCGCAATCTGCGACCCCGCGCTCGCAAACACCGGCTGCGGCGCCAACGCCTGCCCGGCGGGGTTTCTGATGGAGACGCTCATGATCACCGATCCGCGATTGCCGGCACCGATCGCCGGGGTGTCGCGGTGCCGATCTCCGAGCGGTGCGACTCCCGCGCAAGTACGGCTCGCGGCCTTCGATCAGTTCTCCCAGCTACTGACGACTGCGCATCCGAGCCAGCAGCCTGCCGGCGCCGGTGTCGTGAACCTGCCTACTCTGTTCTCGACCAATACACCGGTCGCAGAGGTGTTCAATGAGACGTTGCTCGGCGTACAGGTGACGCTCAACGTCGACGCCTCATGGACCTGGGATTTCGGCGATGGCACGACACTGACCAGCACCGATCCCGGCGGTGCGTATCCGATTGCATCGTTGAACCACGTGTACCTGCGCGCAGGCACTTACACCGTCACCCTGACGACGAACTGGACGGGCACGTTCTCGATGGCCGGCGGACCCGCGGCCGTGATCCCGGGAGGTCCGATCCCCCGGCTCAGCACTCCGTTCGCCATCGAGGTTCACGAAGCGCGCAGCGTCCTCGTCACCGGCTGACCAACTCATTGGTTGGCGGCCGGTCCGGCGTCGCTAGTTCGGCGGGCTCCACCTTCCCCCGTTCGTGCTGGGCAGCACGATCGTGTCGATACTTTCGGCGTGACAGAGGTCAAGCAGGTGCGGTCTGAGGTGGCCAGCGGTACGGCGCGGCCGAGGGCTGCGGCGGCAGCAGCGGGTTCGCCCCGCAAGAAAGCAACAACCGCATAGGAATGGAGCACGATCAAGAGCGCTCACGAGCCCGAGTCGCTCGCCGCTCCCGGGTACGGGCCGCATCAGCCGAAGGCCCCTGATCGGCGTACTTGCCTTTCAGCGCCGCGACCGGATCGGCAGATCTGGTAGTTGGCCACGCTTGTTCAGGGCCTTCGACCCTGGAACACGGCGAGGCAACGCGGTGTCCTTGAGGTGGCGATACATTCCAGGAAGTAGGTCTCACGGTGAGCGCCACGCGAGGGCCGGTACTTGATCGACGCAGCTCAAGTGAGCCTCCGCCGGATGGTGAATCATGGACCCTCCGCTTCGGCCGAACTGAGCGGTTCGCCCATTGGTGGACCGTCGCGATGGTGACTGTGGCCCTCCTTACTGGCCTCGGGATGGGCGACGAGTCCGGGTCCGGCCCACTGCTGGTCGCGCACATAGCGTCAGTTGTTCTGAGCGGCGCTGGACTTGTTGCGGCGTTTGTCATCGGCGATCGGGATGCCCTGCTCAGATCCAGCCGCCGACTGTTCACCCTTGACCGCCGCGACATCGCGTGGCTGCGTGAACACGCGCGGAATCCTGTCGCAGCCTCATCGCGTCACGACTGGGGGATGTTCAACACCGGGCAGAAGTTGCTCGCCTGGATGCTCACCGCATCGATGGCAGCGGTCATCGGGACCGGCATTCAGTCCTGGTCGGCGGGTGGCGAGGGAGGGCTGCATGGAGCAGCCGTAGTCCTGTGTGCTGCCCTCCTGGGAGCGCACATCTTCATGGCGGTCGTTAACCCGTCGACGCGGCCGGCGCTCAACGGCATGGTGTTCGGACGGGTAAGGCGGTCCTGGGCCGCAAAGCATCACTCAGCGTGGCTAGCCGCAATCGACCGGGCTGATTCGGAAGGCACCAACTTCGACAGATCCGAGCACTGACCGCCGCCAAAGTCGGATGGTTAGTCGCTGCAGCGATTTGCTTCCCAGGGTATGCCGGGTTCGGTGTCGAGCAGGTCGACCCCGATGCCTTTGACGGTCTCGCCGTCGATGAGTCGGACCCGGACCGCGTCAAGAATCAAGCTGTCCGACAACTCACCGCGTTGCAGGTGCGCCCGGATCGCGGTGATCGCGGCGGTGATGTCGGCCAAGTCACCCGACTTTCGGCAGATCGGTGCGGCTGCTTCGGCTCGGATGACGGAAGTTCGTCATGACAGAGGTCGGCACACCACGCCGTACGTGACCGGCGCGGCCACCTGCGCCAGGCGTCTGCGGGGCATCGGCACCTGAACCGGCGCAGGAGCTGCAAATAGGCTGAGTTCGGTCCTCATGTTGCGGCCGTACTCATCACCCGGCTAAGCGCGGCTCCGCGGGCCACGATTGAGCCACCCGCGATCGATCGCCGTCGCACCAATACACGAGGATCAGGTCATGGAACTCGAAGACCTGCGGCTGATGGTCTATCGCTTCTTTGCAACAACCGGTCAGGCGCCGAGCACCGCGACGCTCGCCGCGCAATTCGGAACTCACGACGCCGAGATCAAGTCGGGGCTCAAAACACTCGCCCGCAACAGGCATCTGGTGCTCGACGGTGACGATCGCATTGTGATGGCGCATCCCTTCGCCTCCGTCCCGCTCGGGTTCTCGGTCATGGCGACTGCGACTTTGTGGTGGGGCGGCTGCGCATGGGATTCCTTCGCGCTGCCTCACCTTCTGCACGACGCGCAACCGATGCTCGTGGCGACCAGATGCCCGGCGTGCGACACGCCACACGCGTGGAACGTCGGACGCGACAAGCCACCCGCGGGCGATCAGTTGGCTCACTTTCTGGTGCCGGCCGCGCAGATGTGGGACGACGTCGTACACACGTGCAGCAACCAGCGCATCTTTTGTTCGACCACCTGCATCGAATCCTGGCTCGAGCGAGCAGAGCACTCGCGCGGCTACGTCATGGACCTCGCCACGCTCTGGCGACTCGCACAGCATTGGTATGACGGCCGCCTCGACTACGGATACGTCCGCCGCGAGCCGGTCGCAGCCGCCGAGTACTTTCGTAGCGCCGGACTCGTCGGCTCATTTTGGGGGCTGTAGGCATGAGCACCGCATTCCTTCTGACGTCATTGATCATCGTCGCCACACCTGGCACCGGCGTGTTGTACACGATCGCTGCTGGCCTGGCGCGTGGCCGACGGGCGAGTGTCGTGGCTGCCTTCGGTTGCACGCTGGGGATCGTGCCGCACCTGGCGGCTGCCATCACCGGAACGGCCGCACTGCTGCACGCTAGCGGCGTGGCCTTTGAAACGGTCAAGATCCTGGGTGTTGCCTACCTGCTGTACATGGCATGGTCGACATGGCGAGACAAAGGAATCCTCACCATCAGCGAACAGGACGAGCCGAAATCAGCGTTGCGCGTGGTTCGTTCTGCGGTACTCGTCAACCTGCTCAACCCGAAGCTGACGATCTTCTTCTTCGCGTTCTTGCCACAATTCGTGCCCAACGACAGTTCGAACACGGTCCCCACCATGCTGATGCTGAGTGCGATCTTCATGGCGATGACCTTCATCGTGTTCGCCGTGTATGGGATGTTCGCCGCCGGTGCACGGGAGCACCTGATTGCCCGCCCGCACATCATCAAGCGCATTCGACGGGTGTTCGCCGTCTCCTTCGTGGCCCTCGGAGCGAAGCTCGCGACGGAGTCTCGCTGAGCAACACGATCGCGACTAAGCGGGAGTGGGCTCGCGCAGTCGCTGACTGATAACGGTCGTGACGCCGTCGCCTCGCATCGAGACGCCGTACAGCGCGTCGGCGACCTCCATCGTCGGCTTCTGGTGGGTGATGATGATCAGCTGACTCGACTCGCGCAACTCTTCGAAGATGCCGAGCATCCGACGAAGGTTCGTGTCGTCGAGGGCCGCCTCGACTTCGTCCATCACGTAGAACGGACTCGGCCGCGCCTTGAAGATCGCGACCAGTAGGGCCAGCGCCGTCAACGATCGCTCGCCGCCCGACAGCAATGACAAGCGCTTGACCTTCTTGCCCGGCGGCCGCGCCTCGACGTCGATGCCGGTGTTCAACATGTCGTCGGGGTCGGTCAAGACCAGGCGACCTTCGCCACCGGGGAAGAGCCGCGCAAAGATGCCCTCGAACTCGCGCTCTGTGTCGGCATAGGCGGCCGCAAACACCTGCTGCACTCGCTCGTCGACCTCGCGAATGATCTCCATCAAATCCTTGCGGGTGCGCTTGAGGTCCTCGAGTTGCTCGCTGAGGAACCGGTGCCGTTCTTCGAGCGCGGAGAACTCTTCGAGTGCCAACGGATTGACCCGCCCTAACAACGCCAGTGCGCGTTCGGCGGTACGCGCCCGCTTCTCTTGCTCGGCGCGCACGAACGGCAGCGGCGAGGGCAGCGGGGCGTCGGCCGGCGCGTCCGGCTCAGGGAACACCGGCACCAGCGAGTCAGGCCCGTACTCCGAACTCAACGCCTCGCTCTCGACACCGAACTCGTCCATCGCACGCTGCTCGAGTTGCTCGATGCGCAGGCGTTGCTCGGCGCGCGCGAGTTCATCGCGATGCACGACGTCGGTCAGCTGCTCGATGTCCGCCATGAGCTCGCGCTCACGGGCACGCAGCGCAAGCAGCTCGGCTTCGCGCTCGGTCCGCAACTCCTCGGCGCGTGCGCGTTCCGCTGTCGCGGCAGCCAACGACAGCTCGAGACGGCCTAGCACGGCAGCCGCACCGACGGCAACGGCCTCGGCGATCACGGCCTCGCGCTCGCGACGAATCCGCCGCGCAACTGCTCGTTCGCGCGCGTCACGTTCAGCGGCTGCGGCGGCGTCGAGTTCCGCGGCTCGGGCGCCGATCGCGCGCACCCGCTCCTCGGCGGTACCGACAGTCAGCCGCGCTTCGGTCTCCGCGTCGCGGGCCGCAGCGGCGAGCGCAGCAAGTCGGTCGCGCTCCTGCGTCGACGGCTCGTCATCGGGAGAATCCTCGGCCGCGACGAGGCGCGCTTCGAGTTCGGCCAGCGTCGCCCGATCGCGTTCGCCCGCTTCGCGTGCCTGCGCGATCGAACCCGCCATCCGGTCTGCCTCGGCCAGCGCGGCCCTCGCCGCCGACCCCAGGTGCCCGAGCTGTTCAGCGACGGCCGCCATCGCGGCGTCCGACTCATGCAGTTGAGCAAGCGCGGCGGCAGCGCGTGCGGTCGCATCGGCGAGTTCGGCTTCGACGCCGGTGATGGTGAAGCGCAGGCGCTCCGCGCGATGCGTCGCGTCGACAAGCCCGCGACGCGCTTCGTCGAGCGCCGCTTGCACTTCAAGCAGGCTTGGCGTGCTCGCCGAACCGCCGTAGGCCCAGTCACGGCCGAGCACATCGCCGTCCCGAGTGACAACGCGGACGTCGGGCAGCGCGCGCACGAGCGTCAGCGCGGAACCGAGATCGTCAAGAACCGCAACCCGATGCGTGAGCGCGGCCAGCGCGAGCCGCAACTCCTCCGGCGCGTGCACAAGGTCGCGCACCCAACGCGCTCCGGGCGGCAACTGCGGCAAGTCGGCGCCGAGCCCTTCAGACCGCGGATCCGAACCAATGAGCAGCCCCGCCCGTCCGGCATCGTCGGACTTCAGCAGTCCCAGCGCAGCGACGGCGTCATCGAGGGACGACACGGCAACGGCGTCGGCCGCGGTACCGAGCGCCGCAGCAACGGCGTGCTCGTAGCCGCGCTCGACATCGACGACGGCCGCTACCGATCCGAGCAGCCCGGAGATGCGCTCCGACGCGGCAAGCAGTGCGCCGGTGCCGTCCTTGCGGGCGAGGCCCAGCTCCAGGGCCTCGGCTCGTGCAACTAGTGAGGCGCGCTCTCGCTCGACCTCGCGATCCTCTTCCCGCAGCTTCTCCAACGTGGCCTCGGCAGTCGCCAGTGCCTCCGACGCAAGCTCGTAGTCGTTGTCGAGGTTCAGCTCGCCCTCGTCAAGGCCGGCGATCCGCGACTCCAGCGCGTGGAACTCGCTCTGCGCGTGCTCCGAACGTGCGCGGGCCTCGTCGACTGCCTTGGTGAGCCGGCCGATCTCGTCGTCGCCGGCACTGACCCTGCTGCGCTGAGCGGCGACCTGGCCGGCGAGTCGGGCCAAGCCCTCACGACGGTCGGCGGCCGCGCGGACCGCTGCGGCGAGCCGCCGCTGTTCGTCCTCGTACGCAGCTTCCGCGTCCGCGCGCGACGCCGCCGCCGTAGCTAACTCGGCGCGATAAGTCTCAAGCTCTGCGGCGATCTGCGTCCTGCTCGAGGCGGGCCGCTGCAGCGTCGTTCGCCAGGTCCTCGGGGTCGCGCCCCTCGCGGGTGTCTTCCTCGCTGGCTCGCACGTGACGCTGCCGCTCGGCGGCGATGCTCGCCGTCCCGCGAAGCCGCTCTCGCAACGACGACAACCGGTACCACGTCTCCTGCGCGCGAGTCGAGCTCGCGCGCCTCGCTGCTCATCGCCGATTCGAGATACGCCTCGCGAGTTTTCGCCTCGTGCAGCTCGGTGTCGAGCTCGCCGCGTCGCTCGCGCAGCGCCGTTTCGTCGGCGACTTCCTGCTGCAAAGTGCCGCGCAGTCGGACGAGGTCATCGGCCAGCAGCCGCAGCTTGGAGTCGCGCAGGTCGGCCTGGACGACGGCGGCTCGGCGGGCCACTTCGGCCTGCTTGCCCAGCGGGCCGAGCTGACGACGAAGCTCGGTCGTGAGGTCTTGCACGCGGGTCATGTTGGCCTGCATCGCCTCGAGCTTGCGCAGCGCTTTTTCCTTGCGCTTGCGGTGCTTCAGCACTCCCGCCGCTTCTTCGATGAACCCTCGGCGCTCCTCGGGAGTCGCGTGCAACACCGCCTCGAGCTGGCCTTGTCCGACGATGACGTGCATCTCGCGGCCAATGCCAGAGTCAGAGAGCAATTCCTGGACGTCGAGGAGCCGGCAACTTTGGCCGTTGATCGAGTACTCCGAGCCGCCCGTGCGGAACATGATCCGGCTGATCGTGACTTCGGTGTACTCGACCGGCAATGCCCCGTCGGTGTTGTCGATCGTCAGCGAGACCTCGGCGCGACCGAGCGGCGGCCGACCGGCGGTGCCGGCGAAGATGACGTCTTCCATCTTGCCGCCGCGCAAGCTCTTCGGGCCCTGCTCGCCCATCACCCACGCGAGCGCATCAACCACGTTGGACTTGCCGGAACCGTTGGGGCCAACGACGCAGGTGATGCCCGGTTCGAGGCGCAGGGTCGTGGCCGAAGCGAACGACTTGAACCCGCGAAGCGTGAGGCTCTTCAAGTACACGCGCGGCAGCCTATCCGGACGGGCCAACCTGATCGGTTTGGCCGCACGAAAAAGGGACGCACCGTTATCGGGGGCGTCCCTTTGAGGGGTTTGAGCTTGCCGAGTGTCGGTCTGACTAGCTGTAGACGTGCTCCCTGTCCGATGTCGAGTCAGCTACCGACAGAGTGAGTAGCTCATCTCCGGAGACCTCGGCGCTGAGCGCGTCGTTGGCCGCCTGGAGACGCATGCACTCAGTCTCGAGATCCTGGACACGCTGCTGCAGTCGGCGCATTTCCGACAACATGCGAGGGTCCGGACCACCGAGGTGACCGAGAAGCGCCTTTGCCATGGAGGTCCTCCACTGGATGCCGGACGCGGTCGCCGGGCGCAAATCCGCTCGGGTGCCGCTTCAGCGGTGTGCGTTCGTGGTTGTTTCAAGGGTCGCATCCGGTAGCCCCCCGGTCAAGGCCTGCGTTACGATCCGGTTACGACGCTATACCGGGGCAAACCAACCTGTAATAAGACATAAAACGGGCGAATCGGGCGCGCCGTTCGAGTGATTTCGGACACCGGGTCAACACCGGGTCCCCGCCTAGGTCACCGCCGAGGTCACCACTCGCTGAAGCCCGCGTGCCCGCCACGCGCATCGTCCCACCGCTGCGTGACGCCAGTCACTTGGCCCGGCGTCCCGCCGCCACAAAGCGCGGCCAGCAGCGCGACGCACGCCTCGCGGCTGCCTTCCGCGACAACTTCGACCCGCCCGTCGTCCAGGTTCCTCGCGGTTCCGACCAGACCGAGCTCGAGAGCCCGCGACCGCACCCACCACCGCATGCCGACACCCTGAACCCGGCCGCGCAGCCACGCCGTCAGCCGGGCCGGATTGCCGCCCGCCTCGGTGTCGGTCACTGGGGTCTCGCTCACCAGTGCGGATGTCGCGGTCGAGGCTGGCAGTGCGGGCAGAAGATAGGACGAGCGGTTCATGAACGACTCCCGTCGAATCGGCGTCCCGCATCGTGGACACGGTTCGCCGCGTTGGCCGTAGACCGCAAGCGACCGGTCGAAGTAACCGCTCTCGCCGTTGACGTTCACGTACAGGCTGTCAAAAGACGTGCCGCCTTGCTCAAGCGCACTTGCCATGACCGAGCGGACGCCGTCGAGCAGCCGCGTCGTGTCCGGCCGGCGCATCGTTTCGGTGGCACGGGCGTAGTGCAGCCGAGCCCGCCACAACCCCTCGTCGGCGTAGATGTTGCCGACTCCTGAGATCAGGCTCTGATCGAGCAGCGCGCGCTTGAGTCCAGTGCGTCGACGGCGAAGTGCCGCGTGGAAGACCGCCTCGTCGAAGTCGTCATCGAATACGTCGCGAGCAATGTGGGCGATCTCGGGTGGCAGGTCGGCGCCACCGGGCGACACCGCGAGCCCCCCGAACGTGCGCTGATCGACGAAGCGCAACTCGAGCCCGTCGTCGTCGAACGCGAAACGGACCCGAAGGTGCGGGCCGGGCGGCGTCGAGTGCTCGAGCATGAGCAGTTGGCCGCTCATCCCGAGGTGCGCCAGCACGGCGTCACCGGAATCCAGCGGCAGCCAGAGGTACTTTCCGCGACGGCGGGTGCCCACCACCCGGCGTCCGATCAAGGCGTTGGTGAAGTCCCTAGCACCAGGCACGTGACGTCGGATCGCCCGCGGATGAAGCACGTCGACCGCGCTGATCCGGCGGCCGACCACCCAGCTGTCAAGCCCGCGCCGGACCGTCTCGACCTCGGGAAGTTCGGGCACTGCGTCTCGCCGGCGGGTGTCGGTGCTAGTCGGCGACGTTGAGGGATGAGCCCTCAGCCGCGTCGAGCGAGCCTTCGGCTGCGTCGAGGGAGCCTTCGGCCGCCGTGAGCGTCGCCTCGATCGCCTGCCGGATCCGGTTCCAGGCCTCTTCAGCCGCCTGCTGCTCGGCCTCCTTCTTGCTGCGGCCAGAGCCGGTGCCGAACACCGTGCCGCCAAGACGGACGCCGGCTTCGAAGGTCTTCTCGTGGTCAGGACCGCTTTCGGTGACCTCGTAGTACGGCACGCCAAGCAGCTGGCTGGCGGTGAGTTCCTGGAGCGAGGTCTTCCAGTCGAGCCCGGCGCCAAGGCGCGCGGCGTCGTCGATCATGTCGTCGAACAGCCGATGGACCAGGCCGGTCGCACCTGGCAGCCCGCCGTCGATGTACACGGCACCGATGAAGGCCTCGAGTCCGTCGGCCAGGATCGAGGACTTGTCGCGGCCTCCTGTCGATTCCTCGCCACGGCCGAGCCTGATGAACTCACCGAGGCCGAGCGTTCTGCTCACGTCGGCAAGTGCCCGCATGTTGACGACCGCGGCGCGCAACTTCGCCAGCTGACCCTCAGCGAGGTCTGGGTAGCGGCGGTACAGCGTCTCCGTGACGATGACGCCGAGCACCGAGTCGCCGAGGAATTCCAGGCGCTCGTTCGTCGGCAGGCCACCGTTTTCGTAGGCGTAGGAGCGATGCGTCAGCGCGCGTTCGAGCAGGGCGTGGTCAAGCTGGACTCCGGCGATGCGCTCGAGCTGCTCGAGTTCGTCGCTGCTGCCGGTCATCTGCACCCCCGTGCCACGATGTGAATTCAGCTCGTGGCGACCGGACGCCGGTTGTAGGTGCCGCAGTTCGGGCACGCGACGTGCGGCAGCTTCGGCTGCCGGCAAGCCGGATTGCTGCAAGCCGCCAAAGTGGGGGCGGCGGTCTTCCACTGGGAACGGCGGCTGCGCGTGTTGCTGCGCGACATTCTCCGCTTCGGAACCGGCACGGCTAGCTCTCCTGGTCTTCGTCGATGCGTTGGCGATGGTCGGCGTTGCCTACTGTTTCGGTGGCACCCACTGCTCGAAGGGCGGCCCATCGGGGGTCGACCTCGTCGTGCCGGTGACCTGGATCGACGTCCGCGAGCCGCGCCCCGCATTGGGGGCACAGGCCCGGGCAGTCCTCCCGGCACACTGGCGCGAGCGGCAGCGCGAGCACCACCGCGTCACGTAACACCGGCTCCAGATCGACGTAGTCGTCGACCAGTTGCCCGATCTCGTCGTCTTCGTCGTCCTCGTCGATCTCGTTGCCGGGATAGACGAACAGCTGCTGGATATCGACCTCGAGGTGCGAGGTCAACGGATCCAGGCAGCGCGCGCACTCCCCAGTCAGCATGACCTGGATCGTGCCGGAGACCAAAACGCCCTCGCTCACCGACTCAAGGCGCAGGTCGAGAACAAGGTCGCTGCCGGGAATGGGGCCGATCAGTTCGCCTCGGACATCCGCTGGTGCCGGAACGGTGCGGGTGACCGTGCGCATCGATCCCGGGCGCCGCGGCAGGTCGCGGGTGTCCACGACAAGCGGAGCGCGGGGGTCAAGGCGAGTCAGGGTCTCCTGCTCCCTTCGGGCATGACGAAACCGCAGTCAAACTGATCGACGCCGAATCCTCCCGGCGAAACCGTGACGAGGATACCCCGCGAACGCGACCAGCGCGATTCCTGCCCAGTAGCGCCTCAGCCGCCGGGCAGGGGCATCTCCTCCTCGTGGACGTTGGCCAACTGCTCCATCTCGCCCCGACCCTGCAGCTTCTCGCGGCCGCGCAGAACTGCGGTGAGCGTCTTGTTCAGCACGATCTCGAAGTTCGCCAACTTCGTGTCGACGTAGTCGTCGACCTCCTGGCGCATCTGGAGGGCCTCACGGTCTGCGTCGTGCAGGACCCGTTCGGCCTCGGCGAGCGCCTCGCGGTGAACCTCGGTCTCGGTCACCAGGCGGTCGCGCTCGGAGATGCGCTGCGGCAATGATTTCCTCTGCCTCACGCCGACCAGCCTCAACGACGTCGTCACGATCGTGCAGCAGCGACTCGGCGCGCTGCACCTCGGCCGGAATGAGGTCGCGCATCTCATCGAGCATCGCGAGCAACTGCCCGCGGTTGACGATGCACGACGCCGACATCGGCATCGCACGCGCCGATTCGATGTGGGTGACGACCTCGTCAAGCTTGTCCTTGAGTTCCACGGTGCGGGTCTCTCCAGCCGGGGTAACGGTTCACATCGGGCTATTCACTTCTCGTACGGCGGCTAGAGGGCGTCGCCCTCGAGCCGCTCGGTCAGGCGCTTAAGCACCGTCGGCGGCACGAGCCCTGACACATCTCCACCGTACGTCGCAACCTCCTTGACGAGGCTGGACGACAGGAAGCTGTAGAGCGGGTTGGTCGACAGAAACAACGTCTCGATGCCGCTGAGGCTGTGGTTCATCTGGGCCATCTGCAACTCGTAGTCGAAGTCGCTGACCGCCCGAAGGCCCTTGACGATGACCTGGATCTCACGCTCGCGGCAGAAGTCGACCAGCAGCCCGCCAAAGGACTCCACGACCACGTTGCCGTACTCGAGGGTGGTCTCGCGCACCATCTCCATGCGCTCGTCGAGGGTGAACATCCCGCTCTTGGACTTGTTCACGAGGACGGCGACGGTGACCTCGTCGTAGAGCTTCGAGGCCCTGCCAAGAATGTCGAGATGCCCGTTGGTGACCGGGTCGAAAGAGCCCGGACAGACGGCCTTGTGCACCCGTGAACCTCCTAGCGGATCCTCTTTGGCCCCTGCAGCCACTGTGACCACAAGTAGCCACTACAGCAGAGTGGGGTCGAACGTCGCGTAGTGCAAGGTCGCATCCCCGTATTTACGATCATGAGTCCACCGCGTAGCCGAGCGGCCACACCCACTTGTCCCGGGTTGCCCGCTCGACGACGATGATCGCGCCGGGCCGCGGAACGCCTCTTTGCGCGAGGGTCGCCAGTACTCCTGCGACCTGGACCGCCGGCAGGTCGTAGGGCGGATCGGCGAAAACGACGTCGAAAGCGGACGCCGGGAGGTCGGCCGCCGTTCGCTCCGCTTTGGCGGCGACCACCTCAATCTTGCCCGCCGGCCCATTGGCTCCCGGAGCTTGCGACGAGCGCAGGTTGGTGACGTTCGTCCGCAGTACCTTCACGGCCGCCGCTGCCGATTCCACCAGGACCACGCGGGACGCTCCGCGCGACCACGCCTCAAGCCCGACCGCACCCGAGCCGGCGTACAGATCAAGCAGCCGGACCCCCGCGAGCCCGTGCAGCAAGGACTCCAGGCTGGAGAACAGGGCCTCGCGGGCGCGATCGGACGTCGGCCGGGTTCCGGACGGCGGGACCGCGAGGCGCCGGCCGCCCGCTTGCCCGGCCACGATCCGAGTCACCCCGCCCGCCACATCATGGGTTCGGCCACGGGCGTCATCATTGCAGCGCAGGCTGCCTCGGATCAGTTGCAGCGCAGGCTGCCTCGGGTTAGTGCAGCGCAGGCTGCCTCGGATCAGTGCAGCGCAGGCTGACGTCAGGCCTTCTCGAGGAACTCCGCGTCCTCCGTGGCGACCAGCCGCTTGACGGCAGCTGCCAGCGGCGGGTGCTGCAGCAGCTGCGGATCGGCGTCGACGATGCGAGTCGCCTGTTCTCGCGCCGTCCCGATGAGGTCGCGATCGCGCACCAGCGACAGCAACTTCAGATCGCTCCGGCCGTGCTGCTGGCCGCCAAGAATGGTTCCCTCGCGTCGAAGCGTGAGATCGAGTTCGGACAGCTCGAAACCGTCGGACGTCGCGGCAACCGCATCGAGTCGCGCCCGGCCTGGATGCCCGGCAGGGAGTTCGGTGACCAGCAGGCACCGGCTCGGACGCGGACCCCCGACCCACCCGGCCACGGAGCTGGTGAAGTTGCGAGACGCCGAACCGCTCGGCGTCCATGATCACCATGATCGTCGCATTCGCGACGTCGACCCCGACCTCGATGACGGTCGTCGCGACGAGGACGTCCACGGCACCGTCGGCAAACGCGCGCATGGTCGCGTCCTTGGCGTCACTGGGCATCCGGCCGTGCAGGATCTCGACCCGACGGTCGTGCAGGTAGCCATCGGCAAGCTGCGGACCAAGTTCGAGGACGCCGATGGGCGGGCGCAGCTGCGCCGCGACGGGCTGACTGCCGCTCCCCCTGGTTCCGGTACCACCACGCGATCCCTCGGCGGCGCCGAAGTCGAACGTGTCGCGCTCGGTGTCGGCGGTGTCCAGCGGACGTCTCCTCTGGCGCATCGGAGTCATCGGGTTCGTCGCCACCGATCCGCGGGCAGACGACGTAGGCCTGATGGCCGGCGGCTACCTCGTCGCGCACTCGTTGCCACACCCGCTGCGCCCACTCCGGCTTGCCGGCGAGCGGCGCGACCGCGGTCGTGATCGGCGCGCGGCCCATCGGGCAACTCCTCCAGGGTGGAGACGTCGAGGTCGCCGTACACCGTCATGGCGACAGTGCGCGGAATCGGCGTCGCCGTCATCACCAGAACGTGCGGCCGCCGGTCGTCGCGGGCCTTCGCACGCAGCGCGTCGCGTTGCTCGACGCCGAACTTGTGCTGCTCATCGACGACGACGAGACCGAGATCGGCGAACTGCACCTTCTCTTCGAGTAGTGCGTGCGTGCCGATGACGATGCCGGCTGCACCCGAGGCAGCATCGAGCAGTGCCTTCCGTCGAGCCGCCTGCGACAAGCGATCCGGTCAGCAACGTGACGGTTGTTGCCTTCTCGGCACCGCCGAGCTGGCCGGCCAGCGCAAGGTCACCGAGCATGTCGGTGATCGACCGAAGGTGCTGCTGTGCAAGCACTTCGGTCGGCGCGAGCAGCGCGGCCTGCCCGCCTGCATCGATCACCGCGAGCATCGCGCGTAGCGCTATCACCGTCTTGCCCGAGCCGACCTCGCCCTGGAGCAAGCGGTGCATCGGGTGGTCAGCAGCCATCTCGGCGGCGATCAGCTCGCCGATGCTGCGCTGACCCTTGGTGAGCTCGAACGGCAGCCGCGCGTCGAAAGCCGCAAGCAATCCGTCCGTACCCGGACGCCGGGCGGTGGCCGGCAGACCGGCGGCCGCCACGCGCCGCTGGGCCAGCACGATCTGCAGGATGAAGGCCTCGTCCCAAGCGAGCCGGGCACGGGCGCGGTCTCGCTCCGCGAACGTCTTCGGCCGGTGAATCCCTTCGAGTGCCTCTCGGTATCCGATGAACTCAAACTCGTCGCGGATCGCTCGCGGAACAGGATCTTCAGGCAGATCGAGCGTGTCCAGCACGAGCCGCATGCAGCGACGAATCTTGACCGTGTCGGCATCTTTGACGGCTGGGTAGACCGCCAGGATCTCGCCCGCGAAATCGGCTCGACCGGCAATGTCATCGTCTTCGACGACGTCGACTTCGGGATTGACGAGTTGCAACTTGCCGTTGAACAGTTCGACCTTGCCCGAGAAGAACGCCGCAGCTCCCTCCTGGAAACGGGTCTGCTGCCAGACCTTCTGATTGAAGAAGGTCAGCACCAGCCTCCGGGTGCCGTCAGTTACCGTCACGTCGGTCTTGTTGAGGCTCTTGTTCGTCTTCGTGGTGATGCGCTTGCTGACCACTTTCGAAATGACCGCGAAGATCGTCGCGTATTCGCCTGGGACCAGATCGCGAAAGTCGGTCAGCTCCCCGCGCTTGTCCCAACGCCGGGGGTAGTGCCGAACCAGGTCACCGACCGAGTGCAGATCGAGCTTCTCGCCCAGAGTCGCGGCGATCACGCCGACAACGGGTCGCAGAGGTGCGTCGAGGCTGGCCACTACTCGACTCCGAGCCAGACCACCGAGGGCAGGGTTTCGACGCTCAGGTGGTTTACATCGACGTCGGGCCGGGTGGCTGCCATTTCGTTCGCAATGCGGGCGCCGATCCCCTCCGCACAGACCACGGTGACCAAGTCGCCGCCGTCGACCAGCAGGCGCGATACCACCGACAGCGCGTCGGCAAACAGCTCATCATCGGCCGCCGGACCTGCGACTGCGCAGCGCGTGCTCCCGGCAGCCGCCGCCATCGCGGCCGCGTCTTCGGCGAGCGGCCGGTGCGGATCGTGCATCGCCATGGCGGAGAGGAGCTGGACCGGCGCCGCGACGCCGATCACGTGCGCAGGCACGCTAGACGCCTGCGCGACAACGCGAGCGCGCTCGGTCAACGACTCCTCGTCGTCGGTTGTTGCTGCTTCCTCCACGAGCACCACCAACTCAGACGCCCCGAGCTCGATCAGCTCGGCCGCGTGCACGACATAGGCACCCGACCTGGTCAGCAGGTCGAAGATCGGCAGCGCGGCAGATCCCGCGGCCAGCACGACCGCCACGACACGGCCGCCGACCGCGACCGGCGCGTCCGGACCGCGCGGAGTACCAATCTCGGTGACGCGGACGTCGCGCGGCCGACCGGCTGCCACGCCGAGCTCGACCGCGGCAGGCGCATCGTCGGTGTGGACGTGCACGTTCCACAGCCCGTCTCCCCCAGAGACGACCACCGCTTCGCCGATCTCGTCGAGTGCGTCGCGCAGCGCCGGGCACGCGGGCGTCGTCGGTGTCGATGAGGTACATGACTTCGTATGCGGGCGAGGGCCCGTCGACGTCCTCGCACTGATCGAGTCGTGGCGACGCGAGTCGCGACTCCGGCAGCACAACCGCGCGCTCGGCGACCACCGCGTCGAGGACGTCGAGCAACACCACGAGCCCGCGCCCGCCTGCATCGACGACGCCGGCCCGACCGAGGACATCGAGTTGCGAGGGCGTCCGGGCCAGCGCGTCGCGCGCCGCTTGCGCAGCTGCCGCAACGACGACGGAGAGCTGATCGGACGCCGTGGCGCGGGCCGCATCGGCAGCCTCCCGCGCGACCGTCAGCATGGTGCCCTCGACAGGTTGCGCCACGGCGGCGTAGGCGAGAACGACTGCACGCTCGAAGCCGGCCGTCAGAGCGCAGCCCGTCCGGCGGCCGGCGACTGCTCCGCGAGCACCTCGGCCACCCCCCGCAGCAGCTGGCTCAAGATCACCCCCGAACCGCCCCGGGCACCGAGCAGGCACCGTCGAGCGATCGCGGTCACCAGCTGGGCGAGGTCGGCGCCCTCGACAGCCGAGACATCGACCGAGTCTGCGCCTCGGCGTCCAAGGTCTCGGCTGCGCCTCGGGTTCCAGGTCTCGGCTGCGCCTCGGAGTGTCATCAGCAGGTTCGTGCCGGTGTCGGCGTCGGCGACCGGAAAGACGTTCAGTGAGTTGATCTCGGCGCAGGTCGCCTCGAGCGCGGCGAGGCCAGACCGATACCAGCGGCGACCCGCGGCGGCATCGAGGACCTCAAGCACTCGGCGTCCCCTCTCTTGTCTTCCGGCGTGCTGGGACGAGGCTAGCCAGCCGCCGCGACATCGGCCGGTTGGCGTGACCGGCGCCGGGTCGGATACGTCGGATAGTCTCGTGCGGTTGCCCTATGTGCGGCAGCTCGTACTGCTGTCCGCCTCACCTCGCGCTTGGAGTGTCTCCCGTGTCTGCTGTCTGCGATGTCTGCGGCAAGGGTCCGGGCTTCGGCATGGCCGTCTCGTACTCGCACCACCGCACCCGCCGTCGCTTCAACCCGAACATCCAGACCGTGCGCGCCATCGTCGGCCGCGGCACCCGCAAGCGCCTGAATGTCTGCGCGTCCTGCATCAAGGCAGGCAAGGTCACTCGCTAAGGGTCACTCGCTAAGGGTCACCCGCTGACGTCAGTGGCCGCTCGGTCGCTCGTCACTGTTTTCTTGAGTGACTGTTCTCTGGAGTGCCGCCAGCACTGGCAGCCAGACGTCCTCGGCCTCCTCGGCGTCGTCCGGGTACTCGATCTCGTCGACGTGCAGCCGTATCGTCACGCCCCCGGGGCTCGGCCGGATCAACCACGTGAGGTAGACCGGCGGATCGTCGGGACCGGCCTGGACGAAGTACGACAGTCGGCGGTGCGGCTGAACACAGACGACGCGGCCGGTGAGAGCGCTGTCGCCTACCGATTGAAACTCGATAGGCGCGTCGATCTCCCAGGTTGACCGCGCCGACAAGCCGTACAGGTAGGCGCCGGTGTTCTGGGCGTCAGTCAACGCCGCCCAGACACGGGCCGGTTCGGCAGCGACGAAGCACGAAAACGCGCGGGGCATCGGCGACGAAGCCCGCACGCCCTCGACGGCGCTCATGTCACCAACTCCCACCCCCAGCGAAGCGCCGGCGGATCAGCGATTTCGCAGAGGGTACGGCAGCACGGCACGCCTGTCGATGATCAAGCTCGTCTGCCGGTGTGTCACCCAGCGCCCTCGGGTCGGGTCCAGTAGCCGGCCATCAGTTCGCGGGACCACGCCGGCTGGCGAACGTCACCACGCGGAGCGAACTCCGCCATGTACGGCTTGATGTCGAGGACCGGCGTGCCATCGATGGCGTCAAGGCCTTGCACGGTCAACGTCAACCCGTCGATCCCGAGCAGCGTGCAGACGGTGACGCCGATCCGATTCGGTCGCATCTTCGCGCGCTGCGCGAAGATCCCACCTGCGGCCACTCGGGTTCCCGCGCGGGTGGCGAGCGCCGCGCTCGATATCTTCCGGATCGACCGCGTCGAACAAGAAGACAACCTCGAGGTGGGAGAACTCGCCTAAACCGGCTACCGCGTCGACCGCGAACTGCTCGCCGTCCAGCGTGATGGTCGCAGTAACGGCACCCCAGTCGTCATCGATCGCCTGCGTCCGCGATGACTCGACCCGCCCGATCGGTTCGACGATCACGACTGTGGGACCCCGGCATCGACAAGGTTCTTGGCGAGATGCCGGGCAAGCGGCGCGCCCGCGTAGTGCCCGAACGGTTCGGCGTCCGCGTAGCCTGCGCTCGCGTACAGCGCCAGTGCCTCTGGTTGGTGCAGCCCGGTTTCCAGCCGCAGCCAAATCGCGCCGAGTTTGCGCGCCTCACCCTCGAGGTGTCCGAGCATCGCCCGGGCGATGCCTCGACGGCGCGCTGCGGGCGCGACGTACATGCGCTTGAGCTCACCAACCGCGTGGCTCGACGAGCCGCACGCCGCCACACGCGACCGGCTGACCGGCGTCCCGCCCGATGACAAAAATGCCTTGTGGCGGTGCGAATTCGACTACCGAGAGCTCGGTGACGTCGCGACCGCCGTACCGCATGACGTATTCCTGTTGCACGGCCTCGATGAGCTCGACTGATTCGGGTGCGTCGAGTGCGGCCGCGGCGAACTCGAGCTGATTCATGCCCGCCCTCGCCATCCGTGATCGACCGGACCGATGCCCCGGCCGAGCGCGAATCCCGCAGCGATCGCCCCGGTGACGTAGTCCTTCGCGAGTTGCACGGCGTCCGGAACCTCGTCGGCCCAGCGCTAAGAACGACGCGATGGCACTCGCCAACGTGCAGCCGGTGCCGTGCGTGTGGCGGTTCTCTAGTCGGGGCGCGCGGTAGAGGTACTGCGTCGTCCCGTCGAACAGCAGGTCGACGGCGTCACCCTCGAGATGCCCACCCTTGACCAGCACCCACTGCGGCCCGAACGCGTGCACAGCTTCGGCTGCCTCGCGCAGCCCGGCCTCGTCGCTGACCTTCACACCGGTGAGTTGCGCAACCTCGTAGAGGTTCGGCGTCACCACAGAAGCGACCGGTAACAGTTCGGCTTTGATGGCACCGACCGCGTCGGGCGCGAGCAGCGAATCACCGTGCTTCGAAACTCCGACGGGATCGACGACCACGGGCACGTCGAGGTCGGCAAGCACCCGAGACACGAGCGAAACCAGGCCGGACGACGCGAGCATTCCCGTCTTGACCGCGTCGACGCCGATGTCGCCAAGCACCGAATCGAGTTGCGCCTGGACCGCAGAGGGTGGCAGCTCCCAGTACCCCTGCACGCCGAGGGAGTTCTGTGCGGTCACGGCCGTGATCGCGCTCATGCCGTGGACACCGCACGCCAGCATCGTCTTCAGATCGGCTTGAATGCCTGCCCCGCCGCCCGAATCGGAGCCCGCGATGGTCAGCACGCGCGGCAGGTTCATGCGTCCATTGTCCCAGCTACTCGGCGGGCATCGAGCGAGTGCCCGACCTGATGACCAGGGCTAGACCGCCGAGCAGCAGTAGCGCCGCCGGCACCTGCTCGAGCCGAACGTGTTGGTGCAAGAAGATCGCCGCAATGAGGGTGGCGCCGGGCACTTCGAACAGGATCGACAGGCTGACGATCGTCGCGCTCGTCGTCTTGAGCACGCGGTTGAAGACCGAGTGACCGAGCAACTGGGCGCCCGCAGTCAGCGCCACGATGCGAACCCAGTCAGCACCGCTGTAGCCGTGCAGGCTCTGGCGCCCAATCAGGCAGACCACGAGGAGCAAGACGGCGGTCGTCGAATAGCAGAGCGACGTATAGCTCGTGGTCGTGACAGTGCGCCGGACGGCGGCGCCCGCGGTGACGTACCCCGCGGCCAACATGCCGCCAACCAAGGCGAGCAGGTCGCCAGTGAGTGCCCGCCCGGACACTCGAACGTCGAGCCCGGTCAGGAGCGCGGCCGCGAGCACCGCGATCACGATCCCGATCCAGGCCGACCGGCGGATCACCGCCCCCCGAGTGCGGGCAAGGAGTGCCGCCCAGACCGGCTGCGAGGCTACGAGCGCGGTCGACGACGCCACCGAGGTGTACCGAAGGCTGGGGATCCAGGTGGCGAAGTGCGCCGCCAGCAGCGCACCGGCAGTCACGGTCAGCCGCCATTCGCGCCGCGTGAGGTGCCGCAGCTCCGGCCGGTGCCGAGTTAAGGCGGCGGACAGCATCGCGACCGCGCCGAGCCCGTTCCGCCAAAATGCGAGCGCGAGCGCCGGGGTGGCCGACGCGACGATCAAGGGGCCGGACGTCGACACCGCAGTCACCGCGATCGCGATGAGGGTCAGGTCGCTGCTCGACGGCAACGCCAACTCGTGCGCCGGCCCGGATGTCACCTCGCCCTCGCGCATTCCGGTCATGATGCCAGGACGGCGACTCGACGTACCGGACACCGGTGCCGGGTCGGGTGCACACTTGGCGCCATGACGACGAGTTCGGGTACGCGGTGACCAGCGCTCACGCCGCGCCGCGTACGCCCTCGTGTTCGTCGTGTTGGTATTCGTCGTGGTTCCGATCGTCGCGATGCTCGCCGCGTCCGCCTAGCGGAAGTGATCGAAACCGCCTGCGGCGTAAGGCAATCCGTCGACTGTCACGCTGCTCTCGCCAGCGCTGTCAAGGACCGAACCGATGACTTGCCATCCCGCGGGCAGCTCGACATCGGGTCGAAAAGTCGCGGCCAGTGCGTGGTCTTCGCCGCCGCGCATGATCCAGGTCAGCGGGTCGACGCTCAGCGCCATCGCCACCTGGCTCAGTGCATCAGGGATCGCGAACGCGGTCGAATCGATGTCGATGTGCACGCCACTTGCGGCCGCGACGTGGCCCAGGTCGGCAACCAGACCGTCACTGACGTCAATCATCGACGTCGCGCCGGCCTTCGCGGCCTCGGGACCTGCTTGATACGGCGGTTGCGGACGCCGGTGCGCGTCGACCACGAGCCGTGGCGAACGAAATCCCCTGCTCAGGGTCGCCAGGCCGGCCGCCGCCCACCCCAACCGACCCACGAGCGCCACGACATCACCGGATCGCGCGCCGGACCTCGTTACCGGAGAACGGCCCTGGAGATCACCGAGCGCGGTCACGGCGATCACCAGGACATCGCTGCGCACCACGTCTCCCCCGACCACCCCCGCGCCGACCAGATCGCACTCGTCTCGCAGTCCGTCGGCGAACCGCTCCGCCCAGAAGGCCGCAAGGTCAGCCGGCGCGGCCAGACCGATCAGCAGCGAGGTCGTCACCGCACCCATCGCGGCGACGTCGGCCAGGTTCTGCGCAGCCGCCTTCCGACCGATGTCGTAGGGCGTCGACCAGTCGCGGCGAAAGTGCCGCCCGTCGACGAGCAGGTCCGTCGTCGCGACCACCCGACCGTCGGGAGCGGTGATGATCGCCGCATCGTCGCCCGGCCCGATGAGGGTGTGCTGCCCGGTCGGCAGGCGTGCCGTGACCCGAGCGATCAGGCCGAACTCCCCAAGGTCACCGATACTGATCTCTCACCTCCGGTCGTCAGTTGCTACGGTGTCACCGACATTGTTGGACATCCTCGTATCGGGTGAGCGATGCAACCTCCCGCAGCCCGGTCGACCGTCTGACACACCGACAACGATCTCGAAGGGTTGGGCGCCATGGTGGTGCAGGCCTACATCCTCATCCAGACCGAGGTCGGCAAGGCAGCCTCGGTTGCTCGTGAAATCTCCGGTATGAAGGGTGTGACGCTCGCCGAGGACGTCACCGGGCCGTACGACGTCATTGTGCGCGCCGAGGCACGCAACATCGACGAAATGGGCCGCATGGTGGTCGCGCAGGTCCAAAGTGTCGACGGAATCACCCGCACGCTGACCTGCCCGGTGGTCCACCTCTAGCCCTGGACGGCGATCAGCTGAGGTTGGCGCGCAACCTCACCTGCTCGAGCGCGTCGGCGTCGTCTTGCGCCGACATGGTGTGACCAACACCGAGAAGGACACCGTGCGAGCCCTCCCACGCGCAGAACGGCACCGACTGTCCCTGCGCCAAGATCGTCGCACAGCGCGCAGGTCGTGACACCCGACGTCACGGTTTGCGGGGTCACCGTAACGCCAGCGACCGCGCTCGCCGGCGCCGATCGCTCCGACCAGCTGATTGAAGTCGGGCGCGTTTGACGATGCGTGCGCCGCGATCACGACAAGACCAGCCGCGCTCGCGTCGCTGGCACCGTAGATGCCGACCGCAACGTCATGCAATCGCCGTCATGGCGCAGGCTGTGCTTTTCGCGACGTCAAGGTCGTGCCCCTGCCCGGCGGGGATCGACATTTTCGGCATCCCGGCGAGCGACGACGGTAGCGGCTACCGGATGCGGCTGGCGCAGTACGTAGAACCCGACCGCCGTGACGGCGATGACGACGACGGCGATCACGGCATACCAGCGGCGCGGCCCGCGCCCGCTAGTGGCATACGCCGACGTGGCGAACGGCGACGAGAGGTCCACCGACGAGACGGGGTTGTAGCCACCGGCGCTCGGAAGGCCCCAGCGATCGACGGTCGGCGCACCCACCGGCGTCGCACCGGGTGCGCCGAAGGCACCAGGCGCACCGGGCGCACCCGGCGTACTGGGCGCCCCAAGAAGTCGAACCCGCTGGACATCGATGCCTCCGTCGAGGGAACCCGAGGGTTGTGTCGGCAGGTCAGCGGGCCACGTTGAGGTACAAACGATCAGACGTGTCAGCCACCCGGACTAGCGCAGTCCGGTCGGTCGCCGCAACGCGGTCTGGATCAATCGGTCGAGCAACGCCGGGTAGTCGAGGCCGCTCGCCGCCCAGACCCGCGGGAAGACTGAGGTCGGCGTGAACCCGGGCATGGTGTTGACCTCATTGACGAGCACCCGCTGAGCCGGCGTGATGAAGAAGTCGACCCTCGCGAGCCCTTCACACGACAACGCCTCGAACGCCATCGCGGCGAGTCGCCGGATCTGCGCCTCGACATCGGCTGGCAGCTCTGCGGGGACCGCGATGTCGGTATCGAGGTCGAGGTACTTCGCCTCAAAGTCGTAGAACTCGCGGTCGCGTACCGTGATTTCGGCCGCGAGGCTGACCTCCGGCGGGCCACCATCGATGCCTTCCAGCACGCCGACCTCGATCTCTCGACCCTCGACCATCGCTTCGACGATCACTTTCGGGTCGCTGCGCCGGGCCAGTTCGATGGCGTCCTTGAGTTCGCCAACGTCGTGCACCTTGCTGATGCCGATGCTCGAGCCGCCGCGAGCGGGCTTCACGAATACCGGAAAGCCCAAGCTGATAACCGATTCGCGCACCGCCGACGGATCGTCGTCCCACTCACGCGGCCGCACGACTACGTGCGGGATGTCAGGCAGCCCGCCGCCGTGCAGCACCAGCTTCATGTAGTGCTTGTCCATCGCGACCGCTGACGACAGCACGCCAGCGCCGACGTACGGAATCCCGGCAAGCTCAAGCAGACCTTGAATGGTGCCGTCCTCGCCGTAGGGGCCGTGCAGCAGCGGGAGCACGACATCGACGTCGGCGAGAACGCGCGGAACCGCGCCGGGTTCGGAGACGACGAGCTCGGGCGCGGTCGGGTCGGCGGCGAGCACGACGGACGCGTCGGACGAGCCAACCTCAGGCAAATGGTCGCCGTGGATCTGGAATGCAGCCGGATCAGCGGATGCCAGCACCCAGCGACCTTCGCGAGTAATACCGATCGGCACCACGTCGTAACGCTGCGGGTCGAGCGCGGCCAGCACGCTGCCTGCGGTTATGCAGGAGATGGAGTGCTCGGTGCTGCGGCCGCCGAACAGAACGGCAACCCGCAACTTGTGGTCGTTGCGCTGGCCCGGCTCCGTCTCCACGACGCCGACCCTACTGCGTGTGCCGCTCTGCCTTCGCGGTCCGACCCATCAGCATGGCGACCCCATCGCCTGGCTGCATCTGCTCGTACAGGACCGACACGACGACATCGATGATCGGTACCTCGATGTCGTGCTTGTGGGCCAGCTCGAGGATCGACTTGGACGACATGACCCCCTCGGCCGTCGTCGTGGTCGCCGCAAGCGCGTCCTCGACACTCATGCCGCGACCCAGGTGCTCACCGACGCTGCGGTTGCGTGACAGCGGGCTCGAACACGTTGCGACCAGGTCGCCCAAGCCGGCCAGGCCGGAAAACGTGTGCGGGTCAGCACCCAGAGCCACCCCGAGACGTGCCGTTTCAGCGAGGCCGCGGGTGATCAGCGACGCTTTCGAGTTGTCGCCGAAGCCCATCCCGTCGGCGATCCCCACGGCGAGCGCGATCACGTTCTTCACCGCCCCAGCCAGCTCGCAGCCCACGACATCTGTGTTGGTGTACGGCCTGAAGTAACCGGTCTGGCAGGCCATTTGCAGACGCTCCGCGTTTTCGGCGTCCGTGCATGCAACGACCGCGGCCCCCGGCTGCCGCTCGGCAATCTCTCGGGCGAGGTTCGGACCAGTGACGACGGCAACCCGTTGCGCTGGGACGTCGGCAACCTCGCTGATGACCTCACTCATCCGCTTCGTAGTGCCAAGCTCGACACCCTTGATCAGGCTGACCAGCAGGGCATCGGCCGGGAACAACGGCGCCCAGACTGCGAGGTTCGCCCGTAGCGTCTGGGCTGGGATCGCGAGCACGACGAGGTCGGCGCCGGCGAGTGCCTCGGCAGGATCGAGCGTGGCTCGGACGTCGTCCGGGAGCTCAATACCCTCGTGGTACCAGGGATTGTGGTGCTGGCTGTTGATCGACTCGACGATTTCGGGACGCCGACCGCAGAGCACCGTCTGCGTGCCGGCGTCGGACAACACCATGCCGAAGGCGGTGCCCCACGAGCCGGTACCGAAGATCGCGGCTTTGGTCACGCAGCACTCACCGGCTTGGCCTCGAAGAAGGTCGCGGGCGGCTGCTCACCGCGAATGTCGGCGAGCAGCTCGGTCACTCGGGTCATCAGCAGATCGGTGATCTCGCGCAGTACGTCGGGGGTAGGTTCGCATCCCTTGAATCGGGAGAGATCGAGTGGCTCGCCGGCGAGCGCGTCGACCCGCTTGCGTGGGAACGGGTGCGGGCGCTTCGAGCCATAGCGCAGGATCGCCTGCGTCCCCCAGTGCGCCATCGGAATGACCGGCACGTCGAGGTCGAGCACGAGACGAGCTACCCCCGTCTTGGCCAGCATCGGCCAGCCGTTCGGGTCGCGGGTGCAGGTGCCTTCCGGGTAGATGATCACGCACTCCCCCGCGACCAACGCGGCCTCGGCATCACGCAGCGAATTCGCCGCATCGCGGGTCCGGCGGTAGACCGGGATCTGACCCGCCTTCCGCAGCAGCATGCCGATAACGGGCGCCTTGAACAACTCCGACTTGGCAAGGAAACTCGGCGTCCGGCGGACGCCGTCGTAGATCGCGTGAGACAGCGTGACCGGGTCGAGAATCGTCACGTGGTTGGCGACAATCAGCACCCCGCCGTCGCGCGGGATGTTCTCCAAACCGCGCCAGTTCGGCTTCGTCGACATCCACAAGAAGGGCTTCGCGATCGCCGCGCACACGCGAAACCACCGAAGGTGCTTGCCTGATCGCACCCGCTGCTCTCCTGTCGTCGACCCTTGACACCGGCCGACGGTGTCGCCCCATCAGTGTCCCGTGCGGGCCTCGGCAGTGTCGAGTCGGACCGGCAGGTAGCGTCCGCACCGATGAACACCTCCAGCCCGAAGACGCCGAGCCCGGACGACGTGGGCTGGGTCGTCGTTGTACCGGCCAAGCCACTGGCTACGGCGAAATCAAGACTGGCGGACGCCGCGGGCAACCGCCGTCCCGACCTGGCCCTGGCGATGCTGCTCGACACGGTCGAGGCAACGTTGCGCGCCAACCACGTCGTGGCGGTTCTGGTGGTCACCGACGACGACCTGATTGCGGCAGCGGCGGCCGACCTCGGCGCAATCGTCGTTGCCGACCTGCCCGGCGAGGGGCTCAACAGCGCCTTCCGATACGGCATCGAGGTGGCTACCACCCGATACCCCGGCACCGGCGTGGCGTTGCTCGCGGGCGACCTACCGGCTTTGCGGTCGCGCGGAGCTCGAGGTCGCCCTCGCTGTCGCCGCGTCGTCGGCCGGCGTGGTCTGCGTCGCCGATCGCGAGCAGGTCGGCACCACAATGCTCGCGTCGCGTTCGCCAGCCCAGTTGCGCCCTGCGTTCGGAGCGGAATCGTTCGCACGACATCTCGCCCTCGATGCGATCGCGCATCGAGTGACGAATTCGGAGGGCTCAGGTGCGATGTCGACGACGAGGCCGGACTGCGTGCCGCGGTCAGGCTAGGTGTGGGAACCAGAACAGCCGCGACCGTCTCCGGCCCAAAGTGAAATCGTGTGCGTTTACTGCCCTTGGAGGGCGGTAAACGCACACGATCTCGATGAAGCCTTCTTAGGCCTTCTTCGCGGGGGCCTTCTTCGCCGGTGCAGCCTTCTTCACTGCTGCCTTCGCTGGTGCGGCCTTCTTGGCCGGTGCGGCCTTCTTCACCGCTGCCTTCGCTGGTGCGGCCTTCTTGGCCGGTGCGGCCTTCTTCACCGCAGCCTTCGCCGGTGCAGCCTTCTTCACCGCAGCCTTCGCCGGTGCGGCCTTCTTGACGGCGGTCTTCACCGCAGCCTTGACCGGCGCGGCCTTCGCCGGCGCAGCCAACTTCACCGCGCCGCTAACGACACCCTTGAGGTGGGTGCCCGGCCGGAACTTCGGTACCGAGGTCTTCTTGACCTTGACCCGCGCACCAGTGGCCGGGTTGCGGGCAAGACGCGCCGCCCGCTCGACCTTCTCGAAGATGCCGAAGCCGGTAATGGCGACCTTCTCGCCCTTCGCCACGGTTCTGGTGATGGTGTCGATGACGGCCTCAACCGCCTCGGTTGCTGCTTTCTTGTTATCTCCCAGGCGAGTGGAGATGGAGTCGATCAGCTCCGCCTTGTTCACGTGCTCCTCCGAATGATGTTGTCGAGTGCACACCCGACTCGGGGTGAACCTAGGCCCCGCGCGCGCTCAAAACAACGACCGCGAAGAAGAATTTCCTTGTGTCGCGGAAAATCTGGGCTAAAACCCGGCCCACGACCCACGCGTCACACTGCTGACGGCACCGTTCGCGGCTTCCATGCGGGCCGATGCGACTCGAATTCGTCGACATCGTCGACATGACGCAGCGTGAGCCCGATGTCATCGAAGCCCTCCATGAGCCGCCACCGCGTGTAGTCGTCGATCTCGAAAGGCAAGACGACAGCTGCGTAGCGAACCTCGTCGGGCGACGAGATCGACCGTGATCTGCGTCTGCGGGATCGGCCTCGATCGCCGTCCACAGCGCTTCAACGTCGGCTTCGTTGATCAATACGGTCAGCAGGCCGCCCTTCAACGAGTTTCCCCTGAAGATGTCCGCGAACCTGGGTGAGATGACGGCCTTGAAGCCGTAGTTCTGCAACGCCCACACCGCATGCTCGCGCGACGATCCGGTCCCGAAGTCGGGGCCCGCGACCAGGACGTCGGCGCCCGCGTACTGCGGTTGATTCAGTACGAAGTCGGGGTCGGCCCGCCATGCCGCGAACAGGCCGTCCTCGAATCCGGTGCGGGTGACCCGCTTCAGGTACACGGCCGGGATGATCTGGTCGGTGTCGACGTTGGTGCGACGCAAGCGGCAGCCCGCGACCCGTGTGCGTCGTGAACTTCTCCATCTGGAATCTCCCGGGACTAGATGCGTCGGTACGCAGGGCGAGGGGTCAGTCGAGATCGGACGGCGCCGACAGGTGCCCGGTGACAGCGGTGGCCGCCGCGACGAGTGGCGACACCAGATGGGTGCGGCCACCTTTGCCCTGCCGGCCTTCGAAGTTGCGGTTCGAGGTCGACGCCGACCGCTCGCCCGGCGCGAGTTGGTCGGGGTTCATGCCGAGGCACATCGAACAGCCGGCGCTGCGCCACTGCGCGCCCGCCTCGGTGAAGATCTTGTCGAGCCCTTCGGACTCGGCTTGTGCCTTCACCGCCATCGAACCGGGCACGACGAGCACCCGCACGGAGTCCGCAACCTTGCGCCCCGTCAGGACGGCGGCCGCAGCGCGCAGGTCTTCGATGCGCCCGTTCGTGCACGATCCGAGAAACACGGTGTCGACCTTGATGTCACGCAGCTTCGTGCCGGCCTGCAGGCCCATGTATTCCAGCGCACGTTCGACGCTGCCCCGCTCGCCTGCGTCGGCGATCGTCGAGGGGTCCGGAACGCTGGAGCCGAGTGGCGCTCCCTGTCCAGGATTGGTGCCCCACGTGACGAACGGCGTCAGCTCCGCGGCGTCCAGCACGACATCGACATCGAACGTCGCGTCGTCGTCGGTCACCAAGCTGCGCCAGTGCGCGACCGCAGCGTCCCAGTCGTCGCCGCTCGGAGCATGCGGGCGACCCTTCAGGTAGGCGAAGGTCGTCTCGTCCGGAGCGATCATGCCGGCCCGGGCGCCTGCTTCGATCGACATGTTGCACACGGTCATGCGGGCTTCCATCGAGAGCGCGCGGATCGCCTCGCCGCGGTATTCGATGACGTAGCCCTGCCCGCCGCCGGTGCCGATCTTCGCGATCACCGCGAGGATGATGTCCTTGCTCGTCACCCCGTCCGGTAGAACGCCGTTGACGGTGATGCCCATCGTCTTGGGGCGGTACTGCGGCAACGTCTGGGTTGCAAGTACGTGCTCGACTTCGCTGGTGCCGATGCCGAATGCCAGGGCTCCGAAAGCGCCGTGGGTCGACGTGTGGGAGTCGCCGCACACGATGGTCATGCCCGGTTGCGTGAGACCGAGCTGCGGGCCAATGACGTGGACGATCCCCTGAGACGCGTCGCCCATCGGGTACAGGCGGATGCCGAACTCGGCACAGTTGCGTCGCAACGTGTCGACCTGCGTGCGCGACACCGGATCGGCAATCGGCTGATCGATGTCGGTGGTCGGCACGTTGTGGTCTTCGGTCGCGATCGTGAGATCGGGCCGCCGAACCGGGCGACCGGCCAGTCGCAGGCCGTCGAACGCCTGCGGGCTGGTGACCTCGTGGACCAGGTGCATGTCGACGTAGATCAGGTCAGGCTCCCCCTCGGCGTGTCGCACCACGTGCTCGTCCCAGACCTTCTCCGCCATCGTCGCGCCCATGAACCCGCTCCACTTCGCTGAGAAACTTGCGTCTCGCATGTTGAGACGGCAGTATCAGTACATGGACGAGTCTAGCGGTGTTGGCGTTTTGGACAAGTCGGTAGCCGTACTTTCCGCGCTGGAAGCCGGCCCCGCCTCGCTCGCGAGCCTTGTCGCGCTCACCGGGCTGCCGCGACCAACCGCGCATCGGCTGGCGGTTGCCCTCGAGCGACACCGGCTGGTGGCCCGAGACAGCGAAGGCAGGTTCGTGCTGGGCGCCCGGCTTGCCGAGCTCGCGGCAGCTGGCGGCGAGGATCGGCTGATCGCGGTCAGCGGCCCGGTGCTCGCAAAGTTGCGCGACGCGACGGGTGAGAGCACGCAGCTCTACCGGCGGCAGGGCGACGTCCGGGTGTGCGTGGCAGCCGCCGAACTCCCTGCCGGGCTGCGCAACACGGTGCCGATCGGCACCCGCCTGCCACTAACGGCGGGATCGGCCGCACAGGTGCTGCTGGCCTGGGAGGACGCCGAACGTTTGCACCGTGGCGTGGCGACGGCTGTCTTCGGCGCGCAGACCCTGGCACGGGTCCGCAGGCAGGGCTGGGCAGCCAGCGTCGCCGAACGCCAGCCAGGCGTCGCGTCGGTGTCGGCTCCGGTCCGTTCGGCGGCCGGTCGGGTCGATCGCGGCCGTGTCGGTGTCGGGACCCATCGAGCGGCTGTCCCGCAACCCGGGGCGCCTGCACGCGCGCGCCGTCGTCGCGGCCGGCGAGGCCATCAGCCGCAGCCTGCTACGGCCCTAGCGATCGATCAGCTCGACGCGGCAGATCCCAACGTGATCGACGTCGTTGCGGTCTGACCGCGCTCGGAAATAGGTGATCGTCACAACCGAGTTCGGGACCGCCGCGTGAGTCGCCGCGATCAGCGAGTCGGCATCGACGATGGTCCGGTTACCGAACTTGATGATGATGTCGCTGACCTGGATGCCCGCCTTCGATGAGGGGCCGCCGGCGGTGACACTGACGACCTTGGCGCCGTTCGGCGTGTGCAGGTTGGCGTCCGAGGAATCCTGTAGGCCAATACCAAGAACCGCGTGGGTCGCGTGGCCAGTCTTCTCGAGTTCGCCGACGACGCGCTGTGCCTCGTCGATAGGGATCGAGAACCCGACGCCGATGCTGCCGGACTGTGCGCCGGGTCCGCCCTGACCCTGGTCGAGCGTCGCGATGGCGGAGTTGACGCCGACGACGCGGCCGGTCATGTCGACGAGAGGCCCGCCGGAGTTGCCGGGGTTGATCGCCGCGTCGGTCTGGATGGCATCGAGCACGGTTGGCGTGGCGCCACTCGTACCCCCGGTGCCGTCGCAACTTTGGGTACACACCGGGCGATTCAGCGAGCTCACGATGCCCGACGTCACCGTGTTCGACAGGCCAAGGGGTGAGCCGATCGCGATCACCTGCTGCCCGACAACGAGCGTCGAGTCGCTGCCAAGGCTGGCCGGATGGAGACCCGTCACGCCGGCCGCCTTGATGACGGCGAGATCGGTGGTCGGGTCACGCCCGACGATGCTCGCCTTGACAGTGCGTCCGTCGTCGAGAGTGACCGCGATGACACCGGAAGTAGCGGCACCTTCGACGACGTGATTGTTCGTCAGGATCTCGCCGTCGGAGCTCAAAACGATGCCGGTACCTTCGTCGCCCGCATCTGTTGTCGTGACGATGATGGAGACCACCGACGGCAGCAGCTTCGCCGCGATCTGAGCGACCGATCCTGCGGGCAGGCTCACGACCGCCTGTGGCGCGACGACAGGCTGTGCGGGCGTCTGGACCACTGCCTGCTGCGTGGGGTTCTTCTTCGTCGCGGCGACCAGGCCGCCCGCGACAAGGGCGCCTATCAATGCAGCGATTGCCGCGACCACCAACAACGACGGCCATCCCCCGCGCCGACCATCGCGAGTCACCCGCGGATCGCTCGCCGGGGCGTTGTACGGCGGCGCCGGCACCCCCGGAGCGTAGTCGGCGGCGAATAGCTAGGCGGCGCTCCGTATGCCGGCTGCGAGGGGTAGCTGGGCGGCGCTGCGTAACTCGGCGGCGAGTAGCTCGGCGGCGGCGAGAAGTGGGGCTGGGCATAACCCGGCGGTGCGAAATTCGGGGCCGCGAAGATTCGGGGCCCCGAGGCCTGGGGCACCGTATTGCGAGGGCGCCGGAGGCTCGGGCACGGTGTAGGGGGGCGGCGGGAGGGCGTAGCCGGGAGCGCCGTTCTCGGGCTTCGCGTAAGGAAATGGGCCGAGGTAGGGATCGGCGCCGTATCGCGGGGCAGCGGGCGCCTTCGGAGCGTCGGACGCCGTCACATCGGTTGCCGTTGAGTCCGCCGCTGTCGAATCGGACGCCGTTGAATCGGACGCAAGTGAATCAGTCCGCGCCGGATCAGGGTCTGTTGTCGTAGCCGCGACCGGAACGGTCGGCGGCTCGGCAGGCTCCTGCAGTTGCTCGCTCGGGGATGCCCACCAGGGACGCTGCTGGCTGCCGCCGTCCTCACTCATGTGCTGACGATCCCCAGTTCTGCTGAAGTAATCCTGAATGCTCGACGCGTTCTGGCCCGGGCCGGCCCGGAAGATCGAGGATCAGCAGCGCACCACCGGCAGGCGCACGTCCTGCGGACACGCTACCTCCATGCCGTTGCGCTGCCTGGCGAACGATCGCCAACCCAAGCCCGGAACCCGGCATCCCGCGGGCGTCGGTCGATCGGTAAAAGCGATCAAAGACATGCGGCAGGTCGGCGTCCGCGATACCGGGCCCGGAGTCGGCCACCTTCAACCTTCCGTCGTCGAGGCTGACCATCACATCGCCTCCTGGCGGGCTCCACTTGACGGCATTGTCGAGCAAGTTCGTCACGGCCCGCTCCAACGCCGTCGCCTCACCCATCACCAGCCAGCCGTGCAGGTCGACCGTGAACAAGACACCGGGCGCGCGTCGCCGAACCCGCTCGATGGCCCGCTCGACGATCACTGCGAGATCCAGTTCCTCGGCCATCGCATCGGGGCGGTCGTCGCGGGCGAGTTCGACGAGGTCCGCTACAAGCCCTGACAACTCTTCAACCTGAGCCCGGACGTCGACGAGCAGGGCTTCTCGGTCAGCGACCGCGAGACCCCGTTCCCCAGCGGCGTTGCTTTGGGCCAGCAGGTCGAGATTCGTGCGGAGACTGGTCAGCGGCGTCCGCAACTCGTGTCCGGCATCGGCAACCAGCTGCCGTTGGAGCGCCCTCGACGTAGCCACTGCGGACAACATCTCGTTGAAGCTGCGGGCCAACCGGCCGAGCTCGTCGGCACTCTCGACCTCGATCGGCGTGAGGTCTCCGGTACGCCCGACCCGTTCGGCCGCGTGCGTTAGTCGCTCGACGGGCCGCAATCCGGCGCGGGCAACGAGTAACCCGGCGACCGCAGCGATGATGATCCCGCCGACACCGACGAAGAGCAGCACGAGTCCGAGATCGTTCAACGTCGTCTGGGTGTCCTTGGTCGAACTGGCGAGCACCAGCGCGACATTAGAACTGACCGGCACGGAGACGACGCGGTAGCGCACACCGCTGACGTTCAGGGTGCGAAGTGATTGGTTGGAGAGGCCACGGGCGACGGCAAGCTCAGGGCCCGATTGCACCAGCTTGGTCAAGCCAGGTGCCGTGCATTCCACGTCGGCCGCACTGCTGACCAGACACAGGTCAACTTCTGATGCGAGCAAGGACAAGGCCGGTTGGGTCTGCAGCGTCTCGGGAAGTTGCTGCTGCAGTGCCGCTACCTTCTGCGCGCGGGACACCAGCGAGCTGTCGAGCTCGTGGAACAGTTCCATGCGCATCGTGAAATACGCCGCCAGTGACACGGCGGCGACAGCGAAGCCGGCGGTCACCGCCGCGAGCAGGGAGACTCTGGCCCGAAGAGTCAGTCCGCCAGGAGCGCTGACCTCGTCGCGGGCCACGTCGGTCACGTGGGCAGCTCGCGCAGTGAGTAGCCGACGCCGCGGACGGTATGGATCAGCCGGGGTTCGCCCTCGCTTTCGAGCTTGCGTCGCAGGTAGCCGACGTAGACCTCTAGCGAGTTGGCGGTGGTCGGAAAGTCGTAACCCCAGACCTCCTCGAGAATCTGATTGCGTTCGAGCACCTGCCGCGGGTGCCGCATGAGCAACTCGAGAAGGTGAAACTCGGTGCGCGTCAGGGAGATCGGCCGGGTGCCGCGCCAAACCTCACGGGTGCCCAGATCGAGCACGAGATCGGAGAACTTCAGCTGGTGTGCGGCGTCCGGCCCGGAAAGGGTCCGCCGCAACAACGCGCGCAGACGCGCGAGCAGTTCGTCAAGGGCGAATGGCTTGACCATGTAATCGTCAGCGCCCGCGTCGAGTCCGCCGACGCGGTCGGCGACCGCCTCACGCGCGGTGAGCATGAGAACGGGCAGATCCTCGCCGGCGGCACGCAGCCGACGACACGTCTCGAGTCCGTCGAGGCCCGGCATCATCACGTCGAGGACGACAGCATCGGGTCGGCGCAGGGCAATCGAGGACAGCGCACGTTGCCCGTCCTCGGCGAGCTCGACCTCGTAGCCGTTGAAGATCAGCGATCGGCGAAGCGACTCCCGAACCCCGGGATCGTCGTCGACGACGAGGATGCGCACAGGTCAAGTGTGCCCGCGATGGCTAAACGTTTGCTGAAAGCCGGGCCTGGCGCGCTCAGGTCGCCGCTCCGCGGTGGATAGCGAGCACCGCGTCGAGGTCATCGGCGTCGCTGGCCCGCTTGTCTGGGCGGTAGCGGAGCACCCGAGCGAATCGCAGCGCAACTCCGCCCGGGTAGCGCGGACTGGTCTGAACCCCGTCGAAGGCGATTTCGACGACGGCCTCGGGCGCGACGTAGACGGTGTAGCCGTCGCGATGGGTCTCGAGCCGCAGGAACAGCTCGGTCTGCCACGCGAGCAGCTCGTCGGTCAAGCCCTTGAAGGTCTTGCCGAGCATGACGAAACTCCCCGCTGCCGTCGCGAGCGCCCAGATGCAGATTCGACAGGACGCCGGCGCGCCGACCGTGGCCCCACTCGGCCGCCAGCACCACGAGGTCGAGGGTGTGGCGCGGCTTCACCTTCACCCACCCGGCGCCGCGGCGGCCCGCCTCGTACGGCGCCTGCAACGACTTCACCACGACACCCTCGTGGCCGTGCGCGATCGCATCGGCGAAGAACCGCGCCGCGGCTGCCGGGTCGTCGGTCACGATCCGCGGCACTCGAAGGCGCTCCGGCACGACAGCCTCGAGCACCCGCTGCCGGTCGGCCGCCGAAGCGTCGAGAAGGTCACGCCCGTCGTGGTGCAGGACGTCGAAAACGAAGAACGCGAGCGGAACCGAAGACCGCAGCGTGGTCGACGTCGAGACGGCTGCTCGTACGCGCGGCGGTCTCTTGGAACGGTCGCGGTCGCCCTGCGTCGTCGAGCGCAATCGCTTCACCGTCAAGAACCACCGAGTGGACGGCGAGCGACCGCACCGCTTCGACGAGCTCGGGTACCCGCGCCGTGATGTCGTCAAGGGTGCGGGTGAACACGCGCACGTCATCGCCGGCCCGGTGCAGCTGCACCCGGATCCCGTCGAGCTTCCATTCCAACGCCACCGGCCCGACCTGCGACGTCTGCGCGAGGGCACTCGCGACGTCGGGCGCTGACTGGGCGAGCATCGGCAGGATCGGTCGACCCACCTCAAGCGCGATGGCGCGCAGGCTCTCGACGCCGTCGCGCAGCGCGGCGGCAGCGATCGGCGGCAACGCCCCGCGCAGCATGAACGCACGGCGCACATCGGCCAGCGGGACGTCGGCCGCAGCGGCAATCGCCTCGACCATGACGCCGTCTTGCGCACCTTGCCGCAACTCACCACCCGCAAGTGCGATCAGAAACGCGCGTTCTGGTTCGGTGGCTGCGGCGAACAGCAGCCCGAGCTCGGCGGCGCGACGTGCCTGCGAGCCCGGGCCGGAGTCGGCGGCAATGCGGGCGAACGCGCTGTCGACGAACGCCAATGTGAGGGTGGGGTCGGACGGCGGGGTGTTCGGTTCGGGGAGCTCGCGGGCGCCGCGCAGCGCGGCCCAACCGACACCGGTACGCCGCTGTCGCAACTCCCCGGAAAGGAACGCGGCGGCTATCTCGACCTCGTCGCCGACCTGGGCTGTATCGAGCTGACACGGCTGATCGCGGCCTGCGTGGGCTGACCGAAGGCAGCCGGCGACGAGGGCGATCTTGGCCGATCGCGACCGGGTCGCGGCGACCGCGCCCGACACGGCAACCAACTCGGCAAGCAACACCTGGCCATTCTCGCCGGGGTGACTGACAATCGCCGCGCGTGCTGGTGTCCCGCGGTCGCTCTTGCGGCCGCTGGACTCCAGCGCTCACGCCAACCTGACGCTGGCCGAACATGCCTGCCTCCGGTGACCGCTGGCCGAACATGGCTGTCGCCGGTGACCGCTGGCCCCCCAGCGCGGTCACCGGCGACATGAGCCGGTATTGCCTAGGCGCTTTGCGCGACCGACTCCACAGGTTCTGGAAGTGCGATCACGGTGTCAGTGGAAGCAGTGGAAGCCGTCTCCGACTCGTCGCGACGCCACACGGACGCCAGCTTCGCGTCGTGCTCACGCCACATCGGACGTTGCCCTTGAATCCACTCAACACGTGCCCACCACGTAAAGCCCCCCACGGGCCACCCCCTCTATGTGACACGTTCAAGTTAGCGACTGGGCATCCCCCCGGATACGTCCGTTCGGTTGGTCTCGAGGGTCGAACGTATGCACTGTTGGCTGCCTCTTCAGCGACGTGTCATCGGCGCGCGGCAACGCGATCGTGAACCGGCATCCCGGTCCGACATTCTCTGCACCTATTCGTCCGTTGTGTGCGTTCACGATGCCGCGCGCGATCGCGAGTCCGAGGCCGGCGCCGCCGTCCGGAGCCGGCGTTCGGGCCGGCGTCCCGCGAAACGCGACCTCGAACACCCGCTCGATATCGGCGTCCGCAATACCACCGCATTCGTCGCTGATCGACACATACACGAAGTCGTCGCCGTGGTCCATGCGGATGTCGACCGAACCGTCATGCGGGGTATGCCGGATCGCGTTACCAAGAAGATTCCCGACGACCCTGGTCAAGGCGTAGGGATCGACGTCGACGAGTGAACCGTCCGTCTCCAGACCCGACTCAGCGAGGCGGATCCCTTTCGCACTGGCGACCGGCGCGGCACTGGCGACGGCCTCTCGGACGACGTCGGCCAATGCCATGCGCCGCGGTGAGAGCTGCAGTGCTCCGGCGTGGATCCTGCTCAACTCGAAAAGGTCGTCGACCATCCTGGCAAGCCGATCGACCTCCACCCTGATCCTGCGGTGATAGAGCGCGCGATCCTCGTCGGTGAACACCACGTTGTCCTCGAGCGCCTCCGCCATCGCGCGAATCCCGGCAAGTGGGGTACGCAGGTCGTGGCTCACCCAGGCGATCAGTTCGCGGCGACTCTCTTCGATCGCCCGGTCGTGTCGCCGGGACTCGTCCAGGGTCGCGTGCGCGGCTTCGAGCTCGGCGGCGAGCGCCTCGAGCTCCGCACTCGGCGTCCCGGTCGGGCCGACGTACGGCTCGCCTCGCGCCAACGCATTCGCCGCCGCGCGCAGCGCGTCGCTGCCTCGCATCAATGTGCGGGCCAACACCATCGAGGTGACGATGCCTCCGATGCCGGCGAACACGACAGTCGCAATGAGGACGCCGAACTGCTGCGTCGACAAGAACATCCACATCGTCGCGGCGATCGCCGCGACCACCACGGTGAACACCGGCGTCAGCGCGACGATCAACGCGGCATCGCGCAACGGACGCCGACGCGCGGCCCTCAACAGAACGAGTCCGGCGGCGGTGACGACCACCGAGCTCGCCGCCGATACCGCGACCAGCACGCCGACGTCGTGCGTACTGCAACGCCATCACTGCGCCCGCCAACTCAGTCGGTCCGGGTGCGAGCACGGTGCTCGGGTCGTAGCGGTAGCCGACGCCCCACACGGTCGAGATCGGCGACCACTCGCCGCCAGACGCAGCCTCGAGCTTTTGGCGCAGCCGCCGCACATGCACGGTTACCGTCGACTGGTCACCGAACGACCAACCCCAGACATCGCGCATGAGTTCCTCGCGGCTAAACGTCTGCCGCGGATGCGCCATCAGATGCGCGAGTAGGTCGAACTCGCGCACTGTGAGCATCAACGGAACGCCACCGAACTCGACTTCGTGCGCAGCAATGTCGACGTGCAACGGTCCGTCGACGAGTCCGTTGCGGGCCGCGGACCGCAACGGCGCAGGTGTGCGAGCTCGCCGCAACACCGATGCCACCCGCAGCACAAGTTCGCGCGGGCTGAAAGGCTTCGTCACGTAGTCGTCGGCGCCGACCTCGAGACCGATGATGCGGTCTGTCTCGTTACCAAGCGCCGTCAGCAGGATCACCGGAACCGGGCTGCGCTCGCGCAGTGTTCGACAAACGGCAAGCCCGTCAAGGCCCGGCAACATGATGTCGAGCACGACGAGATCGGGTGACTCCGCGGCCGCTGACTCGAGCGCGGACGGCCCGTCCCCTACTAGCGTGACCTCATAGCCCTCGCGCCGCAGATATCGCGCGACCACGTCACTGACCGTCGGGTCGTCATCGACGACCAGGATCCGGCCCACCGCCAGCTCATCGGCGTCCGGGCTTGACGTGGTCATGACGCCCAGCGTAGATCCAGCGATGGCGAACCCCTCGTGCTGCAGCGCCGACGTTCTTTAGTTCGTAAGAACCCAAGCCGCAGTATCGGTCGGAAGCTGGCCGCCATCGGCGAGGTCGGCACTTGCCAACAACAGTTGTCCAGCGGGGATGTCGACTGACTGCGCACCGAAGTTCACGATGCACACGAGACCGTTCGACCGGGCGAACGAGAGGGTCGTCGGGCCTTTTGTGAGCCAGGTCAAGACCTCGTCGGCGCCGAACTTGCGTCGCAACGCCAGCGCGCTGCGATAAAGCTCGAGTGTCGATCCGTCGTTGCCGTCTTCTGCTCCCCAGGAAAGCTCGGCCCAATCTGGTGGCTGCGGAATCCAGCCGCTGACGGAACTGAAGCCGAGTGACGGACCGGCCGGTTCCCAGGGCAGCGGCACCCGGCACCCGTCGCGACCCTTGTCCTGATGGTTTGAACGCTCCCATGTCGGGTCTTGCAGATACTGCGGCGCGATGTCAGCGACCTCGGGGAGTCCGAGTTCCTCACCTTGATACATGCAAGAGGAGCCAGGCAGCGCGAGCATCAGCAGCGCCGCGGCCCGGGCCCGCCGCAGGCCGGCAGCCAGGTCGGGCGCGGGATCGGTGCCGTTGCTCAGCAGCCACGACCGAAGGTCGGCCGACGACGGCAACGCGTAGCGACTCAAGTGCCGCACGACGTCGTGGTTCGAGAGCACCCAGGTCGCGGTGGCCCCGACTGCACCGGCTTCACGTAGCGATGACTCGATCACCTCGGCGAGTGCGCCACATTCCCACGGGGTCTGGAGAAAATCGAAGTTGAACGCCTGATGCAGTTCGTCCGGCCGGACGTAGCGCGCGCGCCGACCCGGCATCACCCACGCTTCGGCGACACCTATTCGCGGCGGGCTGTACTCATCGAGAATCCGCCGCCATTTCCGGAAGATGTCGTGCACCTCGTCGCGGTCCCAGAGCGGATGGTCGACCACCTCATAGCGCAACTGCCGATCAACGGACAGCGAGCCGAGATCCGGCAGGGGTGGTGTCAGGTTCTTCGCCATTCCGTGTGCGACATCGATGCGGAAGCCATCGACCCCCCTGTCGAGCCAGAATCGAAGAATCGACTCGAACGACTCGTCCAACCACCGGGTTCGACCAGTCGAGATCAGGTTGCTCCGGGGCGAACATGTGCAGGTACCACTGACCGTCGGCGACCTGCGTCCACGAAGAGCCACCGAAATTCGCCACCCAGTCGCTAGGCGGCTCATTGCCGCCCGGCCCTCGGCCGTCTCGGAAGATGTAGCGCGCCCGCTCGGGCGATCCGGGCCCGGCCGCGAGAGCTGCCTGAAACCATGGGTGCTGGTCGGACGTGTGGTTGGGAACCAGATCGACGATGACCTTGAGCGACAGGTCATGGGCGGTGGCGAGCAACACATCGAAGTCGCCGAGGGTGCCGAGTGCTGGTTCGACATCCTCATAGTCAGCCACGTCGTAACCGCCGTCGACCATCGGCGACCGGTAGAACGGCGTCAGCCAGACAGCGTCGATGCCGAGGCCGGAGAGTTGTGGCAACCGCGCGGTGATGCCGCGCAGATCCCCGACACCAGTGCCGTCTGAGTCGGCGAAGCTGCGCACGTAGATCTCATAGATCACAGCATCGCGCCACCAGAGCTGCGTGGTGCGAGCCGTTTCGGTCATGAGAACTCCAAATTGTTTGCCGGGCGGAGAATTTGATCGGCCACTGCAGCCTACGCAGTGCCGCATGTCTTACAGCGGCGGCACCGCGTTTGCTCGGACGACGTCGGCGTAGAAGCGCGCGCTGTCTTTCGGCGTCCGCAGCTGGCTCTCGTAGTCGACCCGGACAATGCCGAACCGCTTCGAATAGCCGTACGACCATTCGAAGTTGTCCAGCAGCGACCACACGTAGTAGCCCTGCACGTCGATGCCGTCGGCGATAGCGTCGTGCAACGCGACGAGATGCTCGTGGAGGTAGCGCACCCGATCGGGATCGTGCACCGCACCGTCTGCAGACACGTCGTCCTCGTACGCCGCGCCGTTCTCTGTAATCAACATCGGCTTGCGATAGTCGGCCCAGAGTCTGCCGAGAAGCTCGTGCAACCCGGTGGCGTCGACCGGCCAGCCCATCGACGTGTGCCTTCCCGGCAGGTCGATGAACTGGGTGTCCTCACAGCCGGGCCAGGGGTTGCCTGTCGTGTTGCCGTGGCCATCGGCGCGAGCCCGCTCGCCGTCGCCGGCAAAGTGCCCGACGATCAGCGGGTTGTAGTAATTCACGCCGAGGACGTCGAACGGCGTGGCGATGGTCGCGAGGTCACCGTCCTGCACGAATGCCCAGTCGCAGAATCCCGAAGTGAACTCGACGACGTCCTCGGGGTAGCGCGCGTGGAACAGCGGGTCGAGCCAGACGCGGTTTTGCAGCCCGTCGACCTTCCGGCACGCCGCCACGTCGTCGGCCGATTGCGTCGCCGGCCTCGCCATCGCCGGGTTCAGGGTGATCGCGAGCTTGGCGGACGGCGACACGACGGACCGCAGCTGCGCAACGGCGAGGCCGTGCCCAAGCAGCAGGTGGTGGGTTGCCGCCAATGCCTCGCGCACCGCTTGTGTGGCCCGGTGCGTGAACACCCCCGGCGTAGCCGAGAAACGCCGAGCACCACGGCTCGTTCAGCGTCGTCCAGAGCGGCACCCGATCTCCGAGTGCCGCCGCGACGGCGGCCGCGTAGTCGGCGAAACGGTAGGCGGTGTCGCGCGCGGTCCACCCGCCGGCGTCGTCCAATTCCTGCGGCAGATCCCAGTGGTACAAGGTGAGCGCCGGGGAAATCCCTTTCGCCAGCAGCCGATCAACAAGACGTGAATAGAAATCGATCCCCTTCGGGTTGACCGCACCCGTCCCGGTCGGGATCACGCGGGGCCACGACACCGAAAAGCGATACGACCCCACTCCGAGCTCCGACATGAGCTCGACGTCGGCGGCGTAACGGTGGTAGTGATCCGCGGCCACGTCACCGTTGTCGCCGGCGAGAACCTTGCCGGGTGTGTGGCTGAACGTGTCCCAGATCGACGGGGTGCGGCCGTCCTCGGCGACCGCGCCTTCAATCTGATAAGCCGCTGTCGCGGTGCCCCACGTAAAGGTGGCCGGGAAGGTTCGCGTCATCTGTTTGGCATGCTCCTTTGTTGCATCCAGTCGGGCCGGCGGCACTCGCTGCCGCTACGGTTGGCCGCGGCGAGACGAGCCTAGCCAGGAGCGGTACCTGATGGAGCCAGTGAGCCTGCCCGCGAACCAGCCGCAGCAGTTCTATCTCGGCGGACCGCAGATCAAGGCCTTCCGCGGCCAGCCGTCGGCGGCAGTTTCGCGGCCCAGCTCGACATTCCCCGAAGACCCCGCTCGCACACCCGAAGACTGGATCGCATCGACGCTGTCAAAGTTCGGCACCTTGGACGGTGCAACCCGACTGCCGGACGGCGAGTGGCTGAGCGATGCCGTGACGGCCCGCCCGGACCAGTTCTTCAGCCCCGCGCACATCGCCCGATTCGGTGCCAACCCGGCGCTGCTCGTCAAGCTCCTCGACGCGGGCGAACGCTTGCCGGTGCACTGCCATCCTGATCGTGCGTTCGCCGGCCACCACCTCGGTTCGGCGTTCGGGAAGACCGAGGCCTGGATCATCATCGGGACCGCGGGTGGCGACCCGCACGTCTATCTCGGCTTCAACCGCGACATCGAGCCCGCCGAGCTGGGTGACTGGTTCGTGAACCAGAACAGCGCGGAGATTCTCGGCTCGATGAATCGCCTCAGCGTGCAGACCGGTGATGCGATCTTCGTACCGGCCGGGACGCCGCACGCCATCGGCGCCGGCGCCTTCATCGTCGAACTTCAGGAACCGACCGACTTCTCCGTGATGCTCGAGTGGCGAGACTTCGGCATGCCGGATCGCCGTGCCGAGCAACTCGGCATGAGCGCGCAGGTGTCGTTGCAGTGTTTCAACCGACATCAGTTCTCCGACACCGATCTCGCCGTTTGCGTGCGGCGCGCCACACCAAGTCCGCGCGGCGTCGAGGCACTGTTTCCCACGCAAGCGCTGCCGTTCTTCCAGGCCCACGAGCTCGTCGCGACCGACGTCGTCGAGTTCGACGCGCAGTACGCCGTGTTGATCGTGCTCGCAGGAGAAGGCAGTCTGACGACCGCGAGGTCACAACTCGAGCTGCGTCGCGGCTCGACGGTGCTGATTCCCTATTCAGCCGGCCCGACCGCACTGCGCGGAGCACTGCACGCGATCCGCTGCCTGCCGGGAGACCCGGCCCTCAGCTAGCACGAATTCCGATGACGAGGGTCGCGTCGAGTTCGTCGGACTTCACGACGCGTGGCGCCATACCCACTCGCACCATCATGTCCGCCGTGTGCGCTGCTTGTCGGCCGCTCGTCTCGATCAACAGCGTGCCCGCGGGCGCGAGCCAAAGCGGTGCGCCGGCAACGACCCGTCGCTGGATAGCAAGACCGTCCGCCCCGCCGTCCAACGCCACTTGCGGTTCGTACAGGCGAGCTTCCGGGGGCATGAACGCGATCTCGTCGGTTGGCACGTACGGCGCGTTTGCAACGAGCACGTCGACCCGACCCTGCAACGTCATAGGCAATGGCTCGTAAAGGTCGCCCTGGTACACCCGGCCCTCGACATTGCGACCCGCGCACTGCACGGCGATGGGGTCGACGTCGACGGCGTGCAATTCAATGCGTTGGACGGCGGCGAGCGCAGCGCCGATTGCACCTGAACCGCAACACAGATCGACGATTACTGCGCCCGGACGCGTTACTGCCGCGGCGTGCCGAACCAGGAATTCACTGCGGCGGCGCGGCACGAATACCCCAGGGTCGATGGCGATCCGTTGCCCACAGAACTCCGCCCAACCGAGCACCTGTTCAAGGGGCAAGCCGGAGACTCGTTGCTCGACAAGCCGTGCAAGGTCGGACGCCGTCGGTGCCGCCTCGATCAACAGCGATGCCTCATCCTCGGCAAAGACGCAACCAGCCGCTCGCAACCTGGCAACAACGGCGGACAGACTCAAGGACGGCGGGTTCAGCTGGCCGCAGCCAAAATGGACGACGGCACGTCACCGTAGTCGGGCCGGAACCGCTCGTACGGACCAGCCAACAACGGCGACGAGATCATCAGGTCTGCACTCGCGAGGTTGCACGCAACACCGATGTTCCACACCGCAGCGATGCGCAGCAGCGCTTTCACGTCGGGATCGTGCGGTTGCGGCTCGAGAGGATCCCAGAAGAACACCAGCAGATCGATGAGGCCCTCGGCAATCTTGGAGCCGATCTGCTGATCGCCGCCAACAGGACCGGACAAGAACCGATGCACGTGCAGGCCGAGTTCGTGCTCCAACATCGTGCCGGTAGTACCTGTGGCATACAGCACGTGCTTAGACAGCGTGAGGCGGTTGAAGTCCGCCCAGTTGAGCAGATCCAACTTCTTGTTGTCATGCGCGACGAGCGCGATGTGGCGTTGTTCGCCAGTCATACGTGACCTTTCCCGTATTGGTGCTTGTCACGACCCAGGGTAACGGCTAGTTGTTAGTAGCCAGGTCGGTGAGAGCAACGCCGGCATCAGCTAGTTGGTTCGCAGGTATGGCCGCTGCCGATCGGATGATTGCCTTGATCGGTTCAACGACATCCCACACGTTGACATTCATGCCTGCGACAACGCGGTCGTTCGAAAGCCAGAACGCGATGAACTCGCGGCCCGCGACATCGCCGCGGAAAACCACTCGGTCGTAGCCGCCAGGCTCGACGAAGCCGACGTATTCCATGCCGAGGTTGTACTGATCGGTGTAGAAGTACGGCAGCTCGTCGTACGAGGCATCGTTTCCCAGCATGGACGCTGCCGCCGCTTTCGGTTGCTGCCGTGCGTTGGCCCAATGCTCGACCCGGATGTGTCGGCCGTACAGCGGATGGAACGCGTTCGCCACGTCACCGGCGGCAAAGATGTTGGGGTCGCTGGTCCGCAGCGCGGCGTCGACGACAACGCCATTGTCAACGTGCAGCCCCGCGGCCTCCGCAAGTTGCACGTTAGGGCCAGCGCCCACCGCCACGAGCACAGCGTCGGCCGCGATCGTCGTACCGTCGCTCAGCCGGACGCCGGTTGCCACCCCGTTGTCTGTGAGGATCTCTGCGAGTGAAGCTTTGAAGCGGAAATCCACGTCGTGGTCCAGGTGCAGGTCGGCGAAGACCTGGGCCACCTCCGGACCGAGCACGCGCAGCAACGGCAGTTCCGCCGTTTCAATGACAGTGACCTCAACGCCGGCCAGGCGGGCCGCCGCGGTGACTTCCAAACCGATCCAGCCTGCCCCGATTACCACCAACCGCGAGGCGGTGGCGAGGGTCGACCGCAACACGTCGGAGTCGTCGAGCGTCCGCAGGTAGTGCACGCCAGCGGCGCCCGCACCGGGCACCTGAAGCTCGCGCGGGCTCGCCCCCGTCGTCAGGAGTAGCTTGTCGTAGCTGACAACGGACCCATCTGCAAGCCGGACCTCGCACGTGTCGCGGTCAAGGCCAGTGACCGCCTGCCCAGACCTCAACTCGACGTGCTGCTCGGCGTACCAGTGGTGGGCATGCGCGAAGACCTTCTCGCGCGGCATCTTGCCCATCAAGTAGTCCTTGGACAACGGTGGCCGCTCATAAGGCGCATGGTGTTCGGCGCCGAGCATGACCAGCCGGCCGTCAAAACCCTGCTTGCGCAAGGTTTCCGCAGCTTTGGCACCGGCGAGCCCGGCACCGACGATCACGAATGTGTCGGACGTCACCATGGAGCGGCCCTTCTGAGCAGGAGAGCGCCTAGCGGCTGGTCAGTGCAAAGAACTCGAGGCGAGCAGCAGTGTCGTGGCGCAGGTGACCCTGCAGGGCCGAGGTTATGGTCCGCGATTCGTGGGCTCGCACGCCGCGCAAGGTCATGCACTGATGTTCCGCCTCGATGACCACCCCGACACCCTTGGGGTGCAGATTGGAGTCGAGCCAGTCGGCAACCTGCTTCGTCAACCGCTCCTGCACCTGCAATCCCCGGGCAAACCGGTCGACGATGCGGGCCAACTTCGACAGTCCGACGATGCGCTGATCGGGCAGATACCCGACGTGCGCCACTCCGTGGAACGGCAGCATGTGGTGCTCACACAGCGACTGGAAAGGAATGTCGCGAGCGACGACAAGCTCCTCGTAGCCTTCGTCGTTGGCGAACGTCGTGAGGTCGAAAGCCTGCGGCGTAAGCAGTTCGGCGTACGCGCTGGCGACCCGACGCGGTGTCTCGCGCAGATGCTCTGAGTCCGGGTCCTGACCAAGGGCGATGAGCAGGTCTCGCACGGCGAGCTGCGCACCGGCGAGATCGATCGGCGGGTTGGAGTCGGCGATGCGCAGCCCGCGGCCCGACTGCAACCGGGGCTGAACTTGCGTCACTGTCATCGCACACTCCTCTATCGGCTAGTTCTTTGCACGTTAGACCGTTGTCATTCTTTCGTCAACAGGAGTACCTTTTAGAAATCGCGAAGGGAGCGGCTATGCGCACGTCAGAGCACCAGACACGGGTCGACACTGCCCTGCGCAGCGTCGCGTCGCTCGGCGAGCCAGTCCGCCGCGACGCTGTACCGCTACGTCGTCGCTCAAGCGGAACCGGTCAGCCGTGAGCAGGCCGCCGCCGGGGTCGGCGTCGCGCACCACGTCGCGAAGTTCCATCTCGACCGACTCGAAGCCGATCGCCTACTCGAGGTTGATTACCGCCGCCCGGCCGGCCGCAGCGGACCGGGTGCGGGTCGTCCGACCAAGTACTACCGCCGCGCCGCAGCCGACATCGCCGTGAGCTTGCCCGAGCGCCACTACGACCTAGCCGGGCGCATCATGGCTGAGGCGATCACGACCGCCGCTGCAGTCCGGTGCGCCACTCCCCGAGGCATTGCACCGCGCAGCGCTCACGAACGGCACCAGGCTCGGCCAGGACGCCACCGAGACGGCAGGGCCGCGTCCTACGCAGGCCACCGTGACGGGCGCGATCTGCGAGGTTCTCGACGAGAACGGCTACCAGCCGAACGCCAGCGCGACCTGCATCACGCTCACCAATTGCCCGTTCCACAGCTTGGTGCAGGACTACCCGCAACTCGTGTGCGGCATCAACCTCGACCTCGTGGTGGGCTACTCAATGCACTCGACGGGACTGTGTGGCAGGCCAACCTCGATCCGGCACCCGGTCGCTGTTGCGTGACGATCACCCGTGGCAGACCGGGTAGCCAAAGACGGGCGTCCAAGCGGCCCAACGCTTCGAGGTCGGGCAGCTGACCTACTGCTCGCTGCTCGTGGACTGCTCGTCGAGCAGCTCGGGTTGGGGACGTCGCCCTGATCGTCCCAGCGTCCGCGCGTGAGTTGCACCATGGCGGGCCTCGCCCGTCCACCGAAGCTCGCCACGCTCAAGGACCTGATCGGCCCGGGATCAAACAGGACTCCGTCGACCTCGGCAGGCGACCGACGCGGGGATTGCACCTGTTCAGAGCCCGTCGTTCACGTGGCAACCTTCGGCGTCGAGTTGACCCAGAGGGGATTACCCTACGAAATCCGTGTGTACATTCGGGTGGGCTTCGGGCAAGAGCCGTCGCGCCAATTCCCGTAGCGTGCGAAGGTGGTGAACCCCAGGTGGCCGCCGTCCAAAGCAATGCACAACCGAATCCGTCGGCACCATTCAACGCCTGGCAGCGAGCTACCGCGGCCCTTCGAGAGGCAGAACACCGCCACGCCGCACACGCCGAAATCGTCCGGCTCGCTGAGCAAGTGATCCGTACCCGCAACGCGTTGGTGCTGGACCGTCTTGAGGCCGGCTGGCAGCCTCGCGACGACGTACTGCACCACCTGATTTCCGACGAAGAGTTGCTTCGCGAAAAGGACGACAGCAGCTACCAGGAGATCACCGCGGGCACTAACTGAGCGCAAGATCAAGGTCGCGGATCGACCTCACCAGTCGTGCACGGTGCCGTCCGCGAGTCGGTTGTAGGGCAGATATGCCTGCTGGTACGGAAAGGCGGCCGCGGCCTCCTCATTCAGCTCGACGCCAAGTCCTGGCCGGTCACCGGGGTGGAGATAGCCGTCGGCGAAGGTCATGGATTGTTCGAACACGGTGTTGGTCTTGTCGCTGTGTTGCATGTACTCCTGGATCCCGAAGTTGTGGATCGCGAGCCCGACATGGAGCTCTGCTGCCAGGCCGACGGGAGAGACGTCGGTCGGACCGTGGAAGCCTGATTTGATCTGATACTGCGCCGCGTAGTCCATGACCTTGCGCAGCGGCGTGATGCCGCCGAAGTGCGTGGACGCAGCCCGGATGTAGTCGATGAGCTGCTCCCTCACGAGCACCTGGAAGTCCCATCCGGTGTTGAAGACTTCTCCGATCGCCAGCGGCGTCGTCGTGTGCTGGCGAACGAGGCGCAGTGCCTCCTGGTTCTCGGCGGGTGTGCAGTCTTCGAGCCAGAACAAGTCGTACGGCTCGAGCGCCTTGCCGAGCTTCGCTGCTTGAATCGGCGTCATCCGATGGTGACCGTCGTGAAGCAACACCAGCTCGGGCCCGAACTCGTGACGCACCGCTTCGAACACGGTCGGCACGTGCCGCAGGTAGGCCCTCGTGTCCCAGTCCTCCTCGACGGGAAACGCACCCCTGCCCGCGGGCTCGTAGTCGTACCGTTCGCCAGAGACCTGGGCCTGTGCCGCGACGCCGTAAATCGCGCCGATCCCAGGCACCGCACTCTGTACCCGAATGGCTCGGTAGCCGAGCTCCTGGTGCTCGTGGACAGACTCACTTACTCCTGCAATCGTCAAACCCGACGCGTGCCCGTAGGCGAGAAGCCCGTTTCGGGACGCTCCCCCGAGCAGCTGGTACACAGGCAGATTGGCCACCTTGCCCAAGATGTCCCAAAGGGCCATGTCGACGGCGGCGATCGCGGCCATCGTTACTGGGCCGCGACGCCAGTACGCACTGCGGTACAGAAACTGCCACGTGTCTTCGATCCGATGCGGATCCTTGCCGATGAGCAGCGGAACCACGTGTTCGGTCAAATACGTCGCGACCGCGAGCTCGCGGCCATTGAGTGTCGCATCGCCGAGCCCGGTAACGCCGTCGTCGGTCGTAACCTTCAGCGTGACGAAGTTGCGGCTCGGACTAGTAACGACAACATCCGCGGATGATATTTTCACGGTCGCAAATCTAGCTGCTCCGACAACGCGACGTGCAGCCTAATGATCGACGTCATCCTGGGTACCTACGATCGGCGGCGGTGGCCGGTTCCGCCGCCTCCTCAAAGCACCGCGCAACTTGATCGCGTTGCACGCCCGCGACAAGCAACAGCCGAAGTAGGACCCGCGCCTTCGTAGCGCTGAGCCCGACAGCCGATATCAATCCGCGCGCGAGCAGATCGGATTCCGAGCCGGCGTACCCATAGCTATGGCGCAACAACTCACCGCCCACCGTGCGCGACGCGAGAATCGTCGGGATCTCTGCTGCGACGCGCTCGATGGCTGAGACCGTCCAGCTCGGGACGTGCCCACCGCCCAGCGCTGCGAGCACGAGCCCGTCATACCCGAGCCCGGGCACCGCACCGATAAGGCGATCGTCGTCGTCAAATCCGACGGTCACCAGTGCGATCCGCGCATCTTCGGCATCCCGTGATACGTCGACCGTCACCCGCCCAGCAGGTTTCCTCAGCACCCGCACCCTGCCCTCGGTGACGTAGCCAACTGGCCCGACCAGCGGTGAGGCAAACGCCGCAGTCGAGCTGGTGTGCATCTTGCGCACGTCAGTAGCGCTGTGAATCTCGTTGTTCATGACAACGAGCACACCGCAAGCTCGGGCGTCTGAACTTGCGGCCACCCGCACCGCTGCCATGAGGTTCGCCGGACCGTCTGCGCCGAGCGCGTCTGAACTGCGCATCGCTGCGGTGAAGACCACCGGCTCGTCGAACGAGGTCAATAACTCGAACGCATATGCGGTTTCCTCGAGTGTGTCTGTTCCCTGCGTGACGACAACGCCCTGCATTCCCGAGCGGATAGCTCGAGCAACCTGGTCGCGAAGGTCGAACAAGTGGCGAAGGCGCAGATCGCCGGACGGCGCCATCGCCACGGTGAATACGTCGACATCGGCAACCGCTGTGACTCCAGGCACGGTGTTAAGTAGCTCGACTCCGCTCAGGCCGACGAGCGCGGCGCCGCCAGGTTCCACAGAGCTCGCGATCGTTCCCCCGAGGGCGAAGACGGCGACCTTGGTAAGCACAAATCGCCGCCTATCAGCAAGACGCAGGACCCTGATGACCTGTGGCATCGAGTAGCGCCGACAGGATTCAAACCCCGCGTTGCCGCCTTCAGACCGCAAATCAGGGTACGTCAACGCGCGGTGCGCGCCGGTGCATCCCTCCTATGGGCGGGCACGGCTGCCGTGAGGAGTCGTGGCCTCGGCGATCGGTCGCACATCTGGTCGATACAGTGACCGCATGATCGGCGCAGCGTCCATTGCCGCCGAACTGATGGCTGAGATTCGCGGGTTCGCCGCCTCGATCGGTTTTCCGAGTCTCGATCGCGAATTGTCCGCCGACGAGAAGCTGGCCGAGTCGGTCAAGACGGCTCCGCTCCCGACCGAGGCGCAGATCGCCTCGATCATCGACCCGCTCTTCTGGGCGTCGATCGAGACTGAGGAGCAGCGACCCACGCGGTTTCGAGTTGCCTACAGGCCCACCGAGGTAGAGACGCTGCTGGCGACGCACCGCCTACGAGAACCCGTGCCGCTCGACATCGCCAACCTACGAAGGTTCGTCAAGCTGGCACATGCCCACGACCGGCTGGCCAGCTTTCTGGCGCTGGACTTCCTGCCCGACCCGGCAATCGTCGGTATCGGGGTGTTCCACTTCCGCGGTGCTGTGCCACACGCGTTCCACGTGGTCTCGAAGGCCCAGGCAACGCCTGGAGTTCTTGTGGTCGTCGTTCCAGCTCGGCACTTTGCGCGGTGGCGAACTGAGTCTCTTGTCGCGTGCCGGGTTGCGCGCAGACGCCGCGGCCGACTGGGTCACCAGCTGCTTCGGATCGAAGGGCCTGCGACTGCTTATCGGCAGCGCCGCACGGATCTATCGCTGAGCAAGGCCACGGTGGATCGCTGTGGGCAGTTGCCCCGGGCGCGAGGCTGTCTGACGGTCTCACCGTCGGTTATCCGGTCGAGGGGCAGCCGGACCTTCTTGGTGAGATATCGAAGTACGAGCACCGTCAGCCTTGGGGCTACTCGATTGGGAACCTGGCCGGTGTCGACGGGGCAATCGTCGTTGCGGGCGATGGTCAGGTGCTTGGCTTCGGGGCATTCATCGATCTGCCGAAGGAGCCGATCGCGGTAGTCGAGTACGGCCCGGACGGTACCGGCCACACAGTGCTCTCCGATCAGCTCGGAGGAGGACGGCATCGATCTGCGATCGCGTTCTGTGCGAGTCACGCTCCGTCGTCAGCACTCGTCGTGTCGGACGACGGAGGGATCTCCGCCGTGCGAAGGCTGGCGGACGACGCACCAGTGGAGTTCGCTCGCGTCAACCCGAACGGGTTCGGCGACCCCAAGTTGACCCGGTAGCACGAAACCGCGACGGGACGGGGCCGCGCGACCCGGCAGCGAGGAATGCGGTCCCGAACAACAACTCGGTCCAGGAGAAGTCGGCAGTTCGTCCTGCATAGCTTGCGCGAATCGCCTCCCACGGGCGGCGCATGATCCACTCATCTATGGATGCGAAAGGCCGCACAACTGCAGTTCCAAGCTGTGCGAGCCGCCGAGGCACGTTGGCGGGAACCTTGAGATCGAGCACGACCCAGCGGCCGCCTGCGGAGAGGGCCGCGGCGCCGTGGGCGATCACCGCTGCGCAGTCGGGCACCTGTGTCAGGGCGTACGTGGAGAGGATCGCGTCGACCTCGGTTGGGAAGTCGAAGTCGACCGCGTCGGCTTGCACGAGGCTGATATTGCTCCAGCCGTTTGGTCCTGATCCGATCCTGGGCCCGCTCGAGCATCGCGTCGGTCAGATCGACGCCGACGATCCGGCCGTCGGGACCGATCATCTCCTCGATGAGCGAGAAGTTCAGGCCGGTGCCGCATGCGATGTCGATCACGGTGTCACCTGGGCGAAGTCCGAGTGCCTGTACGGCGCGGCGACGTTGCGCTCGCTGCGGGTAGCCGGGCGCAGGGTAGAGCCGGGAGGTGAGGTCGTAGTGCTTCGCCTTCTTGCGGTATGTCTCGATCAGCCGCTCTTGCGTACGGCCGGTCTGGGTCACGTGTGCTCCTCGAGCTCCGTAGCGTTGCGGTACAACCGCGCGCCACGCGTATCCGACTCGACCGCCGACTTGATCGCCACCATCTCGAGATCGCTTACCCGTTGGATTCTGCGTTTGAGAGAGCGGCTGGGGATCGCGCGCATGATGCCCGCGAGGTCGACCTCAATCCACATCATGGCGTCGGTCTGCGTGTCGTCGATCGGCTCGAGTTCCATTCCCCAGCGCGCCGCAGAAGTACCCAGCGGCCCGGCGAACGCCATGTAGCGGGGTCCATCGACAGTGGTCACCTGCTGGCTGCGGCCGCGAGTCAACCCGAGTACTCCCTTCGCCCGCTGATCCAGCCACGAGCCGGGCTGCAGCGGAGTACCTCCGCGAACCCGGCATTCGAGAACTGTTGGCGCCCACTCCGGCCACCGTCGGACGTCACACATATAAGCCCAAACGTCGTGGACGCTGCTGGCGATGGCGATACGGCTCTCGGTTCGAAATGTCATCGGGCAGCCCTTGTGTTGATTGCGATTGCGTTGATGCCAGCGGGAGTGTCGAGCAGACGAGCGCCCCATTGCGCCTTCGCTGCCAGGTAGCCCGCATTCGCGTCGGACAGATGCACATGCGTCGGTACTTGCCCGGTCACGGTCACCCCGAGCGCAGTGAGCTGTGCGACCTTATCCGGGTTGCTGCTGAGCAGCACGACGCTCGGCACTGCGAGGGCGCCCAGCATCTGGGCAGCAACCGTGTAGTCGCGCTCGTCCGCGGCATGTCCGAGGGCGATGTTCGCCTCATACGTGTCGAGGCCCGCGTCCTGAAGGAGGTACGCATCGACCTTTTCGTAGAGGCCGATCCCGCGCCCTTCCTGCCGAAGGTAGAGCAGGTAGCCGCCGGCGTCTGCGATCCGCTCGACCGCCTCGCGCAGTTGCGGCCCGCAGTCGCATCGTTGGCTGCCGAAGACGTCGCCGGTGAGGCACTCGCTGTGCGGCCGGACGAGGGGCACGGTTGCCGCGCCGGTGTCGATGGTGCACGCCCGCGCCCTGGTGCCGAGGCCTAACGCCAGATGCTCTCGTCCGTCGACCAGGTTGTTGAAGGTGAAGACACGCGCGGGCGTGGCGTACCCATCGGCGAACCGCAGCGGCAGCACCACCTGCGTGCGGATCGTTGCCTTGGGCGGAGATGGTCGCACCGGGCCTCCTCGTTGTCAGTCCGCGCGAAACCGCGGCGAGAGCGCGTAACGCAGCAGCACTACGTCGTCGATTTGCCGCACTTCGGCCAGCGTTGCCCGCCGATGCGAATTCCATGGGAACAGCCCGTCACTCACGAACCGCCGAGCCCGTGAGTCACCGACGAAGAACGGTGCAACGACGAGATGCAGTTCGTCGGCCAGGTCGGCGGTGAGGAACTGCGTATGAACCGTGCCACCGCCCTCGACCATCAATCGCTGGACGCCGCGTGCGTGCAGGTCCTCGCTGATCCTGTGCATGTCGACCGGCTCACCGCCGTCGACGATGGTTGCCACCGCGCCGAGCCGGGCTCGAGCCTCGTCCACCTTCGCACTCGCGCAATAGACCACCTTCTCGATGTTGCCGGTGGCGAAGAAGTCAGCACGCGGGTCGAGCTGTCCACGCCCGGTGACGGTGACCTTCATCGGCGTCGGCGCCTGTCCGCGAGCGAGCCGCTCATCCTGCCGTGACCGTGACCGAATCAGGAGTCGTGGGTTGTCGTTGCGGACCGTTTCCGCGCCGACGAGGATCGCGTCGCACATGGCGCGCACTGCGTCGACCCGGTCGAAGTCGGCGTCGTTGGACAGCTGGAGCGGTTTCATGTTCGCGCTGCCGAGGTAGCCGTCGATCGACATGCCGCAGCTCAGCAGGGTGTAGGGACGATCACCCACCGACGCCGCCTTCCGCTCTTAGAGGCTCCTGTGAAGACATACGCACGCATGGCGGATCCCGTTCACCGGTCGCGCGGTGGCTCACGCGGCACGGCCAGCAGGTCGTGATGGTGCACGGTCACGCGCAGCCGCCCGGCGGTCGCATCGGCGAGCCGCCGCTCGACGTACCCGCGCGTCGCGGCGGTGAGCTCGGGTCGCTGCTCACAGGCCGCACCAACCCAGCCCTTGAACCACTCGGTGGTGAGTGCCGCATCGCCGGCAGCCGAGCCGCCAGGGGCTCGGCGCGATGACCACCTCGGCGCCCAACCTGGCGAACATATCGGCTGCCACACCCACGGCGTCCGGCCCGAGCAGCCGACCGTCACCTTCACCGCGGCGTTGGTGGGCGTTGAAAGCCGACGCAATCGCGTCGTCCAGTCGGGTCGGACGGCGTGAGGGCAACGCGGCCGATGACCGAGAGGGTCAGCAATGCTGGGCAACCTGCCTCGACACAAGAACGGGCGATCCGCTCGACCTCAGCGGCGGTCAGCATGTCGAGCAATGCGGACGCCGTGATCAGCGACGCGCCAGCGAGATCGCGCTGGTCAAGGCGGGTGATGTCACGTTGCCGCGTCTCGACGGTGACCCGCGAGCCGTCGTCAGTCAGCGGTGGAACATCGACGGCCGCTCGGGCGAGCAGATCGGCGTCCCTGTCGTACATCACCCAGTGCTGCGGCCCGGAAAGCTGCGGGGCAAGCCAACGCGCCATCGAGCCGGTGCCGCAGCCGAGATCGTGCACCACGACCGGGAGGCTCGCCGGCAAGAGGTGCCGGACCTTCGCGACCAAATCGGTGGCTCGAGCAGCGGCGTCGGCCGGCTCGCGCAACGCGAGCCAGGCCGGGCTGACCGTGACCACTGGTGGCACGACGGCGTTCACGACGCGGCTTCGGTGAGTATGTGCGCGACCCGCTCGACGGTCGCCGGCCAGCCGGACAACGTCGCGCGACGCTCCAGCGCAGCCAGGCGAAGGCCGCGCCGCAGCTCGGCATCGCCCAGCCAGCTCGAGAGTGCGGCGGCGAGCGCTGGCGCGTCACCCGGCGCGACGAGCAGACCTGGCCGGCGCCCATCGGCTGTGCGGCCGAGCGTGTGCGGAAGCCCACCGACGGCCGTCGCGATCACCGGCAGGCCGCGCGCGAGCGCCTCGGTGACGACCATCCCGTAGGTCTCGCCGAGCGAGGCGACCACGAGCACGTCGGCGGCGGCATAAGCCCGGTCGAGTTCGTCGCCCGTGCGCGGGCCCGCGAACCGTGATCCGATCGCCGATGCCGGACTCGTCCGCCCGGCGGTGCAGGAGATCGGCGAAGTCAGGATCCCGGTCGAGGGTTCCGACAAGGACGCAACGCCACGACAGTTCGGGGACGGCGGCGAGGGCCGCGAGCAGGACGTCGTGCCCCTTGTGCGGCGTGACCGCTGCGACGCAGAGCAGCTGACCGCCGTCGGCCGTACCCGGCGCGAGTTCGGCGGGGTCGACGCCGGGCTCGGCCACCGCAACGTTGTCCGGCCGTAGCGAGTATCGGTCGAGAAGCAGGTCGCGCGCCCACGCGCTCGTCGTGACGATGGCGGTGGCCGCAGCCAGCACGGCGCACTCGCGGCTCCGGGCATCGGCGACCTCGTGTCCTGGCGGCCCGTCGCCGAGCGGCAGGTGCACGAGGACCACCAACACCAGCCGCTGCGCGTGGGGCACCAACACTGCCGGAACGGTCGAGGCGATCAACCCGTCGATGAGCACGACAGCGCCGTCCGGCATGCTCGGCGATCACGCGGCCCAACGCACGCTGCGCTTCGGCGTCCGGCCAGGGCCACCCGCCGTCCACTGCGTGTTCGTGCACGTCCCAACCCAGGGCGGTGAGTCCGTTGCAGATCCGACGGTCGTACACGTTGCCGCCGCTCGGCCTCGCGGGGTCGTCGATGCCGCCCGGGACGACGACGTGCACAGTCTTCACAGCGGTCGTTCGTAACGCGCCCAGGCGATGTGCGACTCATGCAGGGTGACCGCGATGCCGGCGAGCCCCCGCGCACCCTCGCCGAGCGCGCCGGCGTGGATCCGGTCGGCGAGGCGATCGGCGATCACCTGGGCCAGCGCCTCGGTGGAGGTGTTCATGCCGGCGAAGGCCGGTTCGTCGTCGAGGTTGCGGTAGTTCAGTTCGCCGGCGACCGCCTGCAGCTCCGCGGCGGCCCGCCCGATGTCGACGACGATGTTGTCTTCGTCGAGCGCCTCGCGTTCAAACGTGGCATCGACGACGTAGGTCGCGCCGTGCAGTTGCTGCGCTGGTCCGAACACCTCGCCGCGAAAACTGTGGGCGATCATGATGTGATCGCGGACCGTCACGCTGAACACGTACGTCACCCCTCGTCGTGGTAGTGCCGTAGGTGATGGAGTGGCAGAGGGCCGGCAGGGAACCGGTCGCGAGCCGGGCCATGACGTCGGGCAGCTCCTCGAAGCGCGAGGCTCCCGTCAGCAAGGCGTCGAAGGCGGGATCGCGCAGCAGGTCGAGCGCGAGCGCCAGCCGGTCGGACGTCGTCCGGGTCGCGCGACGGGCTGGCGCGACGACACCGACCTGGCTGGCGCGGATGCTCAGCCGGCTGGAGTGAAATGCGCCGCCTAGCGACAGCGTGACGTCGCGATCGCCGTACCAGCTGAGGTCGATGACGGTGCCCTCAGGCCGCAAGGAGGTCGAGCGATTGCTGCAGCCCGGCGGACGTCGCGCTGGTGTGCACGACGAGGTCGCGCCCGCCTGCGGCGTCCGATGGCAGCGCGAAGTCGACGCCGAGGGCGGCCGCGATCTTGGCCCGGTCGGCGTCGACGTCGACGAGCGTCACGTCGACGCCGGGGAAGCGCGCGAGCAGCCGCGCGACGCAGCAGCCCACCATGCCGGCACCGACGACCGTGATCCGGTCGCCGACGAGCGGAGCCGCGTCCCACAACGCGTTGACCGCGGTCTCCAGGGTGCCGGCCAGCACCGCGCGCGCGGGCGGCACGTCGTCGGGGACGACGACGACCGAACTGGCGGGCACGACATAGCGGGTCTGGTGCGGGTACAGGCAGAACACGGTGCGACCCTGAAGTTGCGAGGGCCCGCTCTCGACCACGCCCACGTTGAGGTAGCCGTACTTGACCGGCCCGGGAAAGTCGCCGTCCTGGAACGGCGCGCGCATTGCGGCGTACTGGCTCGCGGGGACGCCACCGCGGAACACGAGCGTTTCCGTCCCGCGGCTTACCGCCGAGCGCAGCGTCTTCACAAGCACGTCGTCCGGAGCGGGCTCGGGCAGCGACACCGGCCGGATTTCTCCCACGCCGGGCTCGCGGAGCCAGAATGCGAGCGCATCGCGCGGCACGAGCGTCACCTCCTCCCGGTCCCGACTGAACCGTAGCGCCAGATCTTGCGTGTCAGGTGGTGTCCCCACGGTGACGGAGGCAGGGTGTCGGCGGTTCGATCGGGCCCGTTCGTCGGGCTGCTTTCACAGGTGATGTTGCTCGTCGCCCTCGCCGGCACCGTCGGGTTGACTGTCAGCGGTTGGCTGGTCGGGATTGCGTGCGGCGTCGCCACGAACGTGTGCGCTGGCACGCGGACTCGACCGGTATGGCGCGGGCGCCCTCGGGCCGGCCGACCGGGTGACCCTCGTCCGGGCCACTCTCGTCGGCGCGGTGGCCGCGCTGGTGGCGGACGCGTTTGTCCGGCCCGCGGCCGTGCCCGCACTGGTGACGCTCTCTGTCGTCGCACTGGTTCTCGACGCTGTCGACGGATGGGTCGCCCGGCGCACCGGAACGGCGTCGCCACTGGGCGCGCGTTTCGACGGGGAGGTCGACGCGTTCCTCATCTTGGTCTTGAGTGTGTACGTCTCAAACTCGATCGGCCCGTGGGTGCTCGCCATCGGCGCTGCGCGCTACCTGTTCTTGGTCGCCGGCTGGCTGCTGCCGTGGATGCGCGCGCCGCTGCCGCCGCGCTACTGGCGGAAAGCCGTGGCGGCAATCCAAGGCATCACGCTCACGGTCGCAGCCGGCGGATGTGTTGCCGCGACGAGGCACCGAGGCCGCGCTGGTAGTTGCGCTCGGCCTGCTCACGGAGTCGTTCGGGCGTGACGTGTGGTGGCTGCGGCGAGAGAACGCGCGCAGCATGCTGGTGGCGGATCGTCGTTCGATTGCGACTTCTGCTTGTGCGGTAGTGATTTCTCGGATTGCGAGTCTCGGCTAGCGCGTCAGGAGTGGACAAAGTGTCGTCTTCGGAAGCCACATCAACACGTGGGGCCACCGATCTGACGCCCGATCGCCCCGAGCTGGCCACGGCGAGTGCGCATCGTCATTTCGCGGACCGCGACCGTGCTTGCGTTCGGGTTGCTGTGGGCAGCGCTTGTTTCTCCGAACCAGCCCAGCTATGTCACGCCTGGCACTTTCCTTCGGATCCCCCTCGAGGGGCTCGTCATCGTCGCTCTCGGTCTGCTGCTGCCGCCGCGGTGGAGGCGGATCCTGGCGGACGTCGCCGGGGCCGCATTCGCGGTGCTCACCGTCGTGAAGCTCCTCAACCTGGGGTTCTTTTACGAAGTCGACCGCCCTTCAATCCCATCGGTGACTGGGCAAGTTTCGGACCTGCGGTCGGGCGTCCTGCACGACTCGGTCGGCCAACTCTGGACCGTGCGTCGCCGTGATCGGCGCGATCGTCCTGGTCCTCTTCTTGCTCGTCTTCGTGACGATGTCGGCCATCCACGTGACGACAATCGCAGCTCGGCATCGCACTGGGTCGGCTCGTGCCGTCACGTGCACTCGCCGTCGTCTGGGCGCTGCTGCGCGGCGTTCGGCGTCGAGGCCTCCGGCGGAGCGAGCGTCGCGTCGGCGACAACGGCCAGGCTGGCCGGTACCGAGGTGAACCTGGTCCGTGCAGACATCAAGGACCAGCACACGTTCGCCGCCGATCTGAAGTCGCCCGACCCGTTCGCCATCACACCCGGCAAGGATCTGCTTACCGGCCTGCGCGGTAAGGACGTCCTCATCGTGTTCGTCGAGAGCTACGGCCAGGTGGCCGTCCAGGGGTCGTTCTACTCACCGCAGGTCGACGCGTTACTCAAATCGGGAACAGCTGAGTTGCAAGCCGCCGGATTCTCGACAAAGAGCGCCTTCATGACGTCGCCGACCTTCGGCGGCATCAGCTGGCTGGCGCACTCGACCTTGCAGACGGGGCTTTGGGTCGACAATGTGCAGCGCTACGCCCAGCTGATCGCCGAGCAACCGCTTCACGCTGAGCGACGCATTCAACAAAGCCGGCTGGCGAACCGTCGCGGACGTGCCGTCCAATGAGAAGAACTGGCCGGAAGGAAAGTCCTTCTACCACTACGACCAGATCTACAACCAGTTCAACGTCGGCTACACCGGGCCGCACTTCAGCTACGCCAAGGTGCCCGACCAGTACACGCTCGCAAAGTTTCAGCAGTTGGAGCTAGCACAGCCGCATTCGCCGGTGATGGCGGAGATCGACCTCGTCTCGTCACATACGCCGTGGGCTCCGCTGCCGCACATGGTCCCGGAGAACGAGCTCGGTGACGGCTCGATCTTCGACGGGATGCCGGAGCAGGGGCAGCAGCCGAGCGCGGTCTGGGCCAACGCTCACGACGTGCAGGCCGCGTACGGTCAATCGATCGAGTACTCGATGACCGCACTCATCTCGTGGCTGCAGAACGTCCACGACAAGAACCTCGTGGTGTCGCCCTCGGCGATCACCAGCCGGCGACGATCGTCAGCGGTTCGAGCGCGAGTCACGACGTGCCGATCTCGATCATCGCCCAGGACCCGAAGGTCATGGATCGAATCTCCGCCTGGGGCTGGCAAGACGGTCTGCTCCCGAGCCCGCAGGCACCGGTGTGGTCGATGGACACGTTCCGCGGCCGCTTCCTTTCCTCCTACGGACCGCACCCTCCCAGCACGCTCGCCGGCGTGCTCTCGTCGCCGCACTGACGACTACGTTTTCTCCGCAACGAAAGCGATTTTGCGGACCCGCCCGTCTCGCAGCCAGTCGCTCCAGAGCCGGTGGGCGGCCAGCAGTTCGTCCAGTGCTTGTTGTCCGATCTGCTCTGCGATGTCGGTGGCGTCGGCGGCGAACGCGCTGATCAACGAATCCGCGACGTCGCGGTGCGACCGGCTGCAGTCATCCTGCCAGCGGACAACCAGCCCGACCCGCTCCAAGTACGTCAGCATCTCCTGCAGCGGAGTGAGCCAGACCGTGTCGGCGTCCGGCATGCTCTCTCGCTCTGCCGCTGTGAGGGGTAGACCCTCTTCCATGGTGAACGCGAATCGCCCGCCGGTCGGTGAGCGCCCGTGCGATCTCCTGAAGGAGCGCCTCCTTGTCGGAGAACGCGAGCATCGTCTCAAGTAGGAGCACCACGTCGAACGGGCCGGGCGGGATCGGCGGGATCCGCGCGACCTCGAAGCGACAGGGCAGGTCGCCGGCGCGCTGGCGGGCAATGTCGATGGCGCTGGAGCTCGAGTCGACCCCGAGATACGTGCAGCCCAACTCCGCAGTGATGAACCGCCCGGGCCCGGCAATTCCGCAGCACAGGTCGAGCACGGAGACCCCGGGTGCGATGCCGGCCTACACCGCCAGGGCCCGAATCTCGCTGGCGCGCATGAAGCTCTCCTGCTCGACGAACTCGCCCGGGGCATACGCCGACACGCGGGCTCGCTGCAGGGCCGCACGAACGGAGCGCGCTCGTCCTGCTTCATCGCTGTTCCACACAGTTGATGATCGTCGGATTCACCTTCCGGGTTACTCACCAGCGGTCGTGCACGTGTTCCCGGATGTCGCGATCGTAGATCTCTCGTAAGCGATCGAGCAGGTCGTCGCCGAGCGGCGCCAGAACTCAGCCGCGGCGTTCGCCTGTACTTGCTCGACATTGCGCGCTCCGGGTATCACCGTCGAGACACCGGGTTGGTCCACGATCCAACGCACGGCCAACTGCGCGGTCATGGCGCCTGCCGGGGTAAGGCGCGCGACCTCTCGGGCCGCGGCGACGCCGACGTTGTACGGCACCCCGCTGAAGGTCTCGCCGGCGTCGAACGATTCCCCATGCCGGTTGTAGGTGCGGTGATCGTCCGCGGCGAAGCGGGTGCGCTCGTCGTACTTCCCAGACAGCAGCCCGCTCGCCAACGGCACTCGAGCGATGATCCCGACACCGGCAGCGGCGGCGGCCGGCAGCACCTGCTCGAAGGGCTTGCGGCGAAACACATTGAGGATGATCTGCACGGTCGCAACCCCGGGGCGCGCGATCGCCCGCAGCGCCTCGTCGCAAGTCTCGACGGACACGCCGTACGCCGCGGCGCGTCCCTCCGCGACCAACGTGTCGAGCGCGTCGAAGACCCGGTCGTCGGCGAAGACCGACGTGGGCGGGCAGTGCAACTGCACCAGATCGAGCGTGTCGACCCCGAGGTTGGTGCGGCTGCGGTCGACCCAGGTCCGGAACGCTTCCAAGGTGTAGGCTTCGGCAACGTGCGGGTCGGCGCGGCGGCCAGTCTCATCGCAACCGTC